>CAWGPF010000005.1:0-1206739 GCA_963824395.1 uncultured Pseudomonadota bacterium | reverse complement strand
TTTTAGTTTCTGCCTCCCAAACCGTCCCCCGAGCGCGAGCATCTTGAGGTGCGAACGTCAGTAGCGGCGAGAGGTCTGACGAGAGGCGAGCCAAAACTCTACCTCCAGGCGTCGCCATCCGAAAACGCGACTAGGTGGCGCTCCGCCAGTGCCTAAACAGAATCCCGAGTGGGAGACTAGTCCTCGCGGGAGTGACCGGGTTCCTACCCAAAGTTACGCTTCGATTCCGACCCAAGCGCCTATCGCGCAGGTGTAGATCGTCGGAGCGCTGCCCTCAACTGGGAGGGTGTCGTCCCCTCCCACGTTCGGAAAGCTCGATAGAAGGAATTCGAATCCTCGTAGCCGAGCAGAAATGCCACTTCCGTGACATCCATCTCCGGCCGGTTGAGGTACTCGTGCGCCAGTTCCTGCCGCGCCTCAAGAAGCAACTGCCGGAAGGTTGCGCCGTCATCGATGATTCGACGCTGCAAGGTCCGATCGCTCAACCCGAGCTCGCGCGCCACGGCCGCTATCTCCGGCCGGCTTCCCGCGAGCAGGCGTTTGAGAATCCATTTCACCTGCTCACTGATCGAACTTTGCGCACGGCGCTCTTCAAGCGCGCGTTCGAGCTGCGGATTCAACATCTCAAGCAACTCGGCGTTGTAGGTAAGGAACGGCCGATCGAGATCGGTCGCGTGCAGGACGAGCGCATTCCGTCGCGCTCCGAACGTGATCGGGCCCTTGAAATAGGCTTCGTGGAAGCCGGTCGCCTCCGCGCTGCGCTTCAGCTCGACCCTTTTCGCCGTCACCAAATGCCCTGTGCCGCGGCGACCAAGTTCAACGAACGAGACGAAGGCGGCGTCTGTCAACAAGGGCGGCGTTTCTTCCTGCGCGTGGAGCCACACAGGCTCGATCACGCACTCGTCCTTGCTCACCTTGATTTGCAGTTCCTCGGGCGAACACAGTTGCTTGAAGCGAGCAAGGCGGGTGAGGGCATCCCGGTAGTCACGGGCGTAATAGGCCGCCATAGTTGACGGTGGCCGATTGCCAACGTCGATCTGGGTGGCGATTTTCAGGCCCGCGGCCGGATCAGCGGAGAGCTCGCCCACGGCACGCCAGAGTGCGAAGAACTGCGCCGTTGTGACGAGGTTCTTCTTGCCGTCGTAAACAGTCAGTGGCAAGCGAGCTTGGCTCAAGACCGCTGCTGGCGTAAGTCCGATCTTAGCGAGCCCTATCCAAAAGGCGTTCGCGACTTTGAAACGGTCTGGCACGTGGACGGTCATTGTTTCTCTCGCCGGCATTTCGTCTGGAAGCAATCGCGCTGTCAGGACATTCCTCGGGTTAGCCGATGATCGCTTTGGGTTCCAGGTACTCCTGCAGCCCGAAGATCCCGCCTTCCCGACCGATCCCCGATTGTTTGAACCCACCGAAGGGAGCAAACGGATCGTGACTTAATGTGTTGATCAGGACGCGGCCGGCGGCGAGTTTGCGCGCCACACGGGTGGCCCTTTCCGGGTCCGCCGAGCTTACGTAGGCGATGAGGCCGAATTCGGTGTCATTGGCGATTTCAATGGCCTCGGCTTCCGTCTTGTACGTCAGTATCGACAGGACCGGTCCGAAGATTTCTTCCTTCGCGATACGCATCTCGCGGGTGACGTTGGCGAACACGGTGGGCTTGATGAAATTCCCACCTTCAAGTCCCTGGGGATGACCTTCCCCGCCGATGACGAGCTCCGCACCTTCCTCGATCCCAGACTTGATGTACTCCTGCACGCGCTTGTACTGCTTTGTGCTGGCCAATGGGCCGAGGGTGACGTCCTTGTCCCTCGGATCGCCCATTTTGATTTTTTCGACGGCCGCCTTGGCCAATCGCTTCACTTCGTCGAGTCGGTCTTCCGGCACGATCAGACGCGAAGCCGCAATGCAGGCCTGCCCGTTATTCAGGTAGCAGGCGTTGATGGCCATCGGGATCGCCGTGGAGAGATCGGCGTCGTCCAGGATGATGTTGGGCGACTTGCCCCCGAGCTCCAGCGTCAAGCGCTTCATTGTGTCCAGGGAGTTCTTGGCGACCAGTTTTCCGATCTGCGTCGAACCGGTGAAAGCGATTTTCTGAATGTCGGGACTTTTCGTTAACTCCGTCCCGACGACCTCGCCGAGGCCCGTCACGACATTGATGACGCCAGGAGGCAACCCGGCTTCATGAAAGGCGTCCATCAACACTTCGGTTTGCATAGCGCTCATCTCGCTGGGCTTGATGACGACCGTGCATCCGGCAGCGATTGCCGGCGCCACCTTGATCGCGATCGAGCCGGCGCTCGAATTCCATGGCGTAAATATGCCCACCACGCCGGCCGGCTCCATCACGACCTTAGATGTGCCGACAGTTTTGACCAGGTCGAAATCTTCGAGGACTTTCTTGAAGTGCAGGAAAATGTTCGCCGCGAGGTTGTTGGAGCCCTTCGCACGGTCTTGCGGTGCGCCGTATTCCATGACCGTCGCTTCAACGAGTTGATCCATTCGCTTGGCCACGGCGTCGTGCAACCGCTGCAGGAGCTCCATCCGGTATTCCTTGCTACTTTGCGAAAAGGAGTTGAAGGCCTCTTTCGCAGCACCGATGGCTTTTCGGGTGTCGATTTCGTCTGCCATGGTGACCTTGCCGATAACCTTGTTGTCGGTCGGGTTCACCAGATCGACGATCTGCGTTCCATGGGGAGTGACGAACTGGCCGTTGATATAGGCGCGATCAAAGGCCCTTACTGGAGTCGTGGTTTCATGTGTTTTCATTTGTGTCACCCTTCATGAGGTTTCGGCTTTACCAAGGTCGCTGTGTCTCTCAGGACCCCAGCTCACAATTTCAGTGTGGCTCAAAAGCGGGGTCGGCGTAACTAGCAAAAGACGCCAATGCTCTTGCAGAACGTGCCAAACCATTGCGGCTGCCTTGACGAGCTTGGCGACGACCTCGGGCTGCGAGACGTAGACCGCGTGGCTGCCCTTTGATTCCACGACATTGGATCCGGCCCGCTTTGCCATGGCGCGCTGGGCGGGGGGTGGAATCATCCGGTCATCAGTGGCAACCAGATACCAGCTCGGCTTGCTCTGCCAGGCAGGCTTCGTGACCGACCCGTTGAGCGCTTCGAGGCCCCAGGGAACCTGCGAGTTCGCCATGAAGTCGGCCTTATCGGCAGCGACGTCGCCGGCGAAGCTGGCGGCAAACTTGGCCTTGTCGAGCGCCAAGAACCCCTGCTGGGGCGGCAGGATCGGCGGAACTGGGGCGCCCGGGGGCGGGTCCTTTATCAGGCTGGCGACCGATTCCCCGGCGTCGGGGGCGAACGCGGTGATGTAGACCAGGCCCGCGACATTAGGGGCGTTGCCCGCCTCGGTGATCACCACCCCGCCGTAGGAGTGACCGACGAGGAGCACGGGGCCCTTCTTATCGGCAATCACACGCTGCGTAGCGGCCACATCGTCGGCAAGCGTGGTGGTCGGATTCTGCACGATGCTGACGTCGTAGCCGTCCTTCCTGAGGATCTGATAGACGGCCTCCCAGCCTGATCCGTCGACGAATCCGCCGTGAACCAGAGCGATCGATACGGGGGCGGAACTGGTGTTGTTAGTCATGGCCGATCTCCTGCGTATTGGTGTGTTTCGTCTCAGGAGCCCGGGCCGCCGGCCTGAGCTCATGGTTACTTTTTACGCCGGGTGCATATGAAACTTAAGTTCTAAGTCATCACTGATTTGTGATACAAACTCACTAATGGAGGTCAGTACCAAACAGCTACGCGCGTTTCGCCTGGTCGCGCAACATCGCAACTTCACGCGGGCGGCCGAGGCGCTCTTCGTCACTCCTTCTGGCCTGAGTGTGCTCATCAAGGAGCTTGAGAGCCGGGTCGGATTCAGACTGTTCGATCGCACCACGCGGCGCGTGGAGCTAACGCTGCACGGTGGGCAGTTGCTGGCTGTTATTCAGCGCAACCTGGAGGAACTCGATGCCGCAATAGCCAGCATCGGGCGCAGCGCCAAGCGCAACGTCCAGCCCATTTCGCTCGGGACCACTCCCTTGGTGGCAGCCAACGTTCTGCCGCCGGCGATGCGTGAATTCCGAAAACAGCGCCCGGACGTGCGGATTCAGCTTTTTGATGCCGATCTGCCGACGCTGATCGGCATGGTCGAGGCCGGGAAGCTGGATATGAGCCTGGGGATATTCAAGGCCATGGCGGGCGTGCGCCGCGAGCCCTTCTTCCGCTTTTCCCTGATGGTGGCGCGAGCCGCTAGGGACAACGCTGCCCCGCGCAAGACGCTCCCGTGGAGCGCGCTCGATGGTGAAACATTGATCTCCCTGTCACCGGGTCATCCGCATCAGGAGCTCATCGACAGGCACCTGGCAGAGGGGGATGTGAAGGTAACCATCGGATCCGTCGTCAATCTCCTGGATACGCAGATCGCCCTGGCGGAAGCCGAGGAGGGCATCGCCATCATCCCGTCATTTGGATTGCCCGCCTGCCGTAATCGGAAAATTGTGGTCAGCCAGCTGGTTAACCCGATTGTGCACTTCGACTTTCACCTCATTAGCAGCCGCGGCAAAGAGCTGCCGCCGGGTGCGGAGGAGTTCACTTCCTTCTTGAAGAGTTATATCGCGACATGGGCAGGCCGCTCAGGGGTGCTCTAATGCAGCATCGGAACCGTTGGCTAAACCTTGCGATCGTAGATGCCCGCCCGCCTGAGCGCGGGGTACCAACCGCGTTTGATAACGTTCGAGATGAGGCGCTGATAGTCGGTTCGATTCCCGCGCAGCATTCTTTCAGGCGGGGTTGCTGGATAGCGGGATGATTTCTCGGTTAATTCGCTGAGCCTTGGCTTTCTCGGCGATACGAAGATCATACAAAGACTGCAGATTCAGCCAAGACTGCGCATCACCACCGAAGTAGCGCGCAAGCCGCATGGCGGTATCGGCGGTAACCCCACGGCGCCCACGGACAATGTCGTTAACCCGTGGCGCGGGAACATGAAGTGCCTTGGCAAGCGCATTTGCGCTTAGGTGGGCAGGGCGAAGAAAATCCTCGCGCAATACCTCGCCCGGGTGAACCGGGCGCATTCCGTTCTTGAAAGTCATAACACTGGTTTCCTCAATGGTAGTCCACGATTTCTACATCCTCGGGACCGGCAGCTGTCCACCGAAAACATAACCGCCATTGATCGTTGATGCGGATGCTGTGTTGGCCGCGTCGGTCAGCAGTCAGCGCCTCAAGCCGATTCCCCGGGGGCGATCGCAAGAATTCGAGCGTCGCCGCCGCTTCGAGCTGAATCAGTTTGCGGGTCGCCACCTTAAGAATGGCCGCGAAGCGAGCCGACTTCCCGGTTTCGAAGAGCTTACGGGTATCGCCGCACTTGAAGCTCCTGATCACGGCGCGATTGTATCTCGTTTAACGTTAAACGTCAAATAATGCGCATGGGGTGCAAGGGGTCCCGAGTTCAAATCTCGGCGTTCCGACCACTAACAAACAAATCTTTTCCTGGCATACCCGCACCGAAGCAACGCCGCTGGCGATTCACGTTGCCAGAGGCTTGCGGGTGCGCGCTCAGGGACCAAATGGTTGAGTCACTATCCCATTGGGAGCGGTAGCGAACGGTTTAAATGTAGTGACTGTTGGCGTCACGACACCTTGAAATACAGAGGCCACGTCACAGGCGCCCCCGGCCGCATCCCCGCCACCAGTTGCCTGGGGACCGTTCACAGATCCCCAGTAGTCGTTAACGGCCAAGACGCTGGTAGCCGGAAAGGGTAGAGGCGGAAATCTGACCGGGCGACTGTTGAAGTCGACCCATCCGGCGTTCAGCACGCCGCAGTTGGCGCTCGGGCCGGCGTTCACGCCAAAGCCGACAGTCAAGGGGGGCCTATTGCGATCATTGCCGAAGAAATTGTTCTGGACCAAATCCGTTACATTGGATCCGCCTAGCAGGAAGCCGACAAGTGCGCCGGGTCCCGCATTGCCCGTTGCCGTGTTGCGCACAAACTTCGGGACATCCGTGATCAAGAACCCGACGCTGGAATTGTTGACGGCCACGTTCCCGCTAACCAAGCCACTCGAACGCAAATTAAAGCCAGTGCCGCCGTTCGCGGCAAAGTTGTTCATGAGGACGGCGACCTGTGCACGCCCGGCATCGAAGCAGTCGTCACAACCAACGCTGCCGAAGGGATCGACAATGAAGCCGGTGGCCGCTCCAAGGGCGACATTATTCACCAGCAAGTATTGCTGCGTCCCGTAGATGTCGGCCAGCTTGGGTTCCACATTGAAGCCGATATTGTTCCCGATCGCTTCGTTCCCGGACAAAATGACATTTCCGAAGAACGGGGGACACGCATCGGGGATAAACGCCGGGCACGCGTTGGGTCCGTCCTGCGGAGTGCCTCCCTGTTCACCCTGAACCGAGAAACCTGTGCCGTCTTTCAGATCGATGTTTCCAGAAACGGTCATGCCACCAAAGGCACCGGCCTCTCGCGAGAGATCAACGAGCAACCCATAGGCATTCCCTCCGGTAATGGTAAAGCCATGTCCCGGGGCGCCAAACACCGCGCGGTTCGCTGCCAGATAAACAGTGGTTGGCGTTGCGGGATTCGGACCCACTTGGATCGTGGTGGCTGCGGCGCCGGCGATTGAAAAGATGCTGACCGTCTTCGTGATGCAAACCGCACATGCACGGTAATAAGGTGTGGTTGGCGGAGGAATTGCAGTCGGGTGTTCGGATCCGGGCGCGTCGAAGTTACCGTCTCCACTTAGGTCGCCATAGATCCCCGGGCCCACCCAGATCGTGTCTCCGGAGGCCGCATTCTCGATGGCTTGACTGATGGAGCGGCAGGGGCTGGCGGTCGAACCACAGCTGCCGCTGTCCATTCCATTGTTGGCTACCGCGAGGCTCGCCTTCGCTACCGGCCCGTACCCGGCCGTCACCACAGTAAGCAGGAGCAGGGGCAAAACCCGGCCCCACGAAAATGAGGAAATGTTCATCGGACCCCGGTTACTGCTGTTCTTCTCCGCGGCTCGAGTGCTTGGTCCACTCGGCATGTTGCGCGCCGAATGCGAGCGCAACCGGTTGCCGTGGCTGTTATGTTTATGCACATACCGTACCCTGCAAGCAGGTACGAAAGAAATCAAGGCGTTAGTACCGCGGGGCTGGCTAGTACCTAACGCTCGACATCGGCCGTGTAAAGAATGCCGACGCAACGGCGTGAAGGAAACCAGTGCACCGGCATGTTACCGGCTGAAAGACCTAACTGGCGCGTTCGAGCGTCGTCGGTGAGCCCGCTCGTTCGATCAGCTGCCGGTGAATCCCGTACTTGAACAGCTGCACTAGAAGGCTGTGCACCCGGTTACTCATGACAGCGCTGCCGCGATCCACAATTTCGTCGAGCAGCTCGAGCACCTCGCGGGGCTTGACGGTGCGGGCGTCTCGGCGTTCCATTCCGACAGCACGTCCTTGTCCAGCATTCTCTGGACCTCATCAGTGTTCTTACGGTGGCCCTTGATGACCTCTCCGTGAACTCGGAGACCAGGAACCAATCGAGTGAGGGCGAACTTCGGTGTTCCTGGCGCCGCCGCTGCGGCCGGGCTATCTGTCAGCCCGCGTCGAGTGGCCCCCTCCGAGGCGCGCCACTCGGCAGCACAGTGTCGCGCCGAGCGCCAAGCCGCAGAACCAATTACGGACAGACTGTGAGCGAAGCCTTCGCGCAGTTGTTTGGAGTGTTGTTATTCACTACGTCATTGCTCACAGTGCCGAGCGAGCCTTCCAGGTACACGCCTCCGCCGTCACGCGCCGCGGAGTTCAGGACTACGTACACGCCGCTCATGGACGTTTGTCGCAGCGGGCCTTGCCAGAGGGACGACCGCTTGCCCAAAAAGGGTGCGCCATGCCGCACTGATCGCGCGCGCTGGCGAATTCGTGAGGTCCAGAAGCCATCGCACGCGTTCGCGCAGCGGGGATTCGGTTTTAGACATGCTACAGTGTGAGCACGTAAGGCGATGGCGGTGACCCTTGAGGCGTCATGTAGACCATCGGACACCTGCGCGTCGCGGAGCGAAACGATGATCAATGTTCAGTTAGGGATTCGACTTCTGGCAATGGCCGGGGTTGCGTTGCAACTTGCCGCATTGACCGGCTGTGCTGCGATGGAGCGCAATAATGCAAATGTGAGCGCGGCCAACCACAGCCGCTGTCAGCAGTTTGGTCTGGCGCCAGGGTCGCCGCAGTACGTGCAGTGCGTCAGCCAGGGGCCTGCCGCGTACGCCGAAGCGCAGAAGAACGCCGGTACCCCGGTGGTCGTGGCCGGATGGCCGGGCGTAGTGGCAGTAGTCCCTTCGCAGTGCAGCGCTCCAGCAGATGCGGACAATGTTTGCGCGGGCTGTTCAGTTTCCTGCCCTACCGGAAAGCAGGCTTCGTGCACCCAAGGCGACGTTCACAAGACCGAGGGCTTTTCGGCTACGTGCTGGACGCAATCGAAGTGTGAATGCCGTTAGCCGTGCGCTGGCGGTTTGCGCACTGAGGTTCGCAGATCCGTTCCTGATACCTGGCCCATCTGACTAGGGTCTGGCGCGTTTCCCGTTAAGACGTCCGGCGAAGCGATGGGCATGCTTTACACGTGCCCCATGCATCCCCAGGTCCGCCAGGTGCAAACGGGTAACTGTCCGGTCTGCGGGATGACGCTGGAGCCGCTGCAGACAACGGCAGATCCTGGGGTGGACCCGGAACTGGTCGACATGACGCGACGGTTCTGGGTCGCGGCGGTTGTGGCCTCGCCGGTTTTCATCCTCGAAATGAGCAGTCACGCCGCCGTGCTGCACGTGCACGATGTCGTCGCGCCACGTGTTTCCACGTGGATCCAATTTGCGCTCGCGACGCCCGTCGTGTTGTGGGCCGGATGGCCATTCTTCCAGCGCGCGTGGGCCTCAGTGCTCCACCGCAAACTAAACATGTTCAGTCTGATAGCACTGGGCACGGGCGCGGCTTATCTCTACAGCGTCGCGGCGACCGTTGCCCCGGGCGCATTCCCTGCCGGGTTCCAAGGGATGGATGGCACCGTCCCCACTTATTTTGAGGCCGCCGCGGTAATTACCGTTCTTGTGCTGCTGGGCCAAGTATTGGAGCTTCGGGCGCGCGAGCAGACCGGCAGCGCAATCCGTGCGCTGCTCAAGCTGGCGCCGAAAACAACGCTACCGCCTGAAAGATGGCGGCGAGGACGAGGAGGTCGCGGTTGAGCAAGTGCAGGTGGGCGATCGCCTGCGCCTGCGGCCCGGCGATGGTGTGCCGGTAGATGGCGTCGTGCTCGAAGGTACGAGCGCAGTGGATGAGTCCCTGGTCACCGGTGAGTCGATGCCGGCCGCCAAGCGAGCCGGCGACACGCTCATCGGCGGAACCGTAAACGCAGGCGGGCTCACTCGTCATGCGCGCGGATAAGGTCGGTGCGGATACCATGCTGGCGCGGATTGTGGCCATGGTCGCCGAGGCGCAGCGCAGCCGCGCTCCGATCCAGCGCTTGGCGGACACGGTGGCCGGCTATTTTGTCCCCGGGGTTCTCGCGGTGGCCGTCGCCGCGTTCGCCGCGTGGGCTGTCTGGGGACCTGCTCCGGCGCTCTCTTACGCGCTGATCGCGGCGGTTGCCGTACTCATCATTGCCTGTCCGTGTGCGCTCGGCTTGGCCACTCCCATGTCGGTAGCTGTCGGCATCGGCAAGGGCGCCAGCGCGGGCGTACTGATCAAATCGGCCGAAGCCCTTGAGCGCATGGAGAAGGTGAACACGCTGGTTGTAGATAAGACCGGCACCCTCACCGAGGGCAAGCCTCGTGTGACTGCCATCGTCGCCGCAGCCGGGTACTCGGAAGCGGAAGTACTGAGCCTGGCCGCCAGTCTTGAGCGCTCCAGTGAACACCCGCTCGCATCAGCCATCCTCGCCACCGCGCGCGAGCGCAATGCTCCGATCGAACAGGCTACGGATTTTGTGTCCATCACCGGCATGGGAGTTACCGGCAGAGTCGGAGGCCACTCGGTGGCACTGGGAAATGCGAAGCTGATGGCCGACCTCGGTGTCATCCTGAGTGGATTCGGACATCAGGCAGACGAATTTCGTGGCGACGGTGCGACGGCTCTGTTCATGGCGATAGACGGAAAACCGGGGGCGCTCATTGCCATCGCCGACCCGATCAAGCCCACAACAGAGGCCGCGCTGCGCAGTCTGAGGGCAGATGGCGTGCGGATTGTGATGCTGACGGGCGACAACCTGGTCACCGCGCAAGCCGTGGCGCGCAAGCTCGCCATCAAGGATATCGAAGCCGACGTTCTGCCGCAGGACAAGAGCCGGGTAGTGAAGAAGCTCACGTCCGAAGGCTGCATCATCGCTATGGCGGGTGACGGGGTGAACGATGCCCCGGCGTTGGCCGAAGCTGCGGTGGGTATTGCCATGGGTACAGGCACCGAGGTGGCGATTCAGAGCGCCGGGATTACGTTGGTGAAAGGGGATCTCTCCGGCATCGTGCGAGCCAGGGCTCTGAGCCGCGCCACGATGCACAACATCCGCCAGAACCTGGTGTTCGCCTTCGCCTATAACGCGCTTGGCATCCCGATTGCCGCAGGCGTGCTTTACCCGGCCTGCGGGCTTCTGCTCAGTCCGGTCGTCGCCGCGCTTGCGATGTCGCTAAGCTCAGTATCGGTGATTTCGAATGCGCTGCGCTTGCGCCGCTTGCGTCTCTAGCTCGCTACTCAGGCCTGGGCGGCACGTGTCCGGGACTGGTGTGTAACCTGTGTGCCCGAGCGCTCCTTCGGTTAGGATCCGCCAGCCGGAACGACACGGCAGCGCCCCGAATCATCGTCGAGCTGCTAATGAGGACATCTGAGCGGCTGCGCGCGAAAGCGCGGCGCAGCGACCTGCGATCCGGCCCTGCCAGGGGGGATCCAAAGCTGTTGCGACGCTTGCTGCGCGCGAAAGACAGGATGGACGCCGCTTCGCACGAGGAGTGGCCGGTCGAGCGTCT
This sequence comes from uncultured Pseudomonadota bacterium, assembly GCA_963824395.1. GTDB lineage: Bacteria > Pseudomonadota > Gammaproteobacteria > Steroidobacterales > Steroidobacteraceae > 13-2-20CM-66-19. The sequence goes on along the minus strand of CAWGPF010000005.1, from coordinate 1,195,742 downwards.
GGCCCGCGTGAGTCGCGTCTCCCGGGCGCACTTTGCGCGATCCTTCAGAAGTGCCTTCGCGACTCCCCCGCACCGGTACCTGCTCACCCGCCGCATTGAGCGGGCTACGGCGTTGCTGCGCGAGACGAACCTGCCGATCACCGACATCGCCTTCCAAACCGGCTGGAAGAGCCTCGGCACCTTCGGGCGCACGTTCCACGATGTGACGGGCGAGAGCCCCAAGGACTTCCGTGAGCGCGAGCGGGCGACCCCGCGCGCACCGCGGGCGGTGCCCGGCTGCTTCCTGAGTGCCGCGTACCGGCCGGGACTGATGACAGCAGTTTCGGAGAAGCGCCGGCGCAAGGTGGCGGGTATAAGGGATTCCGGTCAAACGAAGGACATGCCATGAGCAACGGAATCGCAGTAGTCGGGCTGTACGTTCGCGATCAGGATGAAGCCCGTGAGTTCTACGTCGAGAAACTCGGATTTCGCGTACACACGGACGCGCGCAACGGTGCCTACCGCTGGCTGACCGTCCAGCACCCGGACCAGCCTTCCTTCCAGCTCGGGCTGTTCAAGCCCCAGTCGCCGACCGTCGATGCCGCGACCGCCCAGACGCTGTGCGAGGCGGTGGCCAAGGGGGCCATGCCGCCGCTCGTGCTGCTGGTCGAGGACTGCCGCGGTGCCTATGAGCGCATGCGCGCCCGCGGCGTTGAGTTTACGCAGGAGCCCACGGATCGCTACGGGACGGTGGACGCGGGCTTTCGTGACCCTTCGGGCAACGGCTGGAAAATGATTCAGGCGCCCTGACATGTGCCGCCGCGACGCCGCGGGTGTCGAGCACCGGGAACCCAAGCGCTGCCTGCCGCTGCGATCGCGTGGCGGCCGCGGATGGCGCCCTTGATCTGTCGTTAACCGTCACGGCGACTTCGACTGCCGGGCATCGAAGGATTCGTCTTTGATGTTCTCGATTTTCCCGTCCACCACCTTCACGAGCATGGCGGCGGCGCGGGTACCCCGATCGTAGCGCCAGATTTCAATCGTTGAGGTGCCGACCTTGGCGCCGAGCTCGTTGCGGACATCCACGATCGAAGTCTCGCTCGACGTCGGGTAGCCGCACTTCTGGATCAGTTCCGCCAGCGACATCTCGGCCGATACCAGCGAGGAGCCGCAGCGGAAGTAGCCGTCGCAGAGCCCCAGGCGGGGAACCGCAGCGAGCAACGCGAGCGTAAGCACGATGTGTCTCATGGGGGATATCCTCACATGGGCCCTCTTGTGGGCGCGCGCCACAGATAAGCGGTTGAGTCTGCTAGCGCGCACCGCGCGCACCCTCCAGAAACCGCGCGAGATAGGGAGCGGTGCGGCTCGCGCCGGCTTTGGCGGCCTCGGCCGGCGAGCCGGCGACGACGACCCGGCCGCCCTCCTCACCGGCGCCCGGACCGATATCGATGACCCAGTCGCTGCCTGCCACCACACGCATGTCGTGCTCCACCACGATCACCGTGTTGCCGGCGTCCACCAGGCCGTGAAGTTGCGCCGTGAGCTTCTCAACATCCGCAGCATGCAGGCCCGTCGTAGGTTCATCGAGAACATACAGCGTGTCACCGTGCTGGGTGCGCTGCAGCTCGGTGGCAAGCTTGATGCGCTGCGCCTCCCCGCCGGAGAGTTCCGTGGCGGGCTGACCCAGGCGCAGATAGCCCAATCCTACTTCCTGGACAACTTTCAGCGAGCGCAGCACCGCTGTGTCATCGGCGAAGAAAGCGGCACCTGCGTCCACCGTCATGTTCAGCACGTCCGCGATCGACTGTCCGCGATAGCGGATCTCGAGTGTCTTGGCGTTGTAGCGCGCGCCGTGACAGGTGGGGCAGGGCGCGTAGACGCTCGGAAGGAACAGCAGCTCCACCATCACGAAGCCTTCGCCGCGGCAGGTGGGACAGCGGCCCTTGGCGACGTTGAAGGAGAATCGTCCCGCGTCGTAGCGGCGGGCGCGCGCCTCCCGGGTCGCGGCGAACAGTCTGCGGATCTGGTCGAACAGCCCGGTGTAGGTCGCGAGGTTGGAGCGCGGTGTGCGGCCGATCTGCTTCTGATCGACGAGCACCAGGCGCCGCAGCCCCTCCATCCCGGCGCTGATCCGCCCCTCAGCGCGAGCATCGGGCTCGCGCTCGAGCGGGTCGGCATCGTCGGACTCCTTCGCAAGCTCATGCCCGAGCTGCCGGGCGACGAGCTCCACGAGCACCTGGCTGACGAGGCTCGACTTGCCGGAGCCGGAGATGCCGGTCACGGCCGTAAAGACTCCCAGCGGAAACGCGGCATTTAGCCCGTGCAGGTTGTTGCGGCTCACCCCCTCAAGGCGCAGCCAGTCCCGCGGCGCGCGCGGCGTGCGCGCCGCGGGCGCCTGCGATCCGAAAAGATAGCGCCGCGTCGCAGAGGCCGCGATTTTCCGCAGGCCTTCCGGAGGGCCGCTGTAGAGCACCTGACCGCCGTGCTCACCGGCTGCCGGACCGACATCGACGATCCAGTCCGCGTGGCCGATCACGTCGAGGTCATGCTCGACCACGAACAGGGAGTTCCCGGAGATTTTGAGTGCATCGAGCGCAGCGAGCAGGGACTCCGTGTCGGCCGGATGCAGGCCCGCGGAGGGCTCATCGAGCACGTACACCACGCCGAAAAGGTTCGACCGCACCTGGGTCGCAAGCCGCAGACGCTGCAACTCCCCCGGTGAGAGAGTCGGTGTGCTGCGCTCAAGGGCGAGATACCCAAGACCCAGGTTGAGCAGTACCTCAAGCCGCGCCAGTGCATCCTGGGCAATGCGCTGCGTGACGAGTGCCTTTTCCGGGTGGGCGTTCGCGCCTCTGCCAGCGCGCGGACCTGGCGAGTCAACGTAGGGACGCAGCGTCTGTGCCAGGGCGCGCAACGAGAGGCGCGAGAGCTCGGCGATATCGAGGCCGGCGAACCTGACCGACAGCGACTCGCGCCGCAGGCGCTTGCCGCGGCACAGCGGGCACTCGGCGCTGAGCATGTACTGCTGCACGCGCCGCTTCATGAGCGGGCTGTGGGTCGTGGCGAACGTGTGCAGCACGTGGCGGCGGGCGCTGCTGAAGGTTCCCTGGTAGCTCGGCTCCTCCTTGCGCCGCAGCGCGCGCCGGACCTCGTGCGGTTCAAGACCGGCATAGACCGGCACGACCGGCTGCTCGTCGGTAAAGAGTATCCAGTTGCGATCCTTGCGGGGCAGCTCGCGCCACGGTCGGTCGACGTCGTAGCCCAGGGTGACGAGAATGTCGCGCTGGTTCTGGCCGCCCCACGCGGTCGGCCACGCGGCGATGGCCCGCTGCCGGATGGTCAGGGAATCATCGGGCACCATCGACTGTTCGGTGACTTCGTAGACCCGACCCAGCCCGTGGCACTTGGGACAGGCGCCCTCGGGCGTATTGGGCGAGAAGCTTGCAGCGTGGAGCAGCGGCTGCCCGGCGGGGTAGTCGCCGGCGCGGGAAAAGAGCATGCGCACGAGGTTGGACAGTGTCGTGACGCTGCCGACTGAGGAGCGGGTCGTCGGGGAACCGCGCTGCTGCTGCAGTGCCACGGCGGGCGGCAGCCCGTCGATCTCGTCGACTTCCGGGACGGCCATCTGGTGGAAGAGCCGCCTGGCGTAGGGCGAGACCGACTCGAGGTAGCGTCGCTGCGCCTCCGCGTAGAGCGTGCCGAAGGCCAAAGACGACTTTCCCGACCCCGATACACCCGTAAACACCACGAGTGAGTCGCGCGGGATATCGACCGTGACGTTCTTCAGGTTGTGCTCGCGTGCCCCGCGCACGTGCACCATGCCGCTCACGTCCCGGGAGGCGGCATTGCCGGATTTTGAATTGTTCACGTCGCGACCAGGGCTCCGATGCCTGACTCAGAAAAGGGCGTGCACCCGTGCTGCGCGCTCAGTCTTTGGCCGGCAGGATCTGGTGTCTGATGAGCATCCGTACCCCGGAAGGCCAGCCTTCCTCGCTGCCGGCGAAATTGGCCGCCTCCTGGTCCAGAACCTTGCCCGTGCGGGCGTCGCGGATCTGGATCCACACGTAGTAATCCGTCTGCGTGGCTCTCTTCACGACGCCGATCAGCGCCTGCTCGGCCCCGAGTTTGAGCGCCAGGGCAGCCTCACAGCCCTCGCAGTCGTGCAGCGACCTGTTCGGCACGGTGCTCAGGTCCGTGCCGCTGGCATCAATGACGCTGTACTTCCCGGACTGCGCCAGTTCCGCGCGCGCCTCGCCAGTGACTTTGTCCAGGGCTGCAGCGGTGCTCGTGGCCTTATTCTGCAGCGCGGCCGCCGGGGTCTCGTCGTCCAGTTCGAACTTGAAGACGGCGATCCGGACCGGCGGCGGTGCGGCGGCCTGCACCGAGACCGCGGCAAGGCAGGCAAGGCCGAGGGCGAGAAGGCCCGCCGAGCCGGCGCGCGCCCGCAAGGCGTGCCTCTTCTGCGCTTCAAAGCCCCGCACCCTCCCTGCCATCGCTCATCTCCCGCACCGGACATACCGGGTCGGGATTCTGTAGAACGCAGCGGCGGGTCACAAGGGCAAGCCGGCTGAAGGAAGGCTCGTAGCGCTGCAAAGCCCCTGAGCCGACGAGGTGCCGCCAGCTCGGGAAGACCTCCCGAGACCGCCCGTGCGATATTCTCGGGACGTGCGGTGGGAAGAGTGAGCCCGAAATCCGGACCCATCGGGGGAGTCGGTCATTTGGCAGACGTTGTCGAAGTCGGTGGCCCCGAAGCGGGCTGTCGTCCGTTTCAGGGTCACGCCGCAGCCGGGACGTGCGCCACGTCGGCCGCAGAGTCCGCCCACCCGTGGCCGGCCATCACAGCCCCGGCCCCGCGTTGACGGATAGCTCCGCTTCCGTTTCCTCGGCGTCCGCCGCGGTTGCGCAGCGGACCGATGCCCGAGCCGATGACACTGCCGCAGGGCCCACGCTGAAGCTGCGGCTGAGCCTGATCATTACCGTGCTGCTGGCACTGCTGACGGGCACAGGCGGCGTCTATGTGGTCAGCAAGGCCCGCAATGACGTGCGCGACGAGGCACGCTCGACGCTCACCCTGACCGGCCATTTCCTGGATGCACAGCTGGCCGTACTGCACGAGCACTGGTCGGAGCACGGCTATGAGGCTCCGCTCTTCCAGCTGCGCGAACTGCGGGACGTACGGCACGTGAACGTCAGGTTCTACGACAGCCACGGGCAGCTCCTGGACAGCAACGAGGACAACAGTGGGCGCCAGCCGCAGGCGCCGGCCTGGTTCACGACGCTCGTAAAGATGACTTCTGCGCCCGCCGGCGCGCAGACGCGCCCGGTGTCGTTCAACGGGACGAGTGTGGGCGAACTCGTGATCTCCCCGGATCCCACCTACGAAATAGAAGAGATGTGGAGCACCTCACGGGGGCTCCTGGGATTGCTGCTGCTGTTCTTCGTGCTCGTGAACGTTATGGTGTGGTGGGCGGTGTCGCATGCGCTGCGGCCGATCGAGCGCATCACGCAGGGGCTCGGGGAGCTGCGCGCCGGTGACCTGTCGGTGCGCATGCCGAAGTTCGAGCTGCCGGAGATGGCGCGCATCGGCGTCGGATTTAATCACATGGCGGAGACCCTGGAGCACAGCGTCAGCGAAAACCAGCGCCTGACCCGCCAGCTCCTGACAGCCCAGGAAAGCGAGCGGCGCAACATCGCCCACGATCTGCACGATGAGATCGGCCAGTGCGTCAGCGCCATCCATGCGGACGCTGTGGCCATCCGTAACCGCGGCGGGGAGTCGGTGCGCGAAAGCGCGGAAGCGATCGTCCAGGCGACCGCGCACATCAAGGAATGCGTGCGCAGCATGTTGCAGCGTCTCAGACCCGCGTACCTGGAGGGTCTCGGCCTCGAGGCCGGCTTGCGCGAGCAGGTCGCCGGCTTCCGGCAGCGCAATCCCGAGGTGGCGTGCGCGCTCAAGATCGAAGGCGACCTGCGCGGCATCGACGGCGAGCGAGGGGTGGCGATCTATCGGATCGTACAGGAAGCCCTCACCAACATCGCGGTGCACGCCCAGGCCCGCAACGCGCTGGTGCAGATCGTGCTTGAACCGGCCCGGGTGCCCGCTGATACGCCAGCCCCGCAGGCGCTGAACGTGCGGCTCGCGGTGTCCGATGACGGCGCCGGATTCTTCCAGCTGTCGGCCAGCCGCGGACTCGGCCTCACGGGAATTCGCGAGCGGGCCAAAGGCTTCGGGGGTGCCTGTCAGGTCGAGTCGGAATCGGGGCGGGGAACCCGGATCGTGGTCCTGCTGCCCGCGGCGGCGTCGCAGGAAGCCCGCCGATGAACACGGCGAACATCCGCATCATGCTGGTCGATGATCATGCCATCGTCCGCTCGGGCTTCCGCCGCCTGCTGGAGCAGCAGCCAGGCTGCCACGTGGTCGCCGAGGCGTCCGACGCGGACCGTGCCTACGCGCTGTTCGTGGAGCACGAGCCGGACGTCATCGTGCTCGACCTGTCGATGCCTGGGGTGAGCGGCCTTGACACGATCCGCCGCATCATCGCGCGCAAGCCCTCCGCCAGGATCCTCGTGTTCAGCATGCATGAGGACGCTGCGCTTGCCGAGCGGGCGATCCAGCTGGGTGCACGCGGTTACGTGACAAAGAGCAGTGCTCCGGAATCCCTGGCCGCGGCCGTGAGGGACATCGTCCAGGGAAAGCTCGCGCTCAGCCCGGACATAGCTCAGGCGCTCGCCACCATGAAGGTCACCGCGAATGACAATCCGGTCAACGTGCTGAGCGCCCGCGAGTTCGAGATCTTCCGTCTGCTCATCGGCGGTCATTCCGTGGCCGCCATCGCCACGCTGATGAGCCTGAGTGCCAAGACCGTTGCGAACTACCACTCCCTGATCAAGCAGAAGCTCGGGGTCTCGGGCGACGTTGAGCTCGTGCTGCTGGCGCAGCGCCATGCCATTGGCGCGCTTAGCATCGGTCCGCTGGCCGGTCAGGGAAGCTGAGGAGCGGGTGTCCGGGGCGCTCTTCGGCGTGGATCGGGGCGGGTCTGGTACTGCGCGCCGTTGCCAACAGGGCGAGGCGCAGGCGATGCGCGAGTCAGTGCACGCAGCACTTCCGCAGCTGGAGGAGAACCTGGGGGCCGCTCATCCGCTCACGCAGCTCGCCCGCTCGCTGTCGGGCCGTTCGGGACAGCATCCGGATGAGACCTTGGAAGTGTCCGCTCCCCTGCAGGGCGCAGTAGGCCGGCGTGGTCAGGGAGCGGCGAGAACTGCGGCGGCGGGGCTCGCGAACGTTGCGGAGCGCGTGGCTGCGACCGCAAGGGTCGGGGAGGGCATGCCGCCCGTGGCGTGGGCGATGCACCACATGAGCGCCGCGAGAGCGAAGAAATCCGCCTTCCACAGTCCGTGCTGCTTCAGCAGCTCCCGAAAGCGGTTGCGTGCCCGGAAGATCACGCGGTTGAAGTGCTCTTCTGACAGGTGCAATTCGCGACAGATCTGACTCTTCTCTTCGTCGTCGAGGTAGAACCGCAGCAGCAGATCGCGGTCGCGGGCAACGGGCATCTCATCGAGTATCCGTCGCGCCGCTTCAGCCCATTGATGGCGCCCGACATGGTCCCAGTCCGGGTCGCCGTCGCTGTCGGGGAGTTCATCGAGGCCCGCCGGACCTGAGAGCGCCGTTCGATCCTTGCGGCGGTAATTGCGCAGGTGATTGATGGCAACCCGGTACAGATAGCCGCCCATGTTCTCGGGGCGCGTGATCTGTCCGCTGCGTAACTTCTCGAGAGCCGTAACGGCCGCGTCCTGCAGAATGTCGGCGGCGATTTCCGGATCACCCACACGGCGCAGGATGAGGGCAGTCAGGCCCGGATAGTCACGATACACTGCCGCGAGGTGTGAAACCGGGTCTGGCCCAGATCCGGGGACGTCTGCGGCCGCGGGGAGCGGGGCGACGGGAGCTGCTTGGTCATTAGCGCCAGACATGAGGGTGAGTATAAGCCGCAAATACGGGCGACCGCAGCGCAGCGCGCAGGGTCCTCTGGCGGCGTGCGCGACGCTCTTCGGCGTGCTGATCGGATGCGCCGCGCCGGCGAGGGGCGCGCCCGTCGCCTGTGCGCACGCGCTCGGATCGCCCGCCGCCACCGCCGGGCCCCTCAAGACCCTCGGACTCGATCCGGCTACGGCGACTTTGACCGTCGTGGCCTCGCACGCCTACCTGATCGAGATCACCGAGCGCGATAACGACGCACAGGTCGAGGTCCTGGATGGGCAGGGGCGGCTTCTGGGGCAGGTGGACCATCCGGAACGCCGCACCGGGACGCGACGGGCGCTCGTCACCGCGCCCGGGACCTCGCTATTCCTGCGCGTGACCGGCAAGGAACGAGCAGGGATTGCCGGTGCCGCCTCAGTCAGCGCCTTTGACCTGACCAATACGACCGCACCAGCGCAGTGCATCGCGGTGTATCAGGGGCTGGCACGGGCCGACGCCGACTATGCCGCGGGCGAGGAGCTCGCCCATGGGACGCCGGCCTCCCACTCCCCGGACGCACGCGCCGCCTTCGCAAGAGCCGCCTCCGGATTTGCTGAGGCTGCGCAGGCGCTGACGGCGCCTGCGGATCGTGAGCTTCGCGCTGAGGCGGCACTGGCGGTCACGGCTATCGACTACAGCAATCTGCAGGACTGGGCGCACGCGGCCGAGTGGGCCGAGACTGCGGCCGCGGCCTTCGGTAACGCGGATCCGTACCGGCGCGCACGCGCTCAGGCGCTGCGTGCGACGTCCTGGATAGAGATGGGCTCGCCTGAGCTGCTCAGGCGCTCGGGTGTCGCCCTGCAAAGCGTCATCCGGTTTCACAGGCAGCGGGGCGAACGCTACGACGCGGGGCTGCAGACCACGAATCTCTCGATGGTGTATGCATACCAGGGCCGTTACCCGGAGTGCATCGCGGCAGCCCTGAGCGCGGCGCGCCTGTTCGGGTCGATCCAGGAGACGCAGCGCCGCGTCCAGGCCTGGCAGAACCAGGCCTACTGCCTGTGGGGCGAGGGCCGGCTCTCCGAGGCACTTCGCAAATTCGAGCAGGCGAGGCGCGAGGTCGTGGCGACAGAGCTGCCCGGCCTCTACCTGGCGGTGACCAACAACACAGCGCTCCTGAGCTACGCGCTCGGTCATTTCGATGACGCCCTGAGTCTTTTCGACCAGGCGCTCGCCTTTGCCCAGCAGGTGCGTGATCCGCGCAACGAGGCGCAGAGCCTCTACGGGATCGGTGTGACCTACTACGCGATCGGTGACCGTGACCGCGCGCGGCAGTTCCTGGAGCGTGCACTGGCGATCAGGACCGCCGCGTTCGACAGCCGCGGCCGCATGGCGACGCTCAGAGCACTGGCCAACATCGACGCCGAGCAGGGAAGGCTCGAGGAGGCACTGAGCTTCGATGCGCAGGCACTGCAGCTGGCGGTCGCCCCCACGGCGCTGGCGCGCATCCGTATCCAGACGGCCGTGCACACCGGGCAGGCGGGCCGGCTCGAGGAGGCCCTCGCGCGCTTCTCCGAGGTGGTGGCCGACCGCAAGACCGACTCCCTGATCCGGGCGGAGGCCCAGCTGCAGCGCGCGGTCGTGCTGCGCCAGCTCGAACAGCCGGCGCAAGCGCGCGCCGATCTGATCGCGGCGCGGCCGCTCCTGCATGCCCGTGGCAGCGCCGCCGAGGAGTTCCAGGCGGACCTCGAGCTCGCGAGGGTACTGCGAAGCGCGGGTGAACCGCAGGAGGCCCTGAAAGCGCTCGACGCGGCGCTGGCGCACACGGATGCGGTGCGCCAACAGACCGCCAATCCCGAGCTGCGCATGCAGCTCGGCACGCCGCTGCGCGCCGCGTACGAACTGAAGGTGGAACTCCTGCGCGCGCGCTTTGAGGCTGCCCGCTCGGCCGGGGCCGCCTCCGAGGCAACCGCGCTGGCGACTTCGGCCTTCCTCGTCGCCGACAGCTCGCGCGCCCACTCGCTCGCCGATGTCGGCGCGCAGGAATACCTGCCGGACGTGCGCAGCGCACTCGCCGGCGCCCTGGCGCGGCGCGTGGAGCTCTACCGCCAGATGGCGGCCCGGCGCTTCGCGCTGGAAGCGCGGCTCGATCGCACCGGCTTCGAGGATCCGCAGGCGCGCCACCTGATTGCCGAGATCGCAGACCTCGAACGGCAGGCAGACGCGGTGAATACCGAGATCGCGCGTCGCACGCTGGCGAACGCACAGGGCGCCGCACACACTGCCGGGGAGGGCCTGCCGAGGCTCCCGCCCGGCGCAGCGCTCGCCGCCTACTGGCTCGGGGCCGAATCCGCCTACGTCTGGGTCATCCTCCCCGGCTCCATCGAATGGATGCGGCTGCCCGCCTCGGGTGCCATCGAGGACGCCGCCGCGAAGTTTCACCGCTCCCTCACGCGCCTGGTGGACGTACCCCTCGAGCGGCGCCTGCAGGATGCACGGCATCTCTACCAGATGATCATCCAGCCGGTGGAGCAGGTGCTCGCGCCGGCGCAGCTGTGGGTGGTGATCCCGGACCGGGGCCTAAGCTACGTACCCTTCGCGGCGCTGCGCACCGAGCAGACCGGGGCGGCCGCGTTCGTCGCCATGCGTCACGACATCGCGGTTGCCCCGGCGGCATGGCTGATGGGCCGCGAACGCAGGCGGGCGAACACCCCGGCGCCGCAGAAGCTGCTGCTGATCGATGATCCGGTGTACCAGCCGGACGATCCGCGGCTGCAGGCGCTCAGGAAAGGGCCCCCGCCGGTGCCCCCGGAGATCGCGCTCGCCAACGCCCCCTACCGTGACCTGCGGCGACTGCCCTTCACCGCGGAGGAGGCGCGGCGCATCCTCGCGGAGTTCTCACCCGCGCAGGTCGATGAGCTCAAGGGCCTGCACGCGACGCGGGCGCGGGCCCTGGCGCTCGACTGGGCCGACTATCGCTACATCCACATCGCCGCCCACGCGATCGCCGACAGCCAGGTCCCGCAGCTGTCCGCGGTGATCCTCGGGGCCTACAACGCGCGGGGGGAGGCTGTGGAGGAGGCCGTGCGGGTGTCGGACCTGTCGCTGCAGACTTTGTCCGCGGATGTTGCCGTCCTGAGTGCCTGTGACACGGCCGTCGGTGCGCAGGTCGCGAGCGAGGGTCCGGTGGGACTTGAGTCGACGCTGCTCGCGCGTGGTGCACGGGCGGTGGTGGCCTCGCTGTGGCCGGTCTCGGATGAGGCGAGCGCACAGCTGATGACGGACTTCTATCGCCATCTCGTGGAGGAGTCCGTGAGTGCTCCGGCCGCGCTCGGCGGCGCGATGCGCACCGCGCTGGCACGCGAGCGCTCCGCGGATCCGGCCCTGTGGGCGACGTTCCAGGTGTCGGTCACGGCGCTTGCCACGGCGCAACCGCCCGAGGCACTCCGACCCTGAGGCCACGGGCGCCCTCGGGCGTGGGCGCGCCGGCCGCATCCGTGCGCCCACTGCGACAGGCAGGAGGCCACGCAGCGGCCTGTCCCTGCCGCTGCGTGGCCTCAGCCTGCGTCGCCGGGGCTTACCTGAACTTCGGCTGCACCAGCTTCGTTCCGGTGGTCGGAACGGTGGTCGGCACCGGGTTGATCACGATGATCGAGTTCGGACGCGGGGGACCACCGCCGGCATTGCCCTCCTGGGCAAGCGCGCAGGTGGTGCCGAGGGCCGCGACGAGCAAAAAAGTGGCGATCGCAGATTTCATAGACGTCTCCTGAGGTGGTGGTGCCACGGCGTTTGGAGGCTTGTCCCTGAGAACCCGCGGCCAGCACCGCCGGATGACGTTCCCGCAAAACGCGCAGCAACAAGTCACTGTCGCGTAAATGCCGTAAATCTCACGCGCGCGCCCGGAGAAATTTAGGCCGCGCGGTGAGACCCCGCGGTGTGCAGGAACAGAAGTGAGTTGAGTTCGCGGAACTCGCCGCCGCACTCAAACGGACTAGGCGCCGCGCGCGCCAGCCGAGGAAGGCAACCGGAGCGAGGGGAGGTGTCGCGACTCACACGCCTGCGGTGTGGGGGGGCGATGCCACACAGGCGCTTGAGAGATCAGCCGCCCGTGGCGCCGCGACATCGCGCCGCAGGGGCGGACTTCAGAGGTGATCGCGCCCTGTTGGATCTGTCGCGATCTCAGCGCCCGAAATGCAACAAGGGAGTAGTGCAGTGAGTCGAGTCAATGTCGCCGTGGCGGTGTCTGAGGACGCCCGCAGCTGGATCAACGAAGTCGCGGCCGCCTGCCGGGCACTCGGCCTGTGTCACACCGCCACGCTCGCCGGGGTCGGGGTGCTCACCGGGTCGGTGGAGCTCGATGACGTGGGGAAGCTGTGGGCGGTGAGCGGCGTGGTCGCCGTCGAGGTGGAGGCCGGGTTCCGCTTACCCGCCGCCAGCCGCACGCTTCAGTGAGCTCTCGCGTGCAGTGAGAACCGGAACGCCGTCCCCGCAGTGGCGGCGAAGTCAGGATCGACGCGCAGCAGGTATTCGCCCGGTGCCAGGCGCGCAGCGTCCACATAGACGTGCAGATACCCGTCGGTGCCCACGGTGAGACCGGCCAGCGCCCCGAGAGCGTCCGCGCCGCCGCGCCCATCCTCACGGACCAGGCTCAGGCGGTAGGGCCCGCCTCCTTCAGGCTGACCCGCCGCAGCACGCAGCTCGATCAGGCCGCGGACGGGCAGGTCCAGGTCGGGCCTCGATGAGCCGCGTACCGGGATGAAGGTGAATTGGGCGGCCAGTGGCGCTGCCTGCGCCGCCGCCTGCAGGATCGGGGAGTCAAGCGGGGCCTGCCGGGTCCACAGCAGCAGCGCGAGCCCCGCACAGCCGGCGGCAGCCGCAAGCCCGGATGACCACGCACGCAGCTGCCCGCGGCGCGCCGCGACTACCGCCCGCACCCGCTGCGTTTGCACCTGCCCGAGTCCCTCGCGCAGACGCAGATGCAGTTCCAGTTCGCGCACCAGTCCCGGATCGCGCTCGAGGCGATCTTCGATCAGGCGCAGCTGATCCGCCGGCAGATCCCCTGCCAGGTAAGCGCGCAGGCTCAGGAAATCACCGCCAATGTCGGTCACGTGAGGCTCCGTAGGGAAAAGCGGGCGCTAGCGGTGGGACCGGCTGCCCGAGATCAGCTTGCGAAAGGACAGGGGCGCATTGGCCAGGGCACGGCGCGCGTTGCGGGCGAACTCCCTCGCCACCGCCGAGGGACCCTCGCGCTCGAGCGTATTCATGCTGACCTGGTACGCGTACTCCTGGAACTCCCCCTGGCTGGACCGCGTGGCTTTCAGCTCGATCCGCGTGGCGTCGCGCTCGCCCACCAGGTGCGCCGTCAGGGAATACGCCTGAGGGCCAGCCAGCCGTGCCAGACTGCGCACAAGCTCGTTCAAGGGACTGAGGGATCGGGAGGTTTCGGGGGCAGCCGGGAGAACGATGCGCATCGGGGGGTGTTGGATCGGTCCTGGGTTTTGGGGGGCCTATTAATGTTCTGTAAAAGCTGGCTCTTTTCTCTCAGGGGTGCGTAGGAGAAAGGAGGAGTGCAAACGGGCGAAACCGGCGCTCCCCATAGACCGAGTCTGATGAAAAATCTAAAGAAAGTACGGAAAAAGGCCGGAGCGGATTGACAAGGAGCCAAGCTCAAGCAACATACCACTCTGCCGAGTCGCCGGGGCGCCTGGCATGGGTGGGGGGCAGGGGCCGACCGACCCGAGCGCAATCGGACGGGACAGCTCGCCGAATGTTACATAATGTTAAACGACGATAGCAGGCCGGTCGCTCAATGGAAACAATAAAAATGCGCAAGCCCTGCGTCGCCCGATTGCCGTGCACCCCCGGCGGGGACAGCGGCATGGGCAGACCATGACGCAGGGCAGCCCGGAGGCCGAGCTGTGGGCCCAGGCATTTCTTCATAACGCCCTCGGGATCGCCGTCGCCGACGCGCGTACCCGCACACTCCTGACCGTGAACGAGGCCTACGCGCAGCTTGCCGGCGCCACGCCCGAGGAGCTGCAGGGTCAGCCGTTCCTGGCGATCTACCCCCCGACCGAGCATGAGCCGATGCTCGCGGCCGCAGAGGCTGCCGACCTCACCGGCTCTGCCACCCTGCAGACCTGTCGCCTGCATCGGGATGGCTCGCTGATCCCGGTGTCGGTGCGGATCGTCGCGCTGCGGGACGCCGAGGGCCGCGTGACCCATCGCGTGGCCACGGTGACGGACCTGCGGCCGCAGCTGCGCGCCGAGGGCGAAATGCTGCACGCCGAGGTGCGGCGCAGCACTACCGAACGATTCCGCCAGCTCGCCGATTCCGCGCCGATCGGCATCCTGCTCATGGACGCGGACGGGGCCTGCGACTATGCGAATCCTCACTGGCAGGAGCTCACCGGGCTCTCCATCGAGCAGGCGCGCAATGATGGCTGGTGGAACGCGGTACACACGGATGACCGCGAGCGGGTGAATGACGCCTGGGAGCGCCTGATGCGCGGCGATCCGGTAAGCCTTGAGTTCCGCTACCAGCGCCTCAGCGGGGAGATCCGCTGGGCGCAGTCGCGCGCCACGGCGCTGCGCGATGACAGCGGCGAGGCCATCGGCTACATCGCCGTCGACGTCGACGTGTCGCAGCAGGTCCAGCAGCGCGAGGCGATCGACCGCTTCAACGCCCGGGTGCGCGCGCTCGCGAACCGCCTCGAGCACCTGCGCGAGGAGGAGCGCGCCTCGCTCGCCGGCAAGCTCAACGGTGGCCTGCGCCAGGAGCTGACCACGCTCAAGGCCGAAATCGAGACCCTGCGCAGCCGCATCCGCGAGTCTAGTCCGGGCTCAGGGGAGCTTGGACAGGTGGGCGACCTGTCGGACCGGTGCCTGCAGGAGCTGCGCCACATCGTCTTCGAGCTGCAGCCTCCCGGGGTGGAGGATCTCGGCCTCGGGGCGGCGATGCGCCGCTATGCCGAGGAGTGCGCCGCGCAGTCCGGACTGCGGATCGCGGTGATCGACAGCGACATTCCGGCCGACCTCGGCCGCCGCCGCTCGCTCGCCCTGTATCGCAGTTTCCAGGAGGCGCTCACGAACGTCGTGCGTCATGCGCGCGCCCGCAAGATCGACGTGCACGTGTGGACCCAGGAGGGCCAGGTGCGCCTGCGCATCAGCGACGATGGGGTGGGGCTTGGCGACAAGGATCGCAGCAAGCCCGGATCCTTCGGACTTCTGGCAACCTCCGAGCGGCTCGCGGAACTCGGCGGGACGCTGCGCGTGCTCGGAGTCGCCGGCCAGGGCACCACCCTTGATGCCAGCATTCCCTACCAGCCCGGCAAGCGTCAGCGCGACGGCACCAAGCGCTGATTTTTGCTAGCGGCCGCCGCGGCGCGCACCTCCGGCCCGATCGCGACCCAGGCCGAGCGGATTTCCCCGAGAAGACTTAAGGCCTCGTTGAGGGGCCTCACATCGTCACGTACGTTCGCGAGCAGCAGCTGCTTGGCGATGTATTCGTAGAGGTCGCTCAGGTTCTGCGCGAGCGCCCCGCCGCGGATCAGATCGAGGCTGCCACGCAGCTCCGCAATCAGCGTCACGCAGCTGTGCAGCAGCTTCGCCTTGCGCACCCGGTCGTTCTGCTCGACACAGCCGCGGGCGCTCATGATGCGCTCGACCGTCGCATCCAGGAGCATCTGCACCAGTGCATGGGGGTCGGCGCCGGCGACGCCGCCTTCGATCGCGACGCTCTGATAAGCCGCCAGATTAGCCTTGCGTGCGTAGCCGCTCACGACTGCCGTGCTCCCTCGTACCGTTACCTCTGTAACGGCTGGGCCGGCGGAAACTTAAGACGACGGAGCCCGGTAAGGGCTTAGGCGGTCTGCGTCGCCTGCACCTGCGGCAGGCTGGCGAACGCCTGCGTCAGGTACGAGGAGGTGCTCTGCAGGGACGACAGGAGCGTATTGAGCGCGGAGTACTGCTGGGTGAGGCTCGCCGTGAGCGCGGCCATCTGCTGGTTGAGCTGATTGCTCTGCGTCGTAAGGGCGTTTTCCTGGCTGGTGAGGGTCTGCCCGGCGGTCGTGATCGAGCCTGTGGAGCCGAGCGCGGCGGTGATCTCAGTGTTGAGCGTGCTGGCAACCCCGGCGGAGCTGCTGAAAAGCTGCGTGACCGCGCTGAAGTTGGTGCCGAGAGCTGCGGCCAGGGTGCCCGAATTGACGGCAAGCGTGCCATCGCTCTGGGTCGTGATGCCGATGCTCGCGAGCGTGTCGTAGACGGGGGAGCCACTGGCAACGACGCTGTAGAGCGCCTGCTGCACCTGGTTCTGGATGCCGGTGAGCGCCGCGTTGCCCATCATCGGGCCTGCGGTCGCGCTCGAGGCGTCATACCCGCCGAGGGTGGCGAAGGTGCCCTGCAGGGTGTTGTAGGCCGACACGAAGGCGGAGATGTTGCCCTCAAGCGTCGTCGTGTCGCTGGCGATGGTCAGCGTCGCGGGCGGTCCGGCGCTCGTGGTGCTCAGCAGGTTGAGCGTCACGCCACCCATGGCATCGGTGACCGTGTTCGAGGCGCTGGTGAAGGCCACGCCCGACACCGAAAATGCCGCATCCTGCGCCGCGGCCTCCTGCGTGTAGTTGGCCGTGTTGCCGGTGCCGTAGGTCACGGCAGCGAGCGCATTACCGCCGTCGGTCTCGTTCACCTGGATCGTATTGGCGGCCCCGGTGAGGGAGGAGGACAGCAGCAGGTGTGCGCCATCGGTGCCCTGCAGCACCGTGGCGCTGATTCCCGGGTTGCCGCTGGCGGAGTTGATGGCGGCGGCGAGGTCGGCGAGCGTGGCGCTCGAGCCGAGCGTGACTTCAAAGCTCGCGCCCCCGAGGGAGAGGCTGAGCGTGCCGCTGCCGATCGGGGCCGAGGCCGCGAGGGGTCCGGAGAGCAGCTGCTGGGCCTGGGCGAGCGCGGACACGCTGACGTTGTAGGTCCCCTGCGGGGCGCCGGCGCCGGCGGAGGCCGTGAAGGCGGTCTCATCGCTGCTGGTCGCGGTGGCGATCTGAAAGGCGCCCGGTGTGTCGAGCGCGCTCAAGGACCCCTGGAAGGTGGCAAGCGCGCTCTTGAGCGTCCCGAGCGCTGAGATCTGGGCAGAGACCTGCTGGGTCTGGTTGGCGATGAGGGATTCCTGGGGACCCGCGGTGGCCGCGACCAGCTGGGAAACCAGAGTACTGACGTTGATGACCGAGCCGCCCGCGGCGCCGGCGCTGCTGTTGCTGGCCACCGAGACGACGGGCGCAGCGGCACTGCTGCTGCTGGTGGCGGAACTGCTGTCGAGCGTAGTGCTCATGGTGTCGGCCTCAGGTACAAAATGCGTTCAGCGCAAAAGGGGCGGGGCGGGCGCACCCGTGCACCCGCCCCCCCAACATGAGTTACCAGGCATGCGGTACCTGGAACTCATTTCCTCACGGCAGCTTCTGCAGGAGCGTCAGAATGTTCTGCGGGATGGTATTGGCCTGGGCCACCATCGCCGTGCTCGCCTGCTGCAGGATCTGCGCTTTCGACAGGTTCGACGTCGCCTGGGCGTAGTCGGTGTCCACGATCGCGCTCTTGGCGCTGGTCAGGTTCGTGGCGTCCGTGTTCAGCCCGGAGATCAGTGCGTCGAAGCGGTTCTGGTACGCGCCGAGGTTCGCGGTCGAGGTCGCCAGCTGCTGCAGGGCGGCATCGATCTGCACCAGCGACTGGTTGGACTTGTCGACCGTGGTGACGTTGGCGCTGCTCAGGTAGCTAGCACCGGTCGCGGCGAACGTATCGCTCGAGTCGATACCGAGGTCCTTGAGGGCCGTCGCATCGCCGGCCACCGTGCCGGTCGAGCTCGCCACCGTGATGGCTGCCACGCCACCCGCATTGGCAGTGTTGCCGCTGAGGGTGATGCCGGTCGTGCCATTGACGGTCGCGATGACGCCCTGGGAGGCCACCGCCTGGTTGATGCCCGCGGCGATGCTGGCCAGGTCGGTGGCGGCATTGCCGGTGAGCGAGATCGCGTTGGTCGTGACGTTCGTGGCCGTACCGCCAGCGGGGGTGACCGCGACCTGGAAGGTGACGGTATCGCCGTTGGAGATCTTCGGCACGAGAGCCGTGCCGGCGTTGTACGCACCGGCGGTGCCGGCGGCGGTCAGGGCGCCGGCGTAAAGCGCGCCGAGGTTAGCGGCCTTGGCACTGGCCACCGAGGCGACCGTGATCGTCTGGCCAGCGTTGGCGCCGATCTGGAAGGTGGCGCCCTGGAAGGTGCCATCGAGCAGGTTCACACCGTTGAACTGGGTGTTCGAGGCGACGCTGTTGATGTCGGCCACCAGCTGCTGAAACTGCGCGTTGAGGTCGGCGCGGTCGGTCGAGCTGTTGCTGGCGTTGAGTGACTCCACGGCCAGGTCGCGCATCGTCTGCAGGTCGGTCGTCACTTCCGAGAGCGCACCGGTGGCGGTCTGGGTGAGCGATACGCCGTCATTGGCGTTCTGCGCGGCCTGGTTCAGGCCGTTGATCTGCGAGGTCATGCTCTGCGCGATCGCGTAACCGGCGGCGTCGTCGGCAGAGTTATTGATGCGCAGGCCCGAGGAGAGCTGCGACAGCGCATCGGCCAGCTGGCTGCCCGAAGTGCTGAGGCTGTTCTGGGCGACCAGCGAATCAAGGTTCGTGTTAAGGACGAGTGACATGGTCTGGGACTCCTGATGTTGGCTTCGGCGCCGGACACCAGTCCGTCGCACTGCTACCTGTTGCGGCCGGCTTAAGGCCGCTTCGGTTCAACCCCTGTATCGGAGCGAAGGTGCGGGAACTTGAGGCCCCCAGGCTCCGCAAACGCGAACTGCTTCACGCTCACGAGAGGTAGTTGAACAGGGAAAGCTTGGCGATCGAGGCATACGACTCCTGGGCCGCCTGCAAGGTGAGCTCCTGGCTGCTGAGCTTTGTGACGGCCGCCGCATAGTCGACGTCCGAGAGCTGGGACACCGAGGCGGTGAGATTGGTCTGGGTGCTCTGCGCGCTCGAGGCCGCCGCTGTGATGGCGTTCAGGCGTCCGCCGACGCCGGCCTGCACGTCATTGAGGTGATTGAGGGCCGCGTCGATCTGCTGGATGGCGCCCCCGATCTGGGTGCTGACCTGCGCGTTGCTGAGCGTGCCGGAGTTCAACGTGGTGATCAGCCCCGAGAGGGTGCTGAAGACGCTCGCCTTGCCCGCCTGGGCCACCGTGAACTGGTCGCCCGTGGCGGGGGTGCCGCTGATCGTGACCTCGGCGCCGTTGAAGGCGATGGCATTGCCGCTCACGTAGGCACCCGATGCCACCACGGCACCCGCCCCGTTGGTGATCTGGTACTGGGTCGGGCTGGTAAAAGCGATGCTGTAGACATCCGGGACCCAGGCGGCGGGGTTGGTGACGCTGCCGGTGTCGATGGAGGCGCTGCCGGTGTTCGCGCCCGATACCGCGGTGGTGAACGTGCCGTTGCCGGCCGGGATGTTCATGAAGACCGCGCTGCCGGCATCCCCGACCGAGAGACTCTGGTCGGGGCCGATCTGCAGCTGGTTCACCTGGTCATTGCCGAGGTAGCTCACCCCTGCGCCGCCGGCGGCGAAGGGGGCCGCGCCACTGGCGGTGCCGCCGAAGAGGTAGTTCCCCTGGGCGTCCTGGCTGTTGGCGCTGGCGAGCAGCGTCTGCTGCAGCTGCTGCAGCTGTGCGGCAAGACCCTGGCGGTCGGTGAGGCTCAGGTCCGAGTTGTTACCCTCGACGGCGATGTCGCGGGCGCTCTGCAGTGCGGTCGTGGCAGTGGTGAGGGCGTTCTGCTCCAGCTGCAGGCCGGAGGTGACGGCGGTGCCGTTGCTGACCTGCTGCTGCGAGGCTGACAGCTGCGCGTTCAGGAGATTCACCTGCGTCATGGCGGTCGGGTTGTCGGCGGCGTTCTGCAGCTGCTTGCCGGTCGAGAGCTGCGACTGCGTCTGCGACAGCTCGGTCTGGAGCGCTTCCATCTGCGCCAGCGCCGTCGTCTGGAAGGTGAGCGTGGAGATAGTCATGGTTAGCCGTTCGCGATAGCCGTGATGAGGGAGGTGAACGTCTGCTGGGAGGTCTGGATCATCTGCGCCATGGCCTGATAGGCCTGCTGGAACTGCAGCATCTTGGCGGCCTGCTCATCGAGGTTGACCCCCGTCAGGTTGCTGCGCGAAGTGGTGGCATCCTGGTTGACGGACTGCTGCGCGGCGGCATTCGATTGCGCCTGCTGCGTGATGATGCCGATGCGCGCGATCAGGTTGTTGGCCGCCCCGCTCAGGGAAGTGGTGCCGCCATCGAGGCTCGCGGCGCCGAGTGCGGCGCTGAGCGCATTGGCGTTGCTGTTGTCGCCCGCGTCGGCCGCGGTGCTGCTGCGCACGGTGAAGCTGTCCCCGGCTGCCGGGGTGCCGCTCACCGTAACCTGCGCGCCCGCAAAGCTGATCGGGGCGCCGGCGGTGTAGGTTCCCGAGGCGACCACGGTGCCCGCGCTGCTCGTCACCTGGTACTGGCTGGCGCTCGTGAAGGAGAGGCTGTAGGTGTCGGGCACCCAGGTGGCCGGATTCACGCTCGCCGCCGAGATGGTAGCGGTCCCGACGTTGGCCGCGCCGACCCCGGTCTGGGCGAGCGAGGCGGCGGCGATCTGCGCCGGGTCGGTGAGCGCGACACTGAGGCCTGCCGTGGCGGTCGCGGTGGGCTGCACGAGGAAGCTGTCACCGCTGGCGGGGGCGCCGCTGACGACGATGGAAATGCCGGCGGCCTGGAAGGGGCTGGCGCTGGTGCCGGCGCCAGTCAGGGGCACTGCCTGGCCGGTCGTGCTGTCCTTGAGCTGCCAGGCACCGCCGCTGTAGCGCAGCGTGTAGTCATCGCTGGTGAGGGCACTGAGGCTCGTGCGCGTCACGGCGAGCGTGGCGCTGCCGCTGTTGGTGCTGCTCGGCGAGCGTCTGCACGCCACCGACGGTGAACATGGGCTGCCCGGCGGCGCCGGTCTGGTCCATGCCCGCGGCCTGCTGCTGGTTCACGATGGTCGCGAGTGCGACGCTGATCTGCCCGAGGGCATTCTGCGTCGGATCCAGCACCTGGGTGCGCGAGGCGAGCAGGCCCCCGAGTTCCCCGCCGGTGATCTCGGAGGTCACGTCCGCCGTGCCGCCCCCGCTCGTGATGCCGATGTCGAGCGCGGAGGCGTTGTACTGGTTCGGCAGGGTCGACAGCTGCTGGGCGGTGCCGCCGGTCACGAGCGCCTGGCCGGTGCCGATGTAGACATCGAGCATGCCGTTGGTCTCGCTGGCGGTGTTGACGCTCGCGTACTGGCTCAGCTGGTCGATGAGGGTGTCGCGCTGGTCCATCAGCTGATTGGGAGCCTGGCCGGTGCCGGCGAGGTCATTGGCGATCTGGGTGTTGAGCGAGGCGATGCCGCTCGCGAGCGTATTGACCTGGGTCACATCGCCGCTGATCTGCTGCTCGAGCGTGCCGCTGAACTGACTGATCTGGGCGTCGTAGCCGGTGAGCTGCTGGGCGAGTGCCTGTGCCTGGCTCAGGAGCGCCTGGCGCGCTGCGCTTGAAGCGGGCGAGGCCGCCAGAGTCTGCAGCGCGTTCACGAAGCTCTGCAGCCCGGAGGTGATACCGGTGCTCGAGGCGCTGAGGAGATTGTCGACCTGGCCTGCCTGGGTGGCGAGCGTGTTCAGGCTGGAGTAGCCCGATTGCGAGGAGCGCACCTGCTGCGAGAGCAGTTCGCTGTAGGATCGCGTGATGCCATCGACCGTGACCCCGCTGCCGATGTAACCGCCGGCGCTGCTCTGGCCTGGCAACTCCTTGAGGTTCGCGTTCTCGACGCTGTAGCCGGGCGTCGAGGCATTGGCGATGTTGTTGCTCGTGACGTCGAGGGCCTGCTGGAACGCCAGGAGGCCCGAGACGCTGGTGGACAGAAGATCAGCCATGCCGTTCGCCCCTAGAGCGCGGTGGTACCGTCGGTTATCGGCCGCGGATCGGTAAACTTGACCTGCGTCTCATGCGCGCTGCCGCCCCCCATCAGGGCCGCCACCTGCTGGGCGACGCTCGTGAGCTTGGCCGCGTAATGCGGATCGGTCGCATAGCCGCCCTTCTGCAGGGCGGTGGCGAAAGCGGATACGTCGGTGCCGGAGCCGAGCGCGGCGCTGTAGCGCGGGTTGCCGCGCAGCGTCGCGACATAATCCTGGAGCGCCGCCTGGGCGTCGGGGTACGCGCGGAAGGGGCTGCGCACTGCAGCCAGGGCGCCTCCCTGGAACTCCTGGGTTGCGGCCGTGACCGACTCACCGTTCCAGGCGCCGCCCGCCTTGACGCCGAAGAGGTTGTTGCTGCTCGCCCCGGTGGCGCTGCGGGGCATGCTGCGGCCCCAGTTGCTCTCGAGCGCGGCCTGCGCGACGACGCCCAGGGGGTGAACGCCGAGGGCCTGCGCGGCGGCCTGCGCCTGCGGCCACAGGGTGCGCACGAACTGCGCGCGCTCGGCGCTGGTGGCGGCGGGGGTCGGGGCCGCAGCCGTCGGCGGCGCGGCCGCCGTACCGGCCGCAACGCTCTTCGCGGCGGGGCTCACCGCGCCGCGCAGCTGCTTCATCAGCATGTCGGCAAGCCCCAGGCCGTGGCCGCGCGTGAGTTCCAGTGACAGCTGGTCATCGAACATCCCCTGGTACATCTCCGCCTGGTCGCTGCCGAAGATCGGGTCCTTGCCGATGGCCTTGCGCATGCTCTTGAGCATCATCTTGGCGAACAGGCTCTCGAACTGCTGCGCCACCTGGCGCAGTGCCTGCGGATCCTGCTGGCGCACGGCGCTCTTGAGCTTCTCGAGGCCCGAGAAGTCACCGTACACGCCGGCACTTCCGGCGCTGTTGGCGATGTTGCTGGTCATGGTGGCGCGGGAAGCGGCTTCAGATGACGATCAGCTCGGCCCGCAGGGCGCCCGCCTCGCGCAGCGCTTCGAGGATCGCCACTAGGTCCCCGGGGGCAGCGCCCACCTGGTTCACCGCGCGCACGATCTCATCGAGGTTGACGCCGGCCTGGAACACGAACATGCGCGCATCCGACTGCTGCACGTCGATGGTGCTGCGCGGGGTGACCACGGTCTGCCCCTGCGAGAAGGGTGCCGGCTGGCTCACGTCCTGGTGTTCGGTGATGGTGACGGAGAGCGAGCCGTGCGCGACCGCCGCCGCCATCACCTTCACGTGCGAGCTGATGACGACCGTGCCGGTACGGGAGTTGACGATGACGCGCGCCGGCGCCTCGCCCGGGTCGACGTCGACGACCTCGAGACTGGCGAGGTAGGAGATGCGCTGGTTCGGGTTCACCGGGGCTGCGACCCGGATCGAGACGGCATCGAGCGCTTCGGCCGTGTCGGCGCCGAAGGTCTTGTTGATGGCGGCGGCCACGTGCGCTGCGGTCGTGAAGTCCGGGGTATTGAGGTTGATCATCAGGTGCGGGTCGGCGGAGAAATGCACCGGCACCTCGCGTTCGACGGAGGCGCCGTTGGGGATGCGCCCGCTGCTCGGGACGTTCAGGGAGATGCGTGAGCCGTCCTTGCCGTTCACGCCGAAGCCGCTGACGATCACGCTGCCCTGAGCGATGGCGTAGATCTGGCCGTCGGCGCCGCGCAGCGGCGTCATGATGAGGTCGCCGCCGCGCAGGCTCGAGGCGTTGCCGATCGTGCCGACCGTCACATCGAGCGTCTGGCCGGCCTTGGCGAAGGGTGGCAGGTCGGCGGTGACCGTGACCGCCGCCACGTTCTTCAGCTGCGGGTTGGTGTTGGGCGGAATGGTGACCCCGAAGCGCTGCAGCATGTTCTCGATGCTCTGGATGGTGAAGGGCGCCTGAGTGGTCTGATCCCCGGTGCCGTCAAGACCCACTACCAGGCCATAGCCGACCAGCTGGTTGCTGCGCACGCCGCCGACGGTGGCGATGTCCTTGATGCGGTCGGCACCGGCCGGGACACAGATGAGCGCGAACAGCGCCCCGGCGAGGGCGGTGGCCCGCGCGCGGCGCGGCTGCGGGAGGCCGGGTTCGGTAATGTGTGGGGTGTGCATCAGAAGGGTGCCCATGGCGAGTTGAAGAAGCGCGCCAGCCAGCTTTGCGCGTTGGCGTCGTTGATCGCGCCCTTGCCGCTGTAGGTGATGTGAGCGCTAGCGACCCTGAAGGAGGGGATCGAGTCATCGGCGGCGAGGTCGATGGGGCGCACCACGCCCGTGACGCGCACGTATTCGTTGCCCTGGTTGAGGCCGATCTGCTTTTCCCCGGCGATGAAGAGGTTGCCGTTGGGCAGCACCTTCAGCACGGTGGCGGTCAGGTAGCCGGTCAGGCTGTTGCTCTCGGCGCTCGCCCCCTGGCCCTGGAACTTCGTGGCGTTGTTCATGCTGTTTTCCAGGATCGGCACGCCCTTGATGGTCACGCCCTTGCCGATGAGGGTCGGGGCGGGCAGCGCCACGGTCGTGTCCTTGCTGGTGCTCGTGGTGGCGCTCTTCTGCGCGGCGGTCTGCTCATTGAGCACGATCGTCACGATGTCGCCGACGTGATGGGCCACCGGGTTCTCGGCGAGCACCACCTCGCGTCCCGCCTGGTAGATCGCCCCGTTGGTGGGCGGCGGCATCGGCTCCTGTGTCCAGGCGAGTGCATCGTCGGGTTTGGCGGGCTTGCCGACCTGGCAGCCGGCGAGACCACCGAGCGCGAGGGCGCAGCTGATCAGGACGGTGGCGGTACGCATGTGGGCCTACATGTTCTGCGTGGCATAGGTGAGCATCTGGTCGGTGGTCTCGACCGCACGGGAATTCATCTCGTAGGCCTGCTGCGTTTCGATCATGTTCACGAGCTCCTCGACCACATTGACGTTGGAGCTCTCGACCGAGCCCTGCAGCAGCGTTCCCATGCCATTGAGCCCGGCATTGCCGGTGACCGGCGAGCCGCTGGCGGCCGATTCCACCGCGAGGTTGCCGCCAATGTCCTGCAGGCCCGGCGGATTGATGAAGTCGGCCAGCTGCAGCGTGCCCACGGTCTGCGGCGTGCTCTGCCCGGCAAGCTGCACGCTGATCGTGCCGTCGGAGCCTACGGTGACGCTCTGGGCGCCGGTCGGAATGGTGATGGCGGGCTGCACCGGGTAGCCGGCGGAGTTCACCACCTGCCCCTGGGCATTGACCTGGAAGCTGCCGTCGCGCGTGTAGCCGACGGTGCCGTTTGGCTGCAGCACCTGGAAGAAGCCGCGGCCCTGGATCGCCAGATCCAGCGAATTGCCCGTGGTGTTGATGCTTCCCTGCGTGTAGTTCTTCTCGGTGGCCACCACGCGCACGCCGGTACCGAGGTTCAGACCGGTCGGTGCCTGGGTGCTCTGCGAGGTATTGGCCCCGACCTGCGAGAGGTTCTGGTACAGCAGGTCATCGAATACCGCGCGGCTCTTCTTGAAGCCGGTCGTGCTGACGTTGGCGAGGTTGTTCGCCGTGACCGTCATCTGCGTCTGCTGAGCGTCGAGCCCCGTTTTGGCGGCCCACAATGCCGGATCCATGACTTACCTACCTGTTAATGAGTGCGTTTGAAGAGCGTTGGATTCAACTGGACTGCAAGAGCTTCGCGGAGGCCTGGCCGTCTTCCTCGGCGGTGTGCAGCGCCTTGATCTGCACATCGAAGCGCCGCGCGAGCTCGATCATGTTGACCAGGCAGCCGGTGATATTGACGTTGCTCGATTCGAGTACTCCGGAGGACAGCTGCACGCTGGCATCGGCCTCCGGCGTCGTGCCGTCGCTGCTGCGGTACAGGCCATCCGCTCCGCGCGTCAGCGTATCGCGCGGCGGGTTGATCAGCTTGATGCGCCCGACGGCAGCGACCGAGTTCGGCGGCTGCCCGAGCGGCACCACCGAGACGGTGCCATCCGCGGCGATGCTGATCGAGGTGGCCGGTGGCACCACGATCGGGCCACTGTCGGAGAGCACCGGCCGCCCGCCGGTGGTCACGAGCTGCCCGCTGCTGTCGACATGAAAGTCACCGGCGCGCGTATAGGCCTCGGCGCCCGCGACATCCTGCACCGCCAGGAACCCGGAACCCTGCACGGCGACGTCGAGCGCATTGCCCGTGGTCTGCTGCTCGCCGACGGTGTCGTTCCAGCCCACCGTGGCCGCGGTGGCATAGGCGCGCGAGGGGTAGCCGGCGCCCGTGACGTTGCGCGTCTGGAAAGCGGCGAGCGAGGCCTTGAAGCCGGTGGTGCCGGCGTTGGCCAGGTTGTCGTTGTTGGCCGCCTGGCTTGCGAGCGTTTCCTTGGCCCCCGACATGGCGACATACAGCAGTTTGTCCATGGATCACCGGTGGATGGGGGCAGCGCCTGCGCTCAGCCGCCACGGATGTTGATGATTGACTGGGTGACCTGGTCTTCGGTCTGGATCATCTGCGCGTTGGCCTGGAAGTCGCGCTGCGCGGTGATCATCTCGACCAGGGCCGCGGTAGTGTCGACGTTGGACTCCTCCAGCGATCCGGACTGCACCGCACCGAAGCCGGAGTTGCCCGCGACGCCGTTGACGGCGGCACCGGAGTTGTTGGTGGCTGACCAGGTGGCGTTGCCGAGCTGCGCCAAGCCCTGCGGATTGGCGAAGTTAGCCAGCGCGATCTGGCCGAGGTCCACCGAGCGGCCGTTGGTGAACTGGGCCTGCACGACGCCGGTCTGGTCGATGTTGATGCCGGTGAGCTGTCCGGTGGTAAAGCCGTTCTGCTGCACGGCGGTCACGCCGAAGTTGCCGCCATACTGGGTGGTCTGCGAGAAGTTGAAGGTCATGTTCATCGCCTGCGCTCCGGTGGCCGGGGTGTAGGCGGGGAAGGTGACCTGGCCGTTCGCGGGCGTCAGGAGCGCGCCACTCTGGGTGTAGTTGAGCGCCTGCGGCGTGCCGACCGCGGTGCCATCGACGTACAGCTGCGTGGACCAGTCGTTGGGGGCTGCGCCCTTGATGAAGTAAAGGCTCGCGGTGTGCGCAGCGCCGAGGGAGTCGTACACCGTGAGCGAGGTCGTGTTGTTGTAGCTGTTCGGGTCGGTGGGGGAAAACGGTGCATCAGGCGGCGCGGTGGCGTTGGCCGGCAGGTTGGCCGTGATCGCGGCCGTGCTCGTGGCCTGCGGCGCGCTCTCGTTGGTGGTGAGCGACAGGTTCGCGAGTCCTCCCGTATTGAAGCCGCCGTTGGTGAGCGGTGGGTAGGCCTGCAGTGCCTGGCCCTGGGAGTTGACGATCTCACCGGTGCTATTCAGCTGGAACTCCCCGTCGCGGGTGTAATCGAGCGCGCCGTTGTTGCTGAGGATGAAGAAGCCATTGCCGCTCACCGCAAGATCCAAGGTGTTGCCGGTGGTCTCGATGTTGCCCTGCGAGAACTGCTGGGAGACCTCCGAGACCGTGACGCCGTTGCCCACGGCCGCCGCCCCCACGCCCTGCTGGCTGGAAGAGAACAGGTCCGAGAACTCGGTGCGCGAGCCCTTGAAGCCGACGGTGGCCGCGTTGGCGAGATTGTTGGACGTGACCGACAGATCTTCGTTGGCCGCGGTCAGACCGGTGAGGGCGATATTGAGGGACATGCGGATATCTCCGTAATTAAATGGTTGGCTACTGGATGTTGACCACGGAACTCAAGGGAATCGTGCCGTTGTTGGTGTTGAGGTCGAGCGCCTGGGTAGACGGGTCGATGGTCACGCTCGTCACCTGGCTGTAAAGCAGCGGGCTCACCGATTGCGTGGCATTGCCGACCTGGGCGTTGACCTGAATCGTGTACTGGCCGGCAGGGGCGCTCGCCCCGGTGCTGGTCGTGCCGTTCCAGCTGATAGGCGTGTAGCCGCTGGCCTGCGGGCTGACATTGAACGCGTTCACCAGCGCGCCGCTTGCGCTCGTGACCGAAACCGCAAGACTGCTCGCGCCCGAGGGTGCGCTCACCGCGCCGTTGACGGTGCCCCCGGTGGCGATGGTGGCGGTGCTGCCCGGGGCGAGTACGGAGTGCCCGAGCAGGGAGGTGCCGCTGATGACCTGCGAGGCCTGCAGCCCCGAGGCGAGCCCGGTGATCGAGGTCTGCAGGCTCTGCAGGCTCGAGACCTCGCTCAGGCCTTCGACCTGCGCCAGGAACTGCGTCGGATCGGTCGGATTCAGCGGGTCCTGGTTCTGCATCTGGGTGCTGATCAGCTGCAGGAAGCCTGCCTGGCTGATCTGCATGTTCGCAGGCAGCGCGGCGAGCCCGGCGGCGGCGCTCGAGGTGCTGCTGTCGGTGGCGCTGCTGCCCGAGCTGCCGGTGGTGCCGGAGCCCGAAGTGCTGCTCGCGGCGTGAACGTGGGTGACGAGTCCCAAAGGTATGGAGTGGTGCGACATCGTGGGTCCTTAAAGAATGCGGTGAAGTGTCGGGATCACTGGCCGAGCTTGAGGGTGGCCGTCATCAGGTCCTTGGCGGTGCTCATGACCTCGATGTCGTTCTGGTAGGCGCGCGAGGCGGAGATCATGTCGGTCATCTCCTCGATGACGTTGACGTTTGGCGCGTAGACGTTGCCCTGGGTGTCGGCGAGCGGGTTACCGGGGTCGTGCCGGACGGTGGCCGGCGCGTTGCTCTCGGCGATGCCGGTGACGCGCACCGCAGCCCCGCCCGCGGCGGCCCCGGCCGAGTTCAGCGCCGCGTGCACGGCCTGGAACACCGGGTGGCGCGCCTTGTACACCGAGGCCGGGTCGCCGCTCACGCTGTCGGCGTTGGCGAGGTTGCTGGCGACGGTATTCAGCCGCACCGACTGCGCGGACAGTCCGGAGCCGGCGATTTCGAAAACCTTGAATGAGGACATGGTCGTTCCTGTAAGAGGTGCGGTGCGGCTACTGACCGGTGATCGCCGTCATCAGGGTCTTGAACTTGTCCGACAGAAAGGTCAGTGCTGCCTGGTAGCGCACGGTGTTGTCGGCGAACGCGGCCTGCTCGAGCTGGGGGTCCACGGTGTTGCCATCGAGGGAGGGGGCGAGCGGTACGCGGTACTTCAGTGCGCTGCCGGCGGTGGGCAGCGTGGGCGCCGTGCTCACGTGCACGGCATGGGTGGCCGCGAGCGGCAGCGCGCTGTTTGTGCCGGCGCCGCTGCCGGCACTCAGCAGGCTCTTGAAGTCGAGGTCCTGGGCCTTGAAGCCCGGAGTGTCCGCGTTCGCGAGATTGTTGGCGAGCACCGCCGTGCGGCGGCCATACAGGCGCAGTGCGTCCTGATGCACACCCAGATACGTATCGAGACTCAGCGGCATGGAGTCATCTC
This sequence comes from uncultured Pseudomonadota bacterium, assembly GCA_963824395.1. Lineage (GTDB taxonomy): Bacteria > Pseudomonadota > Gammaproteobacteria > Steroidobacterales > Steroidobacteraceae > 13-2-20CM-66-19. The sequence goes on along the minus strand of CAWGPF010000005.1, from coordinate 1,166,567 downwards.
CGAAAAAAGCCTGACATCGGTAAAGCAAGACGCGTGCCAGCCGCTCCTGGCGGTGTTGCGAGGCACGCGCGGGGCGGGCACCACGAAGAAAGGTGAACCGCGTCACGCGCGCGGCGGCAAGCACTTGCCGCTTGGAGCACCGGAGGCCGCCGCTGGCGCGGCGCTTGCACTATTTCCTGCGTCAACGATCCGCAGGAGCTCCCGCCATGCCCAAAGCGTCAATAGTTCGTCGCCACCGCGTGTTCACGGCACTGCTGTGTGCCGTGGCGCCGCTCGCGGGCGCCGCCGCGGCCGTGGCGGATCCCGAACCACTGTCGGCCATCGCCCACGCCGCGGAGGCTCAGGTGCGCGCGCAGCTGCGCGGCGTGAGTTACGAGGTGCACGTACAGGCGAACGAGCCCGATGCGCGGTTGCGCCTGCCGGGCTGCCCTAAGGCATTGAGCACGGCGCCGCTCGGGCCGGCGGAATTTGGCGCCCGGGTCACGGTGCGCGTGAGCTGCACGACGCCGCCTGCGGTTTGGGCGCTGTACGTGCCCGTGACCCTCGAGTCGGACATCCAGGTGCTGGTGCTGCGCCAGACACAGGCGCGCGGCGCGCGCCTCGGTGCGCAGGACGTGGCGGCGGAGAGCCGTCGCGTCGCGGGCCTGGGCAGCGCCTACCTCAGCGACGCCAATGCGCTGGCGCACCGCACGCTCATCCGCAACCTCCCGGCCGGCACTGCCCTCACCGCGGACCTGTTTCAGGCGGACTACGTGGTGCGCCAGGGACAGTCGGTCACGGTGGTCGCCGCGGCGCCCGGCATCGAAGTACGCGCCCCCGGTCGCGCGCTCGAGGACGCCCGCGAGGGCACGCGCGTTCGCGTGCAGAACCTCGCCTCACAGAAGATCGTGCAGGGCGTCGTGGACGCCACGGGAATTGTCTATGCCACACCCTAAAGATATTGTGCCGCGGGCCGTTAACGGGGTTCGAGCACTGGAAGGAGGCCGACGTGCCCCACAAGATCAATGAGTTAAATGCAGGCGCCCAGGGCGGCGCCCCTTCCGTGGGGACGGCCCGCACCACCGGCACCAGCGCCGCCGGGGCGGGAGGCACGCCCGATGCGGAAGTCTCGGCCGCCTCGCACGATGTCCACATCACCGATACCGCGGCCCGCCTGGCACTGTTGGAGCCGGCGCTGCGCGAGGCGCCCGCGGTCGACCCGGCCCGGGTGGCCGCGATCCGCAGCGCGATCGAAGCGGGAACCTACAAGGTGCAGCCGGAGCACGTGGCCGCAGGGCTGCTGCAGGTCGAGCAGGCGCTCTCGGGGCTGCACGGCGGCCCGGTCGCCCCGCACGCCACCCCCGGTTCCGCCGAAGAGCCCTAGGCCCTCAAGGCATGGAAGCTTCGTTGTGCCGCGAGCATCTCGCGGAACTTATCCAGGAGGAACTGAAGCTCCTGGAGATCCTCCACAAGCTCCTCGAGCAGGAGCGGGGCGTCATCGCCTCCGGTGATCTCAAGGCCCTGGAGCGCTCGACCGCGCTGCGGCAGGCGCAGGTGGCACTGCTTGCGCAGACCGAAGCGCAGCGCAACTCACTGTGCAGCATGCACGGGCAGAGCGCCGATGCGGCCGGCCTGGTGCGCCTCCTGCGCTGGTGCGACTCGCAGGGCGCCCTCGCGGCGCAGCTGCGCGAGTGCCGCGAGCGCGCCCTCAAGTGCCGCCAGCTGAATGATCGCAACGGCCTGATGGTGAGCGCGCACCTGAAGCGCGTCGATGAGCGGTTGCGCGCCCTGCGGGGCCGCACCGATCGCGCGGCCACCTACGGCCCGCGCGGCGATCTGGCCGCCGCGTCTCCCGGGCGCGTGCTCGGCACGGTCTGAAACTGCCGCTCCCGCAGCGGGAGTGGCTTCGCGCCCCTACATCCCGAGCGCCTGGCGCAGCGCGTCGACCTCGCCGTCGCACTCGCTCATCAGCTTCTCGTAGGCGTTCAGGTCCATGTGCAGCCGCCGGCAGGCGCTGACGCCCTGCAGGTTCAGCTCGATCGACTCCGGCCACTGCCGGAACACGGCGAGCATCCAGCTCACCTGCAGCACGTCGGTGAGATCAGGCGGCCCGTCGTGGTCGCGGTCCGGGTCCTCGTACTCACTCACCGCCGTGATGATTTCCTCGGGCATCGACCAGTTCTCCAGCAGCGCCTTGGCGATGGGCGCGCTCCAGTCACGGATGATGGCGTTTAGTGCGCCGGCGTCGGTGAAGAGGGCCGGATGGCGCGCCGCGCGGGTCAGAATGTACAGGCGTCCGAAGCCATGCAGCATGCCCGCCAGCAGCGCCTTGTCGGGGTTGATGGTGCTGTGGCGCCGCGCCACGGCGTGGCACATGGCCGCTACCGCGGCGCTGCGCTGCCACAGCTGCTCGAGAGGCTTCTCGAGGCCTTTGAGCGCCTCGACCTTCTTCAGCTGCGCCATGGCGAAGCTGATCGCGGCGCTGCGCACGAGGTTGAACCCCATGCGCGCTACCGCCGTGCGCAGGTCGGTATGCTGCTTGCCGGTCGCGTTCAGCGCGCGCGAATTCGAGATGCGTAGCAGCTGCGCGGCCAGTGCCGGCTCGGAGTTGATGATCCGCACCACCTGTTCTGTCGGCACCAGCTCATCGGCGAGCACCTGGCGCACGCGCAGCGCGATGTCGGGGAAGCTCGGCAGCTCGACCTTGCCGCTGTTGAGCTCGGCTGCGAGGTCCTGCACGAAGGCGAAGGCTACGTCGTGCTCGGGTTTGGGAGAGGTTGCTGGCGTGGCGGCCATGGGGACGTCCTGTCGTGGGGTCACGGGTGAAGAATGGGTGCGTGGTCGCTAGGTCGCTAGGCTGCCGTTGCCGGCGCGCCGTGGATGCGGCAGACGAGCTCCGCCTCGTTGGGCGAAAGGCCACAGGTCGCGATGAGCTCATCGACGCCGGCGCCGCCGCGGGCGAGGCGGATGGCGATCGGGTAGCCCGCGAGGGCGCGGTTGCCGCCGGTGTCCTTGCGGCTCACCCGCTCGAGGGTCTCGGTGATGTGGGTGATGGCGCTGCGGGTGGCAACCAGACGCGCGTCCAGGCCATCGAGGCGTTTCACCATGTCCGCGTCGTGAGCGGTGGACAGCTCGGTCTGGCGGATGGCCGCGCCGCGCCAGGCGGCGAAGGTGACTGCGGCCAGCACGAAGCAGAACACCAGGAACACCGCCCGTCCGACCAGCAGGTAATCATCCAGCGTCAGCTGTTGCACTGAGTTCAGCATGCATCAGGCTCCTGTGAAACGTGTCACATCGCGGGGGCGCGCCGCGTAGCCGGCGCGTGTCGGAATGCCGTCGCGGGCGTTCCCCTCCCGCAGGTCAGGTTGCATGATCCGTGCCAGGTGCCGCCGGGCTCACGGGCGCCGCCGGTGGCGCCGCAGCCTGCGTGGGGAGCGCCTGCGGCAGCACCTGAGGGCGCGGCGCGCCAAGCTGCAGCGAGTCGGTGTCGGTGAGTCCGGTGGAGAGGATGACCACCACCACGCGGCGGTTGGCGTTGCGCCCCTGGGGGGTGTCGTTGCTCTGCGCGGGATGTTCCTCCCCGAGCCCGACGACGGCGAGGCGCTGCGCACCGACCCCGTGGCCGGCAAGCATGCGCACCACACTGCCGGCGCGCGCCGCCGAGAGTTCCCAGTTGGAGTAGAAGACCGCGTTGCGGATCGGCACGTTGTCGGTGTGGCCCTCGACCCGCACCGCATTCGGCAGCGGGGCGAGCACGTCCGCCAGCTCATCGATGACGCCGGTCGCGGCCGGGGACAGCTGCGCGCTGCCACTCGGGAACAAGAGGTCGGCGCGGATTTCCACCTCGATCCACAGATCCGTGCGGCGTACCTTCACCACATTCTTGCGTATCAGGTCCGCCATCGCCTGCTCCACCTGGTCGGCCACCTGCGCAAGCGCCACGGACGCCTGGGCGAGGGCGGCGCTGCGCGCCCGGACCTCCTCAGACGGCGCATTCACCGTCTCGGCGCGCGCCGGCCCGCTGCGCGGCTTCCCGAGCAGCAGCGGCGGCACGGCGGTGCGCGCGTCCACCCCGTTGCCCATTTCCTTTTCGCCCGTCTGCACCGGCTGCAGGGTGCGCGGCGTACCGCGAAAGGCGGTGTAGAGCGAGTCGGAGAGCACGCGATACTTGCCGGCGTTGACCGAGGAGATGGCGTACATCACCACGAAGAAGGCGAGCAGCAGTGTGATCAGGTCGCCATAGGGAATGGCCCAGCTTTCGTGGTTGACGTGCTCTTCGTGGCGACGCGGTCGGCGGCTCATGGCTCTGGTCCCTAGTGCAGGTAGCCCTGCAGTTTCGCCTCGATGGCGCGCGGGTTGTCGCCCTGCGCGATCGACAGCATTCCCTCGATCACCATCTCGCGCAGCTGCGTCTGGCGTTGAATGATGAGCTTCAGTTTCGCGGCCACCGGCAGGAAGAAGAGGTTTGCAAGCCCGATGCCGTAGACGGTCGCGGTGAAGGCCGCGGCGATGCCGTGCCCGAGCTTGCTCGGATCGGCGAGATTCTGCAGCACGGCCATGAGGCCGAGCACCGCGCCGATGATGCCAAGGGTCGGGGAGTAGATCCCCATGCCCTCGAAGACCTTGGCGGCGGTGATGTCGGCGTGCTCGCGCGCCTGCAGCTCCACGTTCATGACATTACCGATGCTGTCGGGCTCGTTGCCGTCGACGACCAGCTGCAGCACCTTGCGTACGAACTCATCGTGCTCGCGCGCGATCTGCGGCTCAAGACCCAGCAGCCCCTGCTTGCGGGCCGTGTTGCTCCACTCGACGATCTTTACGATCAGGAGGCGTCCGTCGCCGAGCGGCGGCCGCACCACCCAGGAGAAGATCGAGAGCGCGCGGCGCATCACCGTCCAGGGAGTCTGGATGCAGATCGCGGCCACGGTGCCCACCACGACGATCATGAAGGCTGCCGCCGAGACGAGCGACATGATGCCGGCACCCTTGAGCACCGCGCCCACGAGCACGGCAAACAGGGCGAGGAACAGGCCGGTGAGACTTAAGACATCCACGGTGCTTCATCCGCTGCGGATCGGGCAGAGTCCTTGTGGAGCGGCGCCCTCATGACTGCGACTCCGGGGCCGCATCGCGCCAGCTGGCGAGCCGCGCCCGCAAGCGCGTGAGCGCCTGACCGTGCAGCTGGCACACCCGCGACTCGGTGACATCGAGCACCGCGCCGATCTCCTTCAGGTTCAGCCCGTCGCTGTAGTAGAGCGACATCACCATGCGCTCGCGTTCCGGCAGGCGGGCAATGGCGCCGGCAAGGGCGGCGCGGAACTGATCATCGGACGCGTCGCGCAAGGGGTCGGCGTCATCCGCGTGGCCGTCGCCACCATTGTCCTCAAGACTCGCCAGCTGGCAGCAGGCGGCATCCTGCAGTGCCTGGTGGTAGTCATCCAGCGACAGCCCCATGTGCTCGGCCACTTCGGCGTCGCGCGCGTCACGCCCGGTGCGCTGCTCGATCTCGCGCACGGCGCTCGCGACCGCGCGCGCCTGGCGGTGCACCGAACGTGGCGCCCAGTCAAGCTTGCGCAGGGCATCGATCATCGCCCCGCGGATACGGATACCCGCGTATGTCTCGAAACTCGCACCGCGATTCATAGACCAGTTCGCCGCCGCCTCCATCAGTCCGAGCATGCCCGCCTGGATCAGGTCCTCCACCGCAACCGAGGGCGGCAGGCGCCCGGCCAGGTGATAGGCAATGCGCTTCACCAGCTCCGCATGCCGCACGATCAGCTCATCGCCCGCCCCCCCGGTGCCGGGTACCGCGGCATAGCGGTTGACCGCGTTCACGAGACCGCCACCGGGCGGCTGCGGGGCAGCTGCACCAGGCGCTCGACGAAGAATTCGATGTTGCCGCGCGGGCCCTCGGGTATCGCCCATGTATCGGCACGGGCGGCGAGATTCTTGAATCCGCGTGCGGCGGGACTGCTGGGGTATGCCTCGAGCACGGTGCGCTGCTCGCGGACCGCGCGCCGCAGCGCCTCGTCGGCGGGGATTTCGCCGGCGAATTCGAGGGTCACATCGAGGAACCGGGCCGCGACCCGCGCAAAGCGCTCAAAGAGCTGCGCGCCGGAGTTTTCCCCGCGCGTGAGGTTGGTGAGCACCTGGAAGCGGCTGATGCCGTGTCTGCGATTGAGTACCTTGACGAGCGCGTAGGCATCCGTTAGCGAGGCCGGCTCATCGCACAGCACCACCATCACGTGCTGCGCGGCCTGGGAGAACTGCAGCACGCCGTGGCCGAGCCCCGGGGCGGTGTCGATCAGCAGGGTGTCGAGCGGCAGGGGCAGGGCGCTGAAGGCGCGCACGAGCCCGAGGTGCGCCTCGCCATCAAGCTGTGCGAGCTCCGCGCAGCCGGAAGCCCCTGGCAGCAGGTGAAACCCCTGTGGCGCCTCGACCAGGACCTCCTCCAGGGCGCGCTCGCCGGCGAGCACGTGCGCGAGGGTATAGACGGGGGAGAGGCCGAGCAGCACGTCGGCGTTGGCCAGTCCCAGGTCCCCGTCCATGAGTACCACGCGGCGCCCGCGGCGCGCGAGCGCGGCGGCGAGGTTCACCGCGACACTGGTCTTGCCGACCCCACCCTTGCCGCCCGTGACCGCGATCACCCGTACCGGGCGCAGCAGCCGCTCGAGGCTCGTGTTGCGGATCAGGCTGAGCTCAGGCGCTGACATGGGACACCTTGCCGAAGCGGTGACGCAGCAGGTCCTCATCGGCGCTCGCGGAATTTTCCTTGGCGAGCGCCACGGCGCGCGACACCAGGTCGAGCGTGCGCGCCGGCCGCAGGTCCTCCGGTACGCGCTGACCGTCGCTCACGTAACACAGGGGCAGCTGCGCGCGGATCAGCGCCGAGATCGAGCCCCCGAGGCTTGCGGCCTCGTCGAGCTTGGTGAGGAGCGCGCAGGCCGGGTGAGCCGGTTCGAAACGCCGCAGCACCTCCTCGAGCGCTGCGGCCTGGGTGTTGGCCGAGAGCACCAGCACCGACTCCAGCTGCGAGGCGCAGCTGGAGAGCACCGCCAGGCGCTGGGAAAACTTCGGGTCCTTGAGGCTCGCCCCCGGGGTATCGATCAGCACCAGGCGAAAGTCGGAGAGCTGGGTGAGCAGCGTCGGCAGCTCCTCGAAGCGCTCCGGGACGTGGACGGAAGCTCCGAGCAGCTGCCCGAGGGCGCGCACCTCATCCTGGGCACCGATGCGGGTGGAGTCCGCCGCCACGAGCGCGAGCTCCCGGGCGCCCTGGCGCAGCGCCCAGCGCACGGCGATCTTGGCAAGGCTCGTTGTCTTGCCGACCCCGGTGGCACCGACGAAGGCAAGACAGCCGCCGCCTTCGGCCCAGCGCTCCCCCGTAACGCTGAGGTACTGGGCGAGGGCGGTGAAGGCGAAGCGGCGGGCCTGCGCCAGGTCAACGCCCTGCGGCAGCTGCTCGGCAATGCGCTCGGCGAGGTCGCGGGCGAGCCCGATCTCGGTGAGCTCCCGCAGCAGTTCCGCGTGCACCGGCAGGCGCCGCGTGAGGTCATTCCAGGCGAGCTGCGCGAGCTGCGTCTCGAGCATGGAGCGCAGCGACTTCAGTTCCTGCCCGACGGCATCGCCGCTGCCCGCAGGCGTGGTGCGCAGCGCGTGCGGCGCCCTCAGCGGTGCGGGCACGGCGAGGGCAGGGGCGCGCGGGGGCTCGTCCGGGGCGAGTGCCGGGGGAGCCTTGCCCGCGGCCGACTGCAGGGACGGCACGGGGACTGCGGCCGCCGCGGTATCCGGCACCGCCGCGTCGCTGATGTCAGCGCCGGCGGTGACTTCGACGCCCTCGGGGACGCGCCGCGAGGACAGGATCACGGCGCTGTCGCCGAGACGCTCGCGGATGCCGCGCAGTGCGAGACGGGTGTTGGGGGCTACCTGGACAATGATGCGCATCGATGCTCTCCGCAAATGACCTGTTTCACCGACCAACCGTGGCTACCAGCCGCACCTTGCGGTTGTCGGGCACTTCGTTCCACGCCAGTACATGCAATCCCGGGACGCTCGCGCGCACGAAGGTCGCGAGCGCTGCGCGCAGCGGTGGCGCCACCAGCAGCACCGCGGGCTCGCCGGCGTTTTCGCGTCGCTGTGTCGATTCCACCAGACGTTGCCGCAGCTTCTCGGCGAGCCCGGGCTCAAGAGCGGCGCCGGCGCCGGCGGTGAGCGCGCCGTTCAGCAGGCGCTCGAGCTCGGCATCCAGTGACATGACGGGCACCTCGCCGCTTGAGCCGGCGATGTCGGCGAGGATCTGACGCCCGAGCGCGATGCGTACCTGGCTCTGCAGGATCGCGGGGTCGGCGCTGCGCGGCGCCTGTTCGGCGAGGGTTTCGAGGATGGTGCGCATGTTGCGCAGCGGGACGCGCTCGGCGAGCAGTCCCTGCAGCACCCGTACCAGGGCGGCGAGGGGCAGCAGGCGCGGGACGAGATCCTCGACCAGTTTCGGGGCCGACTTCGCGGCCACGTTCAACAGCTGCTGCACTTCCTCGTGCCCGAGCAGTTCGTGGGCGTGTGACTGCAGCAGCGCGCTCAGATGCGTAGCGATGACGGTGGCCGGGTCCACCACGGTGTAACCGAGGGTCTGGGCATGATCGCGGGCGGCGGGCTCGATCCAGGTCGCTTCCATGCCGAACGCCGGGTCGCGCGTGGCGATGCCCTGCAGCGGCCCGAACACGCGCCCTGGGTTCAGGGCGAGCTCGCGGTCGATGTGGATGACCCCTTCCCCGAGCGCCACGCCGCCGAGGGTGATGCGGTAGGCATTCGGTGCAAGGTCGAGGTTGTCGCGGATGTGGACGGCCGGGATCAGGAACCCGAGTTCCTGCGAGAGCTTGCGCCGCACGCCACGCACCCGCGCCAGCAGGTCGCCGCGGGGCTTGGAATCAACGAGCGGCACCAGACGGTAACCGACCTCGAGCCCGAGGCGATCCACCGGCGGCACGTCATCCCAGGTGAGTTCGCGCGTCTCGGCGGCCGGGAGCGCCGGTGCCACGGGGGCCGCGGGCCGCGCGCGCGCCGCGCTGCGGCGTGCCAGCGTCCAGGCGAGCGTACCGCAGGCGGCGCCGCTGATGAGGAACACGGCGTTGGGCATGCCAGGAATGAGACCCATGACGGTCAGGAGGGCGGCCGCGACGCTCAGCGAGCGCGCATTGCCGAACAGCTGCCGCCGCAGCTCCCCGCCGACGTCCTGGGAGCGCGACATGCGGGTGACGATGATGGCCACCGAGGTCGATAGCAGCAGCGCCGGCAGCTGCGCGGCGAGTCCGTCACCGATGGTGAGCAGCGTGTAGGTACGCGCGGCGGCCGAGAAGCCCATGCCGTGGCCGATGGTGCCGATGGCAAGACCGCCGACCATGTTGATGAAGAGGATGAGGATGCCGGCCAGCGCATCGCCGCGCACGAACTTGCTGGCGCCGTCCATGGCGCCGTAAAAGTCCGCCTCCGAGCGCACCTCCAGGCGCCGCGTGCGCGCCTCGTCCTGGTTGATGAGGCCACTGTTGAGGTCGGCGTCGATTGCCATCTGCTTGCCAGGCATGGCGTCCAGGGTGAAGCGGGCGCTGACCTCGGAGATGCGGCCTGAGCCCTTGGTGACCACGACGAAGTTGATGATCGTGAGGATCACGAACACCACGACGCCGACGGCAAAGTTGCCGCCGATCACGAATTCGCCGAACGACTTGATCACGTGGCCGGCGGCCTGCGAGCCGGTGTGGCCGTTGAGCAGCACGACGCGTGTCGAGGCGACGTTCAGCGCCAGCCGCAGCAGGGTTGCCAGCAGCAGCACCGTCGGGAAGGTGCCGAACTCGATCGGACGGGCCACGTAGAACACCGCCATCACGATGACGATGGAGAGCGCGATGTTGAAGGTGAAGAGTATGTCGAGCGCAAACGGCGGCAGCGGCAGCACGATCATCGCCAGCACCGCGAGCACGCCGGCGGGCACGCCGATCCCGTGACGCAGCACGTCGGCGAAGTTCAGGCCCGGGGCGCTGCTGGTGGTGGCGTTGCTCATGCGTCCGCCTGCGGCTGAAGGTCGAGCGTCGGCACGGGCGGCGGCGCCTGGCCGTAGCGGGTGGCAGTGCGCAGTTGCGCCAGATAGGTGAGCACCTGGGCGACCGCGACGTAGAGCGAGGCGGGGATTTCCGCGCCGATCTCCACGTGCCGGTGCAGCGCGCGTGCCAGCGGCGGGGCTTCAAATACCGGGATGCGATGCTCCTCGGCAACGGCACGGATGCGCGCGGCGACGAGGTCCAGGCCCTTGGCCACCACGACCGGGGCGCGCATGCGCGTCTCGAGGTAGCGCAGCGCCACCGCGTAGTGCGTCGGATTCACGACCACGACGTCGGCCTTCGGGACGTCGGCCATCATGCGGCGCCGGGCGAGCTCGCGCTGCAGGCTGCGGATGCGGCCCTTGGTTTCCGGGGCGCCGTCGGTCTCCTTCATCTCCTCGCGCACCTGCGCGCGCGTCATGCGCAGCCGGCGCGCGTGCTGCCACAGCTGCCAGGGCACGTCGACCGCGGCGATCAGGGCCACGGCGCCGGCCAGCATGAGGAAGGCATCCCCGACCAGCGCCGCCACCTGCACCAGCGCGGTTTCGGGGGGCACGCGCCCGAGGGCGGCGATGCTCGCGGCGTGCTTCCACAGCACCGCCGCCCCGACCACGGCGATCAGGATGAACTTCAGATAGGCCTTGAGCAGTTCAACCAGCCCCCGGGCGGAGAACATCCGGCCGAAGCCTGCGATCGGATTCAGGCGCGTGAGGTCGGGGGTGAGCGCCTGCAGCGTGAAGTTCCAGCCCCCGACTGCCAGCGGCGCGGCGAGCGCCGCCACGACGGTGATCGCGAGCAGCGGCGCGCAGGCGAGCAGGGCGTGGGCGACCGCGCTCTCGAGCGCCACGAGGGTGCGAGAATCATCGAGAACCTGCTCGCGCGGCAGCGACAGGCCGGTTTCGACCAGCGAACGCAGCCGGGTGCCGCAGTACGGGCCGAGTACCTTCAGGGCGAGCGCGCTCAGGAACAGCACCGCGGCAGTACTCAGGTCGCGCGAGCGCGGCACCTGGCCGGCTTCGCGGGCCCGGTCGCGCCGCCGCGCTGTGGACTGTTCGGTACCTTCCTGTTCGTTCTCGGCCATGGGCTATTGCGCCCCGATCAGCGAGCCGAGCGTGCGGAAGGCATGCTCGAGCTCCTGGATGAAGGTGTTCTGCACGGCGAGCAGGCCGGCGAGCACCACGAGGAATCCGCACACCAGCGAAACGGGCAGCCCGACCGCGAACAGGTTGAGCGCGGGGGCGGCACGGCTGATCACCCCGAAGGCCAGGTGCACCACCATGAGCGCCGTGATCCCCGGCAGCGCGATGGCGAGCGCGGCGGCAAACAGCTCGCTCCCCCAGGACACCACCGCGTGCAACCCGGCAGCCCCGAGTCCGGCCTGCGCGATAGGCTGCGTCGTGAAGCTGCGCACCAGGGTCTCCATGAGGGTGAGGGGGCCGTTGAGCGCAAGGAAGGTCAGGGTGACGAGCAGCGTGAAGAGCTGTCCGAGCGCCGGGGTGCTGCTGGAGGCGCCGCGCTGCGGGTCGAGGTTGAAGGCAAAAGACAGCCCCATGCTGTTGGCGAGCATCTGGCCGCCGAGCGTCACCGCATCGAAAGTCAGCTGCAGGCAGAAGCCGAGAGCGGCCCCGAGCAGCAACTGCTGCACGGTGATCAGCAGGCCGGTGCCCGACAGGGGCGAGATGTCCGGGGGCGCGGGCAGCAGCGGCGCCACGAGCGCGGCGACCGCACCGGCGAGGACGACGCGCACACGCGCCGGCACGGCGGCCGCACCAAACACCGGCGCGATCATGAAGCAGGCCCCGATGCGCACGAACGGCCAGAACAGCTGCAGCAGCCAGTGCTCGAGTTGTCCGGGATTGAGGGTGATCATGGGCGCGGCGTCAGTTGAGGAGGCCCGGGATGCTCTCGAACAGCTCGCGCGTGTAGCTGATGAGCACCTTGAGCATCCAGGGCCCGGTGATCACGAGGGTGGCCGCGACTGCCAGCAGTTTGGGGATGAAGGAGAGCGTGCTCTCGTTGATCTGGGTGGCCGCCTGGAACGCACCCACCACGAGGCCCGTCAGCAGCGCCACCAGCAGCAGCGGTGCTGCGAGCAGCAGCGTGATCTCCAGTGCGCGGCTGCCGATGCTGAGGATGGTCTCGGGTGTCATGCGGCGACTCTTGCGGGCGTCTTTCAGGAGTAGAAGCTCGAGGCGAGCGTGCCGATGACGAGCGACCAGCCGTCGACGAGCACGAACAGCATCAGCTTGAAGGGCAGCGAGATCAGCACCGGGGAGAGCATCATCATGCCCATGGACATGAGGACGCTGGCGACCACGAGGTCGATGATGACGAACGGGATATACAGCAGGAAACCGATGAGGAAGGCGGTCTTCAGCTCACTCGTGAGGAACGCCGGGACGAGCAGGGTCAGCGGCACGTCATCCGGGGTTGCGAACCCGGCGCCCCCTGAGATGCGCACGAAGGTGGCGATGTCGAGCTCGCGGGTCTGTGCGAGCATGAATTTCTTCAGCGGCACCACGGCCTTCTCCAGCGCCGCACCCGCCTCGATGGTGCCCGCGGAGTAGGGCGTGATCGCCACCTCGTTGATCTGGTTGACCACCGGGGTCATGACGAAGAAGGTCAGAAACAGCGCGAGCCCGAGCAGCACCTGGTTCGGCGGGGTCTGGCCGGCGCCGATCGCCTGGCGCAGGATTCCGAGCACGATGACGATGCGGGTGAAGGCCGTCATGGTCAACAGCAGCGCCGGCAGCACCGTGAGCGCCGTCATGAGCGCGAGCAGCTGCAGGCTCAGGCTGTAGTTCTGCGCACCGCCGGCCACGGTGTGCACGGTGAGCGCCGGCAGTCCCGGTTCGGCCTGCGCCAGGGCCGGCAGCAGTGCGGCGAGCGGCAGCAACACGTAGGCGCGCCTCATACGCCGAGGCTCCGTCGCAGCAGCGCCTGGAAGGACACCGCCGCAGGGGCGTTCCCGGTGGCAGGCGGCAGCGGCTCGAGGGGCTGCGTCAGCACGTGCAGTGCGCTCACGCGGCCCGGGGCGACTCCGAGCAGCAGCTGCATCCCGCCTACCCGCAGCAGTACTGCGCGTTCCTTGGCCCCGAGCGCCACGTCCGCGAGCACCTCGAGGTGCTTAGGTCCGCGCGTCGTCCAGCTGCGCGCGCGACGCACCAGCGTTGCCAGTACCAGGAGCAGGCCGAGTACCAACAGGAGCGCGAGCACCACGTGGGCCAGCTCACCGACGCCCCCGGCATGCGCAGCCGGCACGGCCTGTGGAGCAGCGAACATTGCTTACCTGAGCTTCCGCAGGCGCTCGGCGGGGCTCACCACGTCGGTGAGGCGGATGCCGAACTTCTCGTTCACGACCACCACCTCGCCGTGGGCGATGAGCGTGCCGTTCACGAACACGTCGAGGGCTTCCCCGGCGGCGCGGTCCAGCTCGACCACCGAGCCCTGATTGAGCTTCAGGAGACTGCGGATCGGCACGCGCGTGCGGCCGACTTCCATCGACAGCGTGACCGCGACGTCCAGGATCACCTCGAGATTGACGTCACGGGCGGCCGGGGCGCCCTCGTCCTGGACCTGGTCAAACTCCGCGGCGCGGGCCGCTTCAGCGGGAGCATTCATGGATCACCTCAGACTTTCACACTGGAAACTTCGTGGATGGGCGCGGCGGAGCGGCGCAGCCGCTCCTCGATCTTCACGGCCTGCTGGCCGTGGGAAAGACCGAAGCTGCCGCGAAACAGCGGCACCTCCTCGGCGCACAGCACGACCTTGCCGGAGAAATCGCACGGCAGGATGTCCTGGGGCTTGAGGTTGAGCAGGCCGGCGAGCGTCAGCGAGGTGCGGCCGAGCACCATGCGCAGCTCGACTTCCGCCTCTTCGATCTCCTCGCGCAGGCTGTTGCTCCAGCGTGGGTCGCGTTCCAGGCGCGTGCTCGTGAGGCCGCCGTCGAGCACGTCGCGCAGCGGCTCGAGCATCGAATAGGGCAGCGTGATGTGCATCTCGCCGCCGCCGCCGGCAAGCTCGATGTGGTGCGCGCTCACCAGCACCAGCTCGGAGGGCGCTTCGATGGAGGCAAACTGCGGGTTGATCTCCGACTGCAGGTATTCGAGCTCGATGTTCGCCACCGGCGACCAGGCTTCGCGCAGGTCCGCGAACACGCTACGCAGCAGCATGTGGATGATGCGCTGCTCGATGCTGGTGAACTCACGGCCCTCGACCTTCCAGGAACGGCCGCTGCCGCCGAAGAAGTGGTCGACGATCGTGAACACCAGAGCGGGCTCGAGCACGATGAGCCCGGTGCCGCGCAGCGGGGCGACCTTCACCAGGTTTAGGCTGACCGGTGGGCTCAGGGAGCGGGTGTAGTCCCCGAAGGTCTCGATTCGCAGTGGCTTCACCGTGATGTCCGCGGCGCGGCGCAGCAGGTTGTGGAGGCTGACGCGGAAAGCGCGGCCGAAGCGCTCATTGATGAGCTCGAGCGCCGGCAGCTTGCCGTGCACCGGGCGGGTCGGCTGACGGAAGTCGTACGCATGCACCGTGGCCGGAGTCGCGCCCGGCTGCGTGCTGACCACGCCGGTCGCGACGCCGTTGATGAGCGCGTCGATCTCGGCGGGCTCGAGGATCTTGTCGGTGGTCATCGTTCTTAAGCTTCCGTGGCAGGGCGGCCGCTACTGCATGACGAAGCTGGTGAAGTAGACCGCTTCGAGCTTCTCGGGGTGGCCGCCGGTCTCGCCGAGCACCGCGCGCACTGAGGTCAGTGCCTGCGCGCGCAGGTCCGCCTTGCCCTCCTTGGTGGCGAGCACCGCATAGGTCTGGTTGGAAAACAGCTGCAGCAGCCGGTCGCGTACCACCGGGTCGTTGTTCTTCAGCAGCTCGATCGTCGGCGGGTCGCGCGACATGAGCTGCACGGTGATCTGCAGGAAGCGCACCACCTGTTCGGACTCGAAGTTCACAACGAACGGCGGGTCCAAGGCGAGGTAGCGCGGGGGTTCCGGGGTCGGCACCGCGGCCACCTTCTTCGTCGCATGAGAGGTGCTCCACCACCAGGCGCCGCCGCCGCCGCCGGCCAGCACCAGCACCAGGGCGATCAGCATTACCAGCTTGCCCTTGCCCTTCTTAGCGGCGGGTGCCTCGTTCGCGGTGGCTGCGGCGGTTGCGTCGGCCATTGTCGGAATGCTCCTCGTGCCGACGGATATGCCGGCGTATCACCCCGTTGCAACGGCCGTGCCAGTCTTCTATTCGTGAACTGACACACAGTCGGCGGGAGCGGCGCGACGGCAGCGGGCCGCACGGCGCTACCAGCGCGTGGCGCTGAGCGCGGTGATGACGGAATCTTGACGCGCTGGCCGGGAGTGCCGGCGCGCGGAGCTCAGGCGTAGGTGTCGATGAGGCCGCGGCGCGGCGCGGTCACAGAGACCGTGGTCGCACTCTCTGCGCCGGGCACGGCAGCATTTGCAGCCGGGCGCTGCGCGTACTGCGGGTCGCGCGAGGACTGGCTCGAGACGCCGGCATCCGTGAGCGTCATCCCTTGGGCGGCGAACAGCTCCTTCAGCTGCGGCAGGGCCTGTTCCAGCGCGGCGCGGGTCGCCGGGGTGCCGGCGCCGAACCAGACGCTGGCATCGCCGTCGTGCAGGGAGATCCTGACTTCCACGGGCCCGAGGTGCTCGGGTTGCAGCCGCAGCGATGCATCCGTCACGCCCTGGTGCGCCAGCCACACGACGTGCGTGCCGATCTCTTCCGTCCAGCCGGTGCTGCCGACGTCGGAATGCACCGTGAGTGCGGCGGCGTTCGCGGCGAGGCCTGCGCCGCTGCGCGCGCTCGGCGCCTCGGCCAGCAGTGCCGCGGAGCCGGCGCCCGCCTGGACGGCATCGGCCGCCGTGACATCGGTGGTGGAGCGCGCGCTCAAGGAATCGGCAGCGCCGGCTTCGGAGGAGAGGGACGATCCGCTTCCCGTCACACGCAGCGTCGCTGCGGGCAGGGCGGACACTGCCGCCGGCGTGGCTGCAGGACTTCCCGCCAGCGCCGGCGTTGCATCCGGGGCGGTGAGGGGCAGCACCGCTGTCGGGACGGCGCTGGGGGAGGATGCGGCAGGGGCCTCCTCGTGAGCGATCGGACTTTGTGCGGCGCGGCCGGACTGCGCGGCGGGCTCCTCTGCCGGGGCAAGGTCCGTGGCGGGCTCATCGCTTGCCGCGGGCGCGGCGGCGGCAGCGGGCGATTCGCCGGCTGCGAGCGGCGTGCCGGCAGCGCCCGCTGCGGCGGAGGTGCCCGCACGAGCGGGCGCTGAGCTTTTCGGCCGCCCCCGGGAGGCCGGAGCAGAGGGCGTCTTTGCCCCAGGCGGCGTAGCGGCGGCCGCAGCGGTGGCCGGCGAGGCCGCCCGCGCCAGAGCCGTGGCCGCGTTCGCCGGGGCTGCCGCGGCGGCGGAGGCGGCTGTGGCAGCAGGGGCGGAGGGCGCAGTGGCCGCAGCTGCGTGCGGACGGACAGGCGCGCCCGGCGCCGCGGGCGCGCGGGGGGGCTGCGCGGAAGTCTGAGGCGGCCGGCCGCCCAGGTTCTGGGGCGGATACACCGGCGTTCCCGGTGCGTGGCCAGGAAGTTTCGCGGCACTGCCCCCCGAGCCTGCGGCCTGTGGGGCGGGGGCGGGATTCAGGCTCGGGGGCGGGGTCGAACTAATGGCCACGGCGGGCTCCTTTCAATGCCCACTGGCGCTGGGCGTGCGCATCGGACTGCGCCTGGGCGGATTTCTCGGCCTGTTGCCGGGCGCTGCGCTCGCGGCGCTCGAGCAGGCGGTTCATGGCCGCGCAGCGGCTCGCGGCCGAACTCCACTTGCGCAGCTCCTCGGCGTGCTCGGCGCGGCTGCGTGCCAGCACGAGCTGCTGCTCACTCACGGCCTCGGCAATGCGCGCAAGGAAGGTCTGGTAGGTACGGGCATGGCCTGCGGTCATGCCGACCTCGGCGCGCACGCCGAAGTCGCGCTCATAGACCGCGTGATAGCGCTCGAGCTCACTGAGCTTCAGCTCCCCCTCGCGTACCTGCCGCTCGCACTCGGCGAGCACCAGGGCCTGGCGGCGCTCATGGCGCACGAGGTACTCCTGGGCGCTCTGCAGCAGACGCAAGCGGGTCACGGCTTAGTCCGTCGGCGGCGCGCCAACGGGGCAGCAGGCGCGCTCACGCGGGGCCACCGGGCGGAAACAGGGTCGCGAGCGAGGCGAGGCTCGTGCTGAGGTCTACGCGCTCGTGCATGTCCTGCTGCAGGAACTGCTGCATTTGCGGCCACAGCGCGATGGCTGCGTCCACGCGCGCGTCGCTGCCGCGCTGGTAGGCGCCGAGGTTGATGAGCTCGTGGCTGTCCTCGTAGGTGGAGAGCGCACGACGGAACTGGCGCGCGAGTGCCGCATGAGCGGCCGGGGTGATCTCGTGCATCGCGCGGCTGATCGAGGCGCCGACATCGATGGCAGGATAGATGCCGCTCTCGGCGATGCGGCGCGACAGCACGATGTGGCCGTCGAGGATGGCCCGCGCGGCATCGGCGATCGGATCATCCAGTGCATCACCCTCGGTGAGCACGGTGTAGAAGGCGGTGATCGAGCCCTTGCCCGCAGGGCCGTTGCCCGCCCGCTCGACCAGCTGCGGCAGGCGTGCGAAGACGGAGGGCGGATAACCCTTGGTCGCCGGGGCTTCCCCGATCGCAAGCCCGATCTCGCGCTGCGCCTGCGCGACGCGCGTGAGCGAGTCCATGAGGAGCAGCACGTTCAGGCCGCGGTCGCGGAAGTACTCGGCGACGGCGGTGGCGACCCAGGCGCCATGCAGGCGCAGCAGCGGGGGATTGTCGGCCGGCGCGGCTACTACCACGGCCCGGGTGCGGTCCTTGGGACCGAGGATCCGCTGCACGAATTCCTGCACCTCGCGGCCGCGCTCACCGATCAGCCCGACCACGATGACGTCCGCGCTCGTATAGCGGGCCATCATCCCGAGGAGCACGCTCTTGCCGACGCCACTGCCGGCGAACAGACCCACGCGCTGGCCGCGCCCGATCGTGAGCAGTGAGTTGATGGAGCGGATGCCGACGTCGAGCGGCGTAGTGATGGGTGCGCGCGCGAGCGGATTGATCGGCACCCCAGTCAGGCGGATGCGCGCGTCGCAGTCGGGGATGCCGAGCCCGTCCAGGGGCTGCGCCGCGCCATCGATGATGCGCCCGAGGAGGGCCTCGCCCACCGCTATGGTGCCGGCCCCGAGCCGCGGGGTGACCGCAGCATTCGGGGCGAGTCCATGACTGTCCCCGGTCGGCATGAGGAAGATCCGTCCGCCCGAGAAGCCCACCACCTCGGCCTCGATCTGCGAGCCGTCGCGCGCACTGAGCTGGCACAGGTCCCCGATCGAGGCCTGGCAGCCTATGGCCTCAAGAGTGAGCCCCACCATGCGGGTGAGTACGCCCTGCACCGGGGGCGCGGGGGTGTGCTCGACGCGCTGCGTCATGCGCGCGAGCCGCTGCGCCCACAGCGCGGGCCGCGCCGATGAGGGAGCGGTGCTCATGCGGGGTCCTGCGGACCTGGCTGCACGGCCGCGGCGCGCTCCGCGCCGCGCTCATCGCCGAGCGCGCTCGCGACGAGCGCCTGCAGGCGTGCCTCGAAGCGCGCATCGAGCTGGGAATGCTCGCTCTCGATGAGGCAGCCGCCACGGGTGAGCGTGGCATCATCGATCAGGCTCCAGGCGTGCTCGCCCGCCACCGGGGCGAGCTGGGCGCGCACCACGGCGGCATCCTCCGGGTGCAGCCGCACCCGCACCTCGCGCGAGGCGAGGGGCAGCTGTTTCAGGCACTCGCGCACGATGGCGATGATCTGTGCCGGCTCGTTGCGCAAGGTGCGCCGGGCGAGCTGGGAGCCGATGGCCACGGCGAGCGCGAGGAGCGAGCGTTCCACTTCCGCATCAAGCAGCCGCAGGGGCTCGGCGAGCTCGCCCAGCAGCGCGGTGAAGCGCTCGATCTGGGAGTTCAGCTGCGCGAGGCGCGGCTGCTGCTCGGCCTGGGCGCGCGCCAGCCCCGCCGCATAGCCGGCCGCTTCCGCCTGCTGCACGGCAGGTGCCTTGCCGGCTGGCGTCGAGGCGCGCTCCTCGCGGCGGCCGGGAAGGTGCGCGCCTTCCACCTTGGGGGGCAGCCAGCGCTCGATCACGCGGGCGGCGGTGGGGCGCTCAGACATATTCACTGCCCTTGCCGGCGAGTGCGATGGTGCCGGCCTCGGCGAGCTTGCGCGCGTTCTGCAGGATGTTCTTCTGGGCGGTCTCGACGTCGGCGAGCCGCACCGGACCCTTGGCGGCGAGGTCATCCTTGAGCATGTCCGCTGCGCGCTGCGACATGTTCTTGAAGACCTTCTCCTTGAGGGACTCATCGACGCCCTTCAGTGCCAGCAGCAGCTCATCCCCCTGCACCTGGCGCAGCAGCTCCTGCATGCTGCGGTCATCAAGGTCCATGAGGTCCTCGAATACGAAGATCAGATCCTGGATGCGCGTGGCGAGCGCCGCATCGGCGCTGCCGATCTCTTCCATGATGGCGCTCTCCGTGGCCGGCTCCAGGGCGTTGAGGATCTCGGCGGCGGCCTTGGCGCCCCCGAGCACGGCGTTGTTGCCCGAGGTCTTGCCGGTGCACTGCTTCTCGATGATGTCATCCAGCTCCGAGAGCGCATTGGGCTGTATGCCATCGAGGGTCGCGATGCGGGCGATCACGTCGGCGCGGATCGGGGCGGGCAGCAGCGCCAGGATCTCGGCCGCCTGCTCCGCCTCAAGATAGGCGAGCACGATCGCGATCATCTGCGGGTGCTCGAAGCGGATGAGTTCGGCCACCGCGCGCGCATCCATCCACTTGAGCGCCTCGAGTCCCTTGGTGGAGCGGGCGATGCTGATGCGGTCGATGATGCCGGCCGCCTTGTCCTCGCCGAGCGCATGCACCAGCGCCTTGCGCACGAATTCATCGGTGCCGACGCCTACCGAGGTCTGCGATTCGACGTTGGCCGTGAACTCGCGCAGCACCTGCTCGACGTCCATTCTCGAGACCGCCTGCATGCGCGTCATGGCCACCCCGACGCGCTGCACGTCCTTGGCGCCCATGTGGCGCAGGATCTGCGCGGCCTCCTGCTCCCCGAGGGTCAGCAGCAGAATCGCGGCGCGCTCGGTGCCGGTGCGGCCCGGGGCGACGGATGCGGCCGCCGGTGGGGCCGGAGCCGGGGTCTTTGGCGCGGCGGCCGGCTGTGCCTGCTCAGCCATCCTGTTCCACCCAGCCGCGCACCACCTGCGCGACCCGCTTCGGATCCTGCGTCACGAGGGCCCGTGCCTGGCTCAGCTGCTGCGCCGGGTCGAGGAGCGCCGCGCCCTGCGCCACGCTTACCGAGCTGGCCGGAACCGGGGCGGCCAGGCGCTCGGCGCGCGGCAGGGTGATGAGGTTGCGCACCAGGGGGCGCAGCACCGTGAGCACCAGCACGATCAGGACCAGCGCACCGCACACGATGCTCAGCAGGTCCCTGAACCAGGGTCGCTCCCACAGCGCCGGAGCCTGCAGTTCACCCTCAGGTTCCGGGGTCTCGGCGGCGAAGGCAGCGTTGACCACGCTCACGGTGTCGCCGCGGGCCTGATCGAAGCCGACCGCGTCCTTGACGAGCTGCGTGATGTGCTCGAGCTGCGCTGGGGTCAGCGCCGTGCCCTGCGACTTGCCGGACTTGTCCACGGCATGCATGTCATCGACCAGCACTGCGACCGTGAGGCGTTTGAGCTTGCCGGCAGGCTCGCGCGTGTAGGCAAGCGTGCGGTCGATCTCGTAGTTCTTGGTGCTTTCCTTGGTCACGTCCGGGGATTCAGGTGCCGGCGGCGTGGCCGCCGCGGCGCTGGCGGCGCCGGGCTTGGGCGCCGTCCCGCCACTTGCGGGTGCCGCCTGCGCGGGGGCGGGCGGTGCGCTGGCGACGCCGCCGGCCGGCGGCTGGTTGGAGAGGGCGCCGGGGATGCCCTGCGCGCCACTGCCCGGGTGGCTGGTCTGCTCGGAGGTCTGCTCGCTGCGAACGATCTGGCTCTCGGGGCGGTACTGCTCGCGCGCCTCCTCGCTCACGGCCATGTTCAGCTGCGCCACCACCTGGGCACGCACGTGGCCGGCGCCGACGAGGGGCGTGAGCAGCGCCTCGATGCGCTGGCGGTAGTCATCTTCCAGGCGCTGCACCAGGTCGAACTGCTCCTCGCGCAGTGAGAACTCATCGTGTCCCGGGGGCTGCGAGAGTAGCCGCCCCTGCTGGTCGACCACCGTGACCTGGCTCGCCTCGAGCTCCGGGATGCTGGAGGCCACGAGGTTGATGATGGCCTGCACCTGCTGCTGCTCGAGCCGCGCACCGGCCTTCAGCTGCACGAACACCGAGGCACTGGCGGCGCGGTGATCGCGTACGAAGGCCGACTGGCGCGGCAGGGCGATGTGCACGCGCGCCCCCTCCACGGGGCGCAGGTTGGCGATGGTGCGCGCGAGCTCCGTCTCAAGCGCGTGCTGGTAGCGGGCGCTCTCGACGAACTGGCTGACGCCGAAGCCCGGATCCTTGTCGAGCGTGGCGAAGCCGCCGCCGCCCTCGGGCAGGCCCTGGCCGGCGAGCTTCAGCCGTGCATCGGCCAGGTGCTCAGTCGGCACCTCGATGGCGTTGGAGCCGGGCTGCAGGCGATAGCGGATCTGGGCGGCATCGAGCGCCTGGGCGATCTGCGCCTGGTCCTCGGCGCCGAGGTTGGCGTAGAGGATGCTGTAGTTCGGCCCGCGCGACCAGAGCACCACGGTGAGACCTGCGGCCACCGCCCCGGCGATGCCAAACAGAAGCAGCACGGGCTTTAAGGCCGAGGACAGCAGCGTCGCGCCGAGCGGGGGAGCTGAGAGTTCGTTCGCCATCGTGGATTCAGGACTCGTTGGGAGTTAGGGGGAGTGCGCGGGCGCTCACAGCGGCATGTTCATGATTTCCTGGTAGGCGGTGACCAGGCGATTGCGCACCTCGTTCAGCGCGCGGAACGAGACGCTCGCCTTCTGCAGCTCGAGCATGACGTCGGGCAGCTCGACCCCGGGAGTGCCGCGCTCGAAGGCGTCCGCCAGTGCTCCGGCGCGCTGCTGGGTCTGATTGACCGAATCGACTCCCGAGTGCAGCAGGCGCGCGAAGTCGCTGATCCCGCCCGCCGGCGGCGCCGCGGGCGCGGCAGCGCCCGCGTGGGCCTGGGCCGACAGTGACCGGATCTGCGCGAGGACCTGCTCGATCTGCATCTGGCTCATGATGAGTTCACCGAAAAAGCGATAGGGCTGATCAGGTAGCGGGGACTTCGACCCCGGCCTCGCGCAGCCGCGCCAGCTTGTAGCGCAGGGTGCGGGCGCTGATGCCGAGGGTCTGGGCCGCGGCGCTGCGGTTCTTGCCGCTGCGCAGGGCGGCCAGGATCATCTGGCGCTCGTGTTCATCGAGTGAGCCGGCGAGGGAGCCGCCGGCGTGAGCGGCGTGCGCTGCCGGCGCCTCGTCCGCGAGCGGCTCGAACTGGATGTGCTCGGGGCGGATCACCGGCCCGCTCCTGAGGATCAGCGCCCGCTGCAGCAGGTTGTCGAGCTCGCGCACGTTCCCGGGCCAGGAGTAGGTGAGCAGCAGGTGCGCTGCCTCGGCGCTGAGCGCCGGGATCAGCGTGCCGGCGCGGCAGCGTGCGCTCAGAAGCTGCATCGCCAGGGGAAGCACGTCCTCGCGCCGCGCGCGCAGCGGCGGCAGCGGCAGGGGAAACACGTTCAGCCGGTAGTAGAGGTCCTCGCGGAAGCGCCCGGCAGCGACCTCCTCGCGCAGGCGCCGGTTGGTGGTCGCCACCACGCGCACATCGAGCGCCAGCGTGCCGCGGCCGCCGAGGCGCTCGACTTCGCGCTCCTGCAGCACGCGCAGCAGCTTTGCCTGCAGGGCGAGCGGCATTTCGGTGACCTCATCGAGGAGCAGCGTACCGCCCTGGGCCTGCTCGAACTTGCCGGCGTGGCCGGCGTGCGCGCCGGTAAAGGCGCCGCGCTCGTAGCCGAACAGGATCGCCTCGAGCATGCTCTCGGGAAGCGCCGCGCAGTTGACGGCGATGAAGGGCTGCGCGGCGCGCGCGGACTGCCGGTGGATATAGCGTGCCAGGACCTCCTTGCCCGTGCCCGAAGCGCCGACGATCAGCACCGTGCAGTCGCTGCGCGCCACGCGCTGCGCAAGCTCCAGCATGCGCCGCGAGACCTCCGCAATGGCAACCGGCTCCGGTGCGACGTGTTCGGCGCCCGGGACGGGCGTCGCTGCTGCTTCGGGGTGGTCGGTCATCGGTTCCTCCCGCGCCTGAACAAGTGCGCGTAGGGACCTCAGTGCAAGAGGCGTGCCTGCCTCGGGAAGAAGGAGAAAGCGTGCGCTGTGTCACGCTCGGCGCGCCTGCGCGGCGCGCGCGGCGTCAAACTTCCGTCGCAGCGGCGGCGTTGAGGAGGCCGAGTTTGCGCAGGCGTTCCACGAGCGTGGTACGGCGCAGGTTCAGGAGGCGGGCGGCGTGAGCGACGGTGCCCTGGGTGCGTGCGAGCGCCTGTTCGATCAGCGCACGCTCGATCGCGGCCAGGTGCGTGCGCAGGTCAAGACCGGCATCGGGCAGTTCAGCGAGCGAGGCGGCGGCACTAAGTGGCGGCAGCCCCTGCAGGTCGGGGGTCAGCGCCTCGACCTGCAGCAGCTCGAGCACCTGCGGCTCCGTCAGCGTCGCTGCGGCTGCGGCGGGCAGTGGTGCGGCGCTCGAAATGAGGGTGGTGTCGGTCGCCAGGCCGGCGTCGCCCGCCGGACGGTAGCGTGGCGGCAGATCGGCGACCTCAACCGTACGCGTGCCGCAGAGGATCGAGAGCCGCTCGATGAGGTTGGACAGCTCGCGCACATTGCCGGTCCAGCTGCACTGCGCGAGAGTCTCCAGGGCCTGCGCCGAGAGCTGTACCCGCGGGCGACCTTCAGCCTCGTTGTGCGCCACGAACTCGTGCACCAGCTGCGGCAGGTCCTCCAGGCGCGCGCGCAGCGCCGGCATTTCGATCGGGAAGACATTGAGCCGGTGGTACAGGTCCTCGCGGAAGGCACCGCGGCCGATCGCCTCCTCGAGATTGCGGTGGGTGGCGGCAATGATGCGCACGTTGCAGCGCAGGGGCACGTGGTTGCCGACGCGCTCGAAAATACGCTCCTGCAGCACGCGCAGCAGCTTCACCTGCATGGAGGGGCTCATGTCCCCGATCTCATCCAGGAACAAGGTGCCGCCTTCTGCAATCTCGAAGCGGCCCTTACGCGTGGAAATGGCGCCGGTAAAGGCACCCTTCTCATGGCCGAACAGTTCCGACTCCAAGAGCTCGGCGGGCACCGCGCCGCAGTTGAGGGCCACGAAAGGGCGGGCGCGGCGCGGGCTGAGGTCGTGGATGGCGCGCGCGGCGACTTCCTTACCGGTACCGGACTCCCCCAGCACGAGCACGGTGGAATCGTGCTGCGCGACCTGGCGGATGAGGGCACCGGTACTCTGAATGACGGAGGAGGTGCCGCTCGGCAGGCGCGCGCGGTTCTCATTGGCGCCGGTTGCGGCGGCGGTGCCTGAACTTGCCGCCGCACTCACGAGACGATCTGCCCTGACCATCGAGACCCGTCGCCTTTCAACAATAAGCCTTGTTATCGAATACGCGAGGACGGGATTATGTTGCGGGAGCGCCGACCGGGGTACCGTGACGTGGTTTGTAACTTTCTGCGATCAGGACGCCGGCCGCCCCGGCGTTTGTGACGGCGGTATCAGACCGGTGCGCGAATCTTAGCCGCGGGGCGGCTGGCGGCTGCCGGCCACCAGGCGCCGGTGGCGCCGGAAGGCGAGCTTCTCGAGCAGGTCGGCGACGTTCTCCCCGACCGGGGCGAAGCGGGCCTTGATGTGACCGTCGGGCTGCACGCTGGCGATCCGTCCCGGCAGGCGCAGCGGCTCGGCAAGACAGTCGTGCAGGTAAATCTCGACGATCCCCTGCGTGCCGGCATCCGGTAGCGGCGTGTTGGCGCGCCAGATGGCCCCGAGGGAATTGAAGCGCACCGGCACGGCCGAAGGGCGCGGGCGGTTGCTGGCAAGAATCTGGCCTACGAGGTCCAGCAGCAGGTTCACCTTCAGCTCCAGGCGGATGATGTCGGCGGCGTGCGGCGAGGCCTCGTCGGAGTTCTCAGTCGGCCCGAGCTGATCCATGGCCTCGCGTGCCTGCAGCAGGCGCATGTTGCGTTCGGTGTAGCCGGCGGCGGTCTCGCCATCGACCGCCCCGGGCAGTGCGCGCCATGCGACCGGGAGCACGTCCTGGAAGGCGAGCTCCTCGTACAACACGATCGTATTGGCGCCGTCGAACATCTCAACGTCCTCTTGCCTTGAGCTCCCGAACCTCGCCCGATCGTAACCACGATAGCTCCGCCGGGACAGTACGGAGTGCGGCGTTCGGCCGCCGGGCGAGGTTCGCACACTACCTAATCCTGCTAACGGCCGCATCGCCCCCGGACTTGAGCGGCGGTTGCGGGGCCGCTGCCGGCCTCCCTGCGTTGCCGGTAATGGATTGAACCTAATGCCACCGAGAGCGGATCAAGTTCGCGCCGGGGCTGCCGCTAACGCTCAAGACGGGTGGCTCCGCGACCCCCGTGGGGACGCGCGGGGCCGTGGTTCACAGCACACGGGACAGGCCTCGCACCATGGGCATCGCTCGCACGCACGCGCCGCGCCGTGCACTCTTGATTCTGCTGCCGGCCTGCGCCGTCCTTGCCGCGGGCTGCGGCTCGTCCGGCTCTCCCACCGGGGGCGGGTATACCGTCGGCGGCACGGTCGCAGGACTGCAGGACGGCACGCAGCTGGTACTGGTGGACAACGGCGAGGACTCCACGGTCGTGTCCCGCAGCGGTACCTTCAGTTTCGCGAGCACTGTTCCTGGGAACACCCGCTACGTGGTGACGATCGGGCAGGCACCGGCCGGTGAGATCTGCAGCGTCGCGGGCGGGGAGGGCATGGTGCGCTCGGCCAACGTGGCCAACATCGTCGTCACCTGCTCGGACCGGGCCTTCACCCTGGGGGGCAACATCCGCGGATTGAGCGGCTCCGGGCTGGTGCTGCGCAACGGCTCCGACACCCTTGCGGCGGATCCAGGCGCCACGAGCTTCACCTTGCGACAGCCGGTGCCCTACGGCAGCCCCTATGCGGTGAGCATCGAGACTCAGCCGCAGGGGGCGATCTGCACGGTGCAGGCCGGCAGCGGCACGATGCCCGCGGCCAACGTCGCGAATGTGCTGATCAACTGCACCGCGCAGGCCTTCGCGCTCGGGGGCACCGTGAGTGGCCTCGGTGCAGCGTCGGGGCTCGTGCTTGCCAATGGCGCCGCCGCCCTCACGATCCCGGCGATGGCCAGCACGTTTCGTTTCCCCGTGGCCGTCGGCACAGGCACCTCCTACCAGGTGACGGTGCGCAGCGCGCCCGCGGGCATGCAATGCGTCGTCGCCCAGGGCACAGGCGTGATGCCCGCCGCGCCGGTCATGACGGTGGCGGTAGCCTGCGGGCCGACGCTTTATGCGCTGGGCGGGGTCGTGTCCGGGCTTTTTGCGCAGGGGCTGGTGCTCGCCAACGGCGCCGATACGCTCGCCGTACCTTTCCGCGCGGGCGTCTTCACGATGCCCGCCGGCCTGCCGGCGGGCGCGCACTATGCCGTCGTGGTGCAGGCCCAGCCGGGCGGCCTCACCTGCGCGATTGCCAACGGCAGCGGCACGATGGGGTCGGCCCCGGTCACGAACGTCATCGTCACGTGCGGGCCGGCGGCGTTCACCATTGGCGGCTCGATCAGTGGTCTTGCGAGCACGGGCCTCACGCTCACCGACGGCACCGATACACTCGCGGTACTCGCCGGTGCGCAGACCTTCACCCTGCCCACGGGGCTGCCGGACGGCGCCAGTTACGCGGTGAGGGTGGCGTCTCATCCGCCTTCGGTGAGCTGCACCGCGGCCAATGCGAGCGGCGTCGTAGCAGACGCGGACGTCAGCGGCATCGCCATCAGCTGCGCACCCGGAGGGGAGGTCACGGTGTACGCGTTCTCCGGACTCACCGACGGCTCTTCGCCCTACGGCAGCCTGCTGCTGGGCAGTGACGGCAACCTCTATGGACTCACCTATATTGGCGGGGCTTACGGCGGGGGCGAGGCCTTCAGGATTGCGCCCGACGGCAGCCAGACGCTGCTCTACTCCTTCGGCGCCGGCTCCGACGGCGCCAACCCGCACGGCAGTCTCATCGAGGGCAGCGATGGCAACTTCTACGGCGTCACCGCGTACGGGGGCAGCTATGGCCACGGTGTCCTCTTCAGGCTCAGCGCCTCGGGCATCGAGAGCGTGCTCTATGCCTTCGGTGCCGGCGCGGACGCGCAGGATCCCTACGGGAGCCTGCTGCAGGGGAGCGATGGCAACCTCTACGGCATGAGTGTCAACGGGGGCGCCTACGGGGCCGGCACGGTGTTCGTGGTGAGCCCGCAGGGCAGTGAGCTCGTGCTGCATTCCTTCGGCGCCGCGGGCGACGGGCAGGCGCCGTTCGGCAGCCTGATTGAGGCCAGCGATGGCAATCTCTACGGCATGACCAGTGCCGGTGGCGCCTACAGCAGCGGCATCGCCTTCCGCATGACCCTGCAGGGTGCGGAGAGCCTGTTGCACTCCTTCGGCGCGGGAGCCGACGGGGCGAACCCGGCCGGCAGTCTCATCCAGGGAAGTGACGGCAATTTCTACGGGCTGACACGCGACGGCGGCGCCTACGGCACTGGTGCGCTCATCGAGTTCAGCGCCGATGGCACGGAGTCCGTGCGCGTCTCACTCGGCGCGGGGGCAGATGGCGCCAATCCATTCGGCGACCTGCTCCTGGGGAGCGACGGCAACTTCTACGCCCTTACCCGCAACGGCGGCGCGAACGGCATGGGCACCGTGCTGCAGATCTCCTCCGCCGGCACCGAGGCGGTGCTGTATTCCTTCGGCGCCTCCCCGGACGGTGCGGCACCCTACGGCAGCCTGACCGAGACCCCGGATGGGTCGCTCTACGGGATGACTTCAGGCGGCGGCAGCGGTGGCACGGGCGTGGTCTTCCGGCTGGACTAGCCGGTGGCGTACCCGTGACGGCCCACCGCCCCAGTGCAGGATGCCCGCGATGATCGTGGTGCTGCCGCAGCTGCACGGGGAGCCACGGGTATTGCAGCTCGAGCGGCGCGAGGTGATCGAGCTCGCCCGCGTGATCTGTGACGGGCCGGCCGAGGACCAACCTGCGCCTGCCACGGAGCCGGAAGCGTTCGTGCCCGCCTGGGCGCGCCTGCGGCGCGTCGTGCGCCACGCCAGGCACTTCGTCAACCGCGAGGCGGCGCTGCACTTCTACCGCTTCGGCAACCACGGGCTGCGCGCGGCCGAGGCGGCGCTCATCGTGCGCCACCTGCGCGTGGCGCCCGCCGGCCCGCAGGCCGCTCGCCCCTGAAACCCCCGCAGGGCGGCCGGGGCGAGCGCCGCCGGCCCTCAAGGTTTGGGGCGCAGGGGCCGATATCTGCTCAAGGGACGGGCCGCCCGGGACATATATCAAATGCTGCAAATAGTCGGATCACTGGTGGTCGTCGGATGCATCCTCGGCGGCTTCGCGGCCGAGGGCGGCAAGCTCCTCGCGCTATGGCATCCGTTTGAGATCCTGATCATCGTCGGCTCCGCCGTCGGCGCGTTCCTGATCAGCAATCCCATGAAAGTGGTAAAGGCGTCGTTCTTCGGGGCGCTGGCGCTACCCAAAGGCCCGCGCTACAAGCGCGAGCACTACGTGACGCTGCTGCAGCTCATGTACGAGATCCTCACCAAGATCCGCCGCGACGGCGTCATGAGCATCGAGCGCGACCTCGAGCAGCCTCAGGACAGCGCGCTGTTCAAGAAATACCCGCACGTGCTGGCTGACCACCACATGGTGGAGTTCATCACTGACTGCCTGCGGCTGATCGTCGGGGGCAACCTCGACCCGCAGGAGCTGGAGACCCTGCTCGAGTACGAACTCGAGACGCACCACAAGGAGATGGCGGAACCGGCGATCGCCGTGCAGAAGGTGGCGGATGCGCTGCCAGGCTTTGGCATCGTGGCGGCGGTACTTGGCATCGTGAACACCATGGCATCGCTTGAGGGCGCCGATACCGCCACCATCGGTCACAAGGTGGGTGCCGCCCTGGTCGGCACCTTTCTCGGCATCCTGGTGTCCTATGGCTTCGTGGGCCCGATCGCCGCCGCCATGGAGCACCTCGCCAACGAGGAGGGCAAGGCCTTCGAGGTGGTGAAGATGGCGCTGGTTGCGAGCGTGCGCGAATACGCGCCATCGGTCGCCGTGGAGTTCGCCCGCAAGCTGCTCTTCACCGAGGTGCGCCCCACCTTCGCCGACCTCGAGGCGCGCCTGAAGAACAAGGACCGCCCGGCGGCGCCCGCCGCCCCCGCCGCCACGGCCGAAGCCGTCGCCCGGTAGACCCCATGGCACGCAAGCCCGGCGGGCGGCCGATCGTCGTCGTCAAGCGCTACAAGCGCGGCGGCCACGCGCATCACGGCGGTGCCTGGAAGGTCGCGTACGCGGACTTCGTGACCGCGATGATGGCGTTCTTCCTCGTGATGTGGCTCGTGACCGCGGTGTCGAAGGATCAGCGCGCGGCGATCTTCGATTACTTCAAGAACCCGAGCATGGAGCAGGGCAAGAGCGTCAAGCCGGCGCCGGGGATGAACGGCCCCGGTGGCGCCAGCACCAGCCCCATCAACCTGCACGGCGGCCTCGACGCGCCGCGCATCGCGCAGGTGGTTCGTGCCGGCATCGGTGCTCCGGTGACCCCCGTGACGCCCCCGGCGCGCCAGGAGCTGCGCACCGAGGCGGAGAAGGCAGCGCTCGACCGCGAGGCGACCAAGGCCGCCGAGCGCAAGCAGCTTGAGTCACTGATGGATGATCTCAAGAAGGCCATCGAGAACAGCCAGGCGTTGGCGCCCTTCAAGGATCAGCTGCTGCTCGACATCACTCCTGAGGGTCTGCGCATCCAGATCGTCGACCAGCAGAACCGGCCGATGTTCGACATCGGCAGCGCGCACCTGAAGCCCTATACCCAGGCGATCCTCACCGAGCTGGCAAGTTATCTGAACACCGTGCCCAATCACCTGAGCCTCACCGGCCACACGGATGCGACGCCCTATGTCGGGGGCAGCGGGCGTACCAACTGGGACCTCTCGAGCGAGCGCGCCAACGCCGCGCGTCGCGCGCTGGAGGCGGCAGGCCTCTCGACCGACAAAACCGCACGGGTGGTCGGCCTGTCCTCCTCGGTGCTGTTCGACCGCGGTGATCCGCGCGACCCGATCAACCGCCGCATCAGCATCATCGTGATGACGCACGAGGCGGAGCAGGACGCACTCAAGACCGAGACACCCCCGGAGCCGCCCGCCGCGGCGCAGGGAACATCCGATAGCGGGTAAACGCACAGCCAGGCAGGCGAAAGCGGCTCGCTCGCAGGGGAGAGCGGCGAGGCTGAAGCTCGCCCCTTGATAACAAGAGGAGGCGGCCCTCAGCGGGCCGCCTCCGGTTTCCTCAGCGACAGTGAATGTCGCCCTCGCCACATTCGTGCCAGCCGTTCTCATGCCAGTAACGATTGTGTTCGCGGTCCCAGTACCCCTCCTTATAGCCCTCGTTGTAGCCGGGCCCGCCGCGCACAACGCAGCCTGAAGTGCCGAGCATTACGCCCAGGAGCAGAAAGGTGCTCATTGCCAGCCAGCTCGATCGCTTCATAGTCCATCCTCCTGTCGTCACGGTGGCTGACAGTAGATCCGTTGGTGCGCGCGAATACCGTCCGCGCGCTACGGCAGTTGCGGTGAGGCAGCACCTACAGCCTTTGGAACGCCTGGCGCCGCACGTGCCCAACTGCAGTAATAGTAAACAATATTGACAGTCCTAGGTACGGACTATAAAGTCATCGCATGACAAGAGCGAGGGTGCCCGCCGAGAACGTGCCGATGCCGGCCCTGCTGCGCCACGCGCGCACCACCTATGGCGCGGCGATGCGCGGCGCCCTGAGCGCCGCGGGCTACGAGGACGTACCGGGCAATGGACTCTATGTCATCGGGGGCCTGGCTCTCGGGGAAGGCAGCGTGCTGCTCGCCGAACTGATCCGGCAGCTGCGGGTGTCCAAACAGGCCGCGGGCCAGCTGGTCGACACCCTGGTGGCCCGCGGCTACCTCGAGCGCGCCCCGGACGCTCAGGACCGCCGCCGCCTGAGGATTACGCTCACCGAGCGCGGCCGGGCCGCCGCCCGGGTGCAGGCGGGCGCCCGCGCCGAGATCGACGCCAGGCTGCTCGCGCGGGTCGGGGCGGGCGCGGTGCGCCACACGCGCAGCACGCTCGCGGCGCTGATAGAAATGGGCCCGTCGCAGGCCTCGGCTGATGCTGATGGCTGAGGGCGCCGAGACCTCCGGGTCGCTGCGCCAGCCGTAATGCGACCCGGGCTTGCGATTATCGGGCTCTGGCTCGCGTGGGCGGTTTCCTGGCTGCTCGCGGCCGGTTGGGCGGCGCAAACCCACAAAGCACAAACGCTGCGTGCGCAGCTTGGCTACCGCAGCCTCCTGGTGCTCGGGGCCCTCGTGCTCGGGATACCGGCCCACGGCTACTCCGGCAGCCTTAGGTTGTGGCAGGTAAATGCCACCCAGGCATGGCTGTGTGTCGGCCTGCTGGCGGCCGGGATTGCCTTCGCCTGGTGGGCCCGCATCGGCATGGGGCGCCTGTGGTCCGGTCGCATCACCCGCAAAGCCGGGCACGTCGTGCTCGATTCGGGGGCCTTCGCGATCGTCCGCCACCCGATCTATCTTGGGATTCTCGTGGCGGTATACGCCACAGCCCTGGCCAAGGGGACACTGTGGGGAGTCGCGGGCGCCCTGATGGTGACTGTGGGCCTCCTGCTGAAGGCACGCCTGGAGGAGCGCTGGCTCACCGATGAGTTCGGCGCGGCCTACGCGGCGTACCGTCACCGGGTGCCGATGCTGTTACCGCTCCGATGGAGGGGCTGAGCCACGCCTGTGGCGGGGCGCGCTTCCTATATATATGTGTAGGGGGCCTCCCCCCGGGGGGCATGTAAGAAGTCTCCGACAGCGCGAGCGTGGCGGCCGCTGGCCGACACGGGTCCCGCAAACCCGCACGATGCTTGCGGGGCAGTTGGGGAGCTAAATTCGTGTACACGGACGACGAACTCGAGCCGGAAGTGCTCACCTACAGTGAGTTTCACAGGCAATGCGCATTGATGGAGTGGTACGAGCGGCGGCGTCGCTACGAGTGCGGCGAACGCTCCGAGACCCGAGCGGGAAATCTTGCGGGGGTGCGCCATGCGCTCACGCAGTGGGCGCTCGAGCTTGCCTCGGGCAGCTCCGGACGTTCGTTGTTCAGACGTCCCGCATAATCGCCAGCAGCTGCTCGATATCTCCGCTTTTGATGACGTAAGCGGCGGCCCCACGCCGCTTGGCATGGGCCTGCAGCTCCGCCGAAGAGTGCCCGGAATGCACGATCACCCGGGTGGCAGATCCGGACTTAACCAGCGTGTCGAGGACCTCGAACCCGTGACAGTCTTCCAGCCCCAGATCCAGCAGCAGGATGTCGATCGGTTCGGAAGTGACCCTGGCGATCGCGGCGGCGCCGGTGGCGACGTGCCCCACGAGATCGAGAGAACCCTCCATGCGGATGAGCTCGCTCATGATGGTGATGAGATCCTCGTTGTTGTCCGCGATCAGGACGCGGCGGCGGTGCGGAGGCGAGCTCACGAGGGGTTTGGCGGCATGGTGGAGATCGGTTGCGCATGATACCCCCGGAACGCCTGCCGCGCGGCACCCGCAGCTCCGGCGGCACACCCGCGAACGCGGAACCGATTACGGCGACGGCCCCGGACGAGGTCGCGGCACAGGCCGGTCTTAGTCTGACCGCGCAGCAGTGGTCAGCGCTGTGTACCCATCTTGTGCGCCAGCTGGATGAGACGCGCGCCGATACGGCGCGCGCGCTGCACGATGAGCTCGGCGGCCTGCTGGTGGCAACGAAAATGGACCTCAGCCACCTGCAGCACAGCGTCCGCGGACAGGAGCCGGAGCTGCGCGAGCGACTCAGCCGCGCACAGCTGAGCCTCGATGCGGTCGTGGCCACGGAGCGGCGCGTGGTAGAGGAACTGCAACCGGGTCTGCTCACGCACATCGGGCTGTTCGCGGCTCTGCGCTGGTACGTCGATCATCTGAACTCCCAGGGCAACGGCAGCTTCGAGGCCGACATCTCTCCCGAGGACCCCTTCATCGGCATTCCCCAGCGCGTCGCGCTTTACCGCGCAACGCAGGCGGCACTCGGGCTGTGCAGCGGCACGGGCGTCGCGCGCCTGGTGGCCGCAGAACACCGTGGCACCGTCAGTCTCACCGTGGGCCCGCTACCGGCGCTTGCAGTGCTCGAGAGCAACCCGGACGTGCGCCTGCTGGCAATCCGGCATCGGGTGACGGGCGCCGGCGGCACGCTCAGCACCCGCAGCGTCGCCCAGGGGGCGATGCTCACGATCCGGTTTGCCCTCACCCGCTAGCGCAGCAGGCTTGCGAAAGGCGGCCCGGAGGCGGCCCACCCTCCCGCCCGTTTCTTCAGTGGTGGCTCATCCCGAGTGCGTCCGCGAGCTTATCGGCCGCCTGCAGATGTGCCTGAACCGTGGGCAGCACCTTCTGCGCAAAGGCCCGGGCATCTGAGTCGGTGCCGGAGCTGATTTCCTTCTCCAGCAGCGCCACCGTGTCCTCGTGGGCCTTGATCTGGCTGGACACGTACGAGGTGTCGAAACTATGGCCCGAGAGCACTTCCAGCTCTGCCTTTTTGGCATGCGCGCCAACTCCGGGGCCCTTGGGCAGAGTCACCTTCTTGTCCCCCGCGAGGGTGCGCAGCTGCGCATTGGCGGCAGCGTGATCCTTGATCATCATGGCCGCGAAGTCCCTGACTTTGGGATCGGTCGCCTTGTGCTGGGCGAGCTTGCCGAGCTGTACCTCGGCCATGCCGCCTTCGGCGAGCGATTTATAGAATGACCCATCGGGCGAGCCGCTCGCAGCGAACGCCGCCACCGGGATTACCGCGAGAGCAAAGAAAGCGTGCTTCATGTGAGTGTACCTCCGATGAGGAGCTATAAGGCAGCGCGCGCTCGTTACGTAGCGCCTGCAGGCAGCGTGACGGAGTCAGCATCCGCCGACGCCACTGGAGCGCGGCTGAGGCGCGGGCGCTGCGGCACTGCCGCCACCCTTGAGGTTCGGCACGTGGTCACCTTCCTACAGTTTGCCGGTCGCTCCTGCGACATTCAGGTCGGCATCGCAGCGTTACCGTGGAGTCTCACTCAACCCACCAGGAGATGCTCAATGAGCAGCCAGAATCCCGGCACGCAGCAGAACCGCGATGATCACAAGGCCCGTCCGCAGGGCGGACAACAGGGGCAGGATCAGGAGGAGGAGCAGAAGCAGGGCGCGCGCAAGGATCCCTCCCGCGGCAACACCATGAATCCCGGCAGCGATTCAGACCGTGCGCGCAAGCCCGGGCAGAAGAGCGGCCAGTCCTAACTGTTGTCCTGCGCTTGAAACGAAGCGGCCGGCGCCTGCGCGCCGGCCGTTTTCTTTGCACCACAGGTTCTGTCAGATCAGCTCGTCGGGGGTGAGCGGCAGGCTGCGTATCCGTCGTCCCGTGGCATCGTGTACGGCGTTGCAGAGAGCCGCCGTGATGCCTATCTCCCCGATACCCTTGGCTCCAAGGGGGATTCGCAGGCATGTCCGCTTCGTCGAGCACTTCGACGTCGATCGTCTCGATGTCCGCGTGCACCGGCACGTGATGGTGCCCACGTTGGCGTTCACGATGCGCCCGCTCGGCTCGGCGAATTCGCCCGCTTCCATCAGCGCCATCACGACACCCAGCCGATACCATCGACCAGCTGGCTGATGCCGGTCTTGCCGTTGAGGAGACGGCCGCGGCGCGGCGCGGCAAGGCGGCCTGAGTAGTCATCGGCTGACGCGCACTTGCGCTGCGGCTGATTTTCGTCGCTACGGACGGTTTGTACCCTGTGCATCCTTAGACCGGTCCGGATGACCGGCGGACACGAAAACATGACAAACCCTGCATCGCTTCCTACGCTTCCGCTCATGGCCCGTGGTGTCACGGCACGGCCCACCCGCTTTGGGCCCCCGGCCCTCGTCGGCGTGCGGCGAAGCCGCGCGTCCGTGCCGCGACCTGCGAAAACCGGTGAGCTGCGCAAGACGCCGGCGTGGGTGGATCGCGATCTTTGATGCTCTTCCCGCGTACTCGCGGCCGCTCTGGCGCGCCCCGATTGCCCGCCGAGCGGCCTGCATGAAGCCCTCTCGCCCTCCCATCTGGCGCTGTGTCCTGTGGCTGCGCGTCACGGGTTGCAACCAGCGCCCGACGCCCTCGCGCATCGCGCGCTCGGCGCGAATTGCCCGGTCTTCGCAGCGGGACTGCCACAGGCGACTCGGCGGCCGCTGCAGTTGATAACGACAGCAGCCGACAGCCCCGATAAAGCTCACATCATCCGTAGGCAAACTCCTACAGGAACTCCTGTCCGTGGTACGTGGCCAAGAGCTTGGCGCGCAGGCTAAATCGTAGCCCTTCGCAGCAGACCAAAGCGGTTGGCATGCAACGTTCGAAAACCGGTATCCCGGGGCTGGATTACATCCTGCACGGCGGACTGATCGCCGATCGTCTGTATCTTCTGGATGGCAATCCGGGCGCCGGCAAAACGACCGCGGCGCTGCAATTTCTGCTCGAGGGCCTGCGCAACGGCCAGCGCTGCATGTATGTCACCCTGTCGGAGACCCGCGAGGAGCTGACCGCCGGGGCGAAATCGCACGGCTGGGATATCGAGGGTGTCGAGGTTCTGGAGCTGGTCGCCGACGAGGCGGGCCTTGATGGCGAGGCCGAGCTCACCATGCTGCACCCGTCCGAGGTGGAACTCAGTGAGACCACCCGCAGGGTGCTCGAGGCAGTGGAGCGCATCAACCCGGATCGCCTGGTCTTTGACTCGCTCTCCGAGATGCGCCTGCTGGCACAGAACTCGCTGCGCTACCGGCGGCAGATTCTGGCGCTCAAGCAGTTCTTCGTGGGGCGTCGGTGTACCGTCATCATGCTGGACGACCGCACCGCGGAAGGACAGGATCTGCAGTTGCATAGCATCGCTCACGGGGTCATCTCGCTGGATTTCCGCTCACCGCCCTATGGGCGCGCCCAGCGCGAGGTCCAGGTCATCAAGTTCCGCGGCAGCGACTTCGCGAGCGGCTTTCACGACTTCGCGATCACCCGCGGTGGGCTGCGCGTCTTTCCGCGCCTGATTGCCGCCCACCACGGCGGGTCCTTTCAGCGCGGCCTGATTGCCAGCAGCGTGCGCGAGCTCGATTCACTCATGGGCGGAGGCGTCGAGCGCGGCACCAGCACGCTGCTCGCCGGGCCGCCCGGGTGCGGCAAGTCCTCGATAGCCCTGCAGTACGCCGTGGCGGCCGCGCAGCGCGGTGATCACGCGGCGATCTTCATGTTCGATGAGACCAAGGCCGCTCTCCTGGCCCGCTCATCCGGCATGGGCCTCAGGATCCCGGAGGGTCGCGGGGCTGGAGAGCTTCTCCTGTGCCAGATCAATCCGGTCGAGATGTCCCCGGGGGAGTTCACGCAGGTGGTGCGCGAGAGCGTCGAGCGCGACCAGGCGCAGGTCGTGGTCATCGACAGCCTGAACGGCTACCTCAACTCCATGCCGCAGAACAACTTCCTCACCGCGCAACTGCACGAGCTGCTCTCCTATCTGAACAATCACGGCGTGGCGACTTTCCTGGTCGTGGCCCAAAGCGGCCTCATCGGCAGCAACATGGCATCCCCGGTGGAGGCGAGCTACCTTGCGGATTCCGTGGTACTGCTGCGCTACTTCGAGTACGGCGGCATGGTAAAGAAGGCCATCTCGGTGCTGAAAAAGCGCACCGGAGCGCACGAGGAGTCGATCCGCGAACTGCGCCTGAACGATCACGGGATCCACCTCAGTCAACCTCTGCTGCAGCTGCGCGGCGTGCTCACCGGGGTACCGGCGGAGTTGCCCGACCCACAGGCTGCGCGGGCTCCCCACGCAGCGCTGGCATGAATGCGGCCGGCCAAATTGAAGGCGGCTACCGGGTTCTGATACTTCCGCACACGCGGCGCGACGGCGACGTGACCTGCGCGCTGCTGCGGCGCAGCGGCATTGTCTGCGAGGTGGTGGAAAACGCCGCCGCTCTTGCGCAGGCCGTGCAGGAACCGGTCGGAGCGGTGGTTGTCACCGATGCCGCGCTGCGTGATCGGGACTTCCTGCGCGTGACCGCGGCGCTCGGCACCCAACCGGCGTGGTCCGACATTCCCGTGGTGCTGCTCGGGCAGAATTCGGCCGATACGCAGGCCGCCGAACGCCTGCGAGCCTCGCTTACGAACGTTACCTTGCTCAACAGACCCACTTCGGTGCGCACGCTCCTGAGCTCGGTGCAGGCGGCGCTGCGTGGACGCAAGCGTCAGTACCAGGCGCGTGACCAGATGCGCATGCTGCGCGAGACCGAGGAGACGGTGCGCACGCGCGAGCAGCAGCTGCATACCCTGGCGGAGAATTCTCCCGACATCCTCAGTCGCTTCGATCGCAACTTCCGCCATGTGTTCGTCAATCAGGCGGCCACCCGCAACACCGGCCTGACACGCGATGCGCTGATAGGCCGCACCAGCCGCGAACTTGGCATGCCGCCGGATCTGTGCGATGTGTTCGAGCGCACGCTGCGTCAGGTGTTTGAGAGCGGAGAGCCGCAGACCGTGGAATTCTCGGTCCCGGGGCCCGCAGGCCCGCGGCATTACACCAGCTCGGTGGTGCCCGAGTTCGACAGCACCGGCGCGGTGGCAAGCGTTCTGAGCGTGTCGCGTGACGTCACCGAGCGCAAGAATGCGGAAGACGCGCTGCGCGTTGCCGACCGCCGCAAGGACGAGTTCCTCGCCATGCTGGCGCACGAGCTGCGCAATCCCCTGGCGCCCATTCGCAGCGCCAGCGAGCTGCTGGGGCGCGTGGCGGAGGCAGACCCGAAGACGCAGGCGATCGTCGGTATCGTCAAGCGCCAGGTCGCGCACCTCACCCGCCTGGTCGATGACCTGCTCGATGTGTCGCGCATCACCCAGGGCAGGATCGAGCTGCAGCGTGCACCAGTTGAGCTGCACGGCGTGATAGCGCAGGCGCTGGAGAGCGTCGAGCCGCTGATCCGCGAGAAGGGTCACCGCCTCGAGCGCGCGGTGGGTGAAGACACTGTCTACGTCTTTGGCGACAGTGCGCGCCTGGTGCAGTGCCTGGTGAATCTGCTCGCCAACGCTGCCAAGTACACCGATGCAGGCGGCACGATCCGCATCGCGATGCGGCGGTGTGACGCCCAGGCCCTCGTGACGATCAGCGATACCGGCATGGGCATCACGAGAGAACTGCTGCCGCAGATTTTCGAGCTGTTCGTACAGAGTGAGCGCTCGCTCGATCGTGCCCAGGGGGGTCTCGGGATCGGGTTGTCGGTGGTGAAGCGTTTGGTGGAAATGCACGGCGGGACCGTCGCGGCGCGCAGCCCTGGGGCGGGTCAGGGCTCGACCCTTGAGGTGCGCCTGCCGCTGATTGCGGCCCCCCAGGAGGCCCCGGCGGAGAAAGTGGAGTCGAGTGCCGGTGGCCGCCGCATCCTGATCGTGGACGACAACTCCGACGCGGCGGACTCGCTGGCGCTGCTGCTGCGACTGAACGGCCACAACACCCAGTCGGTTTACCTCCCCGAGGAGGCCCTCGACCGCACGCTGAAGTTCAGGCCGCAGATCGTGCTGCTGGACATAGGCCTGCCGGGCATCGACGGGTATGAGGTGGCGCGGCGCATCCGCGCGTGCGATGAAGCCATCAAGCTGATCGCGCTGACCGGCTACGGCCAGCGCGATGACATCGAGCGCGCGCGCGCCGCCGGCTTCGACGCTCATCTCATCAAGCCGGTGGACTTCGCGGCCCTCGACCGGCTGCTGGCGGAGCCCGCAGCCGGCTTTCGCTCCGCCCCGGCGGCCTCATGAGGACGTCGCGGAGCGGCGGCGTTTCAGGCTGACACGCGTACCCGGCGCTTGGCGGCGAGATAGGCGCGATTCAGCCGCTCGCGCTGCGGCTGCGAGAAGTGGCTCTTCACGTCCCCCCACAGCGCGCTCTCCTCTTCACGGATGTGGTGTGTCACGAGTTCGCGGAGCACTTTGGCCGTGGCGTGGTGCTGCGGGGAGGCGCAGTTTGAGATTCCGGCAAGGCGTTTGAGTGCGGTCGCGGCCAGCTCATGCTCGAGGTAGCCCTCGTAGCCGTCCACCTTGGCCTTCTGATCGCGCAGCGCCAGTACCGCGTCGTACACCACTTTCTGTTCGGCCTGGGTGTGTGGAACCAGGGCCTTGCGGATGCGCTTCACCAGCTCCTTGCGTTTGGCAGGAGCCGTTGCCTCCTCCAGCTCGCTCAGCAGCGCCTTGACCTCGTTGTGTTCCTCTTTGAGCGTGCGCAGGACGTCATCGCTGGCAGCGCTTGGATCCGCCGAAGAGAGGGCGTCGGCCATGACCTGAGTGACGGTTCGGGTTCTCGACTTGAGGCTCATGAGGGGCTCCGCGGGCCGGTTGAGGAGCACGGAGACTAGGGGGGAATCTTCCCGCCCGGCATCGGCCGACACACCCGCCGCCTGTCGGAAGGCACTGAGGGCCGGCCGGTGTGGCGTGCGTTCACAGCAGCCAGTCGATGGGCAGTAGCGCGAGCAGCCTGACCAGCGTGCGGCGCCACAGTCCGGCGCCGGGTTCGGCCTTGAACACCTGCGTGCCCCCGGGGAAAGTATCGATCCATTCCAGCCGATGATCCGGCGTCAGCCGCACCTGATAGGCGCGCTGCACCAGGCCGCTGTCGAAATACGTGCCGAGCTCCTCGGCCATGGGGCGGTTCTTGATCACGACGCCCATCTCGGTATTCAGGCGGACCGAGCGCGGATCAAAGTTGAAGGATCCTACGAAGAGGCTCGAGTCATCGACCTGCAGTGTCTTGGCGTGCAGGGAGCCCGCCGAGCTGCCACTGCCGTGGTGGCGCGCGGAAGGATCGATCCGCTTGAGCTCGTAAAGCTCGATGCCTGCTTCCAGCAGTGCGCGGCGGTTCTTGGCATAGCCGGCATGCACGGCCACGACGTCGTTGCTGGCGAGGGAGTTGGTGAGAACACGGACCCGTACGCCCTGGTGGGCGAGCGCCTCGAAGTCGCGGGTGCCCTCCCGCATCAGCACGAAGTAGGGAGACACGAGGTCGAAGCGCGTACGCGGGGTGCCGGTATCTTTCAGCAACTCGGGGAGCAGGATCAGGCTGCGGCTGTCGGAGAACACCTTGGCCGGGTCATCGGCAACCAGACGCGCCTCGCTCCACTGCAGAGCCAGCTGGTTCGCGCGCACCTCGTCGATCAGCGGTCGGGCCTTCAGCATGGTGAGATACGGTGCGGCGCGCGGATCCGCGCGCGCCGCTGCGAAGGTGGCCTGCAGCGTGCGGGCAGCTTTCTGCGGGGTCTGTGAGCCGACCAGCATCGGGGCGGGGTACGCCGAGGCACTGTTCCAGAATTCATCGAACATGCTGGAGACGGAGCCGACGATGGGGCCCACAGCGAGCATATCGAGGTCGACGAACTGCACCGCGGCCCCCGCGTCAAAGTATTCATCGCCGATGTTGCGGCCGCCGACCACGGTCACCGCGTTGTCGACAGTGAAGGACTTGTTGTGCATGCGGTGATTGATGCGCCGGAAGTCGAACACATAGTTCGTCCAGCGCGCGTGGCGCAGGATCAGGGGGTTGAAGAGCCGTACCTGGATGTTGGGCTGCGCGGCGAGGGCGGCGAGCGTGCTATCCATGCCGGCGGTGTTGTTGTCGTCCAGCAGCAGACGCACCCGCACCCCGCGCCCGGCGGCCTGGACGAGTGCCTCGAACAGCAGTTTCCCCGTGACGTCGTCGTGCCACATGTAGTACTGGGCATCGATGCAACGCTCGGCCGCTGCCGCCAGCCGCGCGCGGGCGGCAAAGGCATCGGTCGCGACGGGCAGGGCGTGCACGCCGCTGGTGCCGGGGTGGGCGGCGAGCGCGGGCGCCAGGGCGCGCGCCAACTGGGTTTGTGCGGTGTTCTGGAATGCCGCAGAAGCCGGCCGCTCCTGCAGCGAGGGCAGAGCGCAGCCGGCCAGCAGCCCCGCCATGAGGGGCAAGCAGCGGGCGGCGATCATCAGGCGCGAGGCCGGTCTCAGGGTTCGCATCGCTCAGATGATGGTAATGAGGTGCCCCGGACAACCCTCCCGGGCTGTCCGCAACGTTGCCGTCATCTTTGCAGAAGCGGCCACTGGCGCAGTATCAGCAGCCTCCTACGCCGGCATGCGTCGCCCGATGGCGCGCTGAAAGCGGGACCATGCGCTAGGGTTTATGGGTCGCGACCAGCCGTCCGCAGAGGCCGCAACGGCGCGGCACCAGCATCAACAGAGGTAAAGATCATGAACGATGACAAGGTGAAGGGTCAGTGGAAACAGCTCGCCGGCAAGGCGAAGGCCCAGTGGGGCAAGCTCACTGACGATGACCTGAGGGTTGCGGAAGGCAATAGCGAATACCTCGCGGGCAAGATCCAGGAGCGCTACGGGATTGCGCGCGAGGAGGCCAAGAAGCAGGTCAAGGACTTCAGCTCCCGCCTGTAGTCCCTCAGGCCGGTGCGTGCGGGGGGTGCGCCAGTGGCGCATGCCCCGCGGCAACCGGTGGGTTCACTTCAGGGGCGGAAAGCGCGCCATGGCTTCCAGGTCGTTGAGTTCCTGATCGTTGCGGATGTAGAGCTTCGCGGCGTCGCGCAGCGGCTGGAAATCCCAGGGCGTGAAGCGGCCCTTGCGCAGGGCGCCGTAGACCATGTGGCGGCGCTGTTGGCTGGCGATCACGGCCGCGTGCAGGCTCGCCAGATCCCACCGCCGCGCGATCTCGCTGCGAAATTCCGCTACCAGCCCTGCGCAGTCCGCCCGCACCGCAAGGTTGCTGAGCTCTGCCGGATCATCCTGCAGATCGAAAAGCTGGTCCGGATCGACGGAGCAGTGGATGAACTTATGAGTCCCGCGTCGGATCATCACGATGGGTGCTATCGCGCCTTCAGCGAGGTATTCCCCGAGAACCTCACCGCGCGCCTGCTGCCCCTGCTGCCCCTGCAGCGCCGGCACGAGACTCGTTCCGGCCACGGGCGCGATGTAAGGGGGCTGCACGCGCGGCTGTGCGAGCTCCATCAGAGTGGGCAGGATGTCGACGAGTGATGCGCAACCGCGCACCCGGCCCGGTGCGAAGCGGCCGGGCGCGTGTACGATCAGCGGAATGCGACAGGCGGGCTCAAAGAAGCTCATCTTGTACCACAGGCCGCGCTCACCGAGCATGTCACCGTGGTCCGCGAGCACGAGCACGACGGTGTTCTCGGCAAGCGCGGCCTCCCGCAGCGTCTGCATCAGCATCCCGAACTGGTCATCGACGTAGGAGACCGAGCCGTAGTAGGCCCGGCGCGCGGCGCGCACCTGCGCGGCGGTGACATGCGTGCCCTCCAGACCGATGACGTGCCGCACGCGGCGGGAATGCGGGTCTTGCGCCGCCGCGCCGTTGCGCGGCATGTCGATATCCTCATCCCGATAGCGGTCCCAGTACGGTTGCGGAGTCACGTAGGGATCGTGAGGATGAGTGAGCGAAGTCACCATCAGGAAGGGGCGCCGGTCGCGGCCGCGCGCGATGTCGAATAGCTTCTGACGCGCGGCAGAGGCAGTCTCATCGTCGAAATCGATCTGGTTGGTGCGCGTGCAGGGGCCGGCCTGTGTGACCGAGTCCATCGTGTGATACCAGCCCGGGCGCTCCTCGAAGCGCGTCCAGTCCGGCGTCCAGCCGAAATCCGACGGGTAGATGTCGGTGGTGAGTCGCTCCTCGAAGCCGTGCAGTTGATCGGGCCCGCAGAAGTGCATCTTGCCGCTGAGCGTGGTCTGGTAGCCGGCCCAGCGCAGGTAGTGCGCGAAGGTCGGCACCTGCGCTGCGAATTCGGCGGCGTTGTCGAACGCGCCTATGGCGGAAGGCAGTTGTCCGGAGAGGAACGAAAAGCGCGAAGGCGCGCACAACGGGCTGTTGCAGTAAAAGGAATCAAACACCACGCCGGCGTGTGCCAGGGCGTCAATGTGGGGGGTCTTGGCGGTGCGGTTGCCGTAGGCGGGCAACGCGCCGGCCGTCAGCTGGTCGGCCATCAGGATGAGAATGTTGGGAGGCTCTCGCATCGCAGCTTCCGCTGGTAAGTTGCCGGGGAGATTGCCACGCAAAGTATGGCACAAGGGCCGGGGCTCTCGGGGCGGCTGCGGCTGGCGGGGAGTTGAGCGTACACTTTCGCCCGAACCGTGCGGTCAGGATGCGGAGGCACGAAGAGTGGTGGCCAGTTTGCAAGGGGTCAGGGTGGCCGCGCACCGCGCCGCCGATAGCGGCATTACCGCTGCCCGGCGCAGCTGCGTGAGGCGATGAGCGAGGTCCAGCAGACCGTCTTCCTCAGTTATGCCTCCGAGGATGCGGATGCGGCGCTCGAGATTTCGGATGCTCTGCGCGCTGCCGGTATCCAGGTGTGGTTCGACCAGAGCGAGTTGCGCGGCGGCGATGCCTGGGATGCCGCTATCCGCAGCCAGATCAAGAGCTGCGCGCTTTTCATTCCGCTGATTTCGCACCACACGTGCGCCCGCCAGGAGGCCTACTTCCGCCTCGAGTGGAAGCTGGCCGTGGATCGCTCACACCTGATGAGTCCGAACCGGGCTTTCCTCCTGCCGGTGGTGATCGATGAGACGAAGCAGGGGGATGAGAGCGTCCCGGACCGCTTCCGCGAAGTGCACTGGACGCGCTTACCGCAAGGGAGCTCATCAGCGGGCTTCGTCGCGGAGGTCTCGCGTCTCCTCGCTCGACAAGCATCCGGTCCCGCGAGCGTACCAGTCGCCCCGCTGCGCGCTGGGGGCACCGCCGCGCTCCTGGCGCGGCCGGGTGCCGTATGGTGGGTCGCGGCGCTGTTGCTGCTCGTGACCGGATATGCGCTCCTGAACCGTTTCGTGCTGCCGCGGCGCATCGCAGCGCAGCTGGCTAGCTCGCAGTTGCGGCTGCCGGCGACCACGGCCCCGATCC
Source organism: uncultured Pseudomonadota bacterium (assembly GCA_963824395.1). Lineage (GTDB taxonomy): Bacteria > Pseudomonadota > Gammaproteobacteria > Steroidobacterales > Steroidobacteraceae > 13-2-20CM-66-19. The sequence goes on along the minus strand of CAWGPF010000005.1, from coordinate 1,122,266 downwards.
CGGAGAACTCGATCGCGGTGCTGCCGTTCGCAGACATGAGCGAGAAGCACGACCAGGAGTACTTCTCCGACGGTCTCACCGAGCAGCTCATCGATCAGCTTTCCAAGGTGCGCGATCTGCGCGTTCCGGCTCGCACGTCTTCCTTCTACTTCAGAGGCAGGGCTGAAGATGTCGCCAGCGTGGCGCACAAGCTGCGTGTCGCGAACATTCTCGAGGGCAGCGTGCGCAAGTCCGGCGAGCGCCTGCGCGTCGTCGCTGAGTTGATCCGCGCCGACAATGGCTACCAGGTCTGGTCGGAAACCTACGACCGCGAGGTGAAGGACGTATTCGACGTGCAGGACGAGATCGCGGCCGCGGTGGTCGCGGCGCTGCGCTTGAGGCTCGACCCACAGCCGGCCGCGGCGGCTGCACGCACGACCAACACCGCGGCGTACAACGAGTATCTGCTGGCACGGCAGTTCTACAACCAGGGCAGCGTCGAGGGCTTCCGGCACGCGGTGGATTCCTACCGCAAGGCGCTCGCACTGGATCCGCTGTACGCGGCCGCGTACGCGGGTCTGGCGGTGGCGGAGTTCCATCTTGCCGACCTCAGCGGCGATGTCACGGGTCGTGCGCGTGCGAGCGCCGCCGCGGAGCGCGCCGTGACGCTCGCCCCGCAAGAGGCGGAGTACTACGGCGCCCGCGGGTTCCTGAGGCTGAACATCGACTGGGACTGGGCCGGTGCCCGGGCCGACTTTGACCGGGCGCTGGTGCTTGACCCGGGCGACAGCACCGTGCAGCGCCGTTACTCAGAGCTTTTGGGGAGCCTCGGGCAGCTCAAGGAAGCCGTGCGGGCCGCGCAAAGCGCGACCGAGCTTGATCCGCTGTCCAGCTTCGCCTGGCTGGAACTCGGCATATTTCTCGGCAGCAGCGGGGATTACGCGGCTGCACGGCGCGCGATCGAGCGCGCGCTTGAGATCAATCCGGGATGGACCTACGGGCTCATGCAGCTCGGCCGGCTTAAGCTGCTCCAAGGTGACGCCGCCGGTGCGCTTCAGACCTTTGGCTCTATCACCGACAATGAGGGATTCAGGATGCAGGGGAGCGCGCTGGCGGAACACTCCCTTGGTAACGCGGTGGCCTCCGAAGAGGCCCTGAGCAGCCTGCGTTCGCGGGAGCCGGATCGGGACGCCTTTCAGATCGGCGAGGTGTACGCCTGGCGGGGGCAGAAGGATCAGGCCTTCGCTTGGCTCGAGCGTGCCTATCAGCAGCGCGATGCGGGAATGGCCGCTGTCCGCACCGACCCGTTCCTGAAATCACTCCACGAGGATGCCCGCTTTGCGGTCCTGCTGCGGCAGATGAAGCTGCCCGAGTGACCTCGACGCCGCGCCGCCGGCGGCGCCCGCGTACTAGCGAGAGGCGGTGATCACAATGCTATCGCTCGTACCAGGATAGGGCGGCCGGGCGCCGCAAGCCTCGAGGCAGAACGTGACGCTGACCAGAAACGGGTTGGCGTTGGCCGCATCATACGGCACGGAATTCAGGTCGAAGCGCGCGGACTGGATCAGCTGCACCGCCGTCACCTGCAGCAGCGGAGCGGCGTCGGATGCCACGACTTTGATACCGGTGGCCTTGCCGCCGCGGTCGATCTGGAAGCGCACGATTGTCCGGCCCTGGAGATTCTGCAGTCGTCCCTGCCACGGGTACCAGTCGCGTTTGGTGTCGATCTGCGCGTGCGGCAGCGCCCGCGGCGGCGGCGGCGATCCCGAACTCGCGGTGCTGGGCGGCGGCGCCGGGTGTGACGTCGCGCACCCTTGAAGCAGCGCGGCGAGCAGGCCCGAAAGGAACACGATGCCGCGCACTGTCATCTTATGCCTCAGGACCGCAGGCAGCGGGTGGGTGACTGCCGCAGTGTAAGGGAATCACCGGCCTGCGGACGCGTGAGCGGAAAGGTTGTAGGATTGCGCTCGCGCGCAGGGCGCCTGAGGGAGTGGCATGAGAAACCGGATCGGCTCAGTGGCGCTGGCCTGCGTGCTCGCCGGCGCGCTCAACGGGTGTGTCGTCGCGCCTTATTCCGGTGAGCCCGTCGCCGCGGGCCAGGAGCAGGCCTCCGATCCGCCGCCGCCACTGCCGGTCTATGAGCAGCCTCCGTGTCCGGAGGATGGCTATGTGTGGACGCCAGGTCTGTGGCGCTGGGGGCCGGAAGGATACTTCTGGGTGCCCGGAACCTGGGTCGCGCCCCCGCAGGTTGGCGTGCTCTGGACCCCGGGTTACTGGGGGCTCGCCGGAGCGGTGTATGTGTTCCATCCGGGGTACTGGGGACCCCACGTGGGCTACTACGGCGGCATCAACTACGGCGGCGGCTATAACGGCTACGGCTATGCCGGCGGGCGCTGGAGGGGCAACCGCTTTGAATACAACACGGCCGTGACCAACGTGAATACCACCATCGTGCGCAATACCTACCGCGAGACGGTGGTTAACGACGTGCACCAGACGAACGTGACGCGTGTGAGCTACGTCGGCGCACCGGGCACGCGCGCGCAGCCGAACCGCACCGAAACGACCTACGGTCACGAGAGCCATACGACTTACACCCAGCCGCAGATCGCGCATCACGATGCAGCGCGCACCAGTCCCATGCAGAATGCGGCTCGCAATGAGGGACGGCCGCCCGTGGCTGCCACCCCTCGTCCCTCGGCGTTCTCAGCACCCGGCGTCACCGCCGCCAAGCCGGTCGGACCCGCCTATCACCCCGAACATCCGCAGGGACACGAGGAGCGGCCGCAGCATTGAGCACGGAGGCGCGCACAGCCGGGATGACAGAGTCCCTGGAGGTGCTTGAAGAGCGGGACACAGCAGCCGCGGCCTCGCCGGCTGTGCCACCCGCAGTCCAGACAACAATGAACAAGATCACCGTCGTCCCCCCGAAGTGCGATGCGCAGGCGCAGGCCCTGTGGCAGGAGGTTGCCGCGGCCTCCGATCTCGTGGCGACCATCGTGGACAGTATTCCCGGCCTCACGGTGGCGGGCGCCGAGACGCGCAGCGAGCTTGAGCGCGCCGCGGCGCTGCTGCAAGCGGTCGCCGGCATCCTGCAGCGCACCGAGCGGCGCGAAGGTTCGCGCTACGCGAACACCAACCGCAGCATTCTCGGCCCGGATCCGGTGCCCTGAACGATTGCGGGGGCAGGAAGCGCGGAGGGACAATGCGCCCGTGAACGGACCGAAATCCAAAGCGCTGCTGCTCGGATGCTGCCTGACCGCGGGCATCAGCATCGCGGGCGCCGGCGAACCGCCCACCGCCCCGGGTCAGCACTGCGAAATCGCGGTGGTGAATCCGGTGAGTAACTATGCCGAGTGCGTTAAGCCGCGCGGCGCGCACGTCGACCCTCCGCCGAAACGATCAGCGCCCAGTGAAGAGGAATGTCGCAGGCACCCGGACCTCGACGTCGAGCAGTGCCACGCGTACGCAGGTGCGCCTGCCGCACCGCCGCAGCACTGAAGGGTCCGTCGAGACTCTAGTGGGCCGCTAGCGAACTTAGAGTCGACTGGCACGGTGGCGTGAGGTTAGCCGCGTGGCTGCGCAGGCACTCTATCGCCCGACCGCCCCCCACGCGCACGTCAGCACAGAATTTCTGCAGGTCGCTGCCGCAGTTGGCGCGCACCACGCGGGCCTCTTCGCGCGGTGACAGACTGGGCGCTGCGGCCGGGGCGGGGGCAGCCGGTGCTGCGGCCGGCCCGGGAACGGCGGCGGCGGGCGCGGGGCTCGAGGTCGCCGCACCGGGTGCCGGCATCGCGGGCGCGAGCGCGCTGCGGCAGCCGGCGGAGACCTCTTGGCTGTGCTGCACCAGGCACTGCAGCGAGGCCTGGGTGCCCGTCGGCACGCTCGAACACACGCTCATGTAATCACCGCGGCAGGCGCTTTTGATGGCCGAGCGCTGGGCGTCGGACAGCTGCGCGAACGCCGGGGTACACAGGGCGAGGAGGAGGCAACCGCAGGTCCACGAGAGTGATGAATTCATGCTGGGCTCGCTTTTCGTTCGGGGTGGTGGCTAGCGCCGGGAGCGGCCGCCGCTCTGGCGGCCGTCACCCGTCGGGGCGCTGTTGAAGCGACCGCCGGCGCCAGCCTGGCGGCCGAGGCGATCCTGTTCGAGCTGCTGGTAGTTGCCGCTGTCCATGGCGCCGCCGCGATTACCCGGGGTTGCACCAGGGTTCGCGGCATTATTGGCCGGCGGATTCGGGTGGTTGGCCGGTGGCTGCACGGGATTCCAGCCGCCGCCCTTGTCGTACTTCTCCCAGCCGGAGTCGGTGTGCTTGTAGACGTTGCCATCGTGGCCCGCGTACACGTCACCGCCCTGAGTCTTGACCGCGCCGCCACTGCCGCCGGTGACCGCGTTCTGGTAGCCGGCGCCCTTGGCACCGGTTGAGGAGTTGAAGTCGCCCGCGCGCCCGTTGGCATTGGCGCCGCTTTGCGTGTTCACCGTCTGGTTGGGGCCGGAGAAGGTGCTCGAGCCCCAGCGGCCATACGGGTTCACATTCTGGTTGGTGGACCCGGACACCCCGGTGCGGGCGTTGTAGTAATTCGCGTTGGCCGTGCCGCTGCCATTGCCCCAGGAGGCGCTTCCGTGCGCGTAGCTGCCAGTGCTCGGGTTGTACGCCGACCAGGCGCCGGCGCCGCCATAGGGTCCGTAAACCGCAGCCCCGTGTGCCCAGGCGCCGGTCGTCGGGTTGTAGTAGCTGCCCCCCTTGGCGGCGCCGCCGTAGGGGCCATACACCACCCCGCCGCGCGCCCAGGCACCGGTTGAGGGGTTGTACCAGACGGAGCCGGCGTAGGTGTAGGGGTAGGGGTAGTAGATCGGTACCGGGCCGGCGATGATCACCGGCGGATAGTAGAAGCCCGTGCCGTAGACCAACACGCCGGAGCTCACGTAGCCAAGCGTGTAGCCGGCGGTGAAGCCGAAGGTCACCACTGCGGGCGTCACCGCGTAGATGCGCACGTAGGTTACGGGGAATACCGGGCTCGCCGCGGGGATGGTGTACACCAGCGCCGGCACGGCATCCGCCAGCGCCCAAGGGCCCAGCGCGCCGGGGGCGACGAACCAGGCCCCGCCTTCGCAGGCGTAGAAGGCTGACTTGATCTGCAGTACGTAGGTGTTGGTGTTGACGGCGTACAGCATCGTCGTGCCCTCGACCGGCGCGAAGCGCGGTGGCCCGGAGTAGACGACGGTGAGTTTGGCGGCGCTGCGCTTGAGGGAGGCAGTGGTCGGCACCTGCGCCTTGAGCACCGCCTCCTGCGCGGCGATCGTGCCGGGCACGGCGGTGAGCACTGCGCCGTCGGGGCCGTTCGGGGGGATCAGCGAGAAGTCCGGCGGCAGCTTGTCGGTTGCGAACTGCCAGGGGCCCGTAAAGGCGCGCGCCGAGAACCAGCGCCCCGAGAGCAGCACGTAGTAGAGATTCTGCGCGGGGTCAAGGAAAAGTACGTTCGCCGTGTTCACGACGCGCTGCAGGACTGTGCCGCTCACGGCGCGCAGGGCCGGGGCCCCCTGCGTGACGATGATCTCGGCGGGTTTCTGGCTGACGAATACCCGTGCGGGGGTATCCTTCGGCGTCAGCGGCCTGGCGGGAATGTAGGGGGCACTGGCCGCGAAGCCCGGGTCCTTCTTCAGGGCGAGGAAGGCATGCGGCAATTGGCTGACTGGCGCGTAGGGGCCACCGATCTGCGCAGCGGAGTACCAGAAGCCATTGTTGAGCAGGTACCAGGCACCTTGCTCGGTGAAGACCCCCCAGTTGGTATTCACGGCGTACTTGAGGCCCGACTTGCCGGCGGGCACCAGCACCGGCTCGCCATCGAACACCACCAGGCTCGCCGGGTGATCCGCGTAGAAGATGACCGGCGGCTCGTTGTTGACCTTGACCGGCACGCCCGGTACCTGTTTGAGGCTCAGGAGCACCGAGGTCAGCGGCACTTGCCGGATCTGCATCTGCGTAAGCGCTGCGCGGATCTTGGTCTCCAGGGCGGCCGCCTCTTGGGTGTCGAGTGCCGGGAAGTGAGAGGAGATGAGCTGCGGATCGGAGAGGTTCACAACGCCCGCGGCCTCATCGACGCGGGTCGCGAGCGCAAGCTCGATGGTACCCATCAGCTGCGGTTGCCCCGGGCGCGTGATGGCGAGCGCAGCGCGCGCAGTGATGCGGCTGCGGTCGGGCCAGGAGGTCGCCTGGGGCTGGTAGATGGTGACCGTGGCGCCGTCGCGCACGATGGTATGGGGCCAGGAAGCCGCGGCGGCCGGCGCTGTCAGCGCCGGCGGCACGGGGGCGGCTGGCTCCTGCGACAGTACCGGCCAGGACACACAGGCGCACAGCACCAGCAGGCCCACGCGGCGGGCACCGGTCAGGAGGGCAGGAACAGGCGCTGATGCGTTCATGGAGCTTCTCGCAGACCGATAGGTTGTTCTTGTGTACGGTACGCCGAAGATCGCGATCCGCCATGTCCTCGGTACCGATGCGACATCGGCTGGTGCACGGCGGCCGGATGCGGGGCGGCAATCTTAGGTTTGCGGCATCCTCGTGGTCAATGTCGGAAGTGCGCCGTGGATACCGTTCGATCCGCTGCTGCATTACACTCCCCGTCGATGCTCCTGCCGCCCCGTGCGCCTGCAAAACTGGCGACGCCTGCGGCATAACCAGACAGATAAGAACTAGGGAGAGCTATCGTGAGGCACCTGAACATGCGGATCGCCGCCCTGGCCACCGTGGCCCTCGCCTGTGTCCTGTCGGCCTGCGCCGGCAAACCCGTCACGCCGGAACTGGTCAACGTGAGCGGCATGATTCCGATCACGGACACCAAGCTCGCCACCACGCGCGCCTATGAGACACCCACGTTCGATCGCGGCAAGTACCACGGCATGCTCATCGACCCGGTCGACCTGTACCGTGGTCCGGAGGCTGATTTCGGCGGAACCTCGCTCGCTGACCAGGAAATGATCGCCGCCAAACTCGGCTCCGAGTTCCATCGCGTCCTGGGACCTGACTTCAACATCGTCAGCGCACCCGGCCCGGGAATCGTGCGCATCCACATAACCGTGATGGGCATCAATGCCAGTCGCCCAGTGCTGTCGACGGCACTGCGACTGACGCCGGTGGGGCTCGTGATGAGTGCCGGTCACACCGTGCGTGACAAGCCCGCGAGCTTCGTCGGCTCCATAAACGTCGCGGGCGTGGTTTACGATTCCGTAACCGGACAGGTGCTCGTGGCGGCGCAGGCTATCGTGTCACCGGCGGCACTGGATGTGACCTCCGGGGTGACGCCGCTGCGCGCGGCGGAGCTGAGCACCACCCGCGCAGCAGATAACTTCCGAGACTACCTGCTGCGTAAGCGGGCGGGTGGGTAGGGCCGCGGCGCTCAGGCCTCGCCGGGGCTGAGAGCATGGGCGCGCAGCAGGGCAACGCAGCGGCGCGAGCCGTGGTGCTGGTTGCCGTGACGCTGGCGGGACTCACCGGCTGCAAGATCGGTCCGAACTTCACGCGCCCGAAGGCACCCGTGGCCGCCCACTGGATCGACGCGCCGCAGGGCACCACCCCGGCAGCATCCGACACGGCGGTGTGGTGGAAGCTCTTCAACGATACGACGCTGAACGGCCTGATCGAGGACGCCTACCACAACAACTTCTCGCTGCAGGTCGCAGCCGCGCGCATTCTGCAGGCGCAGGCGCAGCTGAATGTGGAGATCGGCGAGCTCTTCCCGCAGCAGCAGGCGCTCGGGGGTGGCGTACAGCACCAGCGCCAGAGCCAGGCGACGCTGATCGCCCCGGGACTCGACCCGATTCTTGACACCAGCCAGTTCGGCCTCAGTGCCAGCTGGGAACTGGATTTCTGGGGCAAGTACCGCCGCGCCATCGAGGCCGACCGCGCCGCCATGCTGGCGTCGGTGGCCGCCTATGACAGCGCGCTCGTGAGCCTCACCGCCGGTGTCGCCAGCACCTACCTCAACATCCGCACGCTGCAGCAGCGCATCCGCGTGGCGCAGGACAATCTGAAGACGCAGCAGGAGAGTCTGCGCATCGCGCGGGCGCAGTTCGAGGCCGGCGAGACCAGCGAGCTCGACGTGCAACAGGCGCTTACGCAGCTCGCGCAGACGCAAGCGCAGATTCCGGGGCTTGAGAACTCGCTGCGCGCCGACAAGGATTCCCTCGCGGTGCTGCTCGGGATCACGCCGGACACCATGGACGCGCGCCTCGGCGCCGAGGCCGACATTCCCGCCGCCCCGTCGAGCGTCGCCGACGGCATGCCGAAGGACCTTCTGCGCCGCCGCCCCGACGTGCGCCAGGCGGAGCTCAGCGCCGCGGCGCAGAGTGCCGCCATCGGTGTCGCCAAGGCCAACCTCTATCCGTCCTTCTCGCTCACCGGCAGCTTCGGCTTCGTCGGTACGAGTCTGCGTGGCGGCTCCATCGGGGATCTGTTCAACTGGGATAACCGTGCCGCCAGCGCCGGGGCTTCTTTCGTGTTCCCCATCTTCAACTACGGCCGCATCGTGAACTCAGTGCGCGTGCAGGACGCCGTGTTCCAGCAGGCCGTGCTGACCTACCAGAATACCGTGCTGCAGGCCCAGCAGGAGGTGGAGGATGCGCGCGCCGCCTTCGCCGCCGCGCAGGCGACACTGCTCACTCTGACCGACGCCGCCGGTTCGGCGCGCCGGTCCACCGAGCTTGCGATCGTGCGCTACAAGGAGGGGGCGTCGGACTACACCACGGTTCTGAGCGCTGAACAGCTGCAGCTGCAGGTCGAGGACGGGCTCGCCAGCGCGCGCGGCAGCGTGCCGTTGGCACTCGTGAGCGTGTACCGCTCACTCGGTGGCGGCTGGCAGCTGCGTCAGGGTGACAATCTCCTGCCCGCAGCCACGCGCGCGGAGATGCAGCGGCGCACCAACTGGGGACACCTGCCCGAGGGCGGACCTCAGCTGCCGGTGCCCGAGACACCAGACCAAGGGGAGACGCGGTGATCCTGAAGTACATCGACACGGCGCAGCCGCTGGCCGTCACCCTACTGAGCACCGCGCTGGCGCTGCTGTCCGGGTGCGGCCGCAGCAATCAGTACCAGCCCCCGCCGGCGCCCGCGGTGATGGTGGCCAGACCGCTCTTTCTCCCCGTGACCGACTACCTCGAGGCGACCGGCTCGGTGGCGGCGTCCCAGACCGTGGACCTGGTGGCGCGCGTGGAGGGCTACCTGCGCAGCGTCGATTTCAAGGACGGCAGTCTCGTAAAGGCCGGGCAGCTGCTGTTCGTCATCGAGCCGGAGCCCTACCAGGCAAAGCTCGCTTCGCAGCAGGCGCAGCTGGCGAATGCACAGTCCGAGTACGAGCGCCAGCTGCGCATGATCAAGGAGAACGCCACCTCGCAGGCGAATGTGGAGAAGTGGCGCTCGCAGCGCGACCAGGCTGCCGCCGCCGTGACGCTCGCCAAGATCAACCTCGGCTATACGCGCATCACGGCGCCTTTCGCCGGACGCATCGACCGCCACCTGGTGGATCCGGGCAACCTCGTCGGCAGCACCGGGACGGCCACCAAACTTGCCACGCTCGAGCAGATCGATCCCGCCTTCGTCTACTTCAGCGTCAACGAGCGTGACGTGCTGCGGGTACGCGCAGCCGCACTGGCGCAGGGCCACCCGATCAACGCCGAGGTGCCCCCGATCCCGGTAACGCTCGGGCTGCAGACCGAGCAGGGCTACCCGCACCAGGGCGTGCTCGACTTCGCTGGCACCGGCCTTGATACCGGCAGCGGCACGCTGCAGCTGCGCGCGGTGGTACCGAACCGCGAGCGCACCTTCCTGCCGGGCCTGTTTGCGCGGCTGCGCATCCCGCTGGGCCCCCCGGCGCAGCGCCTGATGGTGCCGGATCGCGTCGTCAGCAGCGACCAGGTGGGCAGCTACGTGCTCATCGTCGCTCCGGACCACAAGGTCACGCAGCAGCGCGTCACGATCGGCGCGCGCGAGGCAGGCCTGCGCGCCGTGCTCACCGGACTGAGCCCGGAGAGTGAGGTAGTGGTCGATGGACTGCAGAACGCGATCCCCGGCAACCTCGTGACCCCGACCCAGCAGCCGCTGGCGGCGCCGGCCGGCGCTGCGCACTAGGAAGGCGCGCGTGCTCGCTAAGTTCTTTATCGAGCGGCCGGTGCTCGCCAACGTCATTGCGCTGCTGACTATGCTGCTCGGGATCGTGGCGATCTTCACGCTACCGGTATCGCAGTACCCCCCGATTACACCGCCGACCGTGCAGGTGACCACGCGTTACCCCGGCGCCAACGCCCGCACCCTGATCAATACCGTGGCACTGCCGATCGAGCAGCAGGTCAACGGCGTCGAGAACATGCTGTACATGCAGTCGACGAGCACCAACGACGGCAACTACACCCTGACCGTGACCTTCAAGGTTGGCACGGACCTCGACTTCGCGCAGGTGCTGGTGCAGAACCGGGTGGCGTCCGCGCTGGCGTCGCTCCCGGCGGCAGTGCAGACCAATGGCGTGGTGACGCGCAAGAAGTCCACGGCCATCCTGCAGATCGTCACGCTCACGAGTGACGACCCGCACTTCGACAGCCTGTTCCTCAGCAACTACGCCTCGATTCGCATGCGTGACGTGCTGGCGCGGCTGCCCGGCGTGGGCGACGTCAGCGTCTTTGGCATTGGCCAGTACAGCATGCGCGTCTGGCTTGACCCGCAGCAGCTTCTGGCGCGCTCGCTCACTCCGAACGATGTGATCAATGCGATCCGTCAGCAGAACCAGGAGGTGGCGGCCGGGCAGGTGGGGACGCCCCCGGCGGCCAGCGGCCAGGATTTCCAGCTCACCGTCAACGTGCCCGGGGCGCTTAACGACGTCGAGGAGTTCGAGGACATCATCGTCAAGACTGACTCGGCTGCGGGCGGCAGCCGCGCCATCACGCGCGTGCGCGACGTGGCGCGGGTGGAGCTCGGCGCGCAGACCTACAGCCAGTCCTTCACGATGGACGGCCGGCCGGCCGCCGGCATCGCCATCTATCAGCTGCCGGAGGCCAACGCCCTGGACGTCGCGAAGGCGGTGCAGGCGCGCCTCGCGACCATGGCAAAGGACTTCCCGCAGGGACTCAGGTACAGCATTCCCTTCGACACCACAAAGTTCGTCTCGGCCTCGATCCATGAGGTGTACCGCACGCTGATCGAGGCGGGCGTCCTGGTGCTCATCGTGATTCTGGTGTTCCTGCAGAACTGGCGTGCCACGCTGGTGCCGGCGACCACGGTGCCGGTGACGATCATTGGTGCCTTTGCCGCCATGGCGGCCATGGGCTTCTCGGTGAACGTACTGACGCTGCTGTCGCTGGTGCTCGCGATCGGCATCGTGGTGGACGATGCGATCGTCGTGGTCGAGGGCGTGAGTCAGAACATCGAGCACGGGCAGACTCCGCACGATGCCTCGGTTAACGCGATGCGCGAGCTGCTCGGTCCGATCATCGGCATTACGCTGGTTCTGATGTCGGTGTTCCTGCCGGCGGCCTTCATGCCGGGCATCAGCGGGCAGATGTACCGCCAGTTCGCCCTCGTGATTGCCGCCACCGCCCTCATCAGCGCGATTAATGCCGCGACGCTGAAGCCGACCCAGTGCGCGCTGTGGCTGAGGCCCATCGATCCTCAGCGGCGCAAGAACTGGTTCTATCGGGGCTTCGATGCACTCTACAATCCGGTCGAGCGTGCCTACGTTCGGCTGATCTCACGCATGGTGGCGCACAGCGGGCTGATGGCGATCATCGCCGCCGCCCTGATCGTGCTGTCGGTGTTGGCGCTCGCCCGCGTGCCGACGAGCTTCATCCCGATCGAGGACCAGGGCTACCTGCTCGTGGCGGTGCAGCTGCCGGATGCCGCCTCGCTCGAGCGCACGCAGGCGGTGCTGGAGCGCATCACGCAGGAGGCGCTGCAGACCCCCGGGGTCGAGCACGCGATCAGTATCGGCGGCGTCTCGGCGCTCGATGGCAACGCCTCCCTTGCCAATGCCGGCGTGATCTACCTCACCCTCAAGGACTGGGATGAGCGCTACAAGGTAAAGGGCCAGGATCTCAAGGGGCTGTACCAGAGCCTGTCCCGGCGCCTCGGGCAGGTCGAGTCCGCCCGCGTACAAGTGGTGCCCCCGCCCCCGATCCAGGGCATCGGCATGTCGGGGGGCTTCCAGATGCAGGTCGAGATCACCGACGGCAGCTTCGACTACCAGAAGCTGCAGCGCGCGACCGATCTGCTGGTGAGTGAGGCGAACACGCAGACGGGACTTGAGCGCGTGTTTTCCCCGTTCCGCGCCGAGGTTCCGCAACTGAGCGCCGACATCAACCGCGCCAAGGCCCAGGCGCTGTCGGTTTCGGTCGGCAGCGTGTTCGACACGCTGCAAACCTACCTCGGCTCCACGTACACCAGCCAGATCACCAAGTTCGGGCGCGTGTTCCCGGTGTTCGTCCAGGCCGACAGCGCCTATCGGCTGTCCCCGCAGGACCTGCGTCGCTACTACGTGCGCAGCAGCACCGGTGCCATGGTGCCGATCGGGACGCTGGCGGACGTCGACTACACGCGCGGACCTGCGCTCATCAGCCTCTACAACCTCTACCCGTCAAGCTCCGTGAACGGCATGACGGCCAGCGGCTTCAGCTCCGGGCAGTCCTTGCAGACCATGGACGAGCTCACCGCCAAATCGCTGCCGCCGGGCATGCAGAGCGAGTGGACTGCCATGTCCTACCAGGAGAAGCTCGCCGGCAGCTCCGCTTACATCGTGTTCGCGCTCGCGATGCTGCTCGTGTACCTGGTGCTTGCCGGGCAGTACGGCAGCTGGGTCACGCCCGCTGCGGTCATCTTCGGTGTGCCGCTGGCGCTGCTCGGGACCGGTGGCGCACTGCTGGCGCTCGGGATCGCCAACAACCTCTACACCCAGATCGGGCTCGTGCTTCTGATTGCGCTGTCCGCCAAGAATGCCATCCTGATCGTGGAAGTCGCGCGCGAGCTGCACGAGGCGGGCGCGAGCGTCGCCGAGGCCGCAGTGAAGGCCGCCGAGAAGCGCTTCCGTCCGATCGTCATGACTTCCTTCGCCTTCATCCTGGGCGTGCTGCCGCTGGTGCTCGCCAAGGGCGCGGGCGCTTCGGCGCGCGCCTCCATCGGCATCGCGGTGTTCAGCGGCATGCTGGCCTCGACCTGTCTTGCGGTACTGTTCGTCCCCTCATTCTTCGTGATCCTGCAGCGCTGGCAGGATCGCCGCAAAGGCACACCCGCCGCACCCGAGCCGCTGCCGCCCTGAACTCAGAACCGAAGACCCGAGCACGGGTCAGGCGCTGCGGCGACGGCGCGGGCAGCCGGGCCCGAGGAGCCCAAGTCCGAAGAGGCCAAAGCGCGCTTACCTCCGGGAAGCTCCGTTCTACTCCCCGTGCCTGTGTAACGAGGCAGCAACCCCGCAGCCCGGACCCATTAATAAGAGTGTGCGCGTGCCGCCGCGGCCCAGCGCCGGTCTCTTAGCCGATCTTGAGCACCACGCGGAAGCGCGCCTTGCCGCTCATCATGCGCTCATAGGCCGCCTGCGCCTGCTCGAGCGGATACACCTCATTCATGGAGGCGACCCCGGTCTGCTGGCTGAAGGTGAGGGTGTCCTCCGAGTCGACGCTGGTGCCTGAGTACCAGCCCTTCACCGCGGCACGCTTGCTCAACAACTCGAGCGAGTTGATCGGGAAGGGACCGACCGCGCCGATCACCAGCATCGTGCCGTTGGCTCCGAGACCGCCGACGATCGACTGCATGGCCTTGGCGTCGGTAACGGTGGCGAGGATGGCACGCGCACCGCCGAGCGCACGCAGCGCGGCGGCCGGGTCGCCGCGTTCGCTGTCGATGTACTCGTGGGCACCGAGGGTGCGCGCGAGCGCGGCCTTGTCGGCGCCGCGACTCACGGCCGCGACCCGAAACCCCAGGCGCGCTGCGAACTGGATGCCCAAATGCCCGAGACCGCCGATCCCATGGACCGCGACCAGGTCCCCGGCCCGCGCACCGCTGTGGCGCAGCGCATTAAAGGTGGTGATGCCGGCGCACAGAAGCGGGGCAGAGTCGACGGTGTCGAGCTGCGCCGGCACGCGGGCCAGCGCGCTCGCGTGGGCGAGCATGTGGGTGGCGTAGCCGCCATCGCGGCTCACGCCGGTGGCGCCCTGGATGTTGAGGCAGGCGAAGGCATCGCCGTGGCGGCAGTTGCTGCAGTATCCGCAGGCGCCCGGGGACCAGCCGACGCCGACGCGCGTCCCGCTCTCCCAGCCCGCGACGTCGGCGCCCAGCGCCTCGATCGTGCCGATGACCTCGTGTCCCGGGATGCGCGGGAACTTCAGCCCCGGCATCAGGCCGGCGATGGTGAGCGCATCGCTGTGGCAGACCCCGCAGGCCTGCACGCGGATGCGCACTTCGTGACGGCCAGGCTCGGGGATCTCGCGGTCCTGCAGTTGCAGCGGGGCACCCGGTTGAGTGACGGTCATCGCATGCATCTTCGCCATGGTGCAGGTCCTGGTGTTACGTTCTCGGTGGCTCACGATTGTACGCCGCCGGCGGCGGGCGTCCCTGCGTCGAAAGGGGGAGTGAGGAGCCCGGGCGCGCGGGCGTCGCGCCGCGTTGACGCTCGCAGGGGCGCATTGCTTAAATCGACTTATCTTGTGAATGCGGGGAGCGCGCGAGTGAAGCATGCCTGGGCGCTGTCATGGCTGGCGATCGCGGGCCTGTGGGGACCGGCGCAGGCGGCGCCGGAGCTGAAGATGGAGCTGCCTGACTGGCAGCGCACGCCCCTTGTGGACCGCGACCTGGGTCACGGCGTGCACATGCTCGAGAGCTTCGGCGGCAACATCGGCGTGGTGGCCGGCCCCGCAGGGGTGCTGCTGGTGGATGCGGAATGGCCGCAGTTGAATCCCCGGGTGCGAGCGGCCGTCGCGCGCATTTCAGGGAAACCCGTGCGCTACGTGATCGACACGCACTGGCACTGGGATCACGTGGGCGGCAACGCGGACTTCGCGCGCCGCGGGGCCCTCATCATCGCAAGCCGCGAGACCCACGACTACATCCTCGCCGCCCAGCAGGCGGGCAAGCTAGCAGGATGCGCAGTACGCCCCCGACCCTGCGGGCGTGCCGGCGCTCGCGCTCGGGCCGGGCACGCAGCGCATGTACCTGGGCGCGCAGACGCTCGAGATCATCCACGCGCCCGCGGCGCACACCGACGGGGACCTCGTCGTGCGTTACCTCGAGGCCGACGTGCTGCAGACCGGCGACACCTTCTTCCACGGCTTCTATCCGGACATCGACTTCGAGCACGGCGGCACCATCGACGGCATGATCGCCTTCTACGACACCCTCTACGGCCTGTGCGGGCCTCACACGCGCATCATCCCGGGCCATGGCCCCATCGCCAGCCGCGAGGACATCCGCGCCTACCAGGGGATGCTGCGGGAGGTGCGTGCCCGGGTCGCACGGGCCATCGAGCGCGGCCTGAGCGAGGAGCAGCTGCTCGCCTCGCACCCGCTCGATGACCTGGACCGCACCTGGGGCGGCAACCTCGTCAAGCAGCCGTATCTGCTCTCGATCGTCTACGAGGACCTCAGGGCGAGGCGCGCCGTGCAGGTGCATTGAGGCACGGCGCTCACCACCCGTCAGGCGGCGTCAGGCGGCGCTTGCCGTCACGCGAGAGCGGCACGCCGGGCTCATCGAGGGCCACGCGGTCCCACAGCTCGCACGTGACCTGGCGGTGGCGCTGGTCGAGCGCCTCGCAGTAGTTGGTATAGAGACACAGCCGCACCTCGGCACCGCGGCCGCTCCTGACCTTGCGGAACCA
This sequence comes from uncultured Pseudomonadota bacterium, assembly GCA_963824395.1. Classification (GTDB taxonomy): domain Bacteria; phylum Pseudomonadota; class Gammaproteobacteria; order Steroidobacterales; family Steroidobacteraceae; genus 13-2-20CM-66-19. The sequence continues at coordinate 1,106,444 of CAWGPF010000005.1, read as the reverse complement.
GTCCGGGTCGGCGAGTGCCTGGCGCGCGAACGCGACGATGTCCGCCTGGCCGTCCGCCAGCACCGCCTCGGCCTGCGTGAAGCTGTGGATGCCCCCGGCGGCGATGACCGGGGTGAGGGCGCCCTGGGCGCGCAGCGCCGCGCGCACGCGTGCCGTCGCCTCAAGATTGCGTCCGTAGGGACCGCGGGCGTCGGAGTAATAGGACGGCATGCATTCGTAGCCGCTGCGACCGGTGTAGGGATAGGCCGCCTCACCGACCTTCGGTTGCTGCGCGTCATCGAACTTGCCGCCGCGCGACAGCGACAGGAAGTCCATGCCGGCGCGCGCAAACTGCTCCCCGAAGTAGGCGGCATCCTCGACCCCGCTGCCGCCCGCGATGCATTCCTCCGCGAGGAAGCGGCAGCCGACCGCGAAGTCCTGACCGACCGCGGCGCGCACCTGCGCATACACTTCCAGCGGCAGCCGCACGCGCGCCTCGCGCGCGCCCCCGTAGCCATCGGTGCGGTCATTGGTCCGCGACAGGAAGGAGGCGAGCGTGTAGGCGTGCGCGAAGTGCAGCTCCACGCCGTCGAAGCCGGCGCGGCGCGCGCGCTGCGCGGCCTGCGCGAAGAGCGGCGGCAGGCTGCGCGGCAACTCGCGGATGGGCGCAACGTCCAGGTCCGTGACCCGCTCGCGCGCGCCGTATTCGAGCGCCTCGAGTTCGCGCGGCTCGAGGACGCCCGCCAGCTGCGCGGGGGCAAGGCCGGCGAGCCACGCGCGCACCTCGTCATCGCCAGCCCCGGGACGACACGCGCGGCGGTGGCGCGCGCTGATCGGCAGGAACTCGCGCAGGAACCGCTGCGGGTCCGGCCGCCGGCGGATGCTGAGGAAGTCGATGAGCTGGATGAAAAGGCGCGTCTCACCGCCGCTCGCCTCACGCACCACGCGCACCAGTTCCTCAAGCCCGGGCAGGAAGCGCTCATCCCCGATCCGCAGCAGCGGGCCGCTCGGGACATCGCGGATCCCGGTGGCCTCCACCACCAGCCCCGCGGGGCGGCCGCGGGCGAAGCAGCGGTACCACTCGAGGACCTGCGGGGTCACGCTGCCATCGCTGCCGGCACGCCAGGGAACCATCGCCGGCACCCAGGTGCGGGCGCTCAGGGTGAGGGGGCCGACCGCCACGGGTGAAAACAGCCGCGAGCGCTCAGCCTCCGCCGCCAGCGGCCAGGGTCCGCCGCTTGAATCGTGGCGGATGCGTTCCTGCGGTCGCCACACGGGGCGCTCTAGGATCCCTCGGGGAGCACGGCGGTGGCCTCGATCTCAACCTTGGCCTGTGCCTCCATGAGGGCCACCACCTGCACCACGCTCATGGCCGGGTAGTGCCGCCCCATGACCGCGCGGTAGGCGGCGCCGATCTCCTTCAGCTCCGCGTAGTACTCGGTGCGGCTCGTGACGAACCAGGTGAGGCGCACGATGTGCTCGGCACGCGCGCCCCCGGCGGCGAGAACCGCGCACACGTTCTCGAGCGCCTGGCGCACCTGTGCGGCGAGGCTCGCGCTCGGGAAGCGCCCCTGGGCGTCCCAGCCAACCTGGCCGGCGACGAACACCTGCCGGCCGCTCGCGAGAATGCCATTGCTGTAGCCGCGCGGCGCCGGCCACCCCGGGGGCTGCAGGATGCGCGGGTCGCTCATGGCGTCCCCGCCGCGGCCAGGAGCTCGCGCGCGATGATGAGTTTCTGCACTTCAGAGGCCCCCTCGTAAATACGCAGCGCCCGGATCTCCCGGTAGAGCCGCTCGGTGACCGAACCGTGCACGACGCCACGGCCGCCGAACAGCTGCAGCGCCCGGTCGATCGCGCGTTGCGCGGACTCGGTAGCCGAGAGCTTCGCCATCGCCACCTCCCGGGTCACGGCCGCGCCGCGGTCGCGGGCCCATGCGGCGCGATAGGTCTGCAGGCGCGCCGCGTCGATCTCGGTGGCCATGTCTGCGAGGGCCGCCTGCGTCAGCTGCAGGTCCGCGAGCGTGCGGCCGAACATGGCACGCTGCGTTACGTGGGCGAGCGCCTCATCGAGGGCGCGCTGAGCGAAGCCGAGCGCGGCGCCGGCGACGGAGGTGCGGAACACATCGAGGGTGCGCATCGCGAGCTTGAAGCCGGCCCCCTCCGCGCCGAGCCTGTGGTTCGCCGGGACCACCACGTCCTTCAGCGTCAGAGTGCCGAGCGGGTGCGGCGCGAGCGTGTCGATGCGCGCGCTGACACTGAAGCCCGCGGTGGCCGCATCGACGAGGAAGGCGCTGATGCCGCGCGCCGCGACCGAGCCGTCGGCACGCTTCTCGGCGGCGGCGGTGCGCGCGAACAGGCAGTAGAAGTCGGCGATGCCGGCGTTGGAGATCCAGGTCTTGTGGCCATTGAGCACGTAGTGCTCGCCCGCGCGGCGCGCCTGGCAGGCAAGCGCGGCCACGTCCGAGCCCGCGTCCGGCTCGGAGAGGGCGAAGGCGGCGATGCGGTCGCCGGCAATCACTCCCGGCAGGTAGCGCGCCTTGAGTTCGGCTGAGCCTTCGAGCCACAGCGCGCCGGCGCCCAGGCCCTGCATGGCAAAGGCAAAGTCCGCAAGGCCGTCATGCCAGGCGAGCCGCTCGCGGATGAGGGCGAGTGAGCGCACGTCGAAGCGTGCCGCCACGTCTCCCGCGGGGATGGCGTAGCGCGTGAAGCCTGCGTCCCCGAGCGCGTGTACCAGCGCGCGGCAGCGCGCGTCCACCGCGCTGCGCTCCTGCGGGTGGGCCGCGCTCGCCAGGTGCGCCTGCGCCCACGCATCGAGCCGCGCCACGAGCTCGCGGTGCGGCGCATCGAAGAAGGGCCAGTCGAGGAATCCGGTCGCGGCAGGCATGGGGTGCGGAAAGCCTCAGTTGCCTTCGAACTGCGGCTTCTGCTTGGCGACGAAGGCCCGGTACGCGCGCCGGAAGTCCTCGCTTTGCATGAGGTGCGCCTGGGCTTTGGCCTCCGCATCGATGGCCGCATCGATGGGCATGTCCCATTCCTGGTGCAGCATCTTTTTGGTCATCGCGTGCGCCAGCGTCGGCCCCGCGGCGATCTCCGCGGCCAGCGTCGCGGCGGCCGCCGGCAGGGCGTCCGGCTCGACCAGGCGATTGAAGAATCCCCAGGCGGCACCTTCCTCCGCCGTCATGGCGCGCCCCGTGTAGAGCAGCTCCGCCGCCCGGCCCTGGCCGATGATCCGCGGCAGGAGCGCGCACGCCCCCATGTCGCACCCGGCGAGCCCGACGCGCGTGAAGAGGAAGGCGGTTCGCGCGCGCGGCGTGCCGATGCGCACGTCGGACGCCATGGCGAGGATGGCGCCGGCGCCGGCGCATACCCCGTCGATGGCGGCGATGAGGGGCTGCGGGCAGTGGCGCATGGCCTTGACCAGGTCGCCGGTCATCTGCGTGAAGCGCAACAGCCCCGCCGCATCCATCTGCGTCAGCGGACCGATGATCTCGTGCACGTCGCCGCCGGAGCAGAAGTTGCCGCCAGCGCCGGTGAGGACGATGGCACGCACCTCGCTCACGGTGGTGAGCTCGCGGAACAGGTCGCGCAGCTCCGCGTAGGACTCAAAGGTGAGGGGGTTCTTGCGTTCCGGGCGGTTGAGCGTGATGAGGCCGGTGCGCCCCTTGAGCTCGAAGAGGAAGTGCCGGGTGTGGGGGTTGAAGGCGCTCATCGGCTGACGGCCTTGTCCTTCTCGGCCTCGCCGCTGACGTGGTGCTTGAGCTCCCCGAGGAGCGACACCAGTTGCTCTTTGCTGCGGGCACTGAGGCCCTCGAAGAGCGCGATCACCCACTGTTCGTGCTCGGCGGCCATGCGGCGGAACTGGCGCTGGCCTTCCGGGGTGAGCCGCACGCGGTAGACGCGCCGGTCGCTCGCATCCACCTCGCGCACCACGAGACCTTCCTTCTCCAGGCCATCGGTGATGCCGGTGACGTTGCCGCCGGTCACCATCATGCGCATCGACAGCTCGCTCATCTTCAGCCCGTGGCGCGAGCGTTCGAGCTGCGCCATGAGGTCAAAGCGCGGCAGCGTGGTCTGAAAGCTCGCGGCCATGTTCTGGCGCACCAGGCTCTCGATGCGGTTGGTGCAGCTGAGCATGCGCAGCCACAGGCGCACCGAGAGGTGATGATCGTCGCGGATGCGCGTCTCGGCATCGACCGGGACGTCGATGAGCTTCAGGCGGGCCTTATCCTTGGGCATGGGGGCAGGTCCTTTCAGGTCACTTCGCCGCCAGCGAGCACGATGCTCTGGCCGGTGACGCTGGCGGAACCGGGGCGGCACAGCCACAGAGTCGCCTCTGCCACTTCCTCAGCGGTCACGAGGCGCCCCTGGGGGTTGGTGGCAACCAGAGTGGCGCGCGCCTCGGCGGCACTGCGGCCGGTCTTCTGGCTGATGTTGGCGATCGCGTTCTTTACGATGTCGGTGTCGACGTAGCCCGGGCACACGGCATTCACGGTGATGTTGCGCGTGGCGTACTCGAGCGCAAGAGAGCGGGTGAGTCCGATCACGGCGTGCTTGGAGGTGACGTAGGCGGACAGATAAGCCGCGCCGCGCAGGCCGGCGATGCTCGCGATGTTGACGATGCGCCCGAAGCCACCCTTGAGCATGTCCCCGACCGCCTCGCGCGCGCACAGGTAGGTGCCGGTGAGGTTGACGCCCAGTATCCGGTTCCAGAGCGTCGCGTCGGTGTCGGTGAACTTGGCACTGGCGGCCTGGCCGGCGTTGTTAATGAGGAGCTGCACCGGGCCGAAGCGCGCGCGCGCCGCCGCGAAGGCACGCTGCACCGACCCCGGGTCGGTGACATCGGCGGTGACCGCCAGTGCCTGCGCGGCACCGAGCCGCTGCGCCACACCCGCGAGCGTCGCCTCATCGCGCGCCAGCAGTGAGACGCGCACGCCCTCGGCGGCGAGCGCGACCGCGATCGCAGCGCCGATGCCGCGGCTGGCGCCGGTGACGACCGCGTGCTGGTCCTGCAGGGTATGGCTGGTGCTCATGGCGGGGCTCCCGGGGGGTTGGCGCGCGCAAGGTTGCGCTCGAGCTGACTCTTGGCGGAAAGGTAGGGGTTCGGCCACCACTGTGCTGCGTACCCCTGGCGCGCGGCAGCCTCGAGCGTCCACGCGGGGTTGGCGAGGTGCGGGCGGGCGAGCGCGCACAGATCGGCGCGTCCGGCGGCGATGATGGAGTTCACGTGGTCGGCCTCGTAGATGTTGCCGACCGCGAGCGTGGCGAGCCCGATCTCGTTGCGGATCTCATCCGCAAAGGGCGTCTGCCACATGCGTCCGTAGACCGGCTTCTGCCAGGGCACGGTCTGGCCGCTGGAGACGTCGATGAGATCGATGCCGGCGTCCTTCAAGGCGCGCGCGATGGCGAGCAGGTCGGCATCGCTTAAGCCTCCGTCGGCCCAGTCGCTCGCCGAAATGCGCACCGAGAGCGGCCGGTCCTGCGGCCAGGCGGCGCGGACGGCCTGCACTACCTCGAGCGGGAAGCGCAGGCGGTTGTCGATGGCGCCGCCGTACTCATCGGTGCGCTGATTGGTGAGCGGGGACAGGAAGGAGGCGAGCAGGTAGCCGTGCGCCATGTGCAGCTCGAGCATGTCGAAGCCGGCCGTCGCCCCGAGGCGTGCGGCGTGTACGAACTCCCCGCATACGCGCACCATGTCGGTGCGTTCCATGGCGCGGGGTGACTGGCTTACGCCCTCCTGCCAGGGAAGGGCTGAGGGAGCGAGCAGGGGCCAGTTCCCCGTCGGCAGTGGCGCGTCGGCCTGCTGCCAGCCGAGCTGGGTGGAGCCCTTGCGCCCGGCGTGGCCCAGCTGCAGGCAGATCTTGGTAGGGGAGTGCGCGTGCACGAACCTCACGATGCGCTCCCAGGCGCTGCGCTGGGCCTCGTTCCACAGCCCCGTGCATCCGGGGGTGATGCGCCCGGTGGGTGATACGCAGGTCATCTCGGTGTAGAGCAGTCCCGCCCCGCCGAGCGCGCGCTGTCCGTAGTGCACCAGGTGCCACTCGCCCGGGACGCCCTCGAGGGCACTGTACTGCGCCATGGGCGCGACGACGATGCGGTTCTCAAGCTGCATGCCGCGCAGACGGAAGGGCAGGAACATCGGCGGACGCGGGGAGGCGGCGCCGTCACGCTCGGCGAGCCAGCGCTCGTAGTCGGCGACGAAGCGCGGATCGCGCACCTTCAGGTTCTCGTGCCCGATGCGCTGGCTGCCGGTGAGCAGGCTGTAGGCGAACTGCTCGGGCGGCAGGTGCACGTAGCGCGCCACGTGCTCGAACCATTCCATGCGGTTGCGCGCCGCGCTCTGCAGCTTCAGCACCTCCACGTGGCGCTCGCGCTGGTAGGCCGCGAGCGCAGCCTCGAGGGGGCCGCCGGCGCTCACCAGGCCGGTGAGGGCGATCGCGTCCTCCATGGCAAGCTTGGTGCCCGAGCCGATGGAGAAGTGGGCGGTGTGCGCGGCATCACCCAGCAGCACGATGCGACCGTCATGCCAGCGGGCGCAGCTGACGCGGTTGAAGTTCAGCCACGCCGAGCCGCGCAGGTGATTGGCGTTGCTCTGCAGGCGGTGGCCATCGAGGTAGGGCGCAAACAGAGCCTCGCAGAAAGCGATGGACTCGGCGGTGCTGGCGCGCTCCAGGCCATGGGCCGCCCAGGTCTCCTCGCGCGTCTCCACGATCACCGTGGAGAGCTCGGCGCTGAACTGGTAGGCGTGGATCTGGAACCAGCCGTGCTCGGTTTCACGGAAGGCGAACGTGAACTCGCTGAATGGTCGCGTGGTTCCGAGCCAGATGAAGCGGCAGTGGCGCACGTCGATGTGCGGCTCGAACACCTGCGCATGGCGGGCGCGCGTCCTGCTGTTGATGCCATCGGCGGCCACGATGAGGTCGGCGTCGGCGAAGGCGGATTCGTCCTCTACCTCGCGCTGGAAATGCTGCACCACCCCCAGGGTCCGGGCGCGTTCCTGCAGCACCCCGAGCAGGCGCTTGCGGGCGATGCCGCAGAAACCATGGCCGCCGCTTACCAGCCGCCGGCCGCCGAAATAAATGGCAATATCGTCCCAGTGATGGAAGTTCGCGAGGATTGCGGCATGCGACTCGGGGTCGGCAGCCTGGAAATTGGCCATCGTCTGGTCGGAGAACACCACGCCCCAGCCGAAGGTGTCGTCCGGGCGGTTGCGCTCGAAGACCTCGATGCGCGCCGCCGGCAGGGCCTTGCGCAGCAGGATCGCCGCGTACAGCCCGGCCGGGCCGCCGCCCACGCAGACGATTCGTCTCATACCGGCCGGAACCCCCGTCGCGACGCTATTGCAGTGATGCCGGCTATGTTATATTGCCAGTTACTTCAGGTGTCAATCATTTCTCCACCGGGCACGCAGCCCGCCGCACACGAGAGAAGCTCATGAGCACGGCAACGCAGTCACCCGCCAGGTCGTCCCCCGCTCTGGAGCAACTGGTCGCCGGGATCATCGGCGGCCGCATCAGGGTCGTGGATCTGACGGTGCCGCTGGAGGCTTCCACCCCGACCATTCAGCTGCCGCCCCAGTTCGCGCCCTCCAGACCCTTCGCGCTGGAGGAGATCTCGCGCTACGACGCCCGCGGGCCCGCCTGGTACTGGAACAACATCGCCTGCGGTGAGCACACCGGCACGCACTTCGATGCCCCGATTCACTGGGTCACGGGCAAGGACTACGCCAACAATGCCACCCACAACATCCCGGTCGAGCGCTTCATCGGCCCGGCCTGCGTCATCGACGTGGCGCGCGAGGCCCAGGCGAATCCGGACTTCCTCGTCACCCGCGCAACCATCGAGGTCTGGGAGGCCGCCCATGGCAGGATCCCCCCCACGCCTGGGTGCTGATCCGCACCGACTGGTCGCAGAAAAAAAGTGCCCGGGATTTCCTCAACATCGGCGCTGATGGCGCCCACACGCCCGGCTTTCACCCGCAGGCCGTGCCGTTCCTCGCCAAGGAGCGGGACATCCTCGGCGTCGGGGTGGAGACGGTGGGCACGGATGCCGGCCAGGCGCCCACCTTCGAGCCGATGTTCCCCTGCCACACCATCATGCACGGCTCCAACCGCTTCGGGCTGGCAAGCCTCACCAACCTCGAGCAGCTGCCCGCGACCGGCGCGGTGGTGATCGCGCCGCCGCTGAAGATCGTGAACGGCTCGGGCAGTCCGCTGCGCGTGCTCGCGCTCGTCCCCGCCTGAGCGCGGCAGGCTGGAGCCGATGGCCGAGCGCTCGTTCGCGAAGGAAGTCCAGTCACTGCGGCTCGGCGCGGGCGCAGAGTTCCGCGGTGAGGGGATCCTCGCCGTCACCAAGGCGCTGCTGCAGTCCGGGGTCGCCTACGTCGGCGGCTACCAGGGCGCGCCGATCTCCCACCTCATGGATGTGCTCAGCGATGCTGAGGACATCCTGAGTGAGCTCGGCGTGCACTTCGAGGCGAGCGCCTCGGAGGCCACCGCCGCCGCCATGCTCGCCGCGTCGATCAACTACCCGCTGCGCGGGGCGGTGACCTGGAAGTCCACCGTCGGTACCAACGTCGCCTCCGATGCGCTCTCCAACCTCGCCTCCGCCGGGGTCAAGGGCGGCGCCCTCATCATCCTCGGCGAGGACTACGGCGAGGGCGCGAGCATCATGCAGGAGCGCACCCACGCCTTCGCCATGAAGTCGCAGATGTGGTTGCTCGACCCGCGCCCGCAGCTGCCGCAGATCGTGCGCGCGGTCGAGCAGGGGTTCGAGCTGTCCGAGGCGAGCAATACGCCGGTGATGCTGATGCTGCGCATCCGTGCCTGCCACGTGTACGGGCGCTTCGTCTGCGAGGACAACCGCCGCCCCGCGTTCTCCGGCGCCGACGCGCTGGCGCACCCGGTGCGCGACTACGGACGCATCATCCTGCCACCCTCCACCTACGCGCAGGAGAAGGAGAAGATCGAGACGCGCCTGCCGGCGGCGCAGCGCTTCATCGCCGCGCGCGGCCTGAACGAGACGATGCCCGGGAGTGAGGGCAACATCGGCATCGTGCTGCAGGGCGGCCTCTACAACAACACGCTGCGGGCGCTCGAGCTGCTCGGGCGCGCCGACGCCTTCGGCGCCAGCGAGGTGCCGCTCTACGTGCTTAACGTCACCTACCCGCTCGTGCCCGAGGAGTGGGAGCGCTTCTGCCGCGGCAAGCAGGCGGTGCTCATCATCGAGGAGGGGCAGCCGGAGTATCTTGAACAGGCGGCGACCCAGATCCTGCACCAGCGCGGCGTCGCCACGCGCATTCTCGGCAAGGAAGTGCTGCCGATGCACGGGGAGTACACCGTCGATGTGCTGCGCCGCGGCCTCAAGGCATTCCTCGAGCGCTGGGCGGTCAGTCCCCGGGCGCCTGAGGCGGCGGCCGAGTCCGGCAGCCGCGAGGCACCCCTGGTGCCGGCCGGCAAGCTCGCCGCCCTGGTGCCGCCGCGGCCCTCGGGTCTTTGCATCGGCTGCCCGGAACGGCCGTTCTTCGCCGCCATGAAGCTCCTGCAGAAGGAGACCGGTCCTTTGCACATCAGCGCCGACATCGGCTGCCACTCCTTTGCGACGCTGCCACCGTTCAACATGGGCAACAGCATCATGGGGTATGGCCTCGGCGCCGCCGCCGCCTCGGCCTTCGGCAGCGAGGGCGGCCGGCGGGCGGTCTCGGTGATGGGCGACGGCGGCTTCTGGCACAACGGGCTCACGAGCGGCATCGGCAACGCCGTCTTCAACCGCCACGATGACCTGACCATCATCATCGACAACGGCTACTCGGCCGCCACCGGTGGCCAGGACATCCCCTCCTCGCGCGCCGCCGGCACGCACCGGCAGGGCAATAACTCGATCGTGGACGCGGTCCGCGGCGTCGGCATCCGCTGGGTGAAGCATACGCACACCTACAACATGCAAAAGACCCTGGCGGTGCTGCGCGATGCGCTCAGCACCGGCTTTACGGGGCCGAAGGTCATCGTCGCGGAAGGGGAGTGCCAGCTGAACCGCCAGCGCCGCGTGCGCCCGCTCACCCGCAAGGCGATCGAGAACGGTGAGCGCGTGGTGCGCGAGCGCTTCGGGGTGGATGCCGACACCTGCACCGGGGACCACTCATGCATCCGCCTCTCGGGCTGCCCGTCACTGACGGTCAAGCCCAATCCCGATCCGCTGCGCCAGGATCCGGTGGCGTACGTGGACAACAGCTGCGTCGGCTGTGGGGTGTGCGGCGGCGTAGCGGAGGCGGCGGTGCTGTGCCCGTCCTTCTATCGCGCGGACCTCATCTACAACCCGACGCGCTGGGACCGCCTGCTCGAGCGGGTACGGCGCGCGCTCATCGGCGCCCTGCAGCGCGGCAGCGAGCGCCGGCGTCTGCGCTGGGTTCTCTAGGCGGCCCCGTGCCCGGGCGCACCCTCAAGCTCACCATCGCAGCCCTGGGCGGCCAGGGCGGCGGGGTGCTCACCGACTGGCTGATCGCGATCGCCGAGAGCTGCGGGTACCTCGTTCAGTCGACCTCGGTTCCCGGGGTCGCACAGCGCACCGGCGCCACCATCTATTACCTGGAGTTCTTCGCGCGGGCCGAGGCCGAGCGCCTCGGGCGCGAGCCGGTCATGGCGCTCATGCCGGTGCCGGGGGACGTGGACTGCGTGGTCGCCTCCGAGCTCGCCGAGGCCGGGCGCTCCATTCAGCGCGGACTGGTGAGTCCGGAGCACACCACCCTCATCGCCTCGACCCACCGCTCCTACGCGATTGCGGAGAAGAGCGCCCTCGGCCAGGGCGTGACTGACACCGCGGCGCTCCTTGAGCTGGTGCGCACCCAGGGCAAGCGCACCATCCTCTTCGACATGGAGGCCACGGCCGAGCGGCACCACGCGGTGATCAGCGCCGTGCTCCTCGGGGCCATCAGCGGGGCGGGCGTGCTGCCCTTTCCCAAGCAGAGCTTCAAGGAGGCCATTACCCGCGGCGGCCTTGCGGTGCGCACCAACCTCGCAGCCTTCGAGGACGCCTACGAACAGGCGCAGGCCGGGGGGGTCGGGGAAGCGCCCGCGGCGCTGCCCGCCCTGGCGGCCGAGATCCCGAGCGCGGCGCGCACGCCTGCGCTGCAGCCGCTGCTCGCGCGCATCCGCGCGCTGCCCGTCGCGGTACAGCCCACCGCCCTCGAGGGCGTGCGGCGCCTGCTCGATTACCAGGACCCGCCCTACGCGGCGCTCTACCTGACACGCCTCGAGGGCATCGCGGTCCTCGAACCGCGGGCATCCGGGGCGGGCGCGCTGACCCGCGCCACGGCGGCCTCGCTCGCGCTGTGGATGAGCTTCGAGGATACCCTGCGCGTGGCGCAGCTGAAGACGCGTGCGGCGCGCCATGCGCGCGTGGCGGAGGAGATCCGCGCCGCGCCCGGGCAGCTCTTTGGCGTCACCGAGTTCATGCGCCCGCGCGTAGCCGAGATCGCCGGCACGCTGCCTGCAGGCTGGGGACGCCGCGTACTGAGGTCCCCCGGGGCGGGCCGCTTCCTGGCGCGCTTCACCGGCGGTCGCCACATCCGTACTACCACGGTGAGGGGTTTCCTCTTTCTTTACCTGCTTGGCGGCGCACGGCGCTGGCGGCGCGGTACGCTGCGCTTCCAGGAGGAGAACGAGCGTATCGAGCAGTGGCTCGGGCGCCTGGGTACGCTCGCCTCGCAGGACTATGCGCTCGCGGTGGAGCTTGCGAAGGCGCAGCGTCTCATCAAGGGCTACGGAGAGACGCACGAGCGCGGCTGGCGCAGTTTCTGCACTCTGGTGGGACAGCTGGAGCGCCTGCGCACCCGTGCGGATGGCGCGCAGTGCCTCGCGCGGCTGCAGGAGGCAGCGCTGGCGGATGAAGAAGGCACGGCCCTGGCACGCGAGCTTGCGTCCCTTGGCAGCGCCGGTCCCGCTGCCGGTGTCGCCGCCTGAGGCAACCGGAGCCAGCGGGGGACTCCAGACAGGGCAAGGCCATGGGTACGCGAACGACACAGCTGAGGATCCTGCAGGCGGCGCTTGAGATGTTCAACGAGCAGGGCACCGCCGCAGTCTCGGCGAACCGCATCGCCGAGCGCTGCGGCATCAGCAAGGGCAACCTGCAATATCACTTCAATAACAAGCGCGACATCATTTTCGCGCTCTTCCAGCTGGCGATCGATGAGATGGACTCCGGCTGGTACCGGGATCACCTCGCGCCGACGCTCGAGCACATGGCGGCGATGTTCGTGCGCCAGCTGCAGCTGATCCTCAAGTACCGCTTCTTCTACCGCGAGCTGGCGGACCTGCTGCGCCAGGACCCGCAGCTGCGCCGGCGGTTCGCTCAGAACCGTGAACGGCGTCTGCGGGATCTGGAGAAGTTCATGCACGCGCTCGCGGGTCGCGGCTACATGCGCCTGCCCCCGGACGCGCGTCGCCTGCGTTCAATTGTGGACGTGACCTGGATCATCTCGGAGAACTGGATCAACTACACCGAGTACCACGACCGGGAGGTCACGGCGGCGACGATCCTCGAGGGCTACTACGAGATCCTGGAGGTGCTGCGTCCCTACCTGTGCGCGGATCCGCAGCAGATCACTCAGGAGTCCTACCACACCATCGAGCGCCTGGCCGCGCAGACCTCGCGCACCCCCGGCGAAGCGAGCGACGCACTCACGGGCTGATGCCCTAACTTGGGGCGCGCCTGCCCCGCACATTAGGCCGGCCAGCCTAAAGCGCGTCTGTACAAGCACCGCTGCCTTCGGGAAAGATCGGCCGTATGACGGACCCGGTTGTTGCGCGGCCGAAACCCTGTCTGGTAACCCTCAAGGGCGGCCGGACGTACTTCTGGTGCAGCTGTGGCCGATCGGCGAACCAGCCGTTTTGCGATGGTTCCCACAAGGGGACGGGCCTGGAGCCGGTCAAGGTGGTGATCGCCGCCGACGAGGAAGTCCTCCTCTGTGGCTGCAAACAGACAAAGACGCCACCCTTCTGCGACGGCGCCCATACGAACCTGCCGGGCGGCTCGCCGCTGGATGACCCTGGCAGCCCCGAGAACCGCAAGGTGCCGCTCGTCACTGAGCGCGACGGGCCACGGGCGAGGCTCAACGGTACCTGCTACGTGGTGCGCCCGGCGCTCACAGAAGCTGCCCGCCGCGGCCACCTGACCTACCGCTACCTCGTGACGGCGGACCTCGGGGCGCTCTACCAGACCCAGGTGCTGCTCGAGACCGAAAACGGTGCCTCCCCGGTGCTCGCGTTCGGTGAGCGCGACGTGATCCTTTTCGTCGTCGCCGGTGCCGGCGCGGTCAACATCTCCGGGCGCAGCTTCGAGGTGCGGGCGACGGATGGCGTGCACATCCGCCCCGGCGAGGCCATGCAGTTCACGCCCAGGAGCGGGCAGGCGCTACGGGTATTTGCGCTCGCCTGTCCGCTCGGGGAACTCAGCTGGCCACTGCAGATGCCGCAGAACTTCGACGCGAGTTTCGCTGAGCGTGTGGTCTCTGTGGATGCCGAGCAACGCACCGCCATGGGCTCGCGCTACTTCCAGGTGCTGGTGGACAAGCGCATCGGCTCCAACGTCATCACGCAGTTCATCGGCCACATCCCGCGCTCCAAGGCCGCCCCGCACCGCCACCTCTACGAGGAGGCGATCATCGTGCTCGCGGGGGAGGGGTGCATGTGGACCGAGGATCGCAAGACCGACGTGCGGGCCGGGGATGTGATCTTCCTGCCGCGCAAGCAGCTGCACTCGCTCGAGGCGACCTCCGCCGACGGCATCGACGTCGTGGGCGTGATCTGCCCGGGGGACAATCCGAGCATCAACTACTACGACTGAAGGGGAGGGCCGGCGCGTCGCATCGCGCGCGGCCCCCTGCGGACTCTTAACTAGAACGACGTTACGGGGATTACATCGTGCCAAATTCAGCCAAGATCACTGTCCGGGTACTCGCCTCCGGCCTCGCCGCCTCGCTGGCGCTGCTCGCCAGCCCGGGTCCTGCGGCCGCCGCGGACGCGAGTAGCGATGCCAGCGGGCTCGAGGAGGTGGTGGTGACCGCCACCAAGCTCAATGCCGCCAAGGTGCTCGACGTGCCGGCATCGCTGCAGGCGATTTCGGGCGACACCCTGCAGCGCGAGGGAGCCTCGGGCATCATGAGCATCGCCGGCCAGGTACCGGGCCTGTCCATCCAGGACTTAGGTCCCGGCGACAAGAAGTACGTCATCCGCGGCATCAACTCCACGGGCGATTCCACCACCGGGGTGTACTACGGCGAGGCGGTGATCTCGCAGGGTAATACCGATGACGGCGGCGGCTTCCAGCCCGACATCCGCCTCTACGACATGGATCACGTCGAGGTGCTGCGCGGCCCGCAGGGCACGCTCTATGGAGCGAGTTCCATGGCCGGCACCATCCGCTTCATCCCCAAGGCCCCGGTCATGGACAAGGTGGAAGGCTACGTCACGGGTGAGGACTCCAATACCGATCACGGCAGCAACAATTACAACGTCAACGGCGCGCTCAACCTGCCGATCGTGGACGGCGTGCTGGCGCTGCGCATGGTGGGCTGGAAGATCTACGACAGCGGCTACATCAACCAGTACCGCGTGGGCGTCGGCGTGACCGCGGAATCCAACGGCGAAGTGCTCCCCGTCAAGGCGCTCGGCTTCCTCAAGGGGATCAACGACGATGACGTCGGCGGCGGCCGTGCCATCCTGCGCTGGGTGCCGATGGACAACCTCACCATCGATGCCGACTACACCACGCAATCGGAGACCTCGAATGGCTCCTCGCGCTGGACGCCCCCGGGGTGGCCGCATTCGCCGGCGGTCCGATACCGCCGGTCAACGGCTGTGACCTGTGCAACACGGACGTGACCCAGAGTCCCTGGAGCGACAACATCAAGGTGTTTGGCGTCACGGGCAACTGGAAGACAGCCTTCGGCACCCTCACGGCCACCGATCACCAGCTGAACCGCGACACCGGCTTCACTTTCGACTCAACCCCGGTGCTGGTGTCCTTCGACGTGCCGGTGCCGGCCGAGACCCTCGAGCCGCGCGAAGTGCACTCCAACACCAGCGAGATCCGTTTTGCGAGCGACCTGCACTCGCCGGTCAATTTCGTGGCCGGCGCCTACCGGCAGCAGTCGACGCAGGATCTGGCGGTGCAGGTGATCACGACCAACGGCAACGGTCTCGTCAACGGTTCCTTCAGCAGCGACAACGCGGACGATGCGCTCAATTTCCCCGGCGTCGGCAACACCTTCTTCGGCCGCACCGACCACCGCTCGAGCGTGCAGTGGGCGGGCTTCGGGGAGGCGACCTGGAAGATCACGGATGCCTTCAGCGCGGTCGGCGGCGTGCGCTACTTCACCGAGACCCTGAATGGCGTGCAGGTGCAGACCCATCCTTTCGGCGGCTTTCCGCCCGGCACCCCGACCAACGTGCCGATCTACGATCCGGAGCAGACCTTCAACAAGGTCACCTGGAAGGGCAACCTCAGCTACAAGTTCAGCGAGCAGGCGCTGGCCTATG
Organism: uncultured Pseudomonadota bacterium; assembly: GCA_963824395.1. Classification (GTDB taxonomy): domain Bacteria; phylum Pseudomonadota; class Gammaproteobacteria; order Steroidobacterales; family Steroidobacteraceae; genus 13-2-20CM-66-19. The sequence continues at coordinate 1,090,935 of CAWGPF010000005.1, read as the reverse complement.
GCACGGTGTCGACCGGCTTCCGCAGCGGCGGCCTGAACGCGGTGAGTGAGCCTTTCGAGCCGATCCCATCCGCGTACGAGCCCGATACGCTCGTCAACTACGAGCTCGGCCTCAAGGGACGACTGTGGAATGGGCTCCTCGACTACCAGGTGGACGGCTACTTCATCCACTGGGGCGACATGCAGGTACAGCTGACCACCGCCGATGGCGCCTTCGTCTACCAGGGCAACGTCGGTGATGCGCACATCAAGGGCATGGAGTTCGAGCTCACCGTGCGCCCGATCGAGTACCTTACCGGCTCCCTCAGTGGCTCCTACCAGGACGCCAAGGTGGTCACCGGCGCAGACGCCGGGGAGAAGGCGGCCAACCCGACGCTGTGCGTGTCCGGAGATCCGATCCCGAACGTGCCGAAGTTCCAGGCCAACCTCGGCGCCGATTACACCCGCCCGGTGTCGGCCAACTGGCAGGTCACCGCGGGCACCAACGTCACCTACCGCGACTCGGTGCAGGCTTACTGTCAGTCGAACCCCTTCAACATCCCCTTGAGTTCCTACACGCTGTGGGACCTGCGCATCGGGGGCATCTACAGGGACTGGACCATCACCGCCTTCGCCCGCAATCTCACCAACGAGCGCGCCCAGGTGTCGGCCATCAACTCCAGCCAGGACCCGCATGCGCTCCTGACCGTGCAGCCGCGCACGATCGGCGTGTCCTTCACGCGCAAGTTCTAAGGCGCGCCCCCACGTTCCTGGCGTGCCGTGCGGCACGATCCGATCCGATCGTGCCGCCGCGGCAGGCGGCGCGGCACTCATCCGGAGGACGATGATTCGGCCGCTCGCCAGGCTGGCCTGTCAGCAGGAGCGAACTCAGGCCTGCTGGTCGAGGTTCGGCGGCCGGCGCGCGCGTCGGGCACGCTCGAAGCTGCGGCCGATCTGCAGGAGTCGGCCCTCCCTGAAGCGCGGCGCGACGAAGTGAATCCCGACAGGCAGCCCCATGACGAAGCCGGCAGGCACTGTGAGGCTCGGCCAGCCCGCAATTGCCGCCGCCGAGCACATCGTCGGCCAGCCGCCGCTGTTCTCATAGCGGTCTCCCCAGACGTGATCGATCAGCTCTGCCGGCCCGTTACCGGAGGCCACCAGTGCATCGACCCGGTGCTTTTCAAATATGGCACTCAGGCCCTGGGTGTCGGCTATATCCAGCATGTGCCTGAGTCCTTTCCGGTAGGCCGGCGTCGTCAGCGGGCCATAACCCTCGGCCTGGAGGAACAGCTCCTGCCCGAAAAACGGCATTTCCTGCGCCGCGTGATTCTCGTTGAACCGGATCAGGTCGGCGAGCGTGCGCACCGGCAACGAGCCGTTAAAGCGCGCGAGGTACGCGTTCAGATCGGCCTTAAATTCATAAAGAGCCACGACGTACTCTTCTTCCTGCAGCGTCGCCCAGCCCGGAGGCGTGGGCACGTCGATGAGGGTGCAGCCGGCCTGCTCGAGCAGCTTGAACCACTCCTGCGATTGCTTGAGAACCTCCGGATGTGTGGAACTCGGCGGCGCCAGCAGCCCGAGCCTGAGGCCGCGCGGCGCTGCCTCAAGAGCGGCAATGCCGTCCCAATGCACGCTCGGCTCGGCCATCGACTCCAGAAGCAGTGCAGCGTCGGCGACGGTACGCGTCATCGGTCCGGTCGTGTCCTGACGGGTGGTGATCGGTACCACTCCGAGGCCACTCACCAAGCCCACCGTGGGTTTGAGACCGACCAGCCCGTTGATCGAAGCCGGCGCAAGAATCGACCCGTCAGTCTCCGAGCCGATCGCCGCCGCGCACAGATTGGCGGCCGTGCCCGCCGCGGGTCCGGCGCTGGAGCCGGAGGGATTGCGTGTGGGATCGTAGGGGCAGCGCGTCTGTCCGCCCACGCCACTCCAGCCGCTCACCGAGCGGCTGGATCGGGCATTTGCCCACTCACTGAGGTTAGCCTTTCCGAGTATCACGGCGCCGGCGGCCCGCAGGCGCGCAACCACGGGGGCATCTGCGCTGTGCCGGGCCGTGACCAGTGCCAGGGAGCCTGCGGTGGTCGGCATCGGATCCAGGGTCTCGATGTTGTCCTTGATGAGCAGCGGTATACCGTGCAGCGGCCCGCGCAGCTTGCCGTTGCGTCGCTCGGCCTCGAGCCGCTGTGCCGCACCCAGCGCGTCCGGGTTGAGGGCGAGGACCGCGCCGAGCCTGGGGCCGCGGCGATCGTAGCGTTCGATGCGGTCCAGATACGCTTGCGTCAGGGCGGTAGCGCTTACGCGACCCTGCGCCTGAGCACTGTTCAGTTCTGCAATGGTTCTTTCGCTGGGGTCGAAAGCAGCATCGCGCGCCGCGGCAGCCGTACTTGCCGGGCTGCTGCCGGCAGCGATGGTGGCCGCCCCGAATGTTTCAAGAAATTCTCGCCGATTCATATCTCACTGTCCTCTGGCACGGCCGCTGTGCGGCGCGGCGACTCGGGTGTCCGCAGTCCTCGCGCGCGCAGCGCTCTTGGCCTTGTCACGTGACCACGTGCTGTCTGTGTCACGGGGAACATTGATGCCAGATGGCGGAGGGCGCGACCATAGAATTTCTAGTCCCGACGGGCTAAAAGCAGCCTGCGTGCTTAGCCTAACCCGTGTTACGGTTTGGGTGCACCGTCCGGACGGCGTCTTTGGCGAGCGCTCCGCGAACACCCGCGGCGGTACATGGTTCGAGGACTGTGCCGAATTGTGGTTAAGGGAAACCGACCCCTATGACAGAGTTCACGCCAGCCCGCTCGATGCAAGTCAGGAAGCGCCGCGCTCATCGCGTTGCACCGCGATCGTGAGGAGGGTAAACCCCCGCCGACGAGCAGGCGGCCGCATGAGCACGGCGGCCGAGATCAGCGAGCGCGAGAGCGGGCTCAAGCGCGGGCTGAGCAAGACGCAGATCGTCATGATCGGACTCGGCGGGGCGATCGGCACCGGGCTCTTCATGGGCAGTGGCCTTGCGATCGGCTACGCGGGTCCGGCCGTGATCCTGAGCTACGTCATCGCCGGCTTCGTCGCGCTCGTCATGGTGTTCAGCCTCTCGGAGATGGCGGTGGTGCACCCGACCGCGGGCTCCTTCGGCACCTATGCTGAGACCTACCTCAATCCCTGGGCAGGATTCGTGGTGCGCTACACCTACTGGATCGCGCAGGTGATCGCCATCGGCGGGGAGTCGGTGGCAGCCGGCCTTTACATGCAGTTCTGGTTCCCGCTGGATGCCCGTGTGGGCCTGGTCGCTCGGCTTCTGCCTGGTGCTGCTGTATTTCAATTCACGCTCGGTCAACAACTTCGGCACCGTGGAGTCCTGGTTCGCACTGATCAAGGTCACCGCGATCGTGCTCTTCATCATCCTCGGCACCGCCACCATCCTCGGCGTTGGCACCCCGGCGGTGGGGTTCCATAACCTTAACGGCCTGCCGGGCGGGTTCTACCCCAAGGGACTCACCGGCGTGTGGATGGCGGTAATCGTCGGCATCTTTTCCTTCAACGGCATCGAGGTGATCGCCGTGACCTCCGGGGAGGCCAGGAACCCACGGGTGGCGATCCCCGCTGCCTTGCGCACCATGGTGTTCCGGCTGTTCCTCTTCTATGTGCTCGCCGTCACCATCATCGTCACCACCGTGCCCTGGACCGCGACCGGGGTGACGGTGGTGGCGCAAAGCCCGTTCGTGAGCGTGTTCGAGCATTCGGGCATCGTGCACGCCGCCGGCATCATGAACTTTGTCGTCATCAGTGCGGCGCTCTCCAGCATGAACACCAACATCTACCTGTGCTCGCGCATGCTGTTCTCGCTCGCCCGGGGCAGTTATGCGCCCCGCCGGCTCGGCACGCTCAGCGGCAAGGGCAGCCCGGTGGTCGCGATCCTCACCTCCGGCGCCTGCATCCTGGTCGCCGCGGGCGTGTCGATCTTTACGCCCAACGCCTATGGATATCTTCTGGGCGTGGCGCTGTTTGCCGCGATCCTGGTATGGATGTTCATCCTGGCAAGCCACCTGAGCTTCCGGCGCCGCAATCGGCCCGCGGACCTGCCGGTGCGCATGCCATTTTTCCCCTGGATGCAGTACGCAGGACTCGCGCTCCTTGCGGCGATCCTCGTCACCATGGGATTCGACCCCAATCTCTATGTGTCCTGGGTATACGGGGTGCCGTGGCTGATCCTGATCACGGTGGCCTATTTCTGTGGAAGGCACGCCACCGCACGGCCGTGGCCGCGCGACGCTCCGGCCGCTGCCGAATCGCATGGCCCCACCGATGCAAGAGGATATGTTAGCCATGACACCGACTTTGGAGCGCTGCGGCGCAGGTTCCCCGTGCTCGAGCGCAAGACCTATCTTAACAGCGGCTCGTACTGCGCACTGGCGGACAGCGTGCGCGATGCCATCAACCTCTATATGGACGACCGTCTCGCGGTGGGCGCGAACTGGGACGTGTGGGTCATGAAGAACGAGGCGGTGCGTGCCGCGATCGCGGCCGTGCTACGCGCCGCCCCGGATGAGATTGCCGTCACCGCCTCGGCCTCCGCCGGCATCAATGCGCTCGCGAGCGCGCTCGACTTCAGAGGCCGGCGCAACAAGGTCGTGGTGAGCGACTTCGAGTTCCCGACCAACGCGCAGATCTGGCATGCCCAGGAGCCGCGCGGCGCGCGTGTCGTGCACGTGCCGCGGGCAGCCGATGGCTACATCCCGCTCGAGCACTTCGCGCGCGCGATCGACGAGGAGACGCAGCTGGTGGCGGTCACCCAGGTGTGTTTCAGGAACGGCGCGCGCCTGGACATCGAGGGCATCGTGAAGCTCGCACACGCCAGGGGTGTGCGCGTGCTGCTCGACTGCTACCAGGCGGTCGGCGGCCTGACTGTGGATGTAAAGGCACTGGATGTCGATTTCGCCGTTGGCGGGATGCTCAAGTACCTGCTCGGCACCGCCGGCATCGGTTTTCTCTACGTGCGCGATGCGCTGATCCGCGAACTCGTACCCTCCAACTCCGGCTGGTTTGCCCAGGAGCGCATCACCGCCATGGACATCACGGCCAACCGTCCGTCCCCGACCGCGCGGCGCTTCGAGGCCGGAACGCCGGCGGTCGTGAACTGCTACGCCGCGGAAGCCGGCCTCAAGATCATCCTGGAGGTGGGCACCGATGCCATCGAGGCGCGCGTGCGGCAGCTGACACGGCGCTGCCTTACCGGCCTTGAGGCCATGGGATGGCCGGCCGTGACGCCCGCGGAGGATGACCGGCGCGGGCCGATGGTGGCGATTCCCTCGCGCGACACCGCGGAGCTCTTTGCGCGGCTGACGCAGGAGGACATCGTGACCTCGTTCCGGGACAACAACATCCGTGCCACGGTGCATTTCTACAACAGCGACGCGGATATCGACCGCTTCCTCGAGGCGATGCGCGCGCAGCGCACGCGCTTCTACGCTGCGGCCTGAACGAGGCCCGCCGCCGCGGCGTGAATAGTACCGACGGCCTAATTTCGTGCCGGGGTGCGCCAGGGAGCGGCTATGATTTTACGGCACATGCACGAGCAAACGACGCAAAGCGGAGCGGGGCGGTGAGCGTTGGCGCGGTGGCGGCCGTCCCCGCGGCCGAAGAGTTCCCGGTGGCCGCACTGCGCGCGCAGTTCCCGGCGCTCGGGCGCGCCGGCGCCTTCATCTTCTTCGACAACGCGGCCGGGGCCCAGGTGCCGCAGCTCGTGCTGGACGCAGTGAACGAGCATCTGCTGGAGCGCAACGTGCAGCGCGGCGGCCGCTACCCCCGGAGCATCGCCGTGGATGAGAGCATCGCGCGCGCACGGGTCAAGGTGGCGGCGCTGCTGAATGCCCGCCGGCCCGAGGAGGTCGCCTTCGGGATGAACGCGACCTCCTTCATACGCCTCGTGAGTCTGGCCATCGGGCAGCCCCTCGGCGCCCGCAACGAATTCATCCTCACCGACCTCGATCATGAGGCGAACGTCGCCACCTGGCTGGTGCTCGAGCGCATGGGGGCGACGTTTCGCTGGTGGAAGGTGCGCGATGATGGGTGCCTGCACACCGAGGACCTCGCGCCGCTGCTGAGCGAGCGCACGCGGCTGGTCGCCTGCGCGTTCGCCTCCAACGCGCTCGGCAGCATCGTCGATGTGAGGACCGCGGCGGATCTGGCGCACGCGGCCGGCGCGCAGATCTTCCTCGACAGCGTGCACTTCAGTCCCCACGGGCCGATCGACGTGCAGGAGCTCGGCTGCGACTACCTCGTGTGCTCGGGCTACAAGGTGTTTTCCCCCCACATGGGCTTCATGTGGGGCCGCTACGAGCTGCTCGAGCAGCTGCCCACCTTCCGCGAGGACTTCATCCCCGATGCGCCCCCGGGCAAGATCGAGGCCGGCACTTTCATCTACGAGAACGTGGCGGGAATGGCGGCCGCGGTCGACTACCTGGCACAGCTCGGCCGTCTCCTGGGCGGACGCGTGGCCGAGCCGCGCACCCTGCGGGAGGACATCCGCGGTGCGATGAGCGCCATCCAGGCCTACGAGCAGACACTCTCGCTTGCACTCCTGAGGGTGCTGCGCGCCAGCGGTGCCACGATCTATGGCATCAGCAGCGATGCGCGCCTGGCCGAGCGCGTGCCGACGGTGCTGTTCAACCTTCCCGGGATTAGCCCTGCGAGGGTCACCGAGGCCGCCGCGCGCGCAGGCATCGGTCTCCGCGATGGTCACATGTACGCGCCGCGTCTCATGAAGCGCCTCGGGCTGAGCGTCGAGAGCGGCGCGGTGCGCGTCTCACTCGTGCACTACAACACCCCAGGCGAGATCGAACGCCTCGGTGAGGTGCTCGGCGAGCTGCGCGGCTGAGCGTCGCCCCCCGCGGCAGGCTGCGCCCGCTAGAGCACGGCCTTGCGGATCATGAGCGCCAGGTACCCACCCAGCAGCACCAGGGTGGCGCCCACATCCACTACCACGAATTCCATTGTCCACCAGTTCATGGTGGGCCAGTTTAGGCAGCGGCCGACCTCGCGACCGCCCCCGCGCGAGGGAGAGCGGATGGCGATTAAGTCATAAAGTTCCTCTCTCGTTTGAGGGGGTTGGGCCCAGGGATGCGGCTGATTTGTGTGACGGCCGCCGCAGCGCCCGGTCATCCTCCTGCCAGGCGCGGCGTTCCTTCGGTAGCCTGCCGCGCATCGGTACATGCCGGTGGCGCTGCGGCGCGCTACAGGAGTGACGGGAGCCTGCCATGGATTCAGCGATTCCCCTGCGGATGTGGGCGCTCTTGGTGCTGATGCTGGCCGCCGGCGCCGCGCGCGCGGACGCACTCGGTGCGGTCGCCACCGTGCGCGCCGGCGGCTGCGGTGGACATGCGGCGCTCGCCGCGCCGCTGCGCCACAGCGGCGCGCTCGATGAGCTCGCCGCGCGGTGGGCAGGCGGGGAGCCACTGGTGCAGCTGGCCGCCCACCAGGGCTTCGCCGCAGGCGCCGTCACCGGTGTGCACGTTCGCGCCGGCGGTACCGCGATGTCGCAGACCCTCAGCAGCAGCCACTGCGCCGCCCTTACGAACCCGGCGCTGCGCGAGGTCGGCGTCTTCGAGCGCGCCCCGGACGCCTGGCTGGTGCTGGCTGCCGCCGTGGAATCGCACCCAAACCCGCGGGGCCAGTTCGTGCAGCAGCGCGCGTATGCACCGCCTGCACCGCCGCCGGGGAGGGCGCCGGAGCTGTCCGTGCGCGCGCTGGCGCTGGTGAATGAGGTACGGGCGCAGGGCACGCGCTGTGGCGCGAAGTCCTTTGCCCCGGTGCCCCCGCTGAGTCTTTCGGGAACGCTCGCGAGCGTAGCGCTGGGGCATGCGAGCGACATGGCCGAACACAGCTACTTCGAGCACGAGGACAGAAGCGGGCACTCCCCGGCCGACCGCGTGCGCGCCGTCGGGTACAAGGAGAAGCTCGTCGGTGAGAACATCGCCTACGGCCCGCGGAGCGTTGATGAAGTCATGCGCGGCTGGCTCGACAGCCCCGGTCACTGTGAAAACATCATGGATCCGCGTTTCGGTGAGATGGGCCTCGCCCTCGCCGCGGGGCATGGGGCGCGCCATGGGCTCTACTGGGTGCAGGTCCTGGCACAGCCGCGCGCCTGAGGCTGCCTGCTCCTGCGGTGCGGCACTGGTCCCGTTGCACTTGTCATCTCCTTCGGCCATGCTCGTTTGGTCCTGCGGGGCGGTACGCGTCCCTGGCGGCGGTCCTGCGAATTCGAACAAGAGGTATGGACCATGACAGACACCAAACCCTTCACCGGATCCTTGGCGCTCGGCCTTGAACACCTGCACCGCGCCTGGGGCTGGTTCGTCGCGCTTGGCGTCGCGCTCGTTCTCCTCGGCGTTGTGTGCATCCTGGGAGAGGTCGAGACCACGCTGATCACCGTAATCGTGCTCGGCTGGCTGCTCCTCATCAGCGGCGTGATCGCCCTGGTGCACGCCTTCCGCACCCGCACCTGGACCGGCTTCTTGCTGTACCTCCTGAGCGCGGTGCTGCGGGTAGTGACGGGGTTCCTTCTCCTCCGTAACCCCCTGCTGGGTGCCCTGACGCTCACGCTGCTGCTCGCGACCCTCTTCATCGTCGGCGGCGTGTTCCGCGGGGTGGGCGCGGCGAGCCTGCGCTTCCCGCAGTGGGGCTGGACGGCACTCTCGGGGATCATCGGCATCGCTCTTGGGGTGATGCTGCTCGCCCAGCTGCCCGCATCGAGCCTGTGGTTCCTCGGGCTGGCAGTCGGGATCGACCTGGTGTTCGAAGGCAGCGCCCTGATGGCGCTCGGCGCGGCGCTGCGCCGGCGCGCGGCGCTCCCGGGCGCAGGCGCCACACCGCAGACCCTGTAGCGCCTGAGGTTTGCGGCCTGCCGGGACAGCCCGCGCAGCCGTGAACTATGAACTATGATGGGTCCGCCTGGGGTTGGTCGCCCCGCGGTCGTGTGTTCCTATGTCACGGTGGGCTCTCGGTGTCTTGGCACTCTGCGGGACGGCACTTGCGTGCACTGCGGACGGCGCTGCTTTGTGCACGCTGCTCGCGGATGGCGCCACCGGCAGAATCCTGCACCAGGAGGGCCGCTGCGATCAGCGTCTGACGCCGGCTTCTACGTTCAAAGTGGCTTTGAGCCTGATGGGCTACGATGCCGGCTACCTCACCGATGAGCACCATCCGGCGCTGCCGTATCGGGACAGTTACGCCGCCTCCGACCCTGCCTGGAAGACGACGGTGGATCCGGCGAGCTGGATCACCAACTCCGTAGTCTGGTACTCCCAGCAGCTGACCATCTGGCTGGGCCGCGAACGCCTGCAGCACTACCTCGCGCGCTTCAGCTACGGCAACCAGGACTTCTCCGGGAACCCCGGGATGAACGACGGACTCACCCAGGCATGGCTCGACTCCTCGCTGCGCATCTCCCCCCTCGAGCAGGTTGCGTTCCTGCGCCGGCTCACCGCTCGTCAGCTCGGTGTCACCGCACGTGCCTACGACATGACGGCGCGCATCACCGCGGTCGGTAAACTTCCCAACGGCTGGGACGTTCACGGCAAGGGGGGCACGGGCTTCCGGATGAAAGCGGACCGTATTGAGCCGGATCTCGAGCACCAGGTCGGCTGGTTCGTAGGCTGGGCCACCCGCGGCAGCCGCACCGTCGTGTTCGCCTACGCCCTGGCGGATGAGGAACGCAGCCCGACGCGCGCCGGCGCGCGGGCGAGAACCGCGATGATGGAGGCGCTCCCGGGACTGCTCGATGCAGTGCCGGCCGCGGCCCCCTGACAGGCGGGCGGCTTTGCGGAACGCACCCGGCCGGCATGCCGGATGCCTTGTTAGTGTCAAGGCGGGTGGGGCGCGAACGGCCCCGCACTTTTGAGGTCAGAATCCATGAAGGCGCCCGCGGCGGGCGTGAACGGAGTCAGGACTATGAAGGTCTTTGCGGGCGGTCGGGGTCGTGCGTTCCTGGGCATGGTGGGAGTCGCGCTCCTGGGCAGCGGTGCGGTGCACGCGGATGATGCCGGCGTGCAGGCGGTGTGGACGCCGAAGAAACTGCAGTTCACCTTCATGGGATTCACCGCGCACTATTCCTGTGACGGACTGAGCGACAAGATGAAGCGGGTGCTGCTGGACCTCGGTGCACGCCCGGACCTGAAGCTCACGCCGACCGGCTGCAGCGGCGGCTTCGGTCGCCCGAGCCGCTTCCCGGGAGTCTCGGGCACCGTACAGGTGCTCGAGCCGCTGGGCGATAAGGACCCTGGACCTGACACTCAGGTGATTCCGGCACACTGGAAGAAAGTCGTGGTGGCCCCGCGCGGGGAGCCGCTGAATGCGGCCGGGGACTGTGAGCTCACCGAGCAGATCAAGCAGCTGGTGCTGCCGATGTTCGCCACGCGCAACATCGACTACCGCTCCACCTGTATCCCGAACCAGCTGCAGCTGGGGGGCACCCAGCTTTCAAGCGACGTGCTGGTCGCCGATCCGCCACCGCCGGGCGCACCCGCCAAGACACCCTGAGAAGAGACTGCCAGCCGCGCGGGCTGCCATCGGCCCGCGCGGCTGGGCTGCCCGGCTACTTCTCGGTGATGTGCAGCGAGATGCGGCGGTTCTTCTGCCGGCCCTCTTCGGTGGAGTTGTCCGCCACGGGGTGCTCCTCGCCGTAGCCCTTGGCGCTCAGGCGCGCCGGGTCCACCCCGAGCTTGGTGAGTTCCGCCATGACGTTGTCGGCGCGCTGCTGCGAGAGCTTGACGTTCATCGCGGCATCACCGGTGTTGTCCGTGTAGCCGCCGATGACGGCCTTGGCCTTCGGATATGCCTTGAGGATCGCGGCGATGTTGCCAAGCTGCTCCTGGGAGGCCGGCTGCAGGGTTGCCGCGCCGCTGTCAAAGAGCAGACGGTCGAAGTCGAACCACGTGTCATCGCTCACGGTGGCGCTTGAATCATCAAGGTACTTCACGAGCCGCGCTTCTACGCCAAGTGCCGGAGCGTTGAGCTCGGTACCATCCGGGAGCTTCACCTTGATCATGTCCCCGAGGGCCGCCCATGCGGAGTTCGCCGCGTTGCCGACCGCCTGCGTAGTCGCCGTGGCGGCGGTCTGCACCGCTTCCTTCGGACCGCTCATCGAGCGGAACAGGAGCCAGGCGAGGATGAGGGCGCCGAGGATCGCCAGCGGCACGAGCCAGCGCGAGCCACCGGCCGCGGCCGCCGTGGCACCCGTGGCTACCGTGGTCGCGGCGGTGCTGGCACCGGAGGTGAGGGAGCTCATGAGGCCGGCGGGCAGGAATCCCTGCAGGCTCGGCAGCTCCGATTTCAGCATGCTGCCCAGGGAGCCGACGTTCAGCGCGCCGCTGCTTTGCGCCCTGCCGAGGAACCCGAGCACCAGCGGCGCTGCCATCTTCAGCAGCCCGGTGACCGAGGAGGCGCCGAGCCCTGAGGACTGACCAATGGCGCTCGCGACCTGTCCCTGCTGCGCACCGAACACCATCGGCAGGAACTTGCTGACGAGATCGCCGACGCCGCCGCCGGAGGCGCCGCCCGAAGCGATGGAGGACAGACTGCCCAGCACGTTCTGGCTGTTCGCGCTGCTGGCGAGATTCATGATCTGGCTGAGGAATCCGCTGTCGCCGGCCTTGGCCGCAAGCCCACCGAGGGTCGCAGCGGTGGCCGCCCCCAGGCCGCCCTGCACGGCCTGAGGCGATTCGCCCAGTCGTGACGCAATGGCCTGCTTCATCTCAGGTGTCACCATCGCCAGAATCGAGTCCATCATTGAGGTAGCCATACTTTTTCCCCTGCTTCCTTTTGGTGTTGGTACCGATGGGGTGTTTTAGCAAGAAATCCTGCGCATTCTTACTCCACATCGATGCAGGCCGCCATCGTGAAATTCCAGACCGGCCGTGAAGTTATACGGGCGTTCAAACGCGCGGTTCCGCTGACGGTCGCGCTCTCATAGCGCGTCGCAACATGCGCGCGCCGCCGCCCAAGGAGACGTCGCGAATTGGCTGAGCGTCCGCTGCGGCGCGTGCCGCGGCGTCTGCGCCCGAGTCCGCCCGTGGCGGCCGCGCGCAAAGTGTGCGCGGGAGTTGCGACCTTTAGAAGGGGAAGCTGCGCGCGCGCAGCTGCTCCTTGTCGACGTCACGGGAGGCGATGAAGTAGTGCAGTGCCGCCCAGAACCCTGTAGGTACGATGCACAGCATCGCCAGGCGCAGGGCATCTGCCTGGGAGTAGTGCGCGGCGAAGTGATCGTTCAGCCAGCCGATAACGGGCGGGGTGATGATCAGGTTGCCGACGTTCGCGAGGAACAGCGTCATGGCGCAGAACATGGCGCGCATGCGGCAGGGAGCCAGATTGTTCAGCAGGCCGAAGCAGGGCCCGATGTAGAAGTAGATCGCCGGGATGAAGATCCAGAAGCTGATCCGCGCGACTTCCAGATCGCGCGTCCAGTAGGCGACGCCTGAGGCGATCGTGGCGATGAAGGTGCCCGCTCCGAGCAACCACATGATGTGCTTGGCATTCGCCATGGCCGGACGCGCCATCAGCCAGCCCGTGACGATGGTGGCAACCGCCCCGCCAACCAGGTGTGCGTTCGCTGTGACCGAGGCTGCATCGCCGGGGCTCATGTTGTACATGCGCTGCACGAAAGGCTGCGTCCAGTACATGAGGCCCCAGCCCCAGAGGGCGCACAGCGCACTGCCGATCATCAGGTGCACGGCCGCGCGCTGCGACCACCAGAACTTGAGCGTCTCGCGCACCGAGGGAGCAAGGTCCTGCGTGCCGGCGTCGAGGCAGCCCCGGGCAGGCTCGCGCACCGTAAAATAAATCGCCGCCCCCACGATCACGCCCGGCACGCCGAGGGCGTAGAACACCGAGCGCCACCCGTACAGGTCGTTGATAGTGCCGGCCACCTGCGCACCGATCCAGGCACCAATGGGCGCGCCGAGGGAGAAAACCGTGAGCGCCATGGCGCGGCGGTTGGCCGGGAAATAATCGGACAGGAGCGAGCTTGCCCCCGGTGTGCCGCCGGCTTCGCCGACGCCGACGCCTATTCGAGTGAGCGCGAACTGCAAAACGCCCCGCGCCAACCCGCACAGCGTCGTCATGACCGACCAGGCGATCACGCAGGCAGCGATGATCTTGCGGCGGCTGTAGCGGTCGATCAGCCAGGAGAGGGGGAAGCCAAGAATCACATAGAAGAAAGCGAGCGGCCAGGCGGTCGTGAAAGCCACTTCGAGGTTGCTCAGGTGCAGATCGGCCTTGATCGGGTCGAGGACGGTCGAGACCACATAGCGGTCGGCGATGCTGAGCGTGTAGACGAGAACCATCATGATCAGCACGTACCAGCGTGCCGCCAATGTGGTGGTCATCGCCGGCGCCGGTGCCAGCGCGTTCGACTCGAGTTCACTCATCCGAGGTGCGCCCCTTCTTATCTATCTTGTGACAGGCAGGTTACGCCTGTGCGGTGGCGCTGTCTGCGAGGATGAGGTCGGAGGCCTTCTCCGCCAGCATTATGGTGGGTGCGTGCGTGTTGCCCGAGGTGACGTTCGGAAAGGCCGCGGCATCCACCACGCGCAGCGCATTGACTCCGCGCACCCGCAGGCGTGCATCGAGTACCGAGGTGCGCGGGTCGCTGCCCATCGCGCAGCTGCAGCTGGCATGGAACACCGAGCCTGCACGCTTTCGAAAATCCTCCAGCACCGCAGCGTCCTCGCGCACCTGTGATCCCGGCTCGCGTTCGCTCGCGGTGACCGCGGCGAGCGGGGGCGCAGCCGCGAGCCGGCGCAGGATGCGCGCGCCGTCGAAGACGTCGGCGACGTCGGCGGCGTTCGAAAGCGAGTTCGGCTGGATCGTGGGACTGACCTTCGGATCGCGGCTCGCGATGTGCACCGAGCCGCGGCTCGCGGGCCGGCAGGTATTGAAGGACATCAGGAACCCGGGGTAGGGGTCCGGGTTCAGCAGCCGCCGGCGTGAGCCGACGGTGGTGGTGCTGTAGCTCGCCGGGTTGAAGTAGATGTGCAGGTTCGGGCGCTCGAGGCCTGCGCGGCTGCGCAGGAAGGCGCCCGCCTGGTTGACGCTCATCGCGAGTGGACCGCTGCGGGTTAAGGCGTAGCGCAGTGCGGCGCGCACCTTGCCGTAGAAGGGCGCAAGCTGGTTGTTGAGCGTCGGCACGCGCGAGCGGTAGAAGTACGAGACCCCGAGGTGATCCTGCAGACCCTCGCCGACGGCCGGGGAGTCGGCGATGACCTCGATGCCAAGCGCGCGCAGGCGCTGCGCGTCACCGACGCCGGAGAGCTCCAGGAGCAGCGGGGAGTTGATGGCGCCGCCGCACACGAGCACCTCGCGCCGCGCCGTGGCGCTGCTGGGCACGCCCTCGCGCAGGTACTCGACCCCGGTGGCGCGCGTGCCGGCGAAGCGCACCCGGGTGGCGAGGGACTTCAGCTGCAGCTCGAGGTTGCGGCGGTCACGGATCGGCTTCAGGTAGGCGTTGGCGGTCGAGACGCGCACGCCGTCCTTGATGGTCACCTGCCACAGGCCCGCTCCCTCGCTCTGCCCGCCGTTGAAGTCGCTCGTGAGCGGGATGCCGATTTCCGCGGCGGCGCGCAGGAAGGTGCTGCACAGCGGGTGCACCCGGGATGATTCATCGCTCACGTGTACCGGGCCGCCGCTGCCGTGGAAGGCGGTACTGCCGCCGGGATGGTCCTCGAACTTGATGAAGTAGGGCAGCACGTCCTGCCAGCCCCAGCCCGTGGCACCGGCGGCGGCCCAGTCATCGAAGTCCCCCGACTGGCCCCGCACGTACACCATGGCGTTGATGGAGCTCGAGCCGCCGAGCACCTTGCCGCGCGGCCAGAACTGGGTGCGGTTGTTGAGTCCGGGGTCAGCGACCGTCTGGTACATCCAGTTGAAACGCGGATCGTTGAAGGTACGGCCGTAGCCGATCGGTACCTGGATCCAGGGTGAGCGATCCGAGCCGCCTGCTTCCAGCAGCAGTACGCGGTGCTCGCCGCTGGCCGTGAGGCGGTTGGCGAGCACGCAGCCGGCAGCTCCTGCGCCGACGATGATGTAGTCATACTCGGTCATTCTGTGATAAGCATCCGCAGCGATGAAACTAACCGACGTCAAGACATTCGTGGTGGGTAATCCGCCGCCCGGTTACGGCGGCCGCTACTTCGTGTTCGTGAAGCTTACGACGGATGGCAACGTGCACGGGTTCGGCGAAGCCTACAGCGTGCCCTGGGATCCGCACCTGGTGGCACGCCTCATCGAGGACAGCTTCGCGCGTTACCTGGCCGGCGAGGACCCGCACGACATCGAGCGCATCTGGCGCCGCGTGTACGCTGCCGGCTACACCCAGCACCCCGATCTTGCCGTGATGGGTGTGCTGAGCGCGCTCGAGATGGCCTGCTGGGACATCATCGGCAAGGAGGCCGGGCAGCCGGTCTACAAGCTCCTCGGCGGACGCGTGCACGAGCGGCTGCGCTCCTACACCTACATCTACTCGCGCCCGGAGGACAAGGTCAACGTCTATCAGGACCCGGCACTGTCCGCGGAGCGCGCTGCGGAGTACGTGGCTCAGGGCTTCACCGCCATCAAGTTCGACCCGGCCGGTCCCTATACGGCCTTTGACGGACGGCAGTTGTCCCTGGCGCAGCTCGACCTGTGCGAGCGCTTCATGCGCGAGCTGCGAGCCGCGGTCGGCTCGAGCGCCGACCTGCTGTTCGGCACGCACGGGCAGATGACGGCCGCGGGCGCGGTGCGCCTGGCGCGGCGCCTGGAGCCCTACGACCCGCTGTGGTTCGAGGAGCCGGTGCCCCCGGATGCGCCGGAGGAAATGGCGCTGGTGGCGCGTGCCACCAGCATCCCGATCGCCGCCGGCGAGCGGCTCACCACCAAGTACGACTTCGCGCGCGTGCTGCGGGCGCAGGCCGCGGCGATCCTGCAGATGAACCTCGGACGCGTCGGCGGACTGCTCGAGGCGAAGAAGATCGCCGGCATGGCCGAAGCGCAGCACGTGCAGATCGCCCCGCACCTGTACTGCGGGCCGGTGGTGGGCGCGGCCAATATCCAGCTCGCCACCTGCAGCCCGAACTTCCTGATCCTCGAGGGGATCGAACGCTGGCAGGGGATCCATGCGGATCTGCTGCTGAAGCCGATCCGCTGGGAGGCCGGCTACGTGATCCCGCCCACCGAGCCCGGGCTCGGGGTCGAGCTGAACGAGGCCTTTGCCGCGCGCCATCCCTATGCAGGTCAGGCACTGCACCTGGATTCCTCCGGCACGCCCGTGCCGTGAGGCAAGTCGCGCGCACAGCCGCCGGCCGCGCATCGCCCTAGAGCTTCAGGGCGGCGCGCATGCGCTCTTCGTACCAGCTGTGGAACATGTTCACCATGTACTCATTGCTGCCGATAGGACCGGGGAGGTAGGCGGGACTCGAGGCGCCACGCTGCGTCTCCGCCACGAAGGCGGCGTCCTGGGCGTTGGTCGCATTCCAGACGCTCGTCAGGTTCTCCAGATCGTAATCGACCCCTTCCACGGCCTCCGCGTGCACCAGCCAGGTGCTGCGCACCAGGGTCGTGTCGCGTGTGAGGGGCAGCGTTGCGAAGGTGAGGATGTGATCGGCCAGGAAGTGGAACCAAGCGTTCGGCTGCACGTGGAAGTGCAGCGAGCCCAAGCGCGCTTCGGTGAATTCACCGAGCAGCCTGCGGCAGGCGGCACGCGTGTCGCGCGTCATCGACTCCCCCTCGCCATCGAGCACCAGGCGCTCGGTGCGAAAGCCGGTGGCACGCCCGAAGAGCTCCTCGATCGGCTCGAACGGCAGGTTGAAGCGCTTCCACAGAGCCTCCGACTCACCGCGCGCGCCGAGGTAACGGCAGTAGTTGGCCTGCTCCTTGGAAGAGAGCGCCTGCTCGTCGATCTCGCCGAAGAAGTCGAACAGCGAGCGCAGCAGCTCCGGGTGGCCGGCGCAGTGAAAGCACTCGCGGTTGTTCTCGATCGTGAGCTTCCAGTTGCCGTGCTCGATGATGTCCACCTGTCGGGCGACCCGGGTGCGCAGCGGCGCGTGCGGGGCGAGGTAGGGCCGCATGCGCTGCGCCATCTCCTCGAAGTCCGCCGGCGGCTCATCGGCGATGCACACGAACACCAGCCCCTCGAGCGAGCGGACGTGCAGGGGCTTGAGCGGCGGCTGCGCCTGCGCGCTGTCGCCGGTCGCCCCGCAACTGAGCACGTGGCCGCTGAGGTCGTAGGTCCAGCGATGGTAGGGGCACTGCAGGGTCGCCCCGACCACGCCTGCGTCCTGCTGCAGGATGCGTGAGCCACGATGGCGGCAGGTGTTGTGAAAGGCGCCAAGTGAGCCGTCGTCGCGCCGCAGCAGCACGATCGGATAGGGGCCCACCTGGTAGGTGCGGTAGTCGCCGCCTTCCGGGATCTCCGCCTCGGTGGCGACGAACAGCCAGTGGCGGGCGAAGATGCAGTCCAGTTCCGCGCGGTACAGCGCCTCGTCGGTGAAGAAGGCGCCGGGAAGCGCGTACCCCGCCCGGCGCGAATCCAGAAGCGCCGCCACGTGCTCACGGACACTCATCGGTAGGCGGTCCAGATGGTCTTCAGGTCACAGTACTTGTCGATCGCGTGCGGGGAGCGGTCGCGCCCGGAGCCGGACATCTTGAAGCCGCCGAACGGGGTGGCCATGGTCGAGCGGTCGAAGGAATTCACCCACACCGTGCCGCCGCGCAGCGCAGCGCTCACCCGGTGCGCGACGTTGATGTCCGCGGTCCACACCGCCGCGGCGAGTCCGTAGGGGGTATCGTTCGCCAGGCGCACCGCGTCGCTCTCGTCGGTGAAGGTCATGACCGAGAGCACCGGACCGAAGATCTCCTCGCGCGCCACCTTCATCTGCGGCCGCACGTCCTCGAGCATGGTCGCCTCGACATAGAAGCCGCCGCTGTCCTTGCGCGCCTGATGCCCCCCGAGGGTGACGCGGGCGCCATCGGCCACGCCGCCCTCGATGTAGCCGAGCACGCGCTGCATGTGCTTGCCATCGATCAGCGCCCCCATCTGGGTCGAGGCCTCCAGCGGGTGCCCGAGGGTGATGGTCGCGGCCACCGCCCGGATGCCCTCGAGCAGCGCCTCGCGCGCGCGCTCGTGCACGATGAGGCGTGAGCCGGCGTGGCAGGTCTCGCCGGAGTTGTAGTAGATGCCCCAGGCGATGTCGTAGGCGGCCGCCTTCAGGTCCGCGTCCGCGAATACTACCTGCGGGGTCTTGCCGCCGAGCTCGAGCGCGACGCGCTTGAGATTGGATTCGGCTGCATAACGCAGCATCAGGCGCCCGACCTCCGTGGAACCGGTGAAGGTGATGAGGTCGACGTCGGGGTGCAGGGCGAGGGCCTTGCCGGCTTCCTCGCCGTAACCGGGCACCACGTTGAAGACCCCGGGCGGCACGCCGGCCTCGAGCGCCAGTTCCCCCAAGCGGATACCCGAAAGCGGGGACTGCTCGGCGGGCTTGAGCACCACGCTGTTGCCGGTGAGCAGGGCCGGGCCGACCTTCCAGCAGCTGATGATCAGCGGGTAGTTCCACGGCACGATCGCGCCTACGACCCCGAGGGGCTCGCGGCGGATGAGAGCCAGGTCATCGGGCCCTGTGGGTGCGACCTCATCGTAGAGCTTGTCCGCGAACTCGGCGTAGTACTCGATGCAGGCGGCGCAATTGGCGACATCGACGCTCACCGAATTGCTGATCGGCTTGCCGACGTCGCGCGTCTCGAGCAGCGCCAGGCGCACGGTGTCGGCACGGATGGCTTCCGCAAAGCGCCGCAGCACACGCTTGCGCTCGCGCGGCTCGGTGCGCCGCCACACGCCCGCCTCGAAGCTGCGCCGGGCGGCGGCCACCGCCGCGTCCACGTCAGCCGCAGAACCGCGGGCGACGCTTGCGATCACCGAGCCATCGATCGGGCTTACGTCCTCGAAAGTGCGTCCGTCCTGTGCTTCGCGGGCGGCCCCGTCGATGAGTGCGCGTCCCTGCGGCCGCAGCTTGGCGGCCAGGCGTTCCCAGGTGTCCCGGTCTGCCGGGATCGCGGTGCTCGTCATGCGTTTAAGCTTCCATGGTTTGGCGCAGCCGGCGAAGTCGAGAAATTGAATAGCCCCATCTAAAAGAGGCATCGGTGCCCCAAGGACCCCGATTAGAATAATGCGCCCGAGTTGAAGGCGGGGCACCTACGTCCGCGCCGGAGCCGCACGCATGGCGAGAAAAGCGAAAGCCAAGGCCAAATCCCGCGCCACGCGCCGTCCCCAGAGCGGCGCGAAGCGCCGCCCCGGCGCCGCCGCCCGTGCGAAGGTGCGGGCGCCGCGCATCAGCGTGGCAGCCCCCCGTGCCGAGCGCGCGCCCCCTAAGGGGGCCCGCGACCTCCTCGCGCGCCTGAATCAGGGTGGGGTCATCTGCGCGGAAGGCTACGTGTTCGAGCTCGAACGGCGCGGCTACCTGCAGGCCGGTGCCTTCGTGCCGGAGGTGCTGTTCGATCACCCGGAAGTGGTCGAGCAGCTGCACATGGACTTCGTGCACGCAGGCTCGGATGTCACCGAGGCACTCACCTACTACGTGCACCGCGAGAAGCTGCGCGTGATCGGGCGCGAGAAGGACCTGGTGCCGATGAACCGGGCGGCGCTCGGCATCGCCAAGCGCGTCGCGCGCCGCACCGGCACGCTGTTCGCCGGTGACCTGTGCAACACCAACATCTACGACCCTGCCGATGCGGCCTCGCAGCGCGAGGTCGAGCGCATCTTCGCCGAACAGGTTGGCTGGGCGGAGGAGGCGGGCGTCGACTACTTCGTCGCCGAAACCTTCTCCTGGGGCGCGGAGGCCCTGATGGCGCTCGCCGCCATCCGCAAGTACTCCAAGGTGCCCGCGGTCATCACCATGGCGATGCACCGCGAGGACTCAACGCGCGAGGGCTGGAGTCCGGTGGAGGTCTGCCAGCGCCTCGAGGCCGCGGGAGCTGACGTGGTCGGGATCAACTGCCATCGCGGGCCCGCCACCATCATGCCGATGATGCGCGACATCCGCGCCGCGGTGGCCTGCCACGTCGCAGCGCTCCCGGTACCCTACCGCACCACGCCCGCGCAGCCGTCCTTCATGTCGCTCACCGATCCGTGCTGCCAGGGGGCGCGCGCGTTTCCGGTTGGCCTTGACCCCTTCGTGTGCACGCGCCAGGAGATCTTCGACTTCGGCCAGGAGGCCTACGCGCTCGGCATCCACTATCTCGGGGTGTGCTGCGGGGCGGGTCCGCACCACATCCGCGCGCTGGCGGAGAGCCTCGGGCGCAAGCCCCCGGCGAGCCGCTACTCGGTCGACATGTCGCGGCACGCCTTCTTCGGTGACACCGAGCGCATCAAGAAGATCCAGACCGATTACCGCGCCAAGCTGTGAAGGGCGGCCGCCTCAGGTGAAGTACTCCGCCCTGGCGCTGGTGCGCGGCGCCCTGTCCGGGGGACGCAGCTGGGTCCCGGCGTGGCGCTCCCCGGAGCCGAAGCCACGTTACCAGGTGCTCATCATCGGCGGTGGCGGCCACGGGCTCGCGAGTGCCTACTACCTGGCGAAGAACCACGGCATACGCGACGTCGCGGTGCTCGAGCGCGGCTGGCTGGGCGGTGGCAACACCGGGCGCAACACCACCATCGTGCGCTCCAATTACCTCTTCCCCGAGAGCGCGCGCCTCTACGAGTTCTCGCTCAGGCTCTACGAGTCCTTGAGCCGCGAGCTGAACTTCAACATCATGCTCAGCCAGCGCGGGCTCATCCTGCTCGCCCACAGCCGCCACGACCTGGACTCCATGGCGCGCTGGGCCAATGCCATGCAGATGAACGGCATCGATGCGCAGCTGCTGACGCGCCGCCAGGTGGCCGAGCGCGCGCCGCTTTTGGAGATGTCGCGGGAAGCGCGCTTCCCGATTCTCGGCGGCTTCATGCAGCGCCGCGCCGGCACCGCGCGTCACGATGCGGTCGCGTGGGGCTACGCGCGCGCCGCCGACTCCCTCGGGATCGATATCCTGCAGAACTGCGAGGTCACAGGCTTCACGCGCGATGCCCACGGAGGTGTCACGGGGGTGCTCACCAACCGCGGGCCCATTGCCGCCGGGCGCATCGGCATCGCCGCCGCCGGCCACAGCTCCGTGCTCGCGAAGCTGGCAGGCTTTGCGCTGCCGGTGACGAGCTACGCGCTGCAGGCCATGGTCACGGAACCGGTGAAACCGGCGCTGGATACGGTGGTGCTCTCACCCGGCACCGGCGCCTACGTCAGCCAGTCTGACAAGGGCGAGATGGTGCTCGGCGCGAGCCTCGATCTCTTTCCCTCCTACGCGCAGCGCGGCAGCTTTGTCGTCACCCAGAGCATCCTCGCGGCGACGCTCGCCATCTTCCCCGCCTTCAGCCGCCTGCGCCTGCTGCGCCAGTGGGCGGGCATCGTTGATGTGGTGCACGACTCCAGCCCGATCATCGGGGCCACCCCGGTGCCGAACCTCTACATCAACTGCGGCTGGGGGACCGGTGGCTTCAAGGGGATCCCGGTCGGGGGCTGGACGCTGGCGCACGTGCTCGCCACCGGCGCGAACCACGAGCTCGCCGAGCCGTTCCAGCTCGCGCGCTTCGTGAGCGGGCGCCTCATCGATGAGGCCGCGGCGGCCGGCATCGCCCACTGAAGGGTCACTGCCACCATGATGCTGCTGTCCTGTCCCTGGTGCGGTGCGCGCGATGAGAGCGAGTTCGTGTGTGCCGGCACCAGCCACATCGCGCGCGCAGCGCCTGCAGCGTCGGATGAGGAGTGGGGCCGGTACCTGTTCTTCCGCGAGAACCCCAAGGGGGTGCATTTCGAGCGCTGGCGGCACGCGTACGGCTGCGGCCTGTGGTTCAACCTGGCCCGCGACACCGTCACGCATCAGGTACTGGCGGTGTACCGGATGGGTGAGCCGCCCCCCTCAATGCCCGGCGCGCCACCGTGACGGGCGCGCGCCTGCCTGCGCCGGCCGGGGCGTTCCTCGATCGCACGCGCCCGCTCGCCTTCACTTTCAACGGCCGCCCCTACCGTGGCTTCACGGGCGACACGCTGGCCTCGGCGCTCCTCGCAAGCGGCGTGCGGCTCGCGGGCCGCAGCTTCAAGCTGCACCGCCCACGCGGCATCTGGTCCTGCGGCCAGGAGGAGCCGAGCGCGCTCGTGGACGTGGGCGAGGGCGCGCGCCGTACGCCGAACGTGCGCGCCACCGTCCTGCCGCTCGTCGCCGGGCTGCAGGCGGTGAGCGTCAACTGCTGGCCCTCGCTCAGGTGGGACCTCGGTGCCCTGACGGGTGCCTGCGCTGCGCTGCTGCCGGCCGGGTTCTACTACAAGACGTTCAAGTGGCCGAGCTGGCAGCTGTTCGAGCCCGCCATCCGCCGCATGGCCGGCCTCGGGGTCGCGCCCGTGGCGCGGGATGCGGATCATTACGAGGAGATCGCCGCGGCGGTTGACGTGCTCGTCATCGGGGCTGGCCTGGCCGGCCTCACGAGCGCCGTGGCGGCCGCGCGCGCCGGGGCGCGCACGCTGCTGCTGAGCGCCGGCGCCCAGCTCGGAGGGACGCTCGGCTGTCAGCCTGACGGCGCGCTCGCGGCGCTCGTCACCGACGCGCGCAGGCTCGGTGTGACGATCCTCACGCGCACCGTGGCGTTCGGCGTCTACGACCACAACCTCGTGTGCGCGTGCGAGAGCCTGAGCGAGGAGGGCGGCTCGTCCCTCGGCGCGTGCGTGCTGCGCGAGCGGGTCTGGAAGATCCGCGCGCGCCAGGTGATCGCGGCCGCCGGCGCCTTCGAGCGCCCGCTGCTCTTTCCCGACAACGACCGCCCGGGCGTCATGCTCGCGGGCGCGGCGGCGCGCTACGCGCTCGCCTACGGGGTGGCCTGCGGACGGCGCGCGGTGATCGCCACGGGCAGTGACTTTGCCTACGAGGCCGCGGCGACCCTGGCGCGCGCTGGCACCGAGGTACTCGCCATCGCCGGCACGCCTCCGGGGCCTGCCGCGGCGGCGCCCGTCACCGGCCGCGTGCTCGGCGGCGCCGTCATCAGCGCGGTGCACGGCACGCGCAGCGTCACCGGGTGCACGCTCACGCACGCCGACGGCCGTCGCGAGCGCATCGACTGCGACCTCCTTCTTTCTGGCGCCGGCTACGCACCGGCGGTGCACCTGCACTCCCAGGCCGGCGGCCGCCTGCGCTGGGTGGAGGCGGGAGCGATGTTCGTCCCCGAGGGTGCGCCGCCGGGGTTTGCCAGCGTCGGCGCCTGCGCCGGGGTATTCGAGCGCGAGCGCGTCGCCGAGCACGCCGCCGAGGTCGGCGCGGCGCTCGGGGCGGGAAGACCCGCCCCGGCCGCAGCCCCGGTGAGTGGCTGCCGTGCGACTGCGGTAGCGGCGGTGCGTGGAGCGCGCGGCAAGCAGTTCGTTGATCTGCAGAACGACGTGTGCGCGAGCGACGTGGCGCTCGCGGCGCGTGAGAACTACCGCTCGGTCGAGCATCTGAAGCGCTACACGACCACCGGCATGGGCACCGACCAGGGCAAGACCAGCAACATCAATGCCCTCATGCTGATGGGAGAGCTCACGCAGCGTGCGCCGCCGGCGGTGGGCACCACGCGCTTCCGCGCGCCCTTCGTGCCGGTGACGCTCGGGGCGCTGGTGGGCCGGCGCACCGGATCCCTGTACCGCCCGCTCAAGCGCCTGCCGGCGCACGAGTGGCACGCCGCGCACGGGGCACTGTTCGAGACGTTCGGGGACTGGAGCCGCCCGGTGGCCTACCCCTTACCCGGGGAGTCGCTCGAGACGGCGGCCACACGCGAGGTGCGCATGGTGCGCGGCGGCTGCGGGCTCTTTGATGGCTCCCCGCTCGGTAAGCTCGAGGTCTTCGGCCCGGACGCGGCGCGCTTCCTCGACCTCATGTACGTCGGCAGCGTCTCGAACCTCGCCATCGGCCAGGCCCGCTACGGCCTGCTGCTGAACGAGAACGGCACGCTCGTCGATGACGGCATCGTCGCGCGCCTTGCCGAGGAGCGCTTCTGGATCAACACCACGACGGCCGGCATCGAGCGCACGCACGCCGCGTTCGAGGAATGGCTGCAGTGCGAGTTCACCGGTTTTCGGGTGCTGGTGACGGGCGTCACCTCGCGCTGGGCGAACGTCACGGTGGCAGGACCGCGCGCCTGGGAGTGGCTCGCGGCGGCGGGGCTCGAGGCGACACTCGCCCCGTCGGCGATGAAGCACATGAGCCTGCGCGACAGCGTGCTCGAGGGGGTGCCGCTGCGGGTGCTGCGCGCGAGCTTCAGCGGCGAGCTCGGCTACGAGGTCAATCTGCCCGCGCCCCAGGCGGAGTGGCTGCTCGCGCGACTGTGGTCGTGCGCGGCCGCCGTCGGCGGCGGCCTCTACGGGATCGAGGCGCTGCAGGTGATGCGCGTGGAGAAGGGCTACCTGCACATCGGCACCGACACCGACGGCACGACGCTGCCTCAGGACGTGGGCTTCGCGCGGGGCATCGAGAAGAAGGCGGCCGCCTTCGTCGGCCGCCGCTCCCTCAGCCGCCCCGCCGCGCGTGACCCCGAGCGCCTGCAGCTCGTGGGGCTCACGCCGGTCGACGCCCGCACGGTACTCCCCGTCGGCGGCCAGATCGCGCTCAAGCCCCCGCCCACCCTCACCGAGGGTCACGTGACCTCGAGTTACTTCAGTCCCGCGCTCGGATTCCCGGTGGCGCTCGGCATGCTCAAGCGCGGCGCATCGCGTCTCGGGGAAGAGGTGCGCGTCTATCACCTGGGCGCAAGCTTCGCCGCCCGCATCGTGAGCACCCCGTTCGTGGATCCCAAGGGAGAGCGCCTCAATGGCTGAAGGGCGCGTTGCCGGGGAGTTCGCGGGCGTGCAGGTGCGCGTGGAGACCTCCGCGCCGGCCGCGGCGCTGCGCTATTTCGCCTGCGACGGTGAGTTCGCCTCAGCGGCGAGACATGCCGGCGCCGAGCTTCCGGGGCTGCTCGCGGCGCGCGATACCGGGCGTGAACTCGTGCTCGCCTGGCGCAGTCCCACCGAGACTCTGTGTCTTGCCCGAAGCGCGCAACGGCTGAGGCAGCTGCGCGAGGCGCTGGAGGGGATGAGCGGGGGCTGCTGTGTCGAGCTCACCGGCGCCCTCACCCTGGTGTACCTGGGCGGTGAGCGCATCCCGGAGCTTCTCGCGCGCATCGGCGGCGCCGCCTCGCTTCCGGGTGTCGGTGAGGCACGGCGCAGCCGCATGGCGGACGTGCCGGTGCTGGCGCTGTGCGTGCGGGCGTCCGAAGTGCTGCTGGTGGTCGATCGCGGCTACGCCGAGCATCTGCTCGGCTGGATCCGCGAGACGCTGCTCGACTTCGCGTGAGCGGCCCAAGGCCAGGGCGGAAAGCCGCAGCGGGTGCCCGCGGGGTTGGTGGATAATCCGCCCCCGACTCAAAGGAAGGCGCCCGCGGTGAAACCAGTCCTGCGCTTGATTGCCCGGCCCGGCGTTCTCTGGCTGGCGACGCTCTTCGTGTCAGGGCCCATGAGCGCTGCGGCGCAGGTCCCGGCTGGCGCTGCCGCGCAGATCCCGCAGGCGCTGCCCGGAGCGAGCGCGCTCCTGAGCAAAGCGGCGCTCACCCACGGGGCCCAAGCAGCGCTGCAGCAGGTCTACGCGGCCGGCCACGAGGGGCTGCTGTGGACTCACGAGGGCAGCCTCACGCCGCAGGCGCGGGCGCTCCTCGAGGCACTCGCACGGGCCGACCGCTACGGCCTGCGCGTGGAGGACTACGGCGCGGTGCGGCTGCAACAGCTCGCCACGGCGGCGCAGCCTGCCGCCACGGCTCGTGAGGCGCAGCTGGCGCGCCTCGACACATATCTGTCGGCCGCCGGCCTGCACTTCATCAGCGACCTGCATTTCGGGCGGGTGGAACCGCAGGCGGCGGGCTTCAAACTGCAGGAGCCGCGCGAGCCCTTCGACCTGGCGCAGGCGCTGCTGAGCCTCGCCACCGCGCCGGACGAGGAGGGCGCGATCACGGCGGTCGAGCCGGTGTTCTATCACTACAAGCTCCTGAAGGACGCGCTCGGGCAATACAGCAAGCTTGCGCCGGCCTTGGGCGGCCCGCCGCTCGCAGCCCCGGCTGCCTCGCTGAAGATCGGCGCGCCCTATCCCCAGGCCGCCGCGCTGCGGCATCTTCTTCGGGTGCTCGGAGACCTGCCGGCGGCGGCCGCGGACGCACCGGACACGCCGGTTTTCGATGCGAGCCTGAGTGAGGGCGTGCGCCACTTCCAGGATCGCCACGGGCTTACCCCCGATGGGGTGCTGGGCAAGGGCACGCTCAGGGCCCTCAACACGCCTATCGCCGAGCGCATCCGCCAGATCAGCCTCACGCTGGAGCGCTGGCGCTGGCTGCCGCCCTTCAAGAGTCCGCCCATCATCGTCAACATCCCGCAGTTCCGGCTGTTCGCGTTCCGCACCACCGAGGACCGCGTGGCGGACATCCTGCAGATGCGCGTGATCGTCGGGCGCACCTTCGCACGCTCACAGACCCCGGTATTCGAAGGGGACATGCGCTACGTCGTGATGCGGCCGTACTGGGACGTGCCCTACAGCATCACGCGCAACGAGATGCTGCCGAAAATTCACGCCAATCCGGGGTATCTTGCGAGCCAGCGGCTCGAGCTCGTCGCGGGGCAGGGCGATACCTCTCCCGTGGTGCCACCGACGCCTGCGAACCTCGAGCTGCTTTCGCAGGGGAAGCTGCGGCTGCGCCAGCAGCCGGGCGAGGACAACGCGCTCGGGCTCGTGAAGTTCATGTTCCCCAACAGCTACAACGTCTACCTGCACTCGACGCCCGCACACCGGCTGTTCCAGGAGTCGGTGCGCGCCTTCAGCCACGGCTGCATCCGCGTCGCCGACCCCGTGGCGCTCGCCACCCTGGTGCTCAAGGACGTCCCCGGGGACTGGACGGCGCAGAAGGTGACCGAGGCGATGAACGGCAGGGACAACAGCGTACGCATCAACCTGCCCCAGCCGATCCAGGTGCTGATCCTCTACGGTACGGCGCTCGCGACGGAGGCCGGCCCGGTGCTGTTCTTCGACGACATTTATGGCTACGACCGCAGGCTCGAGCACCAGCTCGGGCTGGCCGCGGTCCACTAGCGAAAGCGCGCCCTACCAGTGGCGCACGGCGCCATTGTCGAGGTGCACGAAGTCCGAAGCAGCGTAGTAACCCACCCCGCCCCGGCCCATGCCGAGCGCCAGATCGCGCAGGCGCGCGCTCGCAACTCCCGGCAGGCGCACGTCGATGGCCCTTCCCTGAAGGTGCAGGCTGTGCTCGGCCACGCCGCTGGAGCGCGCGTGCAGCATGGCGTTGGTCTTCGGCGAGCGGTAGCCGCAGATGACCTCGAAGGGTTCGTCGCGATCGGCGAGCAGGCGCACGTCCGCGAGGATGTCGAGCACGGCAGGATCGATCGTTTTCACGTCCCCGGTGCGAAAGTCGCGCAGCAGGTAACTGATGCGGGCGAGCTCCGCGGGCACGTGTGCGCCGTCGCGGAAGTAGACGCTCGAGAGGCGCTCCCCGGTGTGGGTGTGCACCAGGGACAGCGTGCGCGTGGTGAGCGCCTTAGCCCACAGGGCGCTGCCCGGCAGCAGGCTTGCGAGCACCGCGCCACAGCGGGTGAGGAACTGCCGGCGGGTGGGGGCGCTGCGGATGGGGAAGGGGGTATGCATGTCGAGGGGGGATCTTAGCCGAGGGCCCCTGCCGGGGGCAGCTGTCGTGCGTCACAGACACACGAAACAGCCTCAAGGAAGCGCGCGCTAAGGGCCGGCCGCCTCGAGCGTGCGCCGCAGGGCCTGTTCCCAGCCGCGGATGAGCCCGGCGCGGCGGGCCGGGTCCATGCGGGGTGCGAACTCGGCCTGCCGCGTCCAGGTGCGGGCGATGGCCGCAAGATCGCTCCAGACGCCGGTCGCAAGGCCGGCGAGGAAAGCGGCGCCGAGTGCCGTGGTCTCCAGTTCCTGCGGGCGCTCGACGCGGGCATCGAGCACGTCGGCGAGGAACTGGCAGAACCAGTCGTTGGCGGCCATGCCGCCATCGACGCGGATGGCCGCGGCGCGCTGCGCGCCGTCACGCGCCATCGCCGTCGTCAAGTCGAGCGTCTGGTAGGCGATCGACTCCAGGGCTGCGCGCGCGAGCGTCGCCCCGGTACTGTCGAGGTTCAGACCGCAGATGAGACCGCGGGCGTTCGGGTCCCAGTGCGGGGCCCCGAGGCCCACGAACGCGGGCACGAGGTACACCCCGTGATCGTCGGGCACGAGCGCTGCGAGCGCGGCCGTTTCGGCGGCGCTGTGGATCACCTGCAGCGAATCGCGCAGCCACTTGATGGCCGCGCCGGCGACGAAGATCGAGCCCTCCATGGCGTAGGTGATGCGCCCGCCGATGCGGTAGGCGGGCGTCGTCAGCATGCGGTTAGCGGAGGTGACGGCGACCGCGCCGGTGTTGAGCAGCAGAAAACACCCGGTGCCGTAGGTGGACTTCACCATGCCCGGCTCGAAGCACGCCTGCCCGACGAGGGCCGCCTGCTGATCGCCGGCGATGCCCGCGATCGGCAGCGCGGCGCCGAAGAGCCCAGGCTCGCTCGTCCCATACACCTCGCTGCTGTCACGCACCTCGGGCAGGAGTGCCCGCGGCACCTGCAGCAGCCGCAGCAGCTCCTCGTCCCAGGCCTGCGCGTGGATGTCGAACAGCAGCGTGCGCGAGGCGTTGGTGACGTCGGTGGCGTGCACGCGCCCGCCGGTCAGGCGCCACAGGAGGAAGCTGTCGATCGTGCCGAAGGCGAGCTCGCCCTTGTCGGCGCGTGCCCGTGCGCCCGGTACGTGGTCGAGGATCCACGCCACCTTAGTGGCGGAGAAGTACGGGTCCAGCAGCAGCCCGGTCTTTACGCGCACCAGGCTCTCGGCCCCCTGCGCCTTGAGTGCCGCGCAGACCTGCGCCGTGCGCCGGTCCTGCCACACGATGGCGCGGTGGATGGGCTTGCCCGTGGCGCGCTCCCAGACGACGCTCGTCTCGCGCTGGTTCGTGATGCCGAGCGCGCGGATGCCTGCCACCCCGACGCCGGCGCGCTCGATGGCCTCGCGCACCGTGGCGAGGGTGTCGCGCCAGATGTCTTCCGCGTCGTGCTCGACCCACCCCGATGCCGGGTAGTGCTGGGTGAACTCGCGCCGCGCCACGGCCACGGTGCGCGCCTGCGCATCGAACACGATGGCGCGCGTGGAGGTCGTCCCCTGGTCGATCGCGAGCACGTGGGAGTTGTTCATGCGCGGCCTCGGGTGTGGATGCGGCGCGTTCAGGGCCGCGGCGGCAGGAACGGGCGCACCGCCAGCTGGTAGAGGCCGCCCCCGGCGATCCCGCCGGTAAGCGGTCCGGCGATCGGCACCCACCAGTAGTTGTGCGGGGCGGGAAAGGCCTGCGGTCCCCAGCCGCTCATGAAGCAGAAGAGCCGCGGCCCGAGGTCGCGGGCCGGATTGATCGGCCAGGCCTCAAGGTACCCCGCGCTCGCGCCGATGGTCGCAACCAGCAGACCGATCATGAGCGCGCCGGTGTTGGCGGCCGGGGCCAGGGTATTGAACTGCTCGGTGATGGCGAATATCCCCAGCACCAGAAAGCCAGTGAGCACGATCTCATCGACAAAGGCGTGGGCGGGCGTGATGCCCTCGCCCGGGTGGGTGAAGAACACGCCCGCCGCGCCGCCGTCACCGGCGCGGCTCAGGTGGTGCAGCAGATTGAACTGATCGATCACCGGCCCGAACAGCAGATACACGAGCGCGGCGCCGAGGAAGGCCCCGAGCACCTGGGCACCGACGTAGGGCAGTACCTTCACGCGCGGGAAGCCGCGGTACAGGGTGAGGGCGAGCGTCACGGCGGGGTTCGCGTGGGTGCCCGAGACTGCCCCCGTGACGTAGATGGCCAGGGTCACGGCGAGACCCCAGGCGATGCACACGCCCCAGTAGGCGTGGGCGTAGGGGCTCGGGTCATAGAGCACGTACATGGCGGCGACCGAGTCGCCGAGCCCGAGGATGATGAAGGTGGCGAGGCACTCGGAAATGAGCTCGCCCAGGCGCGCCCGGCGCGCAGCGGTGCCGGCAAAGTCCGCGACCCCGTCGTGGTGTGTCATCGATCCCCCCTGCGCAGCAGCCTCGCCGAATGAGACCTGAGGATCAAGGGCTGCGCGCCCGCCGACCCTGAACCGGCGCTGAACCTCGCACCTGCGGCGCGCACGCTGGCCGCCGGGGTCAACTGAAGAACTGCCAAGCCGTTCATGGTGGCGGTGGCCTGCCGCGCCTTAGGGTGCGCGGGTGTTTTTCAACATCAGAAGAGGGATACATGAAACTGAAGAGTGCACTGTTGCTGGCGGCGGTGACGCTGCTCGGGTCCGGCTGGGCGAGCGCCGATCTGCCGGGCAAACACCCTTATTACCTGCATGCGCTGACCGACCTGCGCAGCGCGCGCTGGATGCTGCAGCACCGCCCCGGGGATGCCGCAGTCAGTGCCAACGAGGATGTCGCCATCAGCGAGATCAACAAGGCGATCGGCGCGATCAAACACGCCGCCATCGATGATGGCAAGAACATGGAGGACCATCCGAACGTGGACCTGCCGCCCGACAACCCCGGCCGCCTGCACAAGGCGCTCGAGCTGCTCAACAAGGTGCATTCGGACGTCGCCCGCGAGGAGGACGACCCCATGACCCGCGAGCTGCGCGACCGCGCCGTGGTGCATATCGACGCGGCGATCGACGCCACCCGCGGCGCGATTGCCACCGCCGAGCACCACTAGAGTCCTCAAGAAACGTGCCGGGCGCCGCCTGCGGGCGCCCGGCACCCGCCCGAGCCGCGGACGCCTCTGATGCGCGCCCGCAACAAAGACCCGCCGAACCCCGCCGCATTCATTTTCCTGCAACACTGGGGTGTAACCTTGCCTGTCGCGCGCGCGGGCGCGCGCCCGGGAGAGCCCGGGGAGACCCCCGCAATCCCTTTTTGAGATGGGGCTATTCAAATTTAGGGCTTTCCGTGCCGCTACAGGTGTGAAAAGCTCAGGGGGCGCAGGGAATCGCGCCGCCCGCGGTGGCCCAGCCGCGGATATCCCGGGAAGCGGCTGCATCATGCGTTCATGACGCGTTTATGCAAGCGCCTGCCGGGCGAGTGGTATAGAACTTGATCGGGGAGTCGCCTCGCGGGCGAAAGTGCGCTCGAGTGGGGAAATCACAACCAAAACCCTCAGGGGACCAGAACGATGAAGCCTAATCCGAAGATCTCTGCAGCAGTGGCCGCCATCCTGGGTGCCGCCAGCACCAGCTTTGTATTCGCCGCCGCGCCGGCGGATCAGGAGACTGCCACCGCAGCGAGCGGAGGCGAGCTGCAGGAGGTGGTCGTCACCGCGCAGCGACGCTCGGAAAACCTTCAGGACGTGCCGATCACGATCCAGGCGATCAGCGGCGAGCAGCTCCAGGAGCTCAACGTCGTCTCCTTCAACGACCTCCTGAAGTACACCCCGAACGTGACCTTCAGCGGCAACGGCCCCGGCACCGGCAACATCTACATGCGCGGTCTCGGCGGCGTCGGCTCCGGCAACCAGTCACAGTCGACCACGGCACCGTTCCCCAACGTCGGCCTCTACCTCGACGACCAGTCGATGCAGTTCCCGGCGCGCAATAACGATGTGTACCTTGTCGACATGGAGCGCGTCGAGGTGCTCGAAGGTCCGCAGGGGACCCTCTTCGGCGGCGGCGCCCAGGCGGGCGCGATCCGCTACATCACCAACAAGCCAAAGCTCGACGCCACCTCCGGTGAGGTTAACGCGGGCTACGGTTACACCTCAGGCGGTGACCCCAACACGACGATGAACGCGGTACTGAACGTGCCGCTC
Source organism: uncultured Pseudomonadota bacterium (assembly GCA_963824395.1). Lineage (GTDB taxonomy): Bacteria > Pseudomonadota > Gammaproteobacteria > Steroidobacterales > Steroidobacteraceae > 13-2-20CM-66-19. Next base: position 1,059,018 of record CAWGPF010000005.1, on the reverse strand, counting down.
ATCAATGACACCCTGGCCTTGCGCGCGGTAGTGTTCTCCGACCGGCGTGGCGGCTACATCGACAACGTCGCGAGCACCATCGGCTATTTCCCGGGCACGCCGCCCCACGATCTGGGTGGAAACCCGACCGCCTCCAACGCCTCGCTCGTGGCCAACAACACCAACCCCGTGACCTACCAGGGAGCACGGCTGTCGGCACTGTGGAAGGTCAACGACAACTGGGACATCCTGCTGCAGCAGAACTACCAGAACATGGAGGCGGACGGCTACTTCTACGCCTATCCCACCGGCAGCGCCGGCGAGACCCTGGGCCAGTACCAGATCACGGCCTTCACGCCCGCCCACACCAAGGATCGCTACGAGAGCACGGCCTGGACCGTGAACGGCAAGATCGGCGACCTGCTGAACCTCGTGTACACGGGCAGCTACATGGTGCGCAATATCGACGGCCAGCAGGACTACTCGAACTACATGCGCAGCGTGGTCGGTTCGTACTACGCCTGCATCGGCACCGGCGCCGGCTACTTCAATCCGGGCAACTTCCCGAACCAGCTCACGGGCCACAAGCTGCAGTGCACGAGCCCGGTCGGCGACTGGACCGACGTGGTGAATAATACGCACCAGAGTCACGAGATCCGTCTCAGCACCAACGCCGACAACCGCATCCGCGGCCTGGTCGGCGCGTACTGGGAGAAGTTCGTCATCAACGACAACATGAACTTCAACTACCTCGGCATCCAGCAGTGCAACAGCCAGGCGATCGTGAATGCGGCGCTCGCCGGGACCGGGCCGGACTGCCTGTCCGCGGTCGGCCCGGTGGCGGGCTACACCGCCAGTGACCCGAGCCTGCGCGAAAATTCCGACACCGCCTTCGGCGAGGACGTGCAGCGCGGCTACAAGCAGCTCGCAGGCTTCGCCTCGGTCGACGTCGACCTGATCCCCAAGGTACTGACCGCGACCGGCGGTTTCCGCTGGTTCCACTACGATGAGTTCGAGCACGGCTCGGAGTATTACAGCGAGTCGACCAGCGGTTCCTTCGGTCCCAGCGGCCAGGGCCTCGTGGTCAACCATCTGAACGGCGTGTGCATCGCGCAGGGCTACTGCGGCGAGCCCATCAGCCTGGACAAGACCGAGACCGGCCACCGCTGGCGCGGCAACCTGACCTGGCACGTAACCTCCGACCTGATGGCGTACTACACCTATTCGGAAGGCTTCCGCCCGGGTGGCTTCAACCGCACCTATTCCCCGGTTGGAACGATCAACCCTATCGGCTCAGCCGAGGCTCCCTATTGCGCTTCCCCCACCGCCAACGTGGCGACGCTCACGGCGCCCGACCCGCGCTGCCGCACGGGCGGCTCGCTCGCCGGTATCAACACCAAGCAGTTCAACAAGCCGGCCGGGTACGACTCGGACCAGCTGACCAACAACGAGATCGGCATCAAGAGCGAGTGGTTCGAGCACCACCTGGTCGTCAACGTGTCCGGCTACATCATGAAGTGGACCAACGTGCAGCTGTCGCTGTTCGACCCGGTCAACCTCGGCAACACCACGTTCGACGTGAACGGCCCCTCCTACAAGGTGAAGGGCTTCGAGGTGCAGTTCGTGGCGAAGCTCTTCGCCGGCCTGTCACTGGAAGGGTCGAGCTCCATCAACAGCTCCGAGCAGACCAACACACCCTGTCTGCAGAGCACCATCACCTCGGCGGGCAATCCGACCCCGGTGGGCCAGTGCATCACGGTGATCAAGGAGCAGAAGTACCTCAGCCCATACGGTGTCGTTGGGCAACGCACTTCTTTCTCACCGCCGTGGATGTTCAACCTGCGGGCGCGCTATGACCTGACGATCGGTAGCTACCGGCCGTTCGCCTGGATCGGCGCCAGCCACATCGGGCCGCAGAGCAACGAGCCGGCAAGCTTCCCGAGCGGTGAGGGGGTGACCAATCCGACGACGACACTGCTGCGTTATGACATCCCGAGCTACACCACCTACGACGCCGCCATCGGCGTGGGCAAGGACAGCTGGACGGCTCAGGTGTCGGCGCAGAACCTCACCAACGTGTACGGGCCTTCCAACATCTCCTCGGGCCAGTTCATCCAGTCGCAGATCCCGCTGCGCCCCCGGGTGGTGATGTTCCAGATCGGCTACAAGTTCTAGCGGCCAAGGCTCGGCGCGGCCGCAGTTGGGGCCGGTTGAGCTAATATCGGGGGCGGACCACGCGGTCCGCCCCTTTTTATTATGGTCATGGATCCCGCCCCGCTCAGCCCAACGAAAAACGCCGCCGCAGCCCCAGCAGCCGAAGTAATCGAGCTGCTGCGGCAGCGCAGGTTTGCCCAGGTGCTGAGCGCTGCGCCGGCAGTGCTCGCCTTCGCCCCGGGCAACCGCGACGCACTGCTGGCGCTCGCGGTCGCGCAGCGCTTCCTCGGCAAGGTGCCCGAGGCGCTGCAGACGCTCGCAGCCCTGCAGCACCACCATCCGCGCTTCAGCCGGCTCTACGAGGAGCGCGGCCGTTGCTTCGTGGAGCTGCGCCGCGCGCCCGAGGCGATCGAGGCCTTCGAGGCCGCGGTCGGGCTCAACCACGCGTTGCCGGGCAGCTGGGGCATGCTGCAGGGGCTCTACCAGATGCAAGGCGATGCCGCGAACGTCAAGGCTGCCGCCCTCCAGGCCGGCGGGCTGCGCGCCCTGCCGCAGGAAGTGGTCATCGCCAGTGGCCTCTTCGCCGACGGCGATCTGGAGGCGGCCGAGGCCCTGGTGCGCGGTTACCTCAAGCAGCATGGCGATCACATCGAGGCCATGCGGCTCCTCGCGCGCATCGGCATGGCCCACAAGGTCTACCTCGATGCGCAGATCCTCCTCGCCGCGGTGCTCGAGCGCGCGCCGGACTACACCCAGGCGCGCACTGAGTACGCCTTCGTGCTGCTCGAGCTGCACCGCTTCAAGGAGGCCCAGGAGCAGCTCGAGCGGCTGCTGCAGGATGACCCGCAGAACCGCGCCCTGAAAAGCTTCTATGCGGCGAGCTGCGCGGGCCTCGGCGAGCACGAGCGCTCGATCGGGCTCTATCGGGAGCTGCTCGGCACGGGGGTCGGCGATGCCGACGTGCAGCTGTCGATCGGACATGCGCAGAAGACCCTGGGAGAAAGTGCCGCGGCCATCGAGTCCTACCACGAGGCGGCGCGCGCCCGCGCAGACTTCGGCGATGCCTACTGGAGCCTGGCGAACCTCAAGACCTATCGCTTCACACCTGAGGAGATCAGCGGCATGGCCGCGCGCGTCGCGGACCCGGCCACGGGGCTCATCGACCGCTACCACCTGTGCTTCGCCCTCGGTAAGGCGCTCGAGGACAGTGGCGACTTCGCGGGCGCATTCCGCAGCTACGCGCTCGGGAACGAGCTCAAGCGCCCCGAATGCCGCTACCGGGCGGAAGTGATCGAGACCAACACGCGCGAGCAGAAGCGTGTGTGCACGGCGGAATTCTTCGCGCAGAGGGCCAGGTTCGGCGATCCCGCCCCGGATCCGATCTTCATCATCGGGCTGCCGCGCTCAGGCTCAACGCTGCTCGAGCAGATCCTCGCCTCGCACTCGCTTGTCGAGGGCACCCAGGAGCTGCCCGACGTGCAGCAGATCGTCACGCGCCTGCGCGGCTTCGACTCCGATACCGCCGACCCGCGCTACCCGCGCATCCTGGAGACTCTCAGCGCCGAGGACTTCAGGGAGCTCGGCGCGCAGTACCTCACCGGCACGCGTGTCTACCGCACCGATCGCCCGTACTTCATCGACAAGATGCCGAACAACTTCCGCCACCTCGGCCTCATCCACCTCATGCTCCCTAACGCGAAGATCATCGACGCACGGCGCGAGCCGATGGCCTGCTGCTTCAGCAACTTCAAGCAGCTGTTTGCCAATGGCCAGGAGTTCACGTACAGCCTCGAGGACATCGCGCGCTACTACCGCACCTACCTTGAGCTGATGGCGCACTGGCAGGCGGTGCTGCCTGACAGGATCCTCAGGGTGCAGCACGAGGACGTGGTGGCGGACTTGGAGGGGAGCGTGCGGCGCCTGCTTGACTTCTGCCGCCTGCCTTTCGAGCCGCAGTGTGTCGCCTTCCACGAGACTAAGCGCAGCGTGCGCACCGCGAGCTCCGAGCAGGTGCGCCGTGGGCTCAATCGCGAGGGCCTCGAGCAGTGGCGCCATTTCGAGCCCTGGCTGGGGCCGCTGGCGCAGGCACTCGGCGACGCCCGCAGTCGCTATCGCGACTGAGGCCGGCATGACTCCCGGGCGTAACGAGCCGTGCCCGTGTGGCAGCGGCCGGCGGTTCAAGCACTGCTGCGGGGCGCCGCACGCCGCGCCGTCGGGCGCGCCGGCCCCCGGGCACGCCGACATCACGCCGATCACAGCCCTCATTGAGCAGGGACGATTCACCGAGGCGGAGTCGGCGGCGGCGGATCTGCTGCGCACTGAGCCTGAAGCGGGACTGGCCTGGAAGGCCCTGAGCGTCGCGCAGATGCGCCAGGACAAGGATGCCCGCGTGGCGCTCGCGCGCGCGGCCGAACTCCTGCCGCAGGACGCCGAAGCGCACGCCAACCTCGGCGGCTGGCTGCGACAGCGCCGCGAGTGGCAGGCAGCGCTTGAGAGCCTGGGACGTTCGCTGGCGCTCGAACACAGAAATCCCGATGCCCTCACGGATGCCGGCGATGCGCAGCGCGCGCTCGGGCGCCCGCGGGATGCCCTGACCCTCTACCAGACGGCGCTGCAGCTTGACCCACGCCGCGCGCGGGCCATCAACAATCTCGGCAGCGCGCTTTTAGATCTCGGGGAGGCGCGCGAGGCGGTACGTTGGTATGAGCAGGCGCTCACTCTCCTGCCCGACGACCCGCAGATCCAGTGCAACCTCGCCAACGCACTGCGCGTGGCGGGCGAGCCGGCGCAGTCCTTGAACCTCACCCGCAGGCTCCTGCTGCGGGCCCCGCAGCTGCCGATGGTCCACAACAATCTCGGGCTGCTGCTGCTCGCGCAGGGCGATTTGCCCGCTGCCCTCGGCAGCTTCCGCGAGGCCGCGCGTCTGGAGCCGGCCAATATCCCGGCGCTGTTGAACCTCGGCGGCGCGCTGAAGGAGAGCGGACAGCTCGCCGAGGCGCTGGCGCACTACCAGCGCGCCGTGGAGCTTGATCCGCGCCACGCTGACGCCCAGGAGGACTTAGGTTACCTGCTGCTCGAGTCGCGGCGCATCGCGCCGGCCGAGGCCGCCTTCCGCCGTGCCCTGGCACTCAGGGCCGATTCCGCGCGCGCCTGTTTGGGGCTCGCGGCGACCCTGCGCGTGCAGGGCCGTGCAGCCGATGCCGAGTCCAGCTGTGAGCGCGCCGTGGCGCTTGAGCCGCAGAACCCCGATGCGCTGGCGCTGCTCGGGGAACTGCACGCTGACCGCGGCCGCTTTCCCGAGGCGCGCGCGCGGTTCGAGCGTGCCATCGCCGTGCGGCCGGACTTCGCCGCCGGCTACGCGGGCATTGCCAACCTGCAGCGCATGCGATCCGAGGATGCCGCGTGGCTCTCCGGTGCCACCGCGCTCCTGTCGCGGCCGCTGCCAGCGGCGCAGCAGATCCAGCTGCACTTCGCGCTCGGCAAGTACTTCAACGACGTCGGGCGTTACGATGAGGCCTTCGCCCATTACCGCCAGGCGAACGAGCTCACGCTGCGCGGCAGCGCCGGCTATGACCGCGCGCGCCTCGAGGGACTCATCGGGCGCGTCATGCGCTTCTGCACTCCGGCCCTCATGCGCATGCCGCCGCCGGAGGACTCGCCGCTTGCGAGCGCCCAACCGCTCTTCATCATCGGCATGCCGCGCTCGGGCACCTCGCTCGCCGAGCAGATCCTGGCTTCGCACCCGGACGTCTTCGGGGCCGGCGAGGTGCGCTTCTGGGACCGTGCTTTCCTCGTGCTCGAGCGGGAGGCGGCGGCCGGGGCGCAGCTGGCGCAGGCGCTGCCCAAGGTGGCCCACGATTACCTCGCGGAACTGCCCCCCGGTGCGGCCGCCGCGCGCCGGGTCACGGACAAGATGCCGGCGAACTTTCTTTACGCCGGCGTCATCCACGCCGCTCTGCCGCACGCGCGCTTCATCCACATGCAGCGCCACCCGCTCGATACCTGTCTCTCGGTGTACTTCCAGCACTTCTTCAACGTGAGCCCGTACGCGAATGACCTGTCGGGCCTTGCGCATTACTACACCCAGTACCGGCGCCTGAGCCGCTATTGGCGCGAGACCCTCCCGCCCGGGACGCTGCTCGAAGTGCCGTACGAAGGTCTGGTGGCGGATGCGGAGCTGTGGACGCGCCGCATGCTCGAGTTCGCAGGTCTGCCCTGGGATCCGCGCTGCCTTGAGTTCCACGCGACCGAGCGCGTGGTTATCACCGCGAGCCGCTGGCAGGTGCGCCAGAAGCTGCACCAGGGCTCGACCGGCCGCTGGCGCCACTACGAGAAGCACTTAGGACCGCTCCTGCCGCTCCTCGACCTGCCCGCCTGAGGGCGCGGCGCCCGTCAGCCGATGCGGGTGGCCTCAAGGCGCGCCTCGTCGGGCGCGTAGCCCATGCCGGGACGCTCGCTTAGGTTGATCCAGCCTCCCGCATCCACGGTGAGGGGTTCCTGCATCAGGTAGTCGCGGCGCGCCAGGGTCCACTCGGGCGGATCGTAGGGGAACTCGAGGAAGGGCGTATCGCCCAAGCCCGCGATGAGCTGGGCGTTCGCGGTGACGCCCATGCCGTTGGTCCAGGTGTGCGGGGTGAAGAGCAGGTGGTGCTCCTGCGCCAGCACCGCGATGCGCTTGAGTCCCGTGATGCCGCCGACCAGTGCCACGTCCGGCTGCAGCACGTCCACGCATCCGCCGATGATCAGCTCGCGCAGCTCGTGCAGCTGGCGCGTCATCTCGCCGCCGGCGATGCGCACGTCGGTCATCTCGCGCAGCGCGCGCATCCCTTTGAAGTCGGCGCGGTGCAGCGGCTCCTCCATCCAGTAGACCTTCAGCCGCTCGAGCTCGCGCGCCACGGCGAGGGCGTCCTTGAGCGTCCAGGGACTTTCCGTATCCCAGGGCAGCCGCCAGCCCTGGTTGCAGTCGACCAGCAGCTCGAGGCGCTCCCCGACGCGCGCGCGCACCGCCTCGAGCGCCCGCACGTCATCGCGCCAGTCGCCGCGGTGGAAGCGCAGTTTCAGGGCCGGGAAGCCCTGTTCGAGGTAGCGCTCCGCGGCATCCGCCTGCGCTGCCGGGTTACGCAGCGTGCCGGAGGAGGCGTAGGCGCGCACGCGATGGCTGAGTCCGCCGAGCAGCTTCCAGCACGGGGCGCCGAGGATCTTGCCGGCGAGGTCCCAGAGCGCCAGATCCAGCGGCCAGCAGCGCCCGTAGTGGAAGTCGATGTTCGACAGCACCCGGTAGTGGCGCTCGAGCGCGAGCGGATCCTCACCGACGAAGAGCGCCTCGTGGCCCTCAAAGCCAAGCATGCGGTCCCCGGAAGCGACGCCCGTGAGCCCGCTGTCGGTGCTGACGCGCACCACCGTGGCATCGAAGTGCACGCGCGGCTTCGTGTCCCAGCTGGCGTGAAAGGCTGGCTCCAGGGGCAGCCGGTGGTGCGTGATCGTGATGGCGGCGATGCGATGCGCCGGGGCGGTGGCGGTGGCGGTCGCGATCGGTGCGTTCATGGGCGCGCAGGCTCACCTTTCGGAGGGGTGCCCTTCAGGGTTCCACAGTCACCTGCGCCGTCACAGCCGAGAAATTCACTACCCGCATCGAAAAAAAGCATTGGAAAACAACGGCCCTTGGCCGGAGCCTGCAGTCTGGGCGAGTATGGCGCCGGTGCCGCTGTGCACTTCGAGGAACCCTGAATGCAGAAGAAAAGCATCGACCGGCGCTGGCTGCCCTTAAACGCGCTGCGCGCCTTCGAGGGCGTCGCCAAGCACGGCAGCTTCACGGCCGCCGCCAACGCGCTGCTGATTTCCCAGAGTGCCCTGTCGCGCCACGTGATCGCGCTCGAGCGGCTCACCGGGGTACAGCTGTTTGACCGCCGGCCCCACGCGCTCACCCTCACCAAGGCCGGCCAGCACCTGTTGCCGGCGGTGGTGAAGTCCTTCGACCGCCTGGAGTACGCCCTCGATGACATCCGCAACGAGGGCGCGCCCGTGCAGCGCACGCTGCGCGTGCAGATGCCGCCGAGCTTTGCGGTGCAGCTGGCGGTGCCGATCCTGCGTGACTTTCGCCGCGCCAGCACCGAGGTCGACATCGACCTCATCAGTCCCTATGGCGTCGGGCCGCCGCTCGGGGATGTGGACGTCGCGGTGGTGTACTCACGCCCGGCGGTGACGGACCTGGTCACTGACCTGCTGTGGAGCGTGCGCCTGAGCATCCTGTGCCACCCCGACATCGCGGCCGCTCATCGCGGCAAGTCGCTGGCGGCCTTTATCGAGGCCAACGAGATCGTGCACGTGCGCATCGCGGACCTGCCGCGCCATCACGTCTGGCAGCAGTTCGTGCGCACGCAGGGCCTCACCGGAGTCAGCATCGAGCGCGGGCTGGTGTTCGACACGGCGGTGCTCGCGGCGCAGTACGCACTCGGCGGCCAGGGAATCGCGCTCGTTGACTGCAATCTGTTCGCGGAGGAGATCCGCGCCGGGCGCCTGGTGAAGCCCTTCGAGGCGACGCTCGATGACGGCTATGGCTACTACCTCACCACCCACCCGGAGGGCCTCGGGGACACGGCGATCGCGCTGTTCCGCTCCTGGCTGATCGGCCGCTTCGGCTCGCGTGGCGCGCCCCCCGCAGTCCCGGCGGTGCAGCTGGCGGTATCGAACGAGTAGGACGGAGAAGCGACGTGAAGAGTGCTGCACAGGTGGTCGTGATCGGCGGCGGTGTCGTCGGGGTGAGCGTGCTCTATCACCTCACCAAGGCGGGGTGGAAGGACGTGCTGCTGCTGGAGCGCGGCGAACTCACCTGCGGCTCGACCTGGCACGCCGCCGGCGGCATGCACACCGTCAACGGCGACCCGAACGTTGCAAAGCTGCAGCAGTACACGATCAACCTCTACAAGGAGCTCGAGGCACTCACCGGGCAGTCCTGCGGCATGCATCTCACCGGTGGGGTGATGCTCGCTGGCACGCAGGCACGCCTCGACTGGCTGAAGATGACGAAGGCGCGCGGCCGCTACCTTGGCATGGAGCTCGAGCTCATCTCGGTGGATGAGGCGGCGCGGCTGTTCCCGCTCATGAACAAGAAGCATTTTGTCGGCGGGCTGTACGACCCGATCGAAGGGCACGTCGATCCGTATGGCGTCACGCAGGCTTACGCCAAGGCCGCGCAGCTGCAGGGCGCCACCGTGATGCGCCACAACCGCGTCACGGACCTCCAGGCGCGCGCCGATGGCTCCTGGGACGTCATCACCGAGCAGGGCAACGTGCACGCCGAGCACGTGGTCAATGCCGGCGGATTGTGGGCGCGCGAGGTCGGACGCATGGTCGGGCTCGAGCTGCCGATCCTCGCCATGGAGCACCAGTACCTGATCACCGAGGACCTGCCGCAGCTCAAAGGGCAGAAGGAGCAGCTGCACGCGATCGACTTCGAGGGCGAGATCTACACCCGCCAGGAGCGCGGCGGGATGCTGCTGGGCACCTACGAGCGCGCCGGCGTCCCCTGGTCACCACAGGAGACCCCCTGGGACTTCGCCCAGAGCCTCTTGCCGAATGACCTGGAGCGCATCGCGCCGAGTCTCGAGATCGGCTTCGAGCACTTCCCGGCCTTAGGGGAGGTCGGCATCCGCAAGGTGGTGAACGGACCCTTCACCTTCGCCCCCGATGGCAATCCGCTCGTCGGCCCGGTGCGCGGACTTAAGAACTTCTGGGTGGCCTGCGGGGTGATGGCCGGCTTCAGCCAGGGGGGCGGGGTGGGACTGGCGCTCTCGCAGTGGATGGTGAACGGCGACCCGGGTGCGGACGTGTGGGCGATGGACGTGGCGCGCTACGGGGACTGGGCGACGCTCAGCTACACCAACGCCAAGGTGCGTGAGAACTATTCGCGCCGCTTCAGCATCCGTTTCCCGAACGAGGAGCTCGTCGCCGCCCGGCCGCTGCGCACCACGCCGATCTACGGGGAACTCAAGGCCGCGCACGCCGTGTTCGGGGACTACTGCGGGCTTGAGCACCCGCTGTGGTTCGCGCCGAGCGCCGCGCAGGCGCACGAAGACATCAGCTTTCAGCGCTCGGCGGCGCATCCGTTCGTGGGCGCGGAATGTCGCGCCGTGCGCGAGGGGGCGGGGCTCCTCGAGATCTCCAACTACGGCAAGTTCGAGGTCACAGGACCCGGCAGCACCGCGTGGCTGTCGCGCATCATGGCGAACCGTGTGCCGGCGGTGGGCCGCATCACGCTGTCCCCGATGCTCAACGAGCGCGGCAAGCTCATCGGCGACTTCACGCTCTGCCGCCTCGCCGAGGAGCGCACGTTTCTCATCTGCACCTACGCGGCGGAAGTTTTCTACCGGCGCTGGTTCGAGCGCCATGCGCCGCCGCTTGCCGTCCTGGTGCGCCCGTGCGCGATGGAGTACGTGGGACTCTCGGTCGCAGGCCCCGCCTCGCGCGCGCTGCTGCAGGACCTGGTGCGTCAGGATCTTTCGAGCGCCGCTTTCCCGTTCCTGTCCTTCGCCCGCATGGACGTCGGCATGGTGCCGGCGCTCGTGGGACGCATCAGCTTCACCGGCGAGCTCGGCTACGAGATCTGGGTGACGAGCGAGTACCAGCGTGCGCTCTACGAGCTCCTGCAGGCCACCGGGCGCGAGCGGGGACTTAAGCTCTTCGGCGGCCGCGCCCTCAACACCCTGCGCATCGAGAAGAGCTTCGGCACCTGGGCGCGCGAGTATCGCCCCATCTATGGGCCCTACGAGGCAGGCCTCGGTCGCTTCGTCGATCTGAAGAAGGGCGATTTCATCGGTCGCAGCGCGGCACTCGAGGAGCACGACAGCGGCGGGGCCCTGCGCCTTGCGACCTTCAGTGTCGACGCCGCAGAGGCCGATGCCATGGGCGATGAGCCGATCTGGCACGACGGCCGCGTGGTGGGCTGGGTGACCTCCGGCGCCTATGGCCACAGCGTCGGGCGCTCGCTCGCGCTCGGTTACATCCCGAAGGGACTGGCGCAGGTCGATACGGGCTTCGAGATCGAAATCATCGGCGAGCGGCGGCGCGCCAAGCGCGAGGCGGTGGCGGTGGTGGACCCGGAAGGCCGCCGCATGCGCCAGTAAGCGCAGCGGCCCTCAGGTGAAGAGGGCGAGCGTGCTCGCGGTGAGCGCCGGCTTCGCCTCACCCTCGATCTCGATGCTGTTGTCGGTGGTGACGAGGAAGCGCCGGCCGCCGCGGCCATTGACGTTGGCGAGCTTGATGCGGTTGCGCACCCGCTTGCCTGAGCGCACCGCGGTGATGAAGCGCACGTTCTCGATGCCGTAGTTCACGACCGACTTTGCCTCCACCCGCGCCACCAGCAGCTCAAAGGCGGTCGGCGCGATGAGCGAGAGGGTGAGAAAGCCATGCGCGATGGTCCCGCCGAAGGGACTTTCGCGCGCCGCGCGCTCCGGGTCGACGTGAATCCACTGGTGATCCCCGGTGCAGTGGGCGAACTCCATGATCTTCGCCTGATCGAGCGTGATCCAGGAGGACACGCCCATCTCCTCCCCGACGTGCTTAACGAGATCGGACAACGGCATCTTTTCGACAGTCATCACTCATCCCTTGCAGGCGTGGCGCGCGGGCAGTTCCCGAAACGCCGCAGTGCTCGTTCGGATCTTATCAAGCTGTTCCCGCAATGGGCCGGCCGCAGCCCTCACCGGCCGGTTCAGTATATAAAGAGGCGGGCGGCGTCATCGCGCACCGCGGGATCGTTACTTTATATTATTAATCATGAGGATGATGATCGATATTCGCGCTCTTTCAAAAGCGGCGCGCGCCCTTGGCGCGGCGGGCTGCATCCTGCACAGCGCGCTCGGGCTGAGCGCCGAGGCGCAGGAGGGGGCGGACGTCCCCATGCCGATGGCCGCACTCCTGGGTCCCTACGCGATGACACGCGAGGGCTCCGGCACCAGCTGGGCGCCCGACTCCACGCCCCTGTCGGGGCTCATGAGCATGCACGCTGACTGGAGCGGCATGATCCACGGCTTCGCCGATCTCATCTACGACGATCAGGGCGGACCGCGCGGCGCCACGCAGACCTTCTCCACCAGCATGCTCATGTTCATGGCGCGCCGCGAACTCAGCCACGGGGCATTCGGGCTGCGGCTGATGCTCTCGGGTGACCCGTTCATGGGCAAGCGCGGCTATCCGCTCCTGTTCCAGACGGGCGAGACCGCCGATGGCAGGACCCCGCTGATCGATCGCCAGCATCCGCATGACCTGCTGATGGAGGCCGCCGCGACCTACAGCCTCGATCTCACGCCGCACAGCTCGGCGTTCCTCTACGTCGGGCTGCCCGGAGAGCCGGCGCTCGGGCCGGAGGCGTTCATGCACCGCCTCTCGGGCATGGACAACCCCGAGGCACCACTGACGCATCACTGGCTCGACTCGACGCACGTCGCCTGGGGCGTCGTCACCGGTGGATACACCTGGACGCTGCTCAAGCTTGAGGCCTCGGGCTTCAACGGGCACGAGCCTGACCAGTTTCACTACAACATCGAGACGCGCGCCCTCGACTCCTACGCGCTGCGCGCCACGGTGAACCCGGGCGCGAGCCTGTCGATGCAGGCGAGCTTCGGGCGCCTGGCGAGCCCGGAGCAGCTCGAGCCGGGCGTGAGCGTCAGGCGCACGACCGCGTCCGTGACCTACAACGCACCCCTCGCAAGCTGGTGGCAGACGACGTTTGCGTTCGGGCACAACAGCCCGTCGACAGGTGCGGGCAGCACGGCGTGGCTTCTCGAATCGGCGCTCAACCTCAGGCTCGCGCACACGCTGTTCGCACGCGCCGAGCGGGTCGGGAAAGACGAGCTGTTCCTGCCGGGCGAGCCTGAGTACGGCCCGACCTACACCATCGAGAAGCTCTCGGTCGGCTACATCCACGACTTCGTGCAGGCCGGGGCACTCAACCTCGGACTCGGCGGGCTCGTGAGCACCTACCGCTATCCGGCCGCGCTCAACGCCGCCTACGGCTACCGGCCGACCTCGTTCATGGTCTTCGTGCGCGCGCGGCTGTAGGATTCCGCTCCCATGACGCAGACAAACCTGACCCGCAGGGACGCGTTGCTGGCAGGCGCCGCCGGCGTGACGACGCTCCTGCTGCCGACGCCGGCGGCGCCGGCGGCCCCCGCCGCCGCCGCCGCCGGCACGGTCAGCGTCGGGGAAGACCTCACGGTCAACCGTATGGGTTTTGGTGCCATGCGCATCACCGGTCCGGACATCTGGGGTGAGCCTCAGGACCCGGCACAGGCGCGCGCGGTGCTGCACCGGGCGCTTGACCTCGGCGTCAACTTCATCGACACGGCCGACGCCTACGGCCCGGAAGTGAGCGAACGGCTGATCGCGCAGGCGCTTTACCCCTATCCGCGCGGGCTGCTGATCGCCACCAAGGGCGGGCTGCTGCGCCCGAGTCCCGTGCAGTGGATCCCCGCCGGGCGCCCCGCGCATCTGCGCGAGGCGTGCGAGGCGAGCCTCAAGCGCCTGAAGCTCGAGCGCATCGATCTGTACCAGCTGCACCGCATCGATCCGGCGGTGCCGCTCGAGGAATCGGTCGGTGAGCTCGCGAAGCTGCAGAACGAGGGCAAGATCCGCCACGTCGGAGTCTCGAACTTCAAGGCCGATGAGCTCGAGCGCGCGCGCCGCGTGGTGCCGATCGCCTCGGTGCAGAACCGCTACAACGTGGCCGACCGCGCCTCGCAGGACGTGCTCGACGTGTGCACGCGCGAGCGCATCGTCTTCATTCCCTGGGCGCCGATCGCGCGCGGCTCCACGGAGCGGCTCGAGAACGACGCCAGTGGCAAGGAACTGGAGGCCGTGGCGCAGGCGCGCGGGGTGAGCGTGCTGCAGCTGGCGATTGCGTGGCTGCTCGCAAAATCACCGCAGATGCTGCCGATCCCGGGAACCTCCTCGCCTGAGCACCTGGAGGAGGACGTCGCGGCGGCGCGCCTCAGCCTCACGGCCGCGGAGATGAGCCGCATCGGCTGACGCCGGACTGTGCCTTCAGGGCACGACGTGGGAGCTGCCGACGTCCTTCCACTCGTAACGTGGCACCTGGATCCACTTGCCGTCTTTCAGCTCGGGCACCTTGTGCACCTTGGTCTGCACGACCGTCATGGTGCCGTCCTTGTCGTTGATCCAGAAATCGATGTCGTAGATCTGGTCCTTGGTGCCGACCACACGAAAGTCAGTGCAGGCAAAGTAGTGCCCGTTGTCATCGAGCTGGCGGATCGGCTGGTGCGTGTCGATGAACTCAAGGTTCAGCACCTGCCCGGTCTTGTCGTCCTTGAGCTTGAAGACCCCGTTGTTGCGGGCCGCCTCCGCAAGCGCGCCCTGTTCGACCGCCGACATCACCTCCCAGCCGCGCTTGGTCGCCAGGTGGCCGGGATGCTCGGAGGCGGGGATCCACCACCAGGGGATGGGGCTGCGGGCGTTGAGCGTCCAGGCGCCGTCCACCTGCAGCGGCTCCTTGTAGATGCGCGTTTCCTGGATCTGCAGCACGCCGCCCACGGGGGCCACCCAGAAGTCGATGAGGTAGCGCTTCTCGGGGGTCGCGGCGTCGTGGAACTTCACGTCGGGGAAGAAGCCGTAGCCGTCGATGGTGCGCGTGAAGTCGATGCCGTCGAAGATGAGCTTCAGGTGCTCGCCGTTGAGCGCATCCTCGAGCGGGAAGGCGCCGTCGTTGGCCTTGAGCGTGGACTCGATGTGCGCCTTGACCACCGCCTCCGCATCGTTGCTGTCGAAGTTCTGCATCGCCTTCTCGGTCGACTCGGTGCTGCTCGCCGCGAAGAAGTCGCGCGCCTTCTGCACGTTCGCCGACGGATCAGCGAGGAAGGACTTCCTCGCAGCCTCGTTGCTGAAGCAGTAGCTCTTGCCGTCCTTGTCGACCCAGGTGAGCGAGCAGTTCGTGCTGAGGTGCTTGCCTTCGGCCAGCCCTTCGGCGCACTGGCCGCCGAACTGCGCCTGCTCGGGCGTCACCGGCGCCGCGGCGGCGCTGGCCGCGGCGGCGCCGAGGAGGCAGCTGAATACGGCGCTGAAAATGCCGCAGCGCACGCGGGGGCTTCCCGGTGCGCGGCCTTGCGATACTGATGGCATGGAGTGGATCTCCGCGGAAAACCCGCGCCGGTGGGCGGCTTGCGCGAATCGTACTCCTTAGCGTGCCGGCGCGCTGCAACCGGCGGCGGTACGCGGCGGGAACGCCGCGCGAGCGGGGTGCACGATCCGCAGGAGGTCTCCTGGAGAGGATCGTGCGCCCCGCAGGGGCGCGCACGCCGCTTCAGCGGCGCGTCAGGTTCACCGCGTACTGGGCAGCCGGGTGGGCGCTGTGCACGTCGGCGAGGGCGTTGGAGACGGCCGCACGCTGGCAGGCGTCTCCTGCAGCCACTGCCTCGAGGTCGCGGATATCATCGGCAGCGCACACCTTGCGCGCGGCGAGCGTGATGCGCTCCTCGAGCGCGCGGCTGCCGCTTGCGGTGGCGAGGTCCAGGTCGCGATAGCTGACCCGCACCGAGTGGGCGGCACTCGCGGCGGTGCCGGTCACGGTGCTCGACACCGGGCTCGCAGCCGCAGCTTGGTCCGGGCAGGCATCCGCGGCGAGCACCGCGCCGCTGGCGCCGAGGGTCAGGGCGGCAAGGCCGCAGGCGAAGAGGGCGGGGCGGCGGGTGATCTTCAGTGGGCTCATGGTCGGTCTCCTGAGGCGAAGGGTTTTAGGATTCGGTCATCGGCTCGTTGCCGATGTGTCTATGAGACGCCGCCGCGCGGCGCGCGCGAAGCCCCGCCGACGCGTGTTGATCCCCGCCATTCACGGGTTCGTACCGGCGGAGCGCAGCGCGCTGAACGCCCGTAAATTAAGCCTCCGCACGCACCGTGTGAGCGCTTGGGTGCGTGGGCGCGCGGACTCGTCCCCGCCGCCAACGCGCTCGTCCCCGCAAGGTGGCGGCGGGGCGCACTGGCGAGTCGCTTCGGCGTACGCTAGCGTTCCCATGGGGGCGGCCTTGGCGCCCCGGCAGCCACAGGAACAGCAGAGCCGACACATGAGTGCCTCGCCCCTCGACCGCATCGCACCGGCACTGGCGTCCGTCGCCGGCAGCGCCCGCGAGCGGGTCGCGGCGGCAACCGCCGACCTGCCCGGGTTCAGAAGCTACGTGTGGCTCCTCAGCGCCTTCTGGGTGTACGTGGCGATCTCCAATGTCATGTACGCCACGAACATCCAGGCGAGCCTGACCTCGATGAAGGTCGAGCACGTGTTTGCGCCGGCGGATGCGCGGCTGCTGCAGCACCTGATGCTCTATCCGCTCTTCCTCTTCTGCATGTGGCGCTCGCTGCGCACCGGCTGGGAGCCGCTGTGGAAGACGCTGCCGCTACAGCTTGCCCTGGCGCTGCTGTTCGTGATCCCGGCCTCCCCGCTCCTCATGCTCGGGGAATACCTCACCGGGCGCTGGTTCGGCATGCCCGAGCACGCCATGACGGGGATGCGCGCGCAGTCGGAGGGCTGGCCGAGCTGGAACGAGTTCGTGAACGGCGGGGAGCTGCGCACCTGGATCGCCAGCATCACGAGCTTCCTCCTCACCTACTGCTTCGGCGTCGCGCTCATGACGGGCTTTGCCTTCTACCAGCGGCTGCGCGATGCGCAGCTGCGCTCCGCGGCCCTCGAGCGCGCCCTCAGCAGCGCCCACCTGCAGGCGCTGCGCATGCAGCTCTCGCCCCACACGCTGTTCAACCTGCTGCACACCATCCGCGGCCAGATCATCTGGGACCCGCCGGCGGCCCAGACCATGGTGGTGCAGCTCGGCGACCTGCTGCGGCGGCTGCTGACGGCCGGGGAGCGCGAGTTCACGCGCCTGGGCGATGAGCTGCAGTTCGTCACGCTCTACCTCGAGCTGCAGCAGAAGCGCTTCGCCGACCGGCTGAGCGTCACGGTGCCCGCGCGCGCGGCAGCGCCGCCGGTTTGGGTGCCGAGCCTCAT
Organism: uncultured Pseudomonadota bacterium; assembly: GCA_963824395.1. GTDB lineage: Bacteria > Pseudomonadota > Gammaproteobacteria > Steroidobacterales > Steroidobacteraceae > 13-2-20CM-66-19. The sequence continues at coordinate 1,041,884 of CAWGPF010000005.1, read as the reverse complement.
CCTGCAGCCGCTCGTTGAGAACGCGGTCGTGCACGGCCTCGCCGGGCACGAGGGGCCGGTGCACATCGAGGTCAGCGTCGCCGCGGACGCAGAGACGCTGACCTTGCGCGTCGCGAACACCATCGCCGCGGGCCGCGCCCGCGGCCACGACGGCATCGGCCTTGCCAACGTGCGCGAGCGTCTGGAGGTGCAGTTCGGGGAACGCGCCACGTTCAGCGCCGGGCCGCAGGGGGAGGCGCTGTGGGTGGCGCAGATCCGCATGCCCCTGCTGCGTGACGGGCCCCACGGCGGGCGCGCCGAGGCCTCCCGCCCGTGATGGAGGTGGTGATCGTCGATGACGAGCCGGCCGCGCGGCGCGCGGTGCGCGAGTGCTGCGAGCGCGAGAGCGACCTCAGCGTCGTCGGTGAGTACGGCGACCCCGCGGCGGCGCTCGCGGCGCTGCGCCTGCAGCCCCCGCAGCTGCTGTTCCTGGACATCCAGATGGACTCGATGACCGGCATGGAGCTCGCGCGCGCCCTCGATCCTGAGACGCTGCCGCTCATCGTCTTCGTGACCGCTTACGATCACTACGCGCTCGAGGCCTTCGAGGTGAGCGCCGTCGACTACCTGCTCAAGCCCTTCGATGACGCGCGCTTCCGTGCCACCATCGCGCGCGTGCGGCGCCGCCACCAGGCCGCGCAGGGCTTTGATCGCCAGGGGGCGCTCACGCTGCTCCTCGAGCAGCTGGAGAGCCGCGCGCGCACGCGCGCCGAGGGGCAGCCGCGGGTGCTGGCCGAGGCCGGCAGCCGCATGCACATGCTCGACGTGTCGCAGGTGGAGGTCGTGGAGGCCGACCGCAACTACGTGCGCCTCATCATCGGGCGCGACTCCTTCCATGCGCGCAGCACGCTGCAGCAGGCCGAGAAATCCTTCCAGCAGCAGCAGATGCTGCGCATCAGCCGCTCCTGTCTCGTGAACCTGCGCCACGTGCGGGAAATCAGCCGCACGCCGCGCGGGGACTTCATCCTGGTGATGGCCGGGGGCACCACGGTAACCTCGAGCGAAGGGTACCGCGAGCCGGTACGGCAGTATTTCGAGCGCCTGAAGCTCGCGCCCGCCTGAGCGCACTCAGGTAAAGTGCGGCGCGTGCCAGCCGCCGCGCCCGTCCACGCTCCCGCCGCCCCCGCGCGCCGCGCCGCGTACCTCGCGCTCGGCCTGCTCACGGCCATCAACCTGCTGAACTACCTCGACCGCTACGTGGTCGCGCCGCTCACGACCGACCTGCGCCGCGAGATGGGACTCACCGACACGCAGATCGGCTGGCTGCTGCCGGTGTTCATCCTCATGTACATGGTTGCGGCGCCGCTCTTCGGGGCGTGGGGCGACCGCGGTTCGCGCACCCGCCCCATCGCGCTCGGCATCGGCATCTGGAGCCTCGCCACCATCGCTTCAGGGTTTGCGCACGGCTACGGGCACCTGCTGGCCGCACGCGCGATCGTCGGGATCGGCGAGGCGGCGCTCGTCGCCATTGCCCCGGCACTGCTCGCGGATCTGTTCCCGCCGGCCGGACGCGCGCGGGTCTATGCGCTCTTCAACATGGCGATCCCGGTGGGCGCCGCGCTCGGTTACGTGGTGGGCGGCCAGGTCGGGCAGCACTTCGGCTGGCGCGCCGCCTTCTTCGTGGCCGGGATCCCCGGCATCGCGCTCGCGGTCGCCGCGCTGTGGCTGCCGGACCCGCCGCGCGGCATCCAGGACGGGGGCGGGGTGCGCGCGCCTCATCCGAAGGGGTCGCTCGCGGTGTACGCCGATCTGCTGCGCCGCGGCCGCTACATGCTCCTGGTGCTCGGCTACGCCGCTTACACCTTCGGGCTCGGCGGGCTGGCCGCCTGGATGCCGGCGTTCCTCGAGCGCGTGCGCGGCGTGCCCAAGGCGAGCGCCGCCACCAACTTCGGTCTGATCGTCGTGGCGACCGGGATCATCGGCACCGTGGTGGGAGGGTGGCTCGCGGACTACCTGCTGAAGTACTCGCGCCAGTCTTACCTGTGGCTCTCGGGCGTCACGACGCTCCTCGCGGCCCCCTTTGCGTTCGTGGCGCTTACCACCGCCTCAAGCTCGGTGTACCTGCCGGCGATCATCGCCGCGGAACTGCTGATGTTCATGTCCACCGGTCCATTGAACGCGGCCATCGTGAACGCGGTCTCCCCGCTCGAGCGCGCCTCGGCCGCCGCGCTCATGATGTTCGTGATCCATCTGCTCGGGGACGTGCCCTCGCCGGTGCTGATCGGCTACCTGTCGGATCACTGGGGTAGCACCCCGGGCAGTCCCGCGGCGCTGGCGCACGCCGTGCTCGTGGTGCCCATCGCCGTGGCCATCGGCGGGGTCATCTGGATCCTCTGTGCCCGCCGCGGCGCTGATGCGGCCGCCCCGGCCACATGAAGCCGCGCGCGGGCGCGGCCCGCGCGCACTCCCCGGCCGAGCGGCCGCTGCGCGCACTCACCGAGCACGCGCTCCACGAGCGCTTCGCCCACGCGCTCAAGACGCACGATGGTGTGGGCGGGGCGCACTGCGTGCACGAGCTGTGGATGCGCGGAGCCTACGTGGCGCAGGTGGAGGCGGCCCTGAGCGCGCTGTGGGCGAGCGCGGCGGACTCGATCCCGGAGTGGCTGCCGATGCGCTACATCGGCTGGCTGCCCGCGCTCTACGAGATCGCTCAAGCCTTCCGGCCCGTGCGCCGCGGCCGCACTAACCTCTACCTCGTGCTGCTGGATTTCGCGGACCGCCGTCGCGGGCCCTACGGGGTATACGTGGGCATGAGCGGCTACACCCCCGCGCAGCGCTTCGATCAGCACAAGGCCGGTATCCGCGCGGCGGGCAGCGTGCTCAAGCGTGGCCTCGAGGTGCTCACCGGACCCACCCTGCACCTGCAGCGCATCACCCGCGCCGACGCCGCGCGCATCGAGGCGGCACTCGCGCAGGCCCTGAGCGATGCCGGCTTTCTGGTGGAGGGCGGCCATTGAAGGGCCGTGGCACGCCCTTAAGGGGGGATGCCCCGTTCGCGGTAGACTCAGGTGCGGCACGGAGGCCGCCGTCGTCAGCGGGTGCCAGCTATGTCAGCGGGAAGCAGCGGGTTCAGCGCCCCGGGAGTGCTCCTCGGGATGCTCGCGGGCATCCTGCCGGGACTGTGCGCGGCCGCCGCGCCGCCGCCGGGCGCGCAGGTGAGCGCGGGCGAGCGCATCGGTATCGTCAATCTCGTCGATGCCGAGGTGACGCACTTTCATGCCGCGCGCCGCGTCCAGGACAGCTACCTCAAGACCTACCCCGTCAGCTGGCCGGTGGGCGGCATGCTCAGTGAAGCGGTGCGCGAGCGCCTGGCGGCGCTCTCCTTGAGCGGCGTGCCGCTGGCTCCGGGCGCCGCGCTGCTGCGCGCACGCGAGGCATGCTTTCTCGATGCGAATTTCGAAAAGCCCCTGGCCAAGGAGTGCGCCGCGACCTACCAGGAGCTGGCCGCGCGCGAGCAGCTCGCCGCGCTCATCGTGCTCGGGCCGGGCCTCAACGACGCCGGCCATGCACAGGCCACCCGCCGCAAGGAGCTGCCCGAGTACCTGCGCGGCTTCAGCCTCGCGAGCGCCGAGGCGGGGGCGCCGGTGCTGCTGAACCTGACCGAGCTCGTGCTGATCGCGATCACGCCCAAGGGCGCGGTGCTCGCCGGGCGTGTCTGGGGAGGCGCCACGAGCGCGCCGGCGCCGGCGCTCGCGGCGCCGCTGGACCTCAAAGTCCTCACCGACGCTGAGCTCAACTCGCTGCAGCCCCTCTACGGCACGCTGCTCGACGCCCAGGCAAGCCTGCTGCTGACGCACCTTTCGACGGCGCACTAAGCGCTCTGGCGCAGTGCCCAGGCGCACAGCACCACGCAGCCCAGTCCCAGCACGAAGCATACGGCGGCACCGAACTTCTCGCGCCGCACCAGCTGGGCAGGGGTGAGCGGGGCGATCAGGAAGGGCTCACCGTTCGCCGGCTCCGAGATGACACTGACGCGCTCCACGTTCGTGGACAGTACCTGGGCGCGCGCCTCGGCGAGCGCCGCGGCGCGCGCCGCTTCCCACTCGGCGGCACCGATGCGGCCGTCGTGGTCCTGGTCGAAGCGCGCGAGCAGGCCCGCCTGGTCGGCCTTCCACAGGTGCAGCTTCTCCTGCGCGACCTGGTTGACGTCACCGACCTCCGAGTGCGAGCGCAGCTCCCCGATGACCGAGAGGTGCGCGTCAACGTCGAGCAGCTGCTCGGTGTAGCGGTAGCCGCCGAGGCGCACCGGGGCGGCCACGGCCGGCGGCGGCCCGCTCGGGCGCGGCCCCTCACCGAACCAGACGCTGCGGGTGGTGGCGGTGATCTCCGCGTTTACCGGCCCGACGAGGCACTGCGCCCCGTCGCTGTCGATCAGCGCGAAGAGCTCAACGCTCGTGGCCTGCTCGATCGTGCGCCATTCGCGGCGCTCCTCGGCCTCGCGCTCGCTGTCCTTCTCTTCGATCCGGTACGACCACCACACGCATGCCCGCCCCGAGAGCGGCGCCTGCGTCGAGCGCGGCTGGGCCGGCTGGGCGCGGCCGCTGACCTTGACATAGCCCTGCGCGGCCGAGCGCAGGCGCGCGCTGGCGGTGTCGGCGAGCAGGCGCTCGCGCCGCAGGTGCCTGAGCGCTGCGTACAGCGCCGCGAGCGCCCCGGCCGCGGCGGCGAGGGCAACGAGCTGCGGGTGCTGCACGGGGTGCTCGGCGAAAAAGGGGGGCGGCCGCCCGGCGCGTCAGCCGGAGAAAGCGGCCTTGAGGTCGACGTCCGCAGTCTGCGCGGCCTGCAGGTGCAGCAGCTGCGCCTCGGGAAAGTTGCCGAGGCCTGCGATGAGCACGTCGGGGAAGGCACTGATGCGCACGTTGTTGGTGTTGACCGCGTCGTTGTAGACCTCGCGGCGGTCGGCGATCGCAGTCTCGAGCGCACTGATGCGCTCCTGCAGGTGCTTGAAGGGTTCGCTCGCCTTCAGCTGCGGGTAGTTCTCGGCCACGGCGTACAGGCCCGAGAGCCCGCTGTGCAGCTCCTGCTCGGCGGCGCCGAGCCCGGCAACGTTGCCGGCGCTGCGCGCCGCATCGACGCCCGAGCGCGCGCGCATCACGCGCTCGAGCGTTGCGGCCTCGTACTGCATGTACTGCCGGCACACCTCGACGAGCTTCGGCAGCTCGTCGTGGCGCTGCGCCAGGAGCACATCGATGTTGGACCAGGCGAGCTTGACCGCCGCGCGCACCCGCACCAGGCCGTTGTAGACCCCGACCAGGTAACCGGTCAGCGCAAGCACCAGGAACAGGAGTATCAGGGCCGGCAGCATGGCGGAGCTCCGTCGCGCGTTATGCGCGAACTTCACCTTGAGCATACCCCCGGCGCGGGCGCGGGGCCGCCGCCGCAGCGCCGGTTAGGGACGTCCGTCACGCCCCGCGGGGGTGATTTTCAGGGCTGCGGGGCTTGGCGGGGGTTCAGGCGCAAGGTGAGGTCGATGCCGGCGAGCTCGTAGCCCTTTCTGAAGTCGCGGATGTGCCGCGCCATCCAGGCTTCGGCCTCCTGGGCATCGCGTCCCTCGAGGGCGCGCACCAGGTGCTGCTGCGCGGTCACGATGCGCGAGCGTGCCTGCGCCACCTTGTCGATCATGATGACGAGGGAGGGCTCGAGCAGCTGCAGCAGCGGCTCCTGGGCAAGCCCCAGGACCGGGTTATGGGTGGCCCGGCCGATGCAGCGGAACACCTCGGAGGTGCGCTGCACGGCCGCACCCGTGTCCACCCCTGGCGCGCTCAGCGCCGCCGCGGCGCGGGTGAGGGCGGTCAGGTCCTCCTCGGTGCGCGCGCGGGCCGCGGCGGCCGCGAGCGGCGGCTCGAGGATCGTGAGCGCCTCCCACACGTCGCGCACCGTGACGTCGTGCAGCAGCAGCGCATGGCTGATGCCCTCAGCGATGCTCGCCTGCTGCGGTCGGCTCACCGACATGAGTTTCGAGCCCGCTCGGCGCTGCACCAGGCCGCGGCTCTCCAGTTCCCGCAGCGCCTCGCGCACGGTGGAGCGGTTGACGCCGAACTGGCGCGCGAGCTCGGTCTCGGAGGGCAGCCGCTCGCCCTCGCGCAGCCGGCGGCCGAGGATGCGCTCGCCGATGGCGGCGGCCACCTTGCGGTAGGCCGGCTCGATCTGGATCTGTGCGAACTCGACGCTCACGCGGCCGCCTCGAACAGCTCGCGCCCGATGAGCATGCGGCGGATCTCCTGGGTGCCGGCGCCGATCTCGTAGAGCTTGGCGTCGCGCAGCAGCCGCCCGGCGCTGTAGTCGTTGATGTAGCCGTTGCCGCCCAGGGCCTGGATGGCTTCCAGCGCCGCCTGGGTGGCGCGCTCGGCGGCGAACAGGATGCACGCGGCGGCGTCGCGGCGGCGCACGGTGCGCGCATCGCAGGCGCGCGCCACCGCGTAAACGTAGGCGCGCGCGGCATTCAGGGAGGCGTACATGTCGGCGACCTTTCCCTGCATCAGCTCGAAGGTGCCGATCGGCTGCCCGAACTGCCGCCGCTCGCGCACGTAGGGCAGCACGACGTCGAGCGCTGCGGCCATGAGGCCGAGCGGCCCTCCGGCGAGCACCACGCGTTCGTAGTCAAGGCCGCTCATCAGCACCCGCACGCCGCCGTTCTCGGCGCCGAGCAGGCTCTCGGTGGGGACGAAGCAGTCCTCGAACACGAGTTCACAGGTGCCCGAGCCGCGCATGCCGAGCTTGTCGAGCTTCTGCGCGGTGCTGAAGCCTGGCGTGCCACGCTCCACGATGAAGGTGCTGATGCCGCGCGGGCCGGCGGCCGCATCGGTCTTGGCATAGATGAGGAAGGTGTCGGCGTCCGGACCGTTGGTGATCCACATCTTGCGGCCGTTGAGCAGGTAGCCGCCGCGGCGGCCTTCCGCGCGCAGCTGCATCGACACCACGTCCGAGCCCGCGCCGGGCTCGGACATCGCCAGCGCCCCGACGTGCTCACCGCTCACGAGCTTCGTCAGGTAGCGCTCGCACTGCGCCTCGGTGCCATTCAGCCGCAGCTGGTTCACGCACAGGTTCGAGTGCGCGCCGTAGGAGAGTCCGACCGACCCGGAGGCACGCGAGATCTCCTCCATGACGATGACGTGCGCGAGGTAGCCCAGGGCGGCGCCGCCGTAGCGCTCCGGCACCGTGACGCCAAGCAAGCCCTGGGCCCCGAGCTTCGGCCACAGGTCGCGCGGGAAGGCGTTGCTGCGGTCGATCTCCTGAGCGCGCGGGGCGATCTCCTCGCTCGCGAAGCGGCGCACCTCGCGGCGGATTTCATCGAGCTCCGGCCCCAGGCCGAAGTCACTGTCGGTGGTGTCGAGCGTAGTCATGGACTTGCCTTCGTGGAGGCTGCAATCGTATGATTGTCGGACAAACCGGCAACCATGGCAAGCGTCTCATGCCCCGCATCGCCTCCCGGGTCGATCCGCACTCGGCGGACTTCAAGGACAACGCCACCGCCATGCAGGCTCTCGTGGCGAGCCTTGCGGGGGAAGTCGGCCGCGCCGCCGCCGGTGGCTCCCGCGCCGCCACGGAAAAGCACCGCAAGGCCGGCAAGCTCACGGCACGCGAGCGCATCGGGGTGCTGCTCGACAGCGGCAGTCCGTTCCTGGAGTTCTCCCAGCTGGCCGCCCACGGGATGTACGGCGGGGAGATCGCCTGTGCCGGCATCCTGACCGGCATCGGGCGCGTGGCGGGGCGCGAGTGCGTCATCGTCGCCAACGACCCGACCGTCAAGGGCGGCACCTACTATCCGCTCACCGTGAAGAAGCACCTGCGCGCGCAGGAGATTGCACGCGACAACCGCCTGGCGTGCGTGTACCTCGTGGAGAGCGGCGGTGCGTTCCTGCCCGCCCAGGACGAGGTGTTCCCGGACCGGGAGAATTTCGGGCGCATCTTCTACAACCAGGCGACGCTCTCGGCGGCCGGGATCGCGCAGATCTCGGTGGTGCACGGCTCCTGCACCGCAGGGGGCGCCTACGTGCCGGCGATGTCGGATGAGAACGTGATCGTCAGGAACCAGGGGCGCGTGTTCCTCGGCGGCCCGCCGCTCGTGAAGGCCGCCACGGGCGAGGCGATCGACGCGGAGTCGCTCGGCGGTGCGGACGTGCACTGCCGCGAGTCCGGGGTGTGCGATCACTACGCGCAGAACGACACCCATGCGCTCGCCATCGCGCGGCGCATCGTCGCGCGCCTCAAGGCCGCCCCGCAGCGCTCGGCGCCGCGCGCCGCGCGGCCCCCGCACGCGGACCAAGGGGAGCTCTACGGCGTCGTACCGGCAAGCCTGCGCAAGCCCTACGACGTGCGCGAGGTGATCGCGCGCCTGGTGGATGACTCGGACCTGGATGAGTTCAAGCAGCTCTACGGCACGACCCTGGTGTGCGGCTTTGCGCACCTCGCCGGCTTCCCCGTCGGCATCCTGGCCAACAACGGCGTGCTCTTTTCCGAGAGCGCCCTGAAAGGGACGCACTTCATCGAGCTGTGCGCCCGCGAGTCGATCCCGCTGCTGTTCCTGCAGAACATCACCGGCTTCATGGTCGGGCGGCGCGCCGAGGCCGGCGGCATCGCCAAGGACGGCGCCAAGCTCGTGACCGCCGTGGCCTGTGCGAACGTGCCCAAGCTCACCGTCATCATCGGCGGCTCCTACGGGGCCGGCAACTACGCCATGTGCGGGCGCGCCTACTCGCCGCGCTTCCTGTTCCAGTGGCCGAACGCGCGCGTCTCGGTGATGGGCGGCGAGCAGGCCGCGAGCGTCCTCGCCACCGTCAAGCGCGAGCAGCTCGAGGCGGCCGGCAAGGACTGGCCGGCCGCGGAGGAGGCCGCCTTCAAGGAGCCGATCCGCAGCCAGTACGAGCACCAGGGGCACCCGTACTATTCGTCCGCGCGGCTGTGGGACGACGGGGTCATCGATCCTCTGGACACGCGCCGCGTGCTGGCGCTCGCGCTGGCGGCCGCGCGTAACGCACCCGAGGAGGCGACACGCTTCGGCGTGTTCCGCATGTAATGCCCATGCTGAAGAGCCTGCTGGTCGCCAACCGCGGCGAGATCGCCTGCCGCATCTTCCGCACGGCGCGCCGTCTGGGCATCCGTACCATCGCGGTGTACTCCGACGCGGACGCTGGCGCGCGCCACGTGCGCGCGGCGGATGAGGCGGTGCACTTGGGGCCCGCCGCGGCGCGCGACAGCTACCTCGATGCCGCGCGCCTGCTCGCCGCGGCGCAGGTCAGCGGCGCCGAAGCCATCCATCCTGGCTACGGGTTCCTCTCCGAGAATGCCGCCTTCGCCAGCGCGGTCAGCGCGGCCGGACTCATCTTCGTCGGCCCGCCGGCCGCGAGCATCGCCGCCATGGGCTCGAAGATCCTCGCCAAGACGCGCATGCGCGAGGCCGGCGTGCCGGTGCTGCCGGGCTACGCCGGCGCCGGCCAGGACCTCGACACCCTGGCACTCGAGGCGCGCGCGGCGGGGCTCCCCCTCATCGTCAAGCCGGCCGCGGGCGGGGGCGGCAAGGGCATGCAGATCGTGCGCACCGAGGCGCAGATCATGCCGGCGCTCAAGGCCGCGCGGCGCCTCGCCGAGAGCGCCTTCGGTGACGGCGCGCTCTTGCTGGAGCGCTACCTTGAGGCGCCGCGGCACCTGGAGGTGCAGGTGTTCGCCGATGCGCACGGCCACTGCCTGCACCTGGGCGAGCGCGACTGCTCGATCCAGCGCCGCCACCAGAAGCTCATCGAGGAGGCCCCGGCGCCGCAGATCCCCGATGAGGTACGCGCCCGGATGCGCGCCGCAGCACTCGTGGTGGCGCGCGAGATCGGCTACGTCGGGGCGGGCACGGTGGAGTTTCTGTTCGACGGCAGCGACTTTTACTTCATGGAGATGAACACCCGCCTGCAGGTCGAGCACACCGTGACCGAGGCGATCACCGGGCTCGACCTCGTCGAGTGGCAGCTGCGCGTGGCGAGCGCTGAGGCACTGCCGCTCACCCAGGAGGCGGTGCACTTTCGTGGCCACGCGATCGAGGCGCGGGTATGCGCCGAGGATCCGGCGCGCGGCTTCCTGCCAAGCTCAGGGGTGCTCACGCTCATGCAGTGGCCCGAGGGGCAGGGCATCCGCGTTGATGCCGGCTTCGAATCCGGCGACACCGTGCCCGAGCACTACGACTCGCTGCTCGGCAAGGTGATCGCCTGGGGGGAGACGCGCGAGCTTGCCGCCGCGCGCCTCGCGCAGGCGCTCGCGGCGACGCGCGGCGCCGGCGTGCAGACGAACGAGCGCTACCTCGCATCGGTCCTGCGCGCGCCGGCCTTCCTCGCGGTGCGCCACAGCATCGCCTTCCTCGGAGAGGAGGGCGCCGCAATCGGCGCCCCCGGGCCCGCACCGCCCGAGGCACTGATCCTCGCCGCCCTCATCCTGCTCGGCGCGCCGGCGCCGGGCGCTGCGCCAGACCCCTGGGACGCGCGCGATGGCTTCACGCCGAACCTCCCCGCGCTGACCCGGGTGCAGCTTGAGGGCGGGGGCCGATCGCACACGGTGGAGCTGAAGTGGCGGGACGGTTGCTGCGTCGCCGCGGGCGTCGATGACGCCGCGAGCCTCACGCTGCATGAGCTGCACCTCGATGCCGCTGAGGCCGCGGTGCGCAGCGGGGCGCAGCGCTTCGCCGCGCGGGTGCTGCGCGAGGGTCCCACCGTGCACCTGTGGACGGACAGCGCGCACTATCGCCTGCAGCTTCAGGATCCGCGCGAGCGTGAGTTCGCCGTCACGGCCGCGGCCGGCGGCCTCACGACGCCGCTGCCCGGGGTGGTGGTGAGCGTCGCGGTGAAGAGCGGCGAGGAGGTCAAAAGCGGGGCGGTCCTCATGGTCATCGAGGCCATGAAGATGGAGCACACCATCACCGCGCCGTACGCCGGCCGCGTGGGCACGGTGCACTTCGCCCCCGGCGAGCGCGCCCCGCAGGGCAGCGCGCTGCTTGAGCTCGAGCGCTCAGGCTAGCGCGCGCCGCGCGCCTACTTCTTCGGTGCCGGCGCGGCCTTCACGGCCGCGGCATGCTCGGCGCGCACCTTGGCGATCAGCTTGTCGGTGTTGGCTAGCAGCTCAAGCTGCGTGTCCCCCAGGGCCACGTAGCGGCCGTCGACCGCCATCGTCGGCACCCCGGTGATCTGGAAGTCTTCGGCCATCTTGTCGGCCTGCACGGTCTGGTTGTTGATGCCGAAGGAGGTATAGGCGGCGATGAACTTCTGCGCATCGCCGCCGTTCTTGCCGACCCAGTCAAACAGCGCCTGCTCCTGGAAGAGCGGCAGGTGCTGCTCGTGGATGGCGTTGAAGAGCTTCGCATCGAGGCGCTCGAGGTCGCCGCTGGCGAGCAGCGCATAGTAGGCGCGCTGCATGTTGATCCACGGCGGGCGATCGAATCCCACCGGCACGCGGCGAAACACCACGTCCTTCGCAAGCGTCGCCCGCCAGGTGGCGAGCAGCGGCGCGAACTCGGCGCAGTGCGGGCAGGCGTAGGAGAAGAACTCCACCACCTCGATCTTGCCCGGGCTCAGGGTCGGCTGGACGGGGGCGAGCACGCGGTACTCGGTGCCCTCGGCCTGCGCCGCGGCGGGCGCGGCCGGAACGAGGGCGGTGGCGAGCAGGGCGGCAAAGACACTCAGGGCGCGCACGGGAAACCTCATGCCAGATCCTTTCTTCTGCCCGACGGGACGGGTTGCGGGCGCTAGTTTAGGCAAAACCGGAGCCGGAAGTTCCTCAAGTGCCCAAGACGTGCATCGCACTCCCGGCCGCCAGGCGCCGCCGCTCGGCGGCCGTGAGGGTGGACACATAGGGAGAGGCCGCATCATAGAAGCGCCAGCGCTTCAGCGCCCAGGCGCCCGCGTACTCCACGCCGATGCGCGTAGCGCGCGCCACGCGTACTGGCGGTGCGCCGCGCGGCGCGCGTTCGAGCCACAGCTCGTTGCCGAGCAGGTCCGCCCCGTTCAGGCGCCGGTCGATGCCGAGCGCGCGGCACAAAAGCCCCGGTCCGCTGGTGCGCTCGCTCACGTGTGCGAGCGGCTCGAGCGCCCGCAGCAGCACCGCGTGCGGCGTGCCGGGGACGCTCGTGACCACGTTCAGGCAGTTCCAGAAGCCGTAGATGAAATACACATAAGCGTGGCCCGGCGGCCCGTACATGACCGCGGTGCGCGGCGTGTGGCCGCGGGCGGAGTGGGCGGCGAGATCGCGCGGACCCAAGTACGCCTCGGTCTCCACGATGCGCGCCCGCTGCACCCGCCCGCCGTGCGCGTGCACCAGGTGCATGCCGATCAGCTCACGCGCCACGGTGAGGGTGGGCTTGAGGAAGAAGCGGCGCGAGGGCTTTGCGGTACGGCTCACCGCGCGCGATGGTAATGGAATCCTCTACAATGGCACGAGTAGACGGAACAGACCGAGTCTAGTTCTGTCAAATCAATGAGATACGGGACCTTCGACGATAGTGACATGAAGCAGGACGCGCGCATCACCCCCTTTTTCGTCCTCCTGGGTGCGCTCCTGTTCGGGGCTTCGGCCCGGGCGTCCGTCTTCGCGCTGCCGAGTGATGGCTCGGCCGTCGTCGGCGCCGACTCGAGCGTGCGCACGGTGTATGAGGACACGCTCCCGGACCTCGCCCACCGCTACAGCCTCGGCTACTACGAGATCATCCGTGCCAATCCCGGCGTGGACGTGTGGATCCCGGGCGCCGACAAGGACATCGTGCTGCCGGGCCGTCGCATCCTGCCGCCGGGGCCGCGCGAGGGCATCGTCGTCAACCTCCCCGAGCACCGTCTCTACTACTACCCGAAGCCCAACGGCCGCGACAAGCCGGTCGTGATCACCTACCCGGTGAGCATCGGCAAGATGGACTGGCGCACGCCGCTCGGGGAGACGCGCGTGATTGCGAAGATCAAGCACCCGCCCTGGTACCCGCCCGAGTCGGTGCGCAAGGAGCACGAGGAGAACGGCGACCCGCTGCCGCGCGTGGTGCCCCCGGGACCGGACAACCCGCTCGGGGACTATGCCATGCGCCTCGCGGCGGGCAACGGCACCTACCTGATCCACGGCACCAACAACCCGACCGCCGTCGGCATGGCAGTAACCCACGGCTGCATCCGCATGTACCCGGAGGACGTGGCGGCGGTATTCGCGACCGTGCCGGTGGGCACCCCGGTGCGCCTGATCAACGAGCCAGTGAAGGTGGCCTGGGTCGACGGGCAGCTCTACATCGAGGCGCATCCGCCGGTCGATGAGCAGGGGCAGACCGAGGAGCCCGACCTCAAGCTCCTCTCCAAGATGCTCAATCACGCCCTCGGCAACAGCCACGCCGCCATCAACTGGGACGCCGCGCGCGAGACCTTGGTATCGGCCCGCGGGATGCCGACCCTGGTGGGCGTCGCTGCACACCCCGATGTGAGTCCTGCGGCGGCCAACAACACCGCGCGCCCGCCGTAAGCGTTCGATCCACAGGATCCCCGGCAGTGCTGCACTACGCGCTCACCTTTCTCCTGATTGCCCTGCTCGCCGGGATCTTGGGCTTCGGCGGCATCGCCGCCGGCGCCTCCGGCATCGCGAAGGTGCTGTGCCTGATCTTCCTGGTGCTGGCGGCGCTCACGTTCCGGCGCCGCGCCTGAGCGAATCCTGCTAAGACTCGTCCGCCGCGCGCCCGCGGCGGCGGGCGCGCAGCTGATCGATGAGCCGGAGCGCCACCGCGGCGCGCGAGCCGAGGCTCACCACGGTGCGCGCCCAGCCGAGGAGGGTGAGCACCTGACGCGGGCGGCGCAGCAGCAGCAGGCCCGCGAGCGCGGCCGCCCAGCTGAGGGGCTTCAGGAGCGGCAGCCCGTCCCCGCCGCCCGCGAGGAGCTCCGTGGCGGCGCGGCTCAGAGGACTCGCCCTGAGCTCCCCGATGCGCTCGCCAAGCTCCATGCGCTGCGCCTCGCACTCGCGCAGCAGCACTCGGCGGCGCGCCTTGAGTTCCTCGAGGCGGCTCACGGGCCCCCGCTGACCCGGCGCTGATCCTCGCCGAGCTGCTCGAGCGAGCCTGCCAGCAGGCCGGGGCGGTTGCGCACGCTGCGCAGACCGAGCCACAGCAACAGCGCCCCGAGGAGGATGAAGGCAGCGCTGCCCCCGAGGAGGCCGAGCATGCGGTGCGTGTTCCACAGGGCCACGATCAGGGCCGTGGCGCCAAAGGCGAGCGCCGTCAGCAGGCAGGCAACCGCGGCCACGATCCAGGCGAGCATGCGCAGCAGCAGCAGCACGTGGATCTCGAGCTCGACCGCGGCAAGGTCCAGGCGCGTGCGCAGGGCTTCGATGCCGGCGGCCGCGAGCCCGCGCACCGGCGCTGCCGGTGCCTCAGGATCCTCCTGCAGCTGCTCCTCGATCACCGGCGCGCCATGATCAGTCCGAGGAGCAGCGCCACCCCGCCGGCCACGGCGACCGCCTGCCAGGGGTTGTCGCGCACGTAACTGTCAACATCGCGCGCGCGCTGGCTGAGCTGCTGCTCAAGGCTTGCGAGGCGCGACTTCAAGTCCTCGAGCGTGTCCTGGGCGCGGTCCTGCAGCTCCGCGCCGCCGCTGGCAAGACCTGAGCGCAGCAGGGCTTCGGCGTCATCCACCAGGGTGCGCAGCTCCTCGGCCAGTTTGCCGGCGTTGAATGTTTCAGTCATCGGCGTGCCCCAAGGTCGCGCTCGCAGTGCGCACATGATTTACTCACATCCGGGCTGAAACCGCGAGACTCGCGCGGCGCCCTGCGCTACCCTCAAGCCAAACTCAGGACCGCCATGCAAGGCACTGCCGTAAACCCGCTCTTGGAACTGCGCCGGCTCGGCGTCAGCGTCTGGCTCGATGACATCAGCCGCACCATGCTCGAGGACGGCAGTCTGGCGAAGCTGATCCACGATGACGGCGTCGCGGGCCTCACCTCCAACCCCGCGATCTTCGCCAACTCCATCATGAAGGATGCGCGCTATGCGCAGCCGATCGCGCAGCTGCTGCCGAAGGTGCCCTCGGGGATCGCGCTCTACGAGGAGCTCGCGCTGCGGGACCTGAAGGATGCCGCGGCGCTGCTGCGAGCGCTCTACGATTCCTCCGGCGGTGCGGACGGCTTCGTCAGCATGGAGGTCTCCCCGCACCTCGCCTACGACAGCGCCGGCAGCCTGAAGGAGGCGCAGCGCCTGTGGGGGCGCCTCGCGCTGCCCAACGCGCTCATCAAGATCCCGGGCACCGCGGCGGGGCTGCCGGTGATCCGCGACCTGATCGCCGCCGGCATCAACGTCAACGTGACGCTGCTGTTCTCGCCCGAGCGCTACCGCGAGGTCGCGCACGCCTACCTTGCGGGTCTGAAGATCCGCGCCGACCAGGGGCTGCCGGTGTCCTCGGTCGCATCCGTGGCGAGCTTTTTCCTCAGCCGCATCGACACGCTCGTGGACGCGAAGCTCGATGCGCTCACCGCGCGCGAGCCCGCCGCGCGCACGCTGCGCGGCAAGGCGGCGATCGCCAGCGCCGCGCACGCCTTCGAGGTGTTCGAGGAGGTGAGCGCCACGCCCGAGTGGGAGGGACTCGCGGCGCGCGGGGCGCGCCCGCAGCGCCTGCTGTGGGCCTCGACCTCCGCCAAGGATCCGACCTTCAGCCCCATCAAGTACGTGGAGCAGCTGGTGGTGCCGGACACCGTCAACACCATGCCGCTGGAAACCCTGAATGCCTACCGGCGCTCGGGCCACCCGGAATTGCTGCTCGAGCGCCACATGGCCGACGGCAGCGACACGCGCGAGGGCTTCGAGCGGCTCGGGATCGATCTTGAGGCCGTGGCCGAGCAGCTCGAGCGCGAGGGCGTCACGAAGTTCATCGAGCCCTTCGATAAGCTGCAGCAGTGGCTCGAAGCCAAACGCGGCACGCGCTGAGCAAAGTCCGCACGGGCGGGCTTGCGGCGCAGGTGCCGCCGCAGGGGGAGCGGATGTGGATACCGGGGCCGTACGCGAACGGCTGCTGCGGCGCGCCGCAGAGCTGCGTCAACGGGCGAGCGCGGCCAGCGCCGAGGCCCGCCATGAGGCGGACCCGCTGTCGGCCGACTTCGCCGAGCAGGTCACCCAGCGGGAGAACGATGACGTGCTCGGGGCGATTTCCGACTCCGCGCGCGCCGAGCTTGCGCAGGTGCAGGCGGCGCTGCAGCGCCTGGCGGCCGGCCGCTACGGCATCTGCGCCCGCTGCGCGGCGGCGATCGAGGTGGAGCGCCTCGCCGCCGTGCCCTATGCCGACCGCTGCCGCCGCTGCGCGGAGGCCGCCGAACTGCGCAGCCCGGCGCGCCACTGACCGCACCGGACGATGAGTGATCCGCCCCGTTCCGGGGTCATCACGCTCACGAGCGACTTCGGCCATGAGGGACCCTTCGTCGGCGTCATGAAGGGGGCGATCCTCACGCGCTTCCCGCAGGCGCGCCTCATCGACATTACCCACGAGATCCTGGTGCACTGGCCGGCGGAAGCCGGCTTCTGGCTCGCGCGCGCCTACCCGTACTTCCCCTCCGGCACCGTGCACGTGGCGGTGGTGGACCCCGGCGTCGGCACCGCGCGTGCCATCCTGTGCGTGCTCGCGCACGGACACCTCTTCCTCGCCCCGGACAACGGGCTGCTCGCCCCGCTCGTCAGCCGCGCGCGGGCGGCACTCATCGTGCGCCTCGATCCGGCCGTCCTCGGCCGCCTCGGGGTGGCGCGCGTGAGCGCCACCTTCCACGGCCGCGACATTTTCGCCCCCCTCGCCGCGGAACTCGCCGCCGGGCGCATCGCGCCGCTTGAGCTTGGTGAGCAGGTGAGGGAACTCGTGCCCTCGTGGGTGGATGAGCCGGCGGTTGAGGCGCGCAGCGTCACCGGGGTCATCATCACCCAGGACCACTTCGGCAACCTCATCACCAACATCGATGCCGCCCTCACCGAGCGCTTCCGCCTGCCCCTGGTGCACGCCGCCAACCGCGCCTTCCCGATGCTGCGCACCTACGGCGAGGCGCGCCCGGGGGAGTACCTGGCGCTCGTGAACTCCTTCGGCGTCATCGAGATCGCGCGCGCGCAAGGCTCAGCCGCCGAGGGGCTGGGACTTAGCCGCGGCGCCCCGGTGGTGGTGCGCGACCGCACCGACCAGCCCTAGGGCGAAAGCGCCCCCGGCGGGCGCTTCGGGCACGAAATTCGCGACAAATGGTTAAAAGTTGATCGGCGGCACGAATCCGTTATAGTTCGCAGCCTTGTCCGTGCCCCTTTTGGCACGTTACCTATTGAATTAATTCAGGATTTACGCTGTCCGATGTCCGAACGAGACAACGAGAGCTTCGATCTCGACGATGAATTCCTGAGCGGTCCGACCGAAGACGGCACCGATTACGACCGTTTGCTGGACCGGGTCGACAAGCGCGTGCGCAACCAGGGCAAGCGCGGCAAGGCCGCCTGGAGCCGCCTCGAGGAAGTGCTGGCGGACAAGAAGCTTGAGAAAGATCTCAAGGATTTCGACGACGAGCTTTAGTACACGCCCGTGTACGGTACGCTCGGGCGCATCGCAAGCGCTGGCGCGGGCTCTACCCCGTCCCCGGCGCGCTTAAGGATTGAAGCCGCGCCTGGAGAGATAGGACCTTGACCCCGCCCTCGGCCTGGATCGTCCTGAAGTTCGGCGGTACCAGCGTATCGAGCCTCGCCAACTGGACCAACATCGCGCGCATCGTGCGCGCGCGGCGTGCGAGCGGTGCGCGGGTGCTCATCGTGCACTCGGCCATCACCGGCATCACGGACCGCCTGGAGCGCCTGCTCGAGGCCGCCATGGCGCAGGCACACGAGGAGGAGCTCGCCTTCATCGAGGCGCGCCACCGCGCGCTCGCGAGCGAGCTTTCCGTGCCCCTCGGGGAGGATGTCGAGCGGCAGCTGTCCGAGCTGCGCGAGATCGCCGCCGGCGTCGCGCTGGTGCGCGAGGTGAGCGAGCGCACGCGCGCGCGCGTCATGGCGATGGGCGAGCTCATGGCGACCGCCATCGGCGCGCGCTTCCTCGCCGCCCAGGGACTCGAGCTCGCCTGGACCGACGCGCGCTCCATGCTGCGCGCCGAGCGGCCCACGGGCGGCGCCCGCGCCAGCCTGCTGTCGGCGGTGTGTAACTTCTCCCCGGATGCGGCGCTCGAGGCGCACCTCGCGCAGCTGCCCCCGATCCTCCTCACCCAGGGCTTCATCGCCAGCGACGAGGAGGGCAACACCGTGCTCCTCGGGCGCGGCGGCTCGGACACCTCGGCGGCCTACCTCGCCGCGAAGCTGCGCGCCCAGCGCCTGGAGATCTGGACCGACGTGCCGGGCATGTTCAGCGCCGATCCGCGCTTCACCCCCACCGCGCGCCTGCTGCGGGCGCTGCACTACGATGAGGCGCAGGAGATCGCCACGAGCGGCGCCAAGGTGCTGCACCCGCGCTGCATCCTGCCGGCGCGCCAGTACCGCATCCCGCTGCACGTCTACGCCACCCAGGCGCCCGAGCTTGAAGGCACGGTACTCGGCGCGGAAGGCACCGAGGGCGGGGCGCAGGTTAAAGCGGTGTGTACCAAGAAGGGCCTCACGCTGATCTCGCTCGAGAGCCCCGGCATGTGGCACCAGGTCGGCTTCCTCGCCGATGCCTTCCAGATCTTCAAGAGCCACGGCATGTCGGTCGATCTCGTGTCGACGTCCGAGACCAACGTGACGGTGTCGCTCGATCCGGCCGCCAACTCGCTCGACAACGCGCGCGTGGCGGAACTGGTCGCGGAGCTGTCGCGCCTGTGCCGCGTGCAGGTGATCGGCCCGTGCGCCTCGGTGAGCCTGGTCGGGCGCAACATCCGCGCCATCCTGCACCAGCTCGGCGGCGCCTTCGAATTCTTCGAGGAGCAGAAGATCCACCTCGTCAGTCAGGCGGCCAACGATCTGAACTTCACCTTCGTCGTCGACGAGAACCAGGGCCACCGCCTGGTCGAGCAGCTGCACGAGCTGCTGATCCGCCCGGTGCCGGGCGACAAGGTGCTCGGTCCCACCTGGCAGGAGCTCTTCGCCCGCCCGGCGGCCGGGGCGCCGGCGCCGCCGCCGTGGTGGCGCACGCGCCGCGCGCAGCTCCTCGGCCTGCTCGCGGAGCAGGAGGCGGCCTTCGTCTACGACCTGAGCGTCGTCGCCGGCGCGGCGCGCGCCCTCAAGGCACTCACGAGCGTGACGCGCGTGCACTACTCGATGAAGGCGAACCCGCACCCGCAGATCCTGCAAGCGCTGCGCGCGCAGCGCGTCGACTTCGAGTGCGTCTCGCGCGGGGAGGCGCAGCGCCTGCTCGGCGAGTTTGCGGATCTGGAGCCCGCGCGCATCCTCTACACGCCCAATTTCGCCGCGCGCGGCGAGATCGCCTGGGCGCTCGAGCGCGGCCTGCGCGTGACCGTCGACAACCCCTACCAGCTCTCGGCGTGGCCGCAGCTGTTCAAAGGACGCGAGATCTTCGTGCGCGTCGATACCGGCGTCGGCCGCGGCCACCACGACCACGTGCGCACCGCCGGCACGCGCTCGAAGTTCGGGGTGCAGCTGTCGGAGCTGCGCATGCTCGCCGGCCTCGCCCACGCCGCGGGCGCGCGCATCAGCGGCCTGCAGGCCCACGTCGGCAGCGGCGTCTTCGACGTCACGAGCTGGGAGCACACCGCGCGCGTTCTCGCCCAGGCGGCGCGCAGCTTCGAGGGCGTGCGGGTGATCGACGTCGGCGGCGGCCTGGGAGTGCCCGAGCGCCCCGACCAGGCGGCGGTCGATCTTGCCCAGCTCGACACGCTGCTGCAGGCGGTGCGTGCCGAGCACCCGCACCTTGAGGTGTGGCTCGAGCCGGGGCGCTACTTCGTGGCGGCCGCCGGCGTGCTGCTGGCGCGCGTCACGCAGCTGAAGACCAAGGGCGACGTGCGCTTCGTCGGCGTCGCCACCGGCATGAACTCCCTCATCCGCCCGGCGCTCTATGGCTCCTACCATGAGATCGTCAACCTCACGCGCCTGGATGAGCCGGCCACCGAGGTGGTGAACGTCGTCGGTCCCATCTGCGAGAGCGCCGACGTGCTCGGGCACGACCGCCTGCTGCCGGTGACCCGCGAGGGCGACGTGCTGCTCATCGCCAACGCCGGCGCCTACGGGCACGCCATGAGCTCGCACTACAACCTGCGGGCGCCCGCGGCGGAGCTGTTCGTCTGAAGCGCCTGATCCTCTTCGGCGCCGGCGTGGCAGCGCTGGTGGCGCTCGGCTACGTCATCTACCTCGACCGCATGGTCACGAAGCAGTTCGAGGGGCGCCGCTGGACGCTGCCGGCCCAGGTATATGCCGCGCCGCTGGAGCTCTACGCGGGCCTCAACCTCACCCCGGCGGACCTCGAGGGGGAGCTACACCGCCTGAACTACCGCCGCGCCGAGAAGGCCGACGCCCCCGGCACGTACCGCCTCAGCGGCGCGCAGTTCACGATCGCGCTGCGCGCGGCGCGCTTCGCCGACGAGGTGCGCCCCGCGCAGCTGCTGAGCGTCGCCGCCGGGCCGCAGGCGCTCGAGGGCCTGCGCGATGCGGCCGGGCACGAGGTGCCGGTGTTGCGCCTGGAGCCGCTGCTCATCGGCAGCATCTTCCCCACCCATGGCGAGGACCGCATCGTCGTCACCCCCGGGGAAGTGCCCTCGCTGCTACCGGCGGCGTTGAAGGCGGTCGAGGACCGCAAGTTCGACACCCATCACGGCGTCGACCCCGTCGGCATGCTGCGCGCGCTGTGGGTGAACGTACGCGCCGGGCAGATCGAGCAGGGCGGCAGCACCCTCACGCAGCAGCTGGTGCGCAGCTACTTCCTCAACTCGCGCCAGACCCTGTCGCGCAAGCTGCGCGAGGCGGCGATGGCGATCGCGCTCGATGCGCACTTCACCAAGGCGGACCTGATGAACGCCTACATCAACGAGATCTTCCTCGGCCAGGACGGCGACCGCGCCATCCACGGCTTCGGGCTTGCGAGCCAGTTCTACTTCGGCAAGCCCTTAGCGGAGCTCGACCTGCACGAGGTGGCACTGCTGGTCGCGATCGTGCGCGGCCCGTCCTACTACGACCCGCGCCGCCACGCCGAGCGGGCGCGCGCGCGGCGTGATCTGGTGCTGAAGGAGCTCACCGAGCAGGGCGTCGTGAAGCCCGAGGAGGCGCGCGCCGCGGCACAGAAGTCCCTCGGCGTCACGAGCCGGCCCTCCGGTGCCTACTACCCGGCGTACCTGGACTTCGTGCGCCGCACCTTAAGGCGTGACTACCACGAGGATGACCTCACCAAGGCGGGGCTGCGCGTGTTCACGAGCCTCGAGCCGCGCGCCCAGGAGGATGCCGAGCACGCGCTCGAGAGGGAACTGACGCGCCTCGATCACCTGAAGAAGCAGGCCAAGCAGCCGCTGGAAGGGGCGGTGGTGGTGACGACGCCGCAGAGCGGGGACGTGATCGCGATCGTCGGCGGGCGCAACGTCGGCTACGAGGGCTTCGACCGCGCGCTGGATGCGCGCCGCTCCATGGGCTCGCTCGTGAAGCCCTTCATCTATCTCACCGCGCTCGAAAGCGGCCGCTACACGGCCGCGACCGTGGTGCAGGATGAGCCGGTCGACCTTAAGCTCGCCAACGGCACGCACTGGAAGCCGGAGAACTTTACGCGTCAGACCTACGGGCCGGTGCCCGTGGTGCGCGCGCTGTCCGAGTCGCTGAACCTCGCCACCGTCGGGGTGGGGCTCGACCTCGGGCTGCCGAAGGTCGCCGCGACGCTCAGCCGTTTTGGCCTGCCGCAGCCGCCGAACGCGGTGCCGGCGATGCTGCTCGGCGCGGTGGACGTGACCCCGCTCGAGGCCGCGCAGCTGTTCAACGGCCTCGCCAACGGCGGCTTCAGGAACCCGCTGCGCGCGGTGCGCGCCGTGATCGGCGCCGACGGCCAGGCGCTGAAGGCCTTTGCGCTCGAAGTGACGCCGGTGGCAACCCCGGAGAACGTCTATCAGCTCGATCGCATGCTGGTCGCGGTCATGGACCATGGCACCGGGCGCCCCGCGCGCGCCATCCTGCCCGCCGAGCTCATCGTGGCGGGCAAGTCCGGCACTTCTTCCGACTACCGCGACAGCTGGTTCGCCGGCTTCTCCGGCAGCCACCTCGTCGTGGTGTGGGTCGGGTATGACGACAATGAGCCCACCGGCTTCACCGGTTCCGCGGGCGCGCTGCCGGTGTGGGCACACGTGATGGCGAACCTCGGCACGCGCTCCTGGGACACCCCGATGCCCGAGTCCCTCGCCGCGGTGCAGCTGGAATTCGCAACCGGGCTGCGCGCGGTTCCCGGGTGTGCCGAGGACCTGGTGGCGGTCGCGGTGCCCGCCGGCACGCAGCTGCCCGTCAAGCCCGGCTGTGGGTTTCCGGATGCCTCAGGCACCGCGGCGAGTCCGGGCGTGCTCGGGGAGCTCAAGGACAAGGCCGAACACCTGCTGCAGAGCCTGGTGCACTAAGGCGGGCGCGCGCTCTCGCGCACCCGTGCGGCAAATGCGGCGGCAGTGGATTCGAGCAGCGCGGGCGCCAGACCGTTGCTGCAGTTGGCGTGCGCAAGGCCGCTGAAGTGCATGCCGAGGTAGGCAAAAGTCTCGCGCCACGCCGCGACGAACTGCGGCGCCGGCTCCTCGCACACCGAGGTGCACACCACGAAGGCATTCATGCCGCGCAGCCGCCGGCCCTGTGCCAGGAGGTCGGGAATCTCCAGCAGGTCGCTGATGCGGTCGAGGAATATCTTCATCCCCGGGCTCACCGCGTACCAGTAGACCGGGGATGCCAGGATGAGCTGCCGGTGGGCGAGCACGCGCTGCATGAGGGGCTCGAAGTCATCGCCGCGGTTGCGGTGCTCGTAGTCGTAGGGCGACAGGTGCAGGCGCTCAAGCCCGAGCACCTCGATGCCAAGTTTCAGGGCGATGCGATCCGTGAGCTGGCCGGTATGCCCGTGGCGGCGGGAACTGGCCAGGAGCGCGATGGTGCTGAGCATGGCAGGCCGCCTTCAACGGACAGCGCGCGCTGTGAGTGTCATGGTGAGCATCGGCTCCTCGGGCGGCTGCTTGCCTGCAACCGCACAGCAACGTACAACCTCAAGTGCACTTGAGATCAAGGAGCCCGCGTGGCAAGACGCATCGAGGAGAAATCCGCAGCCGCGCTGTCCGCCGGCCAGGTCGCCGCGCGCAGCGGGGTCGCGGTCTCGACGATCCACTTCTACGAGGCCCAGGGCCTGCTGCACGGCTGGCGCAGCGCCGGCAACCAGCGCCGCTACCGCCGCGATGTCCTGCGGCGCGTGGCGATCATCAAGGTGGCACAGCGCCTGGGACTGCCGCTGGCGATGATTCGGCAGGCGATCGACTCGCTCCCCGGCGGCCGCACCCCCACCGCCCGTGACTGGCGACGGCTCTCGCTCGAGTGGCGTGCGGAGCTCGACCGCCGCATCAGACAGTTGCAGGCCCTGCGCAGCGAGCTCGACGGCTGCATCGGCTGTGGCTGCCTGTCACTCAAGGTCTGCCGGCTGCGTAACCCCGGTGATGTGCTGTCTGCCTCTGGCTGCGGGCCCCGGCTGCTCGCCGCAGAGTCCGGCTGAAGGCGCGTGGGCGCGCGGGCCGGCGGCCACACCGCGCCTCGGGCCCGCCCGCTCGCGAAGGCGCGGTTATGATGCGCGCCATGCCGCTGCGCACCCTGACCTGCACCCTCATCGCCGCCCTCACGCTCAGCGCCTGCGCGCTTACCCGGCCCGCGCCCTTTGCACCGCCGCCCGCGACCCCCGCGCCTTCCGGCAACGCCTCGCCGCAGCCGGGAAGCCCGCCCCCGGGTAGCGCGCAGGTCGTGCCCGCGCCGCCCGAGCGCCCCGCCGCGCCGCCGCCACGGCAGTTCCGCCTCGGCGCAGCCTCCGCAGCGCTCGTGAACCAGGCGCACGCCCAGGCGGCTTCCGGGGACTTTGGCCAGGCCGCCGCGACCCTGGAGCGCGCCCAGCGCATCGAACCGGACAACCCGCTTTTGTGGATCGAGCTCGGGCGCGTGCGCCTCGCCGAGACCGACGCGGCGCAGGCCGATGCCATGGGCCGCAAGGCGCTCGCGCTCGCCGTCGGGGACCCGGCCGCCCAGGCGGCCGCCTGGCACCTGATCGCCGACTCTCTTAAGGCCCGGGGCCGCAACGGCGAGGCGGCGGAGGCCGAGCAGAGGGCCCAGGGGATGGCCGCCCGCCAGGGGTAGGGCGCCTGGGCGGCTGACGAAAAATCACCCGTCTTTTCAGCCCCCTGGGCGGCGATGCGCTTGCGTGAACTCGCCCCTCCCGCCTACACTTGGCTCACTCATCGAGACCGGCTGAGGGATAAGGCCCTTAGACGCCGGGGCAACCGCCAGGCTTAACCACCCTGGAAAGGTGCCAACTCCTGCGATGTCTGCAACGGGACATCGACAGATGAGCGGTCAGCGTAGCCCTGATGCCGGGTGCCGCAAGGCGCGTACCGGTGTTCGGGGAAGGACGATGACAAGCCTCGCCGCAAGGGTTCCCCTATCGGCAGGCGCGCTCCGCAGGAGACCGGTGAGACGGTCTTTTTTTATTTGCGGAGTCCGCGATGAGTGCCCCGACCAAGACCCCGAAGCTCCCGACCCCGAAGGCCGCAGCCAACAGCGGCGCCTCCGATGTCACGCGCGCGGTGCGCGCCGGCATCGAGTGCGACGATGAGAGCGGCTGCGTGGTGCCGCCGCTGCACCTGACCTCCACCTTCGCCTTCCGCGCCTTCGGCGAGAAGCGCACCTACGACTACACGCGTTCGGGCAATCCAACCCGGGACCTCCTCGGGCAGGCGCTCGCAGAGCTCGAGCACGGCGCGGGTGCGGTCGTCACCGCGAGTGGCATGGCGGCGGTCACCGTCACCGGCTATCTCGTGCCGCAGGGTGCGCGCATCGTCGCCCCGCACGACTGCTACGGCGGCACCTACCGCCTGTTCGATGCCTGGCGCCGCCGCGGCGAGCGCCAGGTGGAGTTCGTCGACTTCGGCGACGCGGCGGCGCTTGCGGCGGCGCTGGCGCAGCCGACGGCGCTGTTGTGGATCGAGACCCCGAGCAACCCGCTGCTGCGCATCACCGACATCGCCGCCTGTGCGCAGCTGGCGCGCGCGGCCGGCGCCATTACCGTGGTCGACAACACCTTCCTCTCGCCCGCCTG
This sequence comes from uncultured Pseudomonadota bacterium, assembly GCA_963824395.1. Lineage (GTDB taxonomy): Bacteria > Pseudomonadota > Gammaproteobacteria > Steroidobacterales > Steroidobacteraceae > 13-2-20CM-66-19. The sequence goes on along the minus strand of CAWGPF010000005.1, from coordinate 1,016,646 downwards.
GCAGCAGCCGCTGACGCTCGGAGCCGACCTCGTGGTGCACTCGACCACCAAGTACATCAACGGCCACAGCGACGTCGTCGGCGGCGCGGTGATTGCGCGCGATCCGGCGCTGCTTGAGCAGCTGACCTGGTGGGCCAATTGCTTAGGCCTCACCGGCGCCCCGTTCGACAGCTTCATGACGCTGCGCGGGCTGCGCACCATCCACGCACGGCTCGAGCACCATGGGCGTAACGCCCAGGCGCTCGCCGAATGGCTGAACGAGCGCGAGGAGGTGCGGCGCGTGTGGTACCCGGGCCTGCGCGAGCATCCCGGGCACGAGCTCGCGCGGCGCCAGCAGAAGGGCTTTGGCGCGGTGGTGACGCTCGAGCTTGAGGGGGGCGAGGAGGCGGTGCGTGAGTTCGTGGCGGGACTTGAGTGCTTCTCGCTCGCCGAGTCCCTGGGCGGGGTCGAGAGCCTCGTCGCTCACCCGGCCAGCATGACGCACGCGGCGATGGATCCGGCCGCGCGCGCCCGCGCCGGCCTCACCGACGGCCTGGTGCGGCTCTCGGTGGGGATCGAGGGGCTGGAGGATCTGCGTAACGACCTCGCGGGCGCCCTGGAGCGCGTGCAGCGGGTGATCGCGACGCCTGCGCTCAGCCGCGCCGTGTCAGGTTGCTGAGCACGGCATCCCCGGCCGCCGCGCAGCTGAGGCAGGGCGCCCCGCGGGCCGCAAGATCGGCGGTGCGCGCGCCCTGGGTGAGGGCGGCATCGACGGCCGCCTCGAGAGCTGCCGCCTCGCGTTCGAGCTTAAGCGAGTGCCGCAGCAGCAGCGCGATGCTGTAAATCGTGCCGTAGGGATTGGCGATGCCGCGGCCGGCGATGTCCGGGGCCGAGCCGTGGATCGGCTCGTAGATGCCGCTGCTGCCTGAGCCAAGGGAGGCCGAGGGCAGTAGTCCCAGGGAGCCGGCGAGCATGGCCGCCTCATCGGTGAGGATGTCGCCGAACATGTTCTCGGTCACCAGCACGTCGAAGTCACGCGGCCGGCGGATGAGGTGCATCGCGGCCGAGTCGACCAGCATGTGCTCGAGCGCCACGTCGGCAAATTCCGCCGCCATCACGCGCGCCGTCACCTGCCGCCACAGGCGCGAGGTCTCGAGCACGTTCGACTTGTCGATCGAGGTGAGGCGCCCGCGACGCGTGCGGGCGAGCGCCGCCGCCACGCGTACCACGCGCTCGACCTCGGACACCGTGTAGGTGCACAGGTCAGAGGCGCTCGTGGCATCGCGGTGCTTCGCGCCGAAATAGATGCCACCGGTCAGCTCGCGCACGAAGATGAGGTCGACCCCCTCGATCACCTCGCGCTTGAGCGTCGAGGCATCGCTGAGCGCGGCGTGCACGCGCACCGGTCGCAGGTTGGCGAAGGTCCCGAGCGCTGCGCGCAGGGCGAGCAATCCCTGCTCGGGGCGCACCGTGGCCTCGGGCGCCGACCAGCGCGGCCCGCCGATGGCGCCGAGCAGCACCGCATCCGCCTCGCGGCACGCGGCAAGTGTCGCCTCGGGCAAGGGGTTCCCGTGCTGCTCGATCGCCGCGCCGCCGAAGGCATACTCGGTGAGCTCGAAGTCGTGGCCGAAGGCGGCGGCGAGCGCGCGCAGGCAGCGCAGGCCCTGGGCAATCACTTCCGGCCCGATACCATCCCCGGGCAGCACCGCGATGCGCGCCCTCATCGCCTGGCGCGCTCGAACGCCTCGATCTGCCTGCCGCGGGCGAGGAGGAAACCGAGCTCATCCAGCCCCTCAAGCAGACAGTGCTGCGCAAAGGGCTCGAGCGGGAAGGGCACGTCGGTGCCATCCGGGAGAGTGAGCGTGCGCGCGGCGATGTCGAGACTGACCTCGACGCCCGGGTGTGCCAGCAGCCACTCGTTCACTTCCGGCGGCACGAGCACCGGCAGGAGGCCGTTCTTGAGCGCGTTGCTCGTGAAGATGTCGGCGATCTCGGTGCTGATGACGGCGCGGAAGCCGTAATCGAGGAGCGCCCAGGGCGCATGCTCGCGCGAGGAGCCGCAGCCAAAGTTGCGCCCGGCGACCAGGATCGCCGCACCGGCGCTCTCCGGGCGGTTGAGCACGAAGTCGGCGCGCGCGGCGCCCGCGGCGTCGTAGCGCCAGTCGGCGAACAGCTGCCGCCCGAGTCCCTGGCGCGTGGTGGTGGTGAGGAAGCGCGCCGGGATGATCTGGTCGGTGTCGATGTTGGCCGCCGGCAGCGCCACCGTGCGGGATGTCAGTCGCGTGAAGGGTTGCATGGCCTTAGCCCTTCAGAGGAACTCGCGCGGATCGGTGACCCGGCCGGTGACGGCACAGGCGGCCGCGGTCAAAGGACTGGCGAGGAGGGTGCGGGCGCCGGCGCCCTGGCGGCCCTCGAAGTTGCGGTTGCTGGTGCTCACCGAGTACTCCCCGCGCGGCACCAGGTCCCCGTTCATCCCGAGGCACATGGAGCAGCCGGACTCGCGCCACTCGGCGCCCGCCTCGAGGAACACCCGGTCAAGGCCCTCGGTCTCGGCCTGGCGCTTCACTTCCTGGGAGCCGGGTACCACGAGCATGGTGAGGCCGCGGGCGATGCGCCGGCCGCGCAGCACGCGGGCGGCATCGCGCAGGTCCGAAAGGCGCGCGTTGGTGCAGCTGCCGAGGAACACGACGTTGACCTTCTGGTCGCGGATCGGCTGCCCGGCGGTGAGGCCCATGTAGCTCAAGGCGCGTGCGAAGGCGGTATCGCCGGGGCGCTCCGGGATCGCCCCGCCGATCGGGATCACCATGCCGGGGTTGGTGCCGTAGGTGATCATGGGCTCGACGCGCGCCGCGTCCACCCCGACCTCGCGGTCGAAGTGCGCGCCGGCATCGCTCGGCAGCGTCCGCCACGCCTCGAGCGCACGCTGCCAGGCGTCCCCGTGCGGGGCGCGCGGGCGCCCGGCGAGGTACTCGAAGGTCACCTCGTCCGGGGCGATCATGCCGGCGCGCGCGCCGGCCTCGATCGACATGTTGCACACCGTCATGCGCTCCTCCATCGAGAGCGCCTCGATGGCCGCGCCGCGGTACTCGATGACGTGCCCGGTGCCCCCATCGACGCCCACCTGGCCGATGATGGCGAGGATCAGATCCTTGGCGGTGACACCGGCGGCGCGCTCCCCGCTGACGTTGATGGCGAGTGCCTTCGGCTTCTTCTGCAGCAGGCACTGGGTGGCGAACACGTGGCCGACCTCGGTGGTGCCGATGCCGAAGGCGAGTGCGCCCAGCGCCCCGTGGGTGCTCGTGTGGCTGTCACCGCACACGATGGTCTGCCCGGGCTGGCTCAAGCCGAGCTCCGGCCCGATGACGTGCACGATGCCGCGCTGCGCGTGGCTCATCGCCAGAAGTTCCACGCCGAACTCGGCGCAGTTCTTCTCCAGCTGCGCCACCTGGCGGGCCGCCGAGTCAAGCGCGATGGGCGTGCCTGCGAACACCGCGGCGCTGCGGGTCGGAGTCGAGTGATCCATGGTGGCGAGGGTGCGCTCGGGGCGCCGCACCGGCAGCCCGCGCTCGCGCAGCACCTGGAAGGCCTGCGGGGAGGTGACCTCATGGATCAGGTGCAGGTCGATATAAAGCACCGCGGGCACGTCCGCGGTCCCCGGGGTCACCTCGTGACTCTCCCAGACCTTGTCGAAGAGGGTGCGTGCGCCGCGGCTCATCGCAGCCTCAGCCGAAGGCCGCCGCTTTCGGGGCGGCCATGTCGACGTAGTCGAGCCAGCCCCACTTGTCGGCGGTCTTGCCGCTGAAGAGGCCGAAGAAGGCGTTCTGCAGGGTCTCGGTGAGGGGACCGCGCTTGCCGTTGCCCACACTCAGGCGGTCGACCGAGCGGATCGGGGTGATCTCGACCGCGGTGCCGGTGAAGAAGGCCTCATCGGCGATATAGAGCAGCTCGCGCGGCAGCGCGCACTCCTTCACCTCGATGCCGCGCTCGCGGGCGAGGCGGATCACGGTGTCGCGCGTGAGGCCGCCGAGCACCGAGTGGGCGAGCGCCGGGGTGAGGAGCGTACCGTCCTTGACGAGGAACAGGTTCTCGCCCGAGCCCTCGCTCAAGGTGCCGTCGGAGGACAGACCGATGCCCTCGGCGAAGCCCAGACGGCGCGCCTCCGCGCCGATCAGCTGGCTCGAGAGGTAGTTGCCGCCGGCCTTGGCGAGCGCCGGGAGGGTATTGGGGGCGACGCGCTGCCAGGAGGAGATGCAGGCGTCCACGCCGTGCTCCTCGGCATCGGCGCCGAGGTACTTGCCCCATTCCCAGGCGGCGACGGCCACCTCGGTCGGGGGCTCGATCTTCGGCGTCACGCCGATCTCACCGTAGCCGCGGAATACCACCGGACGGATGTAGGCGCCGCGCTTGAGGCCATTGGCGGCGATCACCTGGCGGCAGGCCTCGTTGATCTGCTCGGGCGAGAAGCTCAGCGGAATGCGGTAGATCTTGGCCGAGTCGAACAGGCGGCGGGTGTGATCGCGCAGGCGGAAGATCGCCACCCCCTGCGGGGTCTCGTAGGCGCGCACGCCCTCGAATACCGAGGAGCCGTAGTGCAGCGCATGCGAGAGGACATGCACCGTCGCCTTCTCCCAGGGGACGAGCTTGCCGTTGAACCAGATGAACTGCGTGGCCGGAATGGGCATGAAGACTCCTCAGGCGCTCGTGGCGGTGGCGGCGCGTTCCTTGTGCTGCCGCGCGCCGGCGGCGGACAGCTCGATGCGGTTGATGACCTCGAGAAACGCCCGCGTCGCCGACTCGACGATGTTCGTGCTGACGCTCGCGCCCCGATAGCTCTTGTGATTGTACTCCACGTACACCCGTGCCTCGCCCTGGGCGTCCTCGCCCTCGCTCACCGCGTGCACCTCGAACTTGCGCAGGATCACCGCGATCCCGGTGGCCGCCTCGATGGCCTTGAAGGCGGCATCGACCGGACCGTCCCCGGTGGCGGTGCACTCGGCGACGCGGCCGTCGGCGTGCGTGAGATTGACGATGGCGCGCGCGACCCCTGAGCTCTTGGCCTCGGTGGTGAGTTCGGTGAGCGTCCACGGACCGTGAGCGGAGCCTTCGGCGCGCAGCACCAGGGCCTCGATGTCGCCATCGAACAGCTCTTTCTTCTTGTCCGCGAGCGCCTTGAACTCATCGAACACGCGGTTGAACTCGAACTCATCGAGCTCGAAGCCGAGCGCCTTGACACGCTCGCGGAAGGCGTGACGGCCGGAGTGCTTGCCGAGCACGAGGGAACTGCGGGCGAGGCCGACGTCCTCGGGACGCAGGATCTCGTAGGTCGAGTGGTGCTTGAGCATGCCGTGCTGGTGGATGCCCGACTCGTGCGCGAAGGCGTTCTCACCGACCACCGCCTTGTTGCGCGGGATGGGCTGGCCGGTGATGCTCGAGACCAGGCGCGAGGTCGGGTAGAGGCGGTTGGTCTGGATGTTGGTGGTGACGTTGAAGAACGCGGCCCGCGTCTTCAGCGCCATCACCACTTCCTCGAGCGAGCAGTTGCCGGCGCGCTCGCCGATGCCGTTGATGGTGCACTCGATCTGGCGCGCGCCGGCCACCACCGCGGTGAGGCTGTTGGCGACTGCCATGCCTAAGTCATCGTGGCAGTGCACCGAGAGGCGGATCTGCTCGATGCCGCGCACGTTCTTGGCAAGGTAGCGGAACAGTTCTGCGAACTCATCGGGCACCGTGTAGCCGACGGTATCGGGGATGTTGACCGTGGTGGCACCGGCGGCGATGGCGGTCTCGACCACCTGCGCCAGGAACTCGATCTCGGTACGCGAGGCGTCCTCGGGGGAGAACTCCACGTCCTCGCACAGCTCGCGCGCGCGCGCCACGCCGGTGGCGGCGAGCCTGAGGATCTCATCCTGCGCCATGTTGAGCTTGTACTGGCGGTGAATGGCGCTCGTGGCGAGGAACACGTGGATGCGCCGGTGCGTGGCATCCTTGACCGCCTGCGCCACAAGATCGATGTCGTCGGGGTTGCAGCGGGCGAGCCCGCAGATGATGGGGCCCTGCACCTCGCGGGCCACCGCCTCGACGCTCTCGAAGTCCCCGCGCGAGGCGGCCGGGAAGCCCGCCTCGATGACGTCCACGCCGAGCTCGGCGAGCGCGCGCGCCACGCGCAGCTTCTCCGGGCGCGTCATGCTGCAGCCCGGGGACTGCTCGCCGTCACGCAGCGTGGTGTCGAAAATCAGTACACGGTCGGGATTGGCCACCATAAGGCACTTCCATCGGTTGTCGGATCAGTTGGGGGAGGGCGCAACGGCGGAACTGCCGCCGGCGCCCCTTACCATTCAGGCACGCTTCTCCTGCAGCCACGCCATGCGCGCGCGCAGCGCGGCGCCGGTCTTCTCGATCGGGTGCGCCAGGTCCTTCTTCAGGAGCCTGTTGTAGTTGCCCTTGCCGGTGGCGTTCTCCTTGATCCACTGGCGGGCGAACTTGCCGCTCTGCACTTCCCTGAGCACCTTGCGCATCTCGGCCTTGACGCGCTCGTTGACGATGCGCGGGCCGCGCGTGAGGTCGCCGTACTTTGCGGTCTCGCTGATGAAGCGGTGCATCTTGGCGATGCCGCCCTCGTAGAGCAGGTCGACGATCAGCTTCAGCTCGTGCAGGCACTCGTAATAGGCCACTTCCGGCTGGTAGCCCGCCTCGACGAGCGTCTCGAAGCCCTTCAGCACCAGCTCGGTCGCCCCGCCGCACAACACCGCCTGCTCGCCAAACAGATCGGTCTCGGTCTCTTCCGCGAAGGTGGTCTCGATCACCCCGCCGCGCGTGCCGCCGATGCCGTGGGCATAGGCGAGCGCCTTGCTCTTCGCCTGGCCGGAAGCATCCTGCGCCACCGCGAGCAGGCACGGGACGCCTGCGCCCTCCTGGTACTGGCGGCGCACCAGATCCCCCGGGCCCTTGGGCGCGATCAGCACCACGTCGAGGTCCTTGCGCGGCTTGATCTGCTTGAAGTGCACGTTGAAGCCGTGCGCGAAGAGCAGGGTGGCGCCCTTCTTCAGCTCCGCCTTGATGCTCTGGTAGAACTCCTTCTGCGAGGTGTCCGGGATCAGGATCGCGATGAGGTCGGCATCCTTCACGGCGGCCTTGGGCTCGGCGACCTCAAGACCCGCCTTCTTCGCCTTCTTCCAGCCCTCGCCCCCGCGGCGTACGCCGACGACGACGTCGAAGCCTGAGTCCTGGAGGTTCAGCGCATGCGCGCGACCCTGGCTGCCGTAGCCGAGAATGGCGATGCGGGCTCCTTTGAGGGCTTTCCTGTCGACGTCCTTATGCGAGTACAACCTCATCTGAATCACTCCTCGATCGTGCGTTGGATTTACAGTTTGCAAGCATAAAAAACCCCGCAGCGGCTTTATGCCGGTGCGGGGTCTTTGGTGTCTTACTTCGCTCGTGCCTGGGTGTTTCTTCAGGCGTTCGCGAGTGCCCCGCACCTTGCTGCGCTAAGGAGCAGCAGGCCGGGCAGTACCAGCAGCAGCAGCGGGCGCAGGGCGCGTGCGGGCGCTGCGTCGCAAGAAGTCATGGCTGCCGGGGTATTCATTACGGGGCGAACAAATCCTGAGTGGGCCCGATGGGAGCACAGGGGCGGCACCCTTGTCAACGACACTGTTACCACAGCCGCGCGCCCCTTAAGCTGCCGCGCGTGCCCGAAGGCCCACCCGTGAAGCCGAGTTCCGTCGCCGAGGGGATCTTCCGCCGCGAGATCCTGCCCTGGGGGCTCCTCGGCCTCACCCTGGGCCTCGTCGAGGGGGCGACCGCGGCCATCCTCGTGAAGCAGCACTTCGCGCTCGCCGCGGCCGCCTTCGGGGTCAACATCGCAGTCGCGCTGGTCTCGGGCGCCCCGGCGTTCTCGAACATCCTGAGCTTCGTGTGGGCGAACCTCGCCCACGGGCGTGCCCGCGTGCAGCTCATGGTGGCACTGCAGGCCGGCTTCGCACTCCTCGTCGGCTGCGTCGCGCTCGCCTCGCGCGCGGCCGCCGGACTTTGGGTCACGGTCGCGGCGGTGATCGCCGCGCGCGTGCTGTGGGCCGGCATCCTCACGGTGCGCGCGGCGATCTGGACGGCGAACTACCCGCGCAACGTGCTCGCACGCATCACCGGGCGCATCGTCATCGTCAACGCCCTCACCGTTGCCACCTCGGCGGCCCTCGTCGGCTGGGCGCTCGAGGCGCGCTTCCTCGACGCCCGCTGGCTCTACGGGGCCGGAGCCCTGGCGGGTCTTGCCGGCGCGTGGCTCTACCGCGCCATGCGGGTTCGGCGCGAATTCGCGCTGCTCGCCGCCGAGGCGGCGCACGGGGTGCGCGGCGAGCCCTTCAGTCTTGCGATGGTGACGCGGATCCTGAAGGAGGATCCGGCCTACCGCGAGTACATGCTGTGGATGGGCGTGTTCGGTGCCGGCAACCTCATGCTCACCGCGCAGCTGGTGCTGATCTTCGCCGACGAGCTGCACCTGACGAGTGCGCGGCAGGTGGCACTGCTGGCCGTGGTGCCCCTCATCACGCAGCCGCTGTTCCTGCCGGCATGGGCGCGCCTGTTCGACGGCGCCCACGTGGTGCGCTACCGCGCCCGGCAGGGCTGGGCGCTGGTGCTCGCCACCCTCGTGTTCACCCTCGGCGTGTTCACGCGTTCGTCCGCGCTCCTGTGGGCCGGTGCGGTACTGCTCGGTGCGGCCCAGGCCGGTGCTAATCTAGGCTGGAACCTGGGCCACAACGACTTCGCCTCGATCGGGCGCGCACAGCACTACATGGGGGTGCACGTGACGCTCACCGGGCTGCGCGGCGGCTTCGCGCCGCCCCTCGGGGTGCTTGCCTACATGGCGCTCGAGCGCTGGCATGCGGGACTTGGGCAGTACGCCCTCGTGCTGCCGGTGGCGCTGACGCTCGCCGGCGCGCTCGGGTTCAACCGCATGCATGCGGCGCAGGAGCGAGCACACCACGAACCCCAAGGTCCGCCACGGTGAGTGAAGGTCAGGTCAGATGAAAAAGAAGGGCACCGATGCGCGCGCCTACTCGCGCGTGGTCTTTGATGGCGTCAAGCAGACCGCCTCGCGGGCGATGCTGCGGGCGCTCGGGTTTACGGATGCGGACTTCACGCGCCCGCAGATCGGCGTGGCCTCCACCTGGGCCAACGTCACGCCCTGCAACATGCACATCGGGGAACTGGCGCGCGAGGCCTGCGAAGGCGTCGATGCGGCCGGGGGCAAGAGCGTGCTGTTCAACACCATCACCGTCTCCGATGGCATCTCCATGGGGACCCCGGGCATGCGCTACTCGCTCATCTCGCGCGAAATCATCGCCGACTCCATCGAGGCGGTGGCCAATGCCGCCGGCTTCGATGGCCTCGTGGCGATCGGCGGCTGTGACAAGAACATGCCCGGCTGCGCCATGGCGATCGCGCGCCTGAACCGCCCGGCGGTGTTCGTCTACGGCGGCACCATCCGCCCCGGCGCGCAGCGCCGCGACATCGTCTCGGTGTTCGAGGCGGTCGGGGCACACGCGGCCGGCAAGCTCTCCGCTGCGGGCCTGCTCGAGATCGAGCGCACCGCGATCCCAGGCCCCGGCAGCTGCGGCGGCATGTACACCGCCAACACCATGGCCTCGGCTATCGAGGCCTTGGGCTTGTCCTTACCCGGCAGTTCCGCGCAGGAGGCGGTGGGGGAGGACAAGCGCTCGGACTGTCATCGTGCGGGCGAGGCCGTCGTGCGCCTGGTGAAGGAGGGCTTGAAGCCGCGCGACATCCTCACCCGGCGCGCCTTCGAGAACGCGATCCGCGTGGTCATCGCGCTCGGGGGTTCCACCAATGCCGTGCTGCACCTGCTCGCGATCGCGCACGCCGCGGGCGTGCGCCTCACCCTCGATGACTTCACCCGCCTCGGCAAGCGTTCCCCGGTGCTCGCGGATCTGCGCCCGAGCGGACGCTACCTCATGTCCGAGCTCATCGCGATCGGCGGGATCCAGCCCCTCATGAAGATGCTGCTCGAGGGCGGGCTGCTGCACGGGGACTGCATGACGGTCACCGGTCGCACCCTGAAAGAGAATCTGGAAAAGGTGCCCATGTACATGAGCGGGCAGGAGATTGTCCGTCCACTGTCGAATCCCCTGAAGAAGGACAGCCACCTCGTGGTGCTGTACGGCAACCTCGCGCCCGAGGGTGCCGTCGCCAAGGTCACGGGCAAGGAGGGTGAGCGCTTCGAGGGCACGGCGAAGGTGTTCGAGGGCGAGGAACGCGCCACCGAGGCGATCCTCGCCGGGCGCGTGCACGAGGGCGACGTGGTCGTCATCCGCAACGAGGGTCCGCGCGGCGGCCCCGGCATGCGCGAGATGCTCTCGCCGACGAGCGCCATCATGGGGCGGGGACTGGGCGACAAGGTGGCCCTCATCACCGACGGGCGCTTCTCCGGCGGCAGCCACGGCTTCGTGGTCGGACATATTTCTCCGGAGGCTGCGGTCGGTGGCCCGCTCGGACTGCTGAAGAACGGCGATCGCATCCGCATCGATGCGCTGAAGCGCGAGCTCTCGGTGGAGCTCTCCCAGGCGCAGCTACGTCGCCGCCGTGCAAGCTGGAAGCCGGGAAAATCCTTTTCAGGCAGCTCAGCGCTCGCGAAGTATGCGCACCTGGTCGGCAGCGCCTCGCAGGGAGCGGTGACTGAGGCGATACAGCCACGTCGGCGCACTTCTTAAGCTGTCGCCGGAGTTGTCAGTCCGAAAGACAGCGGTTAGAGTTCACCGAAGCAACCGTCGCTGCGCCTTGCGGGCGCGTGATTCTGTCTGAGGGCCGATTCCTATAAGTACGCGCCCCACGGAAGCGGATGCCGGAAAAGGTTTTTCGAAGAGTACTGATGGTAGGGGGTCCGTACGGCGCATCCGCCGGGGACTTCGGGTCCGGGTTCTTCGGTGGGGGGTTGCGGTGCTGCAGGCCGCGAGAACGCCGCAAGAGCGCCTGGTGTGAATGGATAGCTGACGGCGATAGCAACACAATGGCAGCTCTCGAAGAGACTTCCGGGTTTTTCACGCGACGCGGTCTCGTGGTGGGGGCGATCCTGCTCCTGCATGTCTTCATCGCCTGGGCGCTGGCCACCGGTCTTGCGCGCAAGGCGATCGAGGTACTCGCCCCGCCGATCCAGACGGTGATCGAGACCGAGACCCACAAGGACGCGCCGCCGCCACCGCCGCCACCGCCGACGTTCGAGCGTCCGCCGGTGGAGATCCCGCCGACTGACACGGTGGTGGAGGTACCGGCCGCCGCGCAGACCACGGCGATCAGCAACACCACCACACAGCACGTGGCGCCCGCCGCGGTCGTGGCCAAGGCCTCGGTGAAGACACCCGCAGGTCCCGGCAAGGGCTTCCCCAACAGCGAGGACTACTACCCGCCGGCCTCCAAGCGTCTGGAGGAGCAGGGCGTCGCGGTGGTCGCGGTATGTGTCGGGCCCGACGGCAAGATCACGGGCGCCCCGACGATCGCGACCAGCTCGGGCAGCCCGCGCCTGGATGAGGGGGCAGTGAAGCTTGCGACCGCCGCCTCCGGCCGCTACAAGCCGGCCACCGAGGACGGCAAGCCGATCGCCTCCTGCACCAAGCTCGCCATTCGCTTTCAGATGAGATAATTCAGACGCCGCACCCCAAGAAGGTGCGGCATTTTTTTTGTTCCGAGGAAACTATGGAAAACCAAGCCGCCGCACCCGTAACCGCCGCCCCGCCCACCGTGGTCACTGATAATCCCTATGGTCTTGCCGCGCTGTGGCAGACCGGGGACATCATCGCCCGGTCGGTGCTCATTCTCCTGCTCATCATGTCACTCGCCTCCTGGTACGTGATCCTCACCAAGCTGTGGGATCAGGCGAAGCTCAAGAAGTCGGTGAAGATCGTAGAGAAGCAGTTCTGGACCGCCCCGTCCATCAAGGACGGCGTGGAGCGCCTGAAGAAGGGCGATGAGTTCCGCGGCATCGCCGAGGACGGCCTGCGCGCCTCCTCGCACCACGACGGCCGTCTGACGGACCGCATCGACCTCAACGAGTGGATCACGATGTCGCTGCAGCGTGCCGCCGACGGCGTGTCGACCAAGATGCAAAGCGGCCTCGGCCTGCTGGCGACGGTCGGCTCCACGGCGCCCTTCGTCGGCCTCTTCGGCACGGTGTGGGGCATCCTCAACGCGCTCGTCGGCATCGGTATCGCCGGCCAGGCGAGCATCGACAAGGTGGCGGGACCGGTCGGTGAGGCGCTCATCATGACGGCCATCGGACTGTTCGTGGCGGTGCCGGCGGTCATGGGTTACAACTGGCTGCTCGGCCGCAACAAGGGTCTGCAGGACTCGCTGCGGAACTTTACCGGCGACCTGCATGCCTACCTCGTCGGCGGCTCGCGCGTGAATGCCGAGACCAGCATGGGTGGTGCCCGCCCGGTCGCCGCGAAGGCTGCGTCGGTCAGCAAGTAAGATCGTCGCGGTTGGTTTGAGTGCGGGGCGCCTTGCGCGCCCCGCGCTTTCTAGGAGTAGCAGCTCATGGCAATGAGTGTCGGCCCATCATCCGGCGGGGAGCCGGGAGCAATTGCGAGCATCAACACCACGCCGCTCGTGGACGTCATGCTCGTGCTCTTGATCATCTTCCTGATCACGATTCCGGTCATCAACAAGACCGTGAAGGTCAACCTGCCGAAGGCCGTCAACATCCCGACGCAGACCAAGCCCGAGAACATCACCATCGCGGTCGACAAGGAGGGCACCGTCTACTGGAACGACAAGGCCGTCGCCAGTCGTGAGGATCTCCTGGCGAACGTGAAGGCGGCGGCCGGCAAGAAGCCGCAGCCGGAAATCCACATCCGCGGCGACAAGGAAACCCGCTACGAGGCTATCGGCCGCGTCATGTACATGATCCAGCGCGGCGGCATCCAGAAGGTCGGCTTCCTCACCGAGCCCGACCACGGCGTACGCGGTTACCGCTGAAAGTCTTCAGGAGTATTCATCCATGGCAATGAGTGTCGGTGCCTCCGGCGAGGAAATGTGCGAGATCAACACGACGCCCCTCATCGATGTGATGCTGGTGCTGCTCGTGACCCTGATCGTCTCGCTCCCCGTCATGACGCATGCCGTCAAGCTCGACATGCCCAATCCCAACGCCCAGCCGCCGCCCCCCGATACGCCCCCGGAAGTGATCGACCTTGAGATCGACTCCGACGGCACGGTGGTGTGGAACGGCACCCCGGTGAGTGGCATGGACCAGCTCGAGGGTTACTTCCACACCGAGGCTGCGAAAGACCCGCAGCCGGAGATCCACCTGCGTCCCGACCGGCGTGCCAAGTACGGCATCGTCGCCCAGGTGCTCGCCGCCGCGCAGCGCAACCGCATGGTCAAGATCGGCTTCACCAACGTCGCCGAGTTCGGCAACTAGTCCGCTTCAACTTCGAAAGTGCGAAACATACATATGAAGGCATCGGTTATCTGGGCGACCGGCGTGGTTGCAGGCTTCGGTCTCGTGCTGGCGAGCGCCCCGGCGCTCGCGGCGGGCAAGAACAACAACAGCGAGAAGGTGGCGAAGATCCTCCAGCCCGCTCAGGAGGCGCTCAAGAAGAAGGACTACGCCGGGGCCCTCGCCAAGGTGCACGAGGCGCAGGCGCTCTCGGACAAGACCCCGTTCGACCAGTACACGATCGACGAGTTCGGCTGCTCGGCCAGCACCGGTGCCGCCAACTACGCCGAGGCTGCCAAGTTCTGCGAAGCGCGCCTCAACAACTCGGCGTTCATGCCCGAGGCGGACGTGCCGGCACTCACGCGCGCACTGATCACCATCAACTACCAGCTCAAGAATTACGACAAGACCATCGAGTACGCGCAGCGCGCGGTCAAGGGCGGGTTTGCGACCGAGGAGACCCGGGCGGTGCTCGGGCAGACCTACTACCTCAAGGGCGACTACAAGGACACGCTCGGCACCGAGAACGACATCGTCAACGGGGAGATCAAGGCCGGCCAGGCGCCCAAGGACCAGCAGCTCGGCCTGATCCTCAACAGCTGCATCAAGCTCGAGGACCAGGGCTGCCAGGAGAAGGCGCTCGAGAAGTTCGTCACCTACTACCCGAAGCCTGAGTACTGGACGTTCCTGCTGCAGCGCGTGCGCGCCAGCACCTCCGGGAACGATGCGGTAACGCTGCAGGTCTACCGCCTGATGGTCGACACCGACACCTTGAAGGACGCCGGGGACTACAACGAGGCGGCGCAGCTGGCCCTCGATGCCGGCTCCCCCGGGGAAGCGCAGAAGATCCTCGAGAAGGGCTTCGCGGCCGGGGTGTTCTCCGACCAGCGCTCCAAGGACCGCAACACACGCCTCCTCGAGAGCGTGAAGAAGAGCGCCGGCTCGGATCAGCCGACGCTGCCGAAGCAGGAGAAGGACGCGGACGCGGCCGCCACCGGCAGCAAGAACGTGGCGGTGGGCCTTGCGTACTACGGCTACGGCCAGAACGACAAGGCGATCGATGAGATCCAGAAGGGCATCGCCAAGGGTGGTCTGAAGAACGAGGCTGACGCGCACCTCTTGCTCGGCATCGTGCAGCTGAAAGCCGGCCACAAGGACGACGCGCTGAAGTCCTTCAAGGCGGTCAAGGGCGACCCGACGCTCGAGCGCCTGGCGAACCTGTGGACGCTGCGCGCACGCTCGGGCGCCGGGGCCTAGGTAGCTAATCCGCCTGCCCGGCGCGCCTTTGGGGCGCCGGGGAGTGCACCTCACGGGGCCGGCGAGAGTAATCTCCCCGGCCCTGGTTCATTCACGGGGTTGGCGCGGTATCCTGCGGCCCACCCACGACCTTCAAGGAGATCAAGGCATGGCGATCAAGGCAGGCGAGAAGATGCCCGCGGGCACGTTCAAGCGGATGACCAAGGAGGGGCCGAAGGATGTCTCCACGGATGAGCTCTTCAAGGGCAAGACCGTGGTGCTGTTCTCGGTGCCCGGCGCCTTCACCCCGACCTGCGATGCCAAGCATCTGCCCGGGTTCGTGGAGCTCGCCGACCAGATCCGCGCCAAGGGCGTGGACACGATCGCCTGCATGGCGGTGAACGATGTGTTCGTCATGAACGCCTGGGGCAAGTCCTCAAGCGTCGGTGACAAGATCGTGATGCTCGCCGATGGCAACGGTGATTACGCCAAGGCGCTCGGGCTGGAGCTCGATGCCAAGGGCTACGGCATGGGCACGCGCGGCCAGCGCTTCGCCATCATCGTCAAGGACGGCGTGGCCAGGACGGTCGAGGTCGAGGCGCCGGGGCAGTTCAAGGTCTCCGCCGCCGAGTACGTCCTCAACCAGCTCTAGAGCAGGCGTTCGATCTCGGGGATGACCTGGAACAGGTCGCCCACGAGCCCGAAGTCGGCCACCTCGAAGATCGGCGCCTCGCCATCCTTGTTGATGGCGACGATGGTGCGCGCGTCCTTGATGCCGGTCAGGTGCTGGATGGCGCCGGAGATCCCGACCGCGACGTACAGCTCAGGGGCAATGATCTTGCCGGTCTGGCCGACCTGCATCTCGTTCGGGGCGTAGCCGGCATCGACGGCGGCGCGCGAGGCGCCGACGGCGGCGTTGAGCTTATCGGCGAGGCTGTAGAGGATCTTGAAGCCTTCCGCACTGCCGAGCGCGCGGCCGCCGGAGATCACCCGGGCGGCGGTCTGCAGATCCGGCCGGTCGCTCTTGGCGGCCGAGACCGAGACGAAGCGCGTGTGGGTGGGCAGCGTCACCGCGACGTTCGCCTTCTCGATGGTGGCTGAGCCGCCGCTGCCGGCGGCCTCGAAGGAGGCCGCGCGCACGGTGGCCACGAGCTTCACGTCGGCGGAGGACTCGACGGTGAGGATCGCATTGCCGGCGAAGATCGGGCGGCGGAAGCGCGTGGCGCTCTCGATCGCCATGACGTCGGAGATCTGCGGGGCATCCAGCAGCCCTGCGATGCGCGGCATCAGGTCCTTACCGAAGGTGGTCGAGGGACCAAAGAGGTGCGTGTAGGGTGCGGCGATGGCCACGATCTGCGGCGCGAGCACGGCGGCGAGCGCGTGCGCGTTGGCCGGGTTCTCGAGGGTGATGACGCGGGTGACCCCGGCGAGCTGCGCCGCCTGGGCGGCGA
Organism: uncultured Pseudomonadota bacterium; assembly: GCA_963824395.1. Lineage (GTDB taxonomy): Bacteria > Pseudomonadota > Gammaproteobacteria > Steroidobacterales > Steroidobacteraceae > 13-2-20CM-66-19. The sequence continues at coordinate 1,000,536 of CAWGPF010000005.1, read as the reverse complement.
CCGCGGCGGCATCCACCGCGCACACGACGATCGCGATCTCCGCGCCCGCGAGCGTGCGCGCGCAGGCGACGCACTTGGCGGTGCTCGGGTTGAGTTTCTGGCCGTCGTGCTCGGCGACGATGAGGATCTTGGCGCTCACAGCAGTCCCTTCTTCTTCAGTGCCTCGACGAGTTCGGCGGCGTCCTTCACGCGGATGCCTTTCTGGCGCTGCGGCGGGGGCTCAAAGCGCACCAGCTTCAGCTGCTGGCGCGGCTCGACCCCGAGGGCTGCCAGCGTGAGGGTCTCGAGCGGCTTCTTCTTCGCCTTCATGATATCGGGGAGCTTCACGTAGCGCGGCTCGTTCAGGCGCAGGTCGGTGGTGATGACGGCCGGCAGGTCGACTTCGAGGGTTTCAAGACCCGCATCCACCTCGCGCGTCACGCGGGCGGTGGTCTCGGTGAGCTCGAGCTTGGAGGCATAGGTCGCCTGCGGGCGGTTCCACAGCGCCGCCAGCACCTGACCGGTCTGCCCGTTGTCATCATCGATCGCCTGCTTACCGAGGATGACGAGGAGCGGCTGCTCCTTCTCGATGAGCTTCAGGAGTGCCCGGGCGGCCACCAGCGGCTCGATGACCCCGTCGGCCTGCACATGCAGCGCGCGGTCGGCCCCCATGGCGAGCGCGGTGCGCAGCTGCTGCTGGGTGTCCGCCGGCCCCACGGTGGCGACGATCACTTCCTCGGCACCGCCGCGCTCCTTGATGCGCAGCGCCTCCTCGAGCGCGATCTCATCGAAGGGATTGACGCTCATTTTGACCCCATCCGTGACGACGCCGGTGTTGTCCGGCCTGACGCGGATGCGCACGTTGTAGTCCACGACGCGCTTGATGCCGACCAGGATGCGCTTCATTCCACGAACTCTTGTCGAATCGCCCGGCGGGCGGGCAGGAAGTTGCCCAGTATAACGGGGCGGCCAGGGGGGTGTTGCCGGGACAGGCCATGGGTTTGACGAATTGCGCACGCCCTCCCTAAAGTGCCGCCCCATGCTGAGCTACGTCCTCCGGCGCTTCGCCGGACTCATTCCGACGCTCATCATCATCGTCAGCGCCTCCTTCCTGATCCTGCGCCTGGCCCCGGGCGGCCCCTTCGACCAGGAACAGACCCTAAGTCCTGCCGTCCGCGCCAATCTCGAGCGCGCCTATGGACTCGATCGACCGCTCCTCAGCCAGTACCTCGGCTACCTCGGGCACCTGGCGCACGGGGACCTCGGCACGTCGCTCCGCGAGCGCGACTTCAGCGTCAACGAGCTCATCCGCCAGGGGCTGCCGGTGAGCGCCGCCCTCGGCGCGGCGGCACTGCTGCTGGCGCTCCTCACAGGCATCCCCGCCGGCATCGCCGCGGCCCTCAGCCACAACCGCGCGCCCGACTACGCGATCGCCGCGGCGAGCGCGGCCGGCCTGGCGCTGCCGAGCTTCGTGACGGGCCCGCTGCTCGCCCTCATTTTCGGCCTCACCCTGCACTGGCTGCCGGTCGCGGGCTGGCCCGGCCCCTCGCTGCGCTATCTCATCCTGCCCGCCGTCACGCTCGCCCTGCCGGTGGCGGCGAGTCTTGCGCGCCTGACGCGCTCGAGCCTCCTCGAGGTGCTGCGCACGCCCTTCATCAGAAGCGCGCGGGCGCGCGGCCTGGGCCCCGCGCGCGTGCTGCTGCGGCATGCGCTGCCGCCGGCGCTCCTGCCGGTGGTGAGTTACTTAGGTCCGGCGATCGCCTTCGTCGTGACCGGCTCGCTCGTGGTCGAGAGCGTCTTCGGGCTCCCCGGCACCGGGCGCTACCTGGTGCAGGGCGCGATCGACCGCGACTACCCGCTCGTCATGGGCATGATCATCGTCTACGCCGTGCTGACGCTCGTCCTGAACTTCCTGGTCGATCTTCTCTACGGCTGGCTCGACCCGGGGGTACGGCATGGGTGAGCCCGCTGCGCCGGCGGCCGCGGGCCTGTGGCGCGAAGCCGCGCGGCGCGTGCGCAGCGGTACGGCGGCGCGCCTCAGCGCCGCGGCGCTTGCGCTGCTCATCGCGCTCGCGCTGCTCGGCCCGGTGTCGAGTCCCTGGCACTTCGATGCCATCGACTGGCAGCACCTCGCACAGCCCCCGGGTGCAGCTGCCGCGCACTGGTTCGGCACCGACCGCCTGGGGCGCGACCTCTTCGTGCGCACCCTCACGGGCCTGCGCCTGTCGCTCCTCGTGAGCGTGCTCGCGACGCTCGTAAGCGTTGCGATCGGGATGACTTACGGTGCGCTCGCCGGCTTTGCCGGCGGGCGCACCGATGAGGTCATGATGCGCGCCGTGGATGTGCTCTACGCGCTGCCGTACCTCTTCATCGTCATCATCCTCACCAGCCTGCTGCCGCGCGGCAGTCTCGCGGTGCTCCTCGTGGCCCTGGGCGCCGTCGGCTGGCTCACCACGGCGCGCATCGTGCGCGGCCAGACACTCGCCCTGAAGCGGCGCGAGTTCATCGAGGCGGCGCGCGCGCTCGGGGTGGCACCGGCCGCGATCCTCGTGCGGCACGTGCTGCCGAACCTCATCGGCACCGTCATCGTGTACGCCACCCTCACCGTGCCGCAGATGATCCTGTTCGAGAGCTTCCTGAGCTTCCTCGGCTTGGGCGTGCAGGAGCCGCGCGCGAGCCTCGGCAACCTCGTCGCGGTCGGCGCCCAGGAGATCTCGAGCGCCCCCTGGATGCTCCTTGCGCCGGCCGCGGTGCTGGTGTTCCTGCTCCTGTGCCTGAATGTTCTCGGCGACGCCCTCGCCGATGCCCTCGACCCGCGTGGCCGCTGACTTTTCCGGCGCGGCGCTGCTGCAGCTTGAGGGCTTCGGGGTGGAGTTCTTGACCCCGCAGGGCCTGGTCAGCGCCGCGCACGACATCGATCTTCAGGTGCACCGCGGGGAGTGTCTCGGGGTGGTCGGTGAGTCAGGTGCCGGCAAGAGCCAGCTGTTCCTCGGCGCCTTAGGGCTCCTCGCCGCCAATGGCCGCGCCCGCGGGCAGGCGCGCTTCGCCGGCCGGGAGCTGCTCAAGCTCAGCGCCCGTGAGCTCGATGCGGTGCGCGGCCGTCAGATCGGGCTCATCTTCCAGGATCCGATGACCTCCCTCACCCCGCACCTCACGATCGGCGCGCAGCTCACCGAGGTACGGCGGCGGCACCTGCACGAGTCCGCCCCCGCCGCGCGCGCGGCGGCCCTGGCGCTGCTCGAGCAGGTGCAGGTGACGGATGCCGCGCGGCGCCTCGGGCAGTACCCGTACGAGCTGTCCGGCGGCATGCGCCAGCGCGCCATGGTGGCGCTCGCGCTCGCCGCGGAGCCGCAGCTGCTGATCGCGGACGAGCCGACCACCGCGCTCGACGTCACGATCCAGGCACAGATCCTCGCACTCCTCGGCACGCTCAAGCGCGCCCGCGCGCTCGCCCTCATCCTCATCACGCACGACCTCGGCGCGGTCGCCGGTCTCGCCGAGCGCATCTTGGTGCTCAAGGACGGGCGCCGCGTCGAGGAGGGCAGCGCCGAGGCCGTGCTGCGGCGCCCGCGCGAGCCTTACACCCGCGCGCTCGTGGCGGCGGCGGCGGCCCTCGGGTCCGGTGCGGGTGCGGCACCGGCGGCGCCTGCGCCCGTGGCGCTCAGCGTCGAGGCCCTGAGCGTCGACTTCGCGGTGCGCGGCGGGCTGACGCGGCGCGTCCGGCGGCTGCAGGCGCTGAATGACGTGAGCTTCGGGCTGCGACGCGGCGAGTCGCTGGCGATCGTCGGGGAGTCCGGCTGCGGCAAGTCGACGCTCGCCCGCGCCGCACTCCAGCTGCTGCCGGCGAGCGCCGGGCGGGTGCTGTGGCTCGGCACCAGCCTTGCGGCCCTGCCGCCCCCCGCACTGCGCGCGCTGCGCGCCGATCTGCAGATCATCTTTCAGGATCCGCTGGCGAGCCTGGACCCGCGCCTGAGCGCCGGGGAGAGCATCGCCGAGGGCCTGACGGTGCACGCGCCGCAGCTTGATGCGCGCGCCCGCGAGCTCGCCGTGCTCGGGGCGCTCGAGGCGGTGGGACTCGCCCCCGAGCTCGCCGTGCGCTACCCGCACGAGCTCTCGGGCGGGCAGTGCCAGCGCGTGGGACTGGCGCGTGCCATGGTGCTCAAGCCCCAGCTCCTGGTGTGCGATGAGCCCCTCAGTGCCCTCGACCTGTCCACCCAGGCGGAGATCGTGGCGCTCCTGGAGCAGCTGCGCGAAGAGCGCGGACTGACGCTCCTGTTCATCAGCCACAACCTCGGCCTCGTGCGGCGCCTGTGCCAGCGCGTGCTGGTGCTTTATCTCGGGCGCATGATGGAAGCGGGCGCGGCGCAGACGCTCTTCAGCGCGCCGCGCCACCCCTACACGCGCGAGCTGCTGGCGGCGATCCCGAGCACCGACCCGCGCGTGCAGCCCTCAAGGCTCCTCGCGGTGCGCCCCGGGGAACCCGCTTCGCCGCTTGATCCCCCGAGCGGCTGCGTGTACCGCACGCGCTGCCCGCACGCGCTGCCGCTGTGCGCCGCCGACCGCCCCGCATGGGAGCCCGCCGGGCAGGATCAGGCGCTCGCCTGCCATCGCTGGCGCGAGCTGCCACCGGTGTAAGCGCCCGTGGCGCCCGCGTCACACTTCGCGCCCGGCGGCTTGCGGCGCGCAGGCCGGCAGCTGCTATTCTCTCAAGCGCCATGAGCGACACCCAAATCCGCCCGAGCGAGAGCCTGAAGCACGTCCGCTACGAGATCCGCGGGCGCCTCGCCCGGCGTGCGCACGAGCTCGAGCGCCAGGGCTACGAGATCATCTCCCTCAACATCGGCAACCCGCGCGCCTTCGGCCTGCGCACGCCCGAGACCATGCGCCTGGCGATGATCGAGAACCTCCCCGAGGCGGAAGGCTACTGCCACCAGAAGGGCATCTTCCCGGCGCGCGAGGCGGTGGTGATGCAGCAGCAGGCGCGCGGCATCACCGGCGTCACCGCCGAAGAGGTCTTCATCGGCAATGGCGTGAGCGAGCTCATCGACCTCACCCTGCGGGCGCTGCTGAACGAGGGCGACGAGGTGCTGATTCCGAGCCCCGACTATCCGTTGTGGACCGCGGCGGTCACCCTGAACCGCGGCCGCGCCGTGCACTACCCGTGCCGCCCCGAGAACGGCTTCGTGCCGGACCCGCAGGAGGTGGCGCGCCTCATCACGCCGCGCACCCGGGCGCTCGTCATCATCAACCCGAACAACCCCACGGGCGCCGTCTACCCGCGCGCCGTGCTCGAGGCGCTGGCGCGCCTCGCCGAGGCGCGCGGCCTCGTCGTCTTCAGCGACGAGATCTACGACCAGATGACCTACGGGGACGCCGAGTTCGTGCCGATGGCGACGCTCGTGCACGGCACGCTGTGCGCGACCCTCTCCGGGCTCTCCAAGGTGTACCGCGCCTGCGGCTACCGCGTCGGGTGGGCGGTGTTCTCGGGGCGCACGCACGCGGCGGCCGATTACTTAGGGGCGCTCGAACTTTTGTCCTCGCTGCGCCTGTGCAGCAACGTCATGGCGCAGTGGGCGGTGCAGACCGCCCTCGGCGGCCACCAGAGCGTCCGCGAACTCATCGCCCCGGGCGGGCGGCTCTACGAGTCGCGCGCGGTGATCCTCGCCGCGGCGCAGGCGAGCCGCTATCTCACGCTTACGCCTCCGCAGGGCGCGATGTATGCCTTCCCCGGCATCCGGGCGGAAGCGCTGCCGGATTTCGATGACCAGCAGTTCGCGCTCGACCTGCTCGAGCAGAAGCACGTGCTCATCGCCCCGGGGGTGAGCTTCAACGTGCCCTACAACAGTCACTTCCGCATCACGAACCTTCCCGATGCCGCCACCCTCCGGGAAGTCTTCGCACGCATCGAGGAGCTCCTGAGTGGCTACGCGACGGCCACGCCCGCCCCCGGCAGCCGCAAGGACGCGAAGGTTGTGAGCGGCCGCTTCAAGTGATTCCTCGTGAAAGACACTTAACCGGCTCATTTGTTTAGCCTTCCTCCCGATATTACCGAGCATGTCGCCGCCGGCGGCACGCTGCTCGTCCCGACCCGTCAGCGCCTGCGCGCCGTGCAGCTCGCGCACGCTGCCGCGGCCCTGAGCCGCGGTGAGCGCGTCTGGGAGAGCGCGGATGTCCTCACTCCGGCCGCCTTCGCGCGGCGCGCCTGCGAACGCCTCGCAGCCCGCGCACCGCTGGAGTGGCCGCGCCTGCTGTCGGGCACGGAGACGTGGGCGCTGTGGCGCGAGGCCGCAGCTCACGCCGCGCGCGGCCTTGATCTTCTGGACACCGGTGCGCTCGGGGAGGCGCTCGAAGCGGCTTACGAGCTCGGTGCTGCCTGGGGGATCGCGGTCGGCGCCGGAGAGGAGGGCGAGGCGCGCCTCCTGCGCGAGGCACAGCGCCTCTTCGGCGCGCGCTGCCGGGAGCTTGGGGCCGAGAGCGTGAGTGCCTGCCTCACGCGACTCGCCGCGCAGGACGCGCTGCGCGCAGCGCCGCCGCTGCTGGCCGGCTTTGACGCGCTGCCGCCGCGCATCGGCGCCCTGGGCAAGGTCGCGGCCGCGGGAGCCCCGGGCGCTGCAGCCGTGCCTGAAGTCGTGCGCACCGCGGACGCGCAGGCGCAGCTGGATGCCATCACCCACTGGTGCTTCGCGCGCCTGACCGCGCAGCCCGACGCGCGCCTGCTCGTCATACTGCCCGGACCCGCCGGCCCGCGGGCGCGGCTCGCCGCCCTCATCGCCCAGGCGCTCGATGCGAAGCGCGTATGGGGCGCCACCGACGCAACACGCGCCCTCGTTGGCATCGAGGGCGGGGAGCCCTTCGCAAGCCAGCCGCTGCCACGTGCCGCACTCACCGGCCTTGCGCTGCTCGCCGGGGAGGAGATCGAGACGGTCGCTTTCAGCGAGTGGCTGCGTTCGCCCTTCCTCAGCACACCAAACGCGCCGCAGCGCGCAGCACTGGCGCATCTCGTCGCGGAGCGCAGCGCTGCGGCACTCGACCTGCACGGTCTCCTCGGGACGCTGCAGCTGCCGCCTCCGGAACTGAAGCCCGCGGCGCGCGCCCTCGATGGGCTGCTGCGCCGCGCGGCGGCGGCCTTCCCCGAGGGCGCCGCCTCGCCGCGGCGCTGGTCGGAGCGCATGGCGGGCGCGCTCGCCGAGCTCACCTGGCCGGGCAGCGCCGGCGCGCAATCCCAGCTGCTCGAGACGCGCAATCGCTTCCACGAGCTGCTCGAGGAGTTCGGGACGCTCGCGGTGAGCACCCCGGCGCTCAGGCGCGGCGAGGCGCTGCGCTTACTGGCGGCGCTCGCGCGCCGCACCGCCTACCGGCCCGCGGATGAGGACGTGCCCGTGATGCTCTCCGCAGTGCTCGCCGACCCGGTCGTGCACTACGATGGCATCTGGGTGGCAGGCCTGAGCGCGGACGTGCTGCCCGCGCCGCTCGCGCCCGATCCGTTCCTGCCCCTTGAGGCGCAGCGGCAGCGGGGCCTGCCGCAGGCAAGCCCGGCCGCGCGCCGCGAGCAGGCCCTGGCGCTCTTGCGCGCCTGGCGCCGCAGCAGCGTCGCCCTGGTCCTGTCAGTTCCGGAACGCGAAGGGGACCTGGAACTGCTGCCGAGCCCGCTGCTCCTGAGCTTCCCGGTGCGCGAAGTCTTCGCGGGCGCGTCGTGGCTGCCCGCGCGGCTCGCCCGCGCAGGCCTCACCGAGCGGCTCGAGGATCGCCGCGGCCTGCGCTTCAATCCGCTCGTGCCCCTGACCTCCGGCACCCGGTCGCTCACCCTGCAGAGTGCCTGTGCGTTCCGCGCCTACGCGGAGCTGCGCCTCGGGGCTGCGGCGCCCGAGGCAGCGGTGCCCGGGATCGCCGCCGACCAGCGCGGCACGCTCCTGCACGAAGCGCTGCAGCTGCTGTGGATGCAGCTGAAGGACTCCGCGACGCTTGCGCGCCTGGATGAGGCGCAGCTGCGGGCGCTGATCAGGGGGGCCGTCGCGCAGGCCGCGCTGAGCCTCGCGGCACAGCCGCGCGGCCACCGCCGCCGCCGCGCGCGCGCGAACGAGGGGCAGTTCGACCTGTTCGGCGAGCTGTCGCCGGCGCTCACGCGCGAGTGCCGCCGCGCCGAAGCGCTGATCCTGCGGCTGTGCGCCCTGGAGCTGACGCGGCCGCCCTTCGCGGTGGAGGCGACCGAGGCGGTCGCCGAACTCGCCCTCGGCGGCGGGCGCGTGCGCATGCGCCTCGACCGCATCGACAAGGTCAGCGAAGGGCGCGTCATCCTCGATTACAAGAGTGGCCGTCCGGGGAGCCCGGACTGGTTCGGCGAGCGCCCGACGCACCCGCAGCTGCTGGCTTATCTTGCCGCCCTCGGCCGCGATGTCGTGGCGCTCGCGACCGTTCATCTCACCGCCCGCGAGGTGCGCTTCAGCGGCGTCGGGGCGAGCGCGGACCTCCTGCCGAAGCTCACCGCTGCCCCGCAGGAGCGTGCGTGGCCTGCGCAGCAGGCCGCCTGGGAAGGTCTGCTCGAGCGGCTGATCGGGGAATTCCTTTCCGGCGAGGCACGGGTGGACCCGGCTCCCGGGGCCTGCGACTACTGCCACCTCACCGCCCTGTGCCGGATCGGGGCGCATCGGGCACCGGAGGCGCAAGGTACGACGGGCGCGGGGGACGCGGATGACTGAAGACCCGTACGCCGCAGACGCCGCGGCCCGCGTGGCGGCGAGTAATCCGGCGTGCTCGGTGCTGCTGCAGGCGCCGGCGGGCTCCGGCAAGACCGCCGTGCTCACCGAGCGCTTCTTAAGGCTCCTGTGCACGGTCGAGGATCCGGGCGAGATCCTCGCCATCACCTTCACCCGCAAGGCCGCCGCCGAGATGCGCGCGCGCGTGACCCGGGCGCTGCGCGGGCAGATCCCGGCGCACGATCCGACCGGGCCCGCGCTGCGCACGCTCGCCGCCGCCGCCCTCGCGCACGGCACGGCACGCGGCTGGAATCTTTTGGATGAGCCGCAGCGGCTGCGCATCCAGACCATCGACGCCTTCAACTACTGGCTCGCGAGCGAGCTGCCGGTGGCGGCGCGCATCGGCGGGGCGCTCGAGGTCACCGACAGTGCGGATGCCCTGTACGCGCGTGCCGCGCGCCGCACGCTCACCCACGCCGACACGGATCCGTCCCTGAGCGCGGATGCCGAGCGGCTCTTCGAGCGCCTCGACAACCACTGGCTGAGTCTGGAGCGCCTGATCGCCCAGATGCTGGCGCAGCGCGGCCACTGGCTCACCTTCGTCGCCGGCGCGGATCCGCAGGCGCTGTGCCGCCGCGTGGAGGAGAGCCTCCTGGCACTCGTCGGTGCGCAGCTCACCGCGCTCGTGGCCCTGCTGCCCGCGGCGCTGCGTGCCCGGGCCGCGGCGCAGCCGGGAGTGAGGGCGCTCGGGTCGCAGGCGGCGACGCTTGCCGCCTGGCAGACCCTTGCGCACCTCACCCTCACCAAGGGCGCCGGCGCCGACTGGCGCGCGCGCATCGGCGCCCAGCTCGATCCGGCCCTGGCCGAGCCTGCCGCGGCGCAGGCGCTGCGCGAGCTGATCGCGGACCTGCGCACGGTGGCGGGCCTGCGCGAGGCCCTCATCGAGCTGCGGCGCCTGCCGCCGGTGAAGCTGGCCGGGGAGGATGCCGCCACCATCGGCTCCCTCGCCCGGGTGCTGGCGCGCGCGGCCGCGGAGCTGCAGGCGGAATTCGCCGCTGCCGGCCGTGTCGATCACAGCTACGTCACCGGCGCCGCGCGCCAGGCGCTCACCGAGGCGGGTGAGCCGACCGAGCTGGCGCTGCGCACCGGCTTTGCGCTCAAGCACATCCTCGTGGATGAGTTCCAGGACACCTCGCTCGCGCAGTTCCAGCTGCTCGAGATGCTCACCCTCACCTGGGAGCCGCACGACGGGCGCACGCTGTTCGTGGTCGGGGACCCGATGCAGTCCATCTACCGCTTCCGCGACGCGGAGGTGGGGCTGTTCCTGCGGGCGCGCGCCGCGGGCGTGGGCGAGGTGCGGCTCACGCCGCTGCGCCTGACGCGCAACTTCCGCACCGTGCCGCAGCTGGTGCAGTTCAACAACGCGCTCTTCGCCGCGGTGTTCCCGCCGCACGATGACCTGCGCACCGGTGCCGTCGCCTATACCCCGAGCGTGCCGGCACGGCCGGCGCGCGCTGACGCCGCGGACCCCGCGGTGTCACTGACGCTCTTCGGCTCGCGCGCCGCAGAGGCAGGCGCGATCGCGGCGCGCATCGGCGCGCTGCGCGCGCGCGACGCCAGCGCCAGCATCGCGGTGCTGGTCGCCGCGCACGCGCACGCACTGCCCGTGATCGAGGCGCTCAGCGCCTGCGGCATCGAGTCCCTCGGGGTCGACCTCGTGCCGCTCAGCGAGCGCACCGTGGTGCGCGACCTCGTGCAGCTCGCCGGTGCGGTGTGCGACCTCGCCGACCGCACCGCCTGGCTCGGGGTGCTGCGCGCGCCCTGGTGCGGCGCGACACTCGCCACCCTGAGCGAGCTGTCCGGCCTCAATGACCGCCTGCTCGTCATCGAGGCCCTGCAGGACGGCAAGCGTCTCGAGGCGTGCGCGGCCGGCGAGCGGGCGCGCCTCGCCCGGGTGCTGGCGGTGATGCAGGTGGCGCTCGCGCGCCGCGCCACGATGCCGGCGGCGGACTGGCTGGAGGCGGCCTGGGTGGCCCTCGGGGGACCGGACTGCTGCCCGCGGGCGGAACTGCCCGATGCGCGCGCCTTCTTCAGCGCGCTCGCCGAGCGCGAGTCGGCCGCCGAGTGGCACGGACCCGCCGACTTTCCGGCGCTGCTCGCCCACCTGCACAGCGCACCCGCTGCGGCCGCGCCGAACCCGGTGCAGGTGATGACCATCCACCGCGCCAAGGGTCTTGAGTTCGCGCACGTCTTCGTGCCGGCGCTCGAGCGCGGCACCCACGCCGGGGAGCGGCGCCTGTTGCGCTGGGTGGACTTGCCGAGCGCCTCAGGAGCGAGCGACCTCCTCATCAGCCCCGCACCCGCGGTCGGGAGCGAACATGAGGCGCCGCTCGATGCCTTCATCAAGGACCTGCTGCGCCGCCGCGACGCCAACGAGCGCCGGCGCCTGATGTATGTCGCCGCCACGCGCGCGCGCGAGACGCTGTGGCTGTCGGGGGCTCCGGAACTCAATGGCGCAGGCGAACCCCGGGTGCGCCCGCACACGCTCCTTGGCACCCTGTGGCCGGGCGCGGGGCGCTTCAGCCGTGAGGCCCCCGCCGCCGCCCCCGCAGCTGCGCCGGGGCTTGCGCAGCTTGAGCGCCTCAGCGCCACCTGGCAGGCCGCGCCCCTTCCTCAGGCGGTGCCGCTTGCGCACCTGCCACCCGCCCACCTGAGCGAGGGCACGCCCGAGTTCAGCTGGGTCGGGGAAACGCAGCGGCACATCGGCACCGTCGTGCACGAGTGGCTGGCGCGGCTCGCAGGCGGTGCGAGCCTGCCGGCCGCTGCGGACCTCAGCACTGCGCGCCCGGCGCTGCTCGCGCAGCTTGGCCGCGCGGGTGTTCCCGAGCGCGAGCGGCCGCACGCGGCGCAGCTCGCGCTGCGGGCGCTGACGCAGACGCTCCAGGATGAGCGCGGCCGCTGGCTCCTCGATCCTGAGCATCGCGAGGCGCGCTCGGAGCTCGCGCTCACGGGCGTGAGCGCGGGCCGGCTGCGCAACATCATCATCGACCGCTCCTTCATCGATGCGCAGGGCACGCGCTGGGTGATCGACTTCAAGACCAGCCGTCACGAGGGCGGGGGGCTGGAAGCGTTCCTCGACGAGGAGCTCGCCCGCTACGCAGCCCAGCTGCGCACCTACCTCGATCTGGCGCGCGCGCTCGGGCCGCAGCCGGTACGCGCGGCGCTCTACTTCCCGCTTCTGCAGGCGTTGCGCGAGCTGCCGGGCTAGAAACTGCCGGACATCGAGAACTGGCGGCGCCCGCTGGCATCCGGAGAGCCGAGGAAGCGCAGGTTACTGACCAGCTCGGCAGGGGCGTCCGCGCGTGGTGCCACCAGGGCCTGCACGTCGAAGCCGCCCGCCTGCGTCAGGCGCAGCGTGCCCGAGACGCTCAAGGGGCCACCGGTGTCGCGCACCTGCCCGAGCGGCTCCCCCTCCCCACCGGGAAAGGTGACGAGATAGCTGCCGAGGGGCGTGACGTGACCGGCGCGGTCCTCGAGGTTATGCGCCTCCACCGTCCCCTTCAGCTGCGTGATGAGGGCTCCTTTGAGCTGCAGCAGCGCAAGATCCGCATGCACCTCGCCGTGCATCTGCGCGGGCACACCGGGCAGCAGCTTCGGATCGAGCGGCAGGTCCGCGAGCACGCCGCGCAGCGTGAGCCTGCCGGTGAGCCCCACCTCGACATCCGCGCTGGCGCGGGCGGCGTCGTGATTGAGCGTGACGTGCGCGGCCAGGCGGCCCCTGAAAAGCTTCAGCGGCGCGAGTTCCCAGCTGAGGTCCCCGAGCGGCAGGCGCTGGAAGATGAGTCCCTCGCAGTCCCCGCTCCACAGCGATCCGTCGATGCTCGCGCAGGCGAAGGGGGCCCTGGGTCCGGAGGGCAGCAGCCAGGCGGCGGGCATGCGGGCGATGAGGATGGCGGCGAAGGCCACGAGCGCCGCGAGCGTGATCCAGACGGTGCGCTTCACTTCAGCCCGAGTGCAGCACGATCGCAGCGTTCACCAGGCCCGGGGCGCCGGCCTTCTCGATGGTCGCCGAGTCGACCAGCACGCCGTTTTGCTGCGTGAGGCGCGCCAGCCAGCCGATGAGCGCATCGAAGGGGGCCTTCTCCAGGCGGATCGACAGCGTATTGGCGCCGCCCGGCTCGCTGCCGGCCATGGAGCTTGCCAGCCCGGACTCGCGCGCCGAGCGATCGATGATGACGAGCAGCGACTCACCGCTCGCCGAGGGCGGCGCCACGGAGCCGGCGATCTCCGGCGCCACGCTCTGCATCCAGGCGAGGTCGGCGCGCTTCTGGGTGAGCTTGGCGCGCTCGCGCGCGACCGCGCGGTCAAGCGGCACGATGATGCCGAAGATGAGGATCCCGAGCGCGGCCACGGCCCCGATCACGAGCAGGCGCTGCTCGCGCTGCGGCAGGCGCGCGAAATTCTCCGGCGCGAGCGACTCGAGGGACTTCGGCAGCGTGATCGTGGGGAGCTTGAGGTTCATGGTCAGTTGGCGTGCACCTGGATGCGGCCCTCGTAGCCGGCGCCGGTGTTGGTGCCGCCGAGCAGATCGGCCTGCCAGCCGTTGCTGCGCAGCGTCTGGTTCAGGTGATCAAGACTCGAGGCATCGGGGGCGGAGAGCTTCATCTCCACCGCACCGTTGTGGAAGTTCAGGGACTGCAGGTTGGTACCGGGGGCCGCATCGCGCGCCTGCGCGAGCGCCTGCAGTGCCGGCAGGAGTCCCGTGCCCGCGCCGCGCGCGGCCGCGAGGCGCTGCTCCATGCGCTTGCGCGCATCGAGGAGGTTCGGGTCCCCGGGCATCGCGCTCCTCACGGTATCGCGGATCGAGGCGTCCACCTGGTGCTCGCGCGTCTTGAGGAAGTGCAGCTGCACGGCCTTGCCGCCGATGTGCAGCACCACGAGGCCTGCGAGCAGCATGGCCGCGACGCGCCAGGCCTGCCAGCCGACCGCGGCGCCGCTCTTGGGTGCGTAGTCGCCCTGCAGGAGGTTGATGGCGCTGCCGGCGGGCAGCTGCTGGGCAAAGAGGGCGAGCGGGCCGCCGGTGAGGAGCTGGATCTTGATGCCGTCGAACTGCGGACGCACCGCCTCGACCTGGGTGGAATGCAGCTGCCACTCGGCGGCGCCCGTATAGAGGATGAGGCCGCGCGCGCCGCTCGCGGTGTCGGCCTGCAGCGCGGCGATGTCGAGCGCCTGGCTCAGGGCATCCGCGGGCAGGGTGACCGCGCTTGATCCCGGCGGGCGCACGAACACCCCGCCTTCCTCGAGCAGCACCACCGACTGCCCGGGATTCTCGGGCAAGAGGTCACTGTCGGCGTAGATCGCATCGGGATTGATGCCGGCGCCGCGCAGCGTCGCGAGCCAGTCATTGAGCAGGGCGCGTGCCACCACCGCCACTCGCGTGCGCGAGGTGTCACCGACCGGCCTGCCGATGGCGAACTGCAGGTCCTCGATGTCATCCGCCAGGTGCTCCTCGAGTGCGTAGGGCACGAGCTGCGCAAGCTTGGTGCCGGCCTTCGCCGGCAGCTCCGGTTCTGCGAGCAGCACGTCGGCCCCGGGCACGAGCACGCACACGCGCCGCCCGGCCACGCGCGCGGCGGCAAGATTCAACGGTCCGCTCTGCGGCGGCCCGACGGCCGCGCCGCGTCCATCCACGATGAGCCAGGTGGCCGCCTGGTCTGCGGCCGGCGGCAGGCGCAGCAGCAGCGTCTCAGCCATGCGCCGATCCTGTCAGCAAAGTGCGCGTCCCGGGCATCGATCGTGTCACTGTCCTTGGCACCTTTGAGCTCTTTAGTCCGGGGTGAAGCTGCGCTGGATCGGGCGCACCATCTGCGCCTGCGAGTCCTGGTACAAAAGACTGTACAAGTTGATTTCCGTACTGCCAATAGACACAACGCTCGTCAGGCGGAAGTAGCCGGAAGTCTGCCCGAACTTCGACTGCAGACCCGGAGTGCCCCTCACGCTGCTGCCCGCAGCACCCCCCGGGATCTGGCCGATGCCCGGTCTCGTGCCCGGGGTGGTGGTGGTGCCGGTGCCCGTGGCGGCCGTCCCGGCCCACACCTTCGGGTCAAAGGCGGCCTGGTAGTTGGCGAGTGTCGGGAAGCACCCCGTGGTGTTCTGGCGGTTCTTCTGCAAGGTGGTGGGATCGGTGCCGAAGTCGGTGTGGCCAGGCCCAAGGAAGGCATCGAGCACGACGCCGGAGGCGGTGCAGACATTGATCTTGGTGCCCTGGGGGAGGGCGGTCACATAGGGGGCGAGCTTCAGGTAGCGGTCGCGCCCGAATCCTGGCAGGGCGAGCAGTTCACTCGCACTCGTGATGTAGCGATTGGCGGTGCGGTAGGGGAGCGTCTGGCCCATGTAGACGCTGTCCTCGGCCCCTTCCGGGATGCTCGGCGTGCCGTCCATGTCGATCCAGTCGATGATGTAGCCGGTCCACTTCTCCTCGAGGCCGAGGAGCGCGAGCAGCTGGTTGAACGCGGTCACCATCGCCACATCCGGCGTACCGTTGGTCTGCACGAGATTGTTCAGGTTGAAACGTCCCTGCAGGTCCTCGAGCGAGGCTTCGAGCATCACCCCGGGGACGACCTCGAGGGGACCGATCGGCTTGTCCCATCCCTGGCCCGGATACAGCTGCTTCGGGTCGCTCTGCACGATCTGGCGCAGCCCGTAGGCGGCGAGCGCCTCGGCGCCCTGGGCGATGAGGATCGACTGGTCGAAGGCATAGGTCGCCGTCCCGCGCCGCGCCGTCATGGCGTTCTCGTAGGCGACCGCGGCGGCGATCATGGTGCCAAGCGCGACGATGAGGATCGCCACCATGAGCGCGATGCCGCGCTGCGCGCTCAGGGACCGCACGCCGCCATCGCGTCGCCTTGAACGCGCGCTCACGAGGCAATCTCGATGATGCGCACGACCTTGCCCCAGTCCTCGGTCTCGAGCGTGATCTCCACCGCGAGCGGCCGCTGGCGCAGCGCCTGCTCCTGCGAGGAGCAGCCCTGGCAGCTCGTCGCCGGCGGCCACTGCGTCTGCCAGTTGTGGTTCACGTCGAGGTAGCGCAGCGAGAAATTCTTCACGTGGCTCATGAGCTCGTGCTTGACGGTGGTGCTCGCCAGCGTCGGATCGAGCACGTTCCAGTGCTCGCGCCGCAGCGTGCCGTTCTCGAAGTAGTACGCCACCCGCTGCAGCCCGGGGCGCTGCAGGCCCTTCGGGTTCGCCCAGCCGGCGCGGGTCAGCGCCACGAGCGGCTGCGTACCGGGGGATGCGCCGACGAAGGCGAGCTGCGGCGGGTCGTCCCCGACCGCCTGGCGCACCGGGCGCGGCGCGGCCTGCAGGAAATCCTGCTCGAGGATGCGCACCGTGTTCTGCAAAGACAGCAGCTGGTCCTGCTGATCCTTGATGAGACCGCGGGACTTGATGGCCTGGTCCATCGTGCCGTAGCCGATGGCGGCGATGATGGCGACGATCAGTATCGCGACCGCCAGTTCGATGAGCGTGAAGCCGCCGCTGCGCCGCCTCATGGCTGGGGCTGCTGGGGCTGCTGCGGGTCGGGCGGCGAGGTGCCGGAGCCGAGGCCCAAGGTCGGTCCGGAGCTTAAGCCCGGACCGGAGGAGTTCAGGCCCGAATCGGAGTCGAGGGATGAGAGCCCCGAGTCCCCGCCGGAGGGGGAGATCTGCATGCTCTGAGCGCCGCTGCCGATGCCGTTGCCGGTGACGCCGATGCCATTGTTGACGCCATTGTTGGTGCTGCCGTTTGGCGTGGCCGCGTAGAGCGGCGCCTGCGCGCCCCAGTTGGGGTTGTAGCCATCCGGGCGCCCCACCGAGTTGCCGGCGATGCCGCTCACGGTGGTGGTCCAGGCCTCATCCTCGCCGGCCTTCACCTCCTTGGGCCGCACCTTCACGTCGATGCGCACCACGCCCGGGATCTCCGTGGCCGCCACTTCCTGGCGCCAGTGCCAGCTGCGGTTGGCGTAGTCGACGTCGCCGCTCGAGGTGCCGGTCTGCGGGATCTGCCCGGAGAGGCGCAGTGTTGCGATCTTGTTGAGCGCGACGTAGTTGGCAAAGGTCTCATCGCGCAGGAAGCTCACGGTGTTGGCCGCGGACGACAGCGCGCTCATGACCGCCGCCATGCCGACGGCGACGATGACGAGCGCCACCAGCACCTCGATCAGCGTGAAGCCGCGCGCCCTCACCTGGGTTTCGCCTCGACCATGTCCTTCTCGGTGACCTCGCCCTTGTCATCCTCGGTGATGGTGATGCTGCGCAGGCCGCCGTCGCGCTCCACCGTGGCGGCGAAGGTGTCGAGATCACCGTTGGAGAAGATCATCACCTGCGGCGTCTTGTCCTTGGCATCGGCGGGGCGCTTCAGTACCACCGGGCGACCGTCCAGGGTGAGCTTGACGTCGAGGCCTTCCGGGAGCTTGCGCGCCTCGAAGGCGTCATCCTCGCTGACGCTGCGCCACAGTCCCTCGTGCGGGTCGTAGGTCAGGAACTCGTAGCCGTCATCATCGAACAGCACCCCGAACTCGCGCGTCTGCAGCTCCGCCGCCTCGCGCGCGTAGGTGAACAGCGCCTGCAAGCGGTCGCCTTCCTTCTGCAGCTCGCGGTCGCGCCCGGTGAGGTTCACCGACAGCAGCACGCCCACGGAGATCACCGCGATGATGGCCACCACGACCAGGATCTCGATGAGCGTGAAGCCGCGCGCGCGGCCGCCGCCCGGCAAGGTGTGCCTAGTCGCCGATGTTCCAGTTGCCGATGTCGGCATCGATGCCCTCACCACCCGGAGCGCCGTCGGCGCCGTAGGTAAAGAGGTCGTACTCCTTGCCGTGGGTGCCGGGGTAGACGTACTGATAGTCATTGCCCCAGGGATCCTTGCTGATGCGCTGCAGGTAGCCGCCGGGCTGCCAGTGCTTGATCGTCGGATCGGTCGGCTGCGTGACGAGTGAGCTAAGTCCCTGCTCGGTGGTCGGGTACTTGGAGTTCTGCAGGCGGAACATCTGCAGCGCGGTCTCGAGCGCCTGGATGTCCTGCTTCGCCTTGACCACGCGCGCCTCGTCGACCTTGCCGATGACGGTCGGCACGATGACCGCGGCGAGCAGTCCGATGATGATCACGACTACCATGATCTCGATCAGGGTGAAGCCGCGCGCCAACCGGGCCACACGCTGTCTGCTAACCTCTGCAATGCTGTACGTCATGCGTCGTCCGTAGGCGGCGGGGGGCCGCCGTTGTGAGCCCGAAAACGGGACCGGATCATAACAAATGGGGGTTCACGGGCCTGTGAACCGTGTGCGCGCCACACTCGAGTCTCTCAATTGCGACGGCCGCCTGGGCCTCACGCTCCTCCTGGCGTGCCTCGTGCTGCTGCTGCCCACCCTCGGCGGGGAGGCCGCCCGCCTCGGGCTGCGCTACGAGCGCACCGCGCTCGCCCAGGGGCAGCTGTGGCGGCTCCTGAGCGCCCACGTCGTGCACCTGAACCTGCGCCATGCCCTGGTCAACGTCGCAGGCTTCATCCTCCTGTGGGCACTCTTTGCCCGCGACTTCAGCCCCAGGCAGTGGCTCGTCATCCTCGCCGCCGCGATCATCGCCATCGATGCGGGCCTGTGGCTGCTGGATTCGACCGTCGAGTGGTACGTGGGTTCCTCGGGCGTCCTGCACGGGATCCTGGCGGCCGGCACGCTCGCACACCTCAGGCGCCGGGAGCCCGACGGGTGGGTGCTGGCGGGGCTGCTCGCCGCGAAGCTCCTCTACGAGCAGCGCGTGGGTCCCTTGCCCTTCTCCGGCTCCGGGGCGGTGGTGGTGGACGCCCATCTCTACGGAGTCATGGGGGGCCTTGCCGCGGCGCTCATCCTGAAGCCGCGCCCGCTGCCGCTATAATCCGCGCCGCGCCCCCTGCGGGGCGCCTGGCCAACCGTGCGGCGGGGGTTCGATGTCTTTTGCATTCGTTTTTCCGGGTCAGGGGTCCCAGTCGGTCGGCATGCTCGGGGCGTTCGCCGCCGTGCAGCCGGCCATCCGCGCCACCTTCGAGGAGGCCTCCGAGAGCCTGCACTACGATCTGTGGAAGCTCGTGAGCGAGGGCCCGGCGGCCTCCCTCAACGAGACCGAGCGTACCCAGCCGGCCATGCTCGCCGCAGGCGTTGCCACCTGGCGCGCCTGGCAGGAAGAGGGCGGGGGCGTGCCGATGGTGCTCTCCGGCCACAGTCTCGGGGAGTTCACCGCGCTCGTGTGCGCCGGCACGCTCGACTTCGCTCCGGCCGTGGAACTCGTACGCTTCCGCGGCGAGAGCATGCAGGCGGCGGTGCCGGCGGGCAGCGGGGCGATGGCGGCGATCCTGGGTCTCGAGGATGAGGCGGTGGTGGCCGCCTGCGCAGAAGCTGCGCACGGTCAGGTGGTGGAGCCGGCCAACTTCAACTCCCCGGGTCAGGTGGTCATTGCCGGGGAGATCCCCGCGGTGGAGCGGGCCATGGAGGCGGCCCGCGCCCGTGGCGCCAAGCGCGCCGTGCTCCTGCCGGTGAGCGTGCCGGCGCATTCGAGCCTCATGCTCAAGGCGGCCGAGCGGCTGCGCGAGCGCCTGAGCACCCTCACCGTGCGGGCGCCTAACATCCGCTACCTGAGCGCGGTGGATGCCACCGAGCACGATCAGCCGGATGACATCCGCGCGCTCCTGGTGCGGCAGCTCTCAAGCCCGGTGCGCTGGACGCAGACGCTGCGGGCGCTCGCGACGCCGCAGCTCGGCCAGGTGATCGAGTGCGGACCGGGGAAGGTGCTCACGGGCCTCAACAAGCGCATCGAGAAGCGCGACGGCCTCAGTTATCTCGCACTGGAAGACCCGGCTTCGCTCAGCGGTGCGATCGGCGCCACGAGGGGATAAGACATGCTGGAGAAGGACATCGCGCTCGTTACGGGCGCCTCGCGCGGCATCGGCAACGCCATCGCGCTCGCGCTCGCGAACGCTGGTGCTACGGTGATCGGTACGGCCACAACGCAGGAGGGGGCGCAGAAGTTCGGTGAGGTGCTCAAGGCGGCAGGCCTCAAGGGCCACGGAGCGGTCCTCGATGCCTCGGATCCGGCTTCCATCGATGCCCTGCTCGCGGCACTCGAGGAAGCGGGTGAGGCCCCGAGCATCCTCGTCAACAACGCCGCCATCACCCGCGATACGCTGCTCTTGCGCATGAAGCCCGAAGACTGGGACGCGGTCATCACCACCAATCTTACGAGTGTGTTCCGCCTGTCCAAGGCCTGCGTGCGGCGCATGATGAAAGAACGCTACGGGCGCATCGTGAACCTCACCTCCGTCGTCGGTGTCACGGGCAATGCGGGACAGGCGAACTACGCCGCCGCCAAGGCCGGTCTCATCGGCTTTACGAAGTCACTCGCCAAGGAACTCGCCTCGCGCGGCATCACCGTGAACGCCGTGGCACCCGGGTTCATCGATACCGACATGACCCGGGGCCTGAGCGATGAGCAGAAAGCTGCGCTCCTCACGCAGATCCCGATGGCGCGCTTAGGCAAGCCCGAGGACGTCGCCGCGGCGGTGCTGTTCCTGGTCTCCCCCCAGGCGAGCTACATCACGGGCGACACGCTGCATGTCAATGGCGGCATGTACATGCCGTAGGAACGCCCGCGTGTGCAGTTGCAGCAACTGAGGCAGTGCTTCAGCCCCGGCTCGGCGCGTGGCAACAAAACGCAGCGCCCGATAAAACACTACAACCCCGGGGGCGCGCTGGGGAGGGGTAATGAAGTGCGCTCGCAGCGGCGCGATTGCCGCTCCCTAGCAGGCGTCGCGCGCGCGATCCCTTCGCAGGCGCATGCAGGTGCTCACGCGCCCCGTTGCTGACGGTAGAGGCCGAGCATCACCTCGCTGCAGGCCTCTTCGGCCTTCGGCCCCGGGTAGTTGGTCACCACCGTCACCGCGAGATCCGCCACGGGATCGATGAGCACCTTGGCGAGGTTCATGCTGTTAGAACCGTTGTGCTGCAGCACCGGATTCTTCATCCACGGCCACTGCACCACGCCCCAGCCCAGGGCATAGCGCCCCTCGGACGGCGTGCCGGGCTTGGCGTCCGGGATTTTGCCGGTGTCGACGTGCCCGCGCTGGAGGCGTGCCAGCGTCGCAGGCTTCACCAGCGCGGGTCCCCGGCGCGCGCCGCCGGCGTTCCAGCCCGCCCAGGTGGCGAAGTCGAGCACCGACATGTGGGCATTGCCGGCAGGCCCGAGCGCCGGGGGCATGTCGGCGGCGGCGCCCCAATACATGGGCGTGACGCTGCCGTCATCGCCGATGTTGTGACCTACCGGGGCATCGAGCCTGCCCGGGGTCGCCTGGGCGCCGAGGCCCGCGGACGCAAGCTTCAGGGGCTCGAAGATGCGCCGCGTGATGAGCTCCTCCCAGGGCGTCGCAGTGGCCTGCTCGAGCATCGCGCCCGCGATGAGGTAGCCGAAGTTCGCATAATGGAACGCAGTCCCCGGAGTCGAGACCGGTGCATTGGCCTTCCAGGCGGCGAGCATCCGCAGGCGCAGTGGCGTCAGGTTGTAATCGAAGGCGTCGGTACTGAAGTAGAGCTTCTTCATCGCCTCGGTGTCGCTCGGGATGCCGGCCGAGTGCGACAGCAGCTGCTCGAGCGTCACCGCGGCGAGCTTCGGGTTCAGGCCCGGCACGGCCCCTTCGAGTACCTCCCCGAGCGTCGACTCCCAGCGCAGCTGCCCGGCCTCCACCGCCATGCCGCACAGCAGAGCCGTCATCGCCTTGGTGTCGGACCCGAGGTGAAAGCGATCCTGCAGGGTCACCTTCACCGTGGTGCCCAGTGCCCGCACTCCGCAGGCGCCGCAGGCCTGCAGTTGCCCGCCGCGCACCGTCGCGGCTGCGAGCGCCGGCAGGCCGTACTTGCGACGTACCGGCTCGAGCGTGACGCTGAGGTCTGAGGTTGCCGCGCGCCCCTGGGCGCGGGCGCTGAGCGTGGGGATCGCGGCCGCGGCGAGTGCGAGGCCTTTCAGGCAATCACGCCGCGCCAGGCGCGCGGGTGAGGAGGGCGGGGGAGCGGTGTGATCGGTCACGGGTCAGGCACTCCTGAAGGTCGGGTGGCGGCGCGCGCCATCCGCCTATATAGCGCAAAGATGCACGCGTTGCGGCCAAGCGACGTCCCCGGCCTTGGCGCTTTCGCGCTTCTTTGCCGATCCCGGGGTGCGCGCCACCGCTGCGCCGGGAGCGCCCGGCGGGCGTGGCGTAAGACCGGGTTCAGAAACGTTGGGGCGGCGCGACAGGCGAGGGCGCAGGAGCGTTCCGGGACGGAACGCGAGGGCACTTTCGCCAGTAAAAACAATCACTCGCGTGAGTGGCACCTGCGGGGGTGTTCCCCTACAATACCGCGCCCGCTGCCGGCGGTAACGCCTGCAACCACAGAGGGCAGCATTTTCATGTTCTACATAAGGACCAACCGCTAATGAGCACAGTCGAGCAGCAGGTCAAGGCCATCGTTGCCGAACAGCTGGGCGTCAAACAGGAACAGGTCACGAACGACGCCTCGTTCGTCGATGACCTGGGAGCCGATTCACTCGACACCGTCGAGCTCGTCATGGCCCTCGAAGAGGAATTTGAGATCGAGATCCCCGACGAGGACGCCGAGAAGATCACCACCGTTCACCAGGCGATCGATTACATCAACGAGCGCCGCAGCAAGTCCTGACTCCTGACGCGCAACGTCAGTGAACGGCGTACCAGGGATAGTGCGTGAGTAAGCGGCGTGTCGTCGTAACGGGACTGGGGATCGTGTCCCCGGTCGGGAGCACGGTGGCCTCGGCGTGGGACGCGGTGCTGCGCGGTGAGAGCGGCATCGGCCCGGTCACGCGCTTCGATGTGTCTGCCTTCCCGGCACGCTTTGGCGGCCAGGTGCGCGACTTCGACGTCGGCCAGTACATCTCGCCCAAGGAAGCGCGCCGCATGGATGACTTCATGCATTACGGCGTCGCCGCCGGCATGCAGGCCGTCACCGACAGCGGCATCGACTTCACGAAGACCGATCCTGGCCTGTGTGGCGCGGTGTGCGGCGCCGGCATCGGCGGGCTGTGGACGATCGAGAACGAGTACGAGGATTACCTCGAGGCCAAGAACCCGCGCAAGATCTCCCCGTTCTTCGTGCCGGCGACGATCATCAACATGATCTCCGGGCACCTCTCGATCCGCTACGGGCTCAAGGGGCCGAACCTCGGCGTCGTCACCGCCTGCACCACCTCCACTCATGCCATCGGACTTGGCATGCGCACCATCCAGTACGGAGATGCGGACGTCATCATCGCCGGCGGCGGTGAGATGGCGACCACGCGCTGCGGTCTCGGCAGCTTCGGGCAGGCGAAAGCCCTCTCCACCCGCAACGATGCGCCCAAGGAGGCGAGCCGCCCCTGGGATCGCGACCGCGACGGCTTCGTGCTCTCCGACGGCGGCGGCGCGGTGCTGCTCGAGGAGCTCGAGCATGCGAAGAAGCGCGGGGCGCGTATCTACGCCGAGCTCGTCGGCTTTGGCATGTCAGGGGATGCCCACCACATCACCGCCCCGCCCGAGGACGGCGAGGGGGCGCGCCTCGCCATGGTGAAGGCGCTCAGCGATGCGAAGATGGATGCCAGCGCGGTGCAGTACATCAACGCGCACGCCACCTCCACCCCGCTCGGGGACCGCGCCGAGACCTTCGCCATGAAGCGCGCCTTCGGTGAGCACGCCAAGAAGCTCGCCGTGAGTTCCACCAAGTCGATGACCGGGCACCTGCTCGGGGCCGCCGGCGTCGTCGAGGCCATCTTCTCGATCCTCGCGATCCGCGACAACGTGGCCCCACCCACCATCAACTACCACACGCCCGATCCGGACTGCGATCTCGACTACGTGCCCAATACCGCGCGGCGCATGCCGATCGATGTGGTGCTGTCGAACTCCTTCGGCTTCGGCGGCACCAACGGCTCGCTCATCTTCAAGCGCTTCAGCGCCTGAAGTGCGCGCGGCCCCGGGGCGTTCGGCCACACGCGCGCCTTTGGTGCGCGAACTTCGCGCCCCGCCCGAGGTCCTGCGCAGACTGGCCGCGCGCTACCCGGCCCGTTACCCGCTCCTTCTCGACAGCGCCGCCACCGGCCCCTTGAGCGATGCCAGCGTGCTGCTCGCGCACCCGGGCGCGGCGCTGTGGCTGACGCCCGGGGGCGAGGTGCGCGGCGAGGGCGTGCAACCCCAGGGCGCAGGATTTCTTGAGGCGCTCGATGCGTGGTGGCGAGACGAGCGCCGCGCGGGGACCCCCGAGAGTGCCGCGCTGCCCTTCTGTGGCGGCTGGGCGCTGTTTTTCGGCTACGAACTCGCCCAGGAGGTCGAGCCGCACCTGCATCTGCCGCGCACACCGCTGCCGTTCACGGCGTTCGCGCTGCGCACCCCGTGCGCTCTGGTGCACGACCTCAGGAGCGGCCGGCTGCTGGCGGTGGCGGAAGCGGCCGCGGCGCACGCCCTGGATGCGATCGAGCGCGACGTGCGCTCGCTCGAGGCTGCCGATGCGTCCCCCGGGACGCTCACGGTCCACTCGGTGAACGAAGAGGATCCTGAGCGCTATCTGGCGCGCGTGGTACAGGCGAAGGAGTACGTGCGCGCCGGGGAGATCTACCAGGCGAACCTGTCACGGCCCTGGGACGTGCGGATCGGCACGAGCGGGGTGGGCTCGCCTGCGGCGGCTCTCTATGCGCGCCTGCGCGCCGCCAACCCCGCGCCCTTCGCAGCGCTCGCCCAGTGGCAGGACGTCGCTATCGTCAGCTCATCCCCGGAGCGCCTGGTGCGCGTCAGCGGCCGGCGCATCGACACCCGGCCCATCGCCGGCACGCGCCCGCGCCGCGGCTCACCGGGGGATGATCTGCGCGAGATGTCCGAGCTCGCCGCCCATCCCAAGGAGCGTGCCGAGCACATCATGCTCATCGATCTTGAGCGCAACGACCTCGGGCGCGTGTGCGAGCCGGGCAGTGTGCGGGTGGATGAGCTGATGACGATCGAGTCCTACACGCACGTGCATCACATCGTCTCGAACGTCAGCGGCACGCTGCGCCCCGAGGTGACCCCGATCGGCGCGCTGCGCGCGGTGTTCCCCGGCGGCACCATCACCGGCGTGCCGAAGTTCCGCTGCATGCAGATCATCGCCGAGCTCGAGGGCGCGGGGCGCGGGGCCTACACCGGCTCCCTGGGCTACCTCACGCTCGATGGCAGGCTCGACCTCAACATCCTCATCCGCACCATGACCCTGCGCGGGGATCAGGTGCAGTTCCACGCCGGTGCCGGCATCGTCGCCGACTCGGACCCGCAGCGCGAGCTGGAGGAAACCCGCGCCAAGGCGCGCGGGCTGCTGGCAGCGCTCGGGGCGGCCCCATGAGTGCCCTCGGCGGGCTTCCCGAGCGCACCTGGGTCGATGGGGCCGAGAGCGCGCAGGTTTCGCTCCTCGAGCGCGGCCTGCAGTACGGCGATGGCCTCTTTGAGACCATGGCGTCCCCGGGCGGCGGGGTGCGCTTCCTGAGCCTGCACCTGAAGCGCCTCACCCAGGGCTGCGAGCGCCTCGGGATCGCCGTCCCGGATCTCGAGCTCCTGCGCCGGGAGATCGCAGCGGCCGCGGACGCCGAGCCTGCGATCGTGAAACTCATCGTGACCCGCGGACCGGCGCGCGCGCGCGGCTACGCGCTGAGCGGGGATGAGGTGCCGAGCCGGATGCTGCTGCGCTACCCCTGGGGCGGGGAGGATACGAGCGCGATGCGCGAGGGGGTGCGCGTGCGCATCGCGGATCTGAAGCTCGCCGAGAACCCCGCGCTCGCCGGCATCAAGCACCTGAACCGCCTCGAGCAGGTCCTGGCGCGCCTGGAGTGGGATGATCCTGCCATCGCCGAGGCGCTGCTGTTCTCCTCAGGCGGCGCGCTCATCGGCGGCACCATGAGCAACGTGTTCCTCGTCACGGACGGGCGCCTGCTCACCCCGCGCCTGGATCGCTGCGGGGTCGCCGGTGTCATGCGCGAGGTCATCGGGACGCTCGCCGCCAGCGCCGGGGTAGACTGCGAGCGCTGTGCGCTCGACCTTGAGGACCTGAACCGTGCCGAGGAGCTCTTTGTGACCAGTGCGCTCACGGGTATCCGCCCGGTCGTGGAACTCGCCGGCCGCAGGCTTGCGATCGGAGGTGTCACGCGGCGTCTGCAGGCGGCGCTCGCGCCACAGCTCGGGCATCCGCCCGGGACAGCCTCATGAGGCCCGCGAGCACGGTGTGCCGCGCTGAGCGCGGCGGCATTGTGATGAGCCTGCTCGTGCTGCTGGTGGTGACGGGCCTCGCGCTCGGCGTGGGCTACCACTGGCTGAAGAACAACTACGAGTCCCCGGGCCCTGGCACGACGCTTCAGCGCATTGAGGTCACCCCGGGGACGAGCCTGCGCAGCGTCCTCACGCATCTTCAGTCGGCCGGCATGATGACGAATGCGCGCGCGGTCGCCTGGTACCTGCGCCTGAAGGGCGAGCATCCGAAAGTCGAGAGCGGCACCTACGAGATCCCCGCACGTGCGAGCCCCGAGCAGATCCTGCAGCTGTTCATCGAGGGCAAAGTGGTGCTCGAGCAGGTTACGGTGGTGGAGGGGGCCACCTTCGCTGACTTCCTCGCCGTGCTCGCCGCCGCGCCCCACGTGCAGCACACCGTGAAGGGTAAGACGGCCGGGGAGATCATGGTCACTCTCGGGCACGCGGGGGAGAACCCGGAAGGGCGCTTCTTCCCCGACACCTACCGCTTCGCCGCGGGCACCGCCGACACCGTCATCCTGGGGCTCGCCTACGACGCCCTGCAGCGCGAGCTCAACGCGGCGTGGCAGGCACGCAGCAGCGGCCTGCCGCTTCAGGATCCCTACCAGGCACTGATCCTCGCCTCGATCGTCGAGAAGGAGGCGGCGCTCAAGAGCGAGCGCGCCGCGATCGCCGGGGTATTCGTGAATCGCCTGAAGAAGGGCATGCGGCTGCAGTCCGACCCGACCGTCATCTACGGCCTCGGCGATGACTACGACGGCTCGGTGCACACCAAGGACCTGCAGACCGACACGCCTTACAACACCTACACGCGTGAGGGTCTGCCGCCGACCCCGATCGCGCTGCCGGGGCGCGAGTCGCTGATGGCGGCGGTGCAGCCGGAGGACACCGGCGCGCTGTTTTTCGTCGCAACCGGGGCCGGGGACGGGGCGCATCACTTCTCGCGCACGCTCGAGGAGCACAACCAGGCGGTGCAGGCGTACCTTGCGCGTCTTAAGGCCCAGGGCCACGGCGGGGCGCTAAAGGCGCAGCGCCCGTGAAGCACCCCAAGTTCATCACGCTCGAGGGCATCGAGGGGGCCGGCAAGTCGACCGCCGCCCGCCACGTCGCGGAGGTACTCAAGCACGCCGGACTCAGCGTGCTCGCCACGCGCGAGCCCGGCGGCACCCCGCTCGCCGAGCGTGTGCGTGAGATCGTGCTGGAGCGCGGCGCGGAAGACGTGACCCCCGTGACCGAGACGCTGCTGATGTTCGCCGCGCGCGCGCTGCACGTGAACAACGTCATCCGTCCGGCGCTGGCGCGCGGGGAGTGGGTGGTGTGCGATCGCTTCACGGACGCGACGCGCGCCTACCAGGGCAGCGGGCGCGGCGTGGAGGCCGCCCTCATCGAGCGCCTCGCGCAAGCGGTGCAGGGGGACCTCGTGCCCGACTGCACGCTGCTCCTGGACCTGCCCGTGGCAACCGGTCTCGCGCGCGCCCGCGCGCGCGCCGGGGCGGCCGCCGATCGCTTCGAGGCGGAGACGGTGAATTTCTTCGAGAAGGTCCGCGCGGGCTACCTCGCCATCGCCCGCCACGAACCACAACGTGTGGCCGTCATCGACGCCGCCGCGCCCCTGCCCGCCGTGCTGCGCGCGCTCGAGGCGGTTGTGGGGCGCCTGATGGGGGCGACGCCATGAGCGAGCCGCTGGCGCAGGTGCCGGCGCCGCCCTGGACGGCCGCCGTGCGGGCGCACCTGAGGGCGGCCTGGGACGCCGATCACCTGCCGCATGCCCTCCTCATCCACGAGGCCCCGGGGGCGGGCGGGGAGTGGCTCGCGCTGTGGAGCGCGCAGCTGGTGCTGTGCACCCGGGGCGCCGGGGCGCCCTGCGGGCAGTGCCAGGCGTGCCGGCGGGTGCAGGCGCGCCAGCACCCGGACCTGATGTGGGTGGCCCCGGAGGAGAGCGGCCGGCAGATCCGCATCGAGCAGGTGCGTGAGCTGGGTGCGGAGCTTGCCCTGACCAGTCACGCCGGCGGCTACAAGGTCGGGATCCTGAGCCCTGCGGATGCCCTGAACCGCTTCGCCGCCAACGCGCTTCTGAAGACGCTCGAGGAGCCGCAGCCGCGCACGCTTCTGGTGCTGGTCGCGACCCAGCCCTCGCGCCTGCCGCCCACGATCCTCAGCCGCTGCCAGCGCCTGAAGGTCCCGGCGCCCACCCGCGCGCAGGCCCTCGCCTGGCTGACGGAGGCGGGCGGGGAGCAGCCCTGGGCCGGGGCGCTCGATGCCCTGGGGGAGGCGCCGCTGACGGTCCTCGCCACGGACCCTGGAGAAGTAGCCGCGGCAGGGGCCGACAGTGAGCGTACGCTGGATGCCCTGGCGCAGGGCAGCGCCGACCCGGTGGCCACGGCCGAACGCTGGGCGCGCGCGGACTTGCCACTGCGGCTGCGGTGCTTTGAGAATTGGCTCACAGAACGCATCCGCCGCGAGGAGCGCTCGGGGGCCTTTATGACAGAAGTGCGGGCTGGCCCCTACTTGTCAGAGGGGCGTCCGGTCTTGAATATACGCGAGCTTTTCCGGCTGATTGATGAGGTGCGGGAACTGCGCGCCACGCTCGACGTCCCACTGAACCGGGGAGTCGCGCTGGAGGTCCTGTTCCGGCGCCTCGCACCCTGATGAACCGGATGGCTTAAAGGGGCTCAAGGGGATGGCAGCGAATCCAGTAAGCGTAGGCGGCGGGGACAGGAATGTGAGAGCGGGCGGCGCAAACAAACCGGGACTCCTCACTCT
Organism: uncultured Pseudomonadota bacterium; assembly: GCA_963824395.1. Lineage (GTDB taxonomy): Bacteria > Pseudomonadota > Gammaproteobacteria > Steroidobacterales > Steroidobacteraceae > 13-2-20CM-66-19. Next base: position 971,800 of record CAWGPF010000005.1, on the reverse strand, counting down.
GACCATCAAGGACAAGAGTGCGCTCTACCTCGCCTACATGCCGTTCGTGAAGAACGGCGGCCTGTTCATCCCGACCAACAGCAACTACCGCCTCGGGGACGAGGTGTTCATGCTGCTGAACCTCATGGGCGAGGACGAGAAGCTCCCGGTGGCCGGACGGGTGATCTGGGTGACGCCCAAGGGCGCGCAGGGCAACCAGGGCAAGCGCACCGCCGGCATCGGCGTGCAGTTCTCCGAGCAGGACCGCGGCCAGACGCAGAAGAAGATCGAGACTTACCTCGCCGGCGCCCTCTCGGGGGACAAAGCCACTCACACGATGTAGCGGCAGGGCGCCCGGCGACCGTTAGCGCTGCTGCGTCAGCCGACGGCGTCAGCGCGACGGCCGCAGGCCTCGCAAGTCGCGTCGACCCCGCCGGCCGCCTACTGGTCGGCCCACGCCCAACCGGTGATCTGCCACCCGGCACTACCCTTTTTCAGGGACATCGTCACGATGGCTTTGTCGGTAACCGGCTGCCCCGCCTTGTTGTAGGTAAGGCTCGCCGGTGTTACGAGGTACGCGTAGCCGGCGTCGACATCAAGGTGGTGAGATTTCCCGAGCACAACGCTCGCGTTGGTCATCTGCCCCTTTGCGGCAAACGCTTCATAGTCTTTGTACCAGGCAGCGCACGCCCCGGGGCCCTGCCATACGTGCGGTGCAAAGTCGTCGATGACCAGCGCTCCGTCGGCGCAATAGGATGTGGCAGTTTTCGCATCCCCTTTGTTAAAGGCATCGACCCACTTATGAACGACCGCCATCGCGTCGGTTTTGTCCGAAGCGATCGCCGTTGCGGAAGCACACATTGCCAGCGCCATGACAGTGGCGAATATTTTCATTGGTCCCCCCTCGCTAGATTTGTTGTTGACGCCTGCTGAGGAAAGCCGTCGCTCTTCGTCAGGACATCTCGAAGCCATTCTACGCCGGCTAAATCCATACAGCGGCGGCAAGCAGTGCTGCACCGCATCGCAGCGCAGCATTCCGCACAGGTCCGGCAGCGGGCTTATGATCGCGGACATGGTCTCCGACACGCGCCCTGGTGCAGCTGCCTCGCATGCGGCCCTCATCCTCACAATCGACGTCGAGGGCACCTCTGTGCGCTGCTTCGAGATGGCGGATGGGACGCGGATCTGGCTGTGCGAGTGCTCGGAGTTCACCGAGCGCGCCGCGAAATATCCCGAAGGCTTCTGCTCACACACTGCCATTGCGATCACGCGCTGCATCGAAGATGGGTCCATCGAAGTGTCTAACCCGCCCTAACGCTCAAGTGCCGGCATCCGGGATCGGAGCGCTGTCAGCGCGCACCGGGGTACCGGCGGCGCCATGCGCACATGCCGAAGCACACGCGACAGGAACTGCGGATCTGTTGCAGCGGTAGCGGCCAACGTAGCCCGCGAGGCCGCACCGGGAAGGCGCGCACGGCATGCGCGAGCTCGACGCGCAATCCGCCGGTCCACAGAAAGTAAAACCCCGCAGCAGCGGGGTCTCGATGCTGTTTTGCGCGCTTCCGCTCGACGGTCAGCTCAGTCTGCGCCGTCTCGTGAAGACAAGACCGACGAGGCCGAGGCCGAGCAGCGACAGCGTGGCCGGTTCGGGAACCGTTACCCGCTTGAACGTATAGTCGTAGACGTCACCGTTGAGGCTCGTGGCAACGCCGGTGAACGTGTTGCCGCCGGAATAGGTCCCGACAAAAAGATCCGGGTTGCCGGCGGTGCCAAAATCGAGCGTCCCACCCGCTGAGAGCGAACCGGAGATATCCACGAGCCCGCCGGTTCCGCACTGCGAGGGCTTGTACCCCACGCAGGTGACGTCCAGTGCCCCAAAGAGGGGAGTCGCGCTGGTGATCACGACATCGGCGTTCTGGTTTGCACCGTTCCCGTCAGTACCGACCACGACCGCGAAACCCGATCCGGACCAGTCTCCGATCAGTGAATCCGCGTGCGCCGCGAGCGCTCCGGCGAGGAGTCCCACCGCCATGAACCCGGCGATCTTCAATTTCATGTCGAACCTGGCTTTGAGTTATTAGGGGTGCGCAACACCAACGTAAGCATGGTACGTGCCAGGCGCGCTGGTTACAATAATTTCAGTCACTTACGACTCCGCCAGCGGGACGGTGAGCACGCATGTGTAAAGAATCGGACGCCGCCTGCGGATCGGCTGCGGGTGACAATCGCCAGGGATGGGTGCCCGGTCATTCCATCGCCACTCGTGCTGAGCATTCTTCGTTATGTCACCAAATCGAAACCGACTCTCGACCGCGGCATGACTGCCGCGCTCCTAAACTTCAGCCTCGTAGCAGGCTTAGGGAGCGAACGACATGCATGCAGTACAGGTGGCGCTGAACATTTCACTCGCCTACGTCGCGCTGTCGTTTCTCTGCAGCGTTCTGTGGATCGCGGGCGTTGAGTTGCGCCGAACATCGCGGTCGGGCCGTCACGCCACGCCCTAGAGCAAATCGCCGCGCGCATCGCGTGGCCGGCATCCGCGTCAAGCGCGCAGCGGCAGTCCGCCGGCCGAGCGCTCCCGCAGGCGCCTCCCGGGCAGTCCGGGCCGCGATTTTTAGTGCCCGATCAGGTGCAGCGACAGCGTCTTCCAGCCGGCGCTGTTCAGGAGCACCAGACCCGTGGCCTGCAGCGCAAGCATCCACAGCGCGCCGGCAACGTACGCCGGGTGCAGCCGGCCCCGCGTGGCGAGGTCGCGGAGGCCCAGCGCCAGCATCAGAACATCACTGCCGAAATACAGGGCGAGGCTCTCGCCGGCCAGACTCGCGCCGAACGGCGCGGCCACGAAGCCGTTGATGAGCCGGGCGAAGCCCGCATCACTGATGTAGATCAGCCCGAGGAGCATGAGACGCTTGTGCGCGGCCGGACGGCCGCGCAGCAGGAGTGCGGCGCCGGTGAGCCCGGCGAAGGCGAGGATGTCGGTGAACAGCACGGCCAGAAATTCCGGGGTGCGGCCCGTCGCCGCAAAGCGCGCCGCGTCCACGTGCAGCGCGGTCGCAGGCCCGAGCACCAGCATGGCGCCGGCGAGCGCCGCGCCCGCCACGCCGAGCCGCCGATGCAGGTCGGGGCGGGCATTGCGGATCAGGGCGACCTGCACGGTGAACAGCACCAGCCAGCCGACGAAGGCGACGGCATGACAGTGAACGATCAGGGGGTAGTCGAGGCCGTACTTTCTTACGTGGTTGAAGCTGTCGGTCCCGAAGCCTGACAGCACGCCCACCCACACGAGGGCGGTAAACCAGAAGAATGAGTTGCGCTCATCGGACCCCCGCGCTGCGAGCGCCCCGAAAGTCGTCGTCGTATTTTAGTTCTCCCGTCCACCCACCTGCAGAGGCCGTCCGCCGCTCATCGCAACGGCCGCCGTGGCCCTGCGCCGGTGCCTACTGTAAGCATCCCGCGCGCCCTCTCACCCACTTTCGGGGGATGGCCACTGACACCGTGGAGCTACTAGCGTTCGGCCCAGTCACGCGGATCGTCCCTAACCGGCTCGCATGACTAGGCGTCCACGGGTTGTGTCCGCAGCCCGTGGACGCCGCTGCGTAACCGGCGCTGCGGGCTCATCAGGGCTTGTCGGCGGCCCCGCCGCGGGTCAGCTGCAGGCCGGCACCGCTCCCCAGGCCCCCCTTGAGGACATAGGCCTCGAAGCCGCGCTCGACCAGGATGTAGGCAGCCGCGGAGCTGCGCCGCCCGGTGTCGCAGTAGACGACGTAGGGCTTGGTGCGGTCGAGCGTGGAGAGCTTCAGGCGGATCAGGTAGAGCGGCACGTTGAGCGCGCCCTCGATGCCGAGGTTCTGGTGCTCACTCGGCAGCCGCACGTCGAGCCAGCGCCCGCCGCGCTCAAGGATCTTGCGCGCCTGCTCGGGCGCGACCCACTGCAGGAGCGGCTCGTTCATGAGCTCGCGGAAGTCCTGCTTGTTGAGCCGCATGAGCACCCCGTCGGTCGTCATGGTGACCGTGGCGTTGCGCTTGGCTTCGGCGATCAGGGCTTCCTCGCCGAAGGTGTCGCCGACCCCGAGCTCGGCGAGCTTGATGCCCTCGCGGCTCAAGGGGGTCTCGCGCGTCACGGCGCACTTGCCCTGCACGATGATGTAGAAGTAATCGCCCTCATCGCCCTGCTTGATCACGACCTCCCCGGCGCGGCAGGGGGTACGCTGCAGGCGCTGGAAGATGGCCTGGATGTTGGCCGGCGGGATGCGGTGGAAGGCGTTGGTCTGCAGGAGCGTCGTCATCCAGTCGTCCGAGCCTGCGCTCTGCAGCTGCGCCTGCAGCTCCTCGACCTCGTAGCTGCCGGTCTGGTCCCAGGTGATCATCACGTCCAGCAGATCGCTGTCGATCGAAAGGAACGCGATGTCATCGATGGCGCGCACGGTCACCTTGCGCGGCAGGTTGGGGAAGAGGGGGTTACGCGCCTCCGGGGTACCGGCGCGGATGCTCGCCACCAGCCGCTCGCCCTCGAGCGCCTCGATGCGACCGCGCACCAGCCACACGGTGCGCTTGTCCGTGTCGCCCTGCTGGAAGAGGGCGCGACCGGCGGCGAGGGTCTTCACGCTCACCTTCTTGGCGAGCGCGTTGAGGTTCTCGCGCTTCATCCCATCGAGCGGCGCGAGCGTCTTCAACACCTGGACCGTGGCTGCCTGCTCGTCGGACATGTCTTCCTAAGCGCGTTGCGTGGTTTCGGCTGTAAGCGGACGAAAACTATACGAATATGGGATGGGACATATGGCGTCCCCGACCCCTTGCCGATGGTAGCACAGGGCCTTCGGCCTGCCGGACGCCTGTCACGCTTTTCCGCCGCCGGACAGTGAGCTCCAGCCCGCATCCGGCGTAAAGCGCGGCCCGTGGCGCACGCTGAGTTCAGTCAGACGCGCCACCACGGCAGCCACGCCCCGGGCGCGCGCGTAAGTGAGAGGTCCGCCACGGAACGGCGCAAAACCGGCCCCGAAGATGACCGCCGCGTCCACCAGATCCGCATCGGTCACCACGCCTTCGCGCAGGCAGGCCACGCACTCATTCACGAGCACGAGGATCAGGCGGTCGGTGAGGTCTTCGGGCGCGGCGACCTGCGGCGCGGATGGCTTCACTGGCTTCCCCTGCTCCCAGGTGTAGAAGCCCGCGCCGCTCTTGCGGCCGAGTTTCTTGGCGGCGATGAGTTCGTTCAGGCGTGCGATCTGAGTCACGGGGCGCTTGAGCTCCGCGGCGATGATCTCGCCGACGTGCGCGGCCACGTCCAGTCCCACAACATCGATGAGCTCGATCGGCCCCATGGGCATGCCGAAGTCGACCGCGGCGCGGTCGATGGTGCCAAGCGGCACGCCTTCCTGCGCGGTGAGCATCGCCTCGTACATGTAGGGGGTCAGCACCCGGTTCACCATGAAGCCCGGGGCGCTCCTGCAGGCGATGGGCAGCTTATCCAGCCGGCGCGCAAAACCGGTGCCGGTCTCGATCGCGGCCGCACTGCTGGCGGCGCTGTGCACGATCTCGACCAGCGGCATCTGCGGGACCGGGTTGAAGAAGTGCAGGCCGACAAAGCGCGCCGGATCGGTGAGCTTTGCGGCGAGCGGCTCGAGCATGATGCTGGAGGTGTTGGTGGCGAGCAGGGCTGCCGGCTTCATGCGCGGCTCGAGCTGCGCGTAGAGAGCCTGCTTGGCCTCGAGATTCTCGAAGATCGCCTCGATCACGATGTCCGCCTGGCGGACGCCAGCGCCGGCCACGTCGGGCGTGAGCCGCGCGACCGCGGCGGCGTTCTGGGTGGCATCCTTCAGGCGCTTGTCGAAGAGCTCGCGGGCACGCCGCATGCCCGGCTCCACGTACTCGGGCGAGCGGTCCTGCAGCGTCACCGTGAAGCCGCGCAGCGCCGACCAGGCGGCGATGTCGGCACCCATGACGCCCGCGCCCACGACGTGCACGTGGCGCAGCTCCTTGCCGGCCTTGCCGCCCTGGGCCTTGAGGCGGTCGGTGAGAAAGAACACGCGCACCAGGTTGCGCGAGGTGTCACTCAGGAACAGGCGGGCCATCGAGCGCGCCTCACCCTCGTAGGCCGCATCCCCGTGCGCCCCGTAGCGCGCCCACAGGTCGACGATCGCGTAAGGCGCCGGGTAGTGCGCCTTGCGTGCGCGCTTGGCCACCTGCGCGATCAGCGTGCTCCTGATGAAGGGCCGCAGTGGCGCGAAGCTCAGGAGACGCTCGCGCAGGGGCGCCTGTCGGGCGGGCGGAGCTGTCAGAATCAGCGCGCGCGCCGCGGCCCGCAGCTCCTCTTGCGGCACCAGGCGGTCGAGGAGCCCGAGCGCGAGGGCCTTCTCGCCCCGTACCGGGCGCCCCGTCAGCATGAGCTCCATCGCCGCGCGCACGCCGATGAGGCGCACGCTGCGCACCGTGCCGCCGAATCCGGGGTGCAGGCCGAGCTGCACCTCCGGGAGTCCGAGGGCGAGCCGCTCGTCCGCCACGCCGACGCGGTAGCGGCAGGCGAGTGCGGTCTCCAGTCCCCCGCCGAGCGCAAAGCCATGGATTGCGGCCACGGTAGGGAAGGGCAGCGCTGCCAGGCGATCGAACACCTGCTGGCCGCGGCGGATGAGCGTGTAGCCTTCCGCCTCATCGCGGATGCCGGTGAACTCCTTGATGTCGGCCCCGGCGATGAAGCCGCTCTTCTTGCCGGAGATGAGCACCAGGCCGCGCGGCCGGCACTCCTCGAGGCGCGCCAGGTGCTCGTTGAGCTCGGCGAGCACGCTCGCGGAGAGCACGTTCGCGGACGTGCCGGGCTTGTCGAAGCTGAGCCAGGCGATGCGGTCGGCGTCCTCGCTCAGCGTCCAGGCGCCCGGGGATGCGGCAGGTTCATTCATGGCGTGTCTACCGGCGGGGAGGGGAAAGATCAGGCGGCGGAGGCACGTCCGCTGCTCGCGCCGCGCAGCACCTCGAAGTCACACACGAGCGGGCGGTGGTCGGAGAAGCGCACGTCCGGGATGCGGAATTCCTTCACCTCGATCCCCTCGCTCACCAGCACGAAGTCGAGCTCGATGCGCGGGATGCGCGCCGGGAAAGAGGGGAGGCCTGCGGTATTGGCGCTGCGCAGCCCGGTGGCGCGCATGAACAGGTAGATCTCGTGCGTGCCCCAGAAGGTGTTGAAGTCCCCGGCCACGATCACCGGCTTCGCCGCCTGCTGGATGAGATCGTGCAGCGAGCGCAGCTGGTACTGGCGGTGGCGGTACTTGACCGACAGGTGCACCAGGAACACGCACACGTCGGAGAGCTCAAGCTCAATGATGAGACGCTTGATGCCGGTGTCGAAGTAATGGAAGCGCTCCCCGTGCACGGTCGGGGCGGACAGGAAGGCGTTGCCCTGCTTGCGCACGATGGGCATGAACTGATTGAGCGAGTCGGCCCCGTACTTGGTCTCGTAGGTGGAGTAGTGGCCGAGCTCGCGGGCGATGTGGTCGGCCTGATTGAGCATGCCGGTGCGGATCGAGCCGGTGTCCACCTCGATGAGGCCGACGACGTCGGGCTTCTCGGCGCGGATGAACTCGGTGATGCCGCCCAGCACCTTCCGGTTGCTGCGCAGGTAACCTGCGCCCGGCAGCGGCAGATGGAAGGCGGGCCCGGTGCCGGTGGCATAGCGGATGTTGTAGACCAGGAGTCGCACGGCTGAGGTTTGCTTACAGGTCGAGCGTAAAGAACGCCATTCTACCGTGCGCAGGCCTCAGGGGTGTGTCGGCGCCCGCCGCGCCTTGCGTGGGGTGTCGCCGGAATGCCTCAGCGGGGCCTAAGCGCAGGTTTGCAGACACCGCCGCTTGTGCCAGACTTTGCCTCATGTCGCAGGCCAATCCGATCAAGCTCTTCATCACGCACACCTGGGAGCTCAGTGATGACTACCTGCGCGTCTTTGAGTACCTGGAGAGCGCGCGCAACTTCTTCTACAAGAACTTGAGCACGCCCGACAAACCGGTGACCGGCGACAAGGAAGCACAGCGCGAGGACCTGCGCCGCCAGATCGCACCCGCCGAGGCAGTCATCGCACTCTCGAGCCTGTACGAATCGCAGAAGGACCTGATGACCTTCGAGCTGCTCTATGCGCAGGCGAACAAGAAGCCAGTGATCCTCATGAAACCCTTCGGCGGCGGCAAGGACGCGCCCAAGGCAATCCTGGACCTCACCACCGAGGTCGTGCAATGGGATGAGCGGGCGCTGGTGGATGCCATCCGCACCCATGCGCGCCACGAGAAGACCGGGCGCTGGGACACGATCGAGTTCAAACTCGACTAAAGGCGGGTGGCCCCTGCCGGGGCGCGGACCTTACGCCTCGTGGGCGTAGAGCGAAATCACCTGCGGCACGCTCTTCTTCGCGCGCGCGGCCGGTACCGGTGTCACGGGCACACTGTTCAGGATCAGGTTCGCGGACGGGGCCTCACGGCTCGTCATCTCACGCACGAAGGCGCCATAGAGGCGCACCACGCTTACCGCAACCTCATCGGCCTGCGGGTTCGACATCTTGCGCACCGTGGCACGCACGGCATCCTCCCCCGGCTGCGGCCGCTCGCGGATGAGGGCGTCGTGACAGGCGCGGAACTGCGCGCGCAAGGTGTCGGGGAGCTCCTCAGCATCGACCTGCGCGAGATGGTTGCGGAAGGCGTCCGCCAGACGGTCCTTGATGGAGCCGGCGCGCACCAGTGAGAGTGCGGCGCCCTCCAGCTGTTCCCACGTAGAGCTCATTACGGCTTCCTCGGTGACGTCATCGCGTTGGTGCTGCAGGGTGAGCGCACTTCGGGTGGCGTCGGTTAATTCTTGTTATCCCGTCGGCGGGGGAATCCAAGCCTGCTCAACAGGCTGCAGCCGAAATATAGCTCAGACTCTATGAAAACAATATGTGTGTCTGCGCGCGTGGAATGCGCGGAAATCCCGGGAATTACGCTGCCGCGCGGACAAGGTCTGGCTTGTGGTCACCGCGAGTATTTAACTTAAAGCATGAGTAATACTATATAACTGATTGATATTATTAATTATTCCAGCAGAGCTGCGTGGTATCGACGTTGTTGACGTCGTTGGCCCACTGCCGCCCCGTATTGTCGACGGCGAAGAAGGCGCACTGCGTATCGGCCGTCTGGTTGCCGAGGGGCACCGCGGTGATCGCGTAGCCGGGGGCGGCCTGATTACTCGGCGGGCAGGCGCCGGACAATCCCGGACCCACGGCGCAGACGTTGACGCTGTAGTAGCCGTCGCCGATCGTCTGCGCAGCCCAGGCGCCGGCCGGATAGCCGAGATCCGTCGACGTCTGTGAGTAGTTCGCACCCGTCACACTCGTGCTCATGTAGCGCTCTTCGCGTCCGGCGAGGTCCAGGAGCGCCGTCTTCGCTTCCACGCGGTGCGAGCGGCGCACGTAGGAAGAGTACGAGGGCACCGCGATTGCCATGAGGATGCTGGCAATCACCACCACGATCATGAGCTCGATGAGTGTGACGCCGCGCGAGTATCGATAGGGCCGCAGGTTCATGGGTCTTTCGCCTTGATGTTTAGCGCAGTTCGATCCAGCTCAGGCGCTTGCCGTGGTTGTTCACCGGGACGTTGCCGCCCACGACCACGCTGTTGATGTTCTGACTCACCACGGTGCCGTTCGCAAGCGTAGTGCTGGTGGAGGCCTGGTTGGTCTCGTTGATGAGGTAGGACACGCCCGAGGCATTGGTGAGAATCATCGAGCTGCCCGTCGCGTTGGTCTGGATGCCGACGGCCACCGGGTCGGTGTAGGGCGCGGCGTTGATCGCCGGGTTGGCATTCAGGAACTGCTGCTCGCCCGGCGGCAGGAACACGCTCGCGAAGGCGCCGCCGGTCAGGGCCGACACGATGTAGGTAAACCCGGTATCGGTGTTGGTCGTGCAGGAGATCGGGGAATTGATTGCCGGCACGATGGTGTTGACCGTCACGGCCTGCGAGAACAGCTCGGGACTGTAGATCACCTGCTCGCCGCCGCCGGGCAGGTTGAAATACCAGCCGAACTGGATTGCCGTGCTCGTGGGGCAGCCACCGCTCCAGCAGATGGTCGCGTTGGTCGCGATCTCGCGGTCCTGGGTGCTGTTGTTGATGCTCACCACCTGCTGCTGCAGGTTGGCGGTGGTCAGCGTGAGCAGGCCGGCATTGGCGCGCGTCAGGGCGGCGTACTGCGCGCCCGATATGCCATCCCAGCCGGCGGGGTGCCCGGTGCCTGGGCCCTGACGGCCGCCATCGGTGGCACTCAGGTTCCAGTCCCACACGCCGTAGAGGCCCTGCGTGCCGCTGGCATAGGTCGCAGCACTGGCATTGGTGATGCCGATCTTGCGCCCGGTGCCAAAGAGCACCATCACCTGGCGCTGAGTGCCGGGGTTGGGCGAGCCCGCCGCGACCACTACCTGGGTGGTAATCGGCTGCCCGCCGGTGCTGAACATCGGCCCCGGCGTCACCATCCAGTTCGTCTCACTCGGATCGGTGATGTCGAAGCGCCACACGTTGCCCTGCAGGTCGCCGGCATAGACGTAGTCACTGATGTGATCCCCGTCGAGGTCCGCCGGCGCGATGTACCCGATGCCGTTCGGGCTCGCAGCGCTGCCCACACCGGTGCTCAGGTAGTAGAACTTCGCCCCCTGGGCTCCGGTATTGGGATCGACCACCATGATGAAGATGCCGGCATCCCCCGAGGTGCTGCCGTAGCCGTTGCCGAAGATGACGCCCCAGCGGCCATCGTGCAGGCGGCGGATCATCGGCGTGCCCGTGATGTTGCCCATGCTGGCGCCGCAGCCGGCGTTGCCGACGCAGGTGATGCTGGCGCTGTTCCACTCACCCAGCACCACGGTCGCGGCATTGCCTTCCGTGAACAGGGCGGGGTTGGTGACATCGAGCGCGTAGATAGCCGCGCCACCGGCGCCCAGGCCTCCGACTATCCAGCTGTGCCACTGCCCGTTGTAGAACAGGTCCCCGGTGCCCGGGATCGCGTTCACAAAGTAGTTGTGGCCGTACTGAACGTTGGAGAAGTCGATCGGGACGTTGGCGACATTGGTGACGTCCGGATGGATCAGCTGCGCGCTGGTTCCGGAGATCACGGAACCGGGCATGTAGGCCATCAGTTCCAGTCCGTCATTGTTGGTGAAGCAGCTCTGCGTCGGGTTGGTGTTGCACGAGCCCGAGGAGCTGTTGAATGTGCCGCTGCGGAATGCGTGCAGCATGCCATCGTTGGCGCCGACGTAGACCACCTGCTGGCGGTTCGTCTCGGCGGTGATGTAAGCCGGGTAGGTCTGCACCGTGCTGCCATTCTCAGGAAGCGAGGCGCTCGAGTTGATGCGGTCACCCCAGGTGATGCCGTAACTCTGGTTGGGAGCCCCGACCCATACCGGACTCGAGTCCACGATATCGGACAGCACGCTGCTGCGCCGCCGGAACTCCCCGACCGCCGCGCTGTTGATCTCGTTGCTGCGGTCGCCGCGCAGGTAATTGAGGCGATCGGCCGTCGTATAGGAGGAAGGATAGCCCTGCGAGGAGTCACCCAGGGTTATCGCCGTCTGCTGCGCGGCGGTCAGGTTGCCGTACTGCAGCGCGATTCCCGAGGAGCCGTTCCAGGTCATGATCTGGCGACTGCCGGAAGTCCCGGGGGTATTGGGCAATTCCGCGCTTAAGGGGCCCGCCTGCCCCGTGGTGGCGCAGGTGGTCGCGGCGAGGATGCCCGTGAGGACGCAGGAGGCATCCCAGTTCGGGACATTGGCGACGGTGATGTTGCCGAAGGCGTCGTACTGGACGCTGCTGGCCGTCACGCGGCCGGTCCAGCCGTCGCTCGGGTTGTAGTAGGCGAAGTACGCCTGGACACCGGTTTCCAGCTTCGCCGACTGCTTCTCGCTCGCGCCCGCGGAGCTTGAGGCCGAGGTCGCCGGATCCGCGCGGAAGCACAGGATCTCGTGGACGTTCGTGCCGCCGCCGGTGGAACCTGCGAAGCCGAAGAGGAAGTTCGCCGGCAGCGGACCATTGGCAGTCGTGATGTTCTGCTTGGTGAGAACGCTCTGCCAGGAGCCGCAGCCGGTCGAGGGGCAGACCGCGTACTGCAGGCTGAGGAGGCCGTTCTGCGTGATCTTCAGCTGGTAATAGATCGGTACCGCGGCCGCGCGCGTGGCGGCGGTCTCGTTCGCGATCTTGGTGCCCGAGGGCAGCACGGTGTAGGCGGCCGGCAGCGCGCCGTAATCCAGGATGCCGGCCGTGTTGGCGGTGTTCGTGAGGCTCGTCGCCCCCGCGCTCGTGGGCACGCCCGGGACCGAGTAATTGTAGAGCGTGCCGTAGCGGCAGGTGTTCTGCACCGCCGAGTACCAGTCGACCTTGTTGTTGGTCGGGGTCGGACTCACCGTCGCACTGTTTGTGGGGGCGATGGTATTGGTGGCACTTCCGCTAGCGGTAATGCTCGTCGGCGAGCTCGCCGCCGGCGTGCCGGCGGTCGGGGCGTGGGTGGTCGGTGTTGCGTTCAAGGCGCCCTTAGTACATTCCCCGGTGCCGGCGTTGTAGGTGTAGCCGGCCGCACAGACCTCGCACAGGTTCGCGCTCGAGTTGTAAGTGCCCGTCGAGCAGCTCTCGCACTTGTTCGCGCTGAGGTTGTATACGCCGACGGTGCAGGTCTCACACTTGTTGGCGCTGGAGTTGTAGGTGCCGCTGGCGCACGTCTGCGTCAGGCAGGTGTTCGTGCCCGAGGTGTAGGCATCTCCTGAGGGGCAGGACTCGCACTGGCCGGTCGTCGCGTTGTAGGTGCCGCTCGAGCAGGTCTTGGTCGAGCAGTTATTGACACCTGAGTTGTAGGTGTCACCGGAAGGGCAGCTCTCGCACTGACCGGTCGTCGCGTTGTACGTGCCGGTGGTGCAGGTGGTCGTGACGCAGGTGTTGGTGCCAGGTGTATAGGTGCCGCTGCTGCAGCTCATGCAGCCGCCGGTGGTGGCGTTGTAGGTACCGCCGTTGACGCCGCAGGAGGTCAGGAGGCTCGCGGGGTAATAGGGCAGCGCGGTGTTGTTCGGGTTGACGCCGTACGCGGCGTTGAGGGCGTTCCAGGAAATGCTGCCCGCGCCACGCAGGCCGATGCGGCCGGGCTGATAGCCGCCGCCGGTGGCGGTATTGTCGCCGGTGGCCGTGGTGCCGGTCTCCCCGAGCGTGTTCGTCGTACCGTTGAGGAAGTTGCCGTACTCATCGATGCCGAGGCCGAGGTAACCGCCGGTGAGGCCGTTATAGGGCGGGTTGGCGTTCGAGCAGGTGTAACCCAGACTGCCGCCGAAGGAGCCAAGCCCGTTGCCGTCGCCGTTCGACATGCCGTTGATGGTCGCGGTGTTGAGCTGGGTGGCATCCATCAGGAAGAAGCTGATGCCGTCGGCCCCGTCCGAGCCGCCGCCGGCGGAATTGCCCAGATAAGTGACGGTCTTGAAGGTGATGGACACGCCCTGACCGGTGGGGAAGGGCTGCGTGGACAGGATGCCGCCGCTCTCGTTATAGCCGTACGGGTAACCATTGGTGAAGCGCAGCGCGCCCTTGCCCACCGGATCCGGGAAGGTGCCGTTGTAGCCGCCCGTGAGCACTTCGCCCGAGGTCTTGTTGTAGTAGCTCGAGGCGATGGTGGTGCAGCCTGGCATCTGGCCGGTGGCGCTGACGGGCTCGACGCCCGCGGTGCTGCCGGCGGTGAGGCAGGCGCCGTTGAAGAAGTACCAGGGGTTGGTGGTGCTCGCCTGCGTGAAGTCTTCGGCGATCGAAGACTGTGCCGAAGCCGCGAACGGCATCAGGAGACCCGTGAGGGCGGCGAGCAGTACAAACAATGAGGGACGTTTCATTAGTTCACCAGGTTGGTAACACCGGGAATGACTTCGTAGTAACTCTCGACAACGGCGACGGTGCTCTGGGCACTGCCGTATGCGTAGGCATCGATCTGGTAGGCCTCAGCGCCCGGGGTGTCAAAGGCGGGACCGAGATCGGTAATCCAGTACCCGGGCGTGGCGAAATAGGGCGCCGAGAAATCGCCGTCGGTGTCGTTCAGGGCGACCGAGGTATTGCCGAAGGCCATGCCGGCCGGCGCGTACGACATGCCGATGGTCCAGGGAACTGCGGCGTTCATCGCCGACGTGTTCCCCAGCACCTGCTGGGGCGTCTCGAGGCAGATCTCACCCTCGGTGACGCTGGCGGGAATGATCCCGGGGTTGCAGGCGATGCCGGAGTTCGGCGAGCCGTTCACTCCCTGGGTCAGCCACCACTCGGCGTACTGCTGAGCGCTGGTGGCCGCGTGCAGCGCGCGCTCTTTCTCGCGCATGTTGCCGGCGATCCGTTCCTGAGTGCCGAAGCTGCGGAACATGCTGAGCGCGAGGATGGTGATGATCACCAGCAATATGAGGCTGGTGACGAGCGCCACGCCGCGCTGCGAGGCAAAAGGCGAGGGAGCATGTTTCACGTCACCACCCCCGCACGTCCCATGACCTGTACGACGCGCTCTATGGTGATGTACTGCGGCTGGCTTCCGCCTGCGACGTACATCGGATTGGTGAAGCTCAGCACGATGCGCACCGCGCTGATGGTCAGATAGTCGTTGGGCGCCTGCAGCATGTCGGCGGTAACGTAGGTGTCGATGTTGTAATCCGCCCCCGGCGCGTTGCGGTTGACCCCGTAGTAAACGGCCAGCGCCGCGACGCCCGGCACAATCGGTACCCAGCTGGCGCCACTGTCTATGCTGCACTGCAGGGCGCCGTTCAAGATCTTGAAGCCGATGGTGTAGGTGTTGGCGGCCTGCTGGGAGCTGTCGGTGCCATTGCAGAGGATCGGCCCGTTGCCCGGCTGCGTCTGGAAGCGCATGTAAATGATGTCCGCCGCCTGATTGTCGGGCGCCCCGACAGTGTGCGAGCCGTAAAAGGCGGAACCCTGGGGAACGACTCCCACGGACGGAAAGTTGGTACTCGATTCCAAGATCGGGTTGGCTACGTAGCCGCCCACCTGGATGGAATCCGCCATGACGGTAAGCGCGAAGCGCTCCTGGTCCTGCAGCGCGGTGAGCGTCGACTGGGTCAGGTTCGCCTGGCGGACGTTCTGCATGATCGTCACGAGACCGCCCAGCAGGAACAGCGCGATGCCCACGGTGACCATGAGCTCGACCAGGGTGAAGCCGCTCTGTGCCGCCAGTGGGCGCGCGCGGTGATGGAATTGGGTGCTCATGGTTCGACGTACAGAGTCAGTGCGGGGTTCTCGCTGGCACTCGCCTTGCCAGTGGGGTTGTTCTTCTCCACGAGCGCTTCTTGCGCGTTCATGGCGACGGACTTCTCCGTCCAGGTGATCGTGATCGTGCAACTGGCCGGGGCCTGGGTGGTGATCGCCACCGCAGGACAGAAAATGTCTGCCGCCGCGTTCGGCAGCAGCTTGCTCAGTGAGTTCGCGTACCAGCGCGCCACATCGAAGGCGGCGAGGTCCTGATTGACGGGGCAGGCGGGGACCGCGGAAGCGTTTCCGACACAGGGGCCGCCGGTAGCGATGTCGTTCGTGATCGAGCTTTGGAAATTCGCCGGCCCCGGGTTCGGGACCGGGACGCTCACGACGCCCCCGGCTGCGATCACGACCTCGAGTCCGAGATTATTCTGACTCGACCAGAAGTCGCGGTTCGCGTGCATCGAGGACGCCAGGCTTGCCGCCTGGATCGCCGCGATGGCGCGCTGCCGCGAGAGGGTGCTGTTCGACAGCGACATGGCCTGCAGCTTGGCGATGCCCAACAGCCCGATGCATATGATGACCACCGCCACCATCACCTCGATGAGGCTGAAGCCGCCCGTGGTCACGCGGGCATACAAATGATGGCGCTCTGTGCGTTTCATTAGCATTGGGTCGGCTGGCCGACGTGTGTGTAGGCGCTGACGGTGCCGACGTTGTTCACGCTCAGACAGCGCGTGTACTGGGCGTTGGCGGTCGGATCGGTGAAGTTCACCAGCGAGGTCACGTAGGCCCCTGCAGTGCTGCCAAAGCCTTCGCGATTGAAGGTGAAAGAGGTGGCGCCGAGCGCGTTGTCCGGAGTCGTGCCGTTGAAGGCCGCCTGGACTCGCAGCACGCGGTCGGTTCCGTCAACGGCGGCATTGCCGTTGGCATCGGAAAAGACGATCCAGCCGACGTTCCAGTTTCCACCGGCGGTGCAGTTCGCGCCGTCCGCGGAGACGCACACGGTGGCGAAGTTGCCTTCCTTGATGGCTTCGGCGCGCGCGAACTGCAAGTCTCCGGAGAGGTTATTGAGTTCTGCCGACATGCGGTACGAAGTCGTCAGGTACTTGTACGAGGGAATGGCGATCCCCAGGAGGATGGCGACGATTGCCGTCACCACCATCATCTCGGTCAGGGTAAAGCCGGTCTGGTGCCTGTTCATGGGGGGGCAATGTACTGGACGCAGCGCGCGCGCAAAGTGGTACTGCGTCACAGCCGGGGGGCGGTCCGACCAGCGGCCAATCGTGGGTTACAGACGGTAGAGCGGGCTGACCATAATGCCCGCAAGCGCCGGCGCGGCTCCCCGCTCAGAGCCCGCTTTGCCGGTTGGCTGGCTCGCGGTCGTACCCATGAAGTTGCGGCGCCCTCCGCGACAAAGAGCAGGTCCCTGCGCGCGGAACTGAGAATTACCGGGAAGGCGCGCAGGTTTCTGCCGTGCGGCGACCCGGCAGGTGCCGGCAGGTACGCAAAGCCCAGCTCAAGAAAGAGGCTGGGGAACGCGGGCGTGCGCCGGGCGAAGTCTCTTACAAAAGAATCGGAGCCGACCGACTACACCGGCCGCTTGCTTCTTGTAGCCTGTCGCCCGGAGAACACCTGCGCGTCTGCCTTAGAACCGCGGACCCCCAATCGTGAGGTGCCCATGAAATTCATTGCGATTCTTCTCACTCTCTTGGCAGGCGTGACGCTGGCGGATGAGCAGAAGGAGCCGCGCACGCTCGGCAACATGGCCGTGATGCACCTGTACTTCTATGCGCCCAAGTCGCTCGAAGTGACCTTTGTGGATTCGTATCTGTTCAAGGACGAGGCCTCCTGCAAGAACGCGATTCCGAAGGCCCTGCAGATCGCCACGGTGTACGCGAGCGAGGGCGACATGGTAAGCGCATCGTGCGTCGGGATGACGCCGCCTGAGTCATTCACCGATCCGCAGAAGCCGCCGCCCAAGGGCAGCACGGAGCTGTAGCCGGATGGCGCAAGCCCCCGCGGCAGGCGAGCTAGCGCAGTGACCACCGCTGGCTGGAAGTCCCCGCACAGGTCGCAAGAATGAGCGGCGCGGTCTCGGTGATGTCCCCGCCCGGCACATCCAGGCATTTGCCGCCGATGCCGGTCACGCGGCCGCCGCTGACGTTCCAGTGCTGACCCAGGGTGCCGTTGCAGGGCACAGCGATAACGGGTGCCCCATCGATTGCGGCCTGACCCTGCACATCGAGGCACAGCCCGGCGACACCTGCAATCTGGCCATGCCTGATGGTCCATTCCTGGTTGTCCGTGCGGCCGAGGCACTGCGCCAGGGTAACGGACGTGCCGGGCAGGATCGGGGTGCCGTCCCAGGGCACCTGAATGCACTGATTCGTATGGGCGCTCGCGACCTGGTAGGGCGTGTAACAGCCAGCCACGAGCGGCAGCAACAGCAGCGCGAGGAGGGGAGTCTTCAGGGAAGTTCGCCTCACGGTCCTACAGTTTTCCCGCGCGCTCGAGCGTCTGGTAGAGGGAGCGCACCAGCTGCTGCCCATGGTTGTCCGTGGCGTTCGGCTGACTGTTGATGCCGAGCGCGACAATGACATCCGACTGCGGATACCAGACGTAAATCATGCGGTAGCCGAGCGTCTCACCTTCGTAGAACCAGAATTTTCCCATCTCGGGCAGCATGTCGCGACCCACGCCCAGGCCGAACCCGCGCGGGTCCGCCGTGCTGATGTCGGCGATCGGCTTGCCGGTGCGCAGTGACACCAGACTCTCGAGTTCGTGTTGCTGCCGGGGTTTTAGCAGCGCGCCGTGGTAGAGCGCTCTTACCCAGTGCGTGAGATCGGTGGGAGTGGAAACGGCCGCGCCGGCGCCCCGTGCCCACGAGACGCTCAGGTCGCGCACATCCTTGCCGTAGAGTGCGGCCAGGCCTGCATTGTCCGGGGTATTGCTGAAGAAGTAACCGGACACCATGCGGTTAAGTATCGTCGTGGGATACTCGTGCGATTCGTAGAAGGTGTCACTCAGGCGCAGCTCGGGCCGGGCGAGGAACCGTTGTCGCAATTCCTGTGCATAGGAATGTCCCGTCACCTTCTCGATGACGAGCTCCGCCAGGACATAGTTGGTGTTCGAGTAGGACCACCCGCGGGTCGATGGTGGCGCAGCGGGCCCACCCGGATATACGTAGCGTATGAGTTCCTCGCTCGAGAAGTCCTTGTGTGGATCTGCGGCGTACGCCTTCTGCATGGCGGGCAGGTTGTCGTAGGTCGGGATGCCGCTCGTCATATTGAGGAGCCGCTTCAGACTGACGTCACGCCACAGGGGATACTGCGGCAGGTACCTGCCCAGGGTGTCATCGAGTGAGAGTTTTCCCTCGCCTTCCAGCTGCAGCAGGATCACCGCCGTGAAGGCCTTGGTGTTGCTCCCGATCTGGTACAGGTTCTCCGGTGTTACGGCGCCGCCACCGGCGTACTGCGTGGTGCCAGCGGCGACCTCGATGTTCGAGGAGCTTTCGGGGAGGCTGACGCTGAGCGACAGGGCTGAGATGTGCTCGATTGCTCCCCGGGAGGTCAGGTAGTGCCTGAGATCCTTCTCAAGGTGCTGCGCCAGGGACGCTCCGTCGGCGGCAGCCCTCTCGGTGGCGAGTGCCATGGCGGCGAGCATCAGGACCGAGGTCACCTTCATGGGGACCTCCCGAGACATCGCTGCGGCAGGCTTCCGGGGCCAGTCTTGGTGCGCACGGGTGCATCATACTGCGGGTCCGCGGCTTAGGGCGCCGCGAAGGCCCGGCGCCACGCGCTGCCGGGTGCCGCGCTCCGTCCGCCGCCTGCACCGTTTTCGCACCCGCGCGGCTGGCTTATAAGGGTAGTGCTGCAGTTGGCAGCCAAGATCGTGAGGGGAGAGCGGGATGCGAATCTCGAGCACAGGTCATGCTGTCTTTGCGGCGACCATGATCGCCCTGGGAATCCTCGGCCTTATCCAAGGCGGGTTCGCCCCGATATGGGACTCGGTGCCAAAGGGTCTGCCCGGCCGGGAGCTTCTGGCCGGCCTGTGCAGCCTGGTGAGCCTCTCGTGCGGCATCGGGCTCCTGTTCGGCCGCACGGCCCTGATCGCCGCCCGCGTGCTCTTCGTCTATCTCTTCCTGTGGATGCTGCTCATCAAGGTGCGTCTCATCGTGCTCATGCCACTGGTGGAAGGTGCCTATCAGAGCTGGGGCGAGACGGCCGTGATCGTGGCGGGCGCCTGGGTGCTGTACGCCTGGTTCGCGGGCGACGCCGACAGGCGGCGGCTCGGCTTCGCGGTAGGCGAGAAGGGCGTGCGCCTGGCACGGGTGCTCTACGCCCTGGCCCTGATCGCTTTCGGGCTGTCGCACTTCGTCTACCTCAACCTGACCGCACCACTGGTGCCCGGCTGGCTGCCGGCGCATATGTTCTGGGCGTATTTCACCGGCTGCACCTACCTCGCGGCGGGCGTGGCCATGCTCACCGGGGTGTGGGCCCGGCGGGCCGCAGTGCTCTCGGCGTGGCAGATCGGACTGTTCCTGCTGCTCGTGTGGGGTCCCATCGTGGCTGCGGGCAATGTCAGTGCCGAGCACTGGAGCGAAACTCTCATCAATATTGCCCTGCTGGCGGGCGCCTGGGTGGTCGCGGACTCTTATGGCCGCAAAGCTGCATCGGACGCCCGGGCCGTGACCGGAGCTGTTCAGCGCTGAGCTTAGCGCCTCGCGCCACTGCTTCGCGGCCGCGCTGCACGGGTCAGCGCCGCATCGACCTGACGCTACCCGCCAGTGACCCGCATCACGCCAGCGGCGTCTCCGTGGCGGAATTCGCTCACGTCTGCGAAGTCCATCCACATTGCGGCCTCAGTCCTGCGACCCAGTGCGCCGTTACCCGGACAGGAAAGTGCCAAAACATCCCCCCGAGGAGCGCTGGGCATGAGGTCCTTCCACAGGGGCATTCTCAGTATGAATCCACTGATCTTCGCGATCTTCATGAACGTGGACTCGGCCGCGCTGGCAGGCCTGCACGCTGCGCTGGAGTGTCCGCGGCAATACGAGTGCGGTGGGGTGATCTACGAGGACACGGAGCACCACTATCGCGTAACCGCCCCCTTGACCTCGCATCGGCATTTCGGGGTCGAGATACCCCAGTACAACGAAGCCGTGCCGGAAGGGTGGCGGATCGTGGCCGACTACCACACCCACATCTGCTCGGTGCACAACCATCTGTTCGCCAACTTCTTCTCGCCCGCCGACGCTTACGTCAACCAGGGCTTCCACACGGTGGGCTACATGCTCAGCTTCTGTGACGGCAATGTACGCCGCTACGACCCGTCCCAGGATGACCGGGATGATGAGGTCGTCCATTTCACGAGCGGCCGGGAGATCTACCTCACGTGTGGACACGTGGCGGGGTGGATCCCTGTGCCGCTCTAAAGGCCTCCGACCAGTGCTGCAAGCGCGAGTGTGACCGCCGCCTCACAAACGGCATCACACCGGCGACGGGCAGGCAGCGCCGGACTCAAGATGGTGGCAGGCTTTTTCCGGGAACTGCAGTTATGCATAACGTGATCCTCGCGCGGACTCTCGTGCTTGTCGGGATGGCTCTGCTCGGCTCGGGGTGCGCCTCGCACCACGCGACGCTGTGCCCGAATCCCGCCAAGGTGGTCGGCGTCAACGCGGTCGACAATCAGGGCGGCTGGATCCTCGTGCGCGACGATCGCTCCGCGGAAGACACCGCCGCCCGTATCGCCGCGACCTATCACGTGCGCACCCAGTCGCTGACCTACCTGCACGGCTTCAGCACGTTCCCCGTGCCGCAGGAACCGAAGTTCCTCTGTGACAAGGCCATTGTCGAAGTGCACTACGCCGCATCGCAGGGTATGGCTTCACGCTGATCGCCGCGCTGCCCTGAGCCTACCTGGGCCTAGTGCGAGGTGATGACGAAGGGCAGGTTCGGGACGAAGGCGCTGGGCGTCACGGCCGCAGTGCTCACACCGCCGTTACTGCGGTTGATCAGATAGGCACGTGCGTTGCCCTGCACATCGCTGACGTAGACAAACGTACCACTCGGATCAGCCGCGACCCAGGACGCCTGCGTCGCGAGCGGCAGTTCGGACGGATAGTTCGCTGGGCATGCTGTGAAGCACAGCGGGGAGATCGTGTCGTTGCTGGTACTCGTCTGCCGGCCGATCATGAATCCCGTGCGCCCCTCCGGGTCGAGGGCGAAAGCGCCCACGTGGTTAAACTCGGAGACGTCGTATACGGAAATGACTCCCGCGGGAACAGGCCCGTGGGAAAGTCCGGGTACCGGGTAGGTGGTCCCGAATGAGGTGAACGCACCGGTTGTCGCACTTAGAGACGAAGCAGAGAGGGTAAGGTAGTAGACCGGCGCGTTCGTGTTGGCGAAGTAGGCCACGGTTCCGTCGGGCGTGATCGATACCGGCCCCGGTGCCGTGATACTCGGAAACGGACTTCCCGGCACCGCCGTCAAGGCGCCGCTGGTGGCGTCGATGGCGTAAACCCAGACCGTCGACTCGTTGCTCACCGACAGGTAAAGATACCTGCCGCTCGGATGCATGCTCAGGTAGCGCGGACCGTCGATCCCCGGCTGCGCTGGCCCTCCCGCAATGCCCGTCAGCGCGCCGCTGCCGGAGATGGAAAAGGCCGTCACCGTATTGTCATGGTAATCCGCGACGTAGAGGAAGCGGCTGGTGGGATCCACGACGAGGGAGACGGGCGCCTCGATCGCGGCAAACGGGCTGTTCGTCACCGGCACGAGAGCGCCAGTTGCCGCAGTGATGGTATACGCGGAGATCGTGTTGCTGCCCGACCCGGCGTTCACCCCCTGGTTCGCGGCGAAGAGGAAGTGGTAGGCCGGATCGACGGCCACGGCCGACGTGGTATCTCCCGCGGGGAAGGCGCCGCTCCCGATCGCGGTGAGTGTCCCGCCGGCGCCGTTAATGGAGTAGGCGAGCACGTCGTTACCGTGACCGCCGGCGCCATAGGCAAACGCGGGTGCAGAGCAGATGACGCTGACCCCGGTGATGCTGGCACCGGCTACCGTGCCCGCGCCGTTCGGCGCGATACAGGTCTGCGCAGGGCCCGTCGGCTGGGGCGCGGCGGCCACTACGTACTGCGCGCCGTTGGACAGCAGGTTCGCCGAGAAAGCGAACGCGCCGTTCGCGCTGATGGGCAGCGTGCCGGTACCGTTCAGTGTCAGGGAGAGTCCGGTGCCCCGGAGACCGGAAACCGTGCCGCTTACTGTGTACGCGTTGTTCTGACAGCTTACGACGATATTCGTGACCGACGCGGAACCGACCAGTCCCGACCCATTCGCCACCGTGCAGGTCTGCGCGGGATTCGAGGGTTGGGCTGTCACCGTCACATCGTACGAAGTCCCGCTTTTCTCGGCCGGAAAGGTAAAGCCACCGCTGGCCGCGACGGGCACGGTGGCTCCCGCGGTCGCCAGGACCAGGCCGCTGCCGCTTAAGCCCGTAACCGTCCCGCCGACCGTGAAGGCATCGACCGAACAGACCACTCTTACGGCCGCTGCGCTCGCCGATCCTGCAACTCCCGTCCCGTTCTGGACCGTACAGTTCTGCGGTGGGTCCAGCAGCGACACGACGAGCGTCACGTCATAGGCGGCGCCTGGGGCAAGCTTCTGGCTGAAGGCAAATGCGCCGTTGGCCGGATGCACAATATCGTCACCGCCGTTGTTGTAGAGGACGAGCTGGGGCCCCGTGCCAGCGCCATAGATAACGCCGGATACGGTGCCGCCTACGGCGAAGGTTTCAGGCGTACTGCTGCCACCGCCGCCTCCGCACGCGCTGAGAGCCAGCAGGCTCAGCCAAACACCCCGGGGAGCGAGGCGCAGGAGCGACGTAACGGTCATCGTGTTCACTTGGGACGGCTTATGTGAGCAGCTTCTGTGACGGCACTCGCCGTATAGGATGGCTACGGAGCGCCCACGGAACACGCCCGTGAAGCGGGGAGTGCCACGCAGGCAAGCTCCCAGGCACCTTACACGTCGCGTCAACCCGGCGGTGCGCCAATCAGGAAACCCGGATGCCGTTGTCGCGGAAGAAAGTCGGCGTGCTCAGGAGCCTGCCGGCATAGGCGTTCGCTTCCGGGTGCGTCGCGAGCCAGGCAACCACGTCGCCCGTGACCTCCGGGGTGAATGCCCGGCCACTCTTGACCAGTGAGCGGACGCCCTCACCAAACACCGTCGCCATGGTGTCGGTGACGGTCATCTGCGGCTCGACCAGGAAGGAGCGGATACCCTCATCGCCGTGCTCCAGATGGAGGAATTCCGCCAGGCGATGAAAGGCGCTCTTGCTCGCCCCATAGAGAAAGCCCCAGCCGCCTTTTGCAGGTGACACCGGAGGCGGCCCGACTCCGGCGACGGACCCGACGCACACCACCGTGCCGCCACCTTGGGCGATCATCTTCGGCAGGAGACGGCGGGTGAGGTGAACCTGGTTGATAAGAGTGCCGAGCAGACAGGCGTCGAGCTGCTCCTGCGTGAACTCGGTGAATCGGTACATCAGCCCCGGACCCTGATAGATCGCGTTGTTCACCAGCACATCGACGCGACCCCAGCTCGAAAGCACGGCCTCGAGCGCCTGATCGATGGAAGCGCGCGAGAGAATGTCCAGGTGTACGCCCAGAGCGTCGCGACCCAAAGCGCGTACCTCGGCCACGGTTGATTCGATGCTGCCCGGCACGGGCAGTTCTTTGGGGTCCTGCGCACTGGCGGACGGCACCTTGCCTTCGCCTTCCTTGAGGGTTCGCCCGGTGACCGCAACGTCAAATCCGGCGCGCGCGAGGCTGAGCGCGCAGGCCTTGCCGATGCCGCGGGTCGCGCCAGTCACGAAGGCTACTTTTCGCATTCGGATTCCTTGAGTAGTCAGATCAACGAGGCGCCGCACGCGCTCGAGACCGGCCCGCACCCTGAGCCACAATACAGTTGAGCGAGGGGTTGGTACGAGCGCCGCCGACTGAATTCCACAGCCCGCTTCTACCTCGCATAATGTATAGCAAGTGTCCGCCCGTACGGATGCGAGGGAACTGTGTGGCGGGACTACTGTACCTCGATCACGTAGGAGCTGGTTCTTAGATTGCTATCTGGATAGCGCACCTTGATCGTGAAAGCGTCGTTGCCGTGAAAATTGGCATTGGACTGATAGAAAACCTCTGTCACAGAGACGCGTTTCCTATTGCATTCATACCGCACGTTGTCATGCGAGAAATTCGGGTATTCCTCCCCTTGCCCCGTCGACACGGACCCGTGCATGGGGGCTTTGACAACCGTTATTTCCGGATATCCACTGCTCTGGCAGGTGGGATCTAGGTCGTAGTGGTAGTCGATCCTATCTCGTTCGCCGCTGTGTACTCCCCGCATCAGTGCACCGGGCGCATTTGCTTTCGGAGTGGTCGTCTCGCAGGCAACCAGAGCGATCACGGCAATGACTGTAAGCATCGCTTGCTTCATTTTCAGGGCCTCACTTCCGCGTGCTGCTCATTGCGCACAGTGTATAGCAAGGGCAGCGAATCTTAATGCCCCGGAGTGCTGCGCGACGCAATCGCCACAACGATTGCGAGAATGCTCACGCAGGATGCATCTCGTGTTAGCTGGCAGAAGTCTGGTCACGAAAGACATCATGGTGCGACGCCTTGGCACTCAAAGGCCCGGCGCCGGCTTTGGGCTCTTGATGGGTTGGCGCCTCCCGGGAGCTTTTGGAACCTGTTAGGCACTCGCTAGTGCGGCTTGGGGACTCGACCGATGCGCAAGCGATTCGCGCACTGGACCAGACGGTTCGCGCCTGGCGACTCCCAGGGCCGCTTCCGGGCCGACCCGAACTGCCAGGATTGCTGGAGATGACCGGATCGAGATGCTTTCCCAAGCGGCGGCGGTTCTCGCTAGCACTTCGCATTGCGCGACGGCATCTCAGTAATCGCGAGACTTTGCCGAGTTCTGCTCAGTATTGGTGAGACTTAGACGCAGGCGCCGAATCGCAGCCAAAGTCATCTTCTCATCTAGGTAAAGCAAGCCTCGGTTCCTGAAGGGCTTTGGCCAACTCAGTAGTGGTACGACACCGCCGACTGAGATCCACACCCGGCTTATACATACTTCGCATAATGTATATTATGTAATATTCAGTAGATTCCTCGGGAATTTCAGCTATCGGCGCGGCCTGTAGGCACTGCCACCAACCCACCCCCCGGACTTGGAACGCTCTGCATGGGCACGCGCCCAAGGAGTTCGTGGGCCTCCATTCACGGTCCGCGCCGCATCATAAGATGTCGGCCCGCAGCAGCACGGCTCGCAGTGCAACGGAATCAATATGAACATGACGAGTATCAGACGCTGGCATTCCTATCTCGGTCTTTTCATCGCTCCAAGCGTGCTGTTCTTTGCATTGACCGGTGCCGCCCAGATTTACAGTCTGCACGAGGCCCATGGCTCCTACCGGCCACCTGCCATCCTGGAAAAGCTCAGCTCCGTACATAAAGACCAGGAGTTCGGACTCGGCCATCACCATGACACGCCGCAATCGCAGGCCGTTTCCCGCCGGCCCGCGGAAGCCAGAGCGCACACCGCCGCGGACGATGACGACAGCCCCAAGCCAGCGACGCTCGCGCTCAAAGCGTACTTTCTGCTGGTGGCGCTCGCCCTGGTCGCCTCGACAGCTTTCGGTCTGTGGATGGGCCTCAAGCAGACGCGCCCGAGGCGCCTGGCGTGGACGCTGGTACTCGCCGGTACCGTGATCCCGGCGGTTCTGACGCTCTTTTAGGCGCCTGTGACAGTCAGGCCAGGCGCAGGAGCGCTGCGCCGCCGGCGATGATGCAGGCGGCGATTATCCGCCTCGCTCCAAGGGGTTCCTTCAGCACCAAGCCCGCGATCGCGGTGCCAAACAGAATCGAGGTCTCGCGCAAGGCTGCGACGACGGCGAGCGGCGCGAGAGTCATCGCCCACAGCGCCAATCCATAAGAGGCAGTGGTACCGATCCCACCGGCGATTCCCAGCAGCCAGTAGCGCCTCAGATAAGGCAGGAAGGTGGAGCGTCGCGCTGTAAGCCCCCAGACCGCAAGCGGCAGCCCGGTCAGCAGGAAGACCCACAGCGTGTACGCCGCCGGTGCCCCGGAGCGCCGCACCCCGAGCCCGTCTATCAAGGTGTATGCGGCTATAACCAGCGCGTTCACGAGCGCCAGATACACTCCCCTGCGATCCCTGAGGTCGTTGCCGAACGCAATGCTGAAGATGCCCAGGCAGATTCCGATCACGCCGGCCCATGCCACGGGTGAGAGTGATTCGCCAAGCCGAAACACACTCACCAGCGCGACGATGAGCGGCGCCGTGCCTCGCATCAAGGGATACGTCTGGCTCATATCCGCGACCTGATAGGTGCGTGCCACGAGAAGGAAATAGGTGACCTGGAAAAACACCGACGCGATCACGAATGGCCAGCTGGCGCGGGCGGGGGCCGGCAGAAACGGCAGCAAGGCAGCCGCGAGCGCGGCAGCAGCCGTCGTCACCGTGATCGTCGTCAGGAACTTGTCACTGCCCGCCTTGACGATGGCGTTCCAGGCTGCATGAAGCAGCGCGGCCGACAGAACGACTGCGAACACAAGGAGCGACATGCGTGTGACCTGGGCCGGCGGGCTGGAGCCAGGGGGCTCGCGGCACGTGAGCGTAGCAACAGGGTCCCCGCCGTCAAAGCGCCAGGGGCTCAGAAGAACCCCGGTTGATCGACTGCGAGCCCCCTGAGCCGCCTGCCCTGGGTGCCGCGCGCGCCTGAATCCTGCCGCAGCAGTCGGTCCCGTCCGACTCCGGCGTGGGCTGCACGCCGCTGACCTTTGATCTGAGTCTGGGGGAGAGTCGCGCACTCTACCGCCCCCGCATACCCCTGACAGAGGTGAAATCATGGATAGCAAACTAGACGGCCTGCGCGTCGCGATTCTTGCCACGGACGGTTTTGAGCAATCGGAACTGCTGGAGCCCCGCAAGGCACTCGACAGTGCCGGTGCGACCACCGAGGTGATCTCTCCGAAGGACACGCAGATCAAGGGCTGGAACCATGCCGACTGGGGCCAGAAGGTCGATGTGGACCAGACACTCGCGCAAGCAGATGCCGAGGACTTCGATGCGCTGGTATTGCCCGGGGGCGTGATGAACCCGGATGCGCTGCGCATGAACCCTGCAGCGGTTGCCTTCGTCAAGTCTTTCTTCGCAGCCGGCAAGCCGGTCGCGGCCATCTGCCACGGGCCCTGGACGATCGTGGAAGCCGGTGAGGCGAGCGGTTACCAGCTCACCTCGTGGCCTTCGCTGAAGACCGATATCACAAATGCCGGTGGTCACTGGGTGGACAAGGAGGTCGTGGTGGATGACAACCTGATCACCAGCCGCCGACCGGACGACCTCCCGGCCTTCAACCGCGAAATGATCTCGGCGTTTGGCCAGTACCAGAGCGGTAAGCGCGAGCCGCGAAGCAACCGCGGCAAAAGGCAGCAGAGCCAAGGGCAGACCCTGCAGGAATAGCAGGAAGCGCAACGGTTCCGGGCACCAGCGCCCGGCACCGGCGCCCTCTTGTGCCGGGGACCGGGACTTCACTCCCGGCAGCAGACTGTGGGCGACTGTTTCCGGCGGGTGACTTCACCGCTCCGAGCCTCTAAGGTTAGGGCCAGGGCCTCACGGCTCGCCGGATCATAGGCATGCTCATCCGCAATCTGCGCACACTCTGGACTCGCGTGCCGTTGGCATGCGTCTTCGTACTCATGGCAACACTGACTCAGGCCACCCCCGAGAACCCTCCGGGCGTTGGCTCGCGGGCACCCGACTTCACCGCCCGTGACTACGTCAACGGCGAGAGGCTGCGGCTCGCGGCGCAGCGCGGCAAGGTCACCGTGGTGACGTTCTGGGCCACCTGGTGCGCGCCGTGCCGCAATGAGCTGCCGAACCTCGAGAAACTGCAGGAATACCTCGGCAGGGACAAGATCACGATCCTCGCGGTCAATTTCAGGGACGACGACCCGGCCACGGTGCAGCGGCTGCGCAAGGATGCCAAGGAGGCCGGCTGGAAACTGCACCTGCTTCTTGATCCGGGCGAGCAGATCGCGCACGCGTACGGCATCAGCACCATCCCGCGCATGTACATCATCGGCAAGGACGGCCGGATCCGCGCGGTGCATGCGGGCTTCGGGGACGGCTCCCTGGAGGACATGGTGGCCGACCTCAAGACCGTGCTCAACGAGAAGCCGGGTGAGCCTGCCGCCGCGCCGGCTGCGACGCCCTGACGACGGGCACCGCGTGCCGCTGCTGAAGATCTACCTGCGCGTTCTCGCGCTGCTGGGCCCGGAGAAATGGCTGGCGACGGGGCTCGCGGTCGCCAACGTCGCCATGGCGGCGGTGTTTCTGCTTGAACCCTGGCTGTTCGGCCGCGTCGTGGATACCCTCGCCACGCAGGGCTCCGGGAACCCCTGGTACTACATCGCCTGGTGGACCGGCGTGGGCTTTTTCGGAGTCGCCGCCAACGTACTCGTGGCCCTTTATTCGGACCGCCTGGCGCACCGGCGACAGCTGGCTGCCATCGTTGATTTCTTCGAGCATGCGCTCGCCCTGCCACTGGCTTTCCATGACGAGCACCACACCGGCCGGCTGCTGCGCACACTGCATGCCGGCAGCGGCAACCTCTTCGTGGTGTGGCTCGCCTTCTTCCGCAGTCACTTAAGCACCCTGATCGCCATCTTGGTGATGATCCCGCTCGCGCTGCGCGTCAACTGGCAGCTGGCGCTCTTGATGATCCTGCTGATGTCAGCATTCGTGCTGTTCAACACCATCATCGTGCGGCGCACCGGCAACGAGCAGCGCGAGGTCGAGCAGCTCAACCAGGAGATCGCCGAGCGCACCGGGGACGTCTTCGGCAACGTCATGGTGGTGCAGAGCTTCGCGCGCATCGCCACTGAGGTCGCAGCTCTGCGGCAGCTCGTCGGCCAGGTACTGACGGCCCAGTACCCCGTGCTGCGCGGCTGGGCCTGGGTGTCGGTCGCCAACCGTGCGGCCAGTACCCTCACCGTAATCGGCCTCTTCGCACTCGGCGTCCAGCTGCACGGCCGGGGCCAGATCACGGTGGGGGCGATCGTGAGCTTCGTCGGATTCGCGATGATGATGATCGGGCGCATGGAGCAGCTCGCCGGCTTTATCTCGGAGCTGTTCTTCCAGGCGCCCTCGCTCGCCAACTTCTTCGAAGTGCTCGACACGCGCAGCGCGCTGCGCGAGCTTCCCGGCGCCACAGAACTCAGGGACGTCAGGGGCGATGTTGCCTTTGACAGCGTCTCCTTCGGCTACGACGCCACGCAGCCGGTACTCAAGGACTTAAGCTTCCAGATAACCGCCGGCAGCACGGTGGCGATCGTCGGACCCACCGGGGCGGGCAAGACGACTGCTCTGTCCCTGCTGTATCGCGCCTACGATCCGGCGGCCGGCCGCATCACGATCGACGGCACCGACATTCGCACTGTCACTCTTACTTCGCTGCGTGCCCACATCGCCGTCGTGTTCCAGAACCCGGGCCTCCTCTACCGCTCGATCGCGGAAAACCTGCGCATCGGCAAACCCGAGGCTAGCGATGCAGAGCTCGAGTCCGCGGCACGCGCGGCCGAAGCCCACCAGTTCGTCAGCGGCAAGCCGGAAGGCTATGCCGCCATGGTCGCCGAACACGGCAAGTCCCTCTCTGGCGGCGAACGTCAGCGCCTGTCGATCGCGCGCGCGATGCTCAAGGACGCGCCCATCCTGATTCTGGATGAGGCCACCAGTGCGCTTGACAACATCACCGAGGCGCGGGTGCAACGCGCCCTGAGTAAGCTGGTGAAGGGCCGCACGACATTCGTTATTGCGCACCGTCTTACCACCGTGCGCACGGCGGACCTAATTCTCGTGCTGAAGGACGGCCGGCTGGTGGAGCGCGGACGCTACGAGGACCTCGTGCGCCTGGGTGGGGTGTTCGCGGAACTTGATGCGCAGGGGAAGTTCGTGGCGGATGCTCCCGAGGGCACCGTTGCGGCGCTCGAACCTCTGGCTGAGGGTGATTTCGGCTGATCACGGGCAGCGAAGCTCTGTCATGCAGAGCTCTGTAAGAAAAATGACATAAACCAGGTTGCTGCCCCTGCGACTGTGACACTTTGTAGTGCACGGTGAGTCTGTGGAATACTCCCGCGGCGTTCCGGGTTCGGGTCGCGCCGACACTAAAAAAAATAAATCAACGCTCTATCTTAGAGTCTCAAGGATAAACAGGAGCCATACCATGGCCACAACACTGGCTGCAGACGGCGGGTCCGGGATCGATAAGGCCCATCGCCAGGTTATCTTCGCTTCAAGCCTGGGCACCGTATTCGAGTGGTATGACTTTTACCTCTACGGTTCGCTCGCTGCGATCATCTCCAAGCAGTTCTTTTCCGGCGTCAACGAGACCACCGGTTTCATCTTCGCGCTGCTGGCCTTCGCGGCGGGCTTCGCGGTGAGACCCTTCGGCGCCCTCCTCTTCGGTCGACTGGGAGACCTGCTGGGCCGCAAGCACACCTTCCTCATCACGATCGTAATCATGGGTTTTTCAACTGCTCTGGTCGGGGTGCTGCCGAGCTACGCCACTGCGGGCGTCATCGCCCCAGTGGCGCTGATTGCCCTGCGGCTGCTACAGGGTCTCGCCCTCGGCGGCGAGTACGGCGGTGCGGCGACCTACGTGGCCGAACATGCTCCACGCGGTAAGCGCGGGCTCTACACGAGCTGGATCCAGACGACCGCGACCCTCGGACTCTTCCTCAGCCTTCTCGTGATCCTGGCGTGCCGCCAATGGCTCGGCCCGCAGTTCGACACCTGGGGCTGGCGCATACCGTTTCTGATCTCCATCGTGCTGCTGGCCGTCTCCGTCTACATCCGCATGCAGCTGGCCGAGTCCCCGGTGTTCCTGGAAATGAAGGCCGCGGGCACCGGCTCCAAGGCGCCGCTGACGGAGTCCTTTGCACGCTGGGGGAACCTGCGATTGGTAATCCTGGCGCTCCTTGGCGCCACCGCCGGTCAGGCGGTCGTCTGGTACTGCGGACAGTTCTACGCGTTGTTTTTCCTCACGCAGGTGCTTAAGGTCGACGCCAAGACGGCAAATCTGCTGATTGCGGCAGCGCTGCTGGTCGCGACGCCGTTCTTCGTCTTCTTTGGTAGCCTGTCTGACAAGATCGGACGCAAGAAGGTGGTCCTTGCCGGCTGCCTGCTCGCCGCACTCACCTACGTGCCGATCTTCGAGAAGCTAACGCACTACGCGAACCCGGCGATCGAGAGCGCTTCCGAGCACTCCCC
This sequence comes from uncultured Pseudomonadota bacterium, assembly GCA_963824395.1. Taxonomy (GTDB): domain Bacteria; phylum Pseudomonadota; class Gammaproteobacteria; order Steroidobacterales; family Steroidobacteraceae; genus 13-2-20CM-66-19. The sequence goes on along the minus strand of CAWGPF010000005.1, from coordinate 940,268 downwards.
GGTGACCGTGATTGCGGACCCGAACAGCTGCTCGTTCCAATTCGATCCGGTGGGCAAGAAGAAATTCGTCCAGTCCTGTGACGTTGCCAAGGCGGCGCTCGCCAAGGCGGGCGTTCCCTACCGCAACGAGGCCGCGCCCGTCGGCAGCGTCGCTCAGGTGCGCATCGGCGATGTGCCGCCGATCGCCTCGGTAGAGGGCGGAACGATGTCGGGCGCCGACTTCAAGGCGGCCACCGACGGGTTCTCCAAGTCCCTCAGCGGGGTCCTGAAGCAGGCGGGCTACCCGACCAAGGCTGACCCCGACCAGATCAACTACTTCATGGTCTGGCTGCTGCTGTTCATACTGGTGATCTATGTGACGATGGTCTACGGTCCGATCGCGGCGTGGCTGGTGGAGCTGTTCCCGGCGCGCATCCGCTACACCTCCATGTCCCTGCCTTACCACATCGGCAACGGCTGGTTCGGCGGCTTCCTGCCAACGGTCGCGTTCGCGCTGGTCGCTTTGACGGGAAATATCTACTACGGATTACGCTATCCCATCATCATCGCGCTCATGACGCTCGTGATCGGTTTCCTGTTCCTGCCGGAAACCAAGGACCGCGACATCCGCTGACGACCAGCAAAACGCCATGCGGGGTGAAGCTATGAACGGAACACGGGGCAATCGGCGCGGCTGGAGCTGGTGGTACCTGCTCTTCATTGTCCAGGTTGTGGCGGTACTGTGGCCACCGTTCTACAACAGCGTCCAGCCCGCCTGGATGGGTATCCCTTACTTCTACTGGTACCAGATGCTCTGGGTTCTCATCAGCGCGGTGTTCACGGCGGTCGTATATGTCGCGACGCGCGACTCACAGTGAGAGGGATGACTGCGGGGGATGACATGCAAGGCGTGAACTGGGTTGCGCTCACGATCTTCGCGATTCTGTTCCTGTTCGTGAGCTGGCTCGGCTTTGCCGCCGCGCGCTGGCGGCGCGGCGATCTGGAGCAGCTGCACGAATGGGGGCTCGGCGGGCGGCGCTTCGGGACGCTCATCACCTGGTTCCTGGTCGGCGGTGATCTGTACACCGCCTATACCTTCGTCGCGGTTCCGGCGCTCGCGTTTGGTACGGGCGCGCTCGCCTTCTTCGCCGTGCCCTACACGATCGTCATCTATCCCATTCTATTTCTGGTCTTCCCGCGTCTGTGGCACGTGTGCCATAAGCGCGGCTACATCACGGCGGGAGACTTCGTGAAGGGCCGCTTCGGCAACCGCTGGCTGGCCCTGGCCATCACGGTCACCGGCATCGTGGCGACGATGCCCTACATCGCGCTGCAGCTGGTCGGCATCCAGGTGGTGGTGGGAGCGCTCGGAATTTCCGGCACCGGCTTCATGGGCGAGTTGCCGCTCCTGATCGCGTTCGTGGTACTCGCAGCCTTCACCTACTCGAGCGGCCTGCGCGCGCCGGCCTCGATCGCCATCGTCAAGGATCTCCTCATCTATATCACTGCCTTCGCAGCGGTGATCGTCATTCCCATGCAGCTCGGCGGCTTCGGCAAGATTTTCGCGGCCATCCCGCCCTCGAAGCTGATCCTGGCGACGCCGGGTCCGAACACCACCGGCGCTTACAGCGCCTATGCGACGCTGGCGCTCGGCTCGGCCCTTGCCCTGTTCCTGTACCCCCACTCACTCACGGGGATCCTGAGTGCGAGCAGCGGTAAGGCCATCCGCCGCAACGCCGCGCTGCTACCCGGCTATACCTTCATGCTCGGGCTGCTCGCGCTGCTCGGCTTCTTCGCCATCGCCGCGGGAGTCAAGGAGATGCCCGAATACGCGGCCGGCTTCAAACAGTTCAGCAACAACTTCGCCGTGCCGGCGCTGCTGCTGCACAGTTTTCCGAGCTGGTTCGTGGGCATCGCCTTCGCCGCCATCGCCATCGGAGCCCTGGTGCCGGCCGCGATCATGTCGATCGCGGCTGCCAATCTCTACACCCGCAACATCCACCGCGAGTTCATCAACACCAACCCCACCGCACGCGAGGAATCGCAGATTGCCAAGTGGGTGTCCCTCATCGTCAAGGTCGGTGCTCTCGCGTTCATTCTCTTCGTGCCGACCAAGTATGCGATTCAGCTGCAGCTGCTCGGGGGCATCTGGATCATCCAGACCCTGCCCGCGGTCATGCTGGGCACCTATACGCGCTGGTTCAACTCCTGGGCACTCCTCGTGGGCTGGGCTGCAGGCACGATTGCCGGCACCTGGATGGCAGTCGCGGCAAACCTGACGCCGACCTTCCCCCTGAACTTCGGCCACCTGGCGCTCCCCGGCTACAGCGCCTTCTACACGGTGGTGCTGAACCTGGTACTGGTGCTTGTCCTGACGCCGGTATTCAACGCACTCGGCTCGCGCGGCGCCGATGAGACGCTCGCCGCCGATTATTTCGCCTAATGGCACGGCCCGGTGGCAGACAGCGTCAACGCGGAAGACCCCAGGCGCGTTGTTGAGCCGCAGGTAAGGCCAGGAACTCTCGCGTGAGACTATTTCGCGGCGGCGCCGGGCTACCGGTCGCGCTGCTGCTACTGAAGCTCGGCTGCCCCGCCGCTGCGGCGGAGGAGGTGGCGCCGCCACCCGCCCCGGATTATTCACAGCCTGCGGCCTGGGCGGCCTGGCCGCACCGGCCGAGCGATGCGGACGCGGTGGCACCGGGACTTGCGGACGCCGCCTTGCCGGAGCAGGAGAAGGCCGACGTCTTCTTTATTCACCCGACCACCTACCTCTCGGGCAGTGCCGAGAATGCCCGCTTCGACGAAGCGGGCAGCCCGGGCACCCGGCTCAGCCGCGGCGTACTGCGCTTCCAGGCAAGTGTCTTCAATGCCTGCTGCCACATCTACGCGCCGCGCTACCGCCAGGCAAACCTGCGTGCCTTCTTCTCGCGCGATGAGGCGCAATCAGAGGCGGCCTTCGAGCTGGCCTACGCGGACGTGCAGCGCGCCTTTGACTACTACCTGGCTCACGAGAACCATGGCCGGCCTTTCATCATCGCAAGCCACAGCCAAGGATCGCTGCACGCGATGCGGCTGCTGCAGGAGCGCATCGCCGGCAAACCCGCGCAGCAACTCCTGGTCGCAGCCTACGTGATCGGACATGAAGTGCCGCTCGAGATCGAGGCGAGCGGCATCCCCGTGTGCCGCTCGGCGACGCAGACCGGCTGCCTGATCGACTGGAATACCGAGAAGGAAGGCAGCGACGACAGCCGGCGCAGGCACAGCGGTCTCATCTGGCTCGCGGGCCGCTACCAGCCCATGGGCGAGCGCGCCAGCGTCTGTGTGAACCCGCTCACCTGGACGCTCGGCGGCGCGGCGAGCGCAGAGCTCAATCTCGGCGCCCTCCCCGGAGTGCGGCCGGAGTCGCCGCTTGAACCTCCGCAACCGGGGCTGACCGGCGCCCGCTGCGATGGCGGGGCACTGCGCATCGACATCCCGCTCGCGCGCCGGCATGGCTTTGCCGATGCGCTGACCCTCATGGGCAGCTACCACGTTTTTGACTACAACGTTTTCTACAGCAACATCCGTGTCAACGCGCGCGCGCGCATCCGGGCGTTCCGCGCCGGCAGCGCGGCCCGAGCACCCTAGCGGGTAACATTCGCCGCTGCGACGGTTGGCTTGCCATGCAGCAGAGCGTCCGCCTCCGATACCACTGCGGTGCGCGTGCGCCGGTTGAACAGGCACAGTTCACGCCCCGGCTGATTCTTCATGTGGGGCTGGGGGTAGTGGCCCGAGAGCAGGAGCGCTGAGTAACCCACCGCATCGTCGAAATCCACGCGCTGCCCCGCCGCGCGAGCGTTCCTGAGCGAGCTCGCCGCGACGCAGGCCTTGAGCACTTCCGCGTCGTACTCACTCCAGGCCTGCGGGGTGGACGCCAGGGCCTCGGCGACCACAAAGAGGCTTCCCCGGCAGGCCAGCCGCAGCCACACCTGGCGAGCGGCGGGCATGCGGGCGCTCATTTCGCCGGCATCACGATCAGCCCCTGCTTTTCCATTTCCTTGGCAGTGGCCTGAGCGACCTCGCTCACCAGGGCATCGAGGTTCGAAGGATTCGTGGTGTGACTCGAACTCGCCCACAACAGCTTGTCGGTCGCCAGGGAGTACACCAGCGTCTCGACCGAAATGATCGTATCGGTGGTGACAGTGGGCGGTGAGTAGGCCGCGCCCCAGCCATAACCCCAGTAGGGCCCGAAGCCGCCGTAGTACGCCGGCATCGCCATGCCGGGCGTGTAGTTGATCTGCTGGTCCTTCCCGACCACGCGCATGATGACCACGCCGTCGCACCCGGCGGCCTTCAACGCCGCCCGCGCAGCGTCACCGTTCTGGCGCATCTCATCCGGCAGGATCGTGTAGGCAGCGACACCCTTGGCGCCGTGTGCGCTGAGATCCGCCGCAAGCTGGTCTTCGGCGGGCCGCCGCCGGCTTTCATCACGCGAGACGAAGACGGCCGCCACGGTCTTGCCCACCGGATTGATCGGCGCCGTTCCCGGGGCTTTCCAGGTGGACGTGAAGGTCGTGGTTCCGCAGGCTGCGACCAGGAGCACTACGGCGGCGAGTGTTATTCTCTGAAGCGTCTTTGACATGGATTGAGTCCCTCCTGCGACGCAGGTTACTCCGGCGCGCGAGGGATCGCCATTGGCCCGGCGGCCCCGCTCCCTTCGGTCTAGCCGCCCGGGTTGAACGCGATGATCTTGACGATGCGTCGCCCGCAGCGCTCGTCGTTGCAGACGCCGCTGAACCACAGCTGGCCGCTGCCGATCATGACGCCGTCACCGTTGACGAACAGCTGCTCGTAGGACTGTGCCGCAATCAGCGCGCGGGTGGCCGGAGGCAGCAGCTCGTCATAGTGGCTGAGGAACTGCTGCGCCGTCCTCAGGTGCACCACCTGCCCATCGAGCTTCACTTTGAGCGGATAACTCACCAGCGTCGCGACGCGCTGGCGCTCATCGGCGGCGACGGCCCCCTGCAGCTGCTGCAGGAACGCCCGGTATGGAGCGTGCTCGCCGAACAGCAGGTCCAGCCGCGCATCCATGTCGCCACTGGCCGAAGCCGCATCCGCCGGAGCGGCCGGCGCCAGCGGCGCCCAGAAGAGGCCCGCCAGGAGGAGCCCACAGGCACCGTGCGCCCGCGTGCCGGGACCTCCGGGTCGGGCCCGGCCAAACAGGTCCCGCCGGGCGGGATTTTGGTACGCGGCGCGCATCCTTATGCCACCGTGTCTGATGCCTGCTCGGCTACGCGCTCGCGCTTGCCTGAGTTCCCGAGCGCCGCCGCCAGAGCCGCCGCCAGGTCCGCAGCGTGCAGGGGTTTGCTCAGAACGGTCTGCACTCCGGCGGCGGCGGCCTGCGCCTGCAGGTCCGGGCCGCCGTAGCCGCTCACCAGCACCGCCGGCAGGCCGGCACGCACGCGCCGCATCTCCTGCAACAGCTCGGTGCCCGACATCTCCGGCATGATGACATCACTCACCACCGCATCGAAGCGCTCGGGGTTACTGCGGAACACCTTCAGCGCCTGCAATGCCCCGACGCAGCCGACCGGCTCGTAGCCGAGGCCCGCGAGCACTTCCTCCGTCAGGCGCACGAGGCTCTCCTCGTCATCAACCACCAGCACCGTCTCCCCGCGTCCGGTGGCGAGCGCCACCGGTGCAGGCTCCGCGGTGGGCTCACCGCTCGCCAGCGGCAGGAACACGCTGAAGGTGGTGCCGGCGCCCGCGCGGCTTGCGACCTCGAGCGCGGCGTCGTGATCGAGCACGATGCCATGCACCAGTGAGAGGCCGAGACCGGTGCCCTCGCCCACCGGCTTGGTCGTAAAGAACGGGTCAAAGATGCGCTCGACCTGTCCGGCACTCATCCCGACGCCGGTATCGGTGACGTCGACGCGGGCATAGGGTCCCTGCCGCAGGCGGCCGACGGTACAGACGCGCTCGCTGTCGATCACGACGGCGCTCGCGCTGACCTCGACCCGGCCCGCAGCCCCGACTGCCTGCACGGCATTGGTCACAAGATTGGCGAACATCTGATGCAGCTGCGCCGCATCGCCGGCGACGATCAGCGGGCGTTCGGGCGCACGCACGCTCACCGTGACCCGCGCCGGCAGCGCCGCGGCGCTGAGATTACGCACCTCAGTGAGGATACGCTGCAGCACCAGTGGCTCGGCACTGCCCATCCCCGGGCGGCTGAAGGCAAGGATGCGGGCGACGAGGTCCCGCGCGCGATTGGCGGCCATCACGATGTTGTCCAGATAGCGCCGCAGTGCCGTTCCGGGCTCGGTGTGTTCGATGCCAAGCTCGCTATAGCCGAGAATCGCGCCGAGAACGTTGTTGAAATCGTGGGCGATGCCGCCGGCGAGGGTCCCCAGCGCTTCGAGCTTCTGCGACTGGTGCAGCTGTCCGGTCATGCGCTCGTGCCGGGCGAGCTGGCGCAGGAATGCCACCAGCAGGAACGTGGCGAGTAAGGTGATGACGAAGGTGCGGATCACGTTGTCCCAGGTCTTGGCGCGCCAGTCCTGGAGAATCGCGTGTTCGCTGCGCCCCACCACCACCACCGCGGGGTATCCGGGCACCTTGCGCAGGCTGACTCGCATCGCGCCGAGCGTCGGATCGTGCGCCGCGAGCGACAGCGACTCGCGGTCCGCTAGCGCCTTCAATGCGCCCAGCCACGGCGACGGGGAAGTACCGACGACCTGTTGCTCGCGACTGACGAGTGCCGCGCCGTCGGCGCGCACCAGCTCGATCACGCTGCCGCCGCCGAGGTCGAGCGCGCTGTAGAAGCGACGGATATAGGGGACGTCCACGGCCGCCCCAGCTATCCCGCGGAACCCATCGCCCGGCAGACGCCGCGACAGGACGAAGGTCGGGTCCCCGGTCACACGACTGAGGAATGGTTCGCTCACAAACAGGCCGAGCGCCGGGTCGTCGCGCTGGGCGCGATAGTAGGTGCGATCACTCAGGTCCGCGTTGAGCCCGGCCTGGGTCGAGCTGACGTGCAGCGAGCGTGCCGGGTCGAACAGGAACAGGTTGCGCACCTGCGGCACGCCGCTCATGTAGCGGCGCAGCAGGTCCGCGAGCGTGTCACGCGAGGCGGGCGCACCCGCCACGTCCGGGTCAAGCAGCGCCGCCTGCTTGAGGATCAGGTCGGTGCCCTGCAGCGCCCGGGCCGCCTGCTCGGCGAGCGCCCCGGCGATGTTCTCGTACTGGCGCTCGGCGTCGGCGAGTATGGCCGCACGGTCGCGCAACGCGTCGTAGAGTGCCGAGAGCCACACGGCGGCACACACGGCCACGACGACCAGGATCAGGCGCAGCCGCAGCGCGCGGCCGCGGGCGCCGTCGAGCGCTGGCGCGCCGCCTAGCGCCGCGCTGCGTCGCTGCTCGGGGAGGCTGCTGTGAGGCCCAGGGCTGCCCATAGATCGGCGCGGGTAAAGGGCTTGGCGAGGATGCGCGTCACTCCCAGGCGGGCTGCCATGGCATCATTCGCCATGTCGCCCGCCGAGAACCGCCCCGAGGCGAGCACGATCGCGGCGCGGGGATAGGTGCGACGCCAGGTGTTGAGAGTTGCATGAGCCTGCTGCTGACACGACACGTCGACGAGTACTGTATCGATATCCGCGGGAGCTTGATCGGTAGCGTCGGCGTACACGGCCTGCACGCCCCCCTCCTCGAGCCATTCACGGATGAGGTCCCGGTGAAGACTATCACGCTCGATGACCAGCACGCGCTTCACGGACGCCCCCGATGAACAGCGTCCCGGTGCCACACGTGCTGGTGGTGGACGACGACAGTGCCGTGCGGCAGCTGGTCGAGGAGTACCTCGGCCAGAATGACTTCCGTGTCTCTGGCGCCGCCACGGGTGCGCAGTTCCTGGACGCCTGTCGCACGGGCGTCGTTGACCTGGCGCTCCTTGACCTGCGGCTGCGGGGTGAGGACGGCATGCAGCTGCTGCGCCAGCTGCGCGCCGAATCCCACATCCCGGTCATCATCCTGACCGGCCGCGCCGAGGAAGCCGACCGCGTCATGGGGCTGGAACTCGGCGCCGACGACTACCTCACCAAACCCTTCAGCCCGCGCGAATTGCTCGCCCGCATACGCACAGTGCTGCGCCGGACCCAGATCAGCCAGGATGCCAGGGGTACCCGGGTGTGCCGTGCCTACCGGATCCCGGGCTGGGAGCTGAACCTGCGCACGCGGCGGCTCACAGCAGCCGACGGCACTGATGTCACCCTCAGCAACGGGGAATTCAACCTGCTGGCGGCGCTGCTGGCGACCGGCAACCGCGTGGTGAGCCGCGACCAGCTGATCGAGATGAGTCGGCGCTACGATAACGAGGTCTACGACCGGGCGATCGACGTGCAGGTGCTGCGCCTGCGCCGCAAGATCGAGGCCAATCCCGCAGAGCCGCACATCATCGTCACGGAACGCGGCGTCGGTTACCGCGTCGCGGTACCCGTCGAAGCCGTCTACTGAAGATCTGCCTTCCACCTAAGCCCGCCCCCAGCCCGTAGCCGCCCGTCATGCCGGGCCGCGTCTCACGGCGGCCCAATCTCCACGGTCCGTGTCGCAGTGTGCTTGCGGGGGCCATTTCACCTGTAACAAAGAGCGGCCGGCGCGTAATCGTTGCTTCCCATGCCTCGGGTAACGTTGGCGGTCAAATGTGGATCGTCAAGCTGGCGCTGCGGCGCCCGTATACCTTCATGGTGCTCGCCATCCTGATCACGCTGCTGGGCGTGTTCTCGATCCTGCGCACTCCCACCGACATTTTCCCGAACATCAAGATCCCGGTGGTCGCCGCGATCTGGAACTACACCGGGCTGTCCCCGGACGAGATGGCCACGCGCCTGGTGCTCGCCAGCGAGCGCACCGCGCAGACGACCGTGAACGACGTCGAGCACACGGAGTCACAGAATCTGAGCGGCAAGTCGATCGTTAAGTACTTCTTCCAGCCCAACGTGAACGAGGAACTCTCGTTCGCGCAGATCACGGGCGTATCGCAGACCGGCCTGCGTCAGGCGCCGCCCGGTACGACGCCGCCCTTCATTCTTGCCTACAACGCCTCCTCCGTGCCCGTGCTGCAGCTGGCCCTCTCCAGCGACACGCTCTCGGAGGCGCAGCTCTTTGACCTCGGCAACAGCATCATCCGCACGGCACTCGCCACAGTGCCCGGCGCTTCCATGCCCTATCCCTACGGCGGCCTGCAGCGCCAGGTTCAGGTCGACCTGAACCCGGATGCCTTGCGTGCCCAGGGGCTCTCCGGTAACGACATTACCAACGCCATCGCGGCGCAGAACTCGATCCTGCCGGCCGGCACGCAGAAGATCGGCGACCGCGAGTACTTCGTGTCAGTGAATTCCAACCCGCGCACGGTGGCGGAGCTGAACGACATGCCGGTCACCACGCGCAATGGCACGGTGATCTACGTGCGCGACGTGGCGAACGTGCGCGATGGCTACCCGCCGCAGACCAACATGGTGCGTCGCGATGGCCGCCGTGGCGTGCTCATGAGCGTGCTGAAGACCGGGAGCGCCTCAACACTCGACATCATCAAGGAAATCAAGGCACGCATCCCGACGGTGCTGACTCAGCTGCCGCCCGGATTCAACATCGACCTGGTCGGAGATCAGTCGATCTTCGTGCGCGGAGCGATCTCCGGGGTGGTGCGCGAGGCTGTGATCGCCGCCGCGCTCACCGGTCTCATGATCCTGCTGTTCCTCGGCAGCGTGCGCAGCACGCTCATCATCGCGATCTCCATCCCGCTGTCGATCCTGGCCTCGATCGTGTGCCTGTCGGCGCTCGGGGAGACGATCAACATCATGACCCTGGGAGGCCTGGCGCTCGCCGTCGGCATCCTCGTCGACGATGCCACCGTCACCATCGAGAACATCAACTACCACCTCGAAGAGGGCAAGGAGGTCGAGGACGCGATCCTCACCGGCGCGCACGAGATCGCCACTCCGGCCCTGGTCTCGACACTTGCCATCTGCATCGTGTTCGTGCCGATGTTCATGCTCGGGGGCGTGGCGCGGTATCTGTTCGTACCGCTCGCCGAAGCCGTGGTATTCGCGATGCTCGCCTCCTACCTGCTCTCGCGAACGCTGGTCCCGACGCTGGCCATGTACTGGCTGCAGATGCACGACCCGAACAAGCATGAGACCGCGACCGGGTTCTTCCAGCGCCTGCAGCAGGGGTTCGAGCGCTGGTTCGCGCGCTTCCGCGCCCGCTACCACGCGCTCCTCGAGCGCGCGCTCGGCGCGGGCATGCGCTTTGCGGGACCGTTCCTGGCAGCCATGGCGCTGACGGCGGTACTGGCCTTCCCGTTCGGCCGCCTCCTGCCGGGCCTGGGCCAGGACTTCTTCCCGGCCGTTGATGCCGGGCAGATCAAGCTGCATGTGCGTGCCTACACCGGCGCGCGCATCGATGAAACCGCCACGCTCTGCGACCGGGTTGAGGCTACGATCCGTGAAGTAATCCCCGCAAGCGAGATCGGCACCATCGTCGACAACATCGGCGTCCCCTACAGCGGCATCAACACCGCGTACTCGAACTCCGCGCCGGTCGGCTCCGGCGATGCCGACATCCTGGTGAATCTCAAGGAGGGCCACCGCCCGACCATCGACTACGTGCACAAGCTGCGGCCGCGGCTGAATGAGCGCTATCCGTCGGCGACCTTCGCGTTCCTGCCGGCCGACATCGTCAGCCAGATCTTGAACTTCGGGCTGCCGGCGCCGCTCGACGTCCAGGTTTCGGGATTCAACGTCAATGCCAATCGCGCCTACGCCGCTGACCTGCTGGCGCGGCTGCACAAGGTTCCGGGCATCGTGGACCTGCGCATCCAGCAGGCCTTTGACTACCCGACGCTCAACGTGGACGTGGATCGCAGCAAGGCGGCGCTCCTGGGTCTCACTGAGACCGACGTGGCCAATGACCTGCTCACGTCCCTTTCGGGCAGCGGGCAGACCCTGCTCTCCTTCTGGATCGACCCCAAGACCGGCACGCAGTACCCGGTGGTCGCGCAGACCCCGCAGTTCCGGCTCACGTCCCTTACCGACCTGACCACGACGCCGGTGACCGGCCCCAACGCCCGCACCACGCAGCTGCTGGCGAACCTTGCGAGCTTCCGCCGCACCATGACGCCGGCGGTGGTCAGCCACTACGACGCCGTCCCCGTCATCGACATCTACGGCAGCGCGGACGGGGCGGATCTAGGTTACGTCTCGCAGCAGATCAACAAGATCGTGGCCGACACCAAGCACTCTCTGGCGCGCGGCTCCAAGGTAACGGTGCGCGGCCAGATCAAGACGATGAATGACTCTTTCGTCGGGCTGCTGGTCGGACTCGCCGGCGCGATCGTGCTGGTCTATCTGCTGATCGTCGTCAACTTCCAGTCCTGGCTCGACCCCTTCATCATCATCACCGCCCTGCCCGCAGCCCTCGCCGGGATCGTGTGGATGCTGTTCATGACCCACACCCCCGTGAGTGTCCCGGCGCTGACCGGAGCCATCATGTGCATGGGGGTCGCGACCGCGAACAGCGTGCTCGTGATCAGCTTCGCGCGTGACCGCATGACGGCCGGCGACGACGCCACGCACGCGGCGCTGCAGGCGGGTACGCAGCGATTCCGTCCTGTGCTCATGACTGCGCTCGCCATGATCATCGGCATGGTGCCGATGGCCCTGGGGCTGGGGGATGGCGGCGAGCAGAACGCCCCGCTCGGTCGCGCGGTGATCGGCGGACTGATCTTCGCCACGCTCGCCACGCTCTTCTTCGTGCCCACGGTGTTCTCCATCATTCATTCGCGCCGGAGTGAGAGTAATGTCCGACCCGCCCACTAACCCGCCGGCCGCGCACACGGCCGACCCGCGGACGCGCCGGTACGTACTGATACTCGTAGCCGCTGCGTTCATCATCGCAGCCTGGGGCATCGTGAGTCGCCTGAGCGCACGCACGGCGCTCGAGAAGCAGGCCGCCGATGCTGCGGTGGCTACCGTCACGACGGTCAAGCCACACGGCGGCCCGGGCAAGGACACGCTCGTGCTGCCCGGCAGCGTGCAGGCCTTCTACGAGGCCCCGATCTATGCCCGCACCAATGGCTACCTGAAGACATGGCACACCGACATCGGCACGCCGGTCAGGAAGGGGCAGCTGCTGGCGGAGATCGAGACTCCGGAGGTCGACCAGGAGCTGCGCCAGGCACAGGCGGACCTCGCCACCGCCAATGCCAACTATGAGCTCGCCCGCACCACCAACGAGCGCTGGAAGGGCCTGCTCGCCACCGAATCGGTCTCGCAGCAGGACGCGGACCAGCGCGCCGGTGACGCGGCGGCCAAGTCCGCCGCCCGGCAGTCCGCGGCCGCCAACGTTGCGCGCCTGCAGGAGCTGGAATCCTTCAAACGCGTGACTGCACCCTTCGACGGTGTCGTTACCCAGCGCAACACCGACGTCGGGGCACTCATCAACGCCGGCCAGAGCGCCGGCAACGCACTGTTCCGGGTCGCTGACCTGCACCGTCTGCGCATCTATGTCTCGGTCCCGCAGCTGTACGCCTCAGCCATTCACCAGGGACTCAGCGCCGGGCTGGTGTTTGCCGACCATCCGGGCAAGCGCTACGAGGGCGTGGTCGCCAACACCTCCCGTGCGCTGGATGCCAGCTCCCGCACCCTGCAGGTCGAGCTGCAGATCGACAACTCCCAGGGAGAATTGCTGCCGGGTTCGTACGCGCAGGTGTACTTCAACCTCGCGGGCGTGGATGACTCGCTGCGCATCCCCGTGAACACCGTGCTGTTCCGCACCGACGGACTGCGGGTCGCGATCCTCGACGATCAGCATCGCGTTCACCTGCAGTCCATCACCCAGGGGCGTGACTTCGGCACCGAGATCGAGGTGCTCTCGGGCGTCACGGCGAACGATGTACTGGTCGCGAACCCTCCGGACTCCATCACCGATGGCGCCCAGGTGCGTCTCGCTCCTGCCCCGCCGGCGGCCGCAAAGCCGGCGGTCACCGGGCATTCCTGATGCGGCGTTGCGCTATTTTACTCGCGGGGCTGACAGCGCTCAGCGGCTGCTCGCTGGCGCCACACTACGAGCGCCCGGCGACGCCGACGCCGCCTGACACCTTCAAGGAAAGCGGCGACTGGAAGGTCGCCACCCCCGCCGACACGGCGCCGCGCGGGCAATGGTGGCAGGTATTTCAGGATCAGGAGCTGGATGGCCTCGAGGCGCAGGTCACGGACGCCAACCAGAGCCTGAAGGCCGCCTTCGCGCAGCTCGAACAGGCCAAGGCCCAGACGCGCATCGCCCGCTCGGCCCTCTTCCCCTCGCTCGATGCCAACGCCGGTGCGACCCGCGAGCGCGTCTCCTACAACTCGCCGAGCTACACCCCGGGCAAACCTGCGACCGGGAATCTGTTCACGGTCGGCGGCAGCCTTTCCTATGAGCTCGATCTGTTCGGCCGCGTGCGTAACACGGTCGCCAACGCCCGCTACAGCGAGCAGGCCAGCGCCGGCGACGTCGCCGGGCTCGACCTCGCCCTGCACGCGGAGCTCGCGACCGACTATTTCACGCTGCGCGGCCTGGACGTTGAACAGCAGCTGCTCGACCAGACGGTCGCCGACTACGCCCGTGCCCTGCAGCTGACCGAGAACCTCTATAAGGGCGGCGCCTCGCCCATCTCGGACGTCCAGCAGGCCCAGGCGCAGCTCGAGACGGCGCGCACCCAGGCCGAGGACACGCGCCTGCGACGCGCCCAGACCGAGCACGCCATCGCGGTGCTGGTCGGCCGCGAGGCCACGGCCTTCAGCATCGCGCCGCATCCGGCACAGCACATGCCGCCGCTGCCGACGGTCGATCCGGGCCTGCCCTCGGAGCTCCTGGAGCGACGTCCCGACGTCGCGGCGGCCGAGCGCCGCGTGGCCGCAGCCAATGCCAACATCGGCGTCGCCCGCGCCGCCTACTTCCCGGTGTTCAGCATCCTCGGTAGCGCCGGCTACCAGAGCATCCAGAGCGGCAACTGGCTGAATGCCCCGAGCCAGTACTGGTCCCTCGGCCCGCAGGCCGTGCTCAATCTGTTCGATGCCGGGCTGCGTCGCGCCCAGTCGGCGCAGGCGCACGCGCTCTACGATGAGAACGTCGCCAATTACCGCGGCACGGTTCTCACGGCCTACCAGGACGTCGAGGACAATCTGGCGGCGCTGCGGCAGCTGCAGCTGGAGGGTGTCAGCCAGGCGGCGGCGGTGACCGCCACCCAGGGCGCCCTCGACCAGGCCAACCTGCGCTACAAGGGGGGCATCGTCACCTACCTTGAGGTCGTGTCCACGGAGAACGCCGCGCTCTCGGCCCGCCTCACCGCCGTCGACATCGAGATCCGCCGCGCGAGCGCCACCGTGCTGCTGGTGCGCGCCCTGGGCGGGGACTGGAAGAAGCCGACGGTCGCGGCGCTACCCGCCGCGCCGGCGCCTGTGTCCGATCACAGCGGCTGAGGCACCGGCCTCAGCGGCGCTGTCCGTCGCCCCACAGGGCGCGGTAAACCACGCCGGCGATTGCGGCGCCAAGAATCGGTGCCACCCAGAAGAGCCACAGCTGCGAGATCGCCCAGCCGCCGACCAGCACGGCAGGCCCGGTGCTGCGGGCCGGATTCACCGAGGTATTGGTGACCGGAATGCTGATGAGATGGATCAGCGTCAGGCACAGTCCGATCGCAATCGGCGCAAAGCCGGCCGGCGCGCGCGCATCGGTCGCCCCGAGGATCACCGTCAGGAACATGAAAGTCATCACGACTTCGGTGACGAAGCAGGCCGGCAGCGCATAGCCGCCCGGGGAATGCTCGGCGTAGCCGTTGGCCGCAAGTCCGGAACTGAGCTCGAATCCCGCCTTGCCGCTGGCAATGAAATAGAGCACCGCCGCGGCCAGGATGCCGCCGAGCACCTGCGCAATCACGTACGGCAGCAGCTCGCTGCCCTTGAAGCGGCCGCCCACGACCAGACCCACCGAGACGGCCGGATTGAGGTGGCAGCCCGAGATCGGGCCGATCGCGAAGGCCATCGTCAACACCGTGAGGCCGAAGGCCAGTGCCACCCCGAGCAGGCCTATACCGACGTGCGGAAAGGCGGCCGAGATGACGGCGCTGCCACAGCCTCCCAACACCAGCCAGAAGGTCCCGAGAAACTCCGCCGCGGCGCGTCTGGTGAGCGACATGTCCTCTCCTAAATCTGTTGTAATTATGAGCGCCAGTCGTGCGGCCACCGGCCGCCTGGACCCCCCTACAATAACAGAGCTTCGCCGCCGTCCAGGAAGGGGCGCCATGAGCAAGAGTGGAAGGGTAAGCCGCGCACTCGTGGCGGGCATCGCCATCATCGCCTGGGCAGCGGTACTGCTGCAGCTGTGGCTGTCCGCGCGCCACGCGCAGCAAAGCGGGCACTCAGCCGTGCACGCCGCGCTGCTGGTGCTCTGTTACAACACGATTCTCAGCAACATCATCGTCGCCCTCGTCGCCACCTCCGTGGCACTGGGCGGCACGGGTGCCAGGCTCAGCAGGCCCGGCACGCTCGCCGCCGCGGCCGCCTACATCATCGTGGTGGGCCTCATTTACACGCTGCTGCTGCGCTCGCAGTGGGCCCCGGCGGGCCTGTTCAGGCTGGCCGATCAGCTCCTGCACGACGTGACCCCGCTTCTTTACGGCCTGTGGTGGCTGCTGTGGGCCCCGAAGAACGGCCTGCGGTGGGGCTCGCCCCTGAGATGGCTCTGGTACCCGCTCGTGTATTTTCTAACCTCGCTGCTCGCCGGCGCCTATACCGGCCGCTACCTCTATCCCTTCGGAGACGTGAATGCCCACGGGCTCGCCACGGTGCTGCGCACCGGCTGCCTGATCCTGATGTTGTATCTGGCCCTAGGCCTGGCAGCAGTGGCGATCGGGCGCCTGTTTTCACGGCCGGCGGCGCGCTGAGGCAGCAACCGCGGGGAGCGGTGGCGCGGCAGCGGCCGAGTGGTTAGGATTCCGTGGCTAACCCGGGGGCCCGACGGGCCTTGAGCCACGGGTTAAAAACTACAAGTTACGTCCATAACAATTATCAGAAGGGGAACGTGATGGAGTGGATCATCAGTCTTGTGACGGGTGCGATCGGTGGCAACGTGGCCGGCGCGGTTTTCAAGAACCTCAGTCTCGGCGGTCTAGGCAACACCGTCGCCGGGATCGTGGGCGGCGGCGCCGGTACGGCGATCCTCAATGCCCTCGGTGCTGGTGGCGCCGCCGGCGGCAACAGCATGGTCGGCAATGTCGCCTCGTCGGGCGTCGGCAGTATCGTGGTCATGCTGATCGCCGGAGTCATCAAGAACGCGATGGCCAAAAAGGCCTGACCCGAAGTAGCGTCGGGGGATGAGACATCCCCCGACGCTGCCCTGTTTCAGCCGCCGGGCGAGGAGAAGTCCGACATCGCCTGATTCTTGGCGCGGCGCGCTTCGGCGTCGGCATCCGCCTCCGGCTTGAGCGTGCGGATGGCGGCGCTGGAAAGAGCGCGGGACGCCCAGGTGCCGCAAAGCGACCCCGGAAAGGGCGCCCTCCGAGCAGCAGGCGCAAGCGACCAAGATCATCGCATCGGCAACCGTTATTCGATCTTAGCGACCGTAGCCTGGCGGAGCACGAGACGCCAGACGCCAGTTTCATTGCGCCAGATATCCGTGAACCTGCGATGCACGGTTCTGCCCGCGTTCGGGGCGTTGCCCTTGGGAACCAGGATTTCGTTACCCATGATGACCACGAGCTCCCCCAGCCTGCCCGCGTATTCGATTCGCCGGTCAAAGGAGCTGTAGCGGATGAATCCTCCGCCGAAGGCCGCCAATGTGTCTGCGCGCCGGTTGATCCTACCCAGCGGCGAGTTGACAATTACATCGGCTGCGAGCGAGTCCCCGAAACCGCTGAGATCTTCAGCGAGGATCGCAGCAACCTCCGCGCCGCTAGCTGCGACCGCCGAGGCCACGGCAGGGTCAGAAAATCGGTGGTCACCAGGCATGTCGGTCATGTACTGCTACCTCATAATTGCGTTCAGGGAGGATCTATTGGCGCGCCGTCTGGCCGAAGGTCAGCGTCCGGGGTATAGACCTTCTGGACGGCGTCCCAGTTAAAGCTCACCGCCCGAGACTTCTGCGCGAAAAGTGACCGATCTGGCACGGCGGCACGTAAGTGACTCTTTTTCTGGGATGCCAAATGGAAAACTAGCGCGTTCTGCACAGGGTTATCCACTGGGAATGGGGATAAGTCATGTCGAGGTGGGATTTTCTGCTCAAAGGAGGCAGATACGACGGATGGCCTGCAAAAACATACATCGCCGGGGGCTCGATAACCCGTGATATCTAAGCGAGTCGCCTCAGGCGCCCTATTGATGGCGCTATCGGTTTTTGGATGCAGCAAACCCGCCCTGGTGCAGAAATTCGCCCCTGCGGACGGACGATCAAACCCTCGCGCAAAAGTATATCCAGCAGCTGAAAGAGCACCGGTTTGACGAGATTAAGGCGGCGATGGACCCGAGCATCGCGGCAGCGCTGCAAGAGACAACCCTGGATCAGATGTCGAAACTGTTGCCAGCGGGAGACCCTATCGGGGTGAAGCTGGTTGGCGCGAATTCGTTTACCAGCCCTAAGTGGTCGACGATCAACCCGACGTATGAGTTTCAGTTCCGCGATGGATGGGTCCTCAGTAACGTCGCGCTAAAGAAGCAAAATGGGAATACAACCATCGTGGGCTTCCACGTCTATTCCGAGTCCCAATCGCTCGAGGCCCAGAACCGGTTCACCCTCAAGGGCAAGAGTGCCGGTCATTACGGAATCCTCGCAACGGCCGTCATTGTTCCGCCATTCATCTTGTGGACGCTCGTTCTCTGCCTGAGAACCAAGCTTATCGGCCGCAAGTGACCCTGGATTCTGTTCATTCTCCTGGGCGTCGGCAGGCTCGCCGTCAATTGGACGACCGGTGCATGGGCGTTCGCTGTCACGTACGTGCAGCTGTTCGGCGCCGGCGCCTTCGCGCTACCTTACGGACCCTGGACGATTTCCGTGTCTGTGCCCCTGGGGGCGCTCGTCTTTCTTTGGCGGCACGAAGCGCTTCGTTTGCCTGAGCGACGTTCCGCCGTTGGAGGGGCACCTTGATGCCGTTGCGGTTTCGCGGTCCGTGGGGGGCGCGAGAATGAAAAGCCCTCTTGTCACCCGTACCGCGGCCACCTGCCTCATCTTCTTGAGCCTCGGGCTCGGTGCTGTTTGGGTCCTTTGCGGATTAGCAGGGCTCGATCGGCAGACGACGCTTGAGCTGAGTGCCCTCTCTCACACAACCGGGCCGGCATCGTTCTGCGCGGCCGCCGCCGCCGCGAGCAGCGTGAGGGCGAGCGCGATCGACAATGCCTGATAGATTTTCATGAACCCTGCCTCCGTGTCACATGCCAGCCGCGCCGGCTGTCACAAACAATCCTTTGGGAACTTCACCGCGCGGGAGTCGCCGAACGTCCCTGTACAGCGGCTCCACACGCGGGAAGTAGACGCCAACATAGAACCATGAATGCGGGCCCGCAACCTGTCGGCGTTAGGAGTCGCGCGCGCGTCAGCGCCGTCCGACACCGCGCGCGGCCGTGCGGGTCTTAACTGCCGACGCGTGCGAAGTCGATGAAGCCGCGCTGCACGTCGGTGTGCATCAGCTGCACCCGCACCTTATCCCCCACGTCCAGGCCCGCGAAGCCCTTGACCACGCGCCCCTCTGCGAGCGGCTGCGCGATACGCACCCAGGTACCCTGGGGGGAGACGCCGGTAACCATGGCGTCGAACTGCTGGCCGATCCGCGACTGCAGCAGCAGCGCCGCCGCGGATTTGCGCACCAGGCGCTCAACCTTGTTGGCATTGCCCTCCTGCAGGGTGCAGTGCGCAGCGAGCGTGCGCAGCTCATCGGCCCCATACGGGGCGGCCTGCGCGCCGAGCGCCGCTTTCAGCAGGCGCTGCGTGATGACATCCGGAAAGCGCCGGTTGGGCGCGGTGGCGTGCGTATAGTCACTCACCGCGAGCCCGAAGTGGCCCTCGGCCGGCTGCCCCGGCATCTTCAGCACGTACTCCCCGGCGCCCAGCAGCTTGACCACTGCCAGTGACAGGTCCGGAAACAGCTGCGGCGCAGCGGCCTGGCGCCGCACCAGGAAATCACTGAGCGCCTTGGGGTCCGCTGCCGCCGGCAGCGATTCCCCGAGCTGTCGAGCCAGCTCGACGATGCGCGGCCAGCGCTCCGGCGTGCGCAGCACGCGCCGCAGCGACGGCAGCCGCCGCGCCTCCAGGAACCGCGCCACCACGCCGTTGGCGGCGATCATGAAGTACTGGATCAGCTCTTTGGCGCGGTTATTCTCATCCGGCCGCAGGTCCGCGAGCGCGGCACCCTCGTACACCGCCTGCGCTTCGAGTGTGGTGAGCCCGAGCGCCCCCTGGCTCTTGCGCACGGCCTTGAGCGCCTGCGCCACCTTGTCCTGCATGCGCAGCTGCTGCTCCATCCCGGCCACCGCGACGAGCGGCGCGGGCGCGGCGCCTTTGCCGTCAAGCCATGCAGCCACGCTGTTGTAGGCGAGCTTGGCGCGGTTCACCACCTGCGCCCGATAGATGTCCGAGGCCGTCACGTTGCCCGCCTCACCGATGCTCATCTCGATGACGATGCTCAGGCGCTCCTGATCCTGCGCGAGCGACGTGAGGTCGGTGGACAATCGCTCCGGCAGCATGGCGAAGATCTGTGCCGCGGTGTAGACCGAGGTGGTATTGACGCTCGCATGCTGATCGGCAGGCGAGGCCTTGGCTACCAGCGCGTCCACGTCCGCGATCGCAATGAGGATACGCACGGCTCCGCCTGCCTGCGGGACCGCCACCGACAGCTGGTCGAGGTCACGCGAGTCGTCGTTGTCGATCGAGCACCACAGCAGCGAGCGCAGATCGCGCACGCCCTCACCCGCGGCGCGGGCCGGACCGCCGATGCCCTGCACCTGAGTCGTAACCTGCGGCGGGTAGTCCGGCTGCAGTCCGTTGTCGAGCATCGCGCGGTGCGCGATCTGCCGGAGGTCGCTCATCGAGCCGTTGGTGCCTGCTGTCATGGCGTAATGATAACCGGCGCGCGTTATGGGGCGCGCACAAAAAAGCGAAGGGCGGTGCGGAGAGACTCCGCACCGCCCTTCTTCTCGCGGCGTCGCATCCTGCTTACGCCCGATTCCCCATTTGCAATTACATGCTCGGCAGCATGCCGGTGTAATACACGATCACGTAGGCGCTAAGCGTACCGTCGGACTGCGGCACGCCATACACCTTCACCGGAACGCCAGCGATGAGGTACTGCGTGACGGTATTAAGGCCGCTCGCAGTCGTGACATCGATGGGGCTCACGGTGACTACCGCGCCGCTGCGGTCGAGCTGGTAGACGAGCGTCGCCGACTGCGCCGTGGTGCTCACATCGACCGTGACCGGCTGCGCTCCACCCTGCACCGTCATCGCGAAGCTGCCGCCGCCGAAGGCGGTGCTCACGGTTCCGAGCGGCACCGGGGTTGGCATCAGGATCGCCGCGCGCGCCGACCAGCCGCTGGCATTGGCCGGGTCGCCCCAGATCGTGGTGCTCAGGCCCCAGGCGCTGAGCGCGCCGACGCTGCCGCCAAAGTTCACCCCGCCTGCGGTGGCGGCGACGAAGTCCGGAATCGCCGCGCTGCCGCTCGTCGCGAGCGTCGGATAGGTGAAGTTCCACCACTTGAAGCCGTCGATCGGGTTGCCCTCGGCATCGGTGCCGTTGGGGGTCGAGGCAGAGATGTAGTTGAGGCTGGCCACGTAGTCATCGGTCGGCCGCACGAAATCGTGCGTGTAGGTGAAGCCGGTGAGGGTCGCGTTCGAGATGCGACCCGAGTAGGTCGCGGTCTCTATGTCAACCGACTGAGCCACCATCGGCGTCGCGAGCGGATCCACCACGCTCACATGCACCTTGAAGCCGCGCACCAGGTCCTGATCGGTGAGAAAGCCGGTACCGGTGGCGATCGGTGTGGCATCGGCCTGCGCGTTGGACGGGGTGCGGAAGAAGAACTGCGTGTTGGCGTCGATGCTGACCGGCGTGGCACCGCCGGATTCGTTGGCCACGCGGATGATGCCGTTGGCGGCATCCACGCTGGTCACGTGCCCCTCGGGGCTCAGCCACACGTTACTGAAGTCGCTGCTGGCCCACACGCGCACCGCGACCAGGATGCCGTTCTCCTGGTAGCGCGCGGCGACCCGCACGTACTTGCCGGCGAGCGTCGCGGCCTCGGCGGAGAAGTCCTTGACGACTGTGCGCGTCTGCGCGTCCAGGTCGTAGAAGATGGTGCCGTCGGTGCTGTCCGCCTGAATCTGCAGCAGCTGCGGGCTGACTACCGCGGTTTCCGGATTGGTCACCGGCAGCACCGGGAAATCCTTGTTCATGGTGAAGGAGCTGGCATCCGCGGCCACGCTGCTGACCGTGCCATACGTGTGCCGCAGCACGAGCCGCGCGATGTCGTAGATCGGGTGATGCCGCAGCGGTCCCTTGAAATTCACCGCCCACAGCGTGGCGCCCATGGCCGCCGGGGGCGTGTGCCCGACGATGAATGCCGGGTTGCTGAGATCGAATTCCAGATCGAGCGCGGCGGTGGAGCTGGT
Organism: uncultured Pseudomonadota bacterium; assembly: GCA_963824395.1. Classification (GTDB taxonomy): domain Bacteria; phylum Pseudomonadota; class Gammaproteobacteria; order Steroidobacterales; family Steroidobacteraceae; genus 13-2-20CM-66-19. The sequence goes on along the minus strand of CAWGPF010000005.1, from coordinate 918,620 downwards.
GCTGATGACGAGCGGGCTGGCAAAGGCGACGTTCACCGGCACGGTGTAACTGCCGCTCGCCCCCTGCTTGCCCTGGATGACGATCTGGTCGGCGGGAATACTCGTGCCGCCGGCGAGCGGAAAGCCGCTCTCGGGGTTTTCCGCAACCGTGAGCAGCACGTCGCCCGGGTTGGCCGCGACCGTCAGCACCGCCGCGGTGTAGGTGCCGGAGGGCACCGGGACATTACCGAGAATCTCCGCCAGTTGATCGAGCTGCTCGAGGTTGACGTACGGGGCGGGCGAAGGCGCACTCCACACCGTCACGTTGCTGCCGCCATCCTGCGGCACCAGTGCGATGCTCAGCACGCGTACGCCGATCGTCGACCAGTCCTGCGAGGAGGCATCGCTGATGCTGAGCGGCAGCGTTACCTGGCTCGTGGCGGAGCCCGTGGAACCGCTGCTGCCGCCACCGCCCCCGCAGGCGGCCAGGGCGGCCGTCAGGCCTGAAAAGAGCGCTGCGCGAACTGCGCTGTGCAACATATTCCGGTGCATGTCCAAATCCCTCTGTTAGGTCACGGGCCGCATGAGTCGGCTCGTGAGCTTTAGCGAACGAGTGAGGGATTGGTTGACGGCGGCGGCGGTAAAACCCGCGCGTGTCGCGGCCCGCCGACAGCGGCGCTGTGCCTGTCAGAGGCGCTGCTGCAGCAGCGCATGCACGTAACTCTTCGCCTGTGCGCACGCCTGCGGCAGCGGCACACCCTGCGCCAGGTATGCGGCGATGGCAGAGGCGAGCGCGCAGCCGCTGCCGCGCAGCGTCGCCGGCACACGCGGAGCGCTCAGGCGCTCAAGGCCGTGCCGCGACAGCAGCAGATCAACGCTGTCGCGCCCGCTCGCATGACCGCCCTTGAGGAGCACCGCGTGCGCGCCGCGTGCCAGGAGCTGCCGCGCCTGCCCGAGCGCTGCCTCCTCGTTCGCGGCCGCCGGACATCCGAGCAGTGCGGCGGCCTCCGGGATGTTGGGCGTGAGGAGCGTGACGCTCCCGAGCAGGCGCTGCATGAGTACCTCGCGGCCGCCCTCCTCCAGCAGCTGCGCGCCGGAGGTAGACAGCAGCACGGGGTCAAGAACGATCGGCACATCGCCGTGCGGCGCCAGCGCCTCGGCCACCACGTGCACGCTGGCGGCAGTTGCCAGCATCCCGATCTTGACCGCAGCGACGCGACGCGTGGCGAAGGCCGCCTCGATCTGCGCGCCCACGAGTGCCGCCGGCAGCGCGTGCGAAGCGTGCAGCGCCTCATTGGTCTGCGCCGTCACCGCGGTCACCGCGCACAGTCCGGCCGTGCCGAGTTCGGTGAGCGTGCGCAGGTCGCGCGCCAGACCCGCCCCGCCACTCGAGTCGGTGCCGCCGATGAGCAGAACCGCGTTCACTCCCCGAACGCCACCAGCGCCAGGTTGGCGTGCCCGTGCCGTTCGAGGGCGCGCGCGGCACGCCAGGCACGAATGCCGCTGCGGCAGCAGAGCACCACCCGCGCCCCGTCAGCCGCCGCCGGCACCGCGCGCTCGAGGGCCTCGACGTCCAGACGCAGTGCCTGCGGGAACGGTGAGCGCGGTGCTTCGCTGAGCGAGCGCAGATCGATCACCACGTCCGAGGCCCGCACCTGCGCCGGGGTGATGAACGTGAGCGCCGACGGCGGCGGCTCGCTCGCGCCTGCGAAGGCGAAGCCCCCGACGTGCAGTGACCGGAAGTCAAAGGACAGCAGCCGGCCACGCGGGCTCGGCTGAAGATCAAGGAGCAGCGCCAGTGCCAGATGCGCCTGCAGCGTGCCGATGACGCCGACTGCGCTACCGAGAACCCCGTCGGCGGCGCAGGTGCCGGCCTGCGCCGGCATGTCGGGAAACACCGCGCGGTAGCTCGGGGCTCCGCCGCAGAAAACGCCGACGTAACCGGACAGTCCGAGTACGGATGCGCTCACGAGCGGCAGGTCGGCCGCGCGGCAGGCGTCACTGAGGATGTAGGTGGCGGCCAGACTGTCGGCCGCATCGAGAATCACGTCGGCCGCCGCGACCCGCTCGGCGGCGTTGCCGGCATCCAGCCGCTCGCAGTACGCGCTGATCGTGAGCCCGGGGTTGAGGCTGAGGAGCGCGGCGCGCGCCGCGTCGACCTTGCGCGTGCCGATATCGCTCATGCGGTAGAGCGGCTGGCGGTGCAGGTTCGACTCCTGCACCTGGTCAGGATCGACAAGCGTCAGCTGCCCCACCCCGGCTGCCGCAAGATACGGCAGCGCGGCGCACCCCAAGCCCCCGGCGCCGACCACCAGCACGCGGCCGCGTGCCAGGCGCGCCTGGCCGGCCGCACCCACCTGCGGCAACACGATCTGCCGGGCGTAGCGCTCGCTCACGCTAGGCCGCCGCCGCCACGTCGACCCAGGCCCGCGCCCGCCCGGCCGGGTCGGTGGCGGCGGCGATGTCACTGACGACCGCCGCCACGTCCGCCCCGGCCCCGAGCACCAGGGGCAGGCGCTCGAGTGTCACGCCACCGATGGCGACGAGCGGCAGCGCGCCGATGCGGCGCTTCCACTCCCCGAGGCGCGATAGGCCCTGCGGTGCCCAGGGCATGACCTTGAGCGTGGTCGGGTAGATCGGCCCCAGCGCCACGTAGTCCGGGCGGAGCCTGAGCGCGCGCTCGAGCTCCGCCTCGTCGTGAGTGCTCACCCCGAGCCGCACCTGCGCCCGCCGCAGGGCTGCCAGGTCAGCGTGCTCCAGGTCCCCCTGCCCGAGATGCACGAAGTCACACCCCGCGACGAGCGCGAGCTGCCAGTAGTCGTTGACGATCAGCTGGATGCCGTGCGCGCTGCAGGCGCCGAGCGCGCGGCGGATCTCGGCCTCGACCCACGCCAGTGGCCGCTCCTTGATGCGCAGCTGCAGCAGGCGCACGCCAGAGGGGGCGAGGCGCTGCACCCAGGCGGCGCTGTCGATGATCGGGTAGACGCGCGGCAGGTTCATCCGCGAAAGGCGGTGCCGATGACCGGGGTCGAGGGGCTCGCGAGGTCACGCGCCTCGATGGGCCCGGCGGCGCAGGCCGCGGCGCCCGCCTCGACGGCCTGCGCAAAGGCGGCCGCCATCTGCACCGGGTCCTGCGCCTGGGCGACCGCGGTGTTGATCAGCACCGCGTCGAAGCCGAGCTCGAGCGCCTGGGCGGCGTGCGAGGGCACCCCGAGCCCGGCATCAATGATCAGCGGCACGTCCGCAAAGTGCGCGCGCAGCGCCCGCAGCCCGTAGAGATTGTTGAGCCCGCGCCCGGAGCCGATCGGCGCCCCCCAGGGCATCAGCACCCGGCAGCCCGCCTGCAGCAGCCGCTCGGCGACGACCAGGTCCTCGGTGGTGTAGGGAAACACCTGGAAGCCCTCCGCGCACAGGATACGCGCGGCCTCCGTGAGGCCAAACACGTCCGGCTGCAGCGTGTCGTCCTCGCCGATGACCTCGAGTTTGATCCAGGGTGTGCCGAACACCTCGCGCGCCATGTGCGCGGTCGTCACCGCCTCCTTGACCGAATGACAGCCGGCGGTATTGGGCAGCACCCGCACGCCCAGCTCGCGCACCAGCGACCAGAAGCCCTGGCCGGCACGCTCGCCGGCGGACTCACGCCGCAGCGACACGGTCACGACCTCGGCTCGTGCCGCCCGCACCGCGGCGGTCAGCACCGCGGGCGAGGGATAGCGGGCACTGCCCAGAAGCAGCCGCGAGCCGAGCGCGGTGTCGTAGAGGCTGAGCATCAGCCCCCCTGCATCGGTGCGAGCACCTCGAGGCGGTCGCCTTCCTCGAGCAGCGTGCGCGGCCGTGCCTCGGCGGCCACGAATTCGCCGTTCACGGCAGTCGTGACCACCGCATCCCCGTAGCCGAGATCGGCAAGCGCCGCGGCCAGGGCCGCCGCGCGCACGTCACGCCAGGCGCCGTTGACCTGGATTCTCATCCATCACCTCCGCAAAATGCCGCCCCTCGAGCACCACGTCGGCCGCGCGCCGCGCGAGAGCCGGGGCGATGAGGAAGCCGTGCCGGTAGAGTCCATTGACGTGCAGTGCTGCCCCGACGAAAGTAAGCCGCGGCAGGTTGTCCGCGAAGGCCGGGCGCACGGCGCTGCCGAGTTCCAGGATCTCCGCCTCGCCGAAAGCCGGGTGCAGCGCATAGGCGGCCGAGAGCAGCTCGAGCGCCCCGCGCGCGCTGACGCGCGCGACGGCGTCGCTTTCGAGCATGGTCGCGCCTACCATGAACACCCCAGCGGCGCGCGGCACCACGTACACCGGCAGCCGCGGGTGCAGCACCCGCACCGGCCGCGACAACCGCACCTCGGGCTGGCGCAGGATGAGCATCTCGCCCCTGACGCCGCGCAGCTGCGGCAGCTGCGTGCGGGCAGCAAGCCCGCTGCAGTCGATCACGACGCGCCCCGCGGCGCGCCCGCCGGGGCCGGCATGGCCGTAGTGCAGCGGCACCGCCAGCTCGCGCAGGCGCGCCGTCAGGGCCGCCAGCGCCGCCCGCGGCTCGAGGTGTCCTTCTCCCTTGAAATACAGGCCCTCGCTGAAGCGCCCGGCGAGCTCCGGTTCAAGCAGTGCTATCGCCGTCGCCGTCAGCGGCTCGAACTGCCCGGTGCGGCGGCCGAACTGCGCAAGTTCCGCGCGGTCGCGCGCGTGCGCCAGCACCAGCGTGCCGTGCCACTGAGTGGCCGGGAAGTGGCTGCGCCACCACGGCAGACTCTCCGCACCGAGCGCGGCGATGAGCGCACCGGAATTCTCCGCCTCGCACCAGGGCGCCAGCATGCCGCCGGCGAACCAGGAGCAGCCGTGCACCTGCCCCTCGGCGGCGCGCTCGTACACCTCGACCGCCGCCCCGCGCTCGGCAAACTCCAGCGCGCAGCTGAGGCCGGCGACGCCGGCGCCGATGATGGCAACCCGCATCGCTAGGGGCCCTTCACGGCCGCGGCCGGCACGTAGATCTCACCGCCCTGGGCGCGGAATTTCTCCGACATGTCGCGCATGCCGGCGGCGCGCGCCTCGGCACGCACCTCGTGCGAGATGCGCATGGAGCAGAACTTCGGCCCGCACATCGAGCAGAAGTGCGCCACCTTGTGCCCCTCCTTCGGCAGCGTCGCGTCGTGGAAGGCGCAGGCGGTATCCGGGTCGAGCGACAGGTTGAACTGGTCCTGCCAGCGAAAGTCGAAGCGCGCGCGTGACAGCGCGTCGTCACGTTCCTGCGCACCCGGGTGTCCCTTGGCAAGATCCGCCGCGTGGGCCGCGATCTTGTAGGTGATGACACCGGTCTTCACGTCGTTGCGGTCCGGCAGCCCGAGGTGCTCCTTCGGGGTGACGTAGCAGAGCATGGCGGTGCCGAACCAGCCGATCATCGCCGCGCCGATGGCGGAGGTGATGTGATCGTAGCCGGGCGCGATGTCGGTGGTGAGCGGGCCCAAGGTGTAGAACGGCGCCTCGCCGCAGGTGGCGAGCTGCTTGTCCATGTTGGCCTTGATCTTGTGCATGGGCACGTGACCCGGGCCCTCGATCATCACCTGGCAGTCGCGCGCCCAGGCGATCTGCGTGAGCTCCCCGAGCGTCTCGAGCTCGGCGAACTGCGCCGCATCGTTGGCATCCGCGATGCACCCCGGCCGCAGCCCGTCACCGAGTGAAAAGCTCACATCGTAGGCACGGGCGATTTCGCAGATCTCTTCGAAGTGCTCGTAAAGGAAGCTCTCGCGGTGGTGCGCCAGACACCACTTGGCCATGATCGAGCCACCGCGCGAGACGATGCCGGTGACGCGGCTCACGGTGAGCGGCACGTACGCCAGGCGCACGCCGGCGTGGATGGTGAAGTAATCGACGCCCTGCTCGGCCTGCTCGATGAGCGTGTCGCGGAACACCTCCCAAGTGAGCTCCTCGGCCACGCCACCGACCTTCTCGAGCGCCTGGTAGATCGGCACGGTGCCGATCGGCACCGGGGAATTGCGCAGGATCCATTCGCGGATGGTGTGGATGTTGCGCCCGGTGGACAGGTCCATGACGGTGTCGGCGCCCCAGCGGATCGCCCATACCAGCTTGTCGACCTCCTCGGCGGTCGAGGAGGTCACCGCAGAATTGCCGATGTTGGCGTTGATCTTCACGAGGAAGTTGCGGCCGATGATCATCGGCTCGGACTCGGGGTGATTGATGTTTGCCGGAATGATGGCGCGCCCCGCGGCAACCTCGGCGCGCACGAACTCCGGCGTCACGAAATCAGGCAGCGCCGCACCCCAGGAGTTGCCGTCGCGGGCAGCGGCGGCGGGCTCGCTGCGCCCGAGGTTCTCGCGGATGGCGATGTACTCCATTTCGGGGGTGATGATGCCGGCGCGCGCGTAGGCCAGCTGCGTGACGGCGCGCCCGGCGGCAGCCCGCAGCGGCGCACGGCGCAGCGGGAACTCCGGCGCCGCGCGCGCCCCCTCGCTCAGGCCGTTGTCGATGAGCTGCACGTGCCGCCCCGGATAGGCCTCGACGTCGCCGCGCGCGCTGATCCAGGGGGCGCGCAGCCGCGCGAGTCCCGCCTCGATGTCGATGCGCACGGCAGGATCGGTGTAGGGCCCCGAGGAGTCATACACCGCCAGCGGCGGCTCAGCGGCGGAGGGGTGCAGATCGATCTCGCGCATCGGCACGCGCAGCCCCTGGTGCAGGCGTCCGCCGCGGTACACCTTGCGCGAGGAGGGAAAAGACTCGGATACGACCTGCATCAGCTGCGCATTCATGTTCGGGCTCCTCAACGTTGAGTCGAAGATCCGGCAATGCCGCGTGCGGTGTGGGACTTGGAGAGCAGGTGCGAGCCGCGTTACGGCCGCATGCGCCATCCCCGGTGACACTTTCCTACGCCAGCATTAACTGGATCAGGTTCAAGGGTCGCCATGCCGCGCTCACCTCCAAGCGCTCCGCTGGCCTCTCAGCCCCCTGCCGGGGCTCCCCTAGCTGGTGAGCAAAGTAGTACGCGCGCACGGTAAAGGTCAATGCCCGCCCCGTGACCGCGCGCCCCGGGGCGTGTGACACTGCCGTGCATGGCGTCCTGGCAGATCTGGGCCCTGAGCTCCGCGGTCTTCGCCGCGCTCACCGCCGTGTTCGCCAAGGTGGGCATCGAGCACGTCAGTCCGGATGTGGCGACTCTCATCCGCACCGCCGTGATCCTCACGGTGCTGACGCTGCTCGTCGGGGCCACGCGCCAGTTCCCGCAGCTGTGGACCGCCTCGGCGCGCAGCTATCTGTTCCTCGTGCTGTCCGGGCTTGCGACCGGAGCGTCCTGGTGGTGTTATTTCCGCGCGCTGAGCGTCGGGGATGCGGCGCGCGTGGCACCGCTCGACAAGCTCAGTGTCGTCCTGGTGGCGCTGTTCGGGGTGAGCTTCCTCGGGGAGAAGCTGGCGCTCGTCAACTGGATCGGGATCGGCATGATCGCGATCGGCGCCTGGTTCGTGACGCTTCGGACATGAAGCGGCGCGCGCGACTCCCGGCCGTCGCGCACGCCACGGGTTGCCTGGCGGCTTAGCGTTCCGCCCTTCAGGCGGCAGGCATCATGCCGGGCGGCTGCCGCCGCCGTGGCTCGCCTGTCCGCCCTTGCGGCCGGCCTCGGCGGCAAGTTCCGGGTGCTGCGAGAAGCTGCGCTTCTCATCCGGCACACTCTGGCCACCCTTGCGACCGGCCACGGCCGCGAGCGTCCGGTCCTGCGAGAAGCTGCGCTTCGCGCCCGGGACACTCTGGCCGCCCTTGCGGCCGGCCTCGGCCGCGAGCCTGCGGTTCTGGGAGAAACTGCGCTTCTCATCCGGCACCGCCTTGCCGCCCATGCTCGCGATCTGACGCTGCCGCTCAGCGTTCATCGAGGCGAAGCCGCGGTGGGAGGTGCGCCCTTCATCAACGGTTCCTTGTGCCATCACTCGTGCTCCTTAAAACCGCCATAAGACCCGAGTCGAGGCCGGGCACTTGCGGCGAGATGCGTTGAAAAAGCCTGACAGGAGCCAGCATACCCCTCGAATGTGGCGGGGCAAATAAGCGATATCCGACAGGAAACGCTAAAAATCGGCCCCTGAGCGGGCCGCTGAGACTTCTTAAGGCGTGAGCCGGTCGATGACCAGATTGAGCTGACCGTCCTGCCCCACCCGGTAGGTGACTTCCCCGTAAGGATCACCACGGGCGCCCACCGGGCTCCCCGAGCGGGCGATGCGGGCCACGACCTGCACCGCCTGACCTGCGGCAAAGGAACGTCCCGGGATCATCGAATCCGCCGCTGTCAGGGTGACGGACTGGGGAAAGTGGCTCTCCAGGCGCTTCGCGGCCAGGGGAGGACCGCCGGCGGTGGCATTCTTCACAAACACGAACAGCGGCGCCGGCGGGCCCCCGCCCAGGGTGGGGGCGAGCGTGATATTCACCGACACGGAAGCGGCCCCCGCGGAGCCCGCGGCGGGCGGTGCGGGTGCGGCGAGCTTCTCGTCGATGAGCCGGATCTCCTGCTCCAGGATCGGGCGCACGTTGTCCGGCGGGTGCATGGCGAGGATGCGGGCGAAGCGCTCGCGCGCCAGGGGCAGCTGACCGCGGCGCGCTGCAACAGTCGCGGCGAAGAACAGCACCTTGCCCGAGTCAGGCTCCAGGGCGAGCGCCCGGTCGATCAGGCGCCCGGCGCGACCTTCCAGTTCCGCGGGGTCCTCAAGCGCCAGCACCTCGGCCTCCCCGAGCAGCGCCTCGACGTTCCTGCCCCCGCTCAGACGCTCGGCACGCTCGAACGCGCGCAGCGCGAGCGGCAGTTCCTGCAGCACCGCGTAGGAGCGCCCGAGCATCAGCCAGCCCTCGAGGTTGTTCGGATTCTCCTCCAGCTGCCGCGCGAGCCGCGCCACCATGCTCTGGGGTGAGTCTGCTGCCGGCGCCGCCCGCCACGACCAATTGCTCCAGGCGATATAGAGGAGCGCCGAGCCGATGACGAGGACCCCGGTAGCGCCAAGCGCCGCCCAGGGTGCCGTCGGTGCGCTGCCGCGGCGCAGCAGCGGCAGCGTCACGGCGAGCACGCCGCCGACGGTGAGCACTGCGGCGAGGACGGCGAAGCTCAGCATCAGGAGCGCAGCTCCTCATCGAGGGGCTCGTGGTCATCGGCGACCAGGCGCGTGCGCGTGCGCACGATGCGCCAGCAGATGAGCGCCCCGAGCGCGAGCAGCACCACGGGGGCGGCCCACAGCCAGGCGTTGCGCCAGGAATAGCGCGGCCGGAAGAGGATGAAGTCCCCGTAGCGCGCCGCCATCCAGTTGCGGATCTCATCATCGGAGCGGCCGGCGAGGAGCTGCTCGCGCACCTGCGCGCGCAGGTCCGCGGCCAGATCGACCGGGGAGTCGGCGATGGGCTCGTTCTGACACTGCATGCAGCGCAGCTCGTGCGTGAGTGCCAGATAACGCGCCTGCAGCTTGGGGTCCTGAAGGACCGTGGTATCGAGTGCGCGCACCGGGGCGCTCAGCAGCACCAGGCTCAGAAGCACAAGTGCCGTCACGGATCGAGTGCGCATCAGCTCTTGCCTCCCCGCACGCGCGGCAGGATCTCGCGCGTCCAGGTGTCCTCATCCAGGGCGCCGACGTGCTTGAAGACCACGACGCCGGCCGGATTCACGAGGAAGGTCTCGGGTGCCCCGTAGACTCCCCAGTCGATCGCCTCCCGGCCCGAACGATCCACCGCCACCGTCTCGTAGGGGTTGCCGAGCTGCCCGAGCCAGGCCTGCGCCTGCGCGTCATCGTCCTTCCAGTCAAGACCAATGAGCGGCACCACGCCGGAGGCCTTGACCTTCAGAAGCATGGCGTGCTCGGCGCGGCATTCCCCGCACCAGGTGCCCCACACGTTGAACAGGTACCAGTGGCCCCTGAGGTCCGCCGAACTCACGGTGCGCGCCGGCTCGAAGAGCGAGGGCAGCGCGAAGGCGGGTGCGGGCTTACCCAGCAGTGGCGAGACGATGATGCCCTTGTCGGGGGAATGGCGGATGCCGATGACGAGCACCACCACGAGCAGCGCGAAGACGCCGAGCGGTACGAGGAAGCGGTTCACTTACGCCTCGCGTGCCAGGGCCGGCGAGCCGCCGGCCGCCGTGGCGGCCCGCACCGTGCGGTAGCGGCGGTCCGAGGCGGCGGTGCAGCCCCCGATCGCCATGATCAGTGCGGCGAGCCACACGAGGCTCACGAGCGGGCGGATCTGCACCCGCACGCTCCAGCGGCCGGCGCCGAGGTCATCCCCGAGCGCCAGCAGAAGATTATTGCCGCGGCTCACGGTGATCGCGGTCTCGGAGGTGACCTGGTGCTGCACCCAGAACTGGCGCTTCTGCGGCACCATCACGCCCACCGGCGCGCCACCGTGCGTCACGATGAAGGTACCGCCGACGCCATCGAAGTTCGGGCCCTCGATCGGCTTGACGCCCTCGAAGCGCAGCTCGTAGCCGCCCACCTGCGCGACCTCTCCGGGGCTCAGCGCCACGTCGCGCTCCACCGTGAACGACTCAACGGTGGTGAGGGCGATGACCGCGATCCCGAATCCGAGATGCGCAATGGTCATGCCGAGGACGGCGCGTGACAGGGTGAGGCCGCGCCGCCAGCGATCGATCGGATCCACGAGCGAGGAGATGATGATCCAGAAACCCAGCGTGGCGCCGATCGGCGTCAGAATGTGCCCGTGGCGGTAGATGCCGAACACGAGTCCGCAGGCGAGCACCGCCGCGCCGAGGAGGCTCAGGAGCAGCGCACGCTGCGCATCCTTGAGCCGCCCGCGCTTCCAGCCCGCGTGGATGCCGACCGCCAAGAGTGCGCTCAGGGGCAGCATCGAGAGCAGGAACGTCGGATTGAAATACGGCGGTCCCACCGAGACCGTGCCGAGCTTCAGGGCATCGGAGATCAGCGGCGCGAGCGTGCCGGCGAGGACCGTAGCGGCGGCGATCACGAGGAGTACGTTGTTGAAGAGCAGGAAGGACTCGCGGGCGCCGAGCTCAAAGCCGGCCTGCGACTTCAGGAGCGGCGCGCGCCAGGCGTACAGGGTCAGCGCGCCGCCGATCATGATGACGAGGAACGCGAGGATGAACATGCCGCGGCTGGGATCGGCGGCGAACGAGTGCACCGACACCAGCACTCCGGAGCGCACGAGGAAGGTGCCGAGCATGCTGAGCGAGAACGCGAGGATCGCCAGCAGCAGCGTCCAGCTCTTGAAGAGGCCGCGCTTGTCGGTCACTGCGAGGGAGTGCACCAGCGCCGTGCCGACGAGCCAGGGCATGAAGGAGGCATTCTCGACCGGGTCCCAGAACCAGAAGCCGCCCCAGCCAAGCTCGTAATAGGCCCAGAAGCTGCCGAGCGCGATGCCGCAGGTGAGGAAGGCCCACGCCCAGGTCGTCCACTGGCGCGTCCAGCGCGCCCAGGCCTGGTCGAGCCGGCCCTCGAGCATCGCAGCGCAGGCGAAGGCGAACGCCACCGCAAACCCTACGTAGCCCGTGTAGAGGATCGGCGGGTGCACCGCGAGTCCCGGGTCCTGCAGGATCGGGTTCAGGTCGCGGCCATCGGGGGCCGGCGGATCCAGGCGCGCGAAGGGGTTGGAGGTGGCGAGCGTGAAGAGCAGGAACCCGAAGCTCACGAGGCCGAGCACGCCGAGCACGCGCGCCGCGAAGTACGGCGGCAGGGCCGAGGCGCGCAGCGCCACCGCCACGCTCCACAGCGCCAGCAGCAGAATCCACAGCAAAAGCGAGCCCTCGTGCGCGCCCCACAGCGCCGTCACGCGGTAGAACAGCGGCAGCGCGGAGTTGGAGTTCTCCGCCACGTACAGCACCGAGAAGTCGTTGCTGACGAAGGCATTCACCAGGCACACCACCGCCGTCACCACCATCACCGCCTGGCCGGCGAGCGCCGGGGTCACCGCCTGAGTCCAGCGCCCCCGCGCGAAGGCCGGACCTGCGATGCCGAAGAACGCCTGCAGCGCCGCGAGCAGCAGCGCGAGGATCAGGGCGAAGTGTCCGAGTTCGGGCCACATCGGTCAGGATCCTGAGGGGTTTGGCGCAGCGGGGCTCACCGCGTCGCCGCTGCGTGATTCCCCGTGCCGGCGCTTGAGCGAGCGCGCCACTTCCGGGGGCATGTATTTCTCGTCGTGCTTGGCGAGCACCTCATCGGCAACGAAAGTGCCGGAGGGGTCCAGGCGCCCGTGGGCGACGACCCCGGCGCCCTCGCGGAACAAGTCCGGCAGCACGCCGCTGTAGCTCACCGGGACGTTGTGGCTGAAATCCGTCACCACGAAATGCACCTCGAGGCTGCCTGGGGCACGCGTGAGGCTGCCCTGGGTCACCATACCGCCGAGGCGGAAGGCCTGCCCGGCCGCCACCTCCCCCCGCGCCACCTGGGTCGGATCGAAGAAAAAGGTGACGTTGCGGCGGAAGGCATTGAGCGCGAGTGCGCCGGCGATGCTCACACCCGCGAGAATGCCGAGCACGAGGATCAGGCGCCGCCTGCGGGTCGGCGTCATGACTCGCCCCGCGTCGCGAGGCGGCGGCGCGCGGCCGCCTGCGCGCGCGCCAGGGCGCGCCGCGCCCAGAATACATTCAGGGCGATGACGGCTAAGGTGAGCGCGTAGGAGGGCCAAACGAACGCGGCGTAGCCGCCCATGTCGAGGAATTCCCTCATGGGGCCAGCGCCTCCTTCAGCCACGGGTTGGCGCGCTCGCGCGCGAGGATCTCCGCGCGCAGCCGCACCAGGAGCAGCGCACCGAAGAGCAGCGTGAAGCCGGCGAGCATCAGCAGCAGCGGCACCAGCATGGCAGCGGGCATGGTGGGCCTGGCGAGCCGCATGACGCTCGGGGCCTGATGCAGCGAGTTCCACCAGGTGACCGAGTAGTGAATGACGGGCACGTTGGCCACGCCGACCACCGCCAGCACCGCGCTGGCGCGATCGGCGCGCTGCGTGTCCTCTATGCCTGCGCGTAGTCCCATATACCCAAGATACAGAAAGAGCAGTACGAGTTCCGAGGTGAGCCTGGGATCCCACTGCCAGTATGTTCCCCACATCGGCTGGCCCCAGAGCGAGCCGGTCACGAGGGCCACGAACGTGAAGGACGCCCCGATCGGCGCACAGGCGGCCGCCGCGGCATGCGCCACCTTGATGCGCCAGATCAGTCCCACGGCCGCCGCCAGCGCCATGCTCGTATACACCATGAGGGACAACCATGCGCTCGGGGCATGTACGTAGATGATGCGAAAGCCATCGCCCTGCTGGTAGTCCGGGGGCGCAAGCCACAGCCCGCCGATGAGGCCGGCGAGGATCAGCACTCCGGCCGGCCAGGCGAGCCAGGGCGTCAGGCGCCGCGCGAGCAGGTACACGGATGGGGGCGAGCCGAGGCGGTGGAACCAGGTGAAGTTCATCGGGTCCGCCTACTCCAGACTGATACGTACCGCGGCCGCGGCCGCGAGCGGTGCGAGGGTGACGCCGAGGACCGCGAGCGCCGCCAGCAGCTCCAGCGGCGCAATGAGCGCGCCGCCGCCGATGGCCACCTGCGTAGCGCGCGCGCCGAAGATCAGCACCGGGAGCGACAGCGGCAGGGTCAGCAGGGACAGCAGCGCGCTGCTCCTCTTTATATTGAGGGTCAGGGCTGCACCGATGGAGCCGACGAGACTTAAGGTGATGCTGCCGAGGACGACGGCGGCGATGATCCCCGGGAGCGCCGCGTTCGGCGCGCCGAGGGCGATCGCGGCAAGCGGCGCCATGAGCGCCAGCGGCAGTCCCGTCAGCAGCCAGTGCGCGAGCGTCTTGGCGAAGATGAGCGCGGTGAGGGAGTTTCCTGAGAGCGCGTACTGCTCGAGGGTGCCATCCTGGGAGTCATCGCGGAACAGGAACTCGAGCGCCAGCAGCGATGCCAGGAGCGCCGCGGCCCACAGGGCACCGGGGGTCACCTGTCGCAGCTGCGAGAGCTCGGGTGAAATCGCCAGCGGAAAGAGCATGGTCACGAGCGCGAAGAACGTCAGCGGCTGGATGAGCTGTGCCGGTTTGCGGAACGCGAGCGTCAGGTCGCGCCGCAGCGCAAGGCGTGCAGCGGCCCAGGACGTCACGAGCGCCTCGGTCGAGCGCGCCGCGCCTTCGCCCGCGCCGGTCAGTGACGTCATGCCCGGGACGCTCACGCTGCCAGCTCCAGGTGCTGCACGGCGCCGAGGCCGGGCAGCTCATGGTGGACGGCGGCGATGGCCACACCGCCGCGTGCCAGCTGCTCGGCGATGAGACTGCCGACGAGTGCCTGTCCCTCGGTGTCGAGGTTCGTGGCCGGCTCATCGAGCAGCCACAGCGGCACGGCGCACAGCGACAGGCCGGCGAGCGCCACGCGGCGGCGCTGCCCGGCGGACAGGGTGCGCACCAGGCGCTCGCTCAGGTCCTCCGCGCCCACGCGGGCCAGACTGGCCCGCAGCTGCGCAGCGCTCACGCGCCGGCGCGTGCCGATCCAGTAGAGCAGATTCTCAATGGCGGTCAGGTCGGCCTTGAGCGGTGGCTCGTGACCGAGATACAGGAGTGAGCCCTGAAAGGTGCGCAGGTCCTCCCGCACGTCAGTGCCACCAAAGCACACGCGCCCCTCTTCCGGGTATATCAGGCCCGCCAGCGTGCGCAGCAGGCTCGTCTTGCCCGCGCCATTGACGCCGGTGAGCTTCAGGCACTGCCCGCCGGCCACGCAAAAGCCGACCCCGCGCAGCACATGGCGGTCGCCGCGCCACAGGTGCAGGTTCTCGGCCTCGAGGGTGTTCGGCGACATCGGACTCGCATCGGTGGGCCGGGCCCGGCAGGAGTACCGGACTTTCGGCGCGCAAGTCTGGCAAATTCATGCGGTTAGCGCGAGTGTCGGTGCGGGGCGTCAGCGGGCGCAGCGCCGGCGAGGGCGAACGGCCGGGATCTGCGCTCCGGCATGGACGGCACGTGACTCCCATCACAGTGTCACCCGTGAGGGCGTGCGCGCGTTCGTGGTGGGAAGCCCTCCTGCGGCGTAGTCCTCATATGAAGAATCTTCAGGAGCCTTACGCGGCGGCCGTGCGGCTGCCGCGCGCGACCTAAGATGGGTCGCATGAGCCACGCGCCCTCGGGCCCCCGGTGCCTGCGCAGCCGGTTGCTCGCGGCCGCCCTCCTCGCTGCCGGCCCGGTTTTCGCCGACCCGCCGGCCACGGAGGCGACGGGACCGCCCCCGCAGGTGCCCCAGGTCACCATCGAAGCGCGACGGGCCGCGCTGCAACACCAGCTGCTCGTGTACGTCACCACCATCACGCACACGCAGCGCCGGGACGAGGCGCTGCACCGCTGGAACTCTCCGGTCTGTCCGACCGTGGTCGGGCTGTCCCGGGAGGAAGGCGAGTTCATGCTGGCACGGCTGTCGCAGATCACCCGTGCGGCCGGGGCGCCGCTCGATGGCGAACAGTGCCGGGCGAACCTGGCGGTTGTGTTCACCGCTGACCCGGATGCCCTGATCCGGGCGTGGGGGGCGAGGCGCAGCGCCTTCGGCGGCGTACACGGCACGCCGGCGGCGTTTGAGCATTTCGCCGCCGGTCATGGGCCGGTCCGCGTCTGGTACAACAAGTCCTTCGGCAGCGCGGGTCCGGGTCCTGAGTCCACCGGGTCGCTGCAGCTCGGCCAGCGGTTCCGGGAGGTACCCACCGGGGCCGACCTCATCGGTTCAAGGATGTTCGTGAAGGATCTCCTCGCGTTCTCCTCGGTCGCCGTGATCGTGGACGCCCGACGGGCGGCGGGGCTGCCGATCGGGCCCCTCACGGACTACGTCGCCATGCTGGCGCTCGCCGACACCGACCCGGAAGCGCCGCTCGGCGCATCACCTTCCATACTGCGGCTCTTTCGTGCACAGGCGGCGCACGAGCCCCTGCCTGCGGGGCTGAGCGACTGGGATCGGGCTTACCTCAGGGCGCTCTACAGTACGACGCCCGATCTGATCACGCAGCGTTCAATCATCGCTGAGAAGATGACGCAGGACGTGCCGAACTAGGAGCCGTGGCGTGGGCGCGGCGGAGTGCCTGGGGCCGGACTCGAACCGGCATGGGGTTGCCCCCGAGGGATTTTCGTACCACTACAGCTTTCGCTGCTGCGTACCGCATTTGTGGTCTGGACTTTACCTTTGCCCTCCCGACCGCGCAGGCGGCGGATTAGGCAGGGGCCGTCAAGTCTCTACACTTTCCCGAAGAACCACCGCCGTCAGGCGGCTCGCTGCACTGCGTGCTCTGTGTCGGGCTTAGCTCGGTATTGCAGGCGCGCGCTGCGCTACTGTTCCACCGACTTTGACCCCATTCACGCCGGCCGTTTCCGCGCCGGGTGCTCAATTTTCTCAAGTCCCTTGCGTCTACCGATTTCGCCACCCAGGCATTGGGATGCGCGGGCGCGATTCTACCGGATATCCGCCCTCAGTCCTTGCAGTCGTAGAGCGTCATGCCCTCATCGCGATGGGCGACCGCATGCTTGCCCTGCGCCGAGCACTCCGCTTCGGCCTGCTCGAGCTGGCGCGCCTCGACGCGCTCATCGGACTGCGGGCGGATCTCCCTGGGGCTGGACGGGTTGTCGATGGGGGGGGAGGTTGAGCAGCCGGCCACGAGCGCCGCACAGGTCAGGGCAATCCAGTTCATGTTCTTGCAGGTCCGCTCGGAGGGGTGGGTTGCATACTCGGGCACGCGCCAGTGTAGTGCGTGGCCGTCGCGGCTGCCTACGAATGCGTCGGCCGCCCGCCTGCGCGCAGCAGCGCCGCGCCGAGGCACGCTGCGATCGCGAGCGCGAGCCACAGAGGCAGCGCGAACAGGTAGCGGTAGGCCACCCCCGCAAGGGCGAGGAACGCCACCAGATGAGCGAGCGCTGCAACGCGATAGTCCTGACCCTTGCCTGCGAGTGCGGCCAGCTGCCACAGGAGCACCGCCTGCAGTGCGAGCAGCACGCTCAGGGCAAAGCCGAACCCCTGGTAGAACTCCCAGTAGCTGCGGTTCTCGCCCGCGGCGTTGAAGTGCACGCCCTGCATGGCGATCGTCACCCCCTGCGCCATCGGGTCGTGCGTCGCGGTCCAGGGGTGCCCGAGCGTGTGTCCGGCCGCGTAGAGCGCGGCAAGCGCCGCGCCGATGCGCAACCACACGGAGGCGCTCAGCCTCATGGCGCGTGCGCCGCGCCGCGCGCAAGGCCCTCGGCGAAGAGCTCGAGGAGCCCGGGCCAGCCCCTATCGACCGCCCCGCGCATGGTCTCGCCCCCTTCTGCCATGCGCTCAAAGTCGCGGTGCTCGATGTCGACACGCGTGTAGGAAGGTCCGTCCGGCACGAAGCGCACCTCGACCTCGGAGGCGAGCGCGACGCGCGCCTCGGGCTGCCACTGCGCGGTGATCTCCCAGCTGACCACCAGGCGCGCGCCGGGCTCCCATGCGCGCACGTGACCCACCGTCACCTCGGAACCATCGGTCAGCTCGTTGTACCAGCGTCCGCCGACGAAGGGCTCGATCACGCAGCGCCTGATGGGCGCGCGCCCGATGTTGTGGGACTTCGGCCACCAGCGATCCATGCCGGCCGTGAAGAACTCGAAGGCCGCCGGCGCGCTGGCGTGCACACGCATGCTCTTGCGCACCGGGGCAATGCGGATCGTGGCGCTCATGACTCCTCGTCCCGGGACGCGCCCTGTGACTCGACTCCCTCTTTGAACGCCAGCAGGGCCTCGTCCCAGAAGCTGTCGAGCCAGCGTCGCAACCCGCCAAGTCCATGCGGATCGATGTAGTAGATGCGGCGGGTGCCGTCGGGCTTGTCGGCCACCAGGCCCGCCTCCTTCAGCGCCCGCAGATGCTGGGACACCGCCGGGCGGCTCACAGGCATGCCGCGGGCCAGGACCCCGACGGACTTCGGTCCGCTGCGCAGGCGCTCGAAGACGCGCCGCCGCGTCGGGTCACTGAGGCAGTCGAGCGCCTTACCGTAAATCATGACTTACCGTAAGCCCATACTTACCCTGTGTCAAGACAGCGACGTACCCCGTTAAGAGTTCGTCATCTCCTGTCCCGATCCTGCACCGGCACGTTGGTGCTGGAAACGAGGCTTCGCGAGCTTTCAAATTCGTGAAGGCGCTTCACCTTTCATCCACCGGCGCGGGACTAACCTCCCCCGAGCTTTCGTACCAAGGCAGGACCATGTCAAAGCCCCTCCCCACGTTCGTGTCCGCGCGCTCGCTGGCGCGTCTTGCGCTCCTCGCATCAATCGGCGCCCTGGCCGCCGGCTGCACCATCGCCGTGCGCCCGCTAGCTCCGCCAGCGTACGTCGCAGCGCCAGTTGCCGTGGTCGCGCCGGCCCCGGCCGTGGAAGGCCAGATCTACGAGGCGCCCCCGCCGCTGCCGGTGTACGAGCAGCCGCCCTGCCCGGTGGTGGGCTACATGTGGACGCCCGGGTACTGGGGTTACGCCCCGAGCGGCTATTACTGGGTGCCGGGCACCTGGGTGGCGCCCCCGCGCGTCGGCGTCCTGTGGACCCCCGGATACTGGGGCTACGTCGGCGGCGTATACGCCTTTCATGCCGGTTACTGGGGCCCGCACATCGGCTTCTATGGCGGCGTGAACTACGGCTTCGGTTATGCCGGCAGCGGCTATGCCGGGGGTCGCTGGGTCGGTAACTCCTTCGCCTACAACGCCGCGGTCACCAACGTGAACGTGACGGTGGTCCACAACACGTACAACGAGACCGTGGTCAATAACGTCACGGTGAATCGCGTGAGCTTCACCGGCGGCGCCGGCGGCATCGCCGCGACCCCGACCGCCCAGGAGCGCATGGCGGCGCAGGAACCGCACCTGCAGCCGACCGTCCAGCAGCAGCAGCACGTGACGGAAGCGGCCAAGAATCCTGCGCTCTTCGCCCATGCCAACGGCGGGCATCCCGCCATCGCCGCCACCACGCATCCGGCCACCTTCACAGGTCCGGGTGTCATCGCTGCGAAGTCCGCAGGCCGCCCGGCCGCTGCTGTCCCCATGCCCACCAACGCGCATCCGGCAACGGGCCCGAAGCCTGCGGTTGCCGCCAATGGCGCGAAGCCGCCAAAGCCCCCCAAGCAGCCCCAGGCGCACAAGGAGCGCCCGGAGCATCCGGAGGGCGAGAAGAGCTGATCGAGGCAGCGCACCCTCTTGACACGACAGGCCGCCCCTCGCCGGGCGGCCTGTTCGTTTGCGGGGGCGCCCCGGGGCCTCAGTATTCCAGGTGCACGCGCAGTGCGTAGAAGCGTGCCGGCCCGCGGTCCTGATTGAAGCCGGGGTTGCGGATCAGCTGCACGTCGGGGCCGATCTGCAGCCGCACCGGCAGCTGCCCGATGGCATCCAGAACCTGCACACGGTAATAGCTCTCGAGGATCTCCTCGTGCGCGTAGTTGAGCCGCCCATCATCGAGGAGGAATCCCGCGCCGCCCGCGGCCAGGTACTGGTGGTGCGCGGCGGAGAGCCCCTCGATGACGAGGCCGAGACCCAGGTGATCCTGCGGACGCCGCCAGTGGCTGCCCGAGAGCTGGGCGCCGAGACTCACCAGGCGGTCGACCTCGGTGAACACGAAGGATTCGGTGGCACCGTCGTTCCAGCCGAGGCGCATGAACAGCCCGGTCTCGCCCGCATCGGCAAGCGGCAGCTCCCCGTTCACCCCGAAGCCGTACTTGTGGCGACCGTCGCGGCCGTCCGCAGCCACATCCGGCAGCATGCCGCTCGCGGCGGCAATCGCGAGCGCCTCGCGATAGTCCCCCATGCGGGCGGTATTGCGGAACGTGAGGAGGCGCAGCACCGCCCCGTTGCTCCAGGGCGAGAGGGTCAGCTCCAGGTTCTCTCCCTGCGCGCGGCTGAGGGTCTCCAGGGTCTGGCCGTTGGCATAAAGCGGCATGCGGTAGATGCCGTACTTGAGCGTCCACCGCGGGCTCACGTAGCCCAAGACGAAGCCGTCGGTGTAGCCGCGCGTGTTGGCGGCGTAATCCCAGGCGGTGTTGTCCCACAGCGACCAGTTCATGAACTCGGTGCGCGTGGCGCCCGCGTAGCGGTTGTGGTCGAAGTCATCGTTCACCGCCATGCGCCCGGCCTTGAACTCCAGACGCGTCGCCGCCTCATTCCCGGCGACCTGATCCTGCGCGCGCCCGACGTGCACCACGCTGCGCCCGAGCGGCACCATGAAGCGCGCGAACGCGCGCGCGATGTAGAAGGTCTTTTTGAGCCCGGCCACACCCTCGCGCACCACGTCCCCGTTGGTGAGCCCGCCGAGCCCGGTGGCCCCGCTGACACCGGCCCCCATGAACTTCTCGGTATCGAGGTACAGCTGCGCCCAGCCTGCCACCCCCCAGCCGCCGTAGAAGCCGATCGTGTGGGTGGCCTCGGTGTCCCCTGAGGGAATGAGGCTCAGGCGTCCTGCGTAGGGCGAATCGAGCGCGGTCTGGTGCTGCAGCACGTAGGTGTACTGGGCGGACAGCAGCGCCGGCCAGGGGGAGTCCGGTCCCGGCGCGACCACCGGTGCCACCTCCTCGGCGCGCAGCGCGCCTGAGTGCAGCAGGAACAGCCCGGCGAGCAGGCGCAGGACCGGCAGCGGCCCGCGCAGGGCTGCCTGCCGGTGGGTGCATCGTTCGCCCGCGGCGGGCGCGCCAGGCCGCACTCAGCCGCGGTGGGTGCCGCGCACGTGGGCGCCGGCCTTGCGGCGGGTCCCGGTGGCGGAGTGACTGAGCTCCCCGAGGATCCCGCACGAGCGGTCTTCGCGCGCCGTCTGGCACTGCCGGCGCAGCGCCCGCAGCTCGCGTTCGAGCTGCTGCAGTTCGGCGATACGGGCCGCCACGTGTGCCACGTGCTCATCGAGCAGCGCGTGGGCCGCGTGGCAGTCATCCTCGGGCAGGTCACGGAACCGCAGCAATTGTCTGATCTCATCGAGAGTCATGTCCAGGGCGCGGCAGTTGCGGATGAAGGCCAGGCGCTCGACGTGCGCGTGCCCGTACACCCGGTAGTTGGCCGCCGTGCGCGTCGGCGCGGGCAGGAGTCCCTCACGCTCATAGAAGCGGATGGTCTCCGTCTGGCACTGCGTGCGGCGCGCCAGTTCACCGATCTTGAGCGTCAGGTCCATGATCCCCTTGACCCTAAAGTGACTACAGGGTTTTCACTATACGCCGGCAGACACGCGCGCGCAGCCGGGGGCGGCGCGCGCGCCTCGGGCGCGCCGGCAGGCTCACGACGCGCGCCCCGCACGCATCCGCACCGGTCACGGGGACCTTCGTTCATGACGGGCAGACATTCACACGCGCACGCGCACGGGGGGCATGCCCGCCACGGCCACCACGATCACTCCCACGACGGGCACGGCGCGCCGGCCGGCGGGGCGCGCCGCAGCACACGGCGCCTGCTGATCGCGCTGGTCATTCTCGGGGCTTTCACGGTGGTCGAGGCCGTCGGCGGGTATCTCGCCAACTCCATCGCGCTGCTGGCCGAAGCCGCTCACATGCTCGCCGACTCCGCCTCGCTGGTGCTCGCCGTGGTGGCGATCCGCGTCGCGCAGCGTCCCGCCGACCAGCGGCGCACTTACGGCCACCGCCGTTACCAGCCGCTGGCCGCCTTCGTCAACGGCCAGCTGCTGCTCCTGCTCACCGCCTGGGTCGTGTACGAGGCGATCGTGCGCCTGCGCCACCTGCCGCCCGTCGACGGCCGCCTCATGCTCGGCATCGCCCTCCTCGGCGGCATCGCGAACCTCGCCGCCTTCCTCGCCCTGTCCGGGGCGGACTCCCTCAACGAACGCGGCGCGCGCGCCCACGTGCTGAGCGATCTGCTCGGCTCCGTGGCGGCGAGTGCGGCCGCCGTGCTCATCCTCGTCTTCGGCTGGCGCATCGCCGATCCGCTGCTCTCGCTGCTCGTGTCCTTCCTCATCCTGCGCTCGGCGTGGTCGCTCACGCGTGAGTCGGCCGACGTGCTGCTCGAGAGCGCCCCGGCGCGCTTTGACGTCACGCAGGTGGAGGCGTGTCTGCTCGGCCACGTGCCAGGGCTCGCCGGCGTGCACCACGTGCACGTGTGGTCGATGACCGGTGAACGACCGACGGTGACGCTGCACGCAGACCTTGAGCCCGGTACCGAGCACCGCACCGTGATCACTGCCATTCATGCGCGCCTGGAGTCGCAGCTGCGCGTCGAGCACTGCACGGTGCAGATCGAGGAAGGCGAATGCGCCACCCCGGCCTGCGTCGAGGACGGCACACCGCAGCGGCATCGCTAGCACGCGCGCACCGCGCGCGTGCCTCCAGGAACCAGCGACCATGACAGAGGAACTTTCGGAGCAACCGCACCCCGCGGCGATCATCGATCAGCCCGCCACCCCGCGCGGCCGCGCGTTTCTTTGGGGCGGCCTCGTGCTCGGGCTGCTGCTGGTCGTGCTTCTCTACACCCACGGGTTCGGGCTGTTTGCCGAGCGCCCCCCGCCAGCGCCGCCGCCCCTTGTGGAGCACCGCGGCGCGAGTCTCTTCGTGCCGGAATCTTCCGCGCTGCGCTCGCGTCTCACGGTCGCCCGCGTCGAGGCGGTACCGGTGGGCGGGCGACTGCTGCTGCCGGCGCTCGTAGAGTCCGATCCCGCCCGCACCGCGGCGCTGTTAAGCCCGCTCGCCGGTCGCGTGGCGCAACTGCGCGCGTCCCCGGGGGACCGGGTAAGCGCAGGCCAGGTGCTCGCCGTGATCGATTCCCCCGATCTCGCCCAGGCCTGGGAGGAAGACGCGAAGGCCGCCGACACCTTCAATCTCGCCAAGAAGAACCTCGAGCGCCAGGAGGGGCAGGCGAGGATCGGCGCACTCTCGGAGCGCGACCTCGACCAGGCGCGCAGCGATCAGCGCCAGGCTGCGGCCGAGTACGCGCGCACCCAGGCCAGGCTGCGTGCCATCGGCGTCCAGGGCGACCGCGGCTCGCGCCTGCTCACCCTGCGCGCCCCCTTCGCCGGCAGCATCACGGCGCTGAATGTCGCGACCGGCAACATGATCAATGATCCGACCCAGCCGGTGCTGACGCTCGTGCACCTCGGCACCGTGTGGGTCACCGCACTCGTGGCCGAGAAAGACGTGCCGAAGGTGGCGCTCGGCCAGGAGGCGCAGGTACGCCTCGACGCCGCGCCGCACGACGTGCTCAAGGGCACGGTGATGAGCGTGAATGACGTGCTCGAGGCGGACTCGCACCGCAATAAGGTGCGCATCGCCCTGCCCAACGATGGCTTCAGGCTCAAGCCGAACATGTACGCGAGCGTCACTCTCATCACGGCCGAGCGGCCGCAGATCGTGGTGCCGACCTCCGCGCTCCTCATGAACAACGACCGCACGAGCGTGTTCGTGGCCACGGCGCCGTGGACCTTCGAGCGGCGCACGGTCGAGCCGGATCTGCAGGAAGGCGACTCGGTGCCGATCCTGGGCGGTCTCAAGGCAGGGGAGCAGGTGGTCATCAAGGGCGGAATCCTGCTCAATGATTGACCAGTTTGTCGGCTTCTGCCTCGAGCACCGGATCCCCGTCATCGTGCTCGCCGCGCTCCTCGCCTGCTTCGGCATCTATGCCTGGGAGACCCTCTCGGTCGAGGCCTATCCTGAGCTCGGTGACGTCGCCGCCCAGGTGACCACCCAGATCCCCGGGCTCGCCGCCGAGGAAGTGGAGCAGCTGATCACGGTGCCGCTCGAGCGTCAGATCAACGGCACCCCGGGGCTGCTGCTCATGCGCTCCTCGAGCACCTTCGGGCTCTCGCTCATTACGGTGCTGTTCCGCGACGGCTACGAGGACTACTGGGCGCGCCAGCGCCTGCTCGAGCGCATCAACCAGGCGGTGCTTCCCGCAGGCGCCGCACCCTCGCTCGACCCGGTGGCGGGCCCCGGGGGTGAGATCTACCGCTACACGCTCGAGTCGACCACCAAGAACCTGCAGGAGCTGTCGGAGATCCAGCGCTGGCGGGTCATCCCGGCGCTGAAGTCCGTGCCCGGGGTCGTCGATGACACCAACTTCGGCGGCTTCACCACCGAGTACCAGCTCGACCTCGACCCGCAGCAGCTCGAGCATTACAGCCTTGGCATCACCGATGTGATCAATGCCATCAACAACAACAATGCCAACGCCGGCGGCGGCCGCGTCGCGCGCGGCGAGCAGAGCTATGTGATCCGCGGCGTCGGCCTCATGCGCAGCCTCGAGGACATCGGGGCCACCGTCGTGACCCAGGTGAACGGCATCCCGGTGCTGGTGCGCGACCTGGGACGCACCACCCTGAGCCACCAGGAGCGCGAGGGCATCCTCGGCAAGGACAACAATCCCGACACCATCGAGGGCATCGTCCTGATGCTCAAGTACCAGAACCCCTCGCAGACCCTGCGCGGGCTGCACGAGAAAGTGGCGCAGCTCAACCGCCAGCTCGCCGCCGAGGACGTGCGTATCGTGCCCTACAGCGACCGCGATAACCTGGTGCACGCCACGGTGCGCAAGGTGGGGCGCACGATCGCCGAGGGCATTGCGCTCGTGTTCATCGTGCTGATCGTGTTCCTCGGCAGTCCGCGCAGCGCCTTCGTGGTGGCGGTCTCGATCCCGATGGCGCTGGTCTCGGTGTTCTCGTTCCTGAACCTGACCAAGGTGTCCGCGAACCTGCTGTCCCTCGGCGCCCTCGACTTTGGCATCCTCGTCGATGGTGCGATCGTCGTGACGGAGGCGGTGCTCAGACGCCGCGAGGCGACCCCCGCGCAGGAGCTCTCGGAGAGCGAGGTCAAGGCTGCAGCGCTGCAGGTGACGCGCCCGATCTTCTTCGCGAGCCTCATCATCATCACGACCTACCTGCCGCTGTTCAGCTTTGAGCGCGCCGAGGCGAAGCTCTTTACGCCGATGGCCTACACCATGGGCTACGCCCTCTTTGGCGCGCTGCTGACGAGCCTTGCGCTGGTGCCGGCGCTGGCCTATTACGCGTTCCGCGCGCCCGGCCGCGTCTACCACAATCGCTGGCTCGAGCGGCTGACGCTGCACTACGACCGCTGGCTGACTGCCTGCCTGCGCGAACCGCGCATCATCTACGGCATCTCGCTGTTTGCGCTGCTGGCCGTCATCGGACTTGGCATCACCATCGGGCGCGACTTCCTGCCGGACCTGGATGAAGGAGCGCTGTGGCTGCAGGTGCAGATGCCCACGGGGCTTGCGCTCAATGAGGCGAGCGACATGGCGAGCGAGCTGCGGCGCGCGATCCTCAAGTACCCGGAAGTGTCCTACGTCGTCACCCAGACCGGCCGCAACGATGACGGCACGGATCCCTGGACGATGTCGCACATCGAGGCGCCGGTGGGGCTCAACGCCTACGACACCTGGCCGAACCACGAGTCCAAGAGGGCCTTCGTCGACCGCCTGGCCGCCGACCTCGGCAGGCAGCTCCCCGGCTACTCGATCGGCATCAGCCAGCCGATCATCGACGGCGTCAATGACCTGCTCGGCGGCGCCCACAGCCCGCTGGTCGCCAAGATCTACGGCGATGACCTCAACGAGCTGCGCGACATCGGCGGCCAGATCGTCGCGGTGCTCGAGAGCATCCAGGGCACCTCCAGCGCCTCGATCTTCCAGGAGCCCCCGGTACCGCAGATCGAGATCAAGCTCGACCGCGCCAAGGCGGCCCGTTACGGCATCAACATGGCCGACGTGCAGAACGTCATCCAGACCGGGGTCGGGCAGGCGCCGGTCTCAACGGTGTACGTCGGCGAGCGCACCTACCCGCTCACCGTGCGCTACCTGTCCGGGGCGCGCAGTGACCCGGACGTGCTCGGCGCTCTCACGGTGCGCACCAGCGCCGGCATGAACGTGCCGCTCGCCCAGATCGCCGACCTCCGCGTGCGCCAGGGCGAGAGCACGGTGACGCGCGAGAACGGCCAACGCAACCTCACCATCCGCATCGACAACCGCGACCGCGACCTCACCTCCTATCTCAAGGAGGCGCAGGAGAAGATCGCACGCCAGGTGCACTTCGATCCGCACCGCATCCGCCTTGAGTGGGGCGGACAGTTCGAGAACCAGCGCCGCGCCGAGTCGCGCCTGCTCGTGATCCTCGCCATGGTGATGGGACTGATGCTGATCCTGCTCACCGTCGGCATCGGCAACGTGCGCCAGGCGGCGCTCATCCTGAGCGTCGTGCCGCTGGCAACGCTCGGCGGCCTCGTCTCCCTGCACCTCACCGGCCAGACGCTCAACGTCGCCACGGGTGTTGGCTTCATCGCCCTCTTTGGCGTGGCGGTGCAGAACGGCATCATCATGGTCGCAAACCTCAACCGCATGCGAAAATCCGGGTTCGACCTGCACGAGGCGATCATGAAGGGCGCCACCGAGCGGCTGCGGCCGGTACTCATGACAGCCACGGTGGCCACCTTAGGCATGCTGCCGGCGGCGATCCACACCGGGGTCGGCAGCGACGTGCAGCGGGGTATCGCCACCGTCGTGGTGGGAGGGCTCGCGGTGGCAACCCTGCTGACCCTCTTCGTGCTGCCCTCGATGTACCACGTGATCGAGCACTGGGCCGAAGAGCGTGGCGGGCGGCCGCTGTGGGGTAAGGGATGAGGCTGCTGCGCACGCTTCTGCTGGGCACGCTCGTGAGCGGCTGCGCGGTGGGGCCGGACTTCAAGCGCCCGGCGCCGCCGCCGGATGAAGACTACGGCCGCGCCCCCATGAGCGGGCAGACCCAGGCGAGCAGCGGCCCTGGCGGGGAGGCGCAGCGCTTCCTCGCCGGGCGCGACATCCCGGCGGACTGGTGGCGCCTGTTCAAATCCGAGCCGCTGAACGCGCTTGTAACCCAGGCGCTGAAGGACAATCCCGACGTCGCCGCGGCGCAGGCCGCCTTGCGCCAGGCGAACGAGCTGTACGCTGCGCAGCGCGCGACGCTCTTCCCGACGCTGCAGGGCGGCTTCAGCGCCCAGCGCGCCAAGAATGCCATCGGCACGATCGCAAACCCCACGAACCTGCCGCAGCAGAACCCCTACTACAATCTCTTCACCGCGCAGCTGAGTCTCACCTACACGCCCGATGTCTTCGGCGGCACGCGCCGTGCGATCGAGATCAGCCAGGCGCAGGCACAGGGCATGCGCTCCCAGCTCGAGGCCACCTACCTCACGCTCAGCAGCAACGTCGTGGTCACCGCCGTGCAGGAGGCGGCGCTGCGCGCCCAGATCAGCGCCACCGAGCGCCTGCTCGCCGTGCAGCAGGAGCTCACCCGCACCGTCGTCGGTCAGAAGGGCTACGGCACGGCGAGCCAGCTGGACCTCTTCGGGCAGCAGGCCGCCGAGGCACAGACGCGCGCAACTCTCCCGCCGCTCAACAAGCAGCTGGCGCAGACCCGCGATGCCCTGACCGCGCTCCTCGGGCGCCTGCCGGCCGGGGAACCTGCCGCCACCTTCCGCCTCGAGGACCTTACCCTGCCTGCGGATCTGCCGGTCAGCATCCCCTCGCGCCTGATCGAGCAGCGCCCGGACGTGCGCCAGGCGGAGGCCAACCTGCACGCCGCCTCCGCCGCGGTCGGTGTTGCGATCGCCGACATGCTGCCGCAGTTCTCGATAAGCGCCCAGACCGGCTCCAGCGCGCTGCAGATCAGCCAGCTGTTCACCTCCTACACCGGGTTCTGGGCGGCGGGCGCATCCCTCACCCAGACCCTGTTCGACGCCGGCGCGCTGCTGCACAAGAAGCGCGCCGCCGATGCTGCCCTCGATCAGGCCGGCGCCCAGTACCGCGCGGCGGTGATCCTCGCCTGCCAGAACGTCGCCGATACCCTGCACGCCCTCAAGGCCGACGCCGAGACGCTCGACGCTGCGCTCGCGGCCGAACAGGCCGCATCCGGGGCCTTCGACATCGCCCGCCAGCAGCGTACGCTCGGCACCATCAGCACCGTCGCGCTGCTGAATGCGGAGCAGACCTACCAGCAGGCGCGGCTGAACGTGGTGCAGGCGCGCGCCAACCGCTACGCGGACACCGCGGCGCTGTTCCAGGCGCTCGGCGGGGGCTGGTGGAACCGATCCGGAGGGACTTCGCCATGAGCGAGCTTGTGTTGCGTGAGGACCGCCAGGGCGCGGCCATCCTGACCCTGAACCGCCCGGACAAGATGAACGCCCTCACCAAGGAGGTGTTCGAGGCGCTCGAGACGCACGTCGATGCCTTGGCGCGCGAGTCGCGCAAGGTGGGCCTGGTGATCGTGCGTGGCGCGGGCGGCAACTTCTCCGCCGGCTATGACATGCAGGAGGTGCTCAGCTACGTGCGCGCGCACGCCAAGCCGCACTTCAACTCCGAGGTCATCGAGAAGCTCGCGAGCCTGCCGCAGCCGGTGGTCTCCGCGGTCGAGGGGCACTGCTCCACCGGGGCGCTGGAACTGGCGCTCGCGGCCGACCTCATCGTCGCCGCCGAGTCGGCACGCTTCTGCGACGCCTACGGGCGCTGGGGCCTCACTCCGATCTGGGGCCTGAGCCTGCGCCTGCCGCATCGCGTGGGCAGCGCCAAGGCGAGTGAGATGATGTTCACCTGCCACAGCTACACCGGCGCCGAGGCGCACGAGATGCACCTGGCGAACTACCTCTACCCGGATGCGCAATTCGAGACGCGTCTGAGCGAGCTTTCGCAGAACATCCTCGCCAACTCCTGGTACGCCAACCAGGTCAGTAAGCGCGCCCTGCAGGAAAGCGATGGCCTGAGCCTGCGCGACTCGCACGCGCTCGAGCTGTTCAAGAACGAGGGCCTGGCGCCGGATGCCGCGCAGCGCATCGAGCGCTTTCTGCGCCGCAAAAAGCCCTAGGAACGCGCTCCCGATATTTCGCTCACCCGGCGGGAACCTCGGCCTTGGCCGGTGGTCCTACGCCCCGGCCCCCAGGAGTATAGTGACCCGAAGCTCCTGCGCAGCCACCCCAAGATGCGCCGCAAGACTCACATTCTCGTGATCGACAGCGAGGGCCTGGCCCGTGACGGCCTGTGCGCGCTGCTGGCGTGCGAGGACGGCCTGAGCGTTGCGGAGCCCTGCGGGAGCGTGCGTGAGGCGCTGCGCAGTCGCGCCGGCCGGCCCGCCCCGGACGTGGTGATCGTTGATTTCTCGCTCGCCATGAAGACCGGACCGCAGACGCTGGCGCACCTGAAGCGCCACTGGCCCCAGGCCGCATGCCTCGTGCTCTCCGCCAGCCGCGAGGGTCGGACCATCGAGTCCGCGCGCCGCGCCGGCGCCGACGGCTACGTGCTGCGCAACGATCGCCGCGCGGAACTGTTCAACGCCATCCGCACCCTTGCCCAGCGCAGGCATTACATCAGCACCTCGGTGCTCGAGCCCCCGAGCACGCGACCCGCAGGCGATGCTCCACATCGGCGCGTCACCGATGGCGCCGGCATGCTGACGACGCGCGAGCAGGAAGTCGTCGCGCTGATCGCCGAGGGCTACCGCACGCGCGAGATGGCGCAGCTCTTGTCCCTGAGCCACAAGACCGTCGAACGCCATCGCACCAATCTCATGCGCAAGCTCGGGGTGCGCTCGGCGACCGGGGTGGTCGCCTACGCGATCACCCACGGCTACGTCGGCTTCTAGCTCCGCCGCGCCACCGCCCCCCGGCGGGCGTTCCACGCCCCGGCGTTCCCGGCCCACGGCACACCGCGCCCGCCGCACGCTTCGGCGCCCCGCCTGATTCAAACCAGGAACCGGGCGGTAGCATCCAAGATCGCATGGGACGGTTCCCTGACACTCAGGCCTGAGCCATGGAAACCCTGCACTGGTCGAGCAAGAGCCCCATCGGCGTGGCGGTGGTGGCGATCTTCGTCCTCCTGCTGGGACTTTTGAGCCTCTCGCACCTGCCCCTGCAGCTGTTCCCGGACATCAAGCGCCCGGAACTGCAGATCCAGACCGGCTGGCGCACCGCCTCCCCCGAAGAAGTCGAGTCCGAGCTCCTGGAGCCGCTCGAGAACGTGATGCAAGGCCTGCCCGGGGTGGAGGAGATCGAGGGCAACGCGCAGGTCGGCGGGGCCAACCTCAACCTGCGCTTCGCCCTCGGCACCGACATGAAGAACGCGCTGGTGGAGGCGATCGGGCGGCTCGACCGCCTGCCGCCCCTGCCGCGCGATGCCGACCGCCCGCAGATCTCCCTCGGCGGCAACGGCGACACCAACGAGACGCTCTCCTGGTTCTTCGTGCAGCTCTTGCCCGGTACCCCCGGGCCGATCGAAAAGCAGCGGCGCTTCATCGAGGACACGGTGCGCTCGCGCCTGGAGTCGATCCCCGGAGTGGCGGCCGTCAACGTCAACTCCGGACCTTCAGATGAAGTGCACATCACCGTCGACCTTGAGCGCGCGGCCGCGCTCGGCATCATGGTCCCGGACATCGCCAGCCGCGCCGTGGCGGCCAGCAACGTCTCGGGCGGCCAGCTCTCGGTCGGGCGGCGTCAGTACACGCTGCGCTTCACCGGTCGCTTCACACCCGAGGAGCTCGGCGGCCTCGTCCTCGCCTGGCGCGACGGGCGCCCGGTGCACCTGGCAGACGTTGCCACGGTCGACGTGGCCCCGCCGCCGCGCACCTTCTTTGCCTACCAGAACGGCAACCCCGCCATCGGCGTACAGGTGTACCGCGCCAACGGCGCGAACGTGCTCGGCACGCTCGATGCGGTGAAGGCGGCGGTCGCGGAGCTGCGCGCCGGCCCGCTCAAGGCCCACGGGCTCGGCATCGAGCAGTCCTTTGACGCGGCGCTCTTCATCCGCCGCGCCGTCCATCTTCTCACCGAGAACCTCATCGTCGGCGCGCTGCTCGCGCTCGTGGTCGTGTGGTGGTTCATGCGCGAGTGGCGCGTGACGCTGCTGATCGCGGCGACCATCCCGGTATGCCTGTGCGCCACTTTCGTCGCGCTCGATCTCATGAACCGCAGCCTCAACGTCATCTCACTCGCCGGTCTCGCCTTCGCGGTCGGCATGGTGGTCGAGGGCGCGATCGTGGTGTCGGGCAATGTCGTTCGCCTGCGGGAACAGGGCGTGCCACTCGGGGAAGCGACTACCCGGGGAGCGCGCCAGGTGGCCGGCGCACTGATCGCCTCGACCGCAACCACGGTGGCGGTCTTTGTGCCGGTCCTTTTTCTGAAGGACGTGGAGGGGCAGCTGTTCGGCGATCTGGCACTCACGATCTCGATCGCCGTGGCGGTCTCGATCGTGACCGCGCTCACCCTCCTGCCGCAGGCGCTCGGCTTCGTGCTCAAGCGCCCGATGAAACCGAGCGGCTACGGCGCGGGCTGGCCGCGCCTCACCGAGTGGGTGCTGCGCGTCACCGACACGCGTGCCAAGCAGCTCTCCTGGGTTGTGGGTCTTCTCATCGGGCCGCTGCTCCTGAGCTGGTGGCTACTGCCGCCGCTTGACTACCTGCCGCCCGTCAAGCGCGCCGCCATCGACTCGTTCTTCGAATTCCCCCCCGGCATGAGCCCCGAAGCGGTGAACCGCGAGCTGCTGCCGACGCTGCTCAAGCGCATGGATCCCTACATGCGCGGGGTTGAGGAGCCGCGGCTGAAGAACTGGTACCTGCAGGCCTGGCCCGGCGGGGGCACCATCGGGGCGCGGGTCGTGGATGAGCAGCGCATCGGCGAGCTCGAACGCGTGCTGCGTGACAAGGTCACCGTGGGCCTGCCCGACACGCGCGTGTTCACCGCGGAGGGGGAGCTGTTCGGTGGCATCGGCGGCTCGGCACGCTCGGTGGGCATTCATCTGCAGAGCGAGGACACCGCGGCGCTCAACCGCGTCGCCCTCGAGGGGCGCACGCTCCTGGAGAAGGTCTTTCCCGGCGCCACCGTGCTGTCCTTCCCGAACCCCGAGGAAGCCGGCCTCGAGCTGCACGCCGTCCCCGATGACCGCCGTATCGCCGAACTCGGCTGGGACCGGGCCGCGGTGGGCACGGTGGTGCGCACTGTCGGCGAGGGCGCCTGGCTCGGGGAGTACTTCGACGGCAAGTCACGGCTGCCGGTGATCCTGAAAGCCAACCAGGGCGCCACGCCCGAGGAGCTCGCCAACGCACCGCTCGTCACGCCCGCCGGACAGACGGTGCGGCTCGGGGACCTGGTGGCGCTCTCCACCGAACTCGGGCCGCCCGGGATCCGGCGCCTCAATCACCGCCGCACGGTGACGCTCACCGTCGACCCACCGGCCTCGCTCTCACTCGAGAAGGTCCTGGGCATCATCGATACGCAGGTACTTCCCGCCCTGCGCTCCCGCATGCCCGCGGATGGCTCGCTGCGACTGGCCGGCAGCGCCGACAGCCTGAGCCAGACCCTCTCCGCCATGAGCCGCGTGTTCGGCATGGCGCTCGTCGTGCTCCTGCTCCTCATGACGGTGCTGTTCCGCTCGCTGCGCGACAGCCTGATCGTGCTGCTCACCGTGCCACTCGCGCTCGTCGGCGGCGTGCTCGGGCTGCGCCTGCTCGATCTTGTGAGCTTTCAGGCGCTCGACCTGCTCTCGATGATCGGCTTCGTGATGATGATCGGGGTGATCATCAATCACGCGATCCTGCTGGTGGCAGCGGTGCGCAGCGTGCAGGCCGAAGGCGCCGCGCTCGAGGCGGGGATCCGCGCCGGCCTGCAGCAGCGCCTGCGGGCGATCTTCGCGAGCACCCTCACCGGGGCGCTCGGGGCACTGCCGATGGCCGTGAACCCGGGCCCGGGGAGCGTCATCTACCGCGGGCTGGCGGCGGTCAACATCGGCGGCGTGGTCGTGAGCCTCATCTTCAGCCTGGTGCTGATTCCCTCGCTCATGCGCCTCATGCAGCCCGCGGCGGCACGCTCGCTGAGCGCGCTCGCCCCGGCCGCCCTCACCCGGTCCTGAGATTCGCCTCAAGCGGAGCGCCAGATCCCATGATGATACGAGCCGCAGCCTGCCTCGCCCTTACAGTGAGCCTTGTCAGCACGCCCACCGCCGCCGCGGACCCCAAGCCCAATCCTGAGCGGGTCGTGGTGGAGGTGGCCACGGTGAGCGTGCGCCCCTTAAGCGTCGCAAGCTGGATCCCCGGCTCCATTGTCAGCCGCGCGGACGCCCACATCGCAAGCGTCATCGCCGGACGCGTCACCTGGATCGCCTATGTCGGCACGCGCGTACGCCAGGGCGAGCCCCTGGCGCGCCTCGATGACACGCTGCCGCGGCTGCGCCTGGAGGACCTGCGGGCGCAGGTGGCACGCGCCCGCGCCACGCGCGATGTCGCGACCTCGCAGCTCGAGCGCTTCAACCGCCTCGCCGCCACCCAGGCCTTAAGCGCCAGCCAGCTCGATGACGCCCGCGCGCAGCGCGATGTGTCCAGCGACGATGTGGCGCGCGCGGACGCGCAGCTGCGCGAGGCGCAGTACGAGATCGACCAGTCGGTGATCCGCGCACCCTTCCCCGGGGTCGTCACCGAGCGCTTCATCCAGCGCGGGGAGTTCGTGCAGGTGGGCGCAGCCACGGTGCATCTGGTGGACACCGGCGACGTCGAAGCACGCGCCACGGCCGCCCTCAACCTCGCCGCGAACGTGCATCCGGGGCAGAGCGTCACGGTGCGCGATCATGGCGTCGCCAGGGGCGGCACCGTGCGCACCGTCGTGCCGGTCGGTGATGAGCGCTCGCGGCAGTTCGAGATCCGCGTGGCGCTCGACAGCCGCGAGTGGCTGGTGGGCACGCCGATCGAGGTCAATCTGCCCTCGCTCGCCGCGCACGCGGCGCTGACGGTGCCGCGCGATGCGCTCGTCATCCGCCAGAATCACTCCTACGTCCTGCGCGTGACGCGCGCCAACACCGTGGAGGAGCTCGACGTCACCCCCGGGGCCGGGGTCGCGGATGCGGTGGAAGTGCGCGGCGCCCTCGCCCCCGGTGACCGCCTGGTGGTGCGCGGCGCCGAGCGACTCGCCGCCGGGCAGGCGGTGCGCGTCATCGCGACCGACCCGCCCGCCGCGGCCGGGCTAAATCCCGGCTGACGGCCATAACAGGGGAAACAGCGGGTGCTCGAGCGGTGCCCCCGCGGGCAGCGACCCGTCGAGCCCCGGAAAGTCAGGCGAGGTCTGCCAGCGTCGCGGCGCGTGACGCACGTCATCCCCGATCAGGCGCACCGAGAACACGCGCCGGCGCCGGCCCGCGCTCACGCCGGCCGAAGCGTGCAGGGTGAGCATGTGGAAGCACACCGCATCGCCGGGCTCGAGCGCCCAGCCGAGGATGCGGTGCGCGCCGCGGTCCGCCTCGATGTCGGGCAGGTCCGCAAGGCTGCCTTCCGGGAACCACTTCGCCTGCGCGTCCATGAAAGAGCGCGGCATGAGCCAGGGGCCGGTGTGTGAGCCGGCGATGAACTCGAGCGTGGATTCGCGGCTCACCGCATCCACCGGGATCCAGAAGCTGCAGTTCTGCGCGCCCTCGATGTTGTAGTAGGGCTGGTCCTGGTGCCAGGGCGTGCGCGCCTTCGTGCCCGGCTCCTTGGTTAGCATGTGATCGTGATAGAGCCGCGCGGCACTGCTCCTCATCAGCTGCGCCCCGACTTCCCCGAGCGCGGAGCCGAAGATGAACCGCCGGTAGGCGGCATTGTCCTGCCAGTTGCAGAAGTCCTCGATGAACCACCCCGGATCCTCCCGGGTGCTCGCCACCTTGGCCCGCGGGCTCGGGTGCGCGAGGTTCGCATCGATCCCGGCCCTCAAGAGCGCGAGCTCGGCGGCGCTGAAGAGCCCGCGGATGAGCGTGGCGCCGTCGCGCGCAAAAGCCTCGATCTGCTCAGGCGGCAGCGAGCGCCGCGCGGCTCGTGAGTTCTCGAGGTTCATGGTTACTGCTTCAGATCACTCGCACGCTTAAGGGCCCGCGGTCGCCTCAACGGCCGGGGCGGCCCGAGGCGTAGGCCGCCACTGACCCCGCCTCGTGCGCGAACCTGACCCCTCATTGAATCATCCGGCCGACACGGCCGCGACTACGTCTCCGCAATGCTATGCCCACAACGTCAGTGAAGGAAAGAACCGCCATGAATATACCCCGGCCATTCGTCTGCATCGCGATCGCAGGCGCGGCGCTTGCCGCCGGCTGCGCGAGCGAGGGTCCGCGTCCCGTCGAACAACTGACCCGTGCCCGCACCCTGATCGATGCCGCCGACCGCGGCGGCGCCGCGCAGCGCTATGCCGCAGCCGACCTGCAGCGCGCCCACGATGAACTTGCCAGCGCCAACACCGCCGACAGCGCCGGCCGGTTCAACGCGGCGCGCGCCTACGCGGAGTCCGCGTCCGCGGACGCCAATCTCGCCGCCGCGCGCGGCGCCGCCGGCGAGGCCCAGCACGCCTCCCATGAGGTCGCGCAGAGCAACAGCTCGCTGCGCACCGAGGCGGACCGCGCCGCGGATGCCTCCTCCGTCATGCCCCCGCCGCCGCCCCCGCAGCAGCAGTAACGCCTTTCATTTTTTTCCGGAGAGCGAACGTGAACAGATACCTATGGATCGCAGTACCGGCCCTGGTGCTTGCCGGGTGTGCCGCGGCGCCCCAGCGCAGCAGCGAGCTTGAGACCGC
Organism: uncultured Pseudomonadota bacterium; assembly: GCA_963824395.1. Classification (GTDB taxonomy): domain Bacteria; phylum Pseudomonadota; class Gammaproteobacteria; order Steroidobacterales; family Steroidobacteraceae; genus 13-2-20CM-66-19. Next base: position 883,174 of record CAWGPF010000005.1, on the reverse strand, counting down.
GCGCAGCGAGGTTGAAGCCCTGTCCAGCCAGCCACTCGCCCAGCAGGCCGCGCAGCAGGACCTGCAGAACGCCCGCACCCAGCTGGCGCAGGGTGAGCAGGCGCTGCAGGAGAAACACCCGATGACAGAGGTCGATCACTTCGCCTACCTCGCGCGCCGCAGCGCCGAGGCGGGCCAGGCGCGCGTCGAGGAAGCGCAGGCGAAGCAGCAGCTGGCCGCCGCGCAGGCGAATCGCAACGCCATCCTCCTGAGCGCCCGCGCCCGCGAAGCCGACAACGTGAAGAACCAGCTGGCCGCCACGCAGCAGCAGCTGGCGGACCTGCAGGCCAAGAAGACCGACCGCGGCATGGTCGTGACGCTGGGCGATGTGCTGTTCGACAGCGGCCAGGCGACCCTCAAGCCCGGCGCGAGCCTGGTGCTGGACCGACTGGCGACCTTCATGTCGCAGAATCCGCAGACCAAGGTACGCATCGAGGGCCACACCGACAGCACCGGTTCTGCGGAATTCAACCAGGCGCTCTCGCAGCGACGCGCTGACGCTGTGGCGATGGCGCTCGAGAATCGCGGGCTCTCTCCTGATCGCGTGCGGGCCATCGGCCGCGGCGAGGACTTCCCGGTAGCCTCCAACTCCTCGGCCGCCGGACGACAGCAGAACCGGCGCGTCGAGATCGTGTTCTCGGATCAGGCGGGGCAGTTCGCCGCACAGGGCTGACACTCACCCGCTCCCTGAAGCACACGGCCCCTGCCTGCAGCAGGGGCCGTTTTTCTTGGTGCGCCGCCCGCGACGCCACCGGGCAGCAGGCTCGTGCCGGCAAAGCGCTACAATGCGCACCACCGTCGCGACACGCGCAGATGACCGGCTGGCGGCATCGATACGCGCGCCACCGCCGTAGGCCAGGCCCCGAGGATGAACTGCATGACAGATGCCCCGCCCCCCTCCAGGCGGCGCGACCGCGGGCGCGCCCCGCGCTCGACCGGCCCGACGCTCACTCCCCTGCCGATGCTGCGCAACCCCTGGCCGCCGCTCGAGGTGCTCAGCGCGGAACAGGTCGAGCGGATCCTGAACGCCAGCTACCGGGTGCTCGCCGAAGCCGGCCTCGAGATCCGCGGCGGCGCCGCGCGCGCGGTGTTGCGTCGCGCCGGGGCGCTCGTCGATGAGGAGACCCAGAACGTGCGGCTGGGGCGCGAGCTCGTGGAGGCGCAGCTTGCCCACGCACCCGAGCGCTTCGTGCTGCACGCCCGCAACCCCGCCCGCCACCTGCACGTGGGCGACAATGTGGTGAACTTCGGTCCGGTCAACGGCGCGCCCAACATCCGCGACCTCGAGGGCGGCCGCCGTTACGGGGACCTCGAGGCGTTCCGCAACATCCTCAAGCTCACTCACACGCTCGGCGTGCTGCACTGGCAGGGTGGCATCGTGGTGGAGCCGGTGGATATCCCGGTGGCGGTGCGCCACCTCGCCACCTACCAGGCGCACATCGAGTGCTCGGACATCGTGTGGGCGGCGCGCGGCATCGGCGGCGTCCAGGCGGAGGATGCCATCGCCATGTCCGCGATCGAGCATGGCTGCACGCCCGCCGACCTCAGCGCGCGCCCGACGCTCATGACGGTGACTAACGTCAACTCGCCGCGCCGCGTGGACGAGGAGATCCTCGACAACATCATGACGATGGCCCGCCACGGCCAGTGCGTCGTCATCACCCCCTTCACGCTCATGGGGGCCATGGCCCCGGTGACCCTCGCGGGCGCCCTGGTGCAGCAGACCGCCGAGGCGCTCGCGGTCGTGACGCTGTGCCAGCTGGTGCGCCCCGGAACCCCGTGCGTCATGGGCAGCTTCACCTCCAACGTCGACATGCGTACCGGCTCCCCGGCGTTCGGCACGCCCGAGTACGTGCAGGCCGTCATCGCCAGCGCCCAGCTCGGGCGGCGCCTGAAGCTCCCGGTGCGCACCAGTGCAGTGAATGCCTCACCGACGGTCGATGCGCAGTCGACCTACGAGACCGCCTTCTCGCTGCAGGCGGCGATCCTGAGCAGCAGCCACCTGATCAACCACGCGGCCGGCTGGCTCGAGGGCGGCCTGTCGGCCTCGCTCGAGAAGATCATCGTGGATGCGGAGCTGCTGCGTAACTGGGCCGAGATCCTGAAGCCGGTGAATTTCACGGACGATGACCTGGGGGTGGAGGCCATCAAGGAGACGCCCGCCGGCGGGCACTTCTTCGGCTCCGCGCACACCCTGGCGCGCTACGAGTCTGCGTTCTACCGGCCGCTGCTCTCGGACTGGTCGAACTTCGAGAACTGGCGCGACGCGGGCTCGCGCAACGCGACCGAGCGCGCCACCGCGATCTGGAAGAAGCTGCTGGCCGAGTACGTGCCGCCGCCGCTCGATCCGGCGGTGCGCGAGGCGATCGCTGAGTACGTGGCGCGCCGCTCCGCGCAGCTGAGCGCCGCCTGAGGCACTGGCGGCACGGCACCGTGACCGAGTGGATCGCAAACGCGCGCATGTACGCCGTGACCCCCGCGGTGGAGGCGGCGTGGCGTGAGCTCATCGAGCGCATCGCCGCCGCTGCCGGCGTGCCCCTGCGCTACGTCCCCTACCCTGCGCCCCAGCCCCTTGAACCCCTGTGGGCACGGGGCGACCTCGGCGCGGTATTCATGTGCGGCTACCCCGTGGTCCTTAAGGTGGCCGACGTAGTGCCGCTCGCCGCGCCGATCCCGCGCGCGCCGTGGGCGCGTGGTGGCGCCCTGTACCGCACCGACCTCATCGTGCGCGAGGACAGTCCCTACCGTACTCTGGAGGACACCTTCGGCGGACGCCTCGGGTGGACCGTAAGCCACTCGCAGTCGGGCTTCAACGCGCTGCGCCACGCACTGTTGCCGTACCGCAGCGCCGCACGCCCGGCGCTCTACCGCAAGGTCGTGGGCAACCTCATCACCGCGCGCAACGTGCTGGATGCGGTGCGCGAGGGGCGCATCGACGTCGGGCCCCTCGATGCCTACTGGCACCTGCTGATCGCGGCCCACGCCCCCGAGCTCACGCGCGGAATACGCGTGCTCGCCTCGACGCCGCTCACCCCGATTCCCGGCTTCGTCGCCGCGGCGACGGCGCCGGCCGCCGCGGCGTCCGCGCTGCGGGCAGCCTTCATCAGTGCGGTGCGCCAGCCGTGGTTCGCCGCTCTGGCACAGCCCGTCATGATCGAGGGCTTCGCGCCAGTGAGCGCCGATTCCTACGCGCTCTACCTTGACTGGGACGCGCAGGCGCGCGCGGCGGGCTACGAGATTCCGGCCTGAGGAGCGCTGCGGCCAACGCGAGGAGCACTTTTCCATGAGCACTGACGGACTGATCAGCCTGCGCAGCGTCTTTGGCCCCGCGGACACCCTCGCGCGCCTCGAGACTGCGATCCAGGCGAAGGGCCTCACGGTCTTTGCGCGCATCGACCACGCCAAGGGCGCCGCGGAGGCGGGTCTCACGCTGCGCCCGACGCTGCTCGTCATCTTCGGCAATGCCCGCGGCGGCACGCCGCTCATGCAGGCGGCGCAGACGGCCGGGATCGATCTGCCGCTGAAGGCGCTCATCTGGCAGGACGCCGCCCAGGTCACCTGGCTTTCCTACAACGACCCGCACTGGATCGCCGTGCGCCATGGCCTCGCGGCCGCCTCCGATAAGACGGTGCAAGCCCTGACGGGCGTCCTGGCGGCCCTCGCCGCCGCGGCCACCAGCGGGTAGTCGCGCCCCCTTCTACCGCGCGGTCGTGTCTGTCCCGTCGTTTGCGATCCAGCAGGCAGGGAACGTGCGCCTGCAGCACGGAAAAACGGGAAAACACAATGAACGACAGGTCTCGCAACGGGCAGCGGGCTGCGCGCAGTGCAGTGACTTCAACCGCGGCACGGCCCGACCCTGCGGGGCCTCGCCGCGCGTGCGGTCTACTTCCACAACGGCGCGGCCGCGGACCTGAAGGAACTGGTGAACTTCTACAACCAGCGCTTCCAGATGCGGCTTACGCCGGAGCAGATGCAGGACCTGATCGCCTTCCTCAACTCCCTGTGAAGGCAGCGCCACCTCGTGAGGCGGCTGCGGCGGGGCTGGTCCTAGAGCGCCGTCGCCGGGACGCGCCCGGTCGGATGCAAGAGCACGTCGTGCGAGCGGAACAGGTAGCGGCGCGCGACGTCGAAGTAAGTGCGATACACCAGGCCGCCGTTGGCGGCGATCAGGCGCTCGCGGATGACGCGATAACGGGACGGATACTCGTACCAGGGCACGAGCGGGGACTCGTGGTGCAGCGAGTGCAGGTTGTTGAACAGAAAGATCGGCCCGAGGATCCAGGAGTCCTCGACGATCGCGATGCGCTCGCTCGCCTCGGGGCGCGCGCGATGCTCGGCGAACGAGCGGATCAGCTGCACGCCGTTTGCCGGCACCACCATCGCGACAAAGTACAGCCACAGCGGCATCCCGCACACGACCTTCAGCCACATGATCACCGGCACGCACCACAGCAGGTGCTGCAGCCATACCGCCCGCACCCCGTCCTGGTTACGCGCGATGGCGCGGGTCTCCATGTAGAGAAAGGCGCCGACGCGCCAGACCGAGCCCACCACGATGCGGCCGGCGAGCGTCTGCTGCGCACGCAGCAGCGCGCGGCTGAGGCCGCTCAGGCGCTCCCACTCCTTCGGGCACCAGTAGAAGGACTCCGGATCATCCAGAGGATCGGTGAGCCGCGCGTCGTTGTGGTGGCTGCGGTGCAGCGCACGGTAGCGGTCGTAGGGCAGCCACAAGGACAGGGGCAGGATGCCGAGCAGACGGTTGACGACGTACCAGCGCGTCGGATGCCCGTGCACGATCTCGTGCTGCAGGGAGCTGTGCAGCGTGATGCACAGCGCGGTCAGGGGGGCGACCAGCCACAGCGACCAGTGACCGTACTCACGGGTGACGGCGAGCCAGCCGCCGTAGGTCGCAGCCAGCAGCAGGATCGTCGGCAGCTCCACGGCAGATCGCGTGCGCAGCGCACTTCGGTGCGGCGCAGCGGAGACAGACTGATCGGTGGCGGAATTCATCGGCGGTGAAAATCCCCTTCCGTCGCACGGAATCTTGGGGGATCCACCCATGCCGGGCGTGCGGAAGACTGTCGGGAGATATTCTAGCGAAACTGCGTGCCCCGCGTCGCCACAGCTGGCGCTTTCCGCGAGATGGGTCTCACTCGGTTTGGACCGTCCGGCAGGCGAAGCGTTCGAAGGCCACCATGGCGTCGTAGAGCAGTACCGCCATCAGGGCCGTGACCAGCCCCCCCTGCAGGATGAAGGCGGTGTTGCTGGAAAGGAGTCCGGCGATGATGACCTCGCCCAAGCCCTTGGCGGCCACGGTGGAGCCGATGGTGGCGGTGCCGACGTTGATGACCAGGGAGAGTCTAATTCCTTCTAAAATCAAAGGCATAGCAAGCGGAAGCTCGATTGAGACGAGGCGCTGGCGGGCACTCATCCCCATGCCGCTCGCCGCTTCCAGCACCGCCGCCGGGGTCGTCTGCAGGGCGACGATCGTATTTTCGAAGATCGGCAGCAGCCCGTAGGCAAAGAGCGCGATCAGCGTCGGCTTCTCCCCGAACCCGACCAGCGGCACCGTCACCGCCAGCACCGCCACCGGCGGAAAGGTTTGGCCGATATTCACAAGAGTTCTCGACAGCGGCAGGAATTCGCGCCCGCTCGGGCGCGTCACCAGGATCCCAAGACTCACCGCCACCACGGTGCTCGCCGCGGCCGCCAGGATCACCGTGCCCAGGTGCGCGAGCGCAAGGCTCAGGAGATTCCCCTGGTCGTAGATCGGCGGCGCGCCGTACTGGGTCAGCGGGGCAAAGAGCGGCGCGAACTTCTGCGGCACCACGAGAAAGGTCACGAGGAGCGCCAGCGCCGCAAGACGCAGGAGGGTGCTGATGCGCATCAGGCGGGACGCGCGTGCGCGAGGATGGCGGCGAGCGTGAGCTGTCCGAGCGGCCGGCCGTCGCTGCCGATGACCTGCGCGGCCTGCGCCCCGCCCCACAGCAGCTGCGAGAGCACATCGCGCAGCGAGGCGCCGGCTTGGACCTCCGGACCTGCCACGGTGCCCGGCGTCGCCACATCGCCCGCCGTGGTGAGTGAGAGCAGGCGCAGGGCGCGGTCGGTGAGCCCGGTCATGCGCGAGACGAACGGATCGGCCGGATGCGTGAGCAGCACCGCCGGGCGGTCGTACTGCAGCAGCCGCCCCTGGCTCATCACGGCGACGTGATTGCCGAGGTGGAACGCCTCGTCCATGTCGTGAGTGACGAGCACCACCGTGGTGCCGAAGCGGCGCTGGATGGCCAGCAGGTCCTCCTGCGCCTTGGCGCGGATGATCGGATCGAGCGCGCCGAAGGGCTCATCCATGAGGAGCACGGCGGGCTCGGCCGCGAGTGCCCGCGCCACGCCGACGCGCTGCTGCTGGCCCCCGGACAGCTCGTGCGGGAAGGCCTGCGCGTATTTCGCCGGATCGAGCTGGAAGACCTCGAGGAGCTCATGCACGCGCGCGCGCACCCGCGCGGCCTCCCACCCAAGAAGCTTCGGCACCGTGGCGATGTTCTCCCCGACTGTACGATGCGGGAAGAGCCCGTGCCCCTGGATCGCGTAGCCGATGCGGCGCCTGAGCAGGTGGGCGGGCTCGCTGCGCGTGTCCCGGCCCTCGAGCAGCACTCGCCCGCCGGAAGGCTCCACCAGGCGGTTGATCATGCGCAGCAGCGTCGACTTGCCCGAGCCTGAGGTGCCGACGATGACGGTGATCGAGTTGCGCTCGATCTGCATCGACACCCCGTCGACGACCGTCGTGCCGCCGTACTGCTTGGAGAGATTCTCGATGGTGATCAATGCCTGCCCCTGTCCAGTACTTCCACCAGGGCGTCCAGCAGCACCGCGGCCGAGAACGCCAGCACCACGATCGGGATGGCACCGAGCAGCACCAGATCGATCGCCGTCTGCCCGATCCCCTGGAACACGAACGTCCCGAGGCCCCCGCCGCCGATGAGGGCGGCGACCGTGACCATGCCGATGTTCTGCACCAGCACCACGCGGATGCCGGTGAGTATCACCGGCAGCGCCAGCGGCATCTCGATGCGCGCGAGCACCTGGGTGTCGGTCATGCCCATGCCGAGCGCCGCCTCGACCGCCGCGCGCGAGACGCGCCTGAGCCCGAGCACGGTGTTGGCCACGATCGGCAGCAGCGAGTAGAGAAAGAGCGCGATCGCCGCCGGTGCCGCGCCGATGCCGCGGATCCCGAGCCCCTCGGCGAGCGGGTACGCCGCGGCGAGCGCTCCCAGGGGGGCCATGAGGATGCCAAAGAGTGCGATCGCCGGGATGGTCTGGATGACGTTGAGCGTGCCGAGGATCGCCTCGCGCACGCGTGGCACGCGATAACAGAAGATTCCGAGCGGCAGGCCCGCGAGGACCGCCGCGGCCAGCGAGCCGAGCGCGAGTGCCACGTGCTGGCGCAGCTCGCGCCCGAAGCGCTCATGGTTCACCGCGTACTCGCGCATGATCGAGAGGTGATCGAAGGCCCCGGAGGCGAGGGCCAGCACCGTGACGATGAGGAAGGCCACGAGCATCAGCACCCGTCGCCCGGGGCGTGGGGCGAGGCGCGTGATGGCGTCGGTGGCCAGGAGGCCGAGCGCTACCAGGAGCACCCAGAAGCCCGCCCCCGGGGCGATGCGTACCACACGGTTGCCCGGCGGGGTCAGGGCATCACCCGCTGCTGCGAGCGCCAGAGCCACGGCGCTGAGTGCGAGCAGCGCTGCGGCGAGGCGCACGCGCGGATTGGCGACGGCGAGCGCCGCCACCGCTGCCGCCGCCAGACACACAAGGCACGCAAGCGTCGCTGCGCCCGGGAGCACCGCGGCGAGCGCGTGCGGGTCGCCCGGTACGATGCGGTTCGCCTTGACCACGACGAAGGGCAGGAAGGCGATTGCCGCGGCGCCTGCGAGCGTCAGGAGCGTCCCGAGGCGGTCGATGCGACCGACGCGCGCGCTTGCCGGGCCCGCGCCGAGCGCCTCTGCCCGGCGGGCGCGCCTGCTGCTGAGGAGGCCGCGCCTCATTTCAGCAGCCCCCGGGTGCGCAGATAGTCCGCGGCCACCTCCTGGTCGGACTCCCCGTCGATCTGCACGCGCGCGTTGAGCTTCTGCAGCTCATCGGTGGTCAGACTTTCCATCAGCGGCTTCACGATGGCCGCGATCTGCGGATAGCGGGCGAGTACCGCCTCGCGCACCAGGGGCACCGGGGCATACACCGGCTGCTCGTGACGGTCATCCGTCAGCAGCACCAGCTGCGCGGCGAGGATGCCCCCGTCGGTGCTGTACACCATGGCGGTATTGACGCCGTTGGTGCGTGCCGCGGCGGCGCCGATGGTGGCGGCGGTCTCCCCGCCGGCGAGCACGATCTTCTGCTGCGGGGTGAGTGTGAAGCCGTAGGCCTTCTCCAGCGCGCGCAGCGTGCCGGCGTTGGCAAATTCCGCCGAGCAGGCGAGCACCACCTGACCGCCGCCTGCGACCCAGCGGCCGAAGTCGCTCATGCTTACCAGGTGGTGCGCCGCGGCGACGTCGCTGCGTACGGCGAGCGCCCAGGTGTTATTGGCGCGCGCCGGCGTCAGCCACACGATGTGGTTGGCGTCGTAGTCGAGCTTGGCGCCGCGGGCGTAGCCGGCCTCGAGGCTCTTCCAGGCAGGGTTCGCGACGTCATTGAAGAAGAAGCCCGCATTGCCGGTGTACTCCACGTACAGATCGATCTCACCGGTGAGCAGCGCCTGGCGCACCACCGGGGTGGCGCCGATGCGCGTGCGGTCGATGGTCGGGATGCCGTTCGCATCAAGCAGCAGCCGCAGCATCTGGCTGAGCATCGTCGCTTCGCTGTCGAGCTTGGAGGACACGACCACGGCGGCCGGGGCAGCGGCGCACGCCAGCAGCGCCAAAAGCACGCCCAGCCCCTTCAGGATCTTCGACAACTTGACCGCTCTCCTTCAGCCTCAAGGGATCCGTACAAGGCTCAGGTCGGGGGTGTTCAAGCGCTGCCCGGCAGCGGGCGCCCGCCCACCCCCGGGTGTGCCCGCACACACGTTGTCGCGTGCCACGGGCTCTCGTCAAGCGCACCGGGTGAGCGCGGCGAGGGCGTGTGCCCCCGCAGCGGCAGCCTTATCATGAGCCCCGACATGAGTGCCCCGCCGCCGCCGACACCCCCGAGCGATCCTGCCCGCCGCGCCTCGAGCGGCCGCTATTCGGCCCTGAGGCTGCTGGCGGAAGGCTTGCGCGGGCAGCGCGGCTGGCGGCGTGCCTGGGCGCGGGCCACGCCGCGCGCCGAATACCGGGTCGTGATCGTCGGCGGGGGCGGCCACGGGCTCGCCACCGCCTTCTACCTCGCGCACGAGTTCGGGATCAGCGACGTCGCGGTCCTGGAGCGCGGGCCCCTTGGGCTCGGTAACGTCGGACGCAACACGACCATCGTGCGCTCCAATTACTTCCAGGCACCTAACATCCGCTTCTATGAGTTCTCGCTCAAGCTCTGGGAAGGCCTCGAGCGCAGCCTCAACTTCAATGCGATGGTCAGCCAGCGCGGCACGCTCAACCTCTTCCATACCGAGGCGCAGCGCGATCTGTTCACGCGCCGCGCCAACCAGATGCGCCTGCTCGGGGTGGACGCGGTCGCGGTCGATCGCGCCGAAGTGCGCCGGCTCGTGCCGCTGGTCGATCTGGACAATGGCCGCTACCCGGTACTCGGCGGGTTCCTGCAGCCGCGCGGCGGCACCGTGCGCCACGACGCGGTCGCCTGGGGTTACGCGCGTGCAGCCTCCGAGCTCGGCGTCGACATCATCGAGCACACCGAGGTCACCGGCATCCGGCGCGCGGGCGAGCGGGTGACCGGGGTCGAGACCCGCGACGGCTTCATCGGTGCCGGCACCGTATGCCTTGCGGTCGCCGGGCACTCCTCGCGCCTGGCGGCGCTGGCGGGCCTGCGGCTGCCGATCGAGAGCCACGTGCTGCAGGCATTCGTGAGCGAGGCCCTCAAGCCCGTCATCGACGTGGTCCTCACCTACGGTGCCGGGCACTTCTACGTGAGCCAGTCGGACAAGGGCGGGCTCGTGTTCGGCGGCGCCATCGATGGCTACAACACCTACGGCCAGCGCGGCACGCTCCCCATGGCCGAGGAGGTGGCCGCCTCGGCCGTCACCGTGCTGCCGGCGCTCGCGCGCGTGAAGGTGCTGCGCCAGTGGGGCGGCGTCATGGACATGAGCATGGATGGTTCCCCGATCATCTCCCACACCCCGCTCAAGGGCCTGGTGCTCAACGCTGGCTGGTGCTACGGGGGCTTCAAGGCCATTCCGGCCGGCGGCCTCACCACCGCCCACCTGATCGCTCGCGGCACCGCGCACCCGGTGGCGGCGCACCTGGACCTGGCGCGCTTTGCCCAGGGACGCACCATCGATGAGCGCGGCGTGGGCCCGTTCCCGTACGCGCACTGACATGCTGCGCATCCCCTGTCCCTGGTGCGGTGAGCGCGACGAGGTCGAGTTCCGCTATCGCGGCGATGCCAGCGTACAGCGGCCGCCGCCCGATGCCGGGATGGACGCGTACGTGGCCTACGTTTACGCCCGCGACAATCCCCACGGGTGGCACCTCGAGTGGTGGCTGCACACCGGGGGCTGCCGGCGCCTGCTGAAGGTGCTGCGCCACACCCTCACGCACGAGATCCGTGCCGTGCTTGCGCCCGAGGAATGGCCGCAGGCGCCCACGGAGAGCGACACCCCGTGAGCGGCCCGACGCGTATCGCCGGTGGCCTGCTGACGGACCCGGGGCGCCCCGTCGCCTTCACCTTCGACGGGCGCGCGCTGCGCGGCCTGCACGGGGACACGCTCGCCTCCGCCCTGCTCGCGGCCGGTGAGCGCCTCGTCGGCCGCAGCTTCAAGTACCACCGCCGCCGCGGCATTCTCACCTGTGGGCCCGGGGAGCCGTGCGCGCTGGTGGATCTCATCAGCTCATCCGGCCGGGAGCCGAACCAGCTGGCGACACTTCTTGAGCTGTACGAGGGCCTGGCGGCGGTGAGCCAGAACCGCTGGCCGTCGCTGCGCTTCGACGTGTTCGGCATCAACGATCTGCTCAGTCGCTTCCTGCCCGCCGGCTTCTACTACAAGACCTTCATGTTCCCGGGCTGGGCCTGGGAGCGCCTCTACGAGCCGCTCATCCGCCGCGCCGCAGGCTTAGGGGAGCTGGCGGCCGTAGTCGCACCCCACGCCGCCCCGGCCGAGACCGTACACTCCCACGCCGACGTGCTCGTGATCGGCGCCGGCGCCGCGGGGCTCAGCGCCGCGCGCGCCCTTAGCAGCGGCGGGCTGCGCGTCATCCTCGCCGAGCACGACGTGGTGCCAGGGGGTGGCACGCTCCTTGATGTGCGCTGGCACGCGTGGCGTGAGGCATCGGTCGCCGCCCTCGCCAGGCTGCCGACGGTTCGCACGCTCACGCGCACGGCCGTCATCGGGGCCTACGGGCATGGCGTGTTCGGAGCGCTGCAGGCCCTGGCGCCGCAGGATCCGCAGCGCCTGAGGGGACTGCGCGAGCGGCTGCACGTCATCCGTGCGCGCCGCGTGCTCATCGCCACCGGGGCCGCCGAGCGCCTGATCGCCTTTCCGGGGAACGATCTGCCCGGCGTCATGCTCGCCGGCGCAGCCCTCGCCTACCTCAGGCGCTACGGGGTCGCGGTCGGTGCGCGGCCGGCGCTGTTCACCAACTGCGACGAGGCGTACGAGGCGATGCTGGCGCTGCGCGCCGCCGGACTCGAATGCGCCGGGATCATCGATGTGCGTGACGCCTCGCCGGCCGCCGAGCGGGCCCGCGCCCTCGGAATCGAGGTGCACCAGGGGGCAGTTGTGACCGGCGTCAGCGGACGCGGGGGCGTCGAGTCGCTCACGCTCGCCGGCCGCGACGGCACCCGTGCGAGGACGCTCGCCGCCGATGCTCTCCTCATCTCGGGCGGCGCCTCGCCCCTCATCGCACTCGCCACGCAGCTGGGCGCCAGCAGCGAGTGGCGTGAGGATCTTGCGGCCTTCGTCGCGCACCTGCCCCCGCGCACCGGGGCGCTCGCCGGTGCAGTGCGCGGCACGGGCGGACTCGCCGCCGCCGCCGCTGACGGTCTTGCCACCGCGCAGGCACTGGCCCTCGAGCTCGGCACCGAAGTGCTGCCCGAGGCAGCGGCCCCCCTGCCCGAGGATCCGCCGCGCGCGCCGCTCGTCGCGCTGTGGGAGGTACGCGGGCCAGGCAAGGCGTTCGTCGACCTGCAGAACGATGTGACGGCGGCGGACGTGCGGCTCGCCGCGCGCGAGGGCTACGAGCACGTCGAGCACATGAAGCGCTATACCACCCACGGCATGGCCACCGACCAGGGGCGCAGCGGCGGACTCGTGGGGAGCGCCGTGCTCGCCGCCGCCCGCGGGCTCACCGTGGCCGAGGTGGGGCTCACCAGACCGAGGCCCTATACGGAGCCGGTGCCCTTCGCGGCGCTCGCCGGCGCCGAGGTGCGCGAGCACTACAAGCCGCGGCGCCGCCTGCCGCTGCACGAGTGGCACGCGGCCGCCGGGGCGACCTTCGTCCCGACCGGGCTGTGGCTGCGGCCGCTCGTCTATGGCAGCGGCGGCGGCTGGGAGGCCGTGCTCGAGGAGGCGCGCGCGGTGCGCGCGCAGGTCGGCATCACGGACGTCTCCACGCTCGGCAAGATCGACGTGCAGGGGCCGGAGGCTGCGCAGTTCCTCGACTTCCTCTACGCCAACACTTTCTCGAGCCTGCCGGTCGGGCGCGCGCGCTACGGCATCATGCTGCGCGAGGACGGCATGCTGTTCGATGACGGCACCACCACGCGCCTGAGCCCCGAGCACTTCGTGGTGACGACCACGACCGCCAATGCCCAGGCGGTGCTCGAGCACATGGAGTTCCAGCTGCAGGCGAACTGCCCGCAGCTGCGCGTGGCCCTCACCGACGTCACCGACCAGTGGGCCCAGTTCGCGATCGCCGGCCCGCGCAGCCGCGCGGTGCTCGAGGCGGCGCTGCCCGACGCCGACCTGTCAGCGCAGGCCTTCCCCTTCATGGCCGCAGGCCCGGTCGCGATCGCCGGCATCGCGGCCCGCCTGTTCCGGATTTCCTTTTCCGGGGAACTCGCCTACGAGCTCGCCGTCCCGGCGCGCCACGCGCTCAGCGCCTGGGAGACACTGCTCGCGGTGGGCGAGACCCATGGCATCCGCCCCTATGGCCTCGACGCGCTGAACACGCTGCGCATCGAGAAGGGCCACGTGACCTCCGCCGAGCTCAACGGCAACACCAGCGCCGATGACTTAGGCTTCCAGCGCATGCTGAAGCAGCACGGCGACTTCATCGGCCGCGTGCTCGCGCAGCGGCCCGGGATGCTCGCCCCGGAGCGCCTGCAGCTCACCGGCGTGCGCCCGAGCGACAAGGCGCAGCGGCTGCGCAACGGCACGCAGCTGGTGAACCCGGCCGCGCCCGAAGTCAGTCTCGGTTACGTGACCTCCTGTACCCCCTCGGTGGCACTCGGCGGCTGGGTGGGGCTTGCGCTCATCGCCGGAGGCCGGGCGCGCATCGGCAGTCGCCTCATCGGCGCAGCGCCGCTGGCAGGGGAAAGTACCGAGATCGAGATCGTGAGCCCCCACATGTTCGATCCGCAGAGCGCCCGTGTCCGCGCCTGAGCGACCCGCCGCGCCCGGGGTGTGGCTCACCAGCTGCGACTGCGACGTGGTGGAGCTGTCGACCTATGCGCTCGCGGCGGCCGATGCGCGCCGCCGGGTGGCGGGCGTCGAGCTCGCTCCCTTCGGGCACGTGAGCCGCGCCGCCGGCCACCTCGTGCTCAGTGTGCGGCCCGGGCGCTGGCTGCTGCTCACCGCGCGCGCGGCCCCCGGCGCCACGGCCGCGCGCTGGGCCGCGGCCTGTGCCGGCCAGGGCGCGGTCGCCGACCTGTCTTCCGCCCTCACGGTGCTGGTGCTGGCAGGACCTAGGCTCCTCGAGGCGCTCGCGCGCGGCTGCCGGCTGGATCTTGCGCCCGACGAATTCCGGAGCGGACAGGCGGCCGCGACTATCATGGCGCAGGTCGCGGTTACCCTGGCGATGCTGCCGGACTGCCTGCTGCTCCTGAGCCCCTCGAGCACCGCACAGCACCTGCGCGAGTGGCTGGCCGCGACGGCTGAACCCTTTGGCCTGATGAGCGTGGCGGGCGTGTCCTTTACGGACGTTTGCGGAGAGTGATGGCTATGAAGGCTTCTGCACGAGCGGTGGTAATCGGGGGCGGCGTGGTCGGCGCGAGCGTCCTCTACCACCTGGCGAAGATCGGCTGGACGGACGTGCTGCTCCTGGAGAAAAGCGAGCTCACCTCCGGCTCCACCTGGCACGCGGCCGGTGGCATGCACACCTTCAACGGCGAAGCCAACATCTCGCGCCTGCAGAAATACACGATCGACCTGTACCGGGAAATCGAGGCGCTCTCGGGGCAGTCGTGCGGCCTGCACCCGAACGGCGGCCTGATGCTGGCGGCCACCCCGGGGGAACTGGACAGCCTGAGACTCATCTGCTCGCGCGCGCGTTACCTCGGCATGGAGACCGAGATGATCTCCCTCGAGCAGGCGCTCGAGTTCAACCCGCTCATCGATCCTTCCTACTTCATCGGCGCGCTGTGGCGCGCGGACGGCGGCCACTGTGACCCCTCCGGCACCACCCAGGCCTACGTCAAGGCTGCGCGCAAGCTCGGCGCGAGCGTCGAGCGCTTCACGCGCGTCACCGCGCTCGAGCAGCGCCGCGATGGCAGCTGGGACGTGCGCACCGACAAGGGCAGCGTGCACGCCGAGCACGTCGTCAACTGCGCAGGCCTGTGGGCGCGCGAGGTCGGGCAGCTGGTGGGCATCGAGCTGCCGGTGTTGGCGATGGAACACCATTACCTGCTCACCGAGGACCTGCCCGAGCTTAAGGGCCGGGCGCGCGAGATCGTGAACACCACCGACTACCTGGGCGAGATCTACATGCGCCAGGAGCGCGGCGGCTGCCTGATCGGCACCTACGAGCCCCACGGCATCGTCTGGTCGCCGCTGCACACCCCGGATGACTTCTCCATGCAGCTGCTGCCGGAGGACTTCGAGCGCCTTGCGCCCTACTTCGAGGTCGGCTTCAGACACTTCCCCGCGCTCGGGCGCGTCGGCATCCGCAAGGCGGTCAACGGGCCCTTCACCTTCGCACCCGACGGCAACCCGCTGGTCGGGCCGGTGCGCGGACTCAGGAACTACTGGGTGGCGTGCGCGGTGATGGCAGGGTTCAGCCAGGGCGGCGGCATCGGCCTCGTGCTGTCACGCTGGATGGCGCACAACGATCCCGGGCAGGACATCCTGTCGATGGACGTCGCGCGCTTCGGCGGCTTCGCCACCCCGAAATACACCGCCATCAAGGTGCCGGAGAACTACGCGCGGCGCTTCCGCCTCGCCTACCCGAACGAGGAACTGCCCGCGGCGCGCCCGGTGCGCCGCTCGCCCATCTACGATCGCCTCAAGGCGGCCGGCGCCTTCATGGGGGCCAACTTCGGGCTCGAGCACGCGCTGTGGTTTGCGCCTCCCGGCATGGCACCGACTGAGACCCCGACCTACCGCCGCTCGGAGGCCTTCCCGGTGGTGCGCGAGGAGTGCCAGGCGGTGCGCCGCGCGGTAGGCATCTACGAGACCACCAATTACGGCAAGTACCAGGTCACCGGCGCCGGTGCGCGCGCCTTTCTCGACCGCGTGTTCGCCTGCCGTATCCCGAAGGTGGGGCGGCTCGCACTGGCACCGATGCTGAACGAGGCGGGACGCATCATCGGGGACCTCTCGATCGCCTGCCTCGCCGAAGATGAGTTCCTCATCATCGGCTCAGGCTTCGCCGAGGAGTTCCACCTGCGCTGGTTCTGGCAGGCGGCGCCGCCGTCCGACGTGCAGGTGCGCTCGGCCGCCTCGACGCTCGCGGGCTTCTCGATCGCCGGCCCGCGCGCGCGCGAGCTCCTCGCACCTCTGGTGCGCATCGATCTTGACGCCGGCGCCTTCCGGCTGTTCGCGGCGCGGCGCACCGCGGTGGGGCTCGCGCCCGCGATCCTCACCCGCGCCGGGTTCACCGGGGAGCTCGGCTACGAGGTGTGGACGACGCCGGATTATCTTGAGACGCTGTACGATGAACTGTGGGAGGCCGGGCGTGAGCTCGGGCTCACACACTTCGGCGGCCGCGCGCTCTCCTCGCTGCGCCTGGAGAAGGGCTACGGCTCCTTCAACAAGGACTTCCGCCCCGACTACACGCCCGCCGAGACCGGCCTGGAGCGCTTCATCGACTTCGACAAGCGCGACTTCACCGGGCGCAGCGCAGTGATCGCCGAGCGCGCCCAGGGGCCCAAGCGGCGCTTTGTCGTGATGCAGATCGCGGCTGCGGACGCCGAGGTCGTCGGTTACGAGTCGATCCTGAAGGACGGCGCGGCCGTGGGCTACGTGACCTCCGGAGCCTACGGACACTGCATCGGCGCGAGTCTCGCAGCCGGGTACGTGCCGACCGCGCTGGCGCGCGAGGGGGCGCGCTTCGAGATCGACATCCTGGGCGAGATGCGCACCGCCACCGTGCACCTGGAGCCGCTCTATGACCCGCAGGGTCTCAGGCTGCGCAGCTAGCCGGCGCAGCGTGCCGCAGCCAGGCGGCGCGAATTCGGGGCCGCCGCGGTGAGCGCGCCCGTGCAGCCGCCGTGGGATGCCGCGGCCGCCGGCAGCCCACAGGCGGGGCCCGCAGTCAGGCATCCCACCCTGGTGCTCACCGCCACCATCCTCGCTTCCAGCCTCGCTTTCGTCGATGGCTCGGTCGTCAACGTCGGCCTGCCGGCGATCGGCGCGAGTCTCGGCGCCGATGCCGCCGGCCTGCAGTGGGTCATCAACGCCTATCTCCTGCCCCTGAGCGCGCTGCTGTTGCTCGGGGGCGCGGCCGGGGATCGCTTCGGCCGCCGCCGCCTGCTCATCATCGGCACGGCGCTCTTCGGGCTGACCTCCCTCGGCTGCGCGCTCGCCCCGCGCACCGACGTCCTGCTGGCGGCGCGCTTCCTGCAGGGCGCCAGTGCCGCGCTGCTGATGCCCAGCAGTCTTGCGATCCTCGGGACCACCTTCCAGGGCGAGGCCAAGGGACGCGCGGTCGGCATCTGGGCGGCGACCGGAGCGGCGGTGGCCGCGGCAGGCCCGGTGCTCGGCGGCTGGCTGATAGACATGGGCAGCTGGCGCGGCATCTTCCTCATCAATCTGCCCCTCGCCGCAGGCGCCATTGCGCTCGCGTGGCGCTACGTTCCCCGGGATGCCGCGCGGCGCGCCGTGCCCCTCGATGCCAGCGGCGCGCTGCTCGCCACCTTCGGCCTCGGAGCCCTCACCTGGGCGCTGACCATAGGCTCCTCGCCCGAGGGCTGGACGCCGCGGCTGCTCGTGCTCGGGGCGGCAGCCGTAGTGTCACTCGCCGTCTTCGTGGCGGTGGAGCAGCGTCGCGGCGAGCGCGCCATGATGCCGCTCGCGCTCTTCGGCTCGCGCGCCTTCACCGGCCTCACCCTCCTGACACTCCTTCTCTATGGCGCACTCGGGGTGCTGTTCGTGCTCGTGCCCTACTTCCTGATCGAAGCGGCCGGCTACTCTGCCACCGCCGCAGGCGCCGCCCTCCTGCCGCTGCCCCTGATACTCGCCGTTACCTCCCCGTACCTCGGTGCCGTGGCGGCACGCATCGGTACCCGGGTGCCCCTCACCCTGGGACCTCTCATCGTCGCGGCGGGCTTCCTGCTCACCCTGCGCATCGGCACGCCGGCTCACTACTGGAGCCAGGTATTTCCGGCGCTCGCGCTGCTGTCTCTCGGGCTCAGTGGCGCGGTCGCACCGCTCACCACCGCCGTCTTGAGCTCGGTGGACGGCGCACATACCGGGGTCGCCTCCGGGTTCAACAGCGCGATCGCGCGCACCGGCGGCCTCGTGGCGACGGCGCTTCTGGGAAGTGCGCTCGCGGCGCGTGGCGCGGCGCTGCTTTCGGCCTTCCACGCCGGGATGTGGTTGTGTGCGCTCGCGTGCGTCGGAGCCGCCGCGAGCGCGCGGCTCCTGCTCGCACCGGCGGCGCCGCTGAGGCAACCCTAGCGGGTCTGCCGGGACGGCGGTCGCCCGGTCAGCGCAGCTGGCTGTCCTTGCTGCCGCGGCGGTTGTAGCCGGAAGCGGCCGTGTGCTCGCGGTCGTGCGCCTCCTGGCAGGCGATGCACAGCCGCACGCCGGGGATGGCCGCGCGGCGGGCCTCGGGGATTTGCGCGCCACACTCGGCGCAGTGACTGAGCGAGGGCCCCTGCGGCAGCCGGCTCTGTGCGCGCTTGATGCCGTCCTTGACCGTCGCGTCGATCTGCTCGTTGACGGCGTTCTCGCCTGCCCATCCGGTTGCCACTGTCCCGCCCTCCTACTGGGAATCCTGCTGCATGCGGCATACTGGTGGCAAATAACCCCTTCACAAGACGCGACTGCGCGCCGCCGGGCGCCTGCGCAGCCGGGGCTTTGCCGTGTGACCGAAACCGCGTCCGTTTCGCTGAATCTTATGTGGGAAAGCGCCCAGGCCGCAGGCGCGGCGGCCGCGCTCGCCTGCCTCGCGCTCTCGCTCCTGCCGCTGCGGCCGCGGATGCCCGGCCGGGTCACGCTCACGCTCGCGCGCCATGAGCTGCTCGGGTGGGGGGCGCTCGGCCTCGTGGCGGCACACGTGGGTTTCGCCCTGTACGCCGATCCGGTGGTGCTCGAGCACCTAAAGCCGACCACGCCTCTCTACGAGTGGGCCGGGATCACCGCGCTCGCCCTGCTCGTGTTCCTGTGCGTGCCGGCGAGCGCACCGCTGCGCCGGCGGCTGTGGCCGCGGCATCGCAGCTTCCAGGCAAGCCACGTCATCGCCAGCTGCCTGGCGCTCACGCTGATCGCGGTGCACGTCCTCACCAGCGCACGCTACGTGCACGGGCCGCTGGCGCGCGTCCTCGGCGTCGCATTGTGCGCCACGGCACTGCTCGCGCTGCTGCGCGAGCGCGCGCGCCGCACCGGCCTCGCGAGCCGGCCGCCCTTCCCGGGGATGCTCGTCTTCGGACGCCACTCGCGCCTGGTGCTCCTCACCGTGTGCCTGTGCGTCATCGCGAGCGTAGCGCTCCTGCTGCCACACGCGCTCCTGAGGCTGCGCGAGCCGCTGCGCGCGCGCAGCGCCCGGCTAGTTCTCGACTTCCCGCACGAGAAGCACCGCGATGTCCGCTGCGTCACGTGCCATCACGACTTCACCGACGGCAGCGGCGCGCAGGCCTGCGTCACCTGTCACCGCAGTGGCCGTGCCGACCTCGGCGCCGGCGCCGAAGCGCGCTTCCATGATTTCTGCCTCGGCTGCCACCGCGATCCGCCGCCGCGCTTTGCGCATCACGGTCCGGTGAGCGGCTGTCAGACCTGTCACGCGCCGCCGCACGCACCCTGAGCGCGCCCTGCGCAGCCGTCGCGCGCACGCTGCGTGCTATCCTGCGGCCCCGCGGCAGGGCCACCATTGTTGGGAAATGTAACTCATGGCATTTGACCTCCATACCGGCGCGCTGATCCTCGGGGCGCTCGCGCTGCTTCTGGCGCTCTTCGGTGGCGCACTGGTGCGTGCCGCCGCGCTGCGCGGCGTGCTCGGAATCGCAGGCCTCGCGCTCGTACTGTGGGGGGCGCTGCCTCACCTGTCGCGCCCGCAGCGGCCGGCGTCCGTGAGCGCCCCACAGGCCGTCGCGCCCGCGGCGGCTGCGGCCGCACCCGCGCTGCCCGGCGCTCCGGCCCGCGCCGCCGCCGCGGCCATGGAGGACTGCAACGCGCCGGATCCGCCGGCGGTTCCCGATGGCGCGAAGGTCTCGAAGGCCGAGATGGTGGCCGCCCACACGGCCTTCCAGAAGTACGATGCGGCCACCAACGCCTACGCCGCCTGCGTAGACGCCGTGGTCGTGAAAGTCACGCAACAGTTCCCCGGCGCGGATGCGGATGAATTGAAAACGGTGAAGGTGCTGGGGATTGGCGCGCACAACACGGTCATCGACCAGGAGCAGGCGCTCGCCGATCAGTTCAATGCGCAGCTGAAGACCTTCAAGGCCCGGCACCCGGGGGAATGAGCGACATGCCCGCAAGCGATCCGTGCGCCCGCCGCACGCAACTGCCCTGCCTCACGCTCGGGCTGTTGTGCGCATTCAGCGCCGGCGCCGCGGCAGCGGCGCCACCGGCCGTCAATACCGTGACCGCCGGTGACCTGCAGCAGTTCTGCGTCGGCTCCGACCACGTCAGCCAGAACGTCTGCCGCATCTATATCCTCGGGGTGACCCAGGGGGTGGTGCTCGGCCTCGCCCGCGGCCGCGGCACACCGGCGCCGCTGTGCGTGCCCGCGGACATCAGTGCCGCGAGCCTCGAGCAAGCCCTGAAGGCCCGTCTTGAGGCCGAGCTGCACGCGCACCCCGCGGCGGCCGACGAGGACGGCGCGCGTTTCATCCTGGGCCTGCTCGCGCAGACCTATCCGTGCGCCAGGACCGCCGCGCCCTGAGGCGCCGCGCTCACAGATACGGCGACAGCAGCCACAGCACGCTGTTGCGCAACCGCGCATAGAGCGGCAGCGCGCTGATCGACTCGAGCGGATAGGCGGATGAACCCGCGCGCGCGGCCATGATGTACTGCGCAAGACCTGCCGCGCTCTGCGCACAGTACACTTCCAGCGCGATCTCGAAGTTCAGCCGCAGGCTGCGCGGGTCAAGGTTCGCCGAGCCGATCTGCGCGTAGGCGCCGTCGACGACCAGGAGCTTGGTGTGCGAGAAGGGCGTCGGCTGGCGGTAGATGCGCACCCCGCGCTCCAGGAGCGGCCGCCACCAGCGCATCGAGGCCCAGTCGACGTAGCGCAGGTTGCTCTTCTCGGGCAGTACCAGACACACCTCGACCCCTCTTAAGGCGGCAGCCTGCAGTGCCGAGGTGAGCTCGGGCTGCGGAATGAAGTACGGGGTCATGATGAGGATCTGCTGGCGCGCCACCGACACCGCGCCGAGGATCACGTAGAGGAGCTTGTCGTTGTCCTCATCGGGCCCCTCGGTGATGACCCGGCACACCGCCGTGCCGTTCGCAGGCGTCGGCGCCGGCAGGGTGAGGACCTCCCCGGCGGCGAAGCGCCAGTCGATCGCGAACGCCCGCCCGAGCTGCGCCATGATGGGCCCGCGCACCTGGAAGTGCAGGTCCGCCATGCGCCGCTTTGCGCCCTTGCCCACCTCGCGGCCCCCGATGTTCATGCCGCCGAGGAAGCCGATTTCGCCATCCACCAGCAGCAGCTTGCGGTGGTTGCGCAGGTTGATCGCGACCCGCGGTGGCAGCAGGCGCGGGGCGAGGAAGCGCGCCGCGGTGACGCCGGCGCGCCGCAGCAGCGGCACGACGTGCGGCCAGCTGTACCACTCGCCGATCCCGTCCACCAGCACCCGCACCTGCACGCCGCGCGCCGTGGCCGCCGCGAGCGCGGTGACGAACTGCCGTCCGACCGGGTCGGTTTCGAAGATGTAGGTGGCGAGCCAGACGCTGTGACGTGCGCCGGCGATCGCCGCGAGCATGCGTGGGAAGGCGTTCTCGCCGTTCTCGAGCGGTTCGATGGCGTTGCCGGCCATGCGCGACCACTGCGTCACGGCATCCCCGATGTGCGCCAGCTGCGCGGTGAAGTCATCCGATTGCGCCGCGGGCGCGAGCGCAGTCTCGCGCACGTGCGGCAGCCCCGAGCGCAGCTGCCGGGCGCGCGAGCGCACACGGTTGATGCCAAAGAGCAGGTAGAGGAAGGGGCCGGCGAGCGGGAACACCCAGCACACGACGATCCAGCCGAAGGCGCTGCGCGGGTCGTTCTTGGTCAGCAGCGCGTGCGCGGTGGCCACGCTCGCAAAGCCGGCATGCAGGAGGAGCAGCAGCAGCGTGCCGAGGAGCGCGTGCGCGGGCATCAGCTGCCCGCCACGGGGCTGAGCTCGCTCGGGGGAAAATCGGGCATCATTGTCTTTCTTGGTGCCGGTGGCGCGCTGCGCTCGGTACGCAATATAGCGTCTGCGGCCGCCGCGGGGTCAGCACTTTCGGCGCCGCGGTGGGCGCGCCGGCATCCCAACCGGGTAAGATCGGGCGCCTCAACAGCACCCCGATAAGGCTGCGCGTGCAGATCCGATCGCTCAACAGCGTCGATGCGGACGCCCTGTTCCAGCTGCGCCGTGAGGCGCTGCTTGACTCCCCGCTCGCCTTCTCCGCCTCCCCCGAAGATGACATCGCCTCCTCCGAGGAAGCGGTCCGCCAGCAGCTGGAGAACCGCACCGGCTCGCTCGTGTTCGGCGCGTTCGAGGGCGGGTTGCACGGCATGCTCGGGCTCAACCGGGCGCGTCACATCAAGTCCGCCCGCAAGGCGTACCTGTGGGGCATGTACGTGAAGCCCGCGTGGCGCGGCCAGGGGGCAGGCGCGGCGCTCCTCAGCGCCGCCATCACCCACGCCCGGGGCCTGAGCGGCGTGCGGGCGCTGCACCTGAGTGTCTCGGAGGCGGCGCCGGCCGCGCGGCAGCTCTATGAACGGGCCGGCTTTCGCGTCTGGGCGACCGAGCCGGACTCGATCCAGGTGGGCGAGCGGCTGCTGAGCGAGTACCACATGCTGCTGAAGCTCCCCTCCGCATGAGCGTGCGCGGCCTGCCCGGGCGGCCGCAGCGCGCGCAGGCCCTGCATGTATGACTTCATCATCATCGGCGGCGGCATGGCTGGCGTCGCCCTGGCGGACGCGCTCGCCCCTTCAGCGAAGGTGGCGTTGCTGGAGGTTGAACCGCAGTTCGGCTACCACTCCACCGCCCGCTCGGCCGCGCTCTTCGCGCCTGCCTATGGCAGCACGGCCTTTCGCATCCTGACACGCGCCAGTGAGGCGTTCCTCACGGCGCCCGCGGCGGCGGGCTTTCCTGAGTCCACCTTGAGCCCGCGCGGCGCGCTGCTGATCGCGCGCGCCGATCAGACACAGAGCCTGCAGGCGGAAGTGGCGAGCGTGCGCGCCGGCGGCGTGAGCATCCTCGAGCTGAGCGCTGCCGACGCGCGCGCCCACGTGAGCGCGCTGCGGGATACCTATGTCACGGCCGCCGCCTACGAGCCGGGCGTGCGCGACATCGATGTCGAGGGGCTGTTCCGCGGCTTCCTGCGCCGCGCGCGCGCGCGCGGCGTGGCGCTGCACAGCGGCGCGCAGTGGGGCGCACCGCGCCGCCACGCGGGGCTGTGGCGATTGCAGCTTGCCGACGGGCAGCTCAGCGGCCGCGTCGTCGTCAATGCCGGGGGAGCCTGGGCCGATGCGGTGGCGCGCGCGTTTGGCGCAGCGCCCCTGGGTCTTGCGATCCTGCGCCGCACGGCGGCGATCATCGATGCGCCGCCGGGGACCGACGTCGCGGCGTGGCCGGCTATCTTCGATGCCGCGGAAGAGTTCTATCTGAAGCCCGACGCCGGGCGCCTGCTCATCTCCCCGGCGGACGAGGACCCGGTCGCCGCCGGGGATGCGTACGCGGACGACGTCGCGGTGGCCGTGGCGGTGGAGCGCGTCCAGGCGGCGCTCGATCTCGACGTGCGACGCGTGCACCGCAGCTGGGCGGGACTGCGCACCTTCGCACCGGACCGCGATCCGGTGATCGGCTACGACGCTGAGGTGCCGGGTTTCTTCTGGTGCGCCGGCCAGGGCGGCTACGGGATCCAGTCGGCCTTCGCGTTCTCGCAGGCGGCGGCGGCGCTGGCGCGCGAAGAGGCACTGCCGCGCACGCTCGCCGACGAGGGCCTCACGCCCGAGTGCCTGTCACCGTCGCGTTTCGCACTGCGGTCGGGGGCGCGCGCCCCCTAGGATGAACCGCCCCCGAGCACCGGGCCGCCCTGGCCGGTGCGCCGGACGAGCACCCCGTACAGCACGTGCAGCTCCCCGAAACCGATGCCTAAGAGCGCGGCGCGCGTCTGTTCATGCGGCGGCAGCACGAACGCCACGAGCGACAGCAGCACGAAACAGCCGCCGAGAATGCCGATGCCGCGGCAGGTCACGGTGCTCGCGTAGAGCAGACCGCAGCCATAGAGCAGCAGCCAGGTTCCCGGGATCGCCTGCGTCTGCGCACTCTTCACTAGCACCACGGTGAGCACCGCGCCGGCCAAAAGACACGGCAGCAGGCACCAGTACACTTTGCGCACCGCCGCGCCCAACAGCGTGAACGCCTCCCCGGGTTCGCGGCGCACCAGGAAGAACGCGCCGCTGACGGCACCGGCGAGCGCCGCCAGCAGCCACACCTCAAGCCAGTAGGCGTGCAGCAGGCCGGTGGATGAGGCGGTGGCAGCGGCAAGGCCGACGATACCCACGCCGATCCCGGCGGTCCCCGGCACGGCAACGGTGCCCGCGGCCTCCATGGACGCACGGATGTAGCGCAGCGTCGCCAGTGCCTGCGAATCGAGACTGACCGTGCCAGAAGACATGCCGCATAGCGTGCGGCGTCGCCCAGCATCCGGTCAAGCACCGCCGCCAGGACGGGTCGCAGCGGCCGCACGTCCCCGCGGCCGTCGCCGTCCTGCAATCAAGACCAACACCGAGGCAATCCCGTGCCGCGCAGCGAGCCCGCGGGGTGAGCCGAAGGACGGTGACCCCTCGGTGCAGCGCTGCAGTATGCTCAAGGACAAGTACCCCTTTAGGAACGCAATCTCATGAGGATTCTGCGCCGTGTGCTCGCCGCGATCGCCCTGCTCGTGGTGCTCGGCGTGGCGGCACTCGCGCTCGTGCTGCGCCACGACGCGCCCTGTCCCGGTGGCGTTTCGCCCGGGGAAACTGCGGGCGGCATGCAGGCCATCGTCTATCACTGCTACGGGTCCCCTGAGGTCCTGAAGCTCGAGAGCCGCGCCAGACCCACACCCGCCGCCGGGGAGCTGCTGGTGCACGTGCGCGCGGCAGCGCTCAACCCCATCGACTTCCATTACATGCGCGGCACGCCCTACCTCGTGCGCACCAGCAGCGGCTTCGGGGCGCCCGCGGATCCGCGCTTCGGGACCGACTTCGCAGGCACCGTCGAGGCGGTAGGTGCGGATGTGACGCATTTTCATCCGGGCGACGAGGTCTTCGGCGGCGCCAACGGCGCCCTGGCTGAATACCTGGTGGTGCGCGAGAACCGCGCCGTAGTGCTCAAGCCCGCCAATGTCACCTTTGAGGCGGCCGCCGCCGTGCCGATCGCGGGCCTCACGGCGCTGCAGGCACTGCTGGACAAGGGGCCGCTGCACCCGGGCGAGAGAGTGCTCATCAATGGGGCCTCCGGGGGTGTCGGCACCTTCGCGGTGCAGATCGCCAAGGCCTATGGCGCCGACGTGACGGGGGTGTGCGGCACCCGCGCCGTCCCGATGGTGGCGGCCCTCGGGGCCGATCACGTCATCGACTACAGCCGCGAGGATTTCACGCAGGGCGCGGTGCGCTATGAGCTGATCCTCGATACCGTCGGCAGCCACACCCTATCCGAGTACCGCCGTGTACTGACTTCGCACGGCACGCTGGTGCTCGTGGGCGCCAACGACAAGGGCGCGTGGATCGGGCCGCTGCTGCCCGCTCTTAAGGCCCTGATCGTGTCACCGTTCGTCAGCCAGAACCTCCTGCCCTTCCTCGCCGAACTGAAGCCGAAGGACCTGGATACGCTGCGGCTGATGTTGGAGCACGGCGAGCTGCGGCCCGTGATCGACCGGCGCTACACCCTGGCGCAGGTGCCCGAAGCAATGCGGTACCTGGAGGAGGGTCACGCCCACGGCAAGGTCGTGATCGATCTGCCGGGTGCGCCCGCGGCCCCTTGAGGCCTAACTCTTGGGACGCGCGATGCGGCAGGCGATGGGGGCATCCTCATCGTGGTACCAGGCCGCGCAGATGCGGTGGTAGCCGTCGGCGACGGTGAGCGCCACGCCGCGTGCCGCATCACCCTGAACCAGCAGCACCGGCGCGAGCGCGCGGCCCTTGCGGATGCGCTTGAGGTCCTGGGCAACCTGGGACTCCTCGCGCGTCAGCAGCGCCAGCCCGCTCGCGCGCAGCAGATCCTTCGCCGCGTATTCGGTGCTGCGCGCCGCCCTTAGCGCCCGCACGAGCACAGCGGCAGCAGCGGGCGACGCGAGCAGTGCAAGGTACTGCCCGGCCGCCGCGAGATCCGAGCCGCCGGGGGATTTTTTCCAGCGGATCCGCCCCTTGCTCACGAAGCCGCCCCCTGGCCGGTGAATGGCACGTCAGGGCTTCGGATCCGAATCGGCACGCGCCACTTTCGCCCGCGCCTTGGCGAGCTCGTAGTCCGCATCCGCCTGGTCGCGGCAGGACTTCTGCGCGGCGCCGGCGAGCGACTCGCACTGCGCCAGGGCGATCTTGTGCATCCCCTCGGCGGCCGTGTTGGCCACCTTCTGGTCCTGCACGGACGCGACGTGCGCAAGATCATTCTGGTCCTTGGCCACGTCCTTTGCAGCGTCGTTCACGCGGGCGTCCGCCTTCTGCTCGGCACTGGCGACGTTGTCCACGGCCTTCTGTTCGGCGGCACCGGTGTCCTTGGCCACCTGGGCTGCGGTCTTGGCGTGATCGCACCCCGCCAGGAGGCAGGTCGCGAGCAGCGCGACCGCTGTAATGGAACGAATTGGCATATCTGTCTCCCGTTGTGCGCGCCACCCTTGTGACCGGTGCCGCGATGAGCGCCACTCTGGGCCCGCAGTGCCCGCACCGCGAGGCGGCAAAGCCGCAGCTTGACGTCGGACGCGGATTACAAATGGCCGAGGGTAGGCCAAAGCTGACCCCCACTGAGGGGCGCGCACCACTGCGCGGCGCTCTGCGGCGGACGTATCGTCTCTCCCTGGCGAATTCACGAGAGCGCTCAGGAGGACTTATGGGACGCGGAATTCTGCTGTGGCTTCTGGGTGTGCCGATCCCGGTGATCCTGCTGCTGGCGATGTGCAGCCATCATTGACGCGAGGAGGTCGCCGGGCGGCATCCAGGGGTGACAGCACTCACCCCGAGCCCTGCGGCTCCACGCGCTCAGCAATCGACTCCAGCGCGCTCGAGGTGACGTTGCCTGCCCCCTCGGCGACGACCTGGGCACCCTTGGCCGCCGAGCGCACCCCCTGAGCGACCACCTGACGACCGGCGTTCATCGCACGCTCAGCGCCCGCGCGGGCGAGCGCGCGCGCCGTGCGTCCGGCGCTCACCATGACGCGCTTGGCGGCGGCCTTCACAGTCTTCGGCTTCGCGCGTCGGGTGCGCTTGGCGGCGGCGCTCAGCGCGCGCGGCTTCGCAGCTTTCCTGCGCGCGCTGCTCTTACGGGCGCTCGTTCGGTGCGCCTGGAGCGACTTTTTGCGGGGACTCGCCTTGCGGGCTGATTTCTTTTTCACGGCCATGGAGTGTCTCCTGTGTAGCGCCGCGCCTGAGCGCTGCGCAGTATGTCTGAAGCTCCATCCTAGGCATTGAGCCGCACCCGGCTGCAGCCCCGCTGCGGACTATCGACGGCCAGAGAAGTCCTACACACAGTGGGTGGCCCTCGCACCCCTGCCGCTCGGCGGAAAGTGCAATAGTCCCGCGGCGGTTCATCACTGGTGGTGCCGCCCACCGCGGGGCGAAATGGCATTGCATTTTTTTGATGGCTGGCGGTCGCGGCGGGTGCGCACGCTCGCCGTGGCGCTCATCGCGCTCCTCGCACTTCTCGCCGTCGCGTTCGCCTGGGGGGCAGGCCACGCGCGTACGCTCTTGCTGCACGCGATCACGGCGCGTACCGGGCGCGCAGCGCGGATCGACGGGCCGTTCGCACTGCGGCTCCTCAGTCGCGCTCCGCAGTTGAGCGCTCAGCAGGTGTCGATCGGCAACCCCCCGTGGATGGATCCGGGCGTCACGGCCCGCGCGCAGGCGCTCACCCTGCGCCTGAGATGGCAACTGGCCCTGCCGCCGCTCGCCCTCGAGCACATCGAGGCGCGGGGCGTCGAGCTGACGCTGGTGCGCGATGCGCAGAACCATGCCAACTGGCACCTGCGCGAGGAAGGCCCCGGCGGCGGCCCGCCGCTGGTGCGGGGACTGGATGTCCCGGAGGCGCACGTGACGCTGCACGACGAGCGGCGGCACCTGGACTTCAGCGGCGTCGCCTCCGCAATCGATCACAGCGACGCGGGAGAAGCGGGTGGCCTGTACATCCAGGGACAGGGCGAGCTCAACGGGCGACGCGCTGCCTTCACGCTTAAGGGCGAGCCGCTCGCCAGCGTGCGCCGCACTGCGGCCTACCACTTCGTGTTTGAGGAGAGCTCGGGCGAGGCGCGCCTCCGGGCGCACCTTGAGATGCCGCAGCCCTTTGACATGCGCGCGCTCCATGGGCCGTTCGAGGTGAGCGGACCGACCTTCGCTGACCTCTACTTCCTCGTCGGCCTGCACCTGCCGCAGAGCGCCCCCTTTACCCTGAGCGGGGGATTCGAGCGCGACGGCAAGCGCTTCGTGTACCGCGATCTGGTCGCACGCTTCGGCAGGAGTGAGCTCGGCGGCACGCTGCAGGTGGACAGCACCTCGGGCCGCTCGCACGTGACCGGCGGCCTGACTTCACGCTTCCTGCAGGTGAGCGATATCGGTCATCAACAGACAGCGGCCATGGCCACGTCCGCGCCTGAACCGGCGGCGAGCGGGCAGACCCCCGGGGCGCAGATCAACGTTGCGGCACTGAAGCGCAGTGACTGGAACGTCACGTTCAATGCCACCGCCGTGCAGTTCGGACCTGAGGTTCTGGGTCCTGCGAGCGCATCTCTCACGATTGATCGGGGGGTATTGCGCGTGGAGCACGTGCGGGCAGCCCTGGCAGGGGGTGAAGTCACGGCGCAGGCGCGCCTCGACGTCACCCCGCTCCTGCCCCGCGGCACGGTTGAACTGCGGCTGCGTGAGCTCGAGCTGGCACAGCTCAGCCCCGCCGGCCGCTCCGGGCTCAGCGGGCCGCTGAGCGCCCGCGTCAAACTCAGTGGCGAGGGCAGATCCTTCCACGACCTGCTGAGTACCGCCAGCGGCACCGCGGCGGCATTGCTGCCGGGCGGCACGCTGCGCGAGTCGACCGCGGAGCTGACGAGCCTGGATCTGAACGGCGCCCTCGGGGCGCTGGTGAAGAGCCGCGAAGAGACGCGGATCCGCTGCGGCGTGGCGAGCTTCGAAGTTAAGGACGGCGTGGCGTCCGCGCACTCCCTGCTGCTCGATACGCAGAACGTCCTCGTCACGGGCAGTGGACAGATGCACCTGGATTCGGAAGCGCTTGACCTCACGCTGCAGGGACACCCGAAGCACCCACGGCTCGGTCTGCGCTCGGCGGTCTCGATCCGCGGTACCGTACGCCACCCCGAGGTACGCCTCGCCGGCGGCAGCGCGCTGGTACAGACGGGCGTCGCCGTCGGGCTCGGCGTTGCCCTGACGCCCCTTGCCGCCCTCCTCGCCTTCATCGATCCCGGGCTTGCGCACAACGCCGACTGCGCGCAACTGCTCGAGCAGGCGGACACGTCGCGCACCCCGCCGGCAGCGAAGCTGGCGCAGGCCCCTCACCCGCCCTGAAGCGACAGCTCCCAGGTCTCGCTCACCACGTCCCGTCCAAAGGAATGGCGCGGCTCGGCCGCCGTCATCCGAAAGCCGGCCTCCTCGTAGAGGTGGCGGGCGGCGCTGAGGTTGCGGTGTGTCCACAGTACCAGGCGCTCATAGCCCCTCGCCCTGGCAAAGACGACGCACTCGGACACCAGACGCCGCCCGAGGCCGAGCCCGCGGGCCTGCGCTTCCACGAGCAGCAGGCGCAGGCGCGCGCTGCGGGCATCGTCCCGGACCACAAACACGCATCCCAGGCGGCGCCCCGCCCGGGTCGCGATCCAGCAGCGCTCGTCCGCCTGATCGGCCACACGCGCAAAGTCGGCCACTATGCCGGCAACGAGGCCCTCGAACCCTTCCGTCCAGCCGAATTCCCGTGCGTAGAGCACCCCGTGCCGCTCCACGACCCAGCCAAGGTCCCCGGGTGCCGGCTGGCGCAGACGTACCGGCCGCCGCGCGGGAGGCGCAAAGGCCTCGTGGATCCGGGTCATCGCAGCCACGACCTCGCGGCGCTGCGACTCATCGAGTGCCGCCAGCATGGCGCGCACCTGGGCCTGGGAGCCGCGCTCGAGCGGCCGATAGGCGCGCCGCCCGGCCGCGGTGAGCCTTAAGTACTGGTGGCGCGCGTCGCTGCGGGCGCGCTCGCGCCGCAGCAGCCCGTGCGCCTCGAAGCCGCGGATGATGCGGCTGAGATATCCGCCGTCGAGCGCAAGGTCCGCCGCCAGCGCCGTCGCGGTGATCCCCGGGCGATGCACGAGTTCATAGAGCACGCGCGCCTGGGTGAGGGTGTAGGGGCTCTCGAGGTGACTCTGCGCCAGCACCCCGATGCGCCGGGTGTAATCGCGGTTGAACGCGCGCACCGCGCTGATCTGCCTGAGTGCTACGGCCATGCCCGGCCCTCCCGCGGCCACTGTCGCGCCAACACTTGCCCGAGTCAACTAATTTAAGCGGCCGCGCCGCGCCGTCCGCCCCGCCCGTGCGCGGACCGGCTGACCCGGGGCGCTGCGGCTATTCGTGGTGGTAGGCGAAGGAGAGCGCGAGCGCCCGCTGCGTGCGCTGTTCGACGAGCGGGCTGTAGGCCGGTGCACCACGGATCTGGCTCAAGGCGAGATCGAGGTTGATCAGCCAGTGAGTGCCGAGGAACTTCGTGGCGCTGAAGCCGACGCCGGCATTGGTGGTGCCGGAGTGCTCGATCTCGTACACCGGGTGTCCGGAGGCCATGGACTGCTGTGGCGTCACGCCGTAGAGCTCCTGCATGTAGTGGTGAGTCGCCACCGTAATCGAGGGCCCGGCGAACATCACGAAGCGCTCAGAGCTTCCCGGCAGCGGCAGGTACACCCCGGCATCCCCCACCGCGCCCTGCGCGCCACCGATGAACTGGCGGGCCGAGAGTCGCAGGATGAGCGGAAATTTTCTCGACAGCACCCAGGAGCCATACAGCTTCGCGACCGGGGCCGCAGGGATATCCCCCATGCCGTGCAGGTTCGTCAGGTCACTCTCGTCGCGACGCCCGAGGTCGTAGGTCAGCCCGACCCCCACCTGATAATGATCGCCGTGCAGCACGTTGTAGCCGAGGCCCTCGCCGGTGGAAAAGAAGGCGATGTCCCGGAAATAGATATCGATCACCGGGCCGCCGCTCAGGCGGTAGGCGTGGGCGCCGTCGTACACCGGCTCGACATCGGCGCCCACGCCGAGGATGGTGCGCCAGCGCGGCAAATCCGGCTCGAACAGCCGCGCGAGGATAATGCCACCGGAGTACTGCCATTCCTGCAGCGGCGAAGGCGTCTGCGCCCACGCGGCCGGGGCGCCCGAGGCCACGAGGAGCACCGCCAGCAGGCCGAGCGGCCGCCACCTGTGTCTGCGTAAGTCCGGTTCAATTCTGTCACTCATACGTTCACTCATCCCTGAGGCGCCCGGGGCTCCTGCTGTGTTACCCCTGAGAAGGGCTCTTTTACGACCGCGTCGCGTGCGGGACGGTCAGGCCCGGGGGCGCTCCCAGGCGTCCTCGAGGCTCGAGAGCCGCGACAGCAGCGCCTTACGGC
The DNA here is from genome assembly GCA_963824395.1 of uncultured Pseudomonadota bacterium. Lineage (GTDB taxonomy): Bacteria > Pseudomonadota > Gammaproteobacteria > Steroidobacterales > Steroidobacteraceae > 13-2-20CM-66-19. The sequence goes on along the minus strand of CAWGPF010000005.1, from coordinate 851,493 downwards.
TACCCTCACCCTCATCCGTGCCGCGCCAGCGATCCGGACTGAACCAGTTGGCGAGTTCCATCTCCAGCTGCGTGAGGATGCTGAGCGGGTAGTCCCACGAAGCGTCTGCGCGCAGGCGGCGCACCACGGTCAGGGCACGCGCGAAACCGCCCGGATTCTCGCCCGGCCCCTGGTCGATGTACTCGTGCAGTTCATCGCACGTGCGTGCGAGCTCCTCCGGAGTCATTGCTGCCCTCGTGCTGCGGCTTCGCAGGGCAGACTATGGGAATGTGACCAGCGCGGCTGTAGGCGCCGGCCGTCTTGCGTCGGGGAGCGCCGTCATGCCCGCCCCCGATCGGTATCAGCGGAGACTGACAAGCGAGCGAGATGAAGGCCACGCCGGTCGGCGCGACGACGGTGCCGCACTGCCTCCCCGACGGACACCGAAGCAGGGCGCTGCTCGCCCCGCCGCGGCGCAAGCGCGCCCGCGGCGCCTGGGTGCTAGGCGCGCTGGGGCGCGGCGCTCGCCGCGCCGTCGCCGGATTCGTCGTCCGAATCAGACGCGGCCGGTGCCTGCGTCAATACCCGATGCGAGGCGGTCTGCTCGAGCAGCCCCTCTACCAGGATGCTTTCCGTCGGATGACCCGTGCGTGCCTGAATCCAGCGGAAGGCGGACTCGAGCGAGGGTGAGCCCCAGAGTCTGCGACCGTCGGCGGTGCAGATGTCCCAGGGGGCAAAGCTCTGCAGGTCGCGCCGGTAGCGCACGATCCGCGTCGTCCCCGCAATGTCCACGCGCCAGACGTCTGGCTCGATTTCTTCGATGGCGTAATCCATAACGCTTCCCCAAGAGTCCCAGTGCTTCCCGCGCGGGAGAATCGAGCGATTAGGTTTTAAAGGTGCCCGCGCCGCAACCCGCATAGTGTAAGTCCGCGCGCGCATCTCGTTGGCACCTGTTGCGCTCTGATTGAACATATGCTCGCGGAAAATGCCTGAAACCGCGCGCGCGGCGGGTGACTGCCACTTCCGGGGTAGCCGGCCGCAGGCGAACGGGGGGTGAATTTCTCGCGCCCGCCGGGCGCCCCAATTGCGGCACGGCCTTGCCACAATTTCTGACAAGACTGGGTTCCTGAAGCCCCCAGGCTCTCAGGAGCATCCATGGCCGATCGACCGACCTCTCTGCTCGTTTTCCTCAAGCGGACACTCGCTGCGCCCCTGGCGAGAGTTTGTAAGGCGGGCGCCATCGCAGCGCAGGCACGGCAGGGGGGCCTCATCCTGCTCGGGCTGCTCGCAGCGCTTGGCTACGGGCTCTACCGCCACCCGCCCCTCGCGACCGTGCGCCAGAGCGAGGTGCTGGTGCGCATGAATGCACTCAACGGATCAGCGCGCGCCTTCACCGCCGGCACCGCCTGGGTGTTGCCTGGCATCCACCAGGTGCGCCGCTACTCGACCCGCGACCAGGTCTACCGCCCTCCCGGCAGTGTCAGCGCAACCGGCCGCGCCCCATTCCAGTCGAGCGAGGGCCTGTCGATCGGCGTCGACTTCACGGTGCGCTGGGCGATCGACCGCCGCCGCGTGGCCCTGATGTCCAAAGAGTTTCCGGACGACCTGAACGCGGACCTGGTGGGGCCGGCGGTGCAGGGAATCGTCTACCCGGTGCTCGCTCGGCACACGGTGCGCGAGATCTTCTCCAGCGAACGCACCGCGATCCAGAAGGAGATCATCGTACAGCTCGGACCACGGCTCGAGGCGCTGGGGCTGCTTTTACGCGGGGTGGACATGGGGCAGGTGGACCTGCCGCAGGACTATCGGGTGCAGATGGCGAAGCTCCTCGCCGAGGAGCTTGAGACCCAGAAGATCCGCTACACGCTGCAGCTGAAGGAGGCGCTGGTCAAGGAGACGCTGCTCGAGGGCGAAGCCGACAAGGTGCGCCAGCAGAAGGCCGCGGAAGCCGCCGGCGAGCAGCAGGTCATCGCGGCGCGCGCGCAGGAGGAAACCATGCGGCACATCCTCCCCTTCAAGGAGAAGCAGATCGAGCAGCGGCGGCTGGAGGCGGAAGCGGACAAGGTCGCACGCATCCGCTCGGCAGAGGGCAGCGCCGCTGCGCGCCTCATCGAGGCCAAAGGCGAGGCGGAATCGCGGCAGCGGCTGGCGGATGCCGAAGCCTATCGGCTGGAACTCGTCGGCAAGACCAACGCCGGACAGATGGAGCGCGAGGGGGTGTTGCTCACGCACTACCCGCTCCTCATCCAGAAGACCCTGGCCGACAAGCTCTCAGACAAGGTGCAGGTCATCATCGCCCCGGCACCCGCCGCCGGGCAGTTCATCGGCTCGAACCTCATCGGTGCCGGCGGTGCGACCGGGCTGGCGGCCGAGGCTGCGGCTGCGAGGACGCAGGCGGAGAGCCGGCCGTGATCCTGGCGCTCGCCGCCGCTCTTGCCGTCGTGGTACAGGATGCTGCACCGCTGCGCGCTGCGCCCCGCTCAGGAGCACCCGAGCTCCTCGCCCTGCCGCAGGGGGAGTTGCTGGAACTGCGCGGCGAGCGCGCCGGCTACCTGAAGGTCTACGACTACCGTCGTGAACGCGGAGGCTTCCTCAGGGCGGAAGCCGCGCATCGCGTCGGCATCGAGGCGCGCGATGCACCGGAACTCCTCGCCGTGTTGCGCTTCCTGCGCGACAACCCGGGCTCCGAGGCCCTCGGGATCAGTTACGGGGCGGCTTATCTTAAGGCCGCCCCACGCGGCACCGCGCAGGCCGAACCCCTCGATGCCATCGGCCGCATGGCCGAGCGCCTCGCCGAGCAGGCTTCCGGGGTTGGCTACCGTCGCGCGGGTGTCGCGACGCGCCTTGAGGTGGTGGAGGGATTTGGCGTGCACATGCGCTCCTTCGAGCGCGAGGGACGGATGCAGGTGTGCTACGACGGGGAGCTCTTCCGTCGCGTGCTGTCGCTCGCCGATGCCAGCGCCGAGCAGCGCGCGGCCGCGGCCCTAGGACTGACGCGTTCCGAGTGCATCGACCCGCAGACAGCACCGTTGCTGCGGGCGAGTCTCGACGGGGAGCGGCGGCGCGTGCTGGATGACGTGGCCGAGGCGGGTGTCAGTGACCTCACCCGGGCCCGGCTGCACGCTCGTCGCGCGGCGGTGTGGGCCAGCATCGCCTACGAGGAGGCCCGCGCTCACGCGCCGTGCGCGCCGGCGGCGCAGCGCGCGCTCGCAGAACTCCTGGCCGTCCATCCGGATGAGCTCGGCGAGGACCGCCGCGGCGAGTACCGCGACGCACTCGTGCGGGTAGCCGCAGTCCGCTGGGCTGCAGGCTCCGCCACTCCCCTGACCGGATCACTCCTGGTGCGCACCAGCGCCGGGGAGCCCGGCCAGACCTGCATCGAACTCGTGCAGTTGCGCAACGGGCGCGAAACATCCCTGGCGCGGCGCTGCACCTATGGGATCGTCTGGACAGGTTCGGCGCGCGCGATCCCCGCAGCACCAGCGCTGGCACTGGCGGTACAGCCCCTCGAGAGCTGGCGGGAACTGTGGCTCTTCCATGAAAGCGCCGGCATCTGGACGATCGACGTCGTCTCCCCGGGGCTCGAGGACCCGGTGGCCGGATACGTGGAGTATGCCGGCTTCGTGCCCGCGACGCGGCGGGTCCTCACGGTGCGCGAGGTGCGCGAACGCGGCGGGCGCGTCCGCCGCCGCTTCGAGGAACTGCGCCTCGATGATCTCGCGCTCATGCGGCAAGCGACGACGCCCGAGCTGCTGCCGGACTTTGGTCGCTGGCAGGATCCGGACTGGCGACGCTATACCCTGGCGCTGCAGTGAGAGCGCCGGCAGCATGCTCAGCCTCAGCGTACCGAGCGTTGCGATCTGCTGCACCAGTGGGCTCGCGGGCATACGCCAGCACTGCACCGCCCGCCCCCCTCCCCGATACCGCGCGAGTGGACCTGCTGCTGACGGATACCGTGCGCGTCCCGAGCTGTCAGGCGCTTCGATAAATCCTGGGGCGGTGCACACAACGGCCGCCAGTGGTTAGTTGTCAAGAGCCGTCACGGGCGAGCGTCAGACGACGCTGACGTGGGCCCTGAGTCAGCGTCCCCGAGGCTTCCGAACGCAGGAACTCGCGCCGGAAGCGACTGAAAAACCTTGAGATTGGGAGGACCGGCCGCTTTCACTCTATTATATGCGGCATGAACGCCCTGACCCGCCCGGCTTCCTCGATGCTCCTGCAGCATCAAAATGCCATCCAGGATCTGGCGGCGCGCTCCGCCGCTCCACCAGAGGTCATCGAGAGCATGTACTGGAGCGAGCTGAGCAGGCTTGAGCCGCAGGCCCGGGTGACGCAGTTCCTGCCGATCTGCACCAGCCGGCGGGTGCGCGAGCGCTTGCAACGCCAGTCTGAAGCCTAGTCTGCGGCCCGAGGCTGAACACTGCAGCACCAGATGGCTGCGCCGGTTCCATGGTGAGGTTCCGAATGGCTCGGCAACGGTAGCGAGAGGCTGCGCCGCGCTTTGTCCGCTACCGCCGTGAGTCTGAGCCATTTGCTCAGACTCGCCGAGCTCAGGCTGGACTGCCGAAAAAGAAAACCATGACGATTTTCCACCCTGACCTGCACCGCAGCGCTCGCTTTATTCCCCGCTTCTCCTTTACCCCGCGCCTGGTGAAGTTCATCAACTTCATCGCGCGCCTGCGTGGCGTGCCGAAACCACCCGCGCTTACCGACGTTCTCGTCGAGGATGTCTTCCTGCGCCGGCAGGACGGCGTTCCACCGACCCGGGTGCGCATCTACCGCCCGAAGCACGCGTCCCAGCGAACGCCCGCGATGCTGTGGCTGCACGGCGGGGGCTTCCTATTCGGGGCTCCGGAGTTCGACCAGGAGAACAACGTCGCGACGGTGCGCGAGCTCGGCATCCTGATCGCGGCAGTCGACTACAGGCTCGCGCCCGAGCATCCGTTTCCTGCTGCCCTGGAAGACGCCTACGCGGCGCTGACGTGGCTGCATACGAATGCCGCGGCTCTCGGGGTGGCGCAAGGGCGCTATGCCGTCGCCGGTTCCAGCGCCGGCGGGGGTCTGGCGGCGGGACTGACGCTGATGGCCCATGACCGGGGCGAGGTGCCGGTCGTTTTTCAGCTGCTGCTCTATCCGATGCTCGACGATCGCACCGTGCTGCGCACGGACCTCGATGCGTCCAACCTGCGGATGTGGGACACCGCCAGCAACCGTTACGGTTGGACCTCCTACCTCGGGGAGCAGCCCGGCGCGCCCGACGTGAGCTCCTACGCGGCGCCGGCGCGTCGCGAGGACCTCTCTGGCCTGCCCCCCACATGGATCGGTACCGGCGGCTTCGATCTGTTCCACGACGAGAACGTCACCTACGCCCGGCGTCTGGTGGCGGCGCGGACGCCGTGTGAACTGCGCGTCGTCGCCGGCGCCTATCACGGCTTCGATGCCATCAGCCGCAATGCGCAGGTCTCGCAGGACTTTCGTGCCAGTTACATCGCGGCGCTGCGACACGCCCTGTTTGCGCACGCGCCATAGCCCAGCCGGGCACCCTCCGTGGCCCTCTCGCCTGCCGCCGCGCCGCCCTCAGGCCGGGGTGCCGGCAAAATCGTGGTCGCCGCGGGTCACCGGGGCGCGGAGCAGGTCGCTCACAGCTTTCGGATCCACGGGCTTGGTCAGGTGCACGTCGAAGCCCGCCTCCTCCGAACGGCGTCGGTCGGATTCCTGTCCCCATCCGGTCAAGGCAACCAGCGTCATGCGGCGGCCCCAGGGCTCGGACCTGATTCTCCGGGCCACTTCGTATCCGTCCGCCCGTGGCATGCCGATGTCCAACAGCGCGACCTCCGGCCGCTGGCGCTGCGCAACCTCGAGCGCCTCTGCCCCGTCGCGCGCCCGATACACCTCGTGTCCGTCCAGCGAGAGGAGCGTCGCGAGGCTCACCAAGGCGTCAAGATTGTCGTCTGCGACCAAGATCGTGCGCCTCCCGGCGACCGCGGGCGCCGGGGTTGCTGCAGGCGCACTCGCTGGGTCGTCCAGTTCATCCGCCCGCTCCACCGAGACCGGCAGTCGTATCGTGAACTCGCTCCCCTGCCCGGCTCCGGCACTGGCGGCGCTGACCGTGCCGCCATGCATTTCCACCAGGCGCCGGACCAGCGCGAGCCCGATCCCCAGTCCACTCGGAGAACGTTCCATTCGTTCATCCATCTGGGTGAACAGATCAAAGATCCGTGGCAGTACCTCCGGCGCAATCCCCATCCCGTTATCCCGCACCGTGATCTCGGCGTCCCGGTTGCGCCGTCTGGCGCTCAACACTATCCGCCCCCCGGCGTCGGTGTACTTCGCCGCGTTCCCCAGCACGTTTCCGAGCGCCTGCACGAGCCTAACCGGATCTCCGTAGAGCCGCAGCGGCCGCTCGGGCATTTCCACGGACAGCGCATGCCCGCGCGCTTCAATCGCCGGCGTCACCATTTCCACCGCGCGCGACATCAGGTCCGCAAGTTCCAGCCGTTCCCGCGCCAGATTTATCTTCCCCCGCGTGATGCGCGAGACGTCCAGCAGGTCATCCACCAGACGGGTCAGCTGCTTCAGCTGCCGTTCGATGACATCGCGGGCCATGCACAGCTGCGGATCCTCCACCGAGCGCATCTTGATCAGGTGCACGGCGTTGCGAATCGGTGCCAGCGGATTGCGCAGCTCGTGCGCCAGCATTGCCAGGAATTCGTCTTTGTGGCGATCGGCCTCCTTCAGCGCCTGCTCCACCCGGGCGCGTTCCGCCACCTCGTTCTGCAGCGCGACATTAGTGCGTTCCATCTTGAGGTTCGCCACCTGCAAGCTGGAATTGAGTGCCTGCAGTTCCCGCGTCGTTTCGGCCTGCAACGCATTATTGGCCTGAGCGAGCCGTTCATTGGCCTCCGCCAGATTGCGGTTCAGATCACTGAGCTCGCGGCGCTTGCAGTACAGCTCAACCAGAACGGCCACCTTGCTGCGCAGAATCTCCGGCACCACCGGAATGGAGACGTAGTCCACCGCGCCGACCTTATAGCCCTTGAGCCGGTCAAGCTCGGAAATGTGCACCCCGGTCACGAAGATGATCGGGGTGCGCTCAAAGCGCGGGTGCTCGTGAATCAACCGCGCCGCTTCAAAGCCGTCCATATCCGGCATGCTGACATCGAGCAGCACCACCGCGAAGTCCTGGCGCATGAGCTTTTCCAGGGCCTCGACGCCAGAACGCGCGGACACGAGGTTCTGATCCAGCTCCCTGAGGACCGACTCGTAGGTCAGCAAGCGCGCCGGCTGGTCGTCGACCAGCAGGATGTTCACCTTTTCAGCCCCAGGCATTTCTGACCTCAAGAAATCGCCGGCCTGCGTCAGCGGTGTAGCCATAGCCGTACCAGCGACATCAGCTGTTCGGTGTTAACCGGCTTCGCGACGTAGTCCGAAGCCCCCGCTTCCAGGCACTTTTCACGATCGCCCTTCATTGCCTTGGCCGTAAGAGCGATGATCGGCAGCATGCGGAATTCCGGCTGCTGGCGAATCCGGCGCATTGTTTCGTAGCCATCCATTTCCGGCATCATCACGTCCATCAGCACCAGAGATAGGTCCTCGGTGCTTTCCACGAGCTTGATGGCTTCGTGTCCGTTGGTGGCGGTGATCACCTCCATATGATGCCGCTCGAGCAGGCTGTTGAGCGCGAAGATGTTGCGAATGTCGTCGTCCACGACCAGTACCTTGCGTCCCGACAGGCGCTCGTCGCTCTCATGCAGCGTGCGTATCATTGCCTGCTTGGATTCGGGCAACTCGGCCACCACGCGATGCAGGAACAACGCCGTCTCATCCAACAGCCGCTCGGGCGAGCGCACGCCCTTCAGGACAATACTCTTGGCTGTGCGCCGCAGACTGATCTCCTCGCCGTCCGACAGGTCGCGCCCGGTGAACACGATGATCGGGACACGCGCAAGCTCGGGATCCGCCTGCACCTTCTCCAGCAGTTCGAAGCCCGACATGTCCGGTAACCTCAGATCAAGCACTACGCAGTCGAACGCGCTGGCACGCATCATCTCGAGCGCCCGCGTCCCAGTGGCCGCCGTTGCGATCTCGACGTCGGTATGCCCGAGCAATTCCGTGACGCTCAGCTGTTCTGCCGGGTCATCTTCCACCACCAGCAGGCGCCGCAGACGCGAGCTGCTGAAGTTCTTCAGCCGGTCAAGGGCTTCCTCCAGTTCGTCCGTCGTGCCGGTCTTGGTGACGAACGCAAACGCCCCCCTTTCAAGGCCATACTGGCGCTCGTCCTCGACTGTAAGGATCTGCACCGGGATGTGCCGGGTGGCGCTGCTGCGCTTCAGGTGATTGAGGACGGTCCAGCCGAGCATGTCGGGCAGGAACACATCCAGCGAGATCGCCGCAAGCGGATACTTCGCCGCGAGCGACAGTGCGTCCGCGCCGGTGCGCGCCAGCAGTACCTTGAACCCGCGGTCACGCGCAAGGCTCAGCAGCAGTCGCCCATAGTGCGGGTCATCCTCGACCACGAGCAGCACGGCGTCCTCGGTCGCAAGGTCCTCCCTGTCATCCGCAATGTCCTCCTGGCGGGCCGCCGGCAACGGCACCGGCTGGAACGCCGGCAATTGCGGCGGCTGGGTTCCGGCGGACGGCGCCTGCCGCGCGTAAGCGGGACCCACATAGTGCAGCGGCAGATAAAGGGTGAAGGTGCTACCGCTGCCCGCCACGCTGGTGAGCCTGATCTCCCCGCCCAGCAGATGCGCTAGTTCGCGGCTGATCGCCAGCCCGAGCCCGGTGCCACCGTACTTGCGCGCGGTACCCGCGTCGGCCTGCTGGAACGCCTCGAAAATGATCTTCTGCTTCTCGGGGGAGATCCCGATACCGGTGTCGCTGACCGAGAACTCCACCACGGCCGCCACCTGACTCAACGTCGGATGGTCGGTCGTCCAACCGCCGTTGGCGATGCCGACGTGCAGACGTACCCCACCGCGCTCGGTGAACTTGAAGGCGTTGGACAGCAGGTTCTTCAGCACCTGCAGCAGGCGTTTGGAGTCGGTGGTGATCACCCGTCCGAGGCGGTTATCGAAATCCGCCATGAACGACAGCTTGCGAGCCTCCGCCTCGTGGCGGAAATTACGCTCGATAGTCTCGCGCAGGTGCGTGAAGGGCAGGTCCTCGCACTCGACGGTCACCGTGCCCGACTCGATCTTCGACAGATCCAGAATGTCGCTGATGAGGTTCAACAGGTCCGTGCCGGCTCCATGGATCGTGTTGGCGAACTCTACCTGTCGCGTGCTCAGGTTGCCGTCGGCATTTTCCGCCAGCTGCTGGCCGAGGATGAGAATGCTGTTGAGCGGGGTGCGCAGCTCATGCGACATGTTCGCGAGAAACTCCGATTTATAACGCGATGTCAGTGCCAGCTCCGCCGCCTTGTCCTCCAGAGCGCGCCGCGCCAGCTCGATCTCCTGATTCTTGCGCTCCACTTCGGCGTTCTGCTCCGCCAGCAGCTTCGCCTTGTTCGCAAGCTCCTCGTTGGTCTGCTGCAGCTCGGTCTGTTGCGCCTGCAGTTCCCCGGCAAGTTGCTGCGACTGCTTGAGCAGCCCCTCGGTACGCATGGTCGCTTCGATGGTGTTGAGCACTACGCCGATGATGCTGCCCGTAAGCTGCTCGAGAAAGGCCAGCTGCGAGACGGTGAAGTCACTGAGAGAGGCGAGCTCCAGCACCGCCTTGACGTGCCCCTCGTACAGCACCGGCAGCACGATAACGTTGCGTGGCCGGGAGCTCACGAGCCCGCTGGCAACACGGATCGAGTCTTCATGGTTGTCCGTAATCAGCAGGCGCTGCCGGTCTGCGGCCGCCTGGCCCACGAGACCCTGGCCGATCGCATAGCGGCGCGGCTCACCGCGACCGCTCGCCTCGTCGGCATAGGTGGCAAGCTCGCGCAGGTGCGCGCCCTCCTCCGCAGCGTCCATCACGTACACGATGCCCTGCTGTGCATTAACCAGTGGCGCAAGCTCCGACAACAGCAGCTTGCCCACCGTGACGAGGTCGCGCTGCCCCTGCATCATGCGGCTGAACTTGGCCAGATTCGTCTTCAGCCAGTCCTGCTCGTTGTTGCGCTCCGTGGTGGCGCGCAGGTTGCCGATCATGGCGTTGATGTTGTCCTTGAGCTCAGAAACCTCGCCACGCGCTTCCACCTGAATTGAGCGAGTCAGGTCGCCCTTGGTCACCGCCGTTGCGACTTCCGCGATCGCACGCACCTGGTTGGTCAGGTTGGCCGCCAGGAGATTGACGTTGGCCGTGAGGTCCTTCCATGTGCCCGCCGCGCCCGGCACGTGCGCCTGACCACCGAGCCGACCCTCCACGCCCACCTCGCGAGCCACGCTCGTGACCTGGTCGGCGAAGATCGCCAGCGTGTCGGTCATACTGTTGATGGTGTCCGCGAGCGCGTTGACCTCACCCTTTGACTCGACCGTCAGGCGCTGTCGCAGATCGCCGTTGGCGACCGCCGTGACCACCTTGACGATGCCGCGCACCTGGTTCGTGAGGTTATTGGCCATGACGTTGACGTTGTCCGTCAGGTCTTTCCACGTGCCCGCGACCCCGGGCACGACCGCCTGTCCACCGAGCTTGCCTTCCGTCCCCACCTCGCGGGCGAGGCGCGTCACCTCGGCGGCGAAGCCGTTCAGCTGGTCCACCATCGTATTGATGGTCTCCTTGAGCTGGAGGATCTCGCCCTTGACGTCGACGGTGATCTTGCGCGACAGGTCGCCCCGCGCGATCGCGGTCGAGACCTCCGCGATGTTGCGCACCTGACCGGTGAGGTTGCGCGCCATGGAGTTGACGTTGTCCGTGAGATCTTTCCAGGTGCCTCCCACGCCCGGAACGATCGCCTGGCCACCGAGCTTACCCTCCGTGCCCACCTCACGCGCCACACGCGTGACTTCCGCCGCGAAGCTGTTCAGCTGGTCGACCATCGTGTTGACGGTCTCCTTCAGCTGCAGGATCTCGCCGCGCACGTCCACGGTAATCTTGCGGGACAGATCACCGCGCGCGATGGCGGTGGCGACCTCGGCGATGTTGCGCACCTGACCGGTGAGGTTGCTGGCCATGGAATTGACCTTATCCGTCAGATCCTTCCACACCCCGCTCACGTCCTTCACGTCTGCCTGGCCGCCAAGCCGGCCCTCCGAGCCCACCTCGCGGGCGACCCGGGTTACTTCCGCGGCGAATGCGTTCAGCTGGTCCACCATGGTGTTGATGGTCTCCTTCAGCTGCAGGATCTCGCCGCGCACGTCCACGGTGATCTTGCGGGACAGATCACCGCGCGCGATGGCGGTGGCGACCTCGGCGATGTTGCGCACCTGACCGGTGAGGTTGCTCGCCATCGAGTTCACGTTATCGGTCAGGTCCTTCCAGACCCCGCTGACTCCCTTCACCTCGGCCTGTCCGCCGAGGTTGCCCTCCGTGCCCACTTCCCTGGCGACGCGGGTCACTTCCGCGGCGAACGCGTTGAGCTGATCCACCATCGTATTGATGGACTCCTTTAGCTGCAGGATCTCACCCTTGACGTCGGCGGTGATCTTGCGCGACAGATCGCCATTGGCTATGGCGGTCGCCACTTCCGCGATATTACGCACCTGGCCGGTGAGATTGCCCGCCATGGAATTGACACTGTCGGTGAGGTCCTTCCACGTGCCGGCAACACCCGGCACGACCGCCTGACCGCCGAGCTTGCCTTCGGTCCCGACCTCACGCGCCACGCGCGTCACCTCCGAGGCGAAGGAGCGCAACTGGTCCACCATCGTATTGATGGTTTCCTTGAGCTGCAGGATCTCCCCGCGCACGTCCACCGTGATCTTGCGCGACAGGTCCCCGCTGGCGATGGCGGTCGACACTTCGGCGATATTGCGCACCTGCCCGGTAAGGTTACCGGCCATCGAATTGACGTTATCGGTAAGGTCTTTCCACGTTCCGGCTACACCGGGTACCACGGCCTGGCCCCCGAGCTTGCCCTCGGTCCCCACCTCGCGAGCAACCCGGGTTACCTCGGCCGCGAAACTATTGAGTTGGTCGACCATCGTGTTGATGGTGTTCTTAAGCTCGAGGATCTCGCCCTTGACGTCCACGGTGATTTTGCGTGACAGGTCGCCGCGTGCCACGGCCGTAGTCACTTCCGCAATGTTGCGCACTTGACCGGTGAGGTTGGTCGCCATGGCGTTGACGGAGTCGGTCAGATCCTTCCACGTGCCGGCGACGCCGGAGACGATAGCCTGCCCGCCGAGCTTGCCTTCGGTGCCGACCTCACGCGCGACGCGGGTCACTTCGGAGGCGAATGAGCGCAGCTGATCGACCATCGTATTGATGGCCTCCTTCAGCTGCAGGATCTCGCCACGCACGTCAACTGTAATCTTGCGGGAAAGGTCGCCATTGGCGACCGCAATCGTGACCTCCGAAATGTTGCGCACCTGACCGGTGAGGTTGCTGGCCATGGAGTTCACGGAGTCGGTGAGATCCTTCCACGTACCCGAGACCCCGTGCACCGCTGCCTGACCGCCCAACTTGCCCTCGGTGCCGACCTCACGAGCTACACGAGTGACCTCTGAAGTGAAGGCACTCATCTGCTCTATCATCTTGTTGACGATGGTGGCGGAACGTAGGAATTCTCCTTTGAGGGGACGGCCGTCCACCTCAAGACTCATGGCCTGCTGCAGATCACCCTTGGCTACAGCCGAAATCGTGCGCGTAACCTCGCTGGTGGGCCACAGCAAGTCATCAATGAGCGTATTCACCGACTGCTCCATGGAGCCCCAGGCGCCCGAACGTCGTTCGCTCGACATGCGATGCCGCGTCTTGCCGTCTTTGCCGACGATCTGGCCAACGCGCTCAAGTTCCCTGGCCAGCCGCTGATTGGCGCTCACGATCTCGTTGAATGTGTCGGCAACCTTGCCCGCCAGGCCGATCTGATCGCTCGCCAGGCGTACCGAGAAGTCTCCGTCGCGAACGCTCTGCAGTGCCTGAAGCAGCTTGCTGAGGTTCAGTTCGGAGGCGGTCGCACGAGCCTTGCCGTTTGCTTTGCGAGCAGCTGGCACGCTAAGGGGTTGATGCATGCTTTCACTCCAGAGGCGGCGGGCGCGACATCGGCCCCACAGTCCCCAGGGCAGGACGCAGCTCCAGGATTCTGGAGTTGCAGGCGCAGCCGATAGTCCAGTGCTGCCTAGCATAGGGCTCGGCCGACTGCGCCTGCTGTAAGACGGCGACTACAATTAGGCGCAGCGGGTAGGCGGGATCTTACAAGCGCGGCGCGAAAAATCAGGATATGCATGCGGACAGCCACCATGACCGGATCACGCATGAACAATCACTCCGGTCCCCTTTCGGCATGGAGGCACTCAGCCGCCCGGGGCGACTGCCGCACCGTGCCGCACCCGGGCGGATGAATGAGCCCGTCTCCTACTGACTGTGGCGCGAGTTCCGGTTGACCATTCGCCCATCCGCATTTAACTCACACCCACGAAGCGAGGCATAGCAAGTCATGGCGCGAAAATACAGCAAGGCAGCGGGCGCGAAGGTTAAGAAGGCCATGGAGGAGCGCAAGCAGGGCACACTCAGGAGCGGCGGTTCGGGAAAGAAAGTGACGAGCCGCAAGCAGGCCATCGCCATCGGCCTCTCGGAGGCACGCCGGGAGGGCAAGAAGGTGCCGAAGAAGAAATCGGGCAGTTGAACGCCGTTCCGGGGATTTCAGTGTCCGGGCTGCGCCACGGGCCATCCGGCGGCTGGCCGGATCGCCCCGTGCATTGCTCCCACCGGCTCCCGTCCCTACGCCGCGCTAGGCCGTGAAGTTGAGCTGCGCTCTAGGGGTGCTCGTCCCGCAGTCTTCCCCCGAGTGCAGCGGCCAGACACGCTATGAACGCCCCGATCGTCATCGCCAGCGCCGTGAAAATGGCGGCCTTCGCGGCGGCATTGCGCGCGGCGTCCGCAGCCGCTGCGACCCTATTCTTCGCTTCGTTCGCCGTGGTCACAAACTCATTCAGGCGCTTCTGGGCTTCTTCAGGCGAGACCCCGGTCCTCGCGGCAATCAGCCCGCCCAGGTAAGCCCGGTCGGAATCTGAAATGGCCCCGTCGCCAGCGTTCGCCTGGGCAATCACATGCTCGACCTCGAGTCTGGCATCGGGGGCACCCTGTACGGCTGCCGACGCATCAGAGGCCCGGAACAATCGGTCGAGTCCGTAGGCGTACGACGGGGGCAATGATGCCGTGGTTGCCTGCACCGCACCCGCCCCGACCCTCGCCGCTGCCCGCACGCCGCCGCTGAGCGTCGTTACGAGCAGCGTCGCCACGAGCACGGTCGCGACCGCCCAGGTAACCAGCCCATGCGCAGTGTCGCGAAAGAATACCTCGTGAGGATTCGTGCCGACCCATCGGGTCCGCAGGCGGCCGGCGATATAGCCGCCGACTGCCGAGGATAGCCACTGAATCACAATGAACCAGATGGCTGTCGTAATCGCAAACGTAGTCACCGACGGTCCCCGGTCGTGCCAGGGCGAGACGGCAGCAAAACCGAGTCCCGCTCCGAGGGCGAGCAACACCAGCGACAGCGCCGAGGCGACGAACGCTCCCGAGATGATTGCGGACCAGGATGCAGCCGATTTTGCGACGATCGCCGGTTGGCTCGCACTCAGACCCATGCCGCGCGATTCGAGTACTGGTTCCATGGGGGGCTCCTCGATGCGGTTCAATGGTGCGAGCACATGGCCAAGAGCAGGATGATCGGAATGGGGACGCCTAGTAGCCAAAGCAGAATTCCGCGACCCATGTGTGTACTCCTTGAATGGTTATAACGCAGTGTGCGCTGCCCAAACGCGCACTAGGCCCGCTTGATCAGCCGCAGGAGAAATATCAGCACGACCGCACCGATGGTCGCGACCACGATCGCGCCGAGCAGGCCGCCGCCAATAGATGCGCCGAGAGAACTGAACAGAAACCCACCGAGCAAGGCACCGAGGATGCCTACGATGATGTCGCCCACAACACCAAAGCCGCCGCCCTTCATTAACTGACCTGCCAACCATCCGGCGATCAGTCCCACCAGGATGAACCAGATGAATTCCATCGCACTCTCCGTTGTTGTCTGGTTGGTTGTAATCCGCAGCGAAGCCGTGACGCTACGCTCGCGGATCCGGAGGTCCTAGGTTCGGGAAGCCTGATCGCAGGTAGGTACCGTCTTACTCCCCCTTCTGACAGTCCCAACTCCGGGCTCACCGGTGGCGCGTCCGGGGTCGTCAATCAGTTCATGTTCTGCGTGAAGTACAGTCCGGGCTTTCCGTGCGGATTGAGTCCGAGCGCCAGCAGATTGCGGCCCGACTCCCGTTCGGCAGCCGCCGTCCGAGTCAGATACCAGTGACATGGGAATGAGTTGCCCACCGTCATGGCGCCGCGTACCCCCGACGTTAGCATCGGTCATCAACACGGAGGTCTCCATGTCCACCCGAACTCTGCTGATCATCGTGCTGGTCCTGCTCGTCGTCGGCTTGCTACCGACTTGGCCGTACAGCACAGGCTGGGGGTACTACCCGAGCGGAGGCGGGCTGCTGTTGCTTGTGGTGCTGCTGTTAGTACTTTTTCGGGCCTGAGGAGACACGTGTGCCTAAGGGCAACGAATCGCCGGATGAGGACATTGGTCGTCCCGGTCCGTGGGGTACAAACCGGTATCACCAACCCGGATCTCGGGAGGACGAGTCCGTGCTCACACCCCCCGGAACGGTACCCGGTGCGCCGGGACCGCGCGTCACCGCCGTGACCCGCAAGGACTACGAGTGGCCGGATCAAGCGCCGGGGAAGGAAAATAACCGGGAAGCTCCCGGAGGCGACGCAGGCTAGGACCGGCCCCGATCCGATGGGCCGGCATCCCCTGCACGAAACCTGGTTAATGAATCGTACGTATTTCCCCGGCCACCGCCTTTGCCACGAGCTGCGCGAACTCCGCCGCCGATTCGGGCACGTCGCGCTCAAACTCCGCCCAGACCTCAGCGGCCTGGGGCTGGGTAATGCTCTGGGCACTGAATGCGTAGGCAGACCGGCCGTCGGTTACCACGTAACACCCGACTCGGGCCTCCGGGTCGAAGCACATCGCGATGCGGGCTTCCCGATCCACCAGAATGCGCCGAATATCCGCCCCGGCCTTCACGGCCTCGAGGAGCTTGGCTAACTGGGTCTCATCGTCGAGCCGCGCGCCGCCTGCGTAGATAGTGACTTCTTGATCCTCTTCCATGCCGGATTGCATATGGGCACGCGACGCTCATTCAAGCGCCCGACCCTGCGCGATCAGCATGCCTTGGCACTCTCCAGCGGTACCTGAGGCGCGACAGAACCGCTCCGTCGTCGCTTGAGCCGCCCTGCCCCTCAATAAGTCCCTGATGAACTGCGGATGGACCGCGCTTGACATGCAAGTTTATGCTTGCCTATCATTAATGCAAGTCATTACTTGCCTGTAAGGAAATGGTAGAGCGCCCGGACACTGACCTGCTGTTCAAAGCCCTGGCTGACCCGAGCCGCCGCAAGGTGCTCGACCTCCTGCACGCGCATGACGGCCGTACCCTCGCTCAGCTGTGCCAGCACGTGGACATGACGCGCCAGGGTGTCACGCAGCATCTTCACGTCCTCGAGGCCGCGAACCTGGTCGTCACGATGCGGCGCGGACGGGAGAAACTTCACTTCCTCAATGCGGTACCGCTCCAGGAGATCTACGAGCGCTGGATTGCCAAGTTCGAGAAGCCCCGCCTCAAGGCGCTCTCGGAGCTGAAACGACGACTGGAGAGACCCGATGGCTAGATCAACCTTCGTCTACGTGACCTACATTCGCACCACACAGGAGAAACTGTGGTCCGCGTTGACCGACGCGCAGTACATGAAACAGTACTGGTTCGGCGTACACTGCGAGAGCCGGTGGACTGCGGGATCTTCCTGGAAGATGGTGTCCGCCGAGGGACAGATCCTGGACTCCGGCGAGATCATCGAGGCCCAACCGCCGCGCCGGCTGGTCATCCGCTGGCAGCACCAGATCAAGCCCGAGCTCAGGGCCGAAGGTGAGTCGCGCTGCACTATAGAACTCGAGCCGACGGACACGGCAGTCAAGCTGTCCATCACCCACACCATTGAGCGCGACCCATCGAAATTCATAGACGCCGTGTCCGGCGGCTGGCCGAAGATCATCTCCAACCTCAAGTCGCTACTGGAGACCGGCTCGGTTGCGCTACAGGTCCCGTACCCATCGGGCAAGCACTGAGGTTGCCGCCGACGGCGCAGCCTGTCCTGCTCACGTCGGCAAGCCCCCGCTTACTCACATATCTTTTGAGATAACGACAGTGGATATGAGCGCTTCAACGCAGCGCTCGCCATCGAAGGAGAAGTCCGGCTGCGCGGTCGCGTCCACCTTGATGGCGCTGGGCAATTCACGCACCGCCCGGCTTGCGCTCGTGCGCCTACACCGGACGGCAGACGGCGTTACAAGCGAGCCTTCAATGACGTAACGAATGGTTGCGGGACCTCGTTGCGGCGCCACTGGAGCGGCACGAGGCAGATCACGGCAACTACGTATGGCGTGACGTGTCCTCATCGATCACCTTAGCTTTGCGGTCTCTGTCCCAATGTCGGTTTAGAGATCGTGCCCGCACGAATGGAGGCCGGCGATGAAAAGTCAGAAGAGCCCGTTGAACCTGCCAGCGTCAGCCTCCGTTGCAGGCGCGGTCAAAGCATTGAGCGACTATCAGCCCGGAACGCCTTTCCATTTGCCGCCCCCGAACACTCAAGGCGGCAGGCCCCTAATGGACACTTTCAACGACAGACGCTCTGTGCGCGCCTACTCGTCGACTCGACCAATACTGCCGCACGTGCTGTCGGATCTGTTGTGGGCCGCGTTCGGCGTCAACCGTCCTGAAGGGGGTGGTCGCACGGCGCCCTCCTGGCGCCATGTGCTGGTGATTGACATCTACGTAGCAAGCGCGACCGGGGTGTGGCTCTATGAGCCTCTGTCCCATTGCCTGCTGCCGTATAAGCCTGAGGATCTTCGAGCCCTCACCGGCAGCCAGGACTTCGTCGCGAACGCCCCTTTGAATCTCATTTATGTCGCGCATGGCGAACGCATGACCGACGTTGCCCCCGAGGAGCGGCGGTTGTACGCCTCCGTCGACGCGGCCTTCATAGGCCAGAACGTGTATCTGTTCTGCGCATCCGAGGGCCTCGGTACCGTGTTTCGTGGCGCGCTCGACTGCAATGCACTCGCTCGAGCTCTTTCACTCGGTGCGGGTCAGTTCGTAACGTTCGCACAAACGGTCGGATATGCGCAGGACTGAGACTCCTGCAGCGTACCGAGACCCTGTCTCGATCTTGGCTTAAAAGCATCACCCGCGCGCCGTATTTCCCGCACCTACAAGAGAGCCATCCAAGATCATGAGAACCCTCACCGTCGCGTGCGCCCTCATCGCGCTCTTTGGCGCGTGTGGCCCGGGGACTTGGGCCCGCCAAGATGCGGGAAACGGCGCGCTCCCGCCTGCAGCTGCTAATACTCCCTACAGCTACGTCCCGGAAACCCCTGAGCAACTGCAGCAACTCGTCGCTCCAGTCGCGCTCTATCCCGACTCCCTGGTAGCGCAGATCCTGTCGGCGGCCACATTCCCGGATCAGGTGGTGCTGGCAGATCGGTGGGTACAGGCCCATCCGGACTTGAAGGGGAGCGAGTTGGCTCAAGCTGTGGATCAACAGCCATGGGACCCGAGTATTAAGGCACTGACCGCGTTTCCATCGGTGCTTGGCAATATGGACCGGAACCTCTCCTGGACGTCCGCGCTGGGGGATGCTTACTACAATCAGCAACAGGACATCGCACAGGCCATCCAGGTGATGCGTCAGCGCGCCCAGGCCGCCGGTAACTTGCAAAGCAATTCCCAGCAAGCGGTGGAGACCGACGATTCGGGCATCGTGATCCAGCCGGCGACTGCGGACATCGTTTACGTGCCGGCCTACAATCCCTGGCTCATTTACGGGGATCCGATATTCGCATGGCCCGGTTGGTACCCTTACCCGGGCATCTGGTATGCGGGCCCTTACGTGTCCTTCGGCATCGGCTTTGGAATCGGCTACTTCGGGGGGTACGGCTGGGGCTGGCCTACCTGGGGATTCGATTGGCGGCACTACCGTCCCATCCATAATCACGCGCCCTACTACTCTCGAAGCCCGACCTTTTACAACCGCAGCAATTACTATCGAAACGGCGGCGAGCGCGCCGTCGAGCGCAACATGACGGGAAGTTCTCCCCCCAATGCGGCGCGTCCCGAACCCATGAGGCCGACACCGCATCCCGCAGCCGATCCCTTCGGCGGGCACAGCCAGGCGGCTCGGGGGTATGCGGAGCCCCCCCGTGATACGGGGACTCGCTCCGGTGCCTTCAGCGGTTACGACCACGGCGGCCAGACGCGGAGCTTTTCATCGCGTGGCAGCACCAGTTTCGGTGGTGGTGGTGGCGGCCACAGCGGTGGCGGATCTCATCGCTGACGCAGCGTTGGGTCGGTAACCCCCAGGAGCTATGACTGTGACCAAGAAAATCCCCCCGCCGCAGCCAACAGTGCGGAGACATCCACAGCGCAGATCGACTGCCACACTGGCACTCGCGGCTTGCGTGTCTTTTTCCTGCTGGGCACAGCAGCCGGGGCAGCGGACGTTCCCCTCAGCTGAGGAGGCGAGTTCCACACTGGCCGCCGCTGCCCGCAATAACGATGAGAAGGCACTGATTGATTTACTGGGCGCTGACGGGAAAACGATCATTCAATCCGGCGATGGGGCCGAAGACATTCGCAGCCGGGCGCAGTTCACGCTTGCCTATCAGGAGATGCATCGACTGGTAGCGGAGCCCGACGGAACCACCACGCTTTACATTGGTTCAAAGAACTGGCCTACGCCCATACCGCTCGTACAGAAGGCGGGCGCTTGGTATTTCGACACCCCTGCGGCCAAGAAAGAGATTCTCTACCGGCGAGTCGGACGCAATGAAATGTCAGCGGTCAGAATCTGCCAGGAGCTCGCGGCCGCGCAGGCTCAATACCATCAGCGCACCGGCGCATATGCCGAGAAAATAGCGAGCGCAAAGGGTCTGCAAGACGGTCTGTACTGGGACACGAGCGCTTCGGATGCCCAGAGCCCAATTGGACCTTTGGTCGCGGCCGCCGTCGCTGAAAGCAAGGAGAGCGACAGCCACGTGCTCAGGCCCTATCGGGGTTACTACTTTCGCGTGCTGACGGCCCAGGGCAATGCTGCGCCGGGCGGAGCGAAGAGCTACTTGACGGACGGAAAGATGACCGCAGGTTTTGGCTTCTTGGCCTTCCCGGCTGAATACAGATCCTCAGGCGTCATGACGTTCATGGTCGGCACTGATGGCGTTATATATGAGAAGGACTTGGGGCCCAAGACGTCTGCGCGGGTCAGAGGCATAAAGCAATTCGATCCGGATGCCACCTGGCACAGAAGCACGGACTAGCCTCGCAACATGGAAGGTCGGATGATCTAACGTGAGTCCGGCTGAGGTGGCGCGATCACGCGCGACGAGAAGGTGCCGGGTGGAATGCCCACCGCGACATCGATGTCCTTGCATGCAACGGCCGGTTAGGAGTTCCGGCAATGGCGCCGGTCAGCACGACGCCGCGTTGTCCGCCTGCGCGCGCGGATCGCACGGCCAGGGGTAGCGACGTACGCGCCTCTCCTGCATGCGGTATGGACGCGTTGCCTCGCAGTCAAGACAAGTGATGTTGATCACTGCATCGGGCAGGTCAAAGGGATCGCTGTCCGCGGCGCGTCTGGCGATGGCCATGACGCTATCACAGCAACTGCAAAGCCATGAGTCGTATGTCTCTCCGACCTCGAGCTCATCGCTTCGCAGCGCCTCAATCGCGGGTGCCGCCGGGTTGTTGAGATCTGTCATGTGGATCCCCGTCGGTTGGCTGAAGATAAGCGGCTTGCATGGCGCGCCATAAACCGGCCCGGCGCACATCACGGATTCCTACAGAGGTGGTTCACAGCCATCACGGTGCAACTTGATTCTCACCGCGCCGAACTCATGGCAAAAAACAACTTCATACGACCGATCCGGCTTTGGGCGCGTGCGGCACCGTGCTCATTCCCCACTGCCTCAAACTCCAGCCCTCGCTGCAACGGTACGCCGGCGCCGGCGGTCTGTCGGTACGGAGGCGTACCGACTAAACCTCAGAAATCCCTTACTTTTGTGTCGTTAAGCAACGATCAGGCCATCCGTAGCCGTGAAAGACACCAGGCGGATCCCCCACAGGAGCCGCCATGTCCATTCCGAGTGCCCGTGCCGCGAAGGCCAATCGCCTGCTCGCAGCTCTGCCGCGCGCTGAGTTTGAGCGCATCGTGCCCGACCTTCAGTTGAAATCGATGGTTGTCCGCCAGATGCTGCAAGCGCGTGATACCCCAATTGAGAACGCCATTTTTCCCTCATCGGGCGTGGCCTCCATGATCTCGATGGGCGACTCGGGCGGCTCCATCGAAGTGGCGACGATCGGCTGCGAAGGCATGGTGGGCCTGCCGCTGCTGCTCGGCGGAGAGAGTGGCGCCGGCGAGGTCTTCGTACAGGTCCCCGGCGATGCTCTGGTCATGAGCGCCGCTCGCTTCCACCACCATATGGAAAAGCCAGCATTCCGCCGAGTTCTGTTGCTCTACACGCAAGCGCTCCTCACTCAAATCGCGCAGTGCTCCGCCTGCAACAACCACCACGCGCTTGCACCGCGCTGCGCCCGCTGGCTCCTACAGACTCACGATCGCGTGCGCGGTGATGAGTTTCCCCTCACCCACGACTTTCTGGGCCTCATGCTGGGCGTCCGACGGGCCACCGTTACCGAGGCCGCGCAGACGTTGCAGGCGCGCGGACTGATTCGATATCACCGGGGCGTGGTTAGCATCACCGACCGCGCCGGCCTCGAGCGGGCATCGTGTGAGTGCTATCAATTGATCCGACGCGAGTTCTCCCGCCTGATGCGGCTCGCGGGGCGCGCACGCGCCACCTGAGGACCCTCCGGACCGCGTGCTTACTGCGCCCGCAGACTGGTTGAAGCCTGTTGATCCAACCCTGACCTCATTCATTTGGATGACCCCTCCTCTTCGCGCGTCTGCGCGCGAATATAAAGGGGCGGCTCGCCCCTTTACCTTCGACCACCATCTGCGCAAGTTCGCCTGGGCCATCACGCCTTCTGCTGGATCGCAGTTGGCCGTGTGACCTTCGGCCCGAGACGTTCGGGCTGACTCGAGCCCCATGCAGCATCAACCATTGCGCAGCGGGTCCCAGCGAAATCCAGCTAGCATTTCCGGCCTGCAGCGCGGCACTGCGGCAAATACGGATACCTCGTTGCCTGCAACAACAAGAAAATGCATCGAATTCACAGGCAGGAGTTGGGCGTGAGCAACAGATTGACGGGCATTTTGGTGGCGATGGCTTTGGTTGCGAGTTTCGCAAGTGCAGCGGCGCGTGCGGACGATGAGTCATGGGAGGTGCGCTTGCGGGCGGTGTACCTGGATCCCGCCAACAAATCAGACGCCATTCCCGGGCTCGCTCCTGAGAATGCGATCCATATCAATTCAAAGGTACTTCCTGATTTGGATCTCGAGTACTTCTTCACGCCGCATCTGTCATCGGAACTGGTGCTCACCTATCCGCAGTCACAGACCGTCACGGTCAGCGGGACTGCAATCGGCACCTTCAAACACTTGCCCCCTGTTCTGACACTGAAATACAACTTCCTGCCGGGTGGAACATTTCAGCCTTACCTCGGTGCGGGGCTAAACTTCACCATCATTTCCGATGTGAACCTAACCGTTCCCGGAGTGGGCGCGCTGAAGCTCAACTCCACAAGCGTGGGACCCGCGCTGCAGGCGGGCTTTGATTACAAACTGCAGGACCACTGGTACCTCAACGCCGACGTCAAATGGGCAAAGCTCGGGTCGGACCTCGATCTGGTCGGTGTAGGCCGCGTTTCGACCGTGCACATCGACCCGTTCCTGTTCGGGCTCGGTGTCGGCTACCGATTCTGAGCGTCGATTCCATGGCCGCCTACACCATGGAGCGCGTTCTGGAGGTGAAGCACTGGAGCGAACGATTGTTCAGCTTCAGCACCACCCGGGGCGCGGGCCTGCGCTTCGAGAACGGTCAGTTCGTCATGCTGGGCCTCGAGGTCGAAGGTCGCAAGCTAGTCCGCGCCTACAGCATTGCGAGCGCGAACTACGAGGAACATCTGGAGTTCTACAGCATCATCGTTCCGGATGGCTCACTCACCGCTCGCCTGCAGCACATTCGGCGTGACTCAGGGGTGTTAGTGAGCAGCAAGCCCACCGGCACGCTGGTAATTCGCGACCTGAGGCCGGGCAAGCGTCTTATTTTGATCGCTACCGGGACGGGTGTTGCACCTTTTCTGAGCATCGCCAAGGATCCGGAAACCTACGAGCGCTTCGAGCAGGTTATTCTGCTGCGCGGTGCGCGCTGCAATGCGGATCTGGCCTACGGTGACGACGTTGTCCGCCGATTACGCGAAGATGCTGACCTCGGCGAGATGGTCCGCGCCAGGCTGCTCGACTATCCGACGGTCACGCGCGAGCACGAGCGCAACCGCGGCCGAGTGACCACGACCATGGAAACCGGTCGGATGTTCGCGGAGCTCGGCCTGCCTCCCCTTACTTCCGAACATGATCGCATCATGATCTGCGGCAGCATGCGTATGCTGTCTGACGCAACCGCACTGATCGAGGCTCGAGGGTTCAGGCCCTCACCGCAAATTGGCGTGGCGGGAGACTACGTGGTGGAGCGCGCGTTTGTGGAATCCCTTGATCCAGCGCCGCCAGAAGGCGCGCGACCGGCTAAACCGGGTCCCTTGTCAAGTACGCTCGTCCCGGTGACATCCCAGGGCTGAGCCACTCGCAACGCAGGGCGGTTGAATGAAGAGCAGTCCGACTGCACCGCCCCACCACGACCGCGGTACTGACGATGATTAGGTCGTCCGGGCCCCGGGCTGACCAGAACGGCCCACCATCCGGCGATAGCAGGAATCCCGCGGTCGTCATTTCACCGTGCGAGTGTGGAAACTCAACTGGTGGCCCCAAGTAGAAGAGCATAAGCCACCAAAGCATTGGCGGCCGCCAGAAGCATCGTAGGTCCATTTCGCCGCCTCTGGGCGGCTCACGCGTAGAGCCGCATCAGACGCCGGTAGGCCAGCAAGTGTCGAAGCGCCGCCTGAGCTTCTCCGAGTCGCTCGTGCAGCAGCGACAGATTAAAGTGCGCATCCGCCATACCCGGATCATGCAAGATCGCCTCACGGTAGGCGTGAATGGCCTCGATATCGCGCTTCAGATCCTCGAGTAACACCCCCAGATTGAAATAAAGAATCGCGCTCGGCTCCTCGGTCTGTCGGTAGACCGCTTCTGCTTCCTCGAGTAGACCCTCCGCATGCAGCAGACGACCTAAATTGATTCTCGCCTCCAAGTGCGAACAATCCCCCGCCAGACACGCCTCGTAAGCAGCTCGCGCAGCAGAAAGATCCGTCTCCTCCAGCCGCGTCCCACGCTTGTAATGCGCGTGCGAGCCCGGGATTTTACCTTTTTTTGCGACCTTAACCGCCTTTGGCTTTCTCGGCCCTGCGCGTTTCATCGCCGCACCGACTTGCGCGCGCTAGCGTCCGCAGCCCGCTTGGGGGGCTTGCGTTGTCTGGAATCGGACTTCTCTGACTTCGGACCGAGACTTGCCCTTAACGCGGACATCAGATCGACTACATTGTCGTCGCGGTGTCCGGCCGGAGCCTCGGCCAGGGATATTTCCTTCCCGTTAACCTTTTGTCGGATTGCCGCCGCCACGCGTCGCTTGAACTCATCATGAAATTCGGAAGATTCGAAGCGTTTGGCCGCGAGGTGATCAATCAGCTGCTCGGCGAGCTTGAGTTCTGGGCCGGAGACCGTTGCAGGCTCGATCCCAAGCTCCTTCATGCTGCGCACCTCGGCCTGAAAATGCAGTTGATGCATTGCCAAGCCATCCTGAAACGGCCTTATTACGACAACGTTCTCTCGGCCGCGAGAAATCCAACGACCGACCGCACATTGTTTCGATTGCCGCAGCGCGGTGGCCAGCAACGCGTAAGGCTTGGATCCGCCTTTGTCGGGCGCGAGAAAATACGTTCCGGAAAAATAGATGGGATCAACCGATTCCAGGGGCACAAACTCTGTGATGTCTATGGAATGGGTGGTCGTCTCCTCGAGAGCCTTGAGCTCTGACGCGCTGAACTGCACGTATTGGTCTTTGGCGAACTCGTACCCCTTGACCAGCTCGGCCCGGTCCACGATCTTTCCGTCATTGACAGCTATATACTGCTGTTTGACACGCGAGCCGTCCTTCTTCCGGAGCAGGTTGAACGAGACTCGTTCTGAAGTAACCGTCGCGGAGTAAAGTTTGACCGGAATAGTCACCAGGCCAAACGAGATACTGAGCGACGCAATGGCGCGCGCTTCGGAAGGCATTGGACCCACTCTCCTCGTTAGTAGCGGCCCAGCCGGCCGAATTTCTCAGCGCGCAGCCGACACATTGCGCCGAGCGCCAGCATCGAAGTCACCCGCACCGACGCTCAGGACTGGCGACGAGCAATCCGACCATAAGACCGCCTAATACCGCAAAACTGACCATGGTGAACAGCTCCGGCAGCCGCGGCGGCGTCCCTTCGACGCCACGGTCTTCCACGAGGTTGCCGCGAGCCAGGCTCACAGTTTCATTGAGCTTGCGGCGCAGCCTTTCAGAGTTGCCCTCACCGTAGTCCTCTAAGGTGGCGAGCATCGCTTCGACACGTCCGATGAGCTCCTGCACCTCATCCACGGAACGTGGGGAAGCAATCCGCGCGGACTCCTCGATACCAGTTGCCATGCATCATCCCCGAGAATTTCTTTCCAGGCTGGGTCGCTAACTTGCATTGCGACCCATGCCGATGCGATAGGCACCGGGAAGCAACGCCCGTCAGACCGCGACTACGGTGGCGAGTGATGCCGAATCTGGGGGCGTACCCGACAATCACCGCCTAGACACTTTGGCCGTTCGCCGGGGCGGCCAGCACGCCCTCCTCATACGTTAACGCACATTTCACACCGTGCACATATTTGAACCGTCGTAAGGCTGCTAATGCAGCCGGAACGACAGGGGCGTCGGGGCAAATGTCTGGTCGGACCTCCTGGCGTTACCCCCGTAGGCTACCGGGGTGGTGATTAACGCTAAAGGCATGCCCGCTTCGAGCGCATCATCGGCTGCGTTTACGCAAAATTCGCCAAGGGATTTCCGATACAAGAGATTCGAGCGTATGGGCTGGTAAAGCACTGGCTCCGCGGGTCCGCCATCGAACGCCACCACGACGTAGCGAACATCCTGCAGATCCTCATCCAACACGAGATCCACAATGATGCCCACGATTTGATAGGGCGCGAGTTCTACTGTGGCCCCGACGGTAAGGCCGACTGCCCAATCCCTTCCGCGTTTGGACCGTAGTCGCACAGCACAAGTTTGACTGACGCAGGGAGTCACGTAGTCAGCCATCCTGAGCGTGCGCTGTAGGAAAGGGCGCCGTCCCCGACCTGAACCGTCCGAAGCTGCACCCGCGATCCAGCGGCGGCGCAGAATCGCGCGCTCAGCCCGCGTCACGCCGTGACGGCGCTCGCTTGCTCGTAATAGGCCTTACTAAGGGCCAGATCACGTCCGGTCAGAAGAGCGCGCGAACCGGGTCGGGGTCCGCGGCTTGCCGCCCCGATCCGCGACGCATCACTATTTGGCAATTTTGCTGATCTTCGCTCCTTGCAGGGACGCATCACCCATCAGGCCTTTCTCGCCAAGAACGAATGCCAGGACCGGCTTTTTCAGCGTCTGACTGTCGTAGTCTCCGCCAGCGCCCTTCTTCATTACGGCCACCGAAGCGTCCGCTCCGAGCGACCAGTCACCGCCGTTGACGAACTTGTCGCGCGCCTCCGGCGTATTGAACAAGATCACCTCGCTGTGACGCGACACGCCAAGGGTTAGCCCGATGGACGCGCCTGAAATCGAGTAGTAGCCGACCGTCTTGCCGTTCTCCTGCAGCGCCCCATCTCCGTGCTCCCCGCCCAAGCCGGCTCCGGCCTTGGTAATTCTAGGGAACACCAGCACTGCAGCAGCATTCTGGACGAGGAACTTATTGTTCGGGGATAGCGTGTAAAAGCGATTCAGCGTAGCCGGGACGTTGGTATTGATCGCCGCTGTGTCAGCGGCCAGCGCCGTTGTGCCAACGCAAGCGAGAACGGCGGCGGTCATGACCATGAATCTGAGCGACTTTAGCGATTTGGCTCTCATTGTCGGATCTCCAGTGTTAGCGAAGAAAAAGACAGGCTCGGGAACTCCCGGTCCCTCAACACAGTGTTCGATACCAAGGCACTAAACCCTCCGCCCATTTTCACGTTTGGCGCTGCTTCAGCCGCGGACAATCCAGACACAGGTCTACCGGTACACGTGTCGCGGCTTTGTGCGCAGGGCAGTGGTGATGGCTTCCACGCCTTCCGTACTGCGGGCCTTCGGGAGCACGGCACGTCCGGACATGACTCCGCGTGCACTAACGACTCTGCGGCTAACTCTTACCCAGCTTCTTGTCCGCCTTGGCGTCGATGCTCTGCAGGGTCGCCTTGCTAATGCGTCCTTTGTCGTATTGCTGCTTTGCCCGCCCTTTTGCGTCCGCGGCGTGCGCCTTATCTTCAATCGGATAACTGCGACCAGGGCCGGCGAATTCCTTATCCGGTATTCTCTTTCGTACCTTGGACGTTAACCTAGCCATAGCTCTTCTCCAGTATTTCTGACTGCGAGGCCGTACCGGCACGGTTGAAACTTGCGCGTTCCATGTTGAACGCACCACGCACATGGATTACGGGTGCGAGGGTAACGCTATAGGTTCTGTGCGGCCTGCGTCCGGCACGCATACCCGACGTAGGATCTTTCCGACCCGTGACAATTTGGAAAAGACCGGGTGCACTGAAAGTGCCCCAGACCGGGCCCCGGACGCTTAAGAGTGGCATCGGATTCTGGGTGTTCTGCACCTTTCAACGGACTGTCAATCCGATGACCCTGACCCGCTCTGCCAGCGGAGCGCCCCAAAGGCTCCGGCCCCGCCCAAGAGTCAGAATAATGACGTCAAATCACTCGCAGTATCTGTGCGCTGACGTAGGCAGTTCGCAGACTGATGGCGAGCCGAGACGGTTCCTTCAGCGTGAGAGAACCTCAGCTGCGACGGAGCTTCCGATTGCTCAGTATCGCCAGACGCAGCATTCCGCCGTTTTCAAGTGCAGTCGGGTGCAAATAAATAAGTGCGCTTTCAGTAATGCCGGCGGATAGGGGCCATACTGATTCGCTTTGCAGTGAGCAATCCGCTGCAGCTTGATATAAGGAATACTCCTATGAATCTTGTACGTTGGGATCCGATTCGTGAGTTGGATCAGTTTTTTGCCCGACCGCTTGGCAACGTCATTGGCCGGTGGTCGCGGTTGGCGGCCAACCCGGAGAACGAGGAGTCCGTCTGGACGCCTACGCGTGAGTGAGACAGACAGCGAGTATCTGGTGCGCGCCGACCTGCCGGCCGTCAAGAAAGAAGACGTCAGCGTCACGGTGGACGATGACGGGGTGACCATCTCCGGTGAGCGGAAGTTCGAAAGGGAGGAAAAGAGTGAGAGAGTTCATCGCAGGGAAAGTTTTTGCGGCAAGTTCTCCCGTAGTCTCTCGCTCCCCGACAACGCCAATGCCGGCGGCATTCGTGCCGAAAGCAAGGACGGAGTTTTGACGGTGCACATCCCCAAGACCAAGAGTGAGCGGTCTAAGGCCATAGAAATTAAGGTTCAGTAAAGCAAGAATCCGGCAGGCCCGTCGTCCGGTCTTCGGCCGAAGGCGACGGGCAGCAGCCACCGTAGGCTTTCGCTCGCAGATGCCGAGGGGTTCACTAGGGCGAACGCTTTGTTCAGCTCGTAGTTCGCATCCCAAGCCGCGCGCGGCCGGCCTTGCGATCAGCCCACTCTCCTCAGTGCTAATAAGCTCTTATGAGTTCCTGCGCTGCCGGGCGCGCCACCAGTGTACTACGCGCCGATCCACGCCTTGACGCAGGTTAGATTTCTTGCGGGTTGCCACGCCCGCCTCCTTCGACAGCGCGGCTGCCGCTACGGCGTAAAGCCCCAATAGAACCCAAAACACCGATACTGTGATTCCTAAGTTACCCATGACGTTTTCCCAGTCGGAGTGCCGCAGGCTACGCGTGGCGACGTTAGTTGCGTGTTAAAATTTCAAGGGATTTTATCGACTTCAGCGTGGCCACGAAGCACATAACGTGTACGCCAGGCTCATCGCAGCGATTTGGAGCGCCCGCGACAAGCAGGGCATCGGATACTTGAGGCAGTGGCATAGTTAAAGAAGACAACCTCGTCGCTGGCGCGTATCCGGCCCGCGCTCGCAGCGGCGGCGAATGCAGCATAAATTGCCGTTCCTTCCGGACTCCGCTGCAGTCCATCACGAGTCGCGATGTAGCTGCGCGTCGCATCGATTGCCTCATCCGTGGTCTCAAGCGCGAAACCGCCACCCTCTCGCAGTGCTCTGAGGATTGGGAAGTCTCCGAGTGCACGCGGGACTCGAAGACCGGACGCGATCGTGTTGGCATTCTTCCGGGAGGTCGCGGTTGGCGCGCCAGCATCGAAGGCGCGCGAGGTGCTACGCCTGCTGCGTCGGGAACTTGCCGAAGCACTGCACCTATTTCGCTCGATGATGTGGAATGGTCCGCATGGGAGCGCCACTTCCGCGCAGGAGACTCGCCAAAGGCAGCCCTCGATCGCGCGTTCGAAAGAGCGATCTGACCGGGCGCAACCTTGCGCGGCCTGGCCGGAGCTGCTCCGCCGGTTTCCAGGGCATCGCCTGTAATTCGCACCACCCGGGACGCGCCTTAGCCGCGACTTATCTACGGGCCCTTCCTGAGATCAGAACTGCAGTGTACCCGTAACTATATGAGTGAACAGGAATTATTACAGCTCGGAATACTGGTTACTCAGCCAGGACACCAGCCCCAAGATAAGCGGTAAAGTGATGGTGCGATCCCCGTAACGCCGAGTAATTCGTCATGAGCATGTCATTGCGCGATCAGTTGCTGCAGGCAGGCTTGGCCAATGAGAAGCAATCCAAAGAGGCCGAACGGCAACTGCGACAGCAACAGCGAGAGCGCCAGCAGCTGCCGAAGGACAAGCGCGCCAATGCATCCGGCGCGAAACTCGCTGCGCAGCAGGCACAGCTCGCCAAAGCCGCGCGCGATCAGGAACTCAGCCGCCAACAAAGAGAACAGGTGGACAACAGGGCGCGCCAGGCGCAGATCGAGCAACTGATCGAGCAGAACCGCTTGCCGCCCACCCAAACGGATGAGCGATTCAGTTTTATCGATGGCAATAAGATACGCAACATCCCCGCCGATCGCTCAGTGCGAGAACGGCTCAGTCGCGGAGAGATCGCGATCGTTCGCCGCAACGGCGGCTACGCGCTGGTGCCGGCGGAAACCGCAGCTCGAATCCGGGAGCGCGATGAGGGCGCGGTGATCGAACGCGGTTCCACCCACGGTGCAGCAACCACTGATGGCGTGCCGGACGACCTGAGGTGGTGAAAAAACTTACCGGCCTCGAGACATTCTTCTTCCGTCATCATCGCCCTTACCCTTAAAGGTCGTGCTGGACCGCGGGGTTCGCAAGCGTGAATATTAATCTAGGCGAACTGTTAGGAAACCTCAGAATGCCGCAACCTACATCCGGGGAGGCCGATGCCATCGTCATCGGCGCCGGCCATAATGGGCTCGCAGCCGCCGCATTTCTCGCCCGCAACGGCGTGCGAGTGCTGGTGCTGGAGAAAAACGATTATGTCGGCGGCATGGCTGGGTCTCGGGAAATCCTGACCGACTGTCGGAATGATGTCGGTGCCACGTGTCTCTTCCCGCTGGCAAAGGAGGTGGTCGACTTCTACGACTTCGAAGGCATGGGCGTTCAATACATCCCGCTGCCTGTGTTCGCCACCAATCTGACCGGCATGAACGCCAAGCCGCTCATGTTCCAGACAAATACCAGAAAGCAGTTGTGGTCGATCCTGCGCGATTTTGGACCAGGTGCGCTTCTGGGCTTCGTGCGCATGATGAAGTTTTTCCAGTATCCGGCGAGGGTAATGAACCGCTTCACTGCGCGCCAGGCCCCGCATAGCCTGGAGGACCTGCTGGCCAACGCGCCCGATGAAGCGCGCCGCGATCAGCTGCGCCTGGCCTTTACGGGTTCCGCCATGGACGTGATGGACCGCTTCTTCCCGGACAAGCAGAAGCACATGGAACTGCGCGCCAATCTCGCCTTTGCCGCGATCCAGTCCACCTACAAGGGCCCGTACACGCCGGGCTCGGCGATGTGTCTCGTATTCACCATGGCGCAGGAAGGGTCCGAGGGGCTCATGAAACGCGTCAAAGGCGGAATCGGGAAGATGTCCGAAGCGCTCGCGCGTCAGGTTGAGCAAAACGGTGGCGAAGTGCGCCTGAAGCAATCGGTTGCGCGCATTCTCGTCGAGAACGGCGCTGCGGTCGGCGTCGAACTGAAGAATGGCACCACAATCAGCGCCAAAATGATTGTATCGAACCTCGACAAGGTTGCGACTTTCGATCGGCTGCTCGCCGGCTACACCCTGCCGCAGGAGACGCGGCAGAAAATCGATGCGATCGTCCATAAAGGGGCGTTTGTCCATATCTGCTTCAAACTGAATGCCTTGCCGCCGTTTGCGCCCCGCTTCGCACAGTTAAACCGCATCCCTTACGCCCACTTCGGCGGTGCCATGGTGTTCGAGCCGGAAGAGATGCAGAAGTGCTTCGACTTATGCAAGGCGGGCAGCATGCCGCCGCGCATTCCGATCGCTTATCAGTTCCCGACGATCATGGACGATACGCTGGCGCCCAAGGGCTTCCACATCGCCACTGCCTATGGTTTCTTTTACCCATGCGACGCACCGAAGGAGAAGCGCGGAGAGATGCGCGACCAGATCGCCGAGATGGTGATCAGGCAGATGGACGAGTATTTCCCGGGCTTCCGCGCCGCAATCGTTGCAAAGGCGGTGTTCGCCTCGGACCATTTCGCTGCCATGCATTGGGCAACGAACGGCGACTTCACTCACGGCGTCATCCATCCGGAGCAAATGCTGGGCAACCGCACGCTTGTCGAGGGCACCGGGCATGCAACGCCGGTCAATCGCCTTTTCTTATGCGGAGCCTCCTGCCATCCGGGTCCCGGTGTCACCTTCCTGCCCGGATACAACTGCGGCAACGAGGTCCTGGCCGCGTGGAATACGCTGATGAGTAGCCCGACGCCCGCCCCCCGGGCGCACGCCGGTACTGCTGAACGTCAGTATTGGACAGCGGCTGCTTCTTGAGCATCAGCGTTCGCGTTCGCGCTCGCGCTGCTCTCTTTCCTCGTCGCAGCTAGACGCTCCGGCACTGGCGAACCCAGGCAGCCTTCAGGCCTTCGTTCGCGACTTGACCCGATAAGGGGGCAACGAGCGCAAGAAAGACGCGGCGGTCATCTCAAAGCGCTGGGGCCGATCCGGGGTTCAGTGGCGCCAGGACCTAAACGCAACGACTCGTCTATTCCCGCCTGGCGGCTGATGCAGCGTCCGCACAGGTCTAGGCCGCTGACTTACGCCGGTCGAGCTCGAGCTCCGTTCTCTTTATCGAAACCCGGCTGGTGTCGGGAAGAGCGT
Organism: uncultured Pseudomonadota bacterium; assembly: GCA_963824395.1. Classification (GTDB taxonomy): domain Bacteria; phylum Pseudomonadota; class Gammaproteobacteria; order Steroidobacterales; family Steroidobacteraceae; genus 13-2-20CM-66-19. Next base: position 818,696 of record CAWGPF010000005.1, on the reverse strand, counting down.
CGTCGATGGCCATGCAGATTTCAGCAACGTCATCACGTATCGCCTCATCCGCGTCGAACATGTGGCAATCAAGCACCGTGCGTGCCCGGCGCAGCAGCACCAGCAGTTCGTCATGAGTCATGAGGTCTCCCCGGCGCGGATGGACGGCTCCGCTATGGGTAGGAAGGATACGACGACCGAAACGCCAAACCTACTAGATCTTGTGTCACATCAAAGGTGAAACCACGAGATATTGCGATGCTGAAGCGTTATCAATGAGTTAAGCGGCGAAGCTCGGAGAGGACTGCGAGGCGAAGCATAAGAGCAAGCTCGCGAGGCTCTGTTCATAAGACTACTGTGGACTTCGCCTTCGGCTGGAAGGATTTGGTCGTGAAGCAACGCGCTACTGACTCCACCGAGTTTCCGCTGCACGTCCGGCGGGTAGAGCTACAGGTGACGCCCCCCGAAACCGCAACGGTCAGCGGCATTGAGGTCCACGAAGAAAAGTGGGGAACTGTTACCGCGCAGCATGTTTACAAGATGCGCTGCCAGTGTGGACGCTCTTGGTTTGAGCTTGAGCTCCCGAAATTCGTCAGGTGTCCGGCGTGCAATACGCTAGGGCTCGTTTCGCATCTCAATCAGAGCTAGCAGCCCAGATCGCGCGGTTCGTCCCCCACCTCCTGTCTTGAAGCTCAGTCCGGCGGCAGGCTGGGCCGAGAGGAGCTGGGGTCGCTAACGGCACGCGCTCAGACTTCCGCGGTGCTACCTGACTGAACGGGCCCTCGAGATCCCCTGCCAAGATGCGCTAGACCCAATGCTTTCGCAGCAGCCATACTTTGATGACCTGTGTCAGGCCCATGTACGCCAGGAGGGTGAGTAGCAGGATCGGCCAATACAGCCGCGGCAGCTGGGTGAGACCTAAGGCGGAAGACAACGGCGAATACGGCAGCCACATACCAAGGGCCATGATTGACAGTGTGGTGAGCGTCAGCGGCAAACTCGCGCGACTCTGCAGAAACGGGATCTTGTTGGTACGGATGACGTGGATGATCAGGGTCTGGGTCATGAGCGATTCGACGAACCACCCAGTCTGAAAGAGGGACGCCCGCGCCGGGTCCCAGCAGCGGAACACCCAGAGCATTACAAAGAACGTCGTATAGTCGAAGACCGAGCTGATGGGGCCGATGAAGAGTATGAATCGCCTGAGCTCGGCGATGTTCCAGGGCCTCGGCCGTGCCACCTGCTCCGCATCTACCGCATCCGCCGGTATCGGTACCTGCGAGAAATCGTACAAAAGATTGTTCGTCAGCACCTGGATAGGGGCCATCGGCAGGAAGGGCAAAAATGCGCTGGCCCCCAGCACGCTGAACATGTTACCGAAGTTGGAACTCGCTCCCATGCGGATGTACTTGACGATATTCGCGAATACCTTGCGGCCCTCGACGACCCCCTGCTGCAATACCATGAGATCCTTCTCCAGCAGGATAAGATCTGCGGACTCCTTTGCGATGTCGGTCGCCGTGTCAACAGAAATGCCAACGTCTGCGGCGCGCAGGGCGGGTGCGTCGTTAATCCCGTCACCCATGAATCCGACCACGTGCCCCGCGCTCCTCAGCGTGCGAATGACGCGCTCCTTGTGCGCCGGGGAGAGTCGCGCGAACAGAGTCGCCTGCTCTGTCTTAGCGGCCAGCTCGGCATCGGAGAGTTTCTCGATGTCGGCGCCGAGCAGCATCGGGTCGGGTGTCAGACCCACGTCCCGGCATACTTTGCGACTGATCAGCGGGTTGTCGCCGGTCAGGATCTTCACTGAAATGCCGGTGGTACGCAGAGCCGCAAGGGCGCTGGCCGCAGAAACCTTGGGCGGATCAAGGAAGGCAACGTAACCGCGAAGAACCAACCCTTGTTCGTCGTCCCTCACACACAGGAGCTTTCCGGGAAGCTCTTTGGAGGCGACCGCGAGTACGCGAAATCCATCGTTGCTCAGGCTGTCGTACTGCTGTTTCAGCCCGCGCATCCGATCCGGGTCCATCGCCGTCAATTGGCCGTCAAGCTCGAAGTACGAGCATCGCAGGAAGATCTCTTCCGGAGCTCCCTTGGTCAGCAGGATAACTTTTCCATCAGGATCCTCGACCATTACCGACATCATGCGTCGAGTGAAGTCGAATGGAAGTTCATCCAGTTTGCGGTACTTCTCGACTACCGCCTTGCCATGGAAATCGGCGCTATCCAGGATCGCCCGGTCGAGCAGGTTCCTGAGGCCGGTCTGGAAATGACTGATGAGGTAGCCATCAAGCAGTACTGCATCGCTGTCCCGCCCGGTGACATTGCAATGCCGCATGAGGACCACGCGGTCCTCGGTCAGCGTGCCCGTCTTGTCCGTGCACAGCACATCCATGGCACCGAAGTTCTGAATCGAGTTGAGCCGTTTGACGATCACTCGCTTGCGACTCATGGCGAGTGCGCCCTTCGAGAGGCAAACCGAGACAATCATGGGCAACATTTCGGGCGTCAGCCCCACGGCCACGGCCAGGGCGAAGAAGAAAGCCCCCTTCCAGTCATGCTTCGTGAAGCCATTGATGAGGAACACCAGCGGCACCATTACGGCCATGAACTGCATCATGAGCCAGGTGAAACGGTTCAAGCCCTGATCGAAGCTGGTCTGGGTGCGCTCTCCGGTGATCGAATGGGCCATGCTGCCCAGATATGTGCGCGCGCCGGTTACGATGACCACCGCGGTGGCCGTGCCGCTTTCGACGCTCGTGCCCATGAAGCAGATGTTTTTAAGTTCGGTGGGTGAACTCGCGGCGTCTGTTTCCGGCTGACAGAATTTCTCGACTGGGAGGGACTCACCGGTCAGGCTACCCTGACTCACAAACAGATCCTTCAACGACACGAGTCGCACGTCACCTGGAATCATGTCTCCGGCCGCGAGCTTCACGATATCCCCAGGCACCAGCTCACGCAGCGGCACCTCGCGGGCGGCCCCGTCACGCACCACCGTAGCCGTGACGTGAATCATGGCCTTGAGCTTCTCCGCGGCGGCGTCTGCCCGCGCTTCCTGAAAGAAGCGCAGGCTGACACTCAGCACCACCATCAGTGCCATGACGGTTCCGGCGCGGGGGTCGCCGGAGAGGTACGACACGGCTGACAGCGTCGCGAGCAGGATCACGAGCGGGTTGCGAATCATCCTCAGGACCCGCATCGGCCAGCCTTGCTTGCGCTCCTGGGCGATCTCGTTCGGCCCGACCGCGCGCGCCCGTTCTTCAGCCTCCGATTGCGCGAGGCCCGCGAGAGAGCTTTGCAAGGCGCTAAGCAGCGCCTGCGCGTCCTCGCGGGCGCCCTCTAAGACTGCCGGCGCGACATGGATGCTCTGGTTCTTTTTTTGAGTTGGAGCCACTCTGGAGACGGTGGCTGCCTCCAAAATCCTCCCGTCGGCATCCGGCAACGGCGTCGTCACTGTGAAGGCTTCAAGTCACTCTCCCCGGATCCCGATGTGACCAAGCAAGCGCTAAGAGTGTTGGCGCAGAGACTCCTGCCTGCGCTGTCACCACATTGCGCCTGACATTGCGCGTGAGCCCCGCTACTTCATTGATCACAGCGTCGTCATTAGCCTAACGCAGAGCGAGGTCCTCGACCAATGATGGAAAGATACAGAGGACCGCAGCCCTGGCCTACCTGGGCCAATTAAACCGTCCCGACCGTGAGACATGTGCGTAAAGGGACGGCGAGCACCTTTTGCTGCAGCCAAGCGCTCTAGCGACTGGGGCTAGAAACGTGCTGATCAATCAGGAGCGTGTTGCCATCGGGATCGGTGACCTCGAAGTATGCAGGGCCCTTGGTCGTCACGTCGGCTTCGGGCGCAATTGTGAGACCACGCGCCATCAGAACGCGCTGCAGCTCCCGCACGTCCTGAAAGTCGGTCAAGGTCTTCTTGTCTTTGTTCCATCCCGGGTTAAAGGTCAGGATGTTCTTCTCGAACATTCCCTGAAAAAGCCCGATCCTCGCGGTTCCGCTCTGAAGAACGACCCAGTTCTGCTCGAGATTACCCCCGACCTGCTTGAAATCCAGCTTCTGGTAGAACGCCATGGACGCCTTGATGTTCTTCACGGCGAGGCTGACGGAGAAGTTGCCTAGCTCAAGGCGCTTCTCCTCGGCTGCTTGAATGGATCGGGTCGCGGTCGCATCCGCTACGCAGATTAAGACCATCGCACCGACGAGCAAGCGGATTGGTACCTTCATGCGAGTTTCTCCCGATTATTTTTGAAACAGTTCCAATAAACGAGCCGGAGGCAGAGAGTGACTCTGCGGTAATACATGCCAGAACATCGCAGACGCTGCTTAAGCAACCCCGTGGTAACCGAGCCGCCGAGGAGATAACGCAGACCATTTGCGAGATCGGGAACCCTCATCTGGGCGGCATCCAGGTCCCAATTGAGCCAAGTCCAATGATGCAGCTTTGCTCTTGTCACTCGGAATCGCTGTCCGGGTCGCGGCTGAGGGGTGCGGAAGGCGCAATGACGTCCAGCCAGTCGACGTGACGTTACCAAGGTAGCGAAACAAGTATCACTGAATCTTTTCACTCAGTCTTGCGTCTGCCTCACGAGCGCCCGCCAGCAATCATCTGCGCAGCCGCATAGAGCACCAGCCCGATCAAAAACATCGGTGCCTGTTGGCGCCGACGCTCATAACAATCCAGTTTGCCACCACCAGTGCGGAGAACGCGAATCGCACCGAGCGACATCATCAGCATTCAACCAAAGCACAGTCAAGCGAGAGGCCCGTGAACGTGCACGCCCACTCCGGGTTTAGATATTGACGCATATAGGTCATTGCGCAACACGCCTATCGCGCCGTACACAGCAATGAAAGTGGCCGCCACGGTCCCAAGAATGCGCCCGAACGGGGACAGGAACGTTCCATTGTACTCATCACATTGCGCTTCCCTCAGCCCGGACGACGATCATGCGACTACTGCCTACAGAAGGCACTCAGCGCAACCAAGTTAGCGCCGGCCGTCTGCCCCGGCGTGCCGTTGGCCCGGGACGGCCACTTCCTGGCACGTATGTGTTATGTGACGAAGTACCGACTCTGGGACGTAGCGGGCTACGAGCGCGCGACTGGCGATCCTGCCGAAAGTCCGGCGCGATGCGACCGTCCCCTCATCGAAGGGGTCGATGGCGTAAACCGACGAATGGAAAGACGCGCCGGCTGTTCATCTCGGCTCTGTGATCGCGGGCTTCCCAGGCCTACTCTTAGCCCATGGTCCTTATCGGCGGATTTCCTGAGTCCAGGAAGATGCGTGAGTCGGCGGTGAATGACGGCTACCGCGGCCTCACCCGCGACTGAACACACGGTCACCGCACTATCACTTCGGCAGGACGCGAGTCACCTTAGCTGTTTGCCCATGAATCGTAGAATTAGCCTCGCTATTACGTCGTTGCTCTCATCCAGCGCAAAGTGACCCGCATCGAGCAAGTGGATTTCCGCCTTCGGCAGATCGCGTCTGAAAGACTCGGCACCAGCCGAGATGAAGGACGGATCGTTTCGACCCCAGACTACGAGCGTTGGTGGCTCATGTGCCCGCAGCCAGGCCTGCCAGTCGGGGTACGACGCGACGTTAGTCCGGTAGTCATACAAGAGTTCCGCTTGGATTTCCCGTTGACCCGGTCGGGACAGGAAGGAGAATTCGTCCGTCCAGGTGTCAGGGTTATATCGTTCAGGTCGCGACGTGCCTAAAGTATGGCGCTGCTCGGTGGCCTCCCGCGAGACAAAGGCCTCCAAGATTTCGGGATGACCCGCACGATCGTCCCAGTACTTTGCTATCCCGCTCCACTTCACGCCGAGACCTTCCTGATACGCGTTCGCATTCTGCACAATCAGCGCGCGAATTCGCTCGGGATGCAACTGCATCATGCGAAACCCGACAGGGCCGCCGTAATCGTGCAGATACAGCGAGTATCGCTCGACGCCCCGTTGCTCAAGGAAGCGGGTAGTAGTCGCCGCCAAATGATCAAATGTGTAGGCAAACGACGAGGGCGGAGGCGCCTCGCTATGCCCAAAACCCGGAAAGTCCGGCGCCAGAAGGTGGTAGTGAGTGGCAAGCAAGGGAATAAGCGAGTCAAATTCGCGGGATGATGATGGGAAGCCGTGCAGCAATACGATCGTGGGTGCCGCGGGAAGACCGGCTTCGCGGTAGAACACGTTAACGCCGTCTACCGGGAGCCGCCGATAGGTCGTTGTCGCAGACGTCGACTCGAGCGAAGCACTATGAGCCATGGGGACCGTTGTGGCTGCAAACATTGCTGGCAGGCAATCGTCTCCACTCTGTTCGCATGAACACGTCGTCTTGCAACGTCTCGCGCGCTGATTCAGGGCACTACGCGTAAGTTGTCATACACCGTGCGTACGCCCGGTGCAGCCCAAACGGCACCTTCGATCTGGGCCCGTTCCGCCCACGATCCAACCGTGCCGTCGAGACTGACCACGCCGTCGGTAACGCTGATACGAACACCCTCTGCGTCAATGGCCGCGCTTCGTCTCAGCGCGGACCCGATGCGCTGAGCAATATCCCCCGGCTGTGCTTGTACCTGCAGCGTCACGTCATTGTTGACGCCGACCACGCCGGCGAGGCTCCGCACCGCCTCTTCGGCCGCGGTCTTTTGATACTGCCAGCACGCCGTCCCCGTAAGACGCACCCAGCCGTCGCTAACGGTGACGCGAACGCTGTCACTCGGAACGAGCGCATTCCAGCCGAGCGCGGCAGCGGCTCGTCTTGCGATCTCATCATCCGAGTTAGCGTCACATTCCGCCAGCCGCACCTCGAGCTCCCCGGCGATGCCACGCACGCCGATGACGCTCTTGACCGCGTCAGCTACTGCTTGCTTTTCCGCGTAACTCCGGACGTGCCCCGTCAGCGTAACTACCCCCTCCTCGACCGCTATGCCGATCTGTGCCGCCTCAATCTCCGGCCGCCACCGCAATTCGTCAAGGACATTCTGTTGAAGCAAGACATCATCATCCATGTCTGTCTCCCGAAAAGAGCTCTCGAGGATATTCAGGCGGCGCCTTCCAAGTTGGAATGCGCTCAACCGTCCGACGCAATTGGATCCTCAATCGGGGATTTTCGCGATTGGACCTTGGTGTTGGCCACCAGGTGCTGAGCGCTCAAGACCCGTGCGCTTCGGGCGCCAATACCATCGTGCAATCGCAGAGGCAGAAGGTCTCGGCTCTGATTGTCTCAGGTGGTGTACCTGCAATTCCAGAATCTACCTTTGACGACGACTGCGGTGACCCATTGGGGCGGCGCCAGAGTGCATAGAGCGCGCACCCCCCACCCTTGTTGCGCAGTGCCACGCGGACCACCATTTGTTCAAGGAGTACGATTGTGCGAATCCCTAGGCCGATCATTTGCGCCGTGCTATTCCCGGTTCTGTGCCTCGTATCTACTCAATTGCAGGGGACTCCCGCAACGCCCTCGCCTACCCCTGCCGCCGCAACCGCAACCCCCGTACAACGGGCGGACAGTGCACCCAAAGGAACGCTGAAGAATCCATATGCGGACGACAACTCCGCTGTCGTCGCGGACGGAGCGCGACTCTTTGCCGCTTATGGCTGCAGTGGGTGCCATGGGGGAACCGGAGGTGGCGGCATCTGCCCACCACTCACGAACGATGTCTGGGTCTATGGCGGCGATGACGACACGCTCTTTCGCCTGGTGGCCTACGGAAGTCAATTGCTTCAGAGCAAGGGTTATTCCCGAACCGGCGAGGAGAGCGTCGTGGCACCAATGCCGCAGATGGGACTGGTGGTGAAGACGGACGACGACTTGTGGCGCATTCTTGCGTTCATTCGCTCGCACTACCAAGGATCTCCCGAGTGCAAATTCGGGTGCAAGGCGGAATGAAGTCTTCTCCCAAACGTGCGAGAGCGTTTTGCGCGCGACCCGCCTCATGCGCGAGCCGCATGCCGCCAATACATAGTTCAGTAGGACGCTCAGAGCGCTCGCCTTACGTTCATCGGGCGGTGGCCACAATGCACGAGGTTCGAGTGAACAAAAGCCCAGGTACGGCTCAGCCAGCGCTCGCTTAGGCCGACGCAACTCGACCTTCCTGAACTCCCCGCGCGATGCGAAGCGCGTGGCCCCCACAGCCTACATACCCCGCCCTTACTGGTTGGACGTCGGGTCTCCGGACTGCTCCGTTCCATCACCGCACGACGGACAGTCCTCCTTAGACTGCGCGTCGCCGGACAAGCGGGAGGCCTCGTTGTCGATGGGCCGAAGCATCTCCCGGTCGGGCCTAAAGACAACAGACACCACGCACGCGGCCACGAGCGTTATGGTGGTGACGGCTATTCCCATAAGCACTGGAGACACGTGATCACCCCCGGAACGGCCCAGCTCACGCTCGTTGGCGACGGAATCAACGATCCTGACAGCGGCGGCGCGGGTCCGCAGCGCCCGGACATACTTCCCAGCGCAGTCTTAACCCTGCCCGTCACGCCTGCGCTCATCGCGAGTCTCCCAATCAGTGTGTCAAAGCCGTGTCCCATCCGATCATAAGCATTGCCACTGAGGCATTGAACAAAGGTATCGGTCCGTTCCTCAAATCGCGCGTTGACACCATCGTCCAATACATTCTCTCCGGCGTCGATGGGACGCTGTCCCACGAGGCGTGAGCGCAATTCCGGCGGCTTTGATCCGTTTGTTTGATCACCGGAGATACCTGAAATGGATCATCAGCAGATTCGCACAGCGCTCGCTCAGCACTGGGCTGCGTCTGATGCAAACGACTTCGAGACCGAACACAGCATCTACCAGGAAGACGCCGTCCTGGAGTACCCACAGTCGGCCGAGCGAATTCGCGGTCGCAGAAACATCCAGATCGCTCGCGAACTTCAGCCCAGCAAGAAGCGCTTTACCGTGCAACGCATCATCGGGAGTGGCAATCTCTGGGTTAGCGAATACATCCTCACATATGACGGAAAGCCCTCCTACACCGTAAGCATCATGGAGTTTCGGGGCGACCGGGTCGCGCGGGAAACGCAATACTTCGCGGACCCGTTCGAGCCCGCGGCATCGCGGGCGCCGTGGGTCGAGCAGATGACGCGGTGACCCGAGCCCGCACTGAGCTTCCCACGACCAACCCCGCGGGTCAGCGTGCAGACGCTCAGCCGTACCCGGAGTCATTGGATGCGTATGCGCCCCTGACTTGCCAACGCCTGCCAGGGTTGCCACCAACAACTGCAAGGGGATATCGCACATGAGCACATCGATGGACCCCCCAACGTGGGAGCCGACGCACCTTTTCGTGGAGCACGGGCGACTGGACGCGGCACAGGTCAACGGGCTGCCGGACAGTGCCTTCGCGTTCCCGGGATCGCGCAAGGAGCCGATAACCGATGCGGCGCACGTTCGCAGCGCGCTGGCGAGATTTAACCAGGTCGCAGACGTAAGCGATGCGGACCGCGATTTGGCCTTTGCCAACATAAGAAAGGCCGCCGAGTACTACAACGTTCAGCTGCGCGAAACTGACTGGCGTCAGCTGCGGCGGGCCGAATGATCCAACGCCGGCGCGATCGACCGCCAACGACGGCGATCCTCTGCCGGACATGCCTGCGCCGCCTGAATCTGCGGTGCTCAGATGGAACGAACGCAGAGCCTGCCCCTGCTCCGAGCCGGCCGGGACTCGAGGTCTCCTGACAACCCAGCCATCGTCGCCACGCCCGGTCGATACCTTCGTGCAATAGAATCGGCCGGTTGCCGCGGGCCCAATGCACGGGCGCACCGGACTGTTCCGGCGCGTCGGGCGCGGGGCGATCGTCAAGTGAGCCACCGGCACGAGACGAACAGAGGAGAACCTCAGGATGAATCGCAAAAGCACGTGGGCCGTCGCTACCGTGATCTTCGCGCTCGCGATCGTGAGCGGCGTGGTTTCCGCGCAGGACAAATACACCTTGAAGCTCCCGGGTGGTCTCGCCTTCTCCGACTTCAGAGGCTACGAAGACTGGGAGTTGATCTCCAGCGCCAAGACGGATGACCGGATGAAGGTCATCCTGGGGAATCCCACGATAATTGCGGCCTACAAGTCTGGCATCCCGGGCAACGGGAAGCCGTTTCCCGAGGGCTCCAAAATCGCGAAGGTGCAATGGAAGCCGAAGAAGAGCACCGAGGCGCCCTTTGCCGTTGAAGTACCAGATACTTTGGCAGACCTGTTTTTCATGGAAAAGGACAGTAAGAGATTCCCTCAGACCGGCGGCTGGGGCTACGCCCAGTTCGACTATGACCCGGCATCGGCCACATTCTCACCCGACAAAGGCGGCACTCCAAGCTGCGGGCAGACCTGCCACTTGGCTGTAAAGGCGAAGGACTATGTCTTCCACCCGTACCAGATGCGGTGAGACCCGCAAGCTTCTGTCGACCGATGATAAGGGCCGGTCGCTGTCTTTCCTGAGGAACAGAGCTATGACGACCGAAAGTAAGCCCGGTACCGGTGACCCGCTGCAGGATTTGCTGCGCGCGGAAAATGCTGGGCCGGTGGAGCACCTGACCAGTCTGTTGCAGGAAGCGGAGAAGGAACATCAGGGACGACCAGCTCAGGACTGGCCGCGCTGGTATGCCGCCTTTATCAGCGAGCGTCAACTGGGCGCGAGTGTCGAGCGCGCGCAGGCCTTCGCGGACCGCTACACCACGGGGCAACCGATGTGAGTGCGCGTCGAGTCGCCACGTTGTTACGCGGCGAGTGCACTGGCCCGCCGCGGTGAGGTCTTTGCCCGGCTGACGCGCGAGATCGAGTCTCTGCGACAAGAGTAAGGAGTTGCCGTGTTGAGAAACCCAAGTGTGGCGATATCACTCGTCGCGCTCGCCCTTATTCTCACGATGCAAGGTGCGAGCGACGCCATGGCAAGCTCCAAGCTACCGGACCCCATGGGGACCGCCGTCGCAGACAGGCTTTATAGGTTGGATTGTGGTCACTCCCTCGCAAATGACGAGTCGGTGTGGACACCTGGCCAAAACGTCGGACGCAGCATCGAATTCTCGTCCACGTGTTGGCTCATAAAGCACCGTCACGACTGGCTGCTTTGGGACACCGGTGTCCCTGAAAGCACTCTCAACGACCCGCGGGGCTGGTCCACTTTACCCAAGTTGATCGTCTACCACCTCGACAGGTCCCTGACCGATCAATTCGCGGAAATCGGACTGAAGCCCGGCGACATCGGTCGTGTCGCAATATCACACACGCACGGCGACCACATAGGGAACATGGGGTTGTTTCCGAACGCCACGATTGTGATGCAGCGAGCGGAGTACAACTGGATACATTCCCCTGACGGACCCAACGACAACGTGAATCAATTGATGGCGCTGGCGCGGAAGCTGTTGGGCACGCCAAAGAACCTCCAGCTCGTCGACGGCGATACCGACATATTCGGCGATGGCAGCGTCACACTAGTCTCCACGCCAGGCCACACTCCCGGCCACCAATCCCTGCTGGTGCATCTCAAGAAATCCGGCTTCATCATTCTCTCCGGCGATGTTGTGCATTTGGAAGGGAATTTCGAGAAGAACATCGTTCCATCGCTCAATACCGACAAGGCGCAATCACTCGCGTCAATGGAAAGAGTCAGACAGCTGATGGCAACGTACAAGGCAGCGCTTTTCATCAATCATGATAAGAGTCAAACGGATACGCTTAAGCTGGTGCCCGCATTCTACGAATGAGCCGGCGTTGCCTGCGATCACTCAATCCCCGACATGCGGAGTTCTTCCCATGACCACATTCGCAATTGGCGATCACGTTCGATGGAACTCGGAGGCCGGATACGTGAGCGGCACGATTGTAAAGGTGCACACCAAACCTGTCGGCTACAAGGGATACACGCATCATGCAAGCGTCGACGACCCGCAGTACGAGATCCAAAGTGACCGCAGCGACCACGTAGCGCTCCACAAAGGCCCGGCCCTTCGAAAGATTGCGTAATCCGTCTCGATGTCTGCGCAGGTAAACGCGCCCCAGCCGATCTGGACGATTGGCCACTCGACGCGCTCCATCGAAGAGTTCCTGAGTCTGCTCACTGGATCGCGCATCGAGATGGTCGCCGACGTGCGCAGCTTCCCCGGTTCGCGCAGGTATCCGCAGTACGGTAAAGAGGCACTAGCTGCGACACTCGCCGCCCACAGGATCGGCTATCGCTGGCTGCCCGCGTTGGGCGGACGCCGGAAAACGACTCCCGATTCGCCAAACAAGGCCTGGCGCAATGCATCCTTTCGGGGCTATGCCGACCACATGTCGACCCAGGAGTTCGAGCTGGGCCTGGGCGAACTGCTGGAACTCTCTAACGGGTCGCGAACGGCGATCATGTGCTCCGAGGCAGTCTGGTGGCGCTGCCACCGCTCGATGATTGCCGACGCTCTGCGCGTGCGCGGCATCGAGGTCGCACACATCCTCGATGCTAATCACTGCGTCCCGCATCCAATGACCTCGGCTGCACAAATCACCGGAGGCGTTCTGAGTTATGCCGGGTCAGAGACCGCTAACGTCCTCGACCCAGACCGCTCCGCCTCAGGAAGTTAGATGGTTTCCAGTTTGGGGCCTGCCCGTGCGGCGTCGCTCGCCTTCCGATCGATGAGCTGAAGACAGTTCGCCGGGATACCCATTGCCTCGCTGCGGCGTGCGTTTCCGCCTATCTCAGATATTCCAGACTCGGCGCCAACTGCTTCACCCAGCGGCGGAAGACCGCTCGCGCGCAGATCCCCGGCGGATACTGCTAAGCTCACGCTTAAGCAACAAGCGACAGCGTGGCCATAGGCTTAAATTCTGAAGAATTGTCTGGGTCCGCACCTCTGAATCTCAGCGACTGCTGCCAGCGGCCATTTTGTCGTGGCAGTGTGATAGGTTGCCGTCGGGCGATGCGTTCAGAGCCGGACCGGTTGTGATGCGACGATCATGGCCACCAAGAAGAACAATGGGAAATTTCGCTGCCACGCCGAACAGCCTGGCCGGCGAGAGCGATACCCCGGCTCTGGGACCTGCGGCTTCAAGCAAGCCGGGGACGTCCGCGACATAGCTCCCAGCACTCTGCGATAGGCTCGGCTGTCCTACCCCTATGGAAGCGCCACTCGAACGTCGGGATGAAGAGGTTACGCGCCTACGGCGCGACATTCGCAATATCGACGAGATTCTGGCGCTCCCCGCCACAGGGAGTGACGGACAGGCATCCCAGATTGTCACTGCTCTGCTTGATGCCCTTTTAGATTTACTCCGCCTGAATATCGTCTATGTGCGGTTGGACCGCCGCGACGACGCCGAACCGGCGGAGATAGCGCGCGTAATGCGTTCCCCTCAATCGGCCGCGCACACGAAACGGATTGGCGAAGCATTCCGCGGTTGGCTGAACAACGACCCTCGAGAGTGGCCCCGGCTGGTGCGCAATCCTCTCGAAGAGGGAAACCTCGCGGTCGTGACCCTGCCACTGGGACCGAAGGGTGAGTTCGGAGAACTGGTCGCCGGGGCGCAGCGGCCGGATTTTCCGGGGCAGCCCGAGATGGTACTGCTGAACGTAGCGGCTAAACAGGCCGCACTGGCTTTGCAAAGAGCGCATCTCTTCGCTGAGCAACAGCGGTTTGCCCGCGAACTCGACCAACGGGTTGCGCTGCGTACGGCGGAGCTCAGCACAGCAAACCAAGAGCTGCAACGGCAGCTTGCCGCGCTGACGGCCGCACCCCCAAACGGCGAGCAGCAGGAACTGAAACGCAGTGAGGCCCGCAGCGCAGCGATCCTGAACTCAGCGCTTGATTGCGTTGTGACGATGGATCACGAAGGGCGCGTCACCGAGTTCAATCCGGCCGCAGAGCGCACGTTCGGGTATCGTCGGCGCGAAGTCCTCGGGAAGTTGATGGCCGATGTCATCATCCCGCCCTCGCTACGCGAACAGCACAAGCGCGGATTGGCCCACTACCTGGCCACAGGGCAGAAAAGAGTCTTGGGGAGGCATCTGGAGCTGACGGCCGTTCGTGCCGACGGCAGCGAGTTCCCCATAGAGCTCGCTATCACCCGGATTTCGCTGGACGGCCCTCCGTCATTCACGGGCTACGTGCGCGACATTACCGAACGCAAACGAACGGACCAGGAGCTGCGACGCAGCAAGGCATTGCTCGCCCAGGCCTTGCAGATCAGCTCAACCGCGAGCTTCGCCTGGCGCGTGGCCACGGATGAGATCACATGGTCCGAGCATCTGCATCGCGTTTTTGCGCTGAGTCGAGACACCCCCGTCACCCTGGAGCTCATTCGTACTCGAGTTCACCCGGATGACCTATTGTCGGTCGACGACACGTTTGATCGGGCGCGCCGCGACGGCGGTGACTTTGACTGCACCTACCGCCTGCAGCTACCCGACCACTCGGTCAAATACCTGCACATGATCGCCCACGGGACCCGAGACGAGGCCGCTCAGCTCGAGTATGTCGGCGCGATCCAGGACGTCACAGAACGCCGCCGGGGGGAGGAGGCCCTGCTCAACGCGCGCTCCGAACTCGCCCGCGTGGCCAGGATCACCAGCATGGGTGCTCTGGCTGCATCGATCGCCCATGAGGTCAACCAGCCCCTTGCGGGGATTTTGACTAACGCCAATACATGTCTGCGAATGCTGGCGGCCGATCCACCCAACGTGGACGGCGCCCGCGAAACCGCGCGGCGCACCATACGTGACGGCAACCGTGCGTGCGATGTGGTTACGCGCCTGCGCACTTTCTTCGCGAAAAAGGACTCAACAATTGAGGCGGTGGACCTGAATGAGGCTGCCAGAGAAGTCATCGCACTGTCATTGAGTCAACTTCAAAGAAACCGAGTCGTGGTGCGGCCTGAGCTCGCCGACGGACTTCCGCCGGTAGCCGGAGATCGCGTCCAGCTTCAGCAGGTCATCCTGAATCTGCTGCTGAACGCGGCCGATGCGATGAGCGCAATAGAGGATCACCCGCGGCACCTGGTGATCAGAACCGAAAGAACCGACGACAATCATGTACGCCTGACAATGCAGGATATGGGGGTCGGTATCGCGTCCCAGGATGTGGAGCGCCTGTTCGAGCCGTTCTACTCGACCAAGAATGGCGGCATGGGGATTGGCCTGTCAGTGAGCCGCTCCATTATCGAAAATCACCGCGGCCGGCTATGGGCCGCACCGAACGAAGGTCCCGGCGCCACATTTTCCTTCTCCATTCCATCCGGCCTTAACGCGTGAGCTGCACCCTGAGCCGCTCCACCGGAGAGTTACGCTGTGCGGCACTGGCGTTCTGACCGGCGCAACGACGGCGCGCGCCCAGATCCGCATCGAGCGACGGCTGAGGCCGTGGCGGCCCCTGCACCCATTGTGTTTGTCGTAGATGACGACGTTTCGGTGCGCGAGTCGCTCGAAGCGCTCATTCGGCTCGAGGGCTGGCAGCCACACCTATTCTCGTCCGCACGCGAATTTCTCGCCTGTCCACGCCTACTCGTGCCGAGCTGCCTCGTGCTTGATGTCGGTCTTCCGGACCTCAATGGCCTCGAACTGCAGAAGCTCGTCGGCGATCGCCTCGAAATGCCCATCATCTTCGTAACCGGCTATGGCGATGTTCCCACGACGGTGCGGGCAATGAAGGCCGGCGCTGTGGAGTTCCTGACTAAGCCATTCGCAGACGAGACGTTAGTGAGTGCGATCCGAAATGCGCTTGAACGCAGCCAAACCGCACTGACTCTCGCCCTGGAAATGCGGTCCCTGCAGGACCGATACGCCTCACTCACCCCGCGCGAACGCGAAGTCATGGCGCTGGTTGCCCGTGGTCAGCTGAATAAGCAGATCGGCGGCGAGCTCAAGATCAGCGAAATTACGGTCAAGATACATCGAGGGCACCTGATGCGTAAGATGCGAGCGGACTCCCTCGCTGATCTGGTGAACATGGCGGCGAAGCTTGTCCGCCCCGCCGCGGCGAAGGGCTGACTGACGATCACCTGTTCGATCTCAGGGCATCTTTCTGTATCGTGCGACCCCCCGAGGCTGGTGCTTGCACGCTTAGGAAAACCGCTCGCGCGCCCTGGCGCGCTCCCTTCGCCTCCAGGAGGTCACTCTGGGCGCCTGGAAGCCGCAGCGACCCTTCAGGACCCAAGTACCGGCACCGCTTGAGGTGCGACATCGCTCCAAAGACACGCCCTAATACGAACGTATTAGATGCTTGGCGCGCTCCCAGGTGCATGATCTCACGCGTGAACAGTGAAGGTGCAATCCGCGTGGAACCGTCCAAAACCCCCAGGATCACGCGCTCCCTGGTATCGGTCGTTGACGATGACGAGTCGATCCGGGAATCCCTGCCGGACCTGCTGAGGGAGCTCGGCTTTGACGCGCGGGCGTTCTCCTCGGCGCAGGAGTTCCTGGCCTCTGATTGCATTAAAGACACCAGTTGCCTGCTACTGGACGTCAGGATGCCGGGCATGTCCGGGCCAAGTCTTCAGCGGGAACTGAGACGCCTGAAGATCGAAACGCCAATCGTCTTCATCACGGCGCCCGCCGATGAGAGTCTGCGTTCCGGGCTCCTCGCACAGGGAGCGGTGGCGTGCCTTTTCAAGCCCTTCAGCGACAAGGCGCTGTACGAGGCACTCAATGCGGCAGTCGGAATGAACTGAACGGAGTACCCATGTTGTCTCCAGCTGTAACGATGAGCTCAGCAAGCCCACGTACCCGCGAAGCAACACTCCCCTTAGACCAGGCACCCTCGCTTGTGTTCGTTATCGAGGACGACATTTCCGTGCGCGAATCGCTGGAAATGTTGATTCGTAGCGCGGGCTGGGAGCCCCGGATTTTTTCCTCCGCGCAAGAATTTCTATCACTGCCGAGAACAGCTGTTCCGAGCTGCATGATCCTTGACGCGTGCCTTCCCGAGGTCGATGGGCTTCATCTGCAGAAGCTCATTGCCGACCGCCTTGAATTACCTGTCATCTTTATTACCGCGTATAACGATGTGGCGCTGACGGTCCAAGCCATGAAGGCCGGTGCGATCGAGTTCCTGATGAAACCCCTCATTGACGATGCGCTGCTGAACGCCATCCGTGACGCTCTCGATCTCAGCCGCGCCGCCCTCATTCATGCGGCGGAACTGCGGATACTCCACGATCGCTACGCGACCCTCAGTCGACGCGAGCGGGAGGTGATGGCCCTTGTTGTCGCTGGTCGCCTGAACAAGCAGATAGGCGCGGAACTTGGAATCTCCGAGATCACGGTGAAGGCGCATCGGGGCCGAGTCATGCGAAAAATGCGGGCTCGCTGTCTTGTTACCTTGATCAGCAGTGCTGCCCGGCTCGGTCTAACATCTGCACTTGGGACCAATGCCGCTGGGCGATTGACTTCATGACAACAGCTGCTTCGGTCAGAAGCATGGCGAGATGATTCTGCGTCGCTTCTCGAGCTCAATTCCCACTTTCCCCCGCCGTGACCGATACCAAGGTCTGATCCTCTTCCAGCGCCCGCCGATCCAATACTCGTCCCAAGGGGTGCGCTGCGCTGGCGATCCTGTTTTTCACGGGCCTGAGTTGCTTCGCTGCGAACCTGTTGTTGTCATCGTAGCCATTGATTGATCGGGGAATCGTATGAAGAATGCCGCGGTGGCTTTTTTTTGCACCCTGCTGGGGGCTGTCTTGCCCTCCATTGCCGACGCCGCGGTCAAGAGTGTCGTTCTGGTTCATGGCTCGTTCGCCGACGGTTCCGGCTGGAGAGCGGTGGCAGACATCCTCAAGCATAACGGCTACAGGGTGCTGGTGGTGCAGGAGCCTTTAACAGGCTTTGACGCGGATGTTGCGGCCACCCGCCTGGTGCTCGACCGCGCAGGTCCGTGCGTGCTCGTAGGTCACAGCTGGGGCGGAATGATCATCACCGAGGCCGGCGCCCATCCGAATGCGCGCAGTCTGGTGTATGTGAATGCCTTTCAACCGGATGTGGGCGAAACTGCCAATGACCTGCAGGCCAAGCATCCGCCTGCTTCCAACAATGTCGTGCCCGTCGGCGGAGGGTTTGTGCAGGAGAAGCCGGAGACCTTCCCTGCGGACTTTGCGGCCGACGTGCCAAAGCCGCTTGCGGAGTTCATGGCGATCTCTCAGGCACCGATCACTGCCGCGAGCTTTGCGGCAAGGACTACCGTCGCGGCCTGGTCTCAGAAGCCGAGCTACGCGGTGGTGGCCCTAGGAGATCGGATGATAAATCCTGACCTTGAGCGCTTCATGGCAGGCCGGGCAAAGTCCCAGACAATTGAGCTTAGCGGCAGTCATCTCATATTTCTTTCGCATCCGAAAGAGGTTGCCGCACTGATCGAAACTGCCGCGCAAAAGGCAAGGTAGGCCTGCTTCGGCCTTTCCGATGATATGGGTCCTCGGCAGTCCTTTAACGCACCGATGGCGCCTGCACGAGAAACGGCGATGGTTCCTAGCCTGCGAGGTACGCCGCGATCCTCGCGTCGAGGCTCCAAGGTCCAGGCCCCCCCAGAATCACGACGGTTAGCCCGATGCAGTAGAGCGTTTCGGGAACGTAGAGGAAGTCGCCAAGCCAGTCGGCGCGATCAACCGGCTGCCACGCACGTACCCGTTTGATGGCATCGAGTGCAAGGGCTCCGGCGCAGATCACAAACAGCCCCAGCGCCGCAAGCACGGAAAGAAAGCCAGCGATAAGGGCCCAGCCGCCGGCGAACTCGGCGCTGGGCAGCAGCCATTGCATGAAAGGCACGGCGTGAACACCGTCGCCTTGCAGTGTACCCGTCAGTGCTGCGTGCCTGGAGGGGTTGAAGAGCTTGTGGTAACCGCTGATCGCGAAGAACAGCCCGAGCGCCACGCGATTGAGTGTCAGTGCGGCATTGGGAGCCTGCGCACCCTGAAGCATGAGGGCTAGATGCACGACTCGAAGCGCCCCCAAGTAGATACTTGATCCCTAAGAGCCATTGCTGCTGAAAGTCGCTCGCAAAGCGTTCCTCGCCCGAGATGCTCGCGTCGCGGGATGCCGCCCTGTTCTGCAATTGCCCGGTGCATCATCAACTCTTGCGGAGAGCCTCAAGAACCGCGGCAGGCCTGATCGGGAGGTCGCGCACCCGCGCGCCGACGGCTGCGAACAATGCATTGCCTATCGCGGGACCTACCACTGTGGTGCAGGGCTCTCCCAATCCTACCGGCACTTCCGTGCTCGCGACGAATTCGATATCCATCTCGGGCACGTCGCCCATGCGCAGGGGGGTGTAAGTGTCGAGGTTCGTCTCTTTCACCTGGCCGTTAACAAACTCAGCGCCTTCGTGGAGTGCAAGGCTCACTCCCCAGAGGGCGGAGCCCTCAACCTGGGCCAGCGCCCCGCCCGGATCAACGATCGTGCCGGCGTCAACGACGAGCGTAAGCTTCTCCAGCGTCACCCGGCCGCTCTTGCGATCCACTCGTACTCGAGCGACGCAAGCCGTCCAGGTTGGCATGGTGCGCTCCTGGCCGAAGGTCGTGGCAACGCCGAGACCGGTATCTTGGGGCACAGCACTGCCCCAGCCGGCCTTCTCCGCGACGCGCCTGAGCACCTGCGCCTGCCGCAACGCGCCGCCGACCGCATTGGGAGCGCTGCCGGCGTTCCTGCCTGCACCATCGAGCATCGCGAGACGGAATTGGACGGGGTCCCGCTTGACCGCGCGCGCAGCCTCATCCATGAAGCTCTCCAGCGCCCAGTTGACCCAGCCCGACCCGACGGAACGCAGATAGCCGGGGCGGAAAGCCCGATTTGCAAGGTCATTGGACAACGCACGAACGCGCTGCGCTCCGGCGGAATACCAGTGATTCGCGCCTGAGATCGAGAAGGTATCGTATGGCTCCCCGTTCAGCCCCTTAGACATAAAAGCCGGCGCCAGGACCTGGGTGGGCCAGCCCGCGCAGGCCTGATGGTCCATGCCGATGACCTTCCCCTGCCCATCGAATGCCATGCGCAGCCGTTGAACGGAAGGGGAGCGAAATGAGCCGAAGCGCGTATCGTCGGCCCGCGTGCACACCATCTTGACCGGCTTGCCCATGGCCTTAGCCGCCAGTGCCGCCGGAACGGCATAGTCGCCGTTCAGTCGCCGACCAAACCCGCCCCCGAGCAGATAGGTCCGCATGATCACCTGGTTTTGCCCGACGCCGAGCGCCTTGGCAATGGTCGGAAGAATCAACGATTGCCACTGGTTACCGGTGTGAATCTCCCAGACTCCGTCTTTCTCGTAGGCGAGCGCGTTGACCGGCTCGAGCGGGAAGTTCAGGGCGCTGGCGGTCGTGTAGGTGCGCTCGAGGGTTGATTTCGCAGCCGCGAATGCGTCATCGACCCCTGGATCCGCCACGAGCAATGAGCCGCCCGAGGGGTTCTCGATCAGCTGCCGCCCGCGCTCAAACAAATCCCGCTCGGAGACTTTTGCCGTGTCATCCGAAGCCCACTCAACCTTTACCTTATCGGCCGCGGTACTGGCGGCATAGAAGGAATCCGCAAAAACCATGACCCATCCAGGCACCGTGCCGGAGGGGTCCTCGAGCACGATGCTGCGCAGATACCCCTTGATGTCTTTGGCCGCTGAGTCATCGACCGAAACAACCTTCGATCCGTTACGGGTGGGGGGCACCTTCGGCCGCGCGTAGACCATGCCGTCGATTTCCGCGTCGATGCCATAGCGGCCGCTGCCGTTGGTTTTTGCGGGAATGTCGATCGAGCGCACAGGCTGACCAATCAGGCGCCGCTCCGCCGGGGTCTTAATCGGCAACTGCTTGAGCTGATCTGCCGTATAGCTGCGGCTGAGGTTTCCGCGCCGCACGATTTCCGAATAAGTGATAGACCGGGTGCCGGCGTGCACGACGCTCGCCCGCGCGGTGCAGGTTGCCCGGGGTGCGCCAAGGAGTCGCGCGCCCTCCTCGATCAGCGCGATCCGGCCTGCGGCACCGGCCTGACTGTATAGCGGGTAGCTCTGCCAGACTGACCAGCTCGCACCCGTGATCATTAACCCCCACTTTGGGTCGGTATCTACAGAATCGATCCGCACCGAGCTCCAGTCGGCCTCGAGTTCGTCCGCGAGAATGCGTGCCACGGCCGTGCCGACGTGCTGGCCCATCTCGGCGCGTATGACGTTGACCGTGACGACACCCTCGCGGTCGATGTGGTACCAAATGGTGGGTTCGAAGAGCTTCCCGGCGACCGCCGCCGCCGGATCGGTCACGGCCAAGGGGGTGCGCGCGAACGCGAGCGTGAACCCCGTGCCGGCGGCTCCGATCAAAAAACCCCGGCGCGAGAGCGCGAACGTAGTCTCCACTGGCGCGGGTGGTGCGGGTTTATGCATGCGGGGCACTTTCCCTGACTTCCTTAGCGGCCAGCTTGATGGCGGCGCGGATGCGCCGGTAGGTCATGCAACGGCAAAGGTTGCCACCCATGACGGCATTGATGTCCTCGTCACTGGGGTCTGGGTAATCCTTCAGCAGAGACGCCGCCTGCATGATCTGCCCCGATTGACAGTAGCCGCATTGAGGCGCCTGCGTCTCGATCCAGGCTTTCTGTAGCGGATGACGGCCCTGGGGATCAAGCCCTTCGATCGTCGTTATTTGCGCTCCCGCTACTGCGCTCACCGGAGTGATGCAGGAACGGATGGCGCGCCCCTCCAGGTGCACGGTGCACGCCCCGCACATGCCTATCCCGCATCCGAACTTGGTGCCCTTGAGACCCACCACGTCGCGAATCACCCAAAGGAGCGGCATCTGTCCGGCCACTTCGACGGATGAAGGCTGTCCGTTGATCTGGAACGTGATCGGCATGTTCACCTCAGGAGCCAGCGGCCGGTTTGCGGATCGCGGCGACTTTCGCCTCAAGATCCGTCCAGGGGGGTTTGTCGGTGCGCGTGCGGCGCAGGTAGGCGCTCAGGCTCACAATCTCGGCGTCGCTCAGGTGGGAAAAAGCAGGCATGAACAACCCCGCCTCCCCTTCCCTCAGACCGAGGCCATGCAAGATTACCTGCACAAGATTCGTGGGCTCTGCGGCCGTGAGTGCGCTGTTCAGTGCCAACTCCGGTCGCGCGGCTAGGGGCGAAGATCCACTGTTGTAGTGGCAGGAAGCGCAGGCGGCCCGGTACAGGCTGGCACCCGGTTCGTTTTCGTCTCGGGTACCAAGACCCGAGACACTCATGGCCTTGGCCAGTATCTCGTTGGTCGCCCCGGTTCGCTTGTCGGCACCGTTGAGATCTGCAAAATACGTGGCGATGGCCTTAATGTCGGCATCCGGGAGCTTTGCGAGACCGACGTGGATGACCTCCGACATTGATGCGGCCGCCACGCCGTGCAGAGGTGTCCCTCCGTTACGCAGGAACCCGTAAAGCTCCTCTTCAGTCCACGGTAGCGGTGCCGTATTGGCATCAGTCAGTGCCGGCGCCACCCAGCCGTCCACGGCGCTACCCGTGTAAGCGTGCGACCCGGTTTCCGAAGCTCCCAGTGCGTTGCGTGGAGAATGGCAGGCCCCGCAATGCGCCAGCCCTTCCGAGAGGTACGCCCCCCGGTTCCAGGCTTCGCTCCTGGCGGCGTCGGGGCGATATACCCCGGGGTGGAAGAAGAGGAGCTTCCACCCCCACTGCAGAGCGCGGATATCCAGCGGGAAGGGCACGGTGTTGGCCGGCGGAGCAAAGTTCACCGGCGGGCGCGTCATGAGATAGGCGTACAGCGCCTGCACGTCATCGTCCGTCACGCGGGTAAAGTGATCGAACGGAAATGCCGGATACAGGTGGGTGCCATCCCGGGCCACACCCTCATGCAGGGCGCGCGCGAACGCGGGACCAGACCAGCGGCCGATACCGGTAGTGGGATCCGGCGTGATGTTGGAGGTGAAGACCGTGCCGAAAGGCGTCCCGATCCCGAGGCCCCCGGAAAAGTGCTGGCCTCCCTTGGTCGTATGGCAGCTCTCGCAGTTCCCCGCCGCGGCCAGAATCTCCCCGCGCGCGACCAGCTCGGGCGCAAAGCTCCCGGCTGCCGGCGGATCGACAGGCTTGATTTCCGCGCGGTGCGCCAGGGCAAAGAAAGCCAGCGTACCGACCACCACAACCGCCAAGACCCAGATCAGTCTTCGTTTCACCGTGATGCCTTCGTCGCCTGGGAAATCATCCTCGGTCTAGCGGGGCCAACAGTGGCGTTGCGTTGCGTCGCGGCATATTCCGGTCCGATCAAGGGTGCGCTCGATCCGCTTCGATCCGCAACCGCCAGTCCTGCTGCCACCGCACAATCCGCCCCGCCCCGCCCCGCCGGTTAACCTCCGCCTGCGGACCCCTCCGCCGACACCCGCCCACCGCCAGGAGCAACCGCACAAGGCCCGGGTGGAATTAGGCCCGCAGCAACCCACTGCTGCCATTGCACCAAGGTATCAACCCAGCTCCCGACGAGGGTTAGTTCCCTCCCCGCGCGCGAAACGAGCGGCTCCATGCGCCTCCCAGATCTTAAAAGCGTCTCGCAGCGAGATCTGCAGACCGGCCCGAGTGAGGTCACCGGCACGTTCCGGCTGGCCGCCATATCCCCAAAGCCGCCGATACCATGGTCTAACAGATTCATCGGTGCGTTCGTGGTCTGATCGACGCCGCACCCTTGCAAGGAGCACCCAATTGGCACTTGGCCCACAGTTCTTCGCCACCTGGACTCCCGTAGCTCTGTCAGCGCTGCGCTTAGTGACCGGGTTTTTGTACATGCAGCATGGCACCGCGAAGCTGCTCCACGTGCCCCACATTGCACTGTTCGATCACCTGCCTGTGATGTCACGCGACGGCTTTGCCGGAATCCTGGAAACCGTGGGCGGCTCGTTGATCCTGATCGGCCTATTTACGCGCCCAGCCGCTTTTATTCTTTCCGGGGAGATGGCAGTCGCCTATTTCCTGGTGCATGCGCAGCAGGGGCATTTCTTTATGCCGGCACTCAACGAGGGAGAGCTGGCGGTACTCTATTGCTTCATTTTCCTCTTCCTGGCGTTGGCCGGCGGAGGATCTTGGAGTGTCGATGCGTATCTTGCTGCCAAATGAGCCGCCGCTCTTGCATCGAGAACTCAACGGACTGAGACCTGCTTGGCCGCCTGCTCGCGCGGCGCACTGCTTGCCAGCGGGGCCAGACACCCCCGCCCTAGGACGCCCGCAGCCGGATGCGATCGCGGAGAACCTCCCGGTCGGGCGCTATCGCGCGCAGTCGGATGCCGGGGCGCAAATGTGATGGGCGAGCCAAGTGACGCTCTGTTACTTGCGCGCCTACAGTTCGCGTTCACCATTTCGGCTCACATCATTTTTCCTGCGATCAGCATCGGGCTTGCGAGCTACCTTGCCGTGCTTGAGGCTCTGTGGCTACGAACCCGAACCTTGGCGTATCGCGAACTCTACCTCTTCTGGTCCAAGATTTTCGCGGTCGGCTTTGGCATGGGGGTCGTCTCCGGTGTCGTGATGAGCTATGAGTTCGGCGCCAACTGGGCCGGCTTCTCCCGTTTCGCCGGCTCCGTGAACGGACCGCTTCTCAGCTACGAGGTGCTGACAGCGTTTTTTCTGGAAGCCGGCTTCCTTGGCATCATGCTATTCGGCTGGAAGCGGGTCGGTGACCGCCTGCATTTTATCGCCACGATCATGGTGGCGCTTGGTACATTGTTCTCAACATTCTGGATCCTTGCTTCGAACAGCTGGATGCAGACGCCTCAGGGGTTCCAGATCGTGGACGGACGCGTTGTGCCAATCGACTGGTTGAAAGTTATCTTTAACCCTTCGTTTCCGTTCCGGCTCGTTCATATGTCTCTCGCCGCTTTCCTTGTTGTGGCGACTCTCGTGGGCGGCGTCGCCGCGTGGCATTTGCTCAATGGGCGCAGCGGCGACGGCATTCGCAAGTCATTCTCGATGGCGGCTGGGATGATCCTCGTGGCCGTTCCCATCCAGATGATTGCCGGGGATGCACAGGGTCTCAATACGCTCAGGTACCAGCCGGCCAAGATCGCTGCGATCGAGGGACTGTGGGAAACCGAAAAGGGGGGCACATCACTGAATCTCGTCGGTTGGCCGGACATGCGCGAGGAACGAACAAAGTACGCCATCTCAGTGCCGCATCTCGGCAGCCTCGTCCTCACCCGAACCTGGAATGGCGGAATCCGTGGGCTCAAGGAATTCGCGCCCGAGGACCGGCCCGATTCCACGATCGTGTTCTGGAGCTTCCGCATCATGGTCGGGATGGGTTTGCTTATGCTTCTGCTCGGGGTGCTCGGACTGGTACTTCGCATGCGCAACGAACTCTACGACACACCATGGTTCCAACGCTTCGCCCTCGTCATGGGACCGTCGGGCCTGGTCGCCTTACTTGCGGGCTGGATCACCACTGAAGTCGGACGCCAACCCTGGGTTATCTACGGTGTATTGCGTACTGCGGACGCCGTGTCGCCCTTGTCTTCGCAACAGGTGGGGACCTCACTGCTGATCTTCATCGTTGTCTATTTCCTCGTTTTCGGCACCGGCATCTTTTACATGCTGAAGCTAATGGCGCGGGGACCGGATGCTGCCGACGGCCAGGCGGCCACCTTGCCTGCCCACTCGGGCGAAGGCATTTCGCGCTTCAACCTCCGACCGATGTCGCGTGCCACTGATCCCATTGACGAGTGAGGCGCCGGTGACACTAGATCTTCCAACGGTGTGGGCGGGTGTCGTCGGACTCGCCGTGTTCCTTTACGTTTTGCTGGACGGCTTTGATCTCGGCATAGGCCTTCTGTTTCCGCTCTTTGATCGCGAGGGCGAGCGCGAGGTCATGCTGAACACGGTGGCTCCGGTCTGGGACGCCAATGAGACCTGGCTGGTATTCGGCGGCGCCTGCCTCTATGGAGCATTTCCCACCGCATACGCCACGTTGCTGCCAGCTGTCTACCTGCCGGTGATAGCGATGCTGTGCGGCCTGATTTTCCGCGGCGTGGCATTCGAGATTCGGGCCAAGGCGCGGCGCACGCAGAACCTCTGGGATCTCGCCTTCATCATGGGATCGGTGACGGCGACATTCTGCCAGGGACTCATCCTCGGTACGCTGCTCCAGGGCATTAAGACCGTGGACGGCAAATTCGCCGGCGATGCGTTCGCCTGGGTGTCGCCGTTTCCGGTGTTCTGCGGGCTAGGACTTCTGGTTACCTACGCGATGCTTGGCTGCGGATGGCTCATCATGAAGACCGATGGCCCGCTGCAGCGGCGCATGCAGGTGATGCTCAAGCCCGCGTCGATAATATTGCTTGCCGTCATCGGCGTAATCAGCCTGTGGACGGTGCTCGGTCAACCGGCCGCCGCACAACGCTGGTTTGCGGGCAATAACTTCGTTTACTTTGCGCCCGTGCCGCTGCTGGTCGTCGCTTGCGTCATCGGCATCTTTCGCTCACCCGAGTCCGGGCATGCGGCGCGCGCGTTCCTCCTGATGCAGGCCCTCATATTTCTTGGTTACAGCGGCCTCCTGATCACCATCTTTCCCAACATCATTCCACCTGACCTGAGCATCCAGGCCGCCTCCGCACCGCGCTCGAGCCAGATTTTCCTGCTGGTCGGCGTGGTCCTTATCCTGCCGATCATCCTCGGCTACACGGCACTATCTTACTGGGTGTTCCGCGGCAAGGTTCGCCTGGGGGACGAGGGTTATCATTGACGAGGAATGTTCAATCGCTGAGGTCGCGGCTCGGCTGGTTTGCCGCTCTTTACTTCGGCGGCGTGCTGGCGGTGGTGACGTTGGCGGCGGTCCTGCACGTGCTGCTGAGCGGGGCGCGCTAGAACCCCCCAGCAAGGCAGCCCCGCCCCCGCGTCGGCGCGGCTCGCTGCGGCCGGATGCTGCAGCGGGCCCCGCCCGTACTGCAGGACTCCAGGTCCACTGAACAGAGAGCAGCCCGGGCGCTGCGCTGCTCAACCGTAAGTGAAGTCCGGCTTGCTTTGGCCCACTTCAATAATGTAGCCGTCCGGATCGCGGATGTAACACCGTGTCTCGCCGTACTTGTCCTTGGGCTCGGTGATGAACTGCGCCCCCCGTTTTCGCCACAGCTCGTAGCACGCTTGAATATCCGCAACCCGGATATTCATAAAGCTGCTGACCGAATCAGGATCGGCGGGAACACTGAGTGTTACTGACGGTTTGTCCGGTGTCGGACCACCCCCGACGTTGATAATGAGCCACATGTTTGCGATCTGGAGGTATCCGGGTGCGCCTTTGCTGTCGCCTCTGCTAAGGATGCGACCTCCAAACACCGTCTCATAGAACCGCGCCGAGCGTTCAATGTCGGTGACGGTGATGAAGTGCGCGACGGTAATCCCTTCCAGCGGCGGCATCTGGTAGCTCTTCTGATCGACCCGTACTTGGTTCATAGACGACTCCAGTCCTCGATTCGGTACTTGTGACGTGGCGTGCTAGTCCGCCAGAACTCCATGGTCGCCGCGCGCGTCGCAACCTGAGCGCCGCTGGCCGGCGCTGCCGGCACCCACTCACTTGGATAGCGATTAAAAAAGACCCAAGCCCCGCTGCCGGATCTGCTCCTCCGGCCAGGACCCCCATTGCGATGCGCCTTCAGCTGCGCCGACTCTCTGGCCTGCGCGGCCCTCATCCGAGTCGACCGGGGAGTCGTGTCGTGACCTCCTGCACTATCCACGTATTGTCGTCCGGGTCCTTGAAGGAAAAGAACGATCCGTAGCTCGTGTGCTTCGGATCGGGACCGGTTAGCCGTGCCTCAGGGGGAAAGGGTGCGCCATGCCAAACGTCGCTCGCACCGATGCCGCGCCCCAGCAGTTCGTCATGGGCCGCTTCGATGTCGGAGACAACCAGTGTCCCCTCGGCGGAACCGGGCGAGCCGGAGATGATTCCCTTGCCAAACGTGACCGAGCACCCCGATCCTGGGGGTGTGAACTGAACGATGCGGACACCCTCGCCCGGCACAAGATCCGCGTCGAACCTCCAGCCCAAGCGTCCGTAGAACTGTTTGGAGCGCTCGACGTCGGAAACCGGAATCACGTGCACCTCCAGTCTCATCTGGAGTCCCGTCCCACTTGCGCCGGGCTTCTGATGTTCAGGGTTAGTGCTTGTTTGACTCATCTACTTTCCTTTCGCCCATCAGGGCCCTGGGGAGGAAGGGTCGACCACGTGCGCAGATTTCGAAGGCCGGGACCCGCGCGCGCCAGCTCGCGTTTGCATGGGCAGATTCACAGCTCCCGCAGTCCGCTCATCAAACCAGACACTCGGGGGTGACGCGATTGGACCTTGGTATCGGACGCGTCTCCTGTCCCGCGCAGTCCTCAGATATGGTTGTGCGGGTCGCTGTAAAAGCGTCCAGCGATATCTACGTCCAATGGCAGGGGTCGCCCCTGCAGATCAAATGACATGGACCCGCGCCGTAAGCTTCCTCTGTCAGCACGGCGATCCGGGCGCCTGCCTGAAGCCGGGAGGGCCTATGACCGGTCCTTGCAGTTTCCTGCTCGGATTTTTTTCAGAGAGGCCTGAGCCATGAACTATTGTAGACGCCCGACCCGCGCGTACCCACTGACCATGACGCTTATTCTGGCATGCGCATCCTTGGTAGCGCCTGCGGCAAACGGACAGGCGCGTCCGACAGGAATCAGCGACTCCGAGCTCGTGCGCTCATTGCAGGGCTTCAAGAGCGGCGACGCGGATGTTAACGGCCTTCGTCTGCACTACGTGTAGGGAGGCAAAGGCCGCCCTCTGGTACTTCTGCCAGGATGGCCAGAGACATGGTGGGAGTACCACAAGATCATGCCGCCCCTCGCGAAGCAATTTCACGTGGTCAGCGTCGACATGCGAGGCATGGGCCTATCTTCAAAACCGGACGATGGGTACGACACGAAGACCATGGCGAAGGACATCTATGCGCTGGTCCGACATCTCGGCTACGACAAAGTCGACATTGCCGGTCACGACACCGGCGCTGCGGTTGCTTTCGCGTACGCCGCGCTCTATCCGCAAGCCACCCGGAAGCTCGCGATAATGGACGTGCCGCACCCAGACGAGACGTGGATGCAGATCCCGATGCTGCCGGCGGCTGGAAAATTCGGCACGAAAATCGACGACTGGCGCCCCGGCTACGTGTGGTGGTTTGCATTCCAGCAGGTCAAAGGGCTCCCAGAGTGCCTCCTTGAAGGCCGGATCGACATATACATCAATTTTTGCCTGGACTATCTGACCAAGGACTCGTCGTCCATCGATGAACTCGATCGACGGGTCTATGTCTCGGAATACTCGGTTCGCGCCAGCGATGCGTGGTTCCAGGCCGTACCCCAGGATGCTCTGGACGTAAAGCAGTTCCCGAAACTCGAAATGCCCGTTCTTGGCCTTGGGTCGATTGGATATGACTGGCTGAAGGCTTCACTGGCGCCAAAGGCAACGCACGCGCGCATCGGCAAAATAGAAAAACAGCTCCCATTTCTTCCCAGAGGAGCAGCCAGTTGTGACCGCGAAAGAACTGGCCGAGTTCTTCAGCGAACCATGAATCTGGCACGGCTGTGGCCAAAGCACTCGGTGTCTTCGCATCCGATTTCCGTGCGCGCCCACCAGCAGACTGCATATCCGTCGGTCCGTCAGCAAACCGACCCGCGTTTGAATGGCTCTGCAAGCGCGGCCTTCGCGTTATGGAAGAGAAGACCCGCATCGGCGCTGAATGCTGATCCGTCAGTAAAGATGCCAACGATCGCGTCTAGGCACGTCGAACCAGCCCGGGCTCGGTGCGTTCTGCGCGCGCGACGTTAAACGAGCAGGTCGGTGGCGACCTTGGAATCGAGCCCCAGATTCATCAGAACCAGCCGCGGGCGCACCAGGCGTCAACAGAGTACCGTCCGGGGCCGGTGACAAACAGCAGCAGAAATCCCCCCACAATGCCGAGATTCTTGTAGAAGCTGTCCATGTTTTCGATCCGTTCCGTGCCGGTCATATCCCAGTAGCGGTGGCCGAACAGAGCGGTTCCGAGTGTATATAACGCCATGACGAGCGCTGCGACCCGTGTGAATGCGCCCACGGCGACCGCAAACGCAACACCTACCTCGGCAATGGTCGCCACCGTTGCCGCGAGCCGTGGTGTCGGAACGCGAAGCTGCGCCATCTGCGCCACGGTTCCAGCGCGGTCCCTCAGCTTCCTCCAGCCAAAGATCAGGAACAGTGTCGTTAGCAAAATCCGGACGAGGAGTACCAAGTGATCCATCGCGACCTCGATTTGCCGGCGGCGGACACCGGCGCCCTAGAGCCAACGAGTCGCCGGATTCAGCGCAACGCGTACAAGTGGAACACGCGGTCCTCCGCCTGCGTCTTCACATGACAGGGAATGCCACCGTCCGCCGTGCGCTCAATGTTTCGAACGCTGCGGATGCGATTCTCCGTTTGCTCCCACGGTTCATGATTGGTCATACGCTGCGCCAGCTTCCGAAGGCTCCCAGCGCCGCATGCACTGGGCGGTGATTGGCTACCAAGCGCTTTGGATCACACAGCCAGAGCTGCCTCCTCGCCAATTAGACAATGGTATCGGGGCACACGTCCACTCGATCCCTGATCGTTCGCCGGAGGCGATTGCAACAAAAGGGTCGTTTTGGATGGAGTCCGCCTTCACATTCGTGAACGCATTCCCCACGCGAATCAACCCTGGACCGCTCACCGGCTCGGTCCCTGTGCTTCATACTGCCCGCCACTCCGACGCCCAATACCTTCGTGCAATCGAGGACATCGTGAGCGTCTGCTCTTATATGAGCGTGACAACAGAGTGCCAACCTCGTACAGCACGACGTCCGGGTCGGTGCCTCGTCAAGAGACCAGATGGCCCCGTCAGGAGTGAATCTTGGACATCGAAGCAAAAACCAAACAGATCCACCTTCGCAAGGTTACGGCCGGTTACGCACGGGTGACCTTCGATAATCCTCCTCTCAATGTCATGGGGCCTGAGTTCGTTCTGGAGATAAGGGCAATTCTCGACGGGCTCGAGGCCGATGGGGACCTGAAGGTCGCGGTCTTCGATAGCGCCGTGGACGGATTTTTCCTCAACCACAGCGACTTCCAAGCCAAGATGGAAGATCTGACTGCCATACCGCAGGGACCCACCGGTCTCGAGGCATGGCCCGATGTACTTGTACGCCTCACGAATGCGCCTTTCGTCTCGATCGCGCTGATCAGGGGGCGCGCAACTGGAAACGGCAGCGAGATCGCGCTGGCGTGCGATATGTGCTTTGCGAGCCGCGAGAAAGCGATTCTTTCGCAGTGGGAGGTGGGTGTCGGCCTGGTCGCAGGAGGCGGTCCGATGGCGCGCCTGCCCAGATTGATCGGCCGGAACCGGGCATTGGAGGTTCTTTTAAGCTCTGAGGACATCGGCGGGGATCTCGCCCAAGCCTACGGCTACGTTAACAGGTCACTTCCCGACAACGAGCTGGACAGCTTCGTAGATGCGCTCGCCAAGCGAATCGCTTCTTTTGACAGGTGGGCGATCGCGAATACCAAGAGGCTTACAAATAGCTCGTTGCCTTCGAACGCGGAGATCGCCGCCGGATGGGCGGCGTGCATGCAATCGATCGGCCGCCCGGCTGCACAGCAGAGCTTTAAGAAGCTGTTTGAACTGGGCTTCCACAAGCCGGGAGACGTCGAGAACCGACTCGGATACTACCTCGGCCAACTGAATCATGAGACTTGAGGTGCCCACATGCCCCGGCAAATCACGACACTGACACTCGAAGATGCACGCCGGGGGGTTGCCGCCGGTGAACGCAAGGCGTTGGAGTTGAAAATCCCCTACAACCTCGCCGTGGTTGACTCCGCCGGAGTGCTGATCACGCATACGCGAATGGACGGCGCCTGGCCCGGGAGCGTGGACATAGCCATCGACAAAGCCTGGGCCGCGCGAGCGTTCGAAATGACCACTGAGGCTCTTTCGCATTTCGGGCAGGCGGGCCAACATGGTTTCGGAATCAACACCACGAACCAAGGTCGAGTCGTGATATTCGGCGGTGGCATGCCGATTAGGATCGGCGGCAACGTGATCGGTGCGGTGGGCGCGAGCGGCGGCACTGTGGAACAAGATATTGCGGTTGCCGCCGCCGCCGCTTCAGGGTTGGAGCTCTAACGCCGGCTGGGCGCGCCGGCCAATTGGGTCGAGGTGCGTTTAGACACGCACCGGTCGCCGAGGAATCTCAGCAATATAGATCCTTCACAACGGAGTCACTGAAATGAAAAAGACAACGATGCTCGCGGCGACCTTAGGTGCCTTGCTCTCCCTAGCAATGACGGGTGTCGACAAATACAGCGTCAAGGTACCAGGGGGGCTGGGGTTTTCTGAGTTCAGGGGTTACGAAACGTGGCCCGTCGTATCCCTAAGCGATAACAACGGGCGCTTTGCCATCATCCTTGGCAATCCCACGCTTATCGAGGCTTACAAAGCCGGTATTCCTGGAAACGGCAAGGCGTTTCCGGATGGGTCCAAGATCGCGAAGCTCCACTACACACCGCTAGCTAAGCCGGGAGAACCAGGTGCTCCGCGAGTGGCAGGGACTCAGATAAATGCCGATTTCATGATCAAGGACAGGAAGCGGTTTGCTGAAACTGGTGGCTGGGGATACGCCTCGTTCGATCTGGATCCGTCGACAGGTCAATTCACCGCTTCAACGGACAAGGATTCGCCCCCACAAGGACACGACGCGAAGTGTGGAGCGGCTTGTCACACCATCGCGAAGGAGCACGACTTTGTATTCACAACCTACGCCACAAAATGAAGCGAAGTGACTCGTGGCCGCGGCCGAGAAGTCGTTGCTGCAGTGACAATTTGCCTCTCATTTCTTGGATATCGCTGCGTCGGTAGGTCACTTCGCGCCCCGATGCCAGTGCGCGGAAGCACCTTTGTGATGCCCCCCGGGGCAATCTTGGCGCCTGACAGCCGGGCACCGCTGAACGCGATAGAGTCCGAGTTTTTCGCGCTTTCTGAGCATCAGCGGGCCTTGAGAGAGGCGTTCCTGCTTACATTTCGACCCGCGAATCGGTAGGGAATACCGTCGATCTGGTGCGGGACCTTGGCAGCGCGTTCCATTCGGTGAGGCGTATCGAGATTCCTACGCTGTCGTCTGCAGGTTGCCTCAACGGGCATCTCATCATTCCCCTAGCGCGACCGGAAGGGAGATAACTTTGCGGGTTAGAGACCGAATGGATAGGTATCGGGCAGGCCCGTAAGCTCCTCAGTGCGCAGCGGCGTTACAGCAGTCGTCTCATCGAACCAGACGTATTCATCAAACTGCCGTGGCAGCACTGCCTGAAAGTAATGGCTCTGGAGCTCAGTTTCAGGCCGGTAGATTACCCCGATCGCTCGTTCAAGGCGCGACCGCATCAGACCCGCACCACGCGCCCGTCCAAACTCCCGCAAAGGTAATAGAAACCGTGGTTCGCCGGCCTCGTGACAGAGGCGCTCATAACTACCCGCCAAGGCCGGAACGACGGTTTTGACTTCCATCGGCTCGTCCCAGTTCGAGGCGGCAGCGACGGTTCCACCGTTCGTTCCAAAACCTATCAAATACGTGGCTCCGCCAAACTCCTGTCGACACAGATGGCCGATGTTGTATTCGTCCCGCGCGGACATTTCCGTCGCGGTCGAATCGCCAACGTGCGAGTTATGCGCCCAAACTATCGCCTTACTCGCCGGTCCATGGAAGTTCAACAGATTCTTCAGGGTCTCGAACATGTGGCTGTCTCGCAAATTCCACGAGGCCCGAGATCCGTAATACATCGTTCGGTAGTAGCGCTCCGCGTTCGCGACTAGCCTGGCATTCTGAACAACGTCCAGGAATTGCTCGCCGTCATGCTCAGCATAAGCCCGGCGCTTTTTCATCAGCTCCGTAAGCATGGAGGTCACCTCATGCTCGCAGCTGTGATAGTTACCACTCAGAGCCGCGTGACCATAGGTCACAGGATCACCCTGCCACGGGGTCAGGCAGCCATAGCGCAGCCTGGCAAGCCGTGCGGTTTGCGGGTCGACCTTATCCAGATAGTCCAATACCGAACGAATTGAGGTGTAAAGGCTGTACAGGTCGAGACCGTGGAACGCCACCCTCTCCTGCTTCGCGACACCGGCGTTATGAGATCGTAACCAATCGACGAACTCTCGCACCTCCCGATTTCGCCACATCCACACCGGAAACCGAGCAAACGCCGTCCATTCGGATGGCGGATATTCCCTGTGCCGAACGTAATGATCAATGCGCGCGGCGTCCGGCCAGTCACCCTCTATTGCGATAAATGAGAAGCCCTTGCGCTCAATCAGAATGCGGGAGATCCGCTCGCGCATAAGGTAAAACTCAGACGTCCCATGCGTTGCCTCGCCGAGTAAGACGATCCGCGCGTCGCCTATGCGCCGTAGCAACGGCCCGAGGTCAGCCGAATCGATGGACGCAAGTTTCTCGGCGCCCTTGGCAATCGACTGCGCGAGGGTACCGTCGGACGGTTGCAGAGCACGCTGCCTTTGGGGTGCCCAGCCTTCCGCACCCACGAGCGGAACGAAGCGCACGTCGGCAAGTTCCTCGCTCGTATATTCATGCTTGCCCACGCGCACGATGCGCATCAATTCCTGCACGCGCCGATCCGCGCCCACAGGAATAACCAGCCGGCCCCCGATCTTGAGTTGTCCCTTTAGGGATTCAGGAACCTCCGGACCACCCGCGGCAACCACGATTGCATCGTAGGGTGCGTGCTCCGCCCAGCCGAGCGTTCCGTCCCCATGCAGGACATGAACGTTGTTATAGCCAAGGCCCGCTAGCGTGGCGGCAGAGTTCTCTGCAAGCTCCCCGATACGTTCGACCGTGTAAACTTCTTTGGCAATCTGCGACAGGATGGCAGCTGCGTAGCCCGAACCAGTGCCGATTTCGAGAACGGTCTCGCCTCCTTTGAGCTCAAGCGCCTCCGTCATCATGGCAACGATATACGGCTGTGAGATGGTCTGCCCCTGCGCGATCGGGAGCGGCGCATCATCATATGCAAATTCCCACAAGGCTTCCGGCAAGAACCTTTCACGCGGGACGGTACCCATTGCCCCGCGCACAAGCTTCGATCGCACGCCACGGTGAGCGATGTGACGGTCCACCATCTCCTTCCGGCGCTTTCCGAAGTCAAACTTACCGTTGTCGTGCCGCATGAGAGCATTCGATCCGTTCAGCGCCTCGCAGCCTATAAAGGAAAACCGCCCCCTGGGTGGTGTTCGGACAGCGCTCCACCCGCGCCGCAAGCTACCTTCATCGTTCCTTCGCGACGGATTTCTTGAGAGCGGATTTTACGTCGCCGAACTTGGCTTGAGCCAACCCAAAGGGCGCCCTGGACTTTGCCTTTCGCTCGCAGGCGTCTGCTGCCTACCAGCTTCCCAGCGACCTCCTTAAGCTTTCCTTCAGCCGCTCTAACTCGGCCTCGCACCTGATCTTTGTTTACACCCATGACACGCTCCACCTTGATGTACACGCCGCTCCACGGACGATAAGCACGACGGACAGGCCGCCACAACTATGGTGCCGCGCCGGTTCGCGTTGACCAGCATCGGCTTACCAAGCGAATTCGTTTCGGGCACTTCCCTGCAGTACGCGTCTTCATCTTCAGCTCCCCACAGCAGTAGACCTTACATGTAAGAAATGATGATCCTCGTTATTGAGCTTTCGTATTCGGAGTT
The DNA here is from genome assembly GCA_963824395.1 of uncultured Pseudomonadota bacterium. Lineage (GTDB taxonomy): Bacteria > Pseudomonadota > Gammaproteobacteria > Steroidobacterales > Steroidobacteraceae > 13-2-20CM-66-19. The sequence goes on along the minus strand of CAWGPF010000005.1, from coordinate 783,059 downwards.
GTGCGTATTCGATACCTGACGGACCCCAGCCGTTCGATGAGGAGCCGATCGAGGAACCCACGCAAAGCATTTGGCTAACATTCGATGGTCTAAAGGTTTGTGCTCTAGCCGCCGCCGGCATTGCCCCAATCGGGGAAGGACGTCCTGAGACGGGCGAATTAGGTTCCGGAAAGGCTAGGGGCGAAAACGCAAGGCATTCGTAACTCCGTGAGCTGACAGGAACTACACGCTGCCCAAAATACTGCTTACCCCAGCCCGTACCCCCGCGAAAGAAACCGCGGGAGAGTGGGTTATTTCGGTTCATCGACTCCCGCAAATCCCGCGACCCTCTACGGCGTTTTTCTGCGGCCTATCCTCCCCTTCCAAAGGACACCCGCACGTCCGGCCCACACCGCGATGTAGCTCTTCAGGAACGCCGCGAAGGCGTTGCATCAAGCTAAGTCTGGTACCAGAAGCCGCCGGCACCGGCCTCTCTTGCGGTCACGCGCCTGCCAAACATGTGTCAATACATGCGTATTGACACTCATTGCGCGCCCCCGCAAGGTATCGGTATGAAGCCTTCAACTAAGGAATCGCAGCTGCAGATTCGCGTCACGAGGGAGCAAAAGCTCGCGATTCGCCGCGCTGCCGAACTGGCGGGACTCGATATGTCCGAGTACGTACTGAGCCGAGTGCTGTCCATTCCTGCGCAGCGCTTCCAGGATGTCATTCGCGAGCTCGCCGGATCTGCGGACCCCTCCTTTGCCCTGGCTGCGCTCCATGACCTCTTAAGTTCGCTTGCGCCTCTGGGATTGCGCGAGGCCGTCGCAGCGGGCCCGCAAGTGCGCGCGAGCCGGTATGTTGAAAACTACGTGGCCGCGATGGTCGAAACCGCCTGCGCAATGAAGCGAGTTGAGATTCCGTCCTGGGTCCCGCGGATCGCCCCTTTGCCTCAGCCGGTATTCGGCTCGGAGTTGAAGGCCCTGCGGCTGCACTTGCTGACCCATTCACCGCCAGCCTTCAGACGCCGGAACATCTTCATCGATGCCGCCCTCGGTGATCGGGTCTGATCCGCGATGAGTGCACTTTCAGCTGCGGACATTCGGCATCTGTTCGAGCTACTCAATACTGAGCTTGAAAAGGCCGACACGATTGGTGAGCTGTATCTCGTCGGGGGCGCGGTAATGTGTCTCGCGTTCAACGCGCGCCCTTCCAAGCAGGACGTCGATGCCATATTCCAACCCGCGCCTCAAGTGAGAGCCGCTGCAGCGCGGGTGGCAGCGCTCGCTAGGATCAATCCGCACTGGCTGAACGATAGCGTGAAGGCATACTTGAGTGCTCAGGGCGACTTCGCATCCTTTCTCGAACTTTCGCACCTGCGCGTGATGGTTGCCGAGCCCCACTATCTGCTGACCATGAAATGCCTTGCCATGCGTCTCGGAGCAGAATTTCACGACGAAGACGACATCCACTTCCTGCTTCGCCTGCTAGATGTGCGCACCTATAAGCAGACTGTTGAGATCATCGGTCGCTACTACCTGCTAGAACACGTTCCGCATAAAACTTTGTACGCGCTAGAAGAGTTGTTGCCGAGGTCCCGCGGTTGGGAACCTTGATCCCTTTGGGAGTTGTCCATGACCAGTGACGGGTTCAACGCATGGTTCACCAAAATTCACAGATTCGCGTTCCATCGGACGAATGGCCGGATCGGCGGCAAGCTGGGACATATTCCGATGGCACTCATGTATACGATCGGGGCGAAGACCGGTCAGGTGCGCATGATTCCGTTGCAGTGCTACCCGGTCGAGCCGGAGGGCGTGCTGGTGCTCGCGTCGAATAACGGCCAGCCAAGGCATCCGGGCTGGTACTACAACTTAAAGGCCCACCCAGAGATCGACGCTCTGGTCGGCCGTGAAAGGCGACGCGTGCGCGCGGAAGAGCTGAGCGCAGAGCGCCGCGCAACGGGATGGCCGCAGATGCTTAAGCAAAACAGGTCAATTGAAGACTACAAGGCCCGAGCCGGCGACCGCGAGCTCCCGATTTTTCTTTTGCGCACGTTGAAACGGACTTAAGGTGAGTGGGTTGCGTGTCGGAACCGAACCGCCAAGTCGGGTGCCTCGAGGTCCTCGATGAGCCTGCTTGCACTAATCGAAATGGTCGACGTGAAGTCGGCACCAGGATCTGTCAGGGCTTTACGAACCGATAGGCGAAACGATCGGTCTTGCCCTTGATTGAGGAATCAAACACCTTGATCGAGTGCGCATCGTCCTTGTCCGCGAGCATGGGACTTTCCGCGTCCAGTACGAAGCCCGCCGCCTCCACCTCCTTGCGAACCGATGCAGCCTCAATCCGATGCAGCGACTGGGCGTCGCTCGTGCCCGCCCCGACGGCGGCTGCATGGTCTACGATGACGTAAAACCCACCGGGCTTCAGCCGCTCAAAGACGGCTCGATTGAAGTCGGCCGCCGTAGCGCCCTTGGCCCGGATCAGCGCGGTGTGGAGGTCATGGTAGAACAGGTGCAACCACACGACATCCGCTTGTTGCGTGACCGCCTGCATCGCCACCAGGTCCGCCGTCACCGCTTCGACGTTCTCTCGGCCCGGCTCATTAGCAAGCGTCCGCATGCGGCCGACCGGATCATTTTTGAAGTGGGCGACTTCGGCCGGCACGAAGCTGTAGACCCGCCCTTCGGGTCCCACGATGTCGGAGAAGAGACGGGTCCAGGCGCCGTCGCCTGGGTAAATGTCCATGACGGTGGAGCCCGCATCGACGCGTGCGAACCGGAGCAACTCGGAGAGCTTGGATTGCTCGTACATCGCGATCTCCGTTACGGTTGGGCGCTCGACCAGCTCGCAGCGCGGGGGGGGATCCAAAGCTGACCGTCTACCCCGACCCGATGGCTGCAGGTGGCCAGCGTTACGTCGGCCCCGGACCCGTCCACCTGCGAGGCCCGCGCCGGGGCCTTCGCGTCGCTGTACTCCCGGATGCTCGTCAGTCTGCGGTTCGCGGACCGTGATAGTGAAAGATCCACTCGTCCTCCCAAGTCGCTGGGTGCAAGTAGCTTCCGCAGCTGCAGCGCCTCAGTGCTTCGGGTGAGTGCACTAGGAAGATTGATCCGGATGTGTGTCGTCTGGTTTTTTGCGCTGACCGGATTGTCTACGGGTTGCGATCCCAACAACGTAGGCCAATAGGCGCAGGCGGCGTAGGACGAGCACTAAGCTTACCGGCTCAGGTCGGAATCGAACCGCTTCGTCCGGAACCAAGAGTCGCTCACGCTACGCAGAGCGAGATTTCCGCTTCGTGAAACTCTCTCTTGATGACGTGAAGGGCCCGAGTTGGCCGCTCAGGGACGGTCGGGTACGGGTGTCGTCGTCAACTTATGGGGTGTACTGTCGACGGCGCGGACCTCGGTGCTGCCACGCCAAGATGGGTTTGTATGGTCCACCGGAATGGCAGCGTACGGGCGGGAGGATTAGTAAACCCCCATGAAATCACGCTTGCCAATGGTTAGCCCGTTGTGGCGCAAAATCGCGTAGGCCGTCGTGACATGAAAAAGAAATTGCGGCAAGCCGTAGTTGGCCAGATAGGACTGACCACTCAGTTTCTTTTCTTTAGGCGTTCCAGGACGCAGTACGATTTCTTTCGATTCGCTACCTTCAAATTTAGAAGAATTCACGCCGTCAAGAAATCCCACTGTCTGTGCCAATAGCCCGTCCAGATCGGCAAAGCTCTTCTCCTTGCCTTCATAGACGGGAACATCAACACCTGCCAGGCGTGCCGAGATCCCGCGCGCAAAATCGGCGGCAATTTGCACCTGTTTGACCAGCGGAAACATGTTCGGAAACAGACGCGCCTGCAAAAATGCGTCTGGCTCTATTGAGTTGGCAACAGCGTGTGCATCGGCCTGAGACAGAATGGCTTTCAAAGCCGTCAGCAATTGCCTAAAAACGGGAACCGAGTTGGTATACATCGGGCTAGTCATGATCGTTCCTCGATTGGTTTGGAGGGTGACATTATTCAAACGGGCACGACATCAAGTTGGCATTTATCGAGCAAGACCCAACTCAATTGGAAGGTCTCCGTCAAATGGAAACCTCTCGCTCATCGCTTGGGCAGCCTAGCAAAACCCGGGAATGGCGGCTTCAGGAATGTGACAAGCGCCCGGTGCCTGCGTGACCCTCCATTTTGAGGTTCGTGAACGAGTGTGCTATATTTGTGCTATGTCTTTCGAGAAGGAGTGCAACAATGGCGGCAACGACGACCATCCGACTGCCACCCAAACTGCGCGCACGGCTCAGCACTCTGGCCAAGCAAACGGGGCGTTCCGCGCATAGCCTGATCGTAGAGGCTGTCGAACGGCACGCCAGCTACGAAGAGCAGATGCGCAGTCTTGTCAAAGATGCGCTCGCCGCAGACTCGGAAATCGACAAAGCCGGCGAGGTCTATCGTGCCGACGATGTTCATGCGTGGATGAAGCGGCTGGCGACTGACGCGTCAGCGCCACGACCAAAGCCATGGCGCAGGTAGTCTATTCGGCGCTTTCACTGGTGCATCTTGAACGCGCCTTTCAGTTCTTACGCGACCAGAACCCTGCCGCAGCCCGGGATGCAGTAACAGCAATCCAATCGGCAATTGACAACCTTGCGGCTCATCCGTTGATTGGCCGGCGCATCGAAGGAGAGGTGCGTGAGCTAGTAATTTCATACGGACAAACTGGTTACATCGCGCTCTATCGATTTGTGATAGCGCAGAATGAAGTGCGCATTTTGGCAATTCGTCATCAGCGAGAGCTGGGCTTTCAGCCTTAGATAAGCCCCATTTCGTCACAGTCGTTCACCCTCAAGGATTGTCGCGAAACCTATGGCTGAACGCTAACGCCCTTCCAAAACGCCACGCGACCTTTGATCTGTCGAGCTGCGTTCGAAGGCTCCGGGTAATACCAAACGGCGTCCTTGTTCTTTTTCCCGTCCACGTTCAGCGTGTAATAGTTAGCAGTGCCCTTCCACGGGCAAACGCTCGTATGAGAGGAATCCCCCAAATATTCCTTCTTGACAGCCTGCAGCGGGAAATAATGGTTCCCCTCTACTACGACGGTATCGTTTGACTCCGCGATCAACTGTCCGTTCCAGATGGCTTTCACAGTGTTCTCCTTGGGTCGGAATCGATTGCGTCGCGTAACTGTCTGGGTCTTGCGAGCGTCTGGATCGCTTGCCAAGGGGCAAACTTCTCACCGACCAGCCATCCTCCCATCGCGCGCTACCGGTCCGCAACCGCTACTCCGGTCCATCACCAAGTCGCGCAGCGGCGGCGCAGCCAAGACCGGGTGAGTCCGAGGCGACTCGACTGATGAAGACGAAGGGGTCGAAGCGTTCTTCTCGAACAGTTTTGAGATAGGTTCCAGTACTATCAAGGAGGGCGGCGAGCTCAAACTGGCGCTCGTGCATCACTGTTGCCCTTGTGTGCTCACATCGGCTGCCCGGGCATCGTGCCGTGACAAAAGGGGAGGTACATGAAGAACGGTGTCGCAGTGGTGACCGGCGCGAGCCGGGGCGCGGGTCAGGGCATCGCGCGCGCACTGGGGGCTGCGGGATATACCGTCTATGTCACCGGACGCAGCCAGACGGCGGATGCATCGCCGTTGGGGGGCACGATCCATGAAACGGCGGCGGAAGTGACCGCCGCCGGCGGACGTGGAGTTGCGTACGCCTGCGATCACGCCGACGACGAGGCGGTGCGCGTCCTATTCGCGACCGTTGAGCGCGATGAAGGTAGGTTGGACATTCTGGTCAACAACGCCGCGGCCATCAGCAGCGATCTGATCCAGCGCGGCGGATTTTGGACTAGGCCGGTGGGACTGGCCGACATCATCACCGTCGGGCTTCGATCGAGCTATATCGCGGCCCACGCGGCGGCACCCCTGCTCGTCGCCAAGCCCGGCGGTCTGCTGGTCTTCACGTCCGCGCCGGGCGCCGTCAACTACGCCCACGGCCCCGCTTATGGCGCGCAGAAAGCCGGGACTGACAAGATGTCCGCCGACATGGCAGTGGACCTGCGCCCCTTCGGTGTGGCGTCGGTCAGCATCTGGATGGGCTTGCTGAAGACTGCGCGGTCGGCGTCGTCCATGGTGGAAAAGCCCGGCCAGTTCGATTTTTTGTTGCCGTATATGGAAACGCCGGATTTTACTGGGCGCATCATCGTAGCGATCCACAACGATCCGGACATGATGGCGCTGTCGGGCCGCACCATAATCGGCGCAGAGCAGGCCCAAGAATATGGCGTGCTTGATCTGGACGGCAACTATCCGAATTCTCTGCGACCCGTCACCGGCGGTCCGTTCAAGTATGACGACCTCATCATCGACTGACGGATCGAGTGGAGGGAAACGCCTCGTACAACTCGAGCTCACCCACGCACGCGAATGTGCCCCGTCTGGATGGAAGGACGGACACGTAGGCGGCTGACGGCAGGCCTGCCGCTCATCGATGGAGCTAATAGAGCGTGATCACCTGAGATACCCCACCGAGCGCCCCCCCGGTCAGCGCTGCGCGCCCTCGCCAACTGGTCAGCACCTTTCCTTCGACGCCGGCACCGCGATTCGAATCCGCCGCCATCCCAAATCCACCTAAGTCCGGCCTTCTGGCCGTAGCAGACTCAAGCGGTGTCTCCATAGTCGAGCGAGCCCAGTGGTATCCGCAGTAGTCCGCGTCCGACGCCAACGGCCTCCCAAAGACAATTCTCGCTCACTGCAAGCGAGAGTGGTGCCGCGTTGGTCCGTTATCGGACAAGACCCGCCCCACTAATGCGCTGCGGCTTACAGACCAAGGCTGTCGAGCGTCCCATTGTGTAAGCCACGAGTGGCCTGGCCCAGATAAATGGTACGGATTTTGATCCCAAATCGTCTTGCAATGACTCTGCTTCTAAGCAGCGTCGTCGTCGCCGCCGGATGCAAGCCTCATCGTGACGGCAACGCAGGCGAAGGATCGCTGGACAAATCGCCGCGACGGATCGCCAAGCCGGCTACGCGGGCACAGCCTGACCTATCGGGACGTACGCGCTGGGGCGACGCATCGTTTTATGCGAAGGAGTTTGCAGGCAGAGAAATGGCGGACGGCAGCAAAATGGATCCGCTCGGCGACAACGCCGCAAGTAAGACGCTTCCCTTGGGTACCAAGGCGAGGGTAACCAATACTACTACCGGCCAAAGCGCGGTAGTGACTATCCAAGACCGCGGACCCTACGTGAAGGGCCGGATCGTGGACCTCTCGCCGTCCACAGCACGGAAAATTGGGATTACGCAAGACGCCGGCATCGCCAAAGTCAAAGTTACCCCGATCTCGGTTCCTCTGCCGAACGGCAGCGTCAAACCCGGCATCGAGGCGCCGAATTAAGCAGGCTCGCCGCGAGGTAGCAACGATAGTCCTTGGGAGCTCTGGACGATCGAGGAGACCAATCGAGGATCCCTCGCTGGAGGGCTATCCGCAGGGTCGGAACCGAACCCAGCCTGGTAATCGGTAGCGTTGCTTGCCGCTGAAGCACTGGCGTCCGGAGCCTGCTGGACCGGAATGCAGTTAAGTGCGATGCCGTGCCAGGCGCACCGCCCGCGTGCGTGACGCGGCACCAGCGCAGCACGCGAAACACAAAGAGCAGAAATTCTCGCGTGTGAGGATTCATCCTTCTTCCCTGTTTTCGCGCGCCATTAAAACGTCGGTCTGGATCGATGGGAAAACACTGCCAGACGCGACGTGAGATCGAGCATGGAAAAGGGAGCGCACAGTACCGCATCTACGCCCTGACGCCGCGCGAGAAGCATCATGCGTTCGGTTGGCCGGTCGCATAACGCGATGATCCAAACTCCTAATGCCGTGCGACGCAGCGCAGTGAGCTGCTTCAGATCCTCCACCTGACCAGGATCTGCCACCGCAACGCACGCCTGATAGTTATGGCTGCGGAGCGCGGCCCGAGCCGCATGCCAGCTCACCACGAACTCCGTGCTGAAGCCTGCGCGGTTGAGCTGCTCTGCGAGCTGTTGCCCTTGCGCCGTGCTCGCATCGACCACTAACGTGCGGGAGTAGCTGAATGACGGGAGCATCGCTCAACCCCTGCACCTGAGCCCGCGCACGACAATTCGCGGCTGGGCGACTCTCCTTAGCGCAATGGCAGAGCCGCGGCGCGTACGCACTGTCCGAATTGCAGCGTCAGGCGCCGCAGCACGAGGGTCGCTCTGAGGGTTAAAGCTACCGCACAGGGATAGGAGCCCGATTGCGGGGACTCCAGAACCTCCAGGATGTTTCGACGGCACCGCGACCACGTTGATCGCTCCTGAGGGGCTCGCGTCCGTGCAAACCCATGGCTAACTAAAGTCCCAGAACATCGCCCCTGGAAGGCCTATCATCGCGCCGCGGGCCACACCTCACGACCTCGCCACCCGCCGCGGAGCGGCACGTACGGGTGCCTCCGGAGTCTCCTTGGGCGGAGTCCATGGTCTCCCCGTGCGCTCCTCGATGTAGCGCCGGATGAGGCGACGCACCACCTGAGAAGGTGTCGAGTCCTCCTCGGCGCACAGCTGTTCGAAGAACGCCTTCTTACGAGGGTCGATCAGTATCGTTAATCGAGCAGTGCGGTCCTCGAGGGCCACGGCCATCCTTTTGCGGGTGCGACAGGGTTCATGCACTCGCATTATAATCGAACGCATATCAGAGTAGAACTGGGTGTGATGCCACTGATCAGTTCCCCGCTGCGGGTCTGCCTTGCGCTCCTCGCGCTTTGGGGGTTCCTTGGGCTTGCGGGTCTGTTGCGGCCCTTAAGCCTCAGTTTTGTCGGTCGGCTGCTGTTTCCCCTCGGGGCCCTCTGCGGCGCGGCGCTGGCGGCCGTGGCGGTCCTGAGTCTGGGGTCCCTGCCCGAGCAGTCCGTGCTGCCGATCGGTCTGCCGGACCTTCCGATGCACGTGCGGCTCGATGCGCTCGCGAGCTTCTTTCTGTTTCTTCTCGGTGCCTCTGCCACGGGAATCTCCATATTTGCGGCAGGCTACTTCCGTCGCGGCGAGGGAACAGCGCCGGGACTGATGTGCCTTCAGTACCACCTGTTTTTGGCCAGCATGGGGTTCGTGCTGCTGGCCGATGACGCCTACGCGTTCATGGTGGCGTGGGAGACGATGGCGGTGTCGTCGTACTTCCTCGTCACAACGCAGCACGCGCTTCCCGAGATTCGCCGTGCAGGGTTTCTCTACCTGCTGATCGCGCACGTCGGGGCCCTCGCGATTCTGCTCAGCTTCGGGGTGATGCAGGGCGGGACCTGGCAATTCACCTTCGATGCCATGCGTGCCGCCCATCTCAGTCCCTACTGGGCGACCATCGCCTTCCTGCTCGCCCTCTTAGGCTTCGGGGCCAAGGCGGGGCTGGTCCCGCTGCACGTGTGGCTCCCCGAAGCGCACCCAGCGGCACCCTCACCAGTCTCAGCACTCATGAGCGGGGCCATGCTGAAGTTGGCCGTGTACGGCGTGCTGCGCGTGACCTTTGATCTGCTCGGCAGCCCCGTGTGGTGGTGGGGCCTGGTCCTGCTCACGGCCGGACTTTCTAGTGCCCTCTATGGGGTTACCTTCGCCGCCGTGCAGACGGACATGAAGCGGCTGCTGGCATGGTCATCGATCGAGAACCTCGGCATCGTCTTTGCGGCCATCGGGCTCGGCGTAGTCTTTCAGGGCGTCGGGATGCACGCCCTCGCAGCCCTCGCGCTGATCGCCGCCCTGTATCACAGCCTCAATCACGCCTTCATGAAGAGCCTGCTTTTTTTGGGAACCGGGGCGGTTCTGCACTCCACCGGCGAACGCAACCTGGGGCGGCTCGGCGGCCTCATCCATCGCATGCCCTGGGTCGCCTGGCTGACGCTCGTCGGTGCGCTCGCAATGGCGGGCCTTCCCCCGCTGAATGGCTTCGTCTCCGAGTGGCTTCTACTGCAGGCTTTCCTCTTCGCGCACGAGGTGCCCCGCACGTTCGTCAACATGATTCTGCCTATCGGAGCCGCGCTCGTCGCGCTCTCCGCCGCACTGGCCGCCTACGTCATGGTCAAATTCTTCGGCGTCATCTTCCTCGGTCAGCCGCGCGAATCGACCTTGCGACGCGCGCACGACGCCAGTTGGCTGGAGCGCGCCGGTCTTATCTGGCTCGCCCTAGGCTGTGTGCTGCTCGGATTGTTGCCGACGACCGTCGTGGATGTGCTGCGCACCGTAGTCGCGCAATTCAGCCACGCCACCTTGCCCCTGACGGGTGCACCCTGGTGGCTGCTCGTTCCCCTGACAGGCCGCCACGCGTCCTATTCCGCGCCGGTGTTGCTCATCGCGCTGCTAGGCAGCGTCGCGGCAACCGCACTGCTGGTGCGGCGCTTCTATCACCACCGCGTGCGCCGCGCGTCCGCCTGGGATTGTGGCTTTGGGCAGCTGAACGCACGTATGCAGGACACGGCCGAAGGTTTTGGTCAACCCATCCGCCACATCTTCGGAACGCTCTTCGCCGTCACGCGGGAGCTGCCGTCGGCATTCGCCTCAGCGCCCCGCTACCGCGTGGTTGTAAACGATCGGATCTGGGCATGGCTCTACGTGCCGCTGGGCTCCGTCGTGCAACGCACCGCCGACACCTTCGCCTGGGTGCAGCAAGGCCGTATCTCCATGTATTTGACCTACAGTTTTACAACCCTCGTCGTGCTGCTGGCACTCATGCTATGAGCGCAATCGGGATTCTGACCCAGGCGTTAGAGCTCATCACCGCCCTTGCGGCCGCCCCACTGTTCCTCGGCTGGGTGAATCAATGTCGCGCCTGGCTGCAGAACCGCCGTGCGCCCAGCATCTGGTTGCCGTATCGCAGTATCCGCAAGCTCTTTCACAAGGACGCGGTCATCGCCGAGAACGCCTCACCGCTTTTTCGGATCGCCCCCTACATCGTCTTCGCTGCCATGGTCGTGGCGGCCGGCATCATCCCCTCAATGGGCACGCGGCTGCCCTTTACCCTCGCCGCCGATGCGATTGCGCTCGTTGGCCTTCTCGCCACCGCACGGGTGTTTCTGTCACTGGCCGCGATGGACATCGGCACCGCCTTCGGGACTCTCGGCGCGCGGCGCGAAATGATGGTCGGGTTCCTTGCCGAGCCCGCACTGCTGATGGTGATTTTCGTCGCCTCAATCATCTCGGCAACGACTGCCCTGCCGGCGATCGCCGAGAATCTCGCCACCCAGACGCTGGGGCTGTACCCGAGCCTGGCCTTCACCGCCATCGCCTTCACTCTAGTGCTGCTCGCCGAAAACGCACGCATCCCGATCGACAACCCTGCGACACACCTGGAACTCACTATGATCCACGAGGCCATGGTGCTGGAGTACTCGGCGCGCCACCTGGCGCTCATGGAGTGGGCAGCCTCCCTGAAACTGTTCAATTACGCCTGCATCGGATTCGCGCTCTTCCTGCCCTGGGGCATCTCGACCGGCACCGGTGGCCCGCTGTCGCTGGTGGCTTCAATCCCTCTGCTCGCCGCAAAACTCATCGTGACCGGCGCCGGACTCGCCTTGATCGAGACGGTGTCGGCCAAGCTGCGCGTGTTCCGCGCTCCGGAGTTCTTGGCGAGCGCATTTATGCTCGCGGTTCTGGGTCTCCTCGTGCATGTGTTACTGGGAGCCTGAACCGTGACCGGAACTCCCCTTGACCTTCAGCTTCTGAATCTGTGTGCCGCGCTGCTGTTGCTGCTGTCCTTCGCGATGCTGGCGCAGCGCCGCATCGTGACCCTCGTCAACCTGCTCGCGATCCAGGGGGTGCTGCTCTTCGTCGCAACGCTGCTCCTGGCGTGGCGCACGGGGGAGCGCCATCTGTATCTATCGGCCGGTCTGACGCTTGCGCTTAAAGTCCTGCTCCTGCCTTGGCTGTTACACCGGCTGATTCGGCGCCTGCAGGTGTACTGGGACACCGAACCGCTGTTGCACATCTCAGGCACCATGCTCCTGGGGCTGCTCGTCGTGGTTTTCGCCTTTGGACTTGCGCAACCGATCGCTGCGCTCGCAAGTACCGCCACGCGCAACGCCATCGGCATTGCCGTCGCCGTAATCCTGCTTTCCTTTGTCACCATGATTACGCGGCGCAAGGCCATGTCGCAGGTGGTGGGCTTTTTGTCGATGGAGAATGGGCTGTTCTTTGGGGCGATGAGCGCCACCTATGGCATGCCGATGATCGTCGAGTTCGGCGTCGCGCTCGATGTGCTCGTCGCTGTCCTGGTGCTCGGCGTGTTCTTCTTCCAGATCCGCGAGCAGTTCGACAGTCTCGATCTGCATCATCTGGAGTCTCTCCGCGAGGCTCCCATGCACCGGGCACGTACAGCGCCTGTTGCGCGACCGGGCGAGGACCACTGAGTCATGCCGTTCGTGCTACTCCTTGGCACGCCCCTCTGCGGGGCGCTTCTCCTGGGGCTCTACGGGGGGCGGCGCTGGGCGGCCGAGCTGAATATCACCGTGAGCCTGATCACCTTCCTGGGCGCCTGCATGCTCACGGCACAGGTGGTGAGCACAGGCCCCCTTCTGGTCGGGCACGAACAGTTCTTCATCGATCCCTTCAACGTGTTTCTGGTCGCGCTCACGGCCTTCGTCGGTCTCACCACCTCGATCTTCTCGCGCCCTTACATGCGCGTGGAAATGACTCACGGTCGAGTTGCAGCACCGAGATTGCGCCTGTACCACAGCATGTACCAGCTCTTCATGACGACGATGCTGGTCGCGCTTACGACGAACAACATGGGGTTGCTGTGGGTCTCGATGGAAGCCGCGACCCTCTCAACGGTGCTGCTCGTGACGCTGTACCGTACGCCCGCGAGCCTGGAGGCGGGCTGGAAGTATTTCATCCTCTGCGGGGTCGGTATCGCCCAAGCCCTGTTTGGGACGATCCTCCTGTACTTCGCCGCGGAGAAGGCCTTAGGTGCCGAAGGGGCGACGGCCCTCTTGTGGACGCACCTGAACGGGGTGAAAGGCCATCTCGAGCCGAGAGTACTTGGACTCGCGTTCGTGTTTCTGTTTGTCGGCTATGGGACCAAGGTGGGTCTCGCTCCGTTGCACAACTGGCTCCCTGATGCGCACGCGGAAGGTCCAACCCCGATCTCCGCGGTGCTCTCGGGACTGCTGCTCAATGTCGCGATCTACGCGGTGGTGCGCTGCAAGGTCCTGGTCGAAGGCTCCCTGCATTCCGCACTTCCCTCGCAGATGCTCATGGGGTTCGGGTTGCTCTCGGTCGTGCTCGCGGCCTTCCTGCTGTGGCGTCAGCGTGACATCAAGCGCCTCTTTGCCTACTCCTCGATCGAGCACATGGGCATCATCACGTTCGCTTTCGGCATGGGCGGGCCCATCGCAAACTTCGCCGCGCTCCTGCACATGACGGTGCATTCGCTCACGAAGTCGGCAATTTTCTTCACGGTCGGTCACGCCGCGCAGAAGGCCGGATCGCAATTGATGGAGAACATCCGGGGTCTCATTACCCTCAGCCCTGCGATCGGCTGGGGCCTGATGATGGGGTCACTGGCGATCCTCGGGATGCCGCCATTTGGCGTCTTTGCAAGCGAGTTCCTTATTCTGACTACTGCGATGCGCGAGCAGCCCTGGGCCACCCCCATACTGCTCACCGCCCTCGGCGTAGCCTTCGCCGCCATCTTCGGGCGCGTGCAGCCGATGGTGTTCGGGGAGACTGCCGCGCGACGGCTGCCTCATCCCCCCGCACTCACGCCGGTGTTCGCCCACCTCGCACTCGTCCTGATGCTCGGTCTCTACGTGCCGCCCTATCTCGCCCACTGGTTCCGCGCGGCTGCGCGGCTGATTGGAGGGGAGTAACGTGGCAATGGAGGACTGGTTCAGTCGAAGCGTACCGCAATCGGGTGCCCCGGGCCTGCGCGCCCTCACGCTCTCACTGGAGCAGTGGCGGCCGGTCGCAGAAGACTTTGTCGCCGCTTCGGGTCGACTCCTGGCGCTCTGGGCAAGCGCGGACGAACGCGGAACGCCAGCGATCCGCGCAGGCTTCCTCGCCGAGGGTCGGGGACTTTTAGTGTCGTTGCCGCTTGCGCACCCGCAAACGCCCTATCGGGGAATCGGTGATCTCTTTCCTGCCGCTGTACGGATGCAGCGGGCCATCTACGATCTCACCGGCCTTCGCTCCACGGATCCTGATGATCGCCCGTGGTTGCGGCATGCCAGCTGGCCGCGAGGCTACCGACCGCTGATTGACCCGCCGCGATCGGAGCCGCAGTCTCCTGCGATCCCGGATCACTACCCATTCGTGCGGGTCGAGGGGGACGGTGTGCACGAGATCGCGGTCGGCCCCGTACATGCGGGCACGATCGAGCCGGGGCACTTTCGCTTCTCAGTCGTGGGGGAAAAAGTACTCAGACTCGAAGAGCGGTTGGCGTACGTTCATAAGGGCATCGAACAGCGCTTTGCGCAGTTGCCCATTCTCGACGCACACCGACTCGCCGCGCGCGTCTCGGGCGATTCGGCCGTCGCGTTCTCCTGGGCATACTGTCAGGCGCTCGAGGGCCTGGTCGGTCATGAGATCCCGCAGCGTGCAGCGTGGCTGAGGGGCCTCTACCTTGAACTTGAGCGCGTTAGTAATCATCTGGGCGACCTCGGTGCACTGGGCAACGATGCAGGATTTGCTTTTGGACTCGCGCAATTCTCGCGCGTGAAGGAGGTGCTCTTGCGCGCAATGCACGAAGCGCTCGGCGAGCGCTACCTGCTGAACGCGCTTGCCCCGGGCGGTACGCGGCTGGATCTTGCACGAAGCGGTGTGCCCGCCCTGCGCGGATGCTTACGGGAAATCGCTGCTGAAGCTCTGAAGCTGCGAGCGATTTACGACGAGCACGAGGGTGTCCGGGATCGATTCAACGGTGCCGGCACGGTGACCCCTGAACTGGCTGCACGCATGGGACTCACAGGACTCGCCGGTCGGGCGAGCGGGCAGCCGGCAGACCTGCGCTGCGACCTGCCCTGCGAACCGTATACCCAGCTGCCGGTCAAGCGAATGGTTCGCACCGACGGCGATGTCGCCGCTCGTGTCGCGCTGCGGTTCGATGAGCTGCAGGAATCGTGTCGACTGATGCAGCACATTCTCGGGGAACTCCCGGAGGGCCCGCATCGCACCCCGATACCCGTACCCACCGACGGCACAATCGGCGTCGGCATGATCGAAGGCTGGCGGGGGCCGGTGTGGGTTGCGCTGGAGGCCGGCGCCGGCGGGACTATTCGTCGCTGTCATCCGCATGATCCCTCGTGGGAAAACTGGCCGGTGCTCGAGCACGCGATCATCGGCAATATCGTCCCGGATTTCCCACTCATCAATAAGTCCTTCAACCTCTCCTACAGCGGCCATGACCTCTAGGGCACCGCCATGTTAAAGACCCTGCGCCAGATCGCCTCCATAGGAATCGTCTCCGAGTCCCCTCCGCCGCCGGATGAAGATCTGCGGGTCCGCGACACACTACAGATCCAAATTCGGTCCGTGCTGGGACGCGCTTTGTGCATCCGTCACATCGATGCGGGCTCCTGCAACGGGTGTGAGCTGGAGATTCACGCACTCAACAACCCGCTCTACAATCTCGAGGGACTCGGCATTCGTTTCGTCGCAAGTCCCCGACACGCGGACTTGCTGCTCGTCACGGGACCCGTTTCCAGGCACATGGAAGTGGCTTTGAAGCGCACTTACGAGGCAACGCCTGACCCGAAACTGGTGGTCGCTCTCGGAGATTGCGGGTGCACGGGCGGCATCTTTGGTGAGAGCTACGCCAGTTGCGGCAGGGTCTCGAACGTCATCCCGGTCAACGTCGCTGTGCCAGGGTGTCCCCCAACTCCGAAGCGCATCCTCGCCGGCATTCTCACCGCCATCTCAAGCACGCCCGCCGCACAATCCCTCTCCCAGGCAAGTCCATGAGCCCCCCGCCGAAACTCCTCGCCATAGAGACTACGTTTCCAACAGATCACAGCATGTTGCGGCTGTTGGAGCCCCCTGACACTTGCACACAATCCTTGCAGGAACGGATATGGCGCGGCAGCTATAACAAGCCTTTCATCATCGACAGTGGGCTGTGGCGATCTCTGCACTTCGATTTCGATAATGTGCAGAGCGCTATGTCGTTGAAAGACCCGGACAAACTGAGCCTCGCATATACCCGCAAGATGATGGCCTTCCTGCTCTTTAATGATGCACCGGCACGGATTCTGCTGCTGGGTCTGGGCGGCGGATCACTGGCGAAATTCTGCTACCGGAACCTACCGCGCGCAGCCGTGACTACAATCGAGATCAATCCAGATGTAATCCGACTGCGTGACGAATTTCACGTTCCCCGGGACGACGAGCGTTTTCGCGTGGTCTGTGGCGACGGCGCCCGCTACGTCGCGCGTTCTCCAAAATCAAAGGACGTTATTATCGCGGATGCGTGTGATCGTGCCGGCGTCGCATCCGAATTCGATGATGTCACGTTCTACAGGAAGGCCCGCCGTCGCTTAGCACGCGGTGGAGTGTTCGTGAGCAACTTGTGCGGCAGTCACGAGAACTTCCGTTCCCACTTAAGCAAGATCAGCGAAGCTTTTGAAGGCCACTTTGTAACGCTGCAGGTGGCGCCCCCCTTCGGTAATGTCATCGTACTGGCCTTCAAAGAACCTCACCCGCCGATTGACTGGGAACGCCTCGAGACGATTGGCCAAACCCTCAAGCATAGGTTCGCGCTGGATTTCCCAAAATTTGTTCGACGAATGGCACTCGATGGCAGGATGCACCAAACGTGAAGTTTCCGGTGCACGGCTTCTCTAATGACCAGGTCGTCCGTTTGAAGCCGCATTCTCGTTCCGCATGCCCGTAATCTTAATCCACGTAAAGATCAAACCGAATGCTCGCGTCAGCTCTCTGGAACGGGAGGAAGGCGGAAATTGGGTGGCACGCGTCAAGGCTGCGCCCGTGGATGGCAAAGCGAACGATGAGTTGATCACGCTGGTTGCGAAACAATTTCAATGCCGTAAGGTCGCAGTGTCAATCAAGAGCGGCGCCTCGGCTCGAAGGAAGCTCTTGCGCGTTGACATCGGTTAGAACCTGCGCGGTATTGGCTAGCCTGCATCGCTTCGGATTTGGCGACTAATGTCACACGCACTTGGCGACTGTTGTGAGACAGGCCTGTTTTCGGGTTCCTCTTTGGGCCCGGATTCAACCCAGGACCGTAACGCTCGACGCCCAATGACCATGTGCCTATGCTGGTCTCATGCCCTGGCAGCACCTGCAGATTTCGCGATTTGGCGGTCCCGAGGTACTGCAATTGGTCGTGGAATCGACGATTCCGGAACCAGGACCTGGGGAAGTTTGCATCAAGGTGCTTGCCGCGGGCACCGGCTTTACCGACGCGATGATTCGGCGCGGCCGGTATCCGGATTTCAAGGGGCCGCTGCCGTTCACGCCTGGCTACGAGCTCGTGGGCATCGTCGAGAAGACGGGTCCCGGAGTGGCAGTACCTCGAGAGGGCGAGATGGTGGCCGATTTGTGCGTCGTGGGTGGCTATGCACAATATGCGATCCGGCCATCGCGCTTTCTCGTGCCCGTCCCTGACGGCATCGATCCGGCCGAGGCTGTTTGCATCCCTCTGGCTTACCTCACTGCCTTTCAGATGCTGACTCGCTGCCGCAACCTCCCGTCCGGGGCCACAATTCTCGTCATAGGCGCTTCGGGCACTGTCGGAACAGCGTTGCTGGACCTGGCGCGCCACCTCGGTCTGAAGGCCATTGGCACCAGTTCCGCGGCGAACCTGGCCGTAATCGAGCGGTTCGGGGCAGCGGCTGTCGACTATCGCTCAGGTAACTTCGTGACTTCCGTGCGCCAACTATCCCCGGGCGGATCCGGCGTTGACGTCGCGTTCGATGCGATTGGCGGTGCCCACTTCCGCCGCTCGTACGCGTGTCTCGCGCCCGGCGGCCTCCTCGTGGGTTACGGGTCGCACACGATGGCACTGGGCCGCGAGAGCCTGATTGCCGCAGGCCTTGGCTTGGCTAGGCTCAAGCTGTGGAACGCATTGAGCTTTCTTTTCAGGCAACGTCGCGCGGTCTTCTACAGCATAACGGCCCGTCGATCGAGGCACCCGGAGGAATTCAAGGCTGACATGGCGACGCTGTTCCAGCTGTTGCGCGCCGGAGCCATCGAGCCAGTCGTGATCGAGCGACTATCGCTCGCAGCAGCAAGTGGGGTCCATGCGCGCATCGACAGGGGTGGGCTCGGCGGCAAGATCGTGTTGCTACCTTGGTCCGGATAGCGCGCTCTGGTCTGCCGCGCCCCAAGACCAAAGCTCATCAATGGCTCGGTGCCCTGCAACGCCACTTCGCCGAAACCCGCGCTTGCAACGTGCGCAACGAGGCTAACTCGACGCATTTGCCCATAGTCGCCGCCAGCAGCAAGGCCTACCATGGCGCCCGACGACCAGACTCAACGTCCGGCAAACGGCCCTCGTCAGTTTCAGGGGTCGGTTGCGAGATACGGACCCAGCGGATAGGACGACCCCGTGCCCGATCGCGCTCTCTACTCAATCCAGGAAGCCAGAAAGTTACTGGGCGGCATATCTCGCAATTCGATCTATCAGTTGCTGCGTACCGGGCAACTTCAAGTGTGGTGATTGGATGCCGTCGGTTCGTATCAGCCGATGCCATCTTCGATCTCATCGATCGTTCGACAACCACAGTGAGCCCGTCGCGGGCATCTACCCGGCGCCCTGCAACAGCCGGGCAGAATTCCCTGCCTCTACCGTTGCCCTCCGCGGGCTCCCGTCTCGCGCGCGCTCACGAGATCACCAGGTACACATCAAGATCAACGATCAACCGGGAGTCACGGTAAGACGCACGCCCAGTGAATCCATCAGCTTCCGTACCGTGTCGTAACGAATCTTGGCACCTGGCGCGAGGGCCTTGTAGAGACTCTCCCGTCCGAGGCCTGCATCCTTCGCGACTTTGGAAATTCCCCGCGCTTTGGCCACATCCCCTACAGCGTGCAGGAACACGTCGGGATTGGGATCTTCCAGCGCGGCTGCGAGGTATTCTGCAATGACTTCCTCGTTGTCCAGGTACTCGGTTGCGTCAAATGGCGCCACCTTCACTCGCTTTCTTCGTTTCGCCATTTTCGCTCCTAATGGGCATCCGTCTGTTTGAGGTTCTGCGCCATGCGCTTCGCTCGCTGGATGTCGCGCGTCTGTGTCGACTTGTCACCGCCGGCGAGCAGCAGATACACCGTCCCTCCGCGACGCATGAAATACATGCGGTAGCCACCACCAACATCGATCCGCATCTCGCTCACTCCCTCTCCGAGCGCCTTCGAGTCGCCGAAATTACCGTGCTGCGCTGAAGCTATCCGCGCCAGGATACGGGCTTGCGCCTTGCGGTCGCGCAGCGCACCGAGCCATCGGTCAAACTCGGCAGTCCGCAGTATCGTGTTCATTATTGTATCCTTGTGGATACACTAAGGCAAACGGCGTCTTAGCGGCACAATCGTCGCTCCGGCGCGCAGACCGTCGAGGTAATCCGCCCACGCCTGCATCATTTTCCGGCGTTCAGGCAGCCGCTGCGCCTTATTGTAGGCGGCACGTACTTTATTTCGTTCCGCGTGCGCGAGCTGCAGCTCAATCACATCCGGGTGGTAGCCTTGCTCATTCAAGAGAGTACTCGCCATGGTGCGGAATCCGTGACCCGTCTGTTCGTCGCCCGTGTAGCCCAGGCGCCTCAGCGCGGGATTGATCGTGTTGTTGGACATCGGGCGGTCGCGTGAACGCAGCGAGTGAAAAACGTAGCGGCCTCCCCTGGCAAACGGCCGCAGGTCCTCGAACAACGTCACCGCCTGCCGCGCGAGCGGCACCACGTGCAGCTCTTCATTTTCATGCGGACGGCAGGGATGCGCCATTCTGCCCCCTCAAGGTCAATTTCCGTCCACTCCGCCTGCCTGAGCTCACCGGGACGCACGAACAGGAGCGGAGCCAGCTTCAGTGCCAGTCCCGTCGTGGGGTGACCGGTGAAGCCGTGGATCGCGCGCATGAGCTCTCCGACCCTGACGGGATCGACAACCGAGGCGAAGTTTCTGGACTTGACCGGCGCGAGGGCATCCCTGAGACCGGCGGCCACGTCGTGCTTAGCACGCCCGGTTGCTACGGCGTACCGGAACACCCGGCCCGCCAAGGCGCGCACCCGGTGGGCTGTCTCATGCCGTCCCCGCGCTTCGATCTTGCGAAGCGCCGCGAGGACTTCGACGGCCGTGATAGATCCGATTGGGCGGGAACCCAGGTAGGGGTAAAGCCCGCTGTTGAGCCGGGCTCCCAATATAGAAAGGGTCTCGGGAGACAGGGACTGGCTCTGCAGTTCGAGCCATTCCTGGGCCACGCCTTCGAAGGTCACGAACATCGCTTCGCGCCGGGCCTTCCGCTCGACACTGGGATCGATCTCGTCCGCGACCAGGCGTCGCGCCTCGTCTCTCTTCTCCCGGGCACGCTTGAGCGGCACGTCTGGATAAATGCCCAGTGAGAGCAGTTTCTCGCGGTTTCCGATCCGGTACCGGAAGCGCCACAGACGGCCGCCTGCCGGTGTTACCAGGAGAAACAGTCCGCGTTCGTCGAACAACTTATAGGCGCGGTCGCGCGCCTTCGCGTTACGTACCTGCATCTCAGTCAGGAGTGCCATAGAGCCCCAGATACCCCTGTGGCCGGAAGGTACCCCTGAGGTAACCCCGGGTCCAATCGCGGCACCGTCAAACGGCTTCAGACAGCACGGTACGCGGAAAGCCTATGTTTTCCGGCATTTGGAGACATTTGAGGGTCCGGAAGGACGGCCCTGAACGGGCCAATTAGATTCCGGAAAAGGCTAGGGTCGGAATCGAACCGGCGTAGACGGCTTTGCAGGCCGCTGCATGACCACTCTGCCACCTAGCCGAAGGTGAGAACTAAGGGCGAAAGCAACTCCGTAGAGCCGCAGACTCGGATCCGCGGACGAAAGGCCCTCGCTTCTGTGGTGTTAAGCGTACCAAAAAGGTCACAATACGTCGATTGACCGGGCGAGACCCCTTTGCTCCCGCTCTCAGTACTCGGTGGTGGGACGAACTAATACAAAGCCTTAAAAGGTGCGCTATGTCCGCTGCCAACGCATCCACTGCTAGTTTTCTCGATCGCGAACACATCATCGCCGGGCCCGGATTCAACCGCTGGCTGGTGCCCCCGGCGGCACTGGCAATCCACCTGTGCATCGGCATGGCTTACGGCTTCAGTGTGTTCTGGCTACCGATGAGCAAACTGATCCCGGGAGCGCCCACCTGCGCGGAGGGATTTCTCGCCGAGCTGACCGCCACGGGCTGCAACTGGTCCGTTGCCGACGTGACCCACATTTTCGAAACGTTCATCGCCATGCTCGGGATATCGGCGGCGATCTGGGGCGGCTGGCTTGAGCACGCCGGACCGCGCAAGTCCGGCCTGATTGCGGCGGCGTGCTGGGGAGGTGGCCTCATCCTGGGTGGCTACGGCGTTGCCATTCATCAGCTGTGGCTGGTGTACGTGGGATGCGGCCTCATCGGCGGCATCGGCCAGGGACTGGGCTACATCACGCCGGTCTCGACCCTCATCAAGTGGTTTCCGGACCGTCGCGGCATGGCAACCGGGTTTGCCATCATGGGCTACGGCGGCGGGGCCATGATCGGCTCCCCACTCGCGGTGTGGCTGATGGGGCACTTCGCAATGGGAGCAACCGCGGGCGTCGCGAAGACTCTGATGCTCCTCGGGGTTGCCTATTTCATCGCCATGAGCCTCGGCGCATTCGGCTTCCGCGTGCCACCGAACGGCTGGCGCCCGCTCGGCTGGTCGGCGCCGGCGTCGGGCCCAGACGGTATGATCACAAGCCGCCAGGTGCATCTCAACGTTGCCTGGAAGACACCCCAGTTCTGGTTGATCTGGGGCGTGCTGTGCCTGAACGTCACCGCCGGTATCGCGGTCATCGCAATGGCAAGTCCCATGTTGCAGGAGGTGTTCGGCGGCAGGCTGCTCGGGCTGGACGCGCACGCTGTGCTCACCGATGCCAATAAAGCGGCGATCGTCGCCGCTGCCGCGGGCCTGGTCGGGCTCATCAGCCTCTTCAACAGTGTCGGCCGGCTCTTCTGGGCTTCGGCGTCAGACCACCTTGGCCGCAAGAACACCTATTTCATATTCTTCATTCTCGGCATGCTCCTGTACGCACTGCTGCCGACCTGGGGTCACCTCGGCCTTGCCGCCCTGTTCGTGGCCTCGGTGTGCATCATCCTCACGATGTACGGCGGTGGGTTCGCCACCGTTCCTGCTTATCTTGCGGACATCTTCGGGACTCAGATGGTAGGCGCGATCCATGGACGCCTGATTACGGCCTGGTCGGTCGCAGGCGTCGCGGGACCCGCACTCATCGCCAAGCTGCGTGAAACCCAGCTTGCGCACGGCATCCCGAAGAACCTCGTCTATGACCGCACGCTCTACATCATGGCGGGACTTCTGCTCGTTGGCTTCCTGTGCAATCTGCTGGTGCGGCCGGTAAACGAGAAGCACTACATGAGTGAGGCCGAGGTGGCCCATGAACGCTCTCTGCAGCGCGAGGCGCGCGGAGCTGACGCGCAGACCGCAGCCCGGGGTGCCGCGGGTGCACTGGTCATCGCTGCATGGCTCGCGGTCGGAATCCCGTTCCTGATCGGCCTGTACATCGCGCTGCAGAAGGCTGCGGCACTGCTCTGAGCTGGCGCGGGGAGCCCAAGGCGGGAAGTCACGCAGCAGATTACCGCCCCTCGATGGGCCAGGCGCGCTGCACGTGCGCATAGAGGAATGCGGTTGTCAGCCCGAACAGCAGCAGGCCGTTGAGCGCCTCGAGTGCGCCCATGAGCCGCCAGTGCGGGGCCAGGTAGAGCTCCGCATGGCCGTAGGTCGTGATGGCGCTGAGTGAGTACAGCAGCGCGTCACGGATGTCGGGGAGCGCATGTAGTTGATGATAGGCGCCCGCCCAGATGGCCGCCTCGCCGGCGTGCAGGAGTGTGGCGAGGAATGTGGTGATTCCCATGACGACCACAAAGCGCAGCATGAAGTCGTGCCGGTCGCGGTACTTCTTCACTTCCGCAACCACGCGCGTGTTGATCAGGCCCAGCACGACAACGTGCAGGACAACGGTCAAGACAGTCAGGGGAAGCGCCCACACCCAGTTGTTGTTCCAGATCTCATCCTGCACGAGCGCCTCCCGGACTTATCAGATCAAGTGTGGGCCGCGAAGCCCACGAGGGGCGCTATGTTAATTCCGAAGCCGCGCCTGTGCAGGAGCTATAGGGGTTACGTCAGGCGCGGCCTACGAACTATCGGCATCCCGGGTGATGGCACGCTACGGGTCAGGAGCAGAAGCTGCGTTCTCGGCCTCCCGGAGGGTGGACGTAATGGATACAAGGACGCTTCTTTGCGCAGCTTCGGCTCTGGTGTGCGTCTGCGCCGCGACGGCTGCCGCTTCCACCCAGACACCAAGTGACGCGACTCTCGAGGGCGTGAAAATCACCGTGGACCGGCATGGCACTCTCACGCTCAGCGGGCAGGCGAGTTCCCGGGCGGCGGCTGAGCGCACCATCGAGATCGCCCGGCGCAGCGATGGGGTCAAAAGCGTTCGGAGCCTGCTCACCGTGGCACGGCGCGGCGATCGCTGAGCCGCCGCAGAGACGACTCGCGACCCCAAGCCGGCGTTTTCGGACTTACTGCGTTCCAAGTGCGTGCCAGCTCAGCAGACTCACCTTTACGACTCGTTGAATTTCGAGCGGGAAACGAGACTCGAACTCTCGCGACCCCGACCTTGGCAAGACCGTAAGATCCGTTGTAAGTCAATGACTTAAGGGGCGACAGGTATCGACTCAGGACAAAGGAATCAAGTCCTTGCCCGCTGGTGCGTGCCAAGTGCGTACCAAGCTTGGTCGTTAATTACTCACGTCCGTCCTCAGTCCCGGCAGCCGCTCGGAAGCCACAGACGGATGCCATACGCCTGCTCGTGGTAATGCCAGTTAGTCTGCTGCAGGCCTCGGCAGAGCAGTTCCGCGTTCGTGGCTCAGGCCCCGTTTGGCCGCCGCGCTTGGTGCCCGCTCCGATACCTTGTCGGCACCATCGTCGGCCAGAAAAGCCGGAGGAGCACTCGGACACGTGAGCGTCCGCCGGAGCGATGCCAGAAGGCTCAACCTTGGGCTCGGCCACAGTTTCGGCGTGAGTTCAGACCCGCACCGGCGTAATCGGCGCGGACGTTCACTGAAAAAGTCTCAGCCGATTCGCGATGACGACGTATGCGAGCGCCAAGACAAAGAATATTGCCAGGCTCGCGAGAATCGCTCGTTGGGAGCCAATCTTCGGTGCAAGGTACACAATCGCGAGCATGTACGGTACCCAAGTCACCAGAGTCCCCGCGAGCACCCACTTCGCGTGCTGACTTACCGCTGTGTTTCCCGCTGTTTGGCCGATGAATACATAGGCAACGAGAGTGAAAACGGGCATTAGCGTCACCAACCCCGACAGAGTCCGCCGACCGCTCTCCTCCAACGCCACGATCACCGTAGTGAATATGCCGCCAGTAAGGAAATAGATGATCAGACTAGTCAGCTTCATGGATCCCAGTCATGTTCGCGCTCTCGCTTCCGCCGGGCCAAACTCGAGCCGTGCAGACTCAGCAATCTATACCGCAGAAGTAGGCGCGCGCCAGGTCGCCTCAGACGCGGCGCGCGAATTGCTTCGGCAGCTAACACAGCGTTTACGACTCGGGCGATACGTAACACCACGCTCGCCTTTCTTTTGGCGCGACTGCGAATACTGATCCGCTACGAAGCACGCCCCCGCAGAATCGACTGTCGCTGACCGATAACGGAACAACGGTCATTTGCAGGCGTCTAACATAGGGCAATCCTTCAAGCCGCTGAGAAGCAGACTCAAAATGAAGGGGTCCAAGCCTCGCAACGCTTTAATCTTCGCTGTTGTGCTTGTCGCGGCTTCGGGCTGTGCCGCGTTCCAGGCCTACAGAAAGTGTGCAGCCGGTGGCTGCCATGACGACACGAGGATCACCACCGAACTTCGATCACGCTTTGATCAGCGGCCCGATCTACGTGCCAACGTGCAGGTTCAGACGATGGATAGCGTCGTATACCTTAGTGGCCAGGTTACCACCGCCATACAGCGGGACTCCGCAGAACTGATGGCCCGCGAGGTGCCGGGCGTGAGAGGCATCATTGACAATGTGGTGGCGACCGCAGATTCGGGGCGATAATGCTAAGCGATGGGGACCGTCACTACGATGTGAAGTCTGACTCTCATTCCGCCGACGCAGGAAGGGATACCCACCGCGTTGCTACGGCGATGAGCCAAGAGAAGCGATTGAACAGGGCATCGCGCATGCGACTATTTAGGGCGCTGTCCGCCACATAGGCAGACGCGCTCGTTTCACTTTACCTGTTCGGCGTCGGCCCTTCATACGATCGTCTCAGCAATCTGTATTTCGAGATTCCGTTCGCCACGTAGCGAATTGGCGACGAGGCAGCCTCGTTCCGCCCGCTGCAATAGCTCGTGCGCTTTGCCATGGTCGGCGCCTGAATTCACCGTGAGCTTTGCGTGGGTTGAGAACCTGGAAAACTGTGTGACACCGGACACCCGTTCAAGTACGCCATCGACGGAGCACTCGAGCTGCTCCCATTCGAAATGGGCTGCGCGCGACACAGCCCGAAAGGTCAATATGAAGCAGTTCGCGACCGCGGCAACGAGCAGCGTCTCCGGCGACCACACGTCACCGGGTCCGTTAAATTCGGGAGGTGGTGCGGTTTGAATCTCGGGTACTCCTCGAGAGGCCACCGGCACCGTGCCCGCACGCGATCCGC
The DNA here is from genome assembly GCA_963824395.1 of uncultured Pseudomonadota bacterium. Taxonomy (GTDB): domain Bacteria; phylum Pseudomonadota; class Gammaproteobacteria; order Steroidobacterales; family Steroidobacteraceae; genus 13-2-20CM-66-19. The sequence continues at coordinate 757,185 of CAWGPF010000005.1, read as the reverse complement.
GGGCGCTGACTTGGTAGGTGTGAGGGTACGGTTTCATGGTTTGGAATCCGGGTCAGATGCCCATTTGTTAGAGTTCATGTAGCACCCTGTACGATGACGGGGAGGCCCGCGGCCTTCCAGGCCGCAATTCCCCCACCCAAGTGTGCCGCGTGGCTTTGACCCGCTGCGATGCGCTTCTCGGCAGCGGCAAGTGATCGTTTGCCGCTCCCGCAGTGAAACACCACACGTTGCGAACCATCGCCCGGAAGTACGGCCGCGTCAAAGGTCGATAACGGATACAGCAGCGCCGCGCCAATTCTCTCGGCGGCGTATTCCGCAGGCTCGCGTACGTCAATCAGCAAGAGTTTCCCTAGCTTAAGAAGCCGCGCCACTTCCGCGGGCGTAAGTGTTTCAATGGGATGTGACTGTGGACTCATACTCACTAACCTCGTTAGGCGCTGTTGCGCAGATTCAGGAGGCGTCCTTCGGTTCGGCGGATCGTTCGGGGCCCGCCGATGAGCATCCCATTCAAGCCACATGCATCAAGACTCTGCTGGCTCATGCCAACCCCAGCCCTATGATCGCAGCACGTGATACACGCATTACATGGGAGACAGTCCGTGTCAGCTCTCCAAGCGACGAATGCCAAGCGTCTTGAGCATATACTTTTCATACAGCGGCTCGGAGCGGCCACGCTTCATCGCGCCCGCGGCAGCGTCTGTCCAAGGCGACGGTCAATGTCCTCGAGGTCCGCCGCAGCCAGTTCGCCCGCGACAGCCTTAAGCTGCAGCCCCGCCAAGAACCAGTCGCTCTGTGCCCGTTGGAGATCGGTTGCGGCGCGTTGGTAGTCGGCCTCTGCGCCGAGCAGTTCCAAGGCCGTCCGACCCCCAATCTCCGCTCCAAGGCGGGTTGCATCGCGCCGGCTCCCGGCGGAGCCTCGTAGACGTTCGAGGGCCTGAACGCGCGCCGCTGCGGTGGTCAGAGACAACCACGCCGCGCGGGTTTGCTGGCGCACCTGTTGGTCCGCACCATCAAGTTCCGCCTCGGCTTGACGTTCCAGCGCCTTCGCCTCGTGACGCTGCGCGCTGCGCATACCGCCCGTGTACAGGGGAACCGTCGCTTGCAGGCCGATCATCGCTTGACGCCCCGTGATATCCGCAGGCCCGAAGTCGCCACTGCCATGCAAAGAGTCCCGTCCGATTTGCGCTACGAGGCTTACACGGGGCGAGGTCAGCGCGTCATATCGACCCGCTTGTGCAGTCGCTGTCGTCACCGCCAGGTGCTGGATGACAAGCAGTGGGCTTCCGCGGACCGCGCGCTGCGTCCAGGAGACCAGCAGGTCCGGTGCAGGCATTTCCGCAGTGGACGCATCGGTGAGCTCAGCGAGGGCCGTCGCATCGAGCCCCGTCAGATCGGCAAACGCTGCCTCGCTCAAGGTAACGGCCGTGTGAGCGTCCAGCTCCTGGACGTCGATCGTGTCTGCGTTGGCCTGCGCTTCCCGCAGGTCCGTGACCGGTAGGTCACCCGCGTCGTAGCGTGCCTGGGTTTCCAAGCGCGCTTTCTCGGCCGAGGCCCGCAGACGGACTAGAGCCAGCAACTGCGCGCGCGCGTTGAGCACCGCGAAATATGCCTGGGCACTTCGAAGCATGAGATCTTGCTCAACCGCCTGGAACTGCGCTTCGGACATTAGCGCAGCATCCTTCTGGCTGGTGGAATCAGCCAAACGAGCCGAGTCGAACAGCGGCTGTTCGGCGATGAGGGCCCAATGCGTCGCTGTACCGCCATTGACACTCGTTTGAAAATCGACCCCATTGGTACTGCCGAAGCCAGGTGCTGAGAAAAACGCCCCGTGTGTGCGGCCGTCCAGATCGTTCCGTCCCGCGCTCCCAGTTGCCGAAAGCGTCGGTAGCCACAGCGCCTTGCCCTCCGAGCTGCGCGCGCGCCCGACGTCCCGTTGGGCTTGGGCTGCCGCGAACTTTGGATCGTGCGTCATGGCGCCCCGCCAGGCATCCGCCACAGTTAGGTCACCCCCCGAGGTCGCCGCCGAGGCCAGCAGCAGCATTGCGAGAATCGGGTACTTCATCACGATACCTGAGCCGCGCCGGCTCCCGCGGACACGAGCACGCTTGTAGACCCCTCCGACGTTGCACGGTGGGACGTTGATTAGCCGTAGAGAGCTGAGGTTCATACCGGAGTGCGCTTCACTTCATTCCACGCCGGCCTTAAGCCCTAGGCCGCGCAGAATTCGCTCCATGAGACACCAGCGCGTCAGACCGCTTTGCAGGAGGTTCACGCCGACAAACGCCGTAAACCACAGCCAGTAGGTGCTCTGATAGATGGGGCTCCCGCGTACGCCCAGAGCCAGCGACAGCAGGACAAACCCTCCAGCGATTACTCGCGTAAGTCGCCACGAAGTCATCGAGAATCCTCCAGTGGGGCGGCGTCCGGCGCAGCGCCGAGATAGACGGGCCGGTAGACTGCGAAATAGAGCAGCGGAATGACGACCAGAGTCAGAACCGTTGAGACCAATATCCCGAAAATCAGGGAGATCGCGAGCCCGTTGAAGATTGGATCATCCAAGATGAACAGCGCGCCCAACATCGCGGCCAGGGCGGTGAGGACAATCGGCTGGGCGCGCGTGGCAGCCGAACGAATCACGGCCTCACGAAACTGCACTCCGGCCGCCACCTGTAGATTGATGAAATCAACCAGCAAGATGGAGTTACGCACAATGATGCCGGCGAGCGCGATCATCCCGATCATGGAGGTAGCGGTGAACGGCGCGTTAAGCAGCGCGTGTCCTGGCATCACGCCAATGACCGTGAGCGGGATAGGCGCCATGATGATGAGCGGCGTGACGTAGGAGCCGAACTGCGCCACGACGAGTAGATAAATCAGTATGAGTCCGACGGCATAGGCGGCGCCCATGTCGCGGAAGGTCTCGTAGGTGATCTGCCACTCTCCGTCCCATTTGAGGGAGTACCCCCGATAAGAATCGGAGGGCTGACGGATGAAGTACTCGGTGATCGCACCCCCGTCCGGAGCAACGATTCGCTCAATAGCTGCTCGCAGGCCAAACATGCCGTACAGGGGGCTGTCGATGCGGCCGGCCATATCACCTGTGACGTAGACGACCGGGAGCAGGTCCTTGTGATAGCGCGGCTGCTCGACGATGCCGTCTTTGCACGTTGAGCAGCGAACCCAACGGGACGAGCGCGCCGCTGGCTGAGCGCACGCCGAGGCTGAAAGCGGCGTCCAAACTACCGTGCGTACTGTCGGACAGTTGCAGGCGCAACGGCGCCGCGAATTTCGTGGCATCTTGAAGGTATGACGCATCTTCGCCAGCGATGCCCGTTCGCAGCGTAGTCACGATGTCGGCATCGCTCACCCCGAGCCGCGCGGCCTTCGGCCGGTCAACCGATAACACCTGCCGTGGCGCGTCCGCGATATAAGAGGCATCAACGTCCACTACCTGAGGGGCCCGGTTAAATGCGCTACGCACCTCGCCCGCCACTTTCAACCGCCCCGCGTCGTCGGGACCGTAAACCTCCGCGACAATCGGCGCGAGCACCGGGGGTCCTGGCGGTACCTCGACGACTTTGACGACAGCGCCATGCTCGCGTGCGATCGCAGCCAGCGCCGGGCGCAATCGCTCGGCGATCTTGTGGCTCTGATCACTCCGCTGGTGCTTGTTCACGAGATTCACTTGAATGTCCCCCAGCGCACTGCCCGACCGCAGGTAGTACTGGCGAACCAAGCCATTGAAATTGATCGGAGCCGCAAGACCCACGTACACCTGGTAGTTGCGCACTTCGGGAACTCGCGCGAGATAGCGACTCAGGTCCGCAAGTGTTGCGGCCGTGCGTTCGACCGGCGTGCCGGCCGGCATGTCGAGAACGACCTGGAACTCTGATTTGTTGTCGAAAGGGAGCATTTTGAGCACCACCCACTGGATCGCGGGCAACGCAACGGCCAACAGGATCATCAATCCCACGCCCGCCCACAGTCGCTGGCGATTGCGCTGCCCGCGCGCCGCATCGAGAAATGGCGTAAACAGGCGGCGGAATCGGGGCTCCAAGCGCGAGGACCAGCTCGCATGCGCGCCGGTGGCATCCGGTCGCAGCCACAGCCGTGCGAGCCACGGCGTCAAGGTAAAGGCGACGGCGAGAGAAATCAGCATGCCCATAGATGCGTTGATCGGAATGGGCCCCATGTAGGGCCCCATCAGTCCACTGACGAATGCCATGGGGAGAAGCGCTGCTATCACGGTCAACGTTGCGAGAATGGTGGGTCCACCCACCTCATCTACCGCCTGCGGAATAATGTCTGCGAGCTTGCGCTCTGGAGTGAGCTGCAGATGCCGGTGGATGTTTTCTACCACCACAATCGCATCATCCACCAAGATGCCGATGGAGAATATGAGGGCAAATAGGCTCACCCGATTGAGCGTAAATCCCCACGCCCAGGATGCGAACAGCGTGGCCGTCAGCGTTAAGGCCACGGCGATACCGACGATAGCCGCTTCGCGCCCGCCCATCGCGAAGAACACCAAGGCCACCACGCAGGCGGTGGCAAAGACCAGCTTTTCAATCAGCTTTACCGCCTTCTCATCGGCGGTTGCACCATAATCCCGTGTGATCTCGACGCCCACGCCGTCGGGGATCAGAGTGTTCTTAAGCTCTTCGATCCGTGCCCGCAGGCTCGAGGTGACATCCACGGCGTTCTCACCTGGCTTCTTGGTGACACTTAAGGTCACGGCGGGGAATTCCGCCGCCTGTTTGCCAGCCGTGCCATACCATACGTAGCGCTGCGGAGGCGGCGGACCATCACTCACAAGCGCAACGTCACGCAAAAACACCGGGCGGCCCGCATGAACACCGACGACGAGGTCGGCAATGGCGTCAGCACTCTCCAACATCCCACCGCCATCGATGGTGACTTCCTCATCGCCTTGCACAATGCTGCCGGCAGCCAATCCGGAGTTTGCGGACTGCAACGTGCGGCGCAGGTCGGGGATCGAGAGGTCCACAGCGCGCAGCGCTTGAGGATCGAGCACAATGCTGATGGCACGGCTCGGACCGCCAAGCGTCACCACTTCCCGCGTTCCCGACACGCGCTTCAGCTCCGCCTCCATCGCATGGGCGATGCGCTCCAACTCAAACGCGCCGCTCCCTGGGCGCTGGTCGTAGAGCGTTGCCGTCAGAATCGGTACATCATCGATGCCCTTAGGCTTCACGATGGGTTCACCGACACCTAAGCCTGCGGGCAGCCAGTCGTGATTAGAGTTGAGCGTGTCGTAGAGGCGAACCAGTGCTTCGATCCGGGGCACGCCGACCTTGAACTGAACCGTGATGACGGCCAATCCGGGCCTCGATACCGACATCACGTGTTCGAGGCCGGCCATTTGACCTAAGACCTGCTCGGCCGGGCCTGCGACCGATTGCTCGACCTGGCGCGCTGAGGCGCCCGGGAACGGGATCAGCACGTTGGCCATCGTCACATTGATCTGCGGCTCTTCCTCACGCGGGGTCACGAGGGCCGCGAACAATCCCATCAGCAACGCAACCAGCGCCAGAAGCGGCGTGATGCGCGCGCTCTGAAAGTACTGGGCGATGCGACCGGCAACTCCCATACCGATGACCTACTGCCTCCCGGCCGACACCGGATCGAGCGCAATGTTCTCGCCGCTTCGGAGACCTGAAAGGACGATGACCGCATCACCCGTCACCGGACCGAGACGCACCTGCCGCAAGTGCGCCGTGCCCTCGGCATCAATCACATAAACCCCAACCAGTTCGCTGCGCCGCAGAACCGCGCTTAAGGGGATTCGAATTTCCCGGGAATCCCCGTGCAGCGGGAGTAGAAGACTGACGAACTGGCCGGGCTCAAGGCCGCTTCCGGTCGGTAATTCCGCCCGAACCTCCACGCTGTGCGTAGCCGGATCGACGGCCGAAATGAGCCGCCAAGTGGCAATCGTGACGGGGGAGGATTCACCGACCAGGAGCAGCGCCGGTTGGTTGGTCTGAACGCGCGCCGCCATCGACTCGGGCACCTGTGCAATGACGCGTAGCGCTGTCGGGTTGTACAGACCCAGCAGTGGTTTCCCGGGTGTGGCCAGGTCGCCCGCGCTCACCCACAGATCCGTCACACGGCCCGCATAAGGGGCCAGCACGGAGTGCCACCCCGCCCGGGTCCGCGCCGCTTTAGCCTGTGCGTCGGTGGCTTGCGCCTCGGCCTCGGCCGAACGCAATGCAGCCTCCGCTCGCTGCAGCGCCGCCACGCTCAGGTACTCCTGCGCTTGGAGACGTTGCGCCCGCGCAAAGTCCGCACGCGCACCGACAAGACGCGCGGCGGCACCACTAGCCGCCGCTGCGCTCGCGGCGACTGTATCCGCTGAGTCACCCACCTCAATCTGGACCAGTGCTTGGCCGGCCTCGACTTCATCCCCGCTCCGCACCCGCACTTCAGTGATACGGCCCGATACTTGCGAAGCGAGCGTTCCCTGCCGATCGGCCTGCACGGTACCCGTGGCTACAAATGAGGCTGCCTCCGACTGGACGATTACGGGATAGGTTGCGAGCTTGGCCGCTGCCGCCGGCGACGCTCCCAGGATTCCCCCAATAAGAAACACTGCCGCCGCTTTCATTGCATCATCTCCATTCTTTTTTTACTATATCGCTATATAGTTATTGTTGCAATCGGCTATCGAAGATAAACTGTGATCGAGGTACGCAATAGAGGATGCATGCCGTTGAAAGCACTGGATGATCGGGCTCTGGGTCATGTCGCCGAATACTTTCGGGCCCTCTCAGAGCCCTTGCGCCTGAAGATCTTGAATGCACTGCGCGATAAGGCGCGCAACGTCGGTGAACTTACCGATCTGCTCGAATGCAGTCAGGCCAATGTGTCCAAGCACTTAGCTACCCTCACCCGTTACGGCTTTGTAGAGCGAACGGCGCAAGGTACTAATGCGTTCTATCGAATCGCGGATCCGCGGGTGTACCAACTCTGTGATTTGGTCTGCGGTCAGATGGCCCAGCACTTTGCCAGCCAGGCCCAGATGCTCGGGGCCCCTACGCCAGCGTCCCGCGCCAGGCGCTGACGCCCATGCGCGGTGCGCGCCATCGCTTTAGCTCTGGCGACATCGGTCGACGCCCTTGTCTCCCACTGACCCGCTAGTCTCCGAACTCCTGGCACGGTACCCGGGGCTAGCCGGTCTATCGCTCGATCCGAGCGCCCTTGCGATTCTGGAGGTGCGCCCAGGGACCCGTCTATTTGATGCGGGGCAGCCATGCGCCGGCTTTCCGCTGGTACTTGAGGGGGAAATTCAGGTTTCGCGGAACTCTGGCGACGGGCGCCGTCTGGAACTCTATCGAGTGATGCCCGGCGAAGTGTGCATTGTGTCGACCGCAGGTCTCATATCCCGTCGACCGTTAAGCGCGCAAGGTACCGCCGTAGCCGGAACTCGACTGGCGATGCTTTCTCACGCCCTCTTCGATCAATGGATTAATCACCCGCCTTTTCGCCATTTCGTATTTGGTATTTTCATCGATCGTATCGCTATTCTCATGGCCGTTGTCGACGCGGTGGCTTTCCACCGGCTGCACGTATGGCTTGCGGACTATCTTCTTGTTTACTGTCGTGTTATTAGTGCTACTCACCAGGATTTGGCCGATGAGTTAGGTACTGTCCGCGAGATCATCACGCGGCTCCTCAATCGATTCGAATCCGTAGGTGCCGTCAAACAAAAAAAAAAAAAAAAAAAAAAAAAAAAAAAAAAAAAAAAAAAAAAAAAAAAAAAAAAAAAAAAAAAAAAAAAAAAAAAAAAAAAAAAAAAAAAAAAAAAAAAAAAAAAAAAAAAAAAAAAAAAAAAAAAAAAAAAAAAAAAAAAAAAAAAAAAAAAAAAAAAAAAAAAAAAAAAAAAAAAAAAAAAAAAAAAAAAAAAAAAAAAAAAAAAAAAAAAAAAAAAAAAAAAAAAAAAAAAAAAAAAAAAAAAAAAAAAAAAAAAAAAAAAAAAAAAAAAAAAAAAAAAAAAAAAAAAAAAAAAAAAAAAAAAAAAAAAAAAAAAAAAAAAAAAAAAAAAAAAAAAAAAAAAAAAAAAAAAAAAAAAAAAAAAAAAAAAAAAAAAAAAAAAAAAAAAAAAAAAAAAAAAAAAAAAAAAAAAAAAAAAAAAAAAAAAAAAAAAAAAAAAAAAAAAAAAAAAAAAAAAAAAAAAAAAAAAAAAAAAAAAAAAAAAAAAAAAAAAAAAAAAAAAAAAAAAAAAAAAAAAAAAAAAAAAAAAAAAAAAAAAAAAAAAAAAAAAAAAAAAAAAAAAAAAAAAAAAAAAAAAAAAAAAAAAAAAAAAAAAAAAAAAAAAAAAAAAAAAAAAAAAAAAAAAAAAAAAAAAAAAAAAAAAAAAAAAAAAAAAAAAAAAAAAAAAAAAAAAAAAAAAAAAAAAAAAAAAAAAAAAAAAAAAAAAAAAAAAAAAAAAAAAAAAAAAAAAAAAAAAAAAAAAAAAAAAAAAAAAAAAAAAAAAAAAAAAAAAAAAAAAAAAAAAAAAAAAAAAAAAAAAAAAAAAAAAAAAAAAAAAAAAAAAAAAAAAAAAAAAAAAAAAAAAAAAAAAAAAAAAAAAAAAAAAAAAAAAAAAAAAAAAAAAAAAAAAAAAAAAAAAAAAAAAAAAAAAAAAAAAAAAAAAAAAAAAAAAAAAAAAAAAAAAAAAAAAAAAAAAAAAAAAAAAAAAAAAAAAAAAAAAAAAAAAAAAAAAAAAAAAAAAAAAAAAAAAAAAAAAAAAAAAAAAAAAAAAAAAAAAAAAAAAAAAAAAAAAAAAAAAAAAAAAAAAAAAAAAAAAAAAAAAAAAAAAAAAAAAAAAAAAAAAAAAAAAAAAAAAAAAAAAAAAAAAAAAAAAAAAAAAAAAAAAAAAAAAAAAAAAAAAAAAAAAAAAAAAAAAAAAAAAAAAAAAAAAAAAAAAAAAAAAAAAAAAAAAAAAAAAAAAAAAAAAAAAAAAAAAAAAAAAAAAAAAAAAAAAAAAAAAAAAAAAAAAAAAAAAAAAAAAAAAAAAAAAAAAAAAAAAAAAAAAAAAAAAAAAAAAAAAAAAAAAAAAAAAAAAAAAAAAAAAAAAAAAAAAAAAAAAAAAAAAAAAAAAAAAAAAAAAAAAAAAAAAAAAAAAAAAAAAAAAAAAAAAAAAAAAAAAAAAAAAAAAAAAAAAAAAAAAAAAAAAAAAAAAAAAAAAAAAAAAAAAAAAAAAAAAAAAAAAAAAAAAAAAAAAAAAAAAAAAAAAAAAAAAAAAAAAAAAAAAAAAAAAAAAAAAAAAAAAAAAAAAAAAAAAAAAAAAAAAAAAAAAAAAAAAAAAAAAAAAAAAAAAAAAAAAAAAAAAAAAAAAAAAAAAAAAAAAAAAAAAAAAAAAAAAAAAAAAAAAAAAAAAAAAAAAAAAAAAAAAAAAAAAAAAAAAAAAAAAAAAAAAAAAAAAAAAAAAAAAAAAAAAAAAAAAAAAAAAAAAAAAAAAAAAAAAAAAAAAAAAAAAAAAAAAAAAAAAAAAAAAAAAAAAAAAAAAAAAAAAAAAAAAAAAAAAAAAAAAAAAAAAAAAAAAAAAAAAAAAAAAAAAAAAAAAAAAAAAAAAAAAAAAAAAAAAAAAAAAAAAAAAAAAAAAAAAAAAAAAAAAAAAAAAAAAAAAAAAAAAAAAAAAAAAAAAAAAAAAAAAAAAAAAAAAAAAAAAAAAAAAAAAAAAAAAAAAAAAAAAAAAAAAAAAAAAAAAAAAAAAAAAAAAAAAAAAAAAAAAAAAAAAAAAAAAAAAAAAAAAAAAAAAAAAAAAAAAAAAAAAAAAAAAAAAAAAAAAAAAAAAAAAAAAAAAAAAAAAAAAAAAAAAAAAAAAAAAAAAAAAAAAAAAAAAAAAAAAAAAAAAAAAAAAAAAAAAAAAAAAAAAAAAAAAAAAAAAAAAAAAAAAAAAAAAAAAAAAAAAAAAAAAAAAAAAAAAAAAAAAAAAAAAAAAAAAAAAAAAAAAAAAAAAAAAAAAAAAAAAAAAAAAAAAAAAAAAAAAAAAAAAAAAAAAAAAAAAAAAAAAAAAAAAAAAAAAAAAAAAAAAAAAAAAAAAAAAAAAAAAAAAAAAAAAAAAAAAAAAAAAAAAAAAAAAAAAAAAAAAAAAAAAAAAAAAAAAAAAAAAAAAAAAAAAAAAAAAAAAAAAAAAAAAAAAAAAAAAAAAAAAAAAAAAAAAAAAAAAAAAAAAAAAAAAAAAAAAAAAAAAAAAAAAAAAAAAAAAAAAAAAAAAAAAAAAAAAAAAAAAAAAAAAAAAAAAAAAAAAAAAAAAAAAAAAAAAAAAAAAAAAAAAAAAAAAAAAAAAAAAAAAAAAAAAAAAAAAAAAAAAAAAAAAAAAAAAAAAAAAAAAAAAAAAAAAAAAAAAAAAAAAAAAAAAAAAAAAAAAAAAAAAAAAAAAAAAAAAAAAAAAAAAAAAAAAAAAAAAAAAAAAAAAAAAAAAAAAAAAAAAAAAAAAAAAAAAAAAAAAAAAAAAAAAAAAAAAAAAAAAAAAAAAAAAAAAAAAAAAAAAAAAAAAAAAAAAAAAAAAAAAAAAAAAAAAAAAAAAAAAAAAAAAAAAAAAAAAAAAAAAAAAAAAAAAAAAAAAAAAAAAAAAAAAAAAAAAAAAAAAAAAAAAAAAAAAAAAAAAAAAAAAAAAAAAAAAAAAAAAAAAAAAAAAAAAAAAAAAAAAAAAAAAAAAAAAAAAAAAAAAAAAAAAAAAAAAAAAAAAAAAAAAAAAAAAAAAAAAAAAAAAAAAAAAAAAAAAAAAAAAAAAAAAAAAAAAAAAAAAAAAAAAAAAAAAAAAAAAAAAAAAAAAAAAAAAAAAAAAAAAAAAAAAAAAAAAAAAAAAAAAAAAAAAAAAAAAAAAAAAAAAAAAAAAAAAAAAAAAAAAAAAAAAAAAAAAAAAAAAAAAAAAAAAAAAAAAAAAAAAAAAAAAAAAAAAAAAAAAAAAAAAAAAAAAAAAAAAAAAAAAAAAAAAAAAAAAAAAAAAAAAAAAAAAAAAAAAAAAAAAAAAAAAAAAAAAAAAAAAAAAAAAAAAAAAAAAAAAAAAAAAAAAAAAAAAAAAAAAAAAAAAAAAAAAAAAAAAAAAAAAAAAAAAAAAAAAAAAAAAAAAAAAAAAAAAAAAAAAAAAAAAAAAAAAAAAAAAAAAAAAAAAAAAAAAAAAAAAAAAAAAAAAAAAAAAAAAAAAAAAAAAAAAAAAAAAAAAAAAAAAAAAAAAAAAAAAAAAAAAAAAAAAAAAAAAAAAAAAAAAAAAAAAAAAAAAAAAAAAAAAAAAAAAAAAAAAAAAAAAAAAAAAAAAAAAAAAAAAAAAAAAAAAAAAAAAAAAAAAAAAAAAAAAAAAAAAAAAAAAAAAAAAAAAAAAAAAAAAAAAAAAAAAAAAAAAAAAAAAAAAAAAAAAAAAAAAAAAAAAAAAAAAAAAAAAAAAAAAAAAAAAAAAAAAAAAAAAAAAAAAAAAAAAAAAAAAAAAAAAAAAAAAAAAAAAAAAAAAAAAAAAAAAAAAAAAAAAAAAAAAAAAAAAAAAAAAAAAAAAAAAAAAAAAAAAAAAAAAAAAAAAAAAAAAAAAAAAAAAAAAAAAAAAAAAAAAAAAAAAAAAAAAAAAAAAAAAAAAAAAAAAAAAAAAAAAAAAAAAAAAAAAAAAAAAAAAAAAAAAAAAAAAAAAAAAAAAAAAAAAAAAAAAAAAAAAAAAAAAAAAAAAAAAAAAAAAAAAAAAAAAAAAAAAAAAAAAAAAAAAAAAAAAAAAAAAAAAAAAAAAAAAAAAAAAAAAAAAAAAAAAAAAAAAAAAAAAAAAAAAAAAAAAAAAAAAAAAAAAAAAAAAAAAAAAAAAAAAAAAAAAAAAAAAAAAAAAAAAAAAAAAAAAAAAAAAAAAAAAAAAAAAAAAAAAAAAAAAAAAAAAAAAAAAAAAAAAAAAAAAAAAAAAAAAAAAAAAAAAAAAAAAAAAAAAAAAAAAAATTTTTTTTTTTTTTTTTTTTTTTTTTTTTTTTTTTTTTTTTTTTTTTTTTTTTTTTTTTTTTTTTTTTTTTTTTTTTTTTTTTTTTTTTTTTTTTTTTTTTTTTTTTTTTTTTTTTTTTTTTTTTTTTTTTTTTTTTTTTTTTTTTTTTTTTTTTTTTTTTTTTTTCTGTGGTCATCGCCTCACGGGCCGCGGCGTGGCTCACGATTCAAGCAAGCGGTGTTCAGCACGAAGCATTCAAAGCAGAACCCGCCGGAGTATGCATGCCGCTTCAAATACTAGCACGCGTGCCTTAAACAGCGATCGTTCACAGATCTGTCAATGTCGGAAACGACCTTTCGGGCTCACTGTGAGTGGAGACTCTAGGCCGAAGGATTCTCGTCCGCCGATACAGAGAGTCACATAGATACACGGAATGAAACACGACGGTGCCGCTGGGGACGTGCAGATCGCGCCGCGGCGTTTGCAGCGCATCCAGCAAGAAAGTTAGAACCAAAATCCTCACGAGCAGTCGAAATGAATTAGAGTTAGGTGCTATTGAGCGCGAAGTCCCGCCTAGGTGATCAACGACTGAATCGGGGACGGGAGTCAGCGCTTGGCGAGTCGAAGTGAAGATCGCGTTCGCCAAGAGGCCACGTTATGAGCACTAGAGTATCTCCTAGATCCTGGATCGCGGCTTTATCAGCGTACTCCTCGCGTCTGGGTCGGCAGGCGCAGGTCCCGGCGGTGGAGGCGGACACGGCGGAGGAGCTCATGCGGGTGGTGGATTCGGACATGCTGGTCCGAGTTTTCGTGGGAGCGGTACTCGTCCTTACGGTCTTGGTCGCTACGCGCGCTCGGGCGCATCAGGCTATTACCACGGCGGGTATTACCATGGCGGCTATGGGTGGCGTGGTTATTACGGACGCAACGGCCGCTTCTGGGGTTGGGGCGGCGTCGGGCTTGGCCTTTATCTTGCCTATCTACCCTGGGACTACGAGACGTATTGGTGGAACGGATCGCCTTACTACTACGCGAATGACCTGTACTACGTCTGGGACGGTGATCTTGGCGAATATGAGGCAGTCGACCCACTCACGGGTCTGACGGAGACCGCCCCATCTGACGCTACTCCGGCGCCACTCGTATCCGAACATCTGTTTGCTTACCCCAAGAGCGGTCAATCGGAAGCTCAGCAACAGCAGGAGCGGAACGACTGTCGTCGCTGGGCGATCGCACAGACCGGAATGGATCCTCAGCAAACCGGCCCCGCCCCTGAAACAAAAGATCCGGAATCTCGGCGCTCCTACTTGCGCGCCGAAGCTGCATGTCTTGAGGGGCGCAATTACTCGGTGAGATAGCTCTCATGCCGCAGACGGTAAATGCAGCCCTTCGGTGCAGCCAACACGGTGCGGCACGAACCATGAAGCGCCTTGGCCACGTCGCGCGCTGCTTTTGGCCTGGCTGGATCGCCTTTGCCGGGACGGTCGGCCTGGCGCTTGCAATCAGGTCCTCTGCCGGGGCCTTTCCGCTCAGCTTTGCGCAACTCATCCGCCAAGCCGGCCAAGCGTCGTTACCGTGCTCGCGTTGCCGGGCCCGGAAGACGCCGCGCGCTGCGCAGCCGAGCGAGCCGCATTGGCACGCGCCGCGCTCGTCTCCGTATGGCAAAAGCCCGTGCAGTCTGTAGATCATGGGCTTGGCCTAGGCTCGGGCTTCATAGTCGAAGAAGACGGACTGGTTCTCACTAACCGCCATGTGATTCAAGACGCTGCCAGCCTGAAAGTCAGACTGATCGATGGTCGCGAGTTTCCCGCACAGATCGTGGGCGCCGACGCACCGACCGATATCGCTCTTCTGAGGATAGGCGCCCGAACCTACCCGCGCTTCACCTGGGCAATTCGGCCTTGGTTGCGGTCGGTGATCCGGTCGTCGCCATCGGGAACCCTTTTGGAGTCGGACAGTCGGCGACGCTGGGATTATCTCGGCCCGAGGCCGCTTGCTAGCGGGGGACCCTTACATTGATTTTCTGCAGACTGACGCGGCGATCAATCACGGTAATTCAGGAGGCCCCCTCCTTTCGACCGATGGCGCCGTGATCGGCGTCACATCCACACTGCTGTCGCCTACCGGAGGCTCAGTCGGTCTCGGATTCGCAATACCTGCGGAGACAGTCGCGGGGGTTGTGCGAGAACTAAGGAAACACGGCCACGTGGACCGTGGTTATCTTGGCATTTCCGCCCAATCGTTGACTGCGGATCTTGCGGCGCTCTGGGGGTTCACACGACCAACGGCGTCATCGTGACTGCCGTGGATGCACAGGACCTGCCTCACAGATGATTTTTATAGGGGATGTACTGCTCCGAATTGACGGTGCGCCAATTGTCTTCGCTGACCTCGGTAAGCTCACCGCACGCATTCAGCCTGACAAGGTCGTTGAACTCACCATCGTTAGAAGCCGAGTACCCCGAAAAATCTACCTGACAACGGGCGCCTGCCGGAGGCGCCCTTTCAGCCACCAGCGGCGCGCACATCGACACTTGGGTGCCGGCTCTCGGACTTGGCGTGGCCCCGGCACCTTACGAGATCCGACACGCGGTAGGCGCCGACGATGAGCCCGGTGGCGTCATCGTAACGCAACTGAGGGCAGCGGAGCCGGTGCGCTCGCCGGCTTGCAGATCGGCGATTTGATCACTCATCTAGGGACAGCAGAAGTACGAGACGTCGGTGCACTCACGCACCTCGCGCTGCCGACCTCGAGCACGCCGCAGCTCGTGCGCGTAGTGCGTGATGGCTCTCCACAATTCCTGCTGATATCCGGCGCACCTTCTAGGTGACAGGTGTCGAAGCACCGCCCCGCGGCACCTTAAGAACGAATCTGCGCCCGCCATACCAACTGCCATCCTTCCGGGAGCGATCTCAACACGAGCACATCGCGCCCTGTCTGAGCTCGGCGCTCGTTATCGACGGTCCAATCCAGCTGCCATCGGTAATAGATGACTCCAGTCTCTCCCGATGAATGGCCCTTCAGGTCCGTCGCGTTATATTCGTGAACCTGGGTTCCGTTCATCATAGACCTGAAGTACTCCAGAACCGCAGGACACCGGTCACCGGTGTTGAAAATCCCGTTTCCATTACGAGAACGTCCTGTGCGAAATATCGTCCGAGCGCTTGCCAGTCCTGACTCAGCCACGCCGCGTCAAACGCCTGAACCCAGACTGCTGCTGCCAAATCATCGAGCCCAAGACGACTCTTCTCACTCGCCGCTTGCGATCTCCGGGGAATCATAATCTCCCTTCCGCCAACTCCCGGCGGACGGCGTCAGGAACGCCGACCCTGGCTTAGACGGTACTCAGGTCGCGCTCGTCAATCAAGCCACGTTTCCGCAGCAAAGCCGCCGAGGTGTGCGCACCCTCAGCGTACTCCCAACGAGCGCGACCTCAGTATCCTCAATCCTCTCTTCCGTGCCATTCGCATTCACGATGACAGTTCATATTCAACGAAACCGTCGACGCTTCTCGCATTTTAGTGGCGCCGGCAAGTCCTCAAATCCTCATCGCAACATACAGAAACAAGCCGTTATGAATCGACATGAATCACCGAGCACCCCTATGACTGGACTTGTCTGCCTGGGGCCGCAAGTCAACCCCGGCTACTCTGTCTCAGCTACGGAGGTGTAACTTCCTCGCAGAGCGACGAAACTTCGATGCTAACCATTAGTGAGTCAAGCATGGACTGAGTTCCCTTGATGTTGGCCAGCGGGATGCGCCGACGCCGGTTCAATTCGGCTGCTGCGCCGGGGCAAACGACCGTTCCGCGTGAGGCAAGTCAGTTACCGTCCGCAAGAATAAATTTTAACCTTCAAAGCCCGTAGCATCTGTCTGCGCCAGGAACGCCAGACATTTTCAAATGAACACAATGACGAGGTGACGCCGTGGCTTTGAGAGATTTGCTCGCCCACGTGGACCAATCCGAGCGCTCAATGGAGTGCTTGCGCCTCGCTGGAGATTTGGCACATCGGCATGGAAGCCGCCTCACGGCTATCTACGTCAGAGAACCGACGGCTGCGCAGGTCGACGATCAGCGAGCGGCCGAACTCGGCCTTGGTTCAGCGAAAGCGATCGCAGCCACCGACAATGCCATTCGACGCGCAATTCTGGATGCCGGTGAACGGTCGCGCGTGGCACTCGAAGAAATAGGACTGCGGTACGGGCTGGAAGTCGAATGGCGCTGCATCGATGGCGTGAGTGCATTACTCGTTCCACAACATGCCCGCTTCGCGGATCTTTGCGTGGTTGGCCAGGATCCCGCCGCAGTCGCGCCTGCGACTGGATACACTTTCGCCGAGCAGCTCTTGTTCGTAACCGGTCGGCCTGTGGTTTTCGTACCACCGCAAGGTGTGTTCCGCACACTCGGGCGGCACATTCTGGTCGCTTGGAACTCCAGTCGAGCGTCCGCCCGCGCCGTGAATGACGCCCTACCGCTTCTTGAGCGCGCCGACAAGGTCACGGTGCTCGCCGTAAATCCAGCAGAGTTTGCCGACCGCTACGAGGCTCTTCCCCCAGAGCATATGGTCGCCCACTTGAGGCGCCACGGCGCAGCGGTCGAAGGGCGGTGGATTAGTGACGTGCCGAGCCCATTGATCGCGACAACTGTGCAGGACGAAGCGAGAGTTCTGGGGGTCGATCTCATAGTTGCGGGCGCGTTTGGCCAGCCGCGGCTTTGGGAAAGATTGATGGGCGGGGTTACACGAGATCTCCTCGCTCGCATGAGCCTACCGGTCATGATGTCGTATTAGGCCCGGCCCCCTTGTGGCAACGTGACAGCGAGCCGCCACAGACCTCGCCGTCACGCGCGCCACCCGCGCCGGAATCTTCCGTCAGGCCGATTGCTTCATCAACTCGTCGCGGCAGCGCTCGGCCCGCCACAGGCGCAGCCAAAGCTTCCCAATAGCCCGCTCATCCGAGAACCCAGAGCGCAGGCCTGCCGCATACGCATGACGGGCTTGCTCGACCTCTAAGATGGCTTTCCGCCAAGCCTCTTCGCCGCCTGTCGTTGAATCGTCGATAAACCCACGCACTCCCATGGCACCCTCCAAAGACACTCTATTTGAGTACACGCGTGCGCCGACTCTAACTACTCAAGATTTATAAACGCTGAGTGGTTCATTAAAACCCCAACCTTCGGTTCCGTCTGGCGGCACAGCTCATCGACACTATCGCGCGCACAGGGACCTGCCGCCTCTCATTCCCAGGCCTCTCCGCTGTTGCCTCCCCAGGAGCCACGCTGACTTGCACTCACACTGAAACTTACCGCCGTAAATCGACACGCTTCGTCGCGTGTGCCGAGATGTCGCGGGCGCCGCACTACTAACCCGGATCACAGGATTCCAACTGCGCCGCCAACTTCGAACGCCAGGCCCGAGCGCGATTGAACTAACGAGCACAAGGAACTGTCCCTAAAGAGCGTCATAACCTTGAATCGGTCGAGACAACGGCGGGGCCGGCAATCTGAGCTGCGCACTCCGTAACCTCCCGACCGAAAAAAGAGAGTGGTCATGCAACACTTCAAGAGCGTGTATCGTTTCGGCGTCAGCGCGCTCGCCATTTCACTTGCCGCCTGCGCGACGATCCCGAGTGGCCGAACCGGCGTGGAATGGTCGCCGATGAGCGGCACTATGAACCGAACGTTAGATGAAGGATTTCATTTCGTATCGCCATTCAGCAGGATCTACCAGGTTGATCTGCGCGAGTAGCAGCGCGATGTCGATCTCGATGTATTAGCCGACAATGGCCTGGAGATCAAACTGACCACCTCAATTCTGTATCAACCGCTCGCTGCGCAAGCTTACGAGCTCATCAAGGAGACGGGACCTCAGTACTACGAAACTCTGATTGGCCCCAATGTCCGTTCCAGCGCTCGCCGGGTAGTAGGGCGCTACAGCCCCGAAGAGATCTACCCGACCAAACGTGAGCAGATTGAGCGTGAGCTCCGTGAGGACGTAACGCGGAAGCTCGATGGCAGTCATTTGCGCGTGAATGCCATCCTGATTCGTGAGGTGCATCTGCCGCCGGTTGTCCAGACCGCAATCCAGACCAAGCTCCAGGAAGAGCAGAAAGCGCTTGAAATGCGCTTCGTACTCGATCGCACTCGGCAAGAAGCGGAGCGCAAGCGAATTGAGGCGGCAGGGATCGCGGACTATCAGGCAACTATCAGCAAAGGACTCTCCGACAAAATCTTATCTTGGCAGGGTATCGAAGCGACGGAGAAGCTTGCTGAGTCGCCCAACGCCAAGGTGGTGGTCATCGGCTCCGGAAAGGAGGGGCTGCCGCTAATTCTCAACACGGCGACATCGATCGCCAAGAACGCTCCTTAAGCGTCGATGATTGGCAAATCACGTTGCGATACGCCGCAGCCCCCAGAGCGGAGCGATCGGAGAAAGCGTATATGAGCGCCAACGGCGAGACGAATGATCACCTGGCGACTCATTCTGCGCGCGCGACAACGTTTCGTGACTCCGATGAGCGCCGCGCTCTGTTGACTCTGAAGGAAGCCCACGAGCGCCATCTTGTATTCGATGAGATCGCCCAACCCTCCACTGCCGGAGCGCGCGAGCAATTCGAAGCCTTTGCCAGGGCGGTACGCGATGCTCTGTCACGACAGTGGATCCACACAGATAGCACGTACGCCCGCGCCGACCCCAAGCGCATCTACTACCTTTCAATGGAGTTCCTGATTGGGCGAGCGCTTGCGGGTAATGTAACGAATCTCCGGCTCGCCCGGATCACGAAACAAGCGGTCGAGGAGCAGGGACTCGACTGGACTGAGCTTCTGGAGCAGGAACCTGACGCCGGACTGGGTAACGGTGGTCTTGGGCGCCTGGCGGCCTGTTTTCTTGACTCGATGGCGACGATGCAGTTGCCTGCGATGGGTTACGGGCTGAGATACGAATTTGGGATGTTCAGGCAAGCCTTTTGCGATGGCTGGCAACAGGAAGCGCCGGACAACTGGCTTCAGCGTCAGGACCCGTGGGAGGTCCCGCGGCGCTCGGAGCGCGTCGAAATCAAGCTCAACTGCTCATATGAGGTGCACGGCGGCAGACTGCGCGCCGTCGTGGGCAAGCCGTCCACACTCATTGGCGTGCCCTTCGACAGGCCCATAGTCGGTTACGGGGGGAGGACCATTAACACGCTGCGTCTTTGGGCAGCTGACGCTCCTCACTACTTCGACTTCCAGGAGTTCAGCCACGGAGAGTTCGTCAGTGCAGTGGCAGAGGCCATCGAAGCTGCGTCTCTAACGCGGGTCCTGTATCCCGACGACTCAACCAGCACCGGCCAGGGCTTGCGTTTCGTGCAGGAGTATTTTCTGGTGGCCTGCTCGCTGGCTGACCTTATACGGCGCTTCCGCCGCAACAACGCCGATTGGAACCTGCTTCCGGATAAGGTCGCCATCCAGTTGAACGATACGCATCCCGCCAGTGCGGTTCCGGAGCTGATGCGGATTCTGCTTGATGAGGCTCACCTGGGGTGGGACCGGGCTTGGGACATCACGCAAAGATCTCTGGCGTACACCAACCACACGCTTCTGCCGGAAGCACTGGAGAAATGGCCCGTAGCGTGGTTCAAAGCGCTGCTACCCCGGCAACTCGAAATAATTTATGAAATCAACCGGCGCCTGCTCGATTCGGTGCGTAGGCACTTTCCGGACGAAAACGGACGAGTCCAGCGCGTGAGCTTGATCGACGAAGAGTCCGCGAAACATGTCCGCATGGCTCATCTGGCCATCGCCGGTTCGCACAGTACCAACGGTGTCGCCGCACTTCACACCCAATTGTTACGCACAACGACCGTCAAGGATATGGCCGAGGTTTTCCCGGAGCGCTTCAGCAACAGGACGAATGGTGTCACGCCTCGCCGTTGGTTGCTGCTTGCCAACCCGTCGCTTGCCGAGCTGATCACAGACGCACTCGGCGACTCGTGGATAACCGACCTCGAGCAGTTGACGAGACTCAGGCTACTCGCCAAGGACGAAGGTTTCCGCGACTTCTTCCGGAGCGCCAAGCGCGAGGCCAAGTTCCGGTGCGCTCACTGGCTTCGATCGACGTTCGACATCACGGTCGATCCAGATGCCATCTTCGATTGTCAGATCAAGCGCGTTCACGAATATAAGCGTCAGCTGCTGAACGCGCTACGCATAGTCGTGCTTTACAACCGCCTGCGCGAGAATCGAGATTTCGAAATCGCGCCCGCGAGAATATTCATATTCGCCGGTAAAGCCGCGCCGGGATACCGGCTTGCGAAACTCATCATCAAGTTCATCCATAGCGTCGGAACAACAATCGATGCCGATTCGGCTACTCGAGGCCGACTCAGGGTGCTGTTCTTGCCCGACTATGATGTTTCCCTGGCACAGCGACTTATCCCTGCCAGTGATGTCTCCAATCAGATCTCAACCGCAGGCTACGAGGCCAGTGGCACCAGTAACATGAAATTCATGATGAATGGCGCCCTGACACTCGGTACCCGCGATGGTGCGACCGTCGAGATGGCGCAGGAAATCGGCGAGGAGAACCTCTTCCTTTTCGGCCTCACTGCGGCGGAGGTGTCGGGCAGTCGCGGGTGGTACAACCCGCACTGGCACTATGACCACGAACCCGAGACGCGAGCGGCATTGGATTTGATTCGCTCAGACCATTTCAACCGCGGTGACCCTGGCATTTTTGCGCCACTCCTGGATATTCTGTTGACGCACGGTGATTACTACATGCACCTGGCCGACCTGAAGTCGTACCTCGACGCGGACAAGAAGGTAGTCAGCTTATACGCCGACCCGGACGAGTGGGCGCTCAGGGCCATCTTAAATGTAGCTGGATCCGGAAAATTCTCGAGCGATCGGACGGTCGCTGAGTATGCAGCCCACATCTGGAAGGTCGATCGCTGCGCAGTTACGGAGTGGACCGGGCCCGCGAGCTGAGACGCTATCACGAGTCTCGTCGGGGCCTGCGCGCCGCGCTTCCTCAGTGTGCATGACGGTGCGCGCGTAGAACCCCTGTATTCCGGTCCGATACCGGTCATCGTGAGACGGATCGGTGCGTGGCGATCCCATCATCAACTCCGGCAGTCCTTCCCGAAATTGTCGCTTGATGCGCGCCCGAGGCGATTGCTTTACTTTCCCCCTCCGGGCACGGCACGCAATTGGCGCGTAGCTGAACACGATCGGGATACGTTCACGAGTAAACAGTCGTCGAGCAGCCCTGCGAGGGACTCGAATGGACCGATCAACCGCGGCCCGATGACCCGCTCGAATTGCGCCCCAACCCAGGACACGCGCGCTGAATTTGGAGCGGGAAACGAGACCCGAACTCGCCACCCCGACCTTGGCAAGGACCGGAAGATCCCTTTTAAATCAATTATATAAGTGACTAAGCCATCTCTGTTTAGGACAGATGAATCAAGGGCGCACACGTCAGTGCGTGCCACCTGCTTGCCAAGCATTCGGGCCAGCACAGAGCGTTCGCCCCTTGCTGTGCTCGGCGTGATTTACGCCCGGCGTAGGACCGGTTCGCGCCGGGGATACGCTTATTGACCCGTTGCCACTCTTCACGTATTTTACGTGACCGATGGTAATAAAGCACAATATTACGGTCGCGATCGAGCCAGCGCTGCTCAAGAAGGCACGCGCGGTCGCGGCACGCCGGGGGCGCAGCGTCAGCGCCCTGCTCGCCGATGAGCTGCGGGAACTGGTCTCGGAAGATGCGCGGTACTCGGCGGCGCGCAAACGAGCCTTGGCGCTCTTTGCTACCCCGCTGCCTCTTGGAGGTACCCCTCTGAGCCGCGAGGAGCTTCATGAGCGACGTCGTATTCGTTGATTCCAACGTTCTGATTTACGCGCACGACATAGACGCCGGTTCGAAGCGCGACCGAGCGGTCGAGAAATTGCGGCTCTTATGGGAGTCGCGCGCCGGACGGCTGTCCGTGCAAGTCCTCCAGGAGTTCTATGTCAACGTAACCAAAAAACTCGCGACGCCGGTTTCTCGATCAACGGCCCGTGAGGTGATCAGTAGTTACGGCGCGTGGGTACTCGAGCCGACGACACCCGAAACCGTCACGCGGGCGATCGACATTTCTGCAATGGCACAGATCATGTTTTGGGACGCCCTGATCGTGGCGTCCGCCGAGCAGGTGCAGGCCGCACAGATTTACAGTGAGGATCTCAACGCCGGCCAGGCAATCGCGGGAGTTACGATCGTCAATCCGTTTGCGTTCGCCTGACGCCGCCAGTTCCCAGCTTCCGGACGCGTGGCCTCGCCGGGTCCCAAATCTCCGGTTCTTAGATATTGAATCGCGTGACCGTTCGCGGTGTCGAAGCTCTTCCCCGGAGCATTCGCGCCGATACTTCATCGCGCAAGACGATGCGATGGTAAAGCCACGCGCCTGTATGGGCGCGTGCCAAGTGCGTGCCAACCCAGCACACGCACCTTTGCAACTTATTGAATTTGGAGCGGGAAACGAGACTCGAACTCGCGACCCCGACCTTGGCAAGGTCGTGCTCTACCAACTGAGCTATTCCCGCATCCGGAATCGAAGAGCGCGAGATTCTATGGCCACCCCTTGCGAAGTCAAGGTGAATCCCGCTCGCCGCGCAACTATAAACTACCTGAGATACTAGGCATATTTATCATTAAAAACAAGTGCTTGCATCTCATATCTAACGCCTGAGCTCGGGCCATGCGGCCCGTAAATACATCCCCATCGAGACGAGCGTCGCAAGAGCGGCGACCTCGGTGAGGCCGACCCCGAGGCGATAGGTCGGGATGAGCCCGAAGAGCGGTATCCGGTAGAGCATCATCGAAAGGCCGGTGATCTGCAGGATCGTCTTGTACTTGCCGAGCTGCGACACGGCGACCTTGCGCCGCGCACCGATCTCCGCCATCCATTCCCGCAGCGCAGAAATCGTGATTTCCCGACCGATGATCACGGCCGCCGTCAGGACGATCAGGGCACGGGGGTCCTTGCTGACGAGCAGCACGAGCGCGACCGCGACGATGAGCTTGTCGGCGACGGGGTCCAGGAACGCCCCCAGGCGTGAGATCTGGCCCAGGCGCCGCGCGAAATAGCCATCAAGTGAGTCGGTGATGCCCGCCACGGCGAACAACAGGCCGGCGGCCGGATCGGCCCAGGGGTAGGGCATATAGAAGAGCGCCACGATGAGCGGGATCGCGGCGATCCGGGCCCAGGTGAGCGCGTTGGGCAGACTCAAGGCCATCGGGTACGCCGTTGAACGGGAATGCGCCGATAATAAAGACTTCGGGCCGCAGTTGCGTCGATTCGGTAGAGTTCCTCTTGAGGATACGCACCCCGGGGCGGCGGGGCACAGAGCGACAGAATTGCCATCGCAATCTTGAGATTCGTTGACACAGGTACAGGATACAGTGGCCGGATGGCATTGGATTCAACCGCGAGACTCAAGAACTGCGTGCTGAACTTGCCGGAAACGTGTGACAGGCAGGCGCCAATCAAGCTTCATGAACGACGTTTACAGCAATCCCGCGTTACTCCCCCCTCCTGAGCAACAAAGCGCCACCGGCTGGCGCAGATTCCTCTCCGTCCGCTGGCTGGTGGTGATCGGCGCCATCCTCGCCCTCATCCTCCTCGCCTGGCTGCTGCGGCCGGGCGCGCCGAAGGCCCCCGCGGGCCGCTTCGGCGCCGCCGGTGCCCCGATGCCGGTGGCGACGGCGGCGGCCAAGAGCGGCAGCATGCCGATCATCGTCAATGGCCTCGGCACGGTCACGCCCGTCACCACCGTCACCGTGCAGAGCCAGATCAGCGGCCAGATCACCCAGATCGCCTTCAAGGAGGGCCAGGCCGTCAGGAAGGGGGACCTTCTCATCCTCATCGATCCGCGCCCCTACCAGGTGGCGCTCGAGCAGGCCGAAGGGGCCCTCGCCCGTGACAAGGCGCTCCTTGCCAACGCGCGCATCGATCTTGAGCGCTATACGACGCTCTTCTCGCAGGACTCGATCGCCGAGCAGCAGCTGGCGACCCAGAAGTCCCTCGTCGCCCAGGACGAAGGCACCGTCAAGACCGACCAGGCGGCCATCGATGCCGCGAAGCTCAACCTGATCTACTGTCACATCACTTCCCCGGTCGATGGCCGGGCGGGACTGCAGCAGGTGACGCTGGGCAACTACGTCACGCCCGCCGAGCCCAACGGGCTCGTCGTGGTCACGCAGATGAAGCCGATCACCGTGGTGTTCGCGCTGCCGGAGGACTCCATCCCGCCGATCCTGGAGCAGATGCACGCGGGCAAGACGCTCCCGGTGACCGCCTACGACCGCACCCACACCACGCAGCTCGCGGTCGGGGCGCTGCAGAGCATCGACAGTCAGTTCGACACCACTACCGGGACGGTGAAGCTCAAGGCGACCTTCGCCAACCCCGACGAGAAGCTCTTCCCCAATCAGTTCGTGAACGTGGATCTCCTCGTCAACACGCTGCAGAACGCGGTGCTGATCCCGCAGTCCGCCGTGCAGCGCGGCGCGCCGGGCACCTACGTGTATGCCGTCAACTCCGGTCAGACCGTGAGCGTACGCAAGATCACGCTCGGCCCCGGGGATGCGACCAACGTTGCGGTCCAGCAGGGTGTGGCGGTCGGGGAGGTCGTCGTTGTCGATGGCGCGGATCGCCTCAAGGACGGCGCCAAGATCCTCGTGCGCCAGGGCGTCGGGGCCGCGGCGCCCGGCCAGACTCCCGCCCAGGGGCAGGGACCACAACACCAACACCGGCGAGGCAACCACGGGCAGACCGCTGACCAGAGCAGTCAGCCTCCGGCAAAGTAGGCCGCCGCCCGTGAATCCGTCCCGGATCTTCATCCTCCGGCCCGTCGGGACTTCGCTCCTGATGGTGGCGATACTGCTGGTCGGTATCGTTGCCTTCGGTTACCTGCCGCTGTCGGCGCTCCCGGAGGTCGACTACCCGACCATCCAGGTGCAGACCTTCTACCCCGGGGCCAGCCCGGAGGTCATGACTTCCTCGGTGACGGCGCCGCTGGAGGTGCAGTTCGGGGATATGCCCGGCCTTAACCAGATGTCCTCGACGAGCTCCGGGGGCTCGTCCGTGATCACGCTGCAGTTCAGCCTGGACCTGAGCCTCGACATCGCCGAACAGGAGGTGCAGGCGGCGATCAACGCGGCGGGGAACCTCTTGCCCTCGGACCTGCCCGCGCCGCCGATCTACGCCAAGGTCAATCCCGCGGATGCGCCGATCATTACGCTCGGTATCACCTCGAAGACGCTGCCGCTGACGCAGCTGGAGGACCTCGCCGACACCCGCATGGCGCAGAAGATCTCCCAGGTCGAGGGCGTGGGCCTCGTCAGCGTCAGCGGCGGCCAGCGCCCGGCGGTGCGGGTGGTGGCGAACGTGCGCGCGCTCGCCGCCTATGGTCTGAACATCGATGACCTGCGCACCACCATCGCCAATGCCAACGTCAACGCGCCCAAGGGCACGCTCGATGGCCCGGCGCGCTCCTGGACCCTCAACGCCAACGACCAGATCCAGGACCCGAACGACTACAAGAGCATCATCGTCGCCTATAAGAACGGCAACCCGGTGCGCCTCTCGGACGTCGCCGACGTCATCGCCGGGGCCGAGAACAACTACCTTGCCGGCTGGGTGAACAACAGCCCGGGCATCATCCTCAACGTGCAGCGCCAGCCCGGCGCCAACGTCATCCAGGTGGTCGACCGCATCAAGGCGCTGCTGCCGGCGGTGACGAGCTCGCTCCCCGCCGCGGTAGAGGTGACGGTGCTGACCGATCGCACCAACACCATCCGCGCCTCGGTGCACGATGTCGAGTTCGAGCTCGGACTCGCCGTGGCGCTGGTCGTGATGGTGATGTTCCTGTTCCTGCGCAGCATCCCGGCCACCATCATCCCGAGCATGAGCGTGCCGCTGTCGCTCGTCGGCACGCTCGCGGTCATGTACCTGCTCGGTTTCAGCCTCGATAACCTGTCGCTGATGGCGCTCACCATCGCCACCGGCTTCGTGGTCGATGACGCCATCGTCATGATCGAGAACATCTCGCGTTACATTGAACAGGGCGAGGCGCCGCTGCAGGCGGCCCTGAAAGGCGCCGGCGAGATCGGCTTCACCATCGTCTCCCTCACGGTGTCCCTGATCGCGGTGCTGATCCCGCTCCTCTTCATGGGGGACGTGGTGGGCCGGCTGTTCCACGAGTTCGCCATCACGCTCGCGGTGACCATCATCATCTCGGCGGTGGTCTCGCTCACTCTCGTGCCGATGATGTGCGCCAAGCTCCTGCACCACACCCCGCCAGGCTCCGAGGGGCGCATCGCGCGCTGGGCCAACGAGAAGTTCCAGGCCCTCATCGATCACTACGGCCGCGCCCTCGAGTGGGTGCTCGAGCGCCAGCCGCTCACGCTCCTGGTCGCGCTCGCAACCCTCGCCCTGACCATTGCGCTGTACATTTTCATCCCCAAGGGGTTCTTCCCGGTGCAGGACACCGGGGTCATCCAGGCGATCACCGAGGCGCCGCAGTCGGTGTCCTTTGCCGACATGTCGCGCCGCCAGGCGCAGCTCGCCGCCGCCATCCTCAAGGACCCGGATGTCGTCAGCCTGTCCTCCTTCATCGGCGTGGACGGCACCAACATCACCCTCAACAGCGGCCGCATGCTGATCAACCTCAAGCCGGTGAATGAGCGCTCCGAGACCGCCAGCCAGGTGATCCGCCGCATCCAGAAAAACACCGCCGACGTCACCGGCATTTCACTCTACATGCAGCCGGTGCAGGACCTGTCGATCTCCGACACCGTGAGCCGCACCCAGTACCAGTTCGTGCTGGAGGACGCCAACCCGGATGAGTTCAATACCTGGGTGCCGAAGCTCGTGACGAAGCTGCAGACGCTGCCGCAGCTGGAAGACTTGGCGAGCGACCAGGAAAACCAGGGCCTCTCGGCCTACCTCACCATCGACCGCGACACCGCCGGGCGCTTCGGCATCACACCGGCAACCGTCGACAACGCGCTCTACGATGCCTTCGGGCAGCGCATCGTCTCCACGATCTTCACCCAGTCGAACCAGTACCGCGTCATCCTGCAGGCGGACGACTCGCTCATGGGATCCCTCGACGCCCTCGGCACCATCTACCTGCCCTCCTCCACCGCGGTGGGCGGAGAGGTGCCGCTCTCGGCGCTGGTGAAGGTCTCCGAGCGCACCGCGCCGCTCTCGATCGATCACCTCGGGCAGTTCCCGGCCACCACCGTGTCCTTCAACCTCGCCCCGGGCGTGGCCCTCGGCACCGCCGTCGATGCCATCAACAAGGCCGAGAAGTCGATCAACATGCCGCCGAGCGTCATGACGAGCTTCCAGGGCGCGGCGCTCGCCTTCCAGGCGACCCTGGGCAACGAGCTGTTCCTGATCCTGGCAGCCCTCGTCACCGTCTACATCGTGCTCGGCGTACTCTACGAGAGCTTCATCCACCCGATCACGATCCTCTCGACGCTCCCCTCCGCCGGCGTCGGCGCGCTGCTCGCGCTCCTCATCGCCGGCAGCGACCTCGGCGTCATCGGCATCATCGGCATCGTGCTGCTGATCGGCATCGTCAAGAAGAATGCGATCATGATGATCGACTTTGCGCTGGTCGCCGAGCGCGAGCAGGGCATGAGCCCGCACGATGCCATCTACCACGCCTCGCTCCTGCGCTTCCGCCCGATCCTGATGACGACGATGGCGGCGCTGCTGGGCGCGCTGCCGCTCATGCTCGGTACCGGTACCGGCTCGGAGCTGCGCCATCCGCTCGGCATCACGATCGTCGGCGGCCTGATCCTCTCGCAGCTGCTCACTCTCTTCACCACGCCCGTCATCTATCTTTACTTCGACCGGCTCGAGCGGCGCATCAGCGGGCGCACCGGACCGCAGGCGCTGCCCAGCGGCGCAGGCTCGCGATGAACCTCTCCGAAGCCTTCATCCGCCGCCCGGTCGCAACCACGCTGCTGACGCTCGGCATCGCCCTCGCCGGAGCACTGGCGTACTTCAAGCTCCCGGTCGCCCCGCTGCCGCAGGTGGACTTCCCCACCATCTCGGTGTCCGCCTCGATGGCGGGCGCGAGCCCGGATGTCATGGCGGCCACCGTGGCGACGCCCCTCGAGCGCCACCTCGGGCAGATCGCCGACGTCACCGAGATGACCTCCTCGAGCGCCACGGGCTCGAGCCGCGTGACGCTGCAGTTCGGGCTGAACCGCAACATCGACGGCGCCGCGCGCGACGTCGAGGCGGCGATCAATGGCGCGCGCGCCGACCTGCCCAGCGCGCTGCGCAGCAACCCGACCTACCACAAGATGAACCCGGCCGATGCGCCGATCATGATCCTGACCCTCACCTCCGCCACCCTCACGACCGGGCAGCTCTACGACTCTGCCGATACCATCCTCTCGCAGAAGCTCTCCCAGGTGTCCGGCATCGGCGAGGTGCAGATCGGCGGCAGCTCGCTGCCGGCGGTGCGGGTGGAGCTGAACCCCACGGTGCTTTTCAAGTACGGCATCGGCCTTGAGGATGTACGCGCCGCGCTCGCCTCGGCGAACGCCAACACCCCCAAGGGCTCGATCGACGTCGGCGGCGCGCGCTATCAGCTCTACACCAATGACCAGGCGAGCAAGGCGTCGCAGTACCAGAACCTGATCGTCGCCTACCGCAACAAGGCGCCGGTGCGGCTCTCGGACGTCGCCACCGTCGAGGACTCGGTCGAGAACGTGCGCAACCTCGGGCTCGCCAACGGCAAGCCCGCGGTGCTCGTCATCCTCTACCGCCAGCCGGGGGCCAATATCATCGAGACCGTCGACCGGGTGCGCTCGCTCCTCCCCTCGCTCAGAGCCTCGATCCCGAGCACCATCGATATGGCGGTCGCCATCGATCGCACCACCACCATCCGCGGCTCGCTGCAGGCGGTCAAGGTGACGCTGCTCATCGCCATCGGCCTCGTGGTGATGGTGGTGTTCGTGTTCCTGCGCAACGGGCGCGCCACCATGGTGCCGGCCGTGGCGGTGCCGATCTCGCTGCTGGGAACGTTCGGGGTGATGTACCTCCTCGGCTACAGCCTCGACAACCTGTCGCTGATGGCGCTCATCATCGCCACCGGCTTCGTGGTGGACGATGCGATCGTGGTGCTCGAGAACATCACGCGCCACATGGAGGCCGGCATGGGGCGCTTCGAGGCGGCGCTCCTCGGGGCGCGCGAGGTCGGCTTCACGGTGCTCTCGATGAGCCTGTCGCTGGTGGCGGTGTTCATCCCGATCCTCCTCATGGGCGGGCTCGTGGGGCGGCTGTTCCGCGAGTTCTCCATCACGCTGTCCGTGGCGGTCCTGATCTCGCTATTGATCTCCCTCACCACGACACCGATGCTGTGTTCGCGCTTCATACGCGTGATCCGGCCCGAGGAGCAGGGTGGGTTCTTCCAGGCGACCGAGCGCGCCTTCGAGGCGGTGCTGCGCGTCTACGGGCGCTCGCTGCGCTGGGCGCTGCGCAACGGGCCGCCGCTGATGGTGCTGCTGCTGGCGATCGTCGCCTTCAACGTCTACCTGTACTGGGACATCCCCAAGGGCTTCTTCCCGCAGCAGGACACCGGGCGCCTCATCGGGGGCATCCAGGCGGACCAGTCGATCTCCTTCCAGGCCATGGAGAAGAAGCTGCGCGAGTTCATCAGGCTCGTGCAGTCCGATCCTGCCATCGACACCGTGGTCGGCTTCACCGGGGGTGGCTCGCAGGGTGGCGGGCAGACCAACGGCGGCTTCGTCTTCATATCGCTCAAGCCCAAGAGCGAGCGCAAGCTGTCAGCCGATCAGGTGATCGCGCGCCTGCGGCCGAAGCTCACCCAGGTGGCAGGCGCCCGCCTGTTCCTGCAGTCGGTGCAGGACATCCGCGTCGGAGGCCGCCAGAGCAACGCCCAGTACCAGTACACGCTGCAGGGCAACGACGTGGCTGAGCTCTACACCTGGGCGCCGAAGCTCGCCGAGGCGCTCGGACACATCGCCGTGCTCACGGACGTGAACTCGGACCAGCAGCAGAACGGCCAGGAGATCGACATCGGCGTCGACCGCGACACCGCCTCGCGGCTGCAGCTGAATCCGGCCTCCATCGACAACACGCTCTACGATGCCTTCGGCCAGCGCGACGTGTCGACCATCTATAACCCGCTGAACCAGTACCACGTCGTCATGGAAGTGTCGCCCAAGTACTGGCAGAGCCCCGAAACGCTGAACAACCTGTGGATCAGCACCGCCGGGGGCACGGTGGGGGGCACCCAGGGCACCAACGCCGTGGCGGGCACCGTGACCTCGAGCGCCACCGCCGCCACCAACACCGCGGCGGCGCTCGCCACCAATACCGCCATCAACCAGGCCACGAACTCGCTGGCCAATACCGGGCGCGGCAGCGTCTCCACAGGTTCTGCGGACAGCACCGCGGTCGAGGCCATGGTGCCGCTCGCCGCCATCGCCGCGCACGCCCCGGGAACGACACCCCTCGCGGTCAACCATCAGGGCACCTTCGTCGCCACCACCATCTCCTTCAATCTTGCGCCCAACGCCTCGCTCAGCCAGGCGACGGCCGCGATCGCCCAGGCCTCGGCACAGATCGGCATGCCCGCCGACATCCACGGCAGCTTCGCCGGGACCGCGGCCACCTACCAGTCATCCCTGAGCAGCGAGCCGCTGCTGATCCTCACGGCGCTGCTGGCCGTGTACATCGTGCTCGGCATCCTCTACGAGAGCTACATCCACCCGATCACCATCCTCTCGACGCTCCCCTCGGCCGGCATCGGCGCGCTGCTCGCGCTGCGCCTGTGCGGCGCGGAATTCAGCATCATCGCGCTGATCGGGGTGATTCTCCTCATCGGCATCGTCAAGAAGAACGCGATCATGATGATCGACTTCGCCCTCGACTATCAGCGCCAGCAGCGCGTGACGCCGACCGAGGCGATCTTCCAGGCCTCCCTGATGCGCTTCCGGCCGATCATGATGACCACCATGGCGGCCATGCTCGGCGCACTGCCGCTCGCCTTGCAGACCGGTGAGGGCGCGGAGCTGCGCCAGCCGCTCGGCATCTCGATCGTCGGCGGCCTCATCGTCAGCCAGATGCTCACCCTCTACACGACGCCCGTCATCTATGTGTACCTTGATCGCTTCGGCAGGTGGTGCAGCGGGCTGTGGGCGCGCCATTACCTGCACGCGCCGCGGGCTCCCGATGACCTGACACCGGCGGCGAACGCCACGTGACGAAACCCATGCGACAGATACTGGTATTGCTCGTGAGCGCCGCCTTAAGCGCCTGCGCGGTTGGCCCGAACTACCACCGCCCCGCGGCGCCGACGCCGGCGCATTTCAAGGAGGCCGACGGCTGGAAGCCCGCCGAACCGCGCGAGGCGGCGAGCGGCACCCCGTGGTGGTCGGTGTACGAGGATGCGACGCTCGATTCGCTCGAGAAGCAGGTCAACGTCTCCAACCAGACGCTCAAGGCCTCGGAAGCCGCCTGGCGCGAGGCGGTCGCCGTGGCGCAGGTGGCCGGCGCCCAGATCTACCCCACCACCGCCATCAACGCCAACGCGCAGCGCTCGCGCGGCACGGTCACGAGCTTCACCAGCACCAACCCGAGCGGCACGCGGCCGGCGCCGGTGAATGAGTTCTCCGTGAATGGCAGCGCCTCCTGGGACCTCGACATCTGGGGGCGCATCCGCCGCACCATCGAGAGCGACGTCGCCAGCGCCAAGGCGAGTGAAGCGGATCTGGCCGGCGCGCGCCTTTCGGCGCAGGCGACGCTCGCCGTGGACTACGTGGAGCTGCGGCTCGCGGACGAGCAGATCCAGCTGCTCGCCGACACCATCAAGGGCTACCGGCGCTCCCTCGAGATCACCCAGAACCAGTACAAGGTGGGCGTGGCCGCCAAGGCGGACGTCATCACCGCCCAGACGCAGCTCGAGGGCGCGCAGTCGCAGCAGATCGGTCTTGGCGTGACGCGCGCGCAGCTCGAACACGCCATCGCGGTGCTCATCGGCAAGCCGCCGGCAGACTTCACCCTCGCCCCGGCAGGCCTCGCCGCGACGATCCCGGTGGTGCCCGCCGGGGTGCCCTCCGCGCTCCTTGAGCGCCGCCCCGACATCGCCTCCGCCGAGCGCAAGATGGCCGCGGCCAATGCCCAGATCGGGGTGGCGGTGGCCGCCTACTTTCCCGACCTGACGCTCAGTGGCTCCTATGGTTTCGCGAGCCCGGTGACCGCAGGATTGCTGCGGGCGCCGAACAACGTGTGGTCGGTGGGCGCGGCGGCCAGTGATGCCCTCTTTGACTTCGGGGCGCGGCGCTATCAGGTGGCCGAGGCGCGCGCCGCCTACGATGGCACGGTCGCGACCTACCGCCAGACGGTGCTCACCGCGTTCCAGCAGGTCGAGGATGAGCTCGCGGCGCTGCGCATCCTTGAGTCGCAGTACCAGGTGGCCGACCAGACCGTGAAGGATGCGAACCTCGCCGTCACCCTCGCCCTGAACCAGTACCGCGCCGGCATCGTCGCCTACACCGCCGTGGTCACCGCCCAGGCGACGGCGCTCAGTGATGCCCAGGCGCTCCTCAGCCTCCGCCAGAGCCGCCTGGTCGCCAGCGTCACGCTGATCCAGGCGTTGGGCGGCGGCTGGGATGCCCACGACCTCTCACCGGTGCACGTCGCGCTGCCGACGCCGCTGTAGCGCGCCGCTCAAGCGCCCGGGTGCAGGTGCTCGTACACCACCCGCGCGAGCGTCGCGCCGATGCCCGTCACCTGGGTGAGGTCGGCGATGCCGGCGCGCATCACGCCCTGCAGTCCCCCGAAGTGCTTCAGGAGCGCGCGGCGCTTGGCCGGCCCTAAACCCGGCACCGCCTCCAGCACCGACTCGTTGTAACGCCGTGCGCGGCGCCGGCGGTGCCCGGTGATGGCGAAGCGGTGCGCCTCGTCGCGGATGCGCTGGATGAGACGCGAGGCAGGTCCGTGGGATTCGGGCACCACGGCACGCTCGAGGCCGTGGACGAAGAGGCGCTCCTGGCCGGCGCGGCGCTCCGGGCCCTTGGCGACGCCCACCAGGGTGAGGTCCGCGAAGCCAAGTTCCGTGAGCACCTCGTGGACGCCGGAGATCTGGCCGATGCCGCCATCGATCAGGAGTACGTCCGGGGGCGGCACCTCCCCGGCGCGCACGTGCCGGTAGCGCCGCTCGAGCGCCTGGCGCAGCGCCCCGTAGTCATCCCCGGGGGCGATCCCGGTGATGTTGAAGCGGCGGTATTCCTTCTTGAGCGGCCCCTCCGGGCCGAACACCACGCAGGAAGCGACCGTGCCCTCCCCGCCCGTGTGGCTGATGTCGAAGCACTCGAGGCGCTGCGGCGCCTCGGGCAGGTCGAGCTCGCGGGCGAGGTCGGCGAGCATCTCATCCATCCCCTGGCGCTGCGCAAAACGCATACGCAGCGCCTGGGCGGCGTTCTCGCGCGTCAGCTCCACCCAGCGCGCGGCGAGCCCGCGCTGCGGATGGCGCACCTCGACCCCGTGCCCGGCGCGCACGCCGAGCGCCTCGGAGAGCGCCGCCGCCTCCTCGATGCGGCTGCCGAGCAGCACCTCCGCGGGCACGTCGTTGCCGTAGTACTGCATGACGAAGGAGGCGAGCGCCTCGTGCGGCTCGGCGAGGGCGGCGCGCGGGAAGTAGCTCGTGGTACCGAGGTTGCGCCCGCCGCGCACCAGCATCACGCTCACCGCGAAGTCGCCGCCGTCGCCTGCGATCGCGAACACGTCGACGTCGCGCTCGCCCTCGGCGGTGATGAACTGCTGCGACTGCACGCGCTGCAATGCCGCCAGCTGGTCGCGGATCTGCGCCGCGCGCTCGAACTCAAGCTGCGCGGCCGCCTCCTCCATGCGCGCCTGCAGCTCGGCGGTCACCTCATCGCTGCGCCCCTCAAGGACCTTGATGGCGGACGCCATGTCCTGGG
The DNA here is from genome assembly GCA_963824395.1 of uncultured Pseudomonadota bacterium. Classification (GTDB taxonomy): domain Bacteria; phylum Pseudomonadota; class Gammaproteobacteria; order Steroidobacterales; family Steroidobacteraceae; genus 13-2-20CM-66-19. Next base: position 723,295 of record CAWGPF010000005.1, on the reverse strand, counting down.
CGTAGGCCTCGCGCGTGATGAGCCCGACGCAGGGGGCCGAGCAGCGCCCGATCTGGTGCTGCAGGCACGGGCGGCTGCGGTTGGCGAAGAAACTGTCGCGGCAATTGCGGATGCGGAACAGCTTCTGCAGCTGATTCAGGGTATCGCGCACCGCACCGGCATTGGGGAACGGGCCGAAGAAGCGCTCACCGGCGCTGCGCGGCCCGCGGTAGAAGGCGAGCCGCGGGAAGCGATGCTCGGCGCACAGCTGGATGTAGGGGAAGCTCTTGTCATCGCGCAGCACGATGTTGAAGCGCGGCTTGTGCGCCTTGATGAGGTTGTACTCAAGCAGCAGCGCTTCGGTCTCGGAGTTGGTGACCGTGACCTCGATCGCCGTGATCTGCTGCACCAGCGCCTGCACCTTCGGATCCACATTGCTGGCCGCGAAGTAGGTGCTCACCCGGTCCTTGAGGCTGCGCGCCTTGCCGACGTAGAGCAGCTCCTGCTCGGCGCCGAACATGCGGTACACGCCGGGGCGCTTGGGTAAGGCGGCGAGGTACTGCTTGTGATCGAACATGGCGCGCCGGCCCGCGCTAGCCCGTGCGCAGGGCCGCCGGCACCGGCAGCCCGGCGAGCTCGCAGGCACGCGCCAGCACCGCGCGGAACATCTCAGGGGTGAGGCGGCGGGTCTGGGTGTTGTAGCGGCTGCAGTGGTAGGAGTCGATGAGCACCTGATGCTCGCTCAGGCGATGCTCCTGCGCATGGCCGAAGGGATGGCGGCCGCGCGCTACCCCGTGCGCCAGCAGCACGGCATCGTGGGCGATGCGCCCGAGCGCCAGCAACACCCGCGCGGCGACAAGCTCGCGCAGCTCCTGCGCCAGATACGCATTGCAGGTGCGGATCTCCTGCGGCAGCGGCTTGTTCTGCGGCGGCACGCACTTCACGGCGTTGACGATGCGCGCACCGGTGAGCGTCAGGCCATCCTCGGTGCTCACCGAAGTTGCGGCACTGGCGAGCCCCGCATCGCGGAGGCTCTGATAGAGCAGGATCCCGGCGTGATCGCCGGTGAAGGGCCGCCCGGTGCGGTTGGCGCCATGCATGCCGGGGGCGAGCCCCACGATCAGAAGCGGCGCCGCCGCGTCACCGAAGGAGGGTACCGGATGGGCCCAGTAGTCCGGATAGCGCGCCCGGGTCTCCTCGAGGAAGCTCGCCAGGCGCGGGCAGCGCACACAGTCCGGATCGTAGGACTCCCTAGTCATCCATGTGCCGGACGACGGCGCCCGCGAAGCCGGAAGTGCTCATGAGGGTCGCCCCGGGGATCAGCCGCTGCAGGTCCTCCTCGACATTCCTGCGGGCCGCGAGTTCGCGCTTGGGGGTCTTGATGGCCGCGCGCAGCCGCGCCAGATCGTAGGTGAGTTCCTTGTTGGCGATGGTGCGCTGCATGCCCTTGAGGATGAGGTCGGCGGCCTCGCGCCACTTAAGATAGCGCAGCATCATCTCCGCGGAGAGGATGAGGGAGCCGGGGTTGACGCGGTCCTTGCCGGCGAACCCGGGCGCGGTGCCATGAGTGGCCTCAAACACCGCCAGCCCGTCCCCGATGTTGCCGCCCGGGGCGATGCCGATGCCGCCGACCTGGGCGGCGAGCGCATCGGACACGTAATCGCCGTTGAGGTTAAGGGTCGCGATGACGTCGTACTCTTCCGGACGCAGCAGCACCTGCTGCAGGAAGTTGTCCGCGATCACATCCTTCACCACGATGTCGGTGCCGGTGAGCGGGTTCCTGAAGGACAGCCACGGGCCCTCGCCGATGGGCGTGGCGCCGAACTCCTCGCGCGCCAGCTGGTAGCCCCAGTTGCGGAAAGCCCCTTCGGTGAACTTCATGATGTTGCCCTTGTGCACGAGGGTGACCGACACCCGGTCATGCTCAATGGCGTACTGGATGGCCTTGCGGATCAGGCGCTGGCTGCCTTCCTTGGAGACCGGCTTGATGCCGATGCCTGAGCTTGAGGGGAAGCGGATCTCGGTGACCTTCAGCTCCCGCTGCAGGTAGGCGATGAGGCGGTGTACCTCGGCGGAGCCCGCCGGCCACTCGATGCCGGCATAGATGTCCTCGGTGTTCTCGCGGAACACCACCATGTCGGTGAGGCTGGCATCGAGCATGGGGCTTGCAACCCCCGGGAAGTAGCGGATCGGGCGCACGCAGGCGTAGAGGTCGAGGTTCTGGCGCATGGCGACGTTGAGCGAACGCATGCCGCCGCCAACCGGGGTCCCGAGCGGGCCCTTGATCGACACCACGAACTCGCGCAGCGCGTGCAGCGTCTCATCCGGGAACCAGCTGCCGTAGCGCAGGTTCGCCTTCTCGCCCGAATACACCTCCATCCAGTCGATGCGCCGCCTGCCGCCGTAGGCCTTCGCCACCGCCGCGTCGACCACGCGCTGCATGGCCGGGGTCACATCGATGCCGATGCCATCGCCCTCTATGAAAGGGATGATCGGCTGATCCGGCACGCTGAGGGAGAAATCCGGGTTGATGCGGATCTTGCCGCCCGCGGCCGGCACGGCGATGTGCTCGTACTGCATGACTCTGACGATTCTAAGGTATTGAAGCTATTGGGTTATCTGGAACGGTGCGATTACGTGTCAGCAGGGTGTCAGCGGTCTGGAAGGGCGGCGAGCATTCTATCGCAACGGGGGCTCCTCTAAGGCCCGTCAGCGCGGCGTATAGCCGGTCTCAAGCGCTCATCGAGCGTCAGCAGCAGGCACGGAATCTGCGTGAAGCCGTAGGCGAGGGAGCAGCGCCAGCGATGCGTCCCGTCCCTCAGATCGAACACGCGGGCCTTCGCGTCGTGGTAGGCGGGAACCGGCTTGAAATAGGCACCGTCCCGGAAGCCCCGCAGGCTCGAGGCCAGTTCCTCACGATTGAGTTTGCGACCCGGCACCCCCCGCACGTCCGCGATGGGCACGAGCACTGCGGCAGGGGTCGGTGCAGCGGTGGGCGGCTGCGGTCGCGCCACCGTACTCGGTGCGGAGATCATCGGGCACGTCATCGAGGGTCAGTGACCGCTTCACGCGTCCAAACTACGGAGCGCGGTCTGTGTGCACCGGTGCGCCGTCCATGAACGCCTCGAATGCGCCACACGCCCATAGCTCAGCCCGGCATCACCACCAGACAGCCGCCGTTCCGGATAATGTAGCGAAGGTCATGAGTCATACGGAACCAGTCTCGACGGCAGTTAGGGAGGGCGGACATGATGCGAGGCTTGCAAGCAATTACGGCGAGAGGCGTATTTTTAATCGCTACGATGGCGGGAACGATTGGCAGCGCAGCTTTGGCTGATGAACCGATTGTCAAACATTCCGTTCAGGTCAGCGGCACTGGAACCGATTTGCTTAACGGTGCGATCGTCCACTCAAAGAAGCCGACGGCGACGGGCGTAATTCAGAGAGGCACTGAGATCGTCGAATTGAGTGGAGATTTAAACGGGAAGATTCTTTATCACGTTACTACGATCATCGACAACCAGAAGGGCACGTTGGTCAATAGTGGTGACCAAGTCTTCTCGGGGACAATCGCCGGTTCCGAGCCGGTTATGATCCATGATTCGAAATTCCGATTTGAAGTGAATCTTGCCACGGGCGCCGAAAGCGGATCGGTATATCTTTTCGACCACATCGCCGGACCGCACGTTAGGTGTGAACTCACAGTAACTGGGACCGGCAAGACTGCCGACGGAAACCCAACATTCAGGTACACCGGCACTTGCGGATTTGGTTCCGTCAAAATGGCTTCGAAGCATTAGCGAGCGTTGGGGGAGGGGTCGCTGACCGGGTCGAGAAATCCATGAGCGCCATCGTTCGATCGCAACATCGCTTCAATCGCCGTCTGTACCTGGGTGCCAGTCTCGTCTTTGCTGTGCTGGTTTTCTGGACATTCGCGCGTACCTTCTATCTCAAGTCGTTCTTCTCTACGGCTCCTTTGGCGACGCTGCTGCACATCCACGGCGCGGTGATGACCGGGTGGGTCGTGCTGCTCGTTGTTCAAACCAGTCTGATCGCCGCTCATCGTGTCCAATGGCATCGGCGGCTCGGTCTATTCGGTGCCGTTTGGGCGGTGCTGGTTGTCAGTCTCGGATCAATTACGACGCTGCACGCTGCAGCGCGCGAAGTGCGCGGTCACACGGACTTCGCGGGGGCTCAGGTCACTATCACGAGCCTCGATTTGCTTCAGATGCTGTTTTTTGCTGGTTTCGTCGCCATTGCGATCTCGCTGCGCCAGCGCCCCGACTATCACAAACGGCTGATGCTCTTGACCATCGCCTGCATGCTGCCGGACGCGCTGGCGCGGCTCCCCGTCAGCTTTATGACTCAAGCGACTGAGATAGAACTCAACCTACGCATCATGGTTGGACTGGATGTGTTCATATTAATCTGTGTCGGGCTCGATACGCTTTGGCATCGTCGACTGCATCCAGCGTTTGCTTGGGGCGCTTTGCCGTTCGTTGGTGCATTTCACCTGGCGCTTTACGTAACGCAAACGCGAGCGTGGATTACGTTTGGCGAGTCGCTAGTCTCTTGACGGTCGCTATTGGGACGAGTGATTGCCGACCGCCGGATGCGTGCCAGTCTCGCCAGACGCTCCGCACGCAGTAGACGGTAGTAAGCGCTGAGGCTCGAAACGCTGGATTTATAGAGCGGCTAAGTCTGCTCGTACTGCGTGGGGGGTGCGCCCTGCGCCTTCAGGTCTTGGCGTGGGCGGCGGGCGCGGCGCGCTTGTCGGCGCGACGCTGCTGGCTCTTCTCGGCGATCAGCATGGCAAGCTCCAAGGCCTGCTCGTGGTTCAGGCGCGGGTCGACGCTCGAGCGGTAGGCGCGCGCCAGGTCCTGGTCAGTCAGTCCCCGGGCACCACCGGTGCACTCGGTGACGTCATCCCCGGTGAGCTCGATGTGCACCCCGCCCAGGTGCGAGCCCATGTCGGCGTGGATGCGGAACGCCAGATCGAGCTCCTTGAGGATGTTCTCGAAGCGGCGCGTCTTGAAGCCCCCGGCGGTGGACTCGGTGTTGCCGTGCATGGGATCGCACACCCACAGCACCGTCTGCCCGGTCTGGCGCACGGCCTCGATCGCTTTCGGCAGCGAGGTGGCGACGTCCTTGGCGCCAAAGCGGTGGATGAACGTCAGGCGCCCGGGCTGGTTCTGCGGGTTGAGGGTCGCCACCAGGCCCTGCAGCCAGGCGGCATCCATCGCCGAGCCCACCTTCACGGCGATCGGATTGGAGATGCCGCGGAAGTACTCCACGTGCGCCCCATCGAGCGCCGCGGTGCGCATGCCGATCCAGGGCATGTGGGTGGAGAGGTTGTACCAGCGGTTCTGGCGCGGAATGAAGCGCGTCTGCGCCTGCTCGTAGTGCAGGTGCAGGCCCTCGTGGCTCGCGTAGAAGTCAACGAGCGTCGCCTCGTGCACCTGCCGCCCGCTGATGCCCTCGAAGAAGTCGAGCGCATCCCCGATCGCGTACACGATGCGCTGGTAGGCGTCCTTCAGAGGCGCGTGGTGCACGAAGCCCAAGTCCCAGTACTCCGGGTGGTGCAGGTCGGCAAAGCCGCCCTCGACCAGCGCGCGCACGAAGTTGAGTGTCAGGGCCGCGCGCTCGTAGCCGCGCAGCAGGAGCTCGGGGTCCGCGGCGCGCGCCTCGGCGGTGAACTCGGGGCGGTTGACGAGATCGCCCCGGTAGGAAGGCAGCGTCACCCCGTCGCGGGTCTCGGTGTCCGTGGAGCGCGGTTTCGCGTACTGGCCGGCCATACGCCCGATGCGCACGATCGGCTTCTTGAGGCCGTGCAGCAGCACAAGGCTCATCTGCAGCAGGATCTTCAGCTTCTTGGTGATGACGTCCGACTCGCAGTCGGCGAAGGTCTCCGCGCAGTCACCCCCCTGCAGCACGAACGCCTCCCCGCGCTGGGCGGCCGCGAGACGCCCGCGCAGCGCCTCGATCTCCCAGGACACCACGATCGGCGGCAGGCGCGAGATCTGCGCCACGATGCGCTCGAGCGCCTTCGGATCGCCGTAAACGGGCTGCTGCTGGGCGAGGCGGGTCTGCCAGGTGGCGCTGTGCCAGGAAGTGGTCTCGGGGGATCGCATAGGCCTGCGATGCTAGCATGCGTCCGCTGCGGCTTTTTTGAGGCCACCCGGGGCGCTTTTTCCGCCCGTCCGGCATGGCTGGCGCGGCGGCCGCATCGAGGGCAGAATGCGCCCCTTTTCCGGGGGACCCTCATGCATCGCGTACTCATTCTCGGCGCCGGCAAGATCGGCGCGCTGATTTCCGGATTACTAGCCGAATCCGGCAGTTACAGAGTCCAGCTGGCCGACGTGGACGGCGCTGCGGCCGAGAGCGTGGTACGGGCCCACGGGGCGGCGAACCTGACCGGCTACGCCCTCGACGCCACCCAGGCGCAGGCGCTCGAGCGCCACCTCACCGAGCACCCGGTGGATGCGGTGATCTCAAGCCTCCCCTACTACTGCAACATCGCGGTCGCCGAGGCCGCCCGCAAGGCCCGCACCCACTACTTCGACCTCACCGAGGACGTCGAAGTCACCCGCGCGGTGCGCGCCATCGCCGTCGGGGCGAACGAGGCTTTCGTGCCCCAGTGCGGGCTCGCGCCGGGCTTCATCAGCATCGCCGCCGCCGAGCTCATCACCCACTTCGACACGCTGCGGGCGGTCAAGCTGCGCGTCGGTGCGCTGCCGCAGCATCCGAACAACGTCCTCAAGTACTCCCTCACCTGGTCCACCGACGGCCTGATCAACGAGTACGGCAACCCCTGCCAGGCCATCAGTGACGGGCGCCTGCTCGAGGTGGCCCCGCTCGAGGGACTCGAGGAGATCGAGCTCGACGGCACGCTCTATGAGGCCTTCAATACCTCCGGCGGCTTAGGCTCCCTTGCCGAAACGCACGGCAAGCACATCGAGTCAATGAACTACAAGACCATCCGCTACCCCGGGCACTGCGAGCAGATGCGCCTGCTCATGAATGACCTGAAGCTCAATCACGATCGCGCCACCCTCAAGCAGATCCTGGAGAACGCCGTGCCGCAGACGCTGCAGGACGTGGTCATCGTGTACGCGGCGGTCACCGGCACGCAGGACGGGCAGCTGCGCGAAGAGAACTACGTGAACAAGGTGTACCCGCAGGTCATCGCCGGGCGGCTGTGGTCTGCGATCCAGGTCACCACCGCCGCCGGCATCACCGCGGTCGTGGACCTGGTGCTGGAGAAGAAGGGGCGCTACCAGGGCTTCGTCGCCCAGGAAGAGTTCCGCCTCACCGATATCCTCGCCAACCGCTTCGGACGCTTCTACGCCCCGGGCGGCACCAAGAACGAATCCGGCGAGGTCGTGGTCGCCGGCAAGACCGGCCACCAGCGCCGCAAGAAGGCGGCGCACGCATGAGCAAGGTGGACCTGAACACGGTGCTCGCGCGCCTCGGCCTCTCCGGCTCCAACCCCGGCGCCTGGTCCGGCAGCGGCGGCTGGTCCACGAGCATGGACGCCGGCGCCCTCATCAACGTGCGTAACCCCGCCGACGGCACCCTGCTCGCGCAGGTGCGCCCGGCGAGCGCCAAGGACTACGAGGCAGTCATGGCCTGCGCGGTGGACGCGGCGGCGGCGTGGCGCGAGGTGCCGGCGCCCAAGCGCGGGGAAGCGGTGCGCCTCCTCGGTGAGGAGCTGCGGCGCCACAAGCAGGACTTAGGAACGCTCGTGTCGCTCGAGAACGGCAAGATCCTCGCCGAGGGCCTGGGCGAGGTGCAGGAGATGATCGACATCGCCGACTTCGCGGTCGGCCAGTCGCGCATGCTCTATGGCCTCACCATGCATTCGGAGCGCCCGCAGCACCGCATGTCCGAGCAATGGCTGCCCCTTGGGGTGATTGGCATCATCTCGGCCTTCAATTTCCCGGTGGCGGTGTGGTCCTGGAACGCCTTCCTCGGGGCGATCTGCGGCAATGCCTGCGTGTGGAAGCCCTCGCCGAAGACCCCGCTCACGGCGCTCGCCGTGCAGACGCTGTGCAACAAGGTGATGGAGCGCGAGAAGCTGCCGCCGATTTTTCAGCTGTTCATCGATTTCGGCACCGAGCTCGCCACGCGCTTCGTCGAGGACCGGCGCGTCGCGCTCGTCTCCTTCACCGGCTCCACCGAGGTCGGCCGCCGCGTCGGGGAGCGCGTCGCTGCGCGCTTAGGCAAGAGCCTCCTCGAGCTCGGTGGCAACAACGCGGTCATCGTCGATGACACGGCGAACCTTGACCTTGCGGTTCCGGCGATCGTCTTCGGCGCGGTCGGCACCGCCGGGCAGCGCTGCACCACGACGCGGCGCGTGTTCGCCCATGAGGCGATCGCCGCGGAACTCGAGCGCCGCCTGGTGCACGCCTACCGCCAGGTGCGCATCGGCGACCCTCTGGAGAGCGGCACGCTCATGGGCCCGCTGATTGATGCGGCCGCCGTGGCGCGCTTCACCGAGGCCCTGGACCTTGCCAAGCAGGCCGGCGGCGAGGTGCTCACCGGCGGAACGGTCCTGAAGCGTCCCGGCAACTTCGTGGAGCCCGCGATCGTTCGGGCGCGCAACGAATGGCCGATCGTGCAGACCGAGACCTTCGCCCCGATCCTCTACCTGATCCCGGTCGCCTCCCTCGAGGAGGCGATCCGCGAGCAGAATGCCTCCCACCATGGCCTGTCCTCGGCGCTCTTCACCGATCGCCTGCGCAACGCCGAGACCTTCCTCTCCTCCTCGGGCAGCGACTGCGGCATCGCCAACATCAACCTCGGCACCTCGGGGGCCGAGATCGGCGGCGCCTTCGGCGGGGAGAAGGACACCGGGGGTGGGCGCGAGTCCGGCTCGGATGCCTGGAAGGCCTACATGCGCCGCCAGACCAACACCGTGAACTGGAGCCGCTCGCTGCCCCTCGCGCAAGGCATCGAGTTCAACGTCTAGCGGCCCGGCAGGCGCACGCTGAAGCGCGCCCCACCAAGCGCGGCGGTCTCGATCGCGAGCGCACCGCCGTAGAGCTCGACGGTGTCGAGCACCATGGCAAGTCCGATGCCGTGACCGGGGACCTGCTGGTCGGCGCGCACGCCGCGCTCGAGCACGCGCGCGCGGTCGTCAGGCGATATGCCCGGCCCGTCGTCATCGACGGTGAGGTTCAGGCGCTCGCGCGCCGCTGCCGCCGCATCGATGGCCGCGCTCAGGCGCACACGGCCGCGGCACCACTTGCAGGCGTTATCCAGAAGGTTACCGAGGAGCTCGGTGAGATCGCCGCGGTCGCCGATAAAGGCGGCGCCCGCAGCAATGGCGAGCTCGATGGACAGATCCTTGCGCGCGTACACCTTCATGAGCGCCGCGCGCAGCTCGCTCGCCACCTGGGACACGTCCACCGGGGCGGCCCCGAGAAGTGCGCCGCCGGAGGCGGCGGCGCGCTTGAGCTGATGCTCGATGATGCCGTTCATGCGATCGATCTCCGCCGACAGGGCGTCCGCGCCCGAGGCCGGCGGGAGCGCCGCGCGCATCACGGCGAGCGGGGTCTTCAAGCTGTGGGCGAGGTTGCCGAGCGTGTCGCGGTAGCGCACCACGCGGCGGCGCTCGCCGATGAGGAGCGCGTTCAGGTTATCGGCGACGCCCGCGAGCTCACGCGGGTAGCCGCGGCCGAGCTTCTCGGTGCGCCCCTCCTCCACTTCACCGATCTCGCGCTCCATGCGGCGCAGCGGCGCCAGCACCCAGCGCAGCAGCGCCGCGAGGGTAATAAGGAGCGCCAGCATGAGCCCGATGAACCAGCCGAGCAGCTCGCGGCGGAACTCCCACAGCTGCTCCTCGTAGGGACTCAAGGACACCGCGACACTGAAGGTGAAGGAGCCCGCTTCGCTCTCTTCGCCCTCGAACTGGATGGCGCGGCTCTCGATCGCCACGCGGTCATGACCGAACTGCCCGTACTCGAAGGTGCGCGCGCCGCTTTTCAGAAGCGGACCGAAGTCGCTCCCGGCGCCGACGGTCGAGGGCGAGAGCCACTGGTGCTCGCCCGAGCGGATCTGCGCGTACAGCCCCGAGCGTGGGGTGGCGAGGCGCGCCTCGAGCGCCTGCGGCGGCGGTGCATAGCCGCCATTGGGCAAAGGGTCGGCGGCGGCGATGAGTGAGACCATCTGCGCATCGAGCAGCTCGTGCAAGGAGTGCTCCGAGAGCGCCCGGAAGCTTGAGTCGAGCACCAGCATCATGACGCCGAAGAACAGCGCCAGCGGCAGCGAGACCGATACCAGGAGCCGCCGGCTCAGGGAATGCACGGGCGCCTCACGCGATGGCTGCGTACGGTGAGGCTCAGGCGTCGCGCGCCAGCGCGAACCGATAGCCGCGGCCGCGCAGGGTCTCGATCGGCTGCAGCTCATCCTGCGGGTCGAGCTTGCGGCGCAGGCGCCCGATGAGCACCTCTATGACGTTGCTGTCGCGCTCGAAGTCCTGGTCGTAGAGGCGCTCGGTGAGCTCGCTCTTGGAGACGACCTCTCCGGCGCGCAGCATGAGGTGCTCGAGGATGCGGTACTCGAAGGTGGTGAGCTCGATGGGCGCCCCGCGCACCGTGATGACTTGGGCGCGCGTATCGAGCACCACCGGGCCGCACTTGAGCTGCGGGCTGGCCCAGCCCCCGGCGCGCCGCAGCAGCGCCTGCACCCGTGCCAGCACCTCCTCGAAGTGAAAGGGCTTGGCGACGTAGTCATCGGCTCCGGCCTGCAGCCCCTCGACCTTGTCCTGCCAGTTGTCGCGCGCGGTGAGGATCAGGATCGGGTAGGTCTTGCCCGATGCGCGCAGGCGGCGGATCACCTCGAGCCCCGGCACGCCCGGCAGCCCCAAGTCCACGATGGCGACGTCGAGCGGGTACTCGCTGCCGGCGAACAGGCCCTCATCGCCATCGCGGGCGATATCGACCGTGAATCCTGCCTCCGTGAGGCGCGCCTTGAGCGAGTCGCGCAGCGCCGCCTCGTCCTCCACCACCAGAATGCGCATCTCCTCCCCCTTTTCTATTCGTCAGTGCACCGCGCCGCTCGCCGCGTCCACGTGCACGGTCCAGACCTTGCCGGACTCGTTGAGCAGCTTCAGGGCATAAGTCGTGTGCGGGCCATTCTTCTGCGCCTCGGCCTTCACCACGCGCGCGCGATACTCGCGCTCCACGAGCCTGACCGCCTGATCGAGCGTCATCTCGTGGGGGGCGCCGGCGTGGGAGTTGTCGGCGACCGTCGCCCCCGCTACGACGGAAGCGGACAGCCAGAATGCGAGCAGCGCGGCGCGGTGAGCGTTCATGACCCAAACAAGCCTAGCGCATCCGCGTGTTAGGCAGCGACCTTCCGCGCCCGCGGACCATTCTTCAGGAGCGGTTCAGTTTCGCCTCGCGCCACAGCGCGTCCCACTCCGCGGCGGAGAGCTCTTTGAGCGACAGACCGCGCGCGCTGGCGAGCGTCTCCATGTGCCCGAAGCGCTGCTCGAACTTCGCATTCGCGCCGCGCAGCGCCGCTTCCGCATCCACCTCCAGATGCCGGCCCCAGTTGGCGACCGCGAACAAGAGGTCCCCGAGCTCCTCGGCGACGGCCGCCTGCGCACCCTCGCCCGTGCCCGCCTCGGCGATGGCCTCGTCCACCTCGCGCAGCTCCTCGAGCACCTTGGCGCGCGTCTCGCGGGCATTGGGCCAGTCGAAGCCGACGCGCGCCGCGCGCCGCCCGAGCTTGGCCGCCCGTGTGAGTGCCGGCAGTGCGCGCGGCACGCCGCCGAGCACGCCCGCCGTGGCGCCCGCGTCCGCGGCGCGCTCCTGCGCCTTCTGCTCTTCCCACACCCGCACCAGATCCTCGGCCGCCAGCTGCGCGCCGGCGAAGATGTGCGGATGCCGACGGGTCAGCTTCGCGGTGATGCCCTCGGCGATGGCGGCGAAATCGAACCAGCCGCGCTCCTCTGCCATGCGCGCATGGAACACCACCTGAAAGAGCAGGTCGCCGAGCTCATCGCGCAGGTGCGCCTGATCGTGGCGCTCGATGGCATCAGCCACCTCGTAGGCCTCCTCGATGGTGTACGGGGCGATGCTCGCGAAGGTCTGCTTCAGGTCCCACGGGCAGCCGCGCTCAGGATCGCGCAGCCGCGCCATCAGCGCGATGAGCTTCGCCAGTGCCTCCTCGGCTGCGCTCACTGCGGGTCCGTCCCCATGCAGATGCGCCACAGCGTCAGGAGCATGCCGGCGGTGGCGCCCCAGATGTTGCGCTCGCCATAGGGGATGTCGGAGAACTCGACTTCCTCTCCGGTGAAGCCCGAGCGGCGCACCTGCAGCCGGTGATTGGCCGGATCGAAGACGAAGCTCACCGGCACCTCGAAGGTGTTCTGCACCTCCTCGGAGTCCAGCAGCAGCTCGAATCCTGGGTTGACGAAGGCCACCACCGGCGTGACACGAAAGCCGGTCATGAGGATGTGATCCGGCAGGTACCCGACCACGGATACGAAGCGCTCCTCGAGCCCGATTTCCTCGTGCGCCTCGCGCAGGGCCGCAGCCTTCGGGCCCGCATCGTGGGACTCGATGCGCCCGCCGGGGAAGCTGATCTGGCCGGCGTGATTGCGCAGCTGGGTCGCACGCTGGGTGAGGAGCACGGTGAGCTCGGTACGCTGCACCAGTGGCACGAGGACAGCGGCAGGCTTCGGCGCCACGGGGAAGTACTGGCGGAAGTTCTGGCTGTCGGCGGCACTCAGGCCCGGGACCCGCCAGTCGCCGATCTCGTGGTGCGGCTCGCTGCCTGAGAGGCGCGCGCGGATGATCGGCGCCCAGTCAGTGGCCGGGCGGACGGCCTGAGGGTCCGCGGGCAAGGTCTAGCCCCCGCCGCTGGTGCCGCCCTTGATCCCGCCGCTCGTCAGCTCCGCCGGGTCGAGGAGCCGGGCGAGCTCCTCGCGCGGCAGGTCGGTCATGGCCTGGGCGACCTCGAGGATCGGTTTGCCCTGCGCGTAGGCCTTCTTGGCGATCGCGGCACCTTTCTCATAACCGATCACCGGATTCAGGGCGGTCACCAGGATCGGGTTCCTGTCGAGGGCCTCGGCGAGGCGCGCCTTGTTGACGGTGAAACCACGGATGGCGCGGTCGGCGAGCGCGCGCGCCGCATTGCTCAGGATCTCGATGCTCTGCAGCAGGTTGTAGGCGATCAGGGGCAGCATCACGTTCAGCTGGAAGTTCCCCGACTGCCCGGCAATGGTGATCGCGGCGTCGTTGCCGATGACCTGCGCGGCCACCATGGCCGTGGCCTCGGGGATCACCGGATTCACCTTGCCGGGCATGATGCTGCTGCCCGGCTGCAGTGCCGGCAGCGCGATCTCGCCCAGGCCGGCCAGCGGGCCGCTGTTCATCCAGCGCAGGTCATTGGCAATCTTCATCAGGCTGACGGCAATCACCTTCAACTGCCCGGAGAGCTCGACCGCGGTGTCCTGGGCCGACATGGCCTCGAAGTAATTCGGGGCCGGCGTGAAGGCGACGCCCGTGATGGCCTTGAGCTCCGCGCAGAAGCGCTGCCCGAACTGCGGGTGCGCGTTGATGCCGGTGCCGACCGCGGTGCCGCCCTGCGCCAGCTGCAGCAGGCGCGGCTGCGTCGATTCAAGGCGTGCGAGTCCGTTCTCGATCTGGGTGCGCCAGCCGGAGAGCTCCTGCGACAGCGTGACCGGCATGGCGTCCATGAGGTGGGTGCGGCCGGTCTTCACGATGCCCTGCACTTCGGCCTCCTTGGCCTTGAGCACGTCGCGCAGGTGCGCGAGGGCGGGGACCAGGGCATCGCGCAATGCCAGCGCGGCGCTCACGTGCACCGCGGTCGGGATGGCATCGTTGCTGCTCTGCCCCATGTTGACGTGGTCATTGGGGTGCACGGGGGCGCCCAGGCGGCGGCTGGCAAGCGCGGCGATCACCTCGTTGGCGTTCATGTTGGTGCTCGTGCCCGAGCCGGTCTGGAACACGTCGATCGGGAAGTGGGCGTCGTGCTGGTGCGCGGCCACCTCGGTGGCCGCCCCGTCGATGGCCTGCGCTACCTTAGGATCAAGCAGCTGCAGGGCCGTGTTGGCGCGCGCCGCCGCCTGCTTGATGAGGCCGAGCGCGGCGATGAAGGCGCGCGGCAGCTTCACGCCGCTGATCGGGAAGTTCTCGACGGCGCGCTGGGTCTGGGCGCCCCACAGGGCCTCGGCGGGTACCTTCAGCTCGCCCATGCTGTCGTGCTCGACCCGAAAAGAACTCGTCATGCCTCACTCCGCAAAGGTGGTTGCGCCCGGCCGGACGACCGTATGCGTTATGATGCAAATCCTAGCACTTCGAGGGCCTCAAGCACGCATGTCGGGGTCAGCCCAAGAGCCACTTTCGCCGCTGGACGCGCTGGCGCCGGTCGATGGCCGCTACCGCGCGGCGACCGCACCGCTGCGCGCCCTGCTGTCCGAGGCCGGGCTCATACGGGAGCGCATCCGCATCGAGGCGCAGTGGCTGCTGCACCTCGCCGCCGCGGCCCCGCAGCTGCCGGGCGCTCAATTGAGCGCGCCGGTGCGCGCGCGTGCCGCAGCGCTCGCCGCGGGCGCGGACGACGCAGCGCCGGCGGCGGTGAAGGCGATCGAGGCGCGCATCAATCACGACGTGAAGGCGGTCGAGTACTACGTGCGCGGCGAGCTCAAGGAGGCCGGGGCCACGCCTGCGACCCTGGAGCTGGTGCATTTCGGCTGCACTTCCGAGGACATCAATAACCTCAGCTACGCGCGCCTGCTCAGCGCGGCGCGCAACGTCCTCGGGCAGACCCTGGACGCGCGCATCGGGGAGCTGAAGGCGCTCGCCCACCGCTACGCGGACACCGCGATGCCGGCGCGCACGCACGGCCAGAGCGCCAGTCCCACGACCCTCGGCAAGGAGTGCGCGAATTTCGCCGCGCGCCTGATGCGCGCCGAGCGGCGCTGGGCGCAGGTGGCGATCCTCGGCAAGTGGAACGGTGCGGTCGGCAACTTCAATGCCCACGCCGCCGCCCTCCCGGACCTTGACTGGCCAAAGATCGCCGCAGGATTCGTGACCTCCCTTGACCTGCAGTACAACCCCTGGACCACCCAGATCGAGCCACACGACTGGATCGGGGAGTACTGCGATGCGCTGGCGGCGCTCAACGTCATCCTGATCGACCTGTGCCGGGACTTCTGGGGCTACATCTCCCTCGGCTACCTGCGCCAGCGCGCGGTGGCGGGTGAAGTCGGCTCTTCCACCATGCCGCACAAGGTCAATCCGATCGACTTCGAGAATGCCGAAGGCAACTGCGGCGTCGCCAACGCGCTGCTGCGCCACTTCTCCGAGAAGCTGCCGCTGTCGCGCTGGCAGCGCGACCTCACCGACTCCACCGTGCTGCGCAATTTCGGCGTCGCGCTCGGCCACACGCTCATCGCCTGGAACTCCCTCGGGCGCGGGCTTGCCAAGATCGAGGCGGATCCGGCCCGCATGGCCGCAGACTTTGCCGGCGCCTGGGAGGTCCTGGGCGAGGCAGTGCAGACGGTGCTGCGTGCCCAGGGCGTGCCGGACGGCTACGAGCGGCTGAAGGAATTCACCCGCGGGCGAGCCATCGATGCCACGACGCTCGCCGCCTTCATCGACGCGCTGCCGCTGCCCCAGGCGGAAAAAGCACGCCTGAAGGCCCTGACGCCCGCCGCCTACGTGGGGCTTGCCGCAAGCCTCGCCCGCGCCGTCTGAGGGCGGCTGCCGAGGCTGCGCTCGCGGCCGCCAGTAATCTCACCCGCCCCGGAGTGGTCTTCCAAAGTGCGAACTGAGCCGCGCTTTTGACTTACTGCACTCCCCGCCGCCCCCCAAACCGTGAACCGCTCCGCACTGATTTGTGAGGTTTCCTCACTAAGATCTTCCGCAGCCTGCCTTTCGTGCAGGCAATGCTTAGGCGCCGCGTGTGGCAATAGCCGGGGAAATCGACATCAACAGTGCGCTGGCGCAGCTCGCCAACGCCCGCTATGCCTCCGACCCGGGGAGCTCTGGCACGCCGGGCCTCAGCCGCCAGAACGGTGAGACGCTCGCAGTCCTGACCTCAGTCGCCGAAGTGCGCGCTGCGGTGAACGAAATCGCCGCCACGGCTCAGCGTCTGATCTCCATCTACACCCCCGATCTCGAGCCGGACCTCTACGACCAGAGCGCCTTCCTCGAGGTCATCAAGCACTTCGTCCTCACGCGCAGCTTCGCCAAGGTGCGGGTGCTGCTCGGGGAGCCGACCCGGGTCCTGCGCGACAGCAACCGCTTCGTGGCGATGGGCCGGCGGCTCTCCAGCTGCATCGACATCCGCTACGTGGCCGCGCAGGCCCCGCAGCGCGCCTCGACCTATCTCATCGCCGACGACCGCGCGATCGTGTACCGCATGCGCGCCGACACCTGGGACGGAGTTGCGGACATCAATAATCCGGTCGCCGCGCGTCTGTATCTTCAGGAGTTTGATCAGGTGTGGAACGCCAGCGCAGCCGAGCACGGCCTGCGCGCCGCCCGTCGCGGCTGATCAACTCCTTTGCAGCCGGCGGCATGCCGGAGGTTACAATCCCTCGCATGCCCCGCACCCCCGAAATCACCGTCGCGGCCGTCGCCCAGACAGCCGGCCGATTCCTGTTCGTCGAAGAACGCATCAACAATCGCCTGGTCTTCAACCAGCCCGCCGGGCACGTCGAGCAGGGCGAGTCGCTCCTCGCGGCCGTCGTGCGCGAGGTGCGCGAGGAGACCGCCTGGCGCTTCGAGCCGCAGGGACTGCTCGGGGTATACCTGTGGCGCCGTCCAAGCGCGCGGCGACCCACGCTGCGGTTTGCGTTCACCGGCGCGGTCACGGACCACGATGCGCGCCAGCGCCTGGACCGCGGCATCGTGCGCACGCACTGGCTCTCTGAGGACGAGCTGCTCGCCCATGAAGGGCGGCTGCGCAGTCCTCTGGTCCTGCGCTGCGTGCGCGACTTCCTCACCGGGGGCATCGCGGGCCTGGAGTCCGTCGCGCACCTGGACCTCGAGACCGCCGCGGCCGTGACCCCTACCGCCCGTCTCTGAAGGCGCCCCGTGCCGCGGGCCGGCAAGGTCCGGGCACCCCTGCGGTAGAATGGGCCGATGGCTCCCCGATTCCCTACATCCCCGCCGCCGCCCGGCGCCCGCGTCATCGTCGGGCTCTCCGGGGGCGTGGATTCCGCGGTCGCGGCGCTGCTGCTGAAGGAGGCGGGCTGGGACGTGCAGGGGCTCTTCATGAGCAACTGGGAAGAGGACGACGACAGCTACTGCACGGCGGCGCAGGACTATCAGGACGCACGCGCCGTGGCCGCCGAACTTGGCATGCCGCTGCACCGGGTGAGCTTCGCGCGCGAGTACCGCGAGCGGGTATTTGCCCATTTCCTCGCCGAGCACAGCGCCGGCCGGACCCCGAACCCGGATGTCCTGTGCAACCGGGAGATCAAGTTCGGCGTCGGCCTCGCCTGGGCGCGGCGCCTCGGGGCTACCCATTTTGCGACCGGGCACTACGCACGCCTGCTGCCGACGCCCGAGGGCACGGGCCTGTTCAAGGCGCTCGATGCGGCCAAGGACCAGAGCTACTTCCTCACCGAAGTGCCACGGGCGGAGCTTCCCTTCCTCCTCATGCCGCTCGGGGAACTCGACAAGAGCCTGGTTCGCGAGCGCGCGCGGCGCGCGGGTCTGCCGGTCTTCGACAAGCCCGACAGCACCGGCATCTGCTTCATCGGGGAGCGCCCGTTCCGCGAGTTTCTGGCGCGTTACGTGGCGCGCTCTTCAGGCCCCATCGAGGCCCCTGACGGGGAAGTCTTGGGCACTCACGAGGGACTTGCGTTCTACACCCTCGGGCAGCGCGAAGGTCTGAGCATCGGCGGTCGCCCGGGGCGCCCCGAGGCGCCCTGGTACGTGGCGGCCAAGGACGCCCGGCGCAATGCCCTCATCGTCGTGCAGGGGCATGACCATCCGCTGCTGGAAAGCCAGGCACTCGTGAGCGGCCGCTGGCACTGGCTCGCGCCACCCCGCGCGGCAGCCTTCGCGGCGGCCCTCAAGGTGCGCTACCGCCAGGCCGACCAGAGCGGGCAAGTCGTGCCTCTCGCCGAGGGCACCATGCGGGTGCATTTCGAGCGCCCGCAGCGCGCGGTGACGCCCGGGCAGTACGTGGTGGCGTACGAGGCCGAGCGCTGCCTCGGCGGCGCGGTCATCGAGAGCGTTACACCTGTCATCGAGCACTGCGCTGCCGCGTGAGCCATTGGGCAGCAGGCCGGCGCCCTGCCCGATATAATTGGCGGCTCACGGCGGAGATACGCATGACGAACAGTTTCCGGGCGCGATCGACACTCACTGCGGGCGACCGCTCCTATGAGATCTGGAGCCTCGCTTCCCTCCCCCAGGAGAAGCTCGCACGGCTTCCATACTCCCTGAAGATCCTGCTCGAGAACCTGCTGCGCTTCGAGGACGGCGTCAGTGTCACCCGCGCCGACATCGAGGCGCTCCTGGAGTGGGACCCGGCCGCCTCCCCCTCGCACGAGATCGCCTTCACCCCGGCGCGGGTCATTTTGCAGGACTTCACCGGCGTGCCGTGCGTCGTGGACCTGGCCGCGATGCGCAACGCCATCGTGCGCTTGGGCGGCGATCCGGAGCGCGTGAACCCGCTCGCCCCCGTGGAACTCGTCATCGACCATTCCGTGCAGGTGGATGAGTACGGCTTCGCCGGCGCGCTGGCGGCCAATACCGCGATCGAGTTTGCGCGCAACAAGGAGCGCTACGCCTTCCTGCGCTGGGGCCAGACCGCCTTCCGCAACTTCGCCGTGGTGCCGCCCAACACCGGGATCGTGCACCAGGTGAACCTTGAGTACCTCGGCCGCGTGATCTTCGATGCCGAGACCAATGGCGTGCGCCGCGCTTACCCCGACACCCTGGTGGGCACCGACTCGCACACCACCATGATCAACGGCCTCGGTGTGCTCGGCTGGGGCGTCGGTGGCATCGAGGCAGAAGCTGCGATGCTCGGACAGCCGGTCACCATGCTCATCCCGCAGGTCATCGGCTTTCGCCTCGACGGTAAGCTCAAGCCCGGTGCGACCGCCACCGATCTTGTGCTCACCGTTACGGAGATCCTTCGCAAGAAGGGCGTGGTGGACAAGTTCGTCGAGTTCTTCGGCGACGGACTCGCCAACCTGCCGCTCGCCGACCGCGCCACCATCGCCAACATGGCGCCCGAATACGGCAGTACCTGTGGCCTGTTCCCGATCGATGCGGAAACGGTCCGTTACCTTGAGCTTTCTGGACGCCCCAAGGAACGCATCGACCTCGTTACTGCCTACGCCAAGGCCCAGGGGATGTGGCGCAACCAGGGAGCCACCCCGGCACGCTACACGGATGAACTCGAGCTCGACCTGAGCAAAGTAGAGCCGAGCCTCGCAGGTCCGCGCCGCCCGCAGGATCGCGTGCCTCTGAGCACCGCGAAAAAGGTCTACGAGACCAACGCGCTGAAGTCCGCCACGGAACGCACGGCGCGCGATGGTCAGGGCAAGGGCGTCGCCGAACTCACCCTCGACGGGAAGCACCATCAGCTGAAGGACGGCGCGGTGCTGATTGCCGCCATCACGAGCTGTACCAATACCTCCAACCCCTCCGTGATGCTCGGGGCCGGGTTGCTGGCGCGCAAGGCGCGCGCCCGAGGGATCACGTCGAAGCCGTGGGTGAAGACCAGCCTCGCCCCGGGCTCGCGCGTGGTAACGGACTACTTCACCAAGGCGGGCGTGCTGGAAGATCTGGCCAAGATTGGCTTTGATCTCGTCGGTTACGGCTGCACCACCTGCATCGCGGCCGGCACGCCGGTGCTCATGGCCAATGGCACCGCGCGCCGCATCGAGCAGCTGCCCGCAGGCGGTGGCGCGGCGGTCTTTGCCCCCGACGCCCAGCGGCGCCTGGCGCGCGCGGTGCAGACCGAAATGATGGTGAAGGGGGAGCGCGAGTGCGTCAGCCTCGTGCTGCAGGACGGGCGCACGCTCGTGTGTACCCCGGACCACGAGATCCTGCGGGCCGACGGACGCTGGGTGCGCGCCGACGAGCTCAAGACCGGTGAGGATCGCGTGGTCATGGGGCTCGAGGCGCCACTCGATGAAGTGGGCGCGGATGAGCACGGTTACCAGCTTCGCGCCGGCAAATTCGAATTCACGCTTGATGACCACGAGTCGCGCCAGCGCGCACTCGCCTTTGCGCGCCTTCTTGGGCACCTGCTGAGCGACGGATCCATCAGCCGCGCTGGTCAGGCGCGCATGAACCTCGGTCAGGCGCTAGATCGCGAGGCGGCGCTCAGCGACATCGAGTTGATCACCGGCAAGCGCCCGCTCGCCAATGCTTACGATGAGCGCAAGTGGTCGATCGTGCTGCCGCTGGAGCTCACGTCCGCGATCATTGCGCTTCCCGGTGTGCGTACTGGCCGTCGCATCGACCAAGCGCCGACATTACCGCAGTTCGTGCTGGCCGAGGAATGCCCGGTCGCGATCGTGCGCGAGTTCCTGGGCGGCCTGTTCGGCGGCGACGGCCACGCTCCCTATCTGCAGCGCTATGGCAGCGCGGCAGGCGCCGCGGGACTGTCCCGTCCCGCCTATTCACAGAGCGCCAAGCCCGAGTTCGTCGAGGCCACTAAGGCACTGATGCAGGACATCATCCGCCTGCTGGTGCGCTGTGGCGTGAAGGCGCGCGGCGCCCTCGTGCGCGAATACGCCACACGACACTCTGCCTCCTCGTACCCGCGGGCGCAGGATGGCGTACCACGCCAAGAGATCCGGCTGGACCTGCCTGAAGGGTTGACGTTCGTCGAACGCGTGGGATTCCGCTACTCAACCGACAAGATGCTGCGCGCCAGTGCCGCGGCTGTGTACTGGCGCATGGTGGACACGATTAACCGCCAGCGCCTGTGGATGGCCGACCGGCTCGAGGAGCTACATCAGAAGGACACGTCGCTGTCGTTCACTCAGGCGCGCGCGCTGGCGGCGGTCGAGCTGACCGAGCGTGAGCCCGCGGTGTTCGCGCACTATTCGCTGCTTGAGGGCCATGATCGCTTCTCGCGTTTGCCGGAAGCCTCGCGCCCTTTCCGACCACTGCATCGCGACAGCTGCGACTTCCCCTCGCCGCCAGAGCTCTTCGAACAGATGGGCGTGACCGCCTGGTTCACCGCGACCGACTCCGTTGATGCGGTGGAGGAACCGAAGCGCTACTGCACCACCAAGGATGCGATGGCGCTGCCAACCTTCACGCTCCGCGTGACGGAGCGGCGCGCGGCAGGCAAGCGCGAAGTATTCGACCTTTCGATCAGCGAGCACCACGCGTTCGTAGCCGCCGGTGTGGCTGTGCATAATTGCATCGGGAATTCCGGCCCGCTCAAGCCCGAAATCTCCGCCGCCGTAAAGGCCGGCGACCTTACCGCGTGCGCAGTGCTTTCCGGCAATCGTAACTTCGAAGGCCGCGTGCACCCGGAAGTTCGCATGAACTTCCTCGCCTCCCCGCCCCTGGTGGTGGCGTACGCGCTTGCCGGCACGCTGGACATTGACCTGACGACAGAAGCGATTGGCAAGGACCAGGACGGCAAGGACGTCTTCCTCGCCGACATCTGGCCGAGCGATCAGGAAGTTCAGGAGCTGCTGCGACGCTCCATCGATTCGCAGATGTTCCGCGACAGCTATGCGGGCGTCTTCAAGGGCGATGACAACTGGACCAGTATCCAGGTCCCGGCGGGCAAGCTCTACAGCTGGGACGCGAAATCAACCTACGTCAAGGATCCGCCCTACTTCGAGGGCATGACGATGACGCCGCCGGCGCTTTCGGACGTCACTGGTGCGCGAGCGCTCGCAGTCCTCGGTGACTCGGTCACGACCGATCACATCTCCCCTGCCGGCAACATCGCCAAGTCAAGCCCCGCGGCGCGCTACCTCATCGAGCAGGGGGTGGACCCGAAGGACTTCAACTCCTACGGCGCCCGGCGCGGCAATCACGAAGTGATGATGCGTGGCACCTTCGCCAACATCCGCCTGCGCAACCTCATGGTGCCGGGCGTCGAGGGCGGCGTGAGCGTGCACCTGCCCGAGGGCGATCAGGGCTCCATCTATGACGTCGCCATGCGCTACAAGAAGGAAGGCACGCCGCTCATCGTGATCGCAGGGCGCGAGTACGGCACCGGTTCCTCGCGCGACTGGGCGGCCAAGGGCACGCTCCTCCTCGGAGTGCGAGCGGTCATCGCCGAGAGCTTCGAGCGCATCCATCGCTCCAACCTCATCGGCATGGGGGTGGCGCCACTGCAGTTTCTGCCCGGACAGAACGCGGCCTCCCTGGGGCTCACGGGCCGCGAGGTGTTTGCGATCGAGGGCTTAAGCCGCGGCGATGCCAGCGAGGTACTCGTCACCGCCACGCCGCAGTCAGGCAAACCAATCCAGTTCAAGGCGCGGCTGCGCATCGATACGCCCAAGGAGCGCGAGTACTACCGCCACGGCGGCATCCTGCAGTACGTGCTGCGGCAGCTCGCCTCCCAAGGCGGGGCCGCCTGACGGGTTCAGGCATCGCGACGGTCACGGAGGACCCCGCGTCCGCAGCCCGGCCACCGGTGCTCGCGGTGTTTGATCTCGACGGCACCATTACGCGGCACGACACGCTGGTGCCGTACGTATTCGGCTACGTGCTGCGTCATCCCTGGCGGCTGCCCCTGGCACTCTCTGCCCTGCCCGCCTGCGTGCGCTTCCTCATCGGCAGGGCCGATCACGGGGAGGTCAAGTCCGCATTCATCCGCGCCACACTCGGTGGTCTTGCGCGCCCGATCCTGAGCGCCTGGACGGCGCAGTTCGTGCCCCGCCTGCTGCGGCAGGGCGTCTTCGCGGATGCGCTGCAGCGCATCCGCCGCCACGCTGAGCGCGGTGATCGCCTGGTGCTCCTGAGTGCCAGCACCGACCTTTATGTGCCCGATATCGGCGCCGTGCTCGGCTTCGAGCAGGTGGTCTGCACCGGGCTCGTGTGGCGCGCGGACGTGCTCGACGGGCACCTGAGCACGCCTAACCGCCGCGGCGAAGAAAAGGTGCGCTGTATCCAGCGACTGCGCGAGCAATACCCGCAGCACCTGGTTGCAGCGTATGGCAATGCGGGCACCGATCTTGCGCACCTGCGCATGGTGGACCGTCCGCTGCTCGTGAACGGCAGCGCTGCAACCCGCAAGCTCGCGCAAGGCTATGGGATCCCGCAGGCAACCTGGCGCTGAGCGCGCGGCCTTACATCGACGTGCGGATCTGCCACAGCTCGGGGAAGAACTTCAGCTCCAGCGCCTTGGCGAGATAGGACACCCCGCCGGTGCCCCCGGTGCCGGGCTTATAGCCGATGATGCGCTCGACGGTCTTCAGGTGATGACAGCGCCAGAGCTGGAAGTTCTGGTCGAGATCGACGAGGCGCTCGGCGAGCTCGTAGAGGTCCCAGTCCTTGTCAGCGTTGTGATAGACCCCGAGCCAGGCGCCGGCGACCTGCTTGCTCGCGCGGTAAGGCTGACTGAAGTCGCGCGACAGGTAGCCCTCGGGGATCTCGTAGCCACGCCGGCTGAGGAGGAACAGCGTCTCATCGTAGAGTGAGGGCGCATGCAGTGCGCGCTCCAGGGCCGCGTATCCCTGCGGATCGCGCTGGTGCACCGCCACCATCTCGGCGTTCTTGTTGCCGAAGGTGAACTCCAAGAGCCGGTACTGCACCGACTGGAAGCCCGAGGAGCGCCCGAGCGCGTTACGAAAAGCCGAGTACTCGAACGGCGACATCGTCGAGAGCACGTCCCACACCGAGATGAACTGAGTCTGGGTGCGCGAGATGCGCCCGAGCATCTTCAGCGCCGGGTCGAGGTCGTCCTTGCGCACGCAGGTGAGCGCCGCGGTGAGCTCGTGCAGCATCAGCCGCATCCAAAGCTCCGACACCTGGTGCACGATGATGAACAGCACCTCGTTGTGCTCACCCGACAGCGGCTTCTGGGCACTTAAGAGCTTCTCGAGCTGCAGGTAGTCCCCGTAGGACATGGAGGACCCGAGGTCCCAGTGCACCGCCTCGTCGGCGAGCTCGACGCGCTCGGACTTCTCGTAAGGGCCGCTGCTGCTCATGGGACGATGGTACACGTCGCGGGGCACGCGGCAACTTGGGCCAAAGAGCGAGGCGGCGCCGGGGCAAATCCGCTAGGATCGCGCGCCTGAGTTTTCGCACCGATCCTAAGGGAACTCTTGAGCGCAGCGATCCTTGAAGTCCGCGACCTCGTGAAGCAGTACCCGGCGACCACCGCCGTTGCCGGGGTGTCTTTCAGCGTTCCGGAGGGCACCTGCTTCGGACTCCTGGGTCCCAATGGGGCGGGCAAGACGACCACCATCGAGATCATGGAAGGCATCCTGCCGCCAACGTCCGGCCAGGTGCTCTACCGCGGCGAGCCCCAGGGCCCGCGCTTCAAGGAGGAGGCGGGGATCCTCTTCCAGAAAACAGCGCTGCAGGACTTTCTCACGGTGCGCCAGAGCATCGCGCTCTTCCGCGGCCTGTATGCACGCGGGCTGAGCGTCGATGAGGTCTTGAGCCTGTGCGCGCTGGAAAAACTCGCCGACCGCGACAGCCGCAAGCTCTCCGGCGGCCAGCAGCAGCGGCTGCTGCTCGCAATCGCCCTCGTGAACGACCCGGCGGTGCTGTTCCTCGACGAGCCGACCACGGGACTTGACCCGCAGGCGCGCCGCAGCTTCTGGGAGCTGGTGCAGTCGATCAAGGCGCGCCGCAAGACCATCATCCTCACCACGCACTACATGGACGAGGCGGAACTGCTGTGCGATGAGATCGCGATCATGGACCGCGGGCGCCTCATCGCCATGGGACCACCGCGCCGGCTGCTGCAGGAGCACTTTGCCGAAGTGATGCTCGAGCTGCCGCGGCAGGACTTCACGCCCGCAGCGCGCGCGCTTGGCCTCACCGTCATCGAGGCCGCCGAGCGCATCGAGATCAGCACCCACGACCTCGAGGGGACGCTGCGCGCGCTGATGGCCGCGCAGGTGCCGCTCGCGCACCTGCGCATCCGCCCGCCGAACCTCGAGGACCTGTTCCTCGAGCTCACCGGCTCGGAGCTGCGCCCATGATGCAGCGCCTGCTCGCCATCCTGCACGCGCGCAATCTTGAGTTCCTGCGCGACCGCGGCACGCTGCTCTTCACGACGCTCCTGCCGCTGCTGGTGGTGGTCGGCATGGGGTTCGTATTCGGGGGCCCGGAGCGGCCGCTGTTCAAGGTGGGCGTGGTGACCGCGAAGATCGATCGCGATGCCGATTCCTTCCTGCGCGAGCGCTACGTCGAGTTCGTGCCCGAGCAGGACGAGGCCACCGGGATCGCCAAGCTCACCCACCAGCAGATCGACCTGCTCCTCAGCCTGTCTTCCCCGGTGCGTTACTGGGTGAACACCGACTCGCCCAAGGGCTACGTGGCCGAGCGGCTGGTGCTGGCCGCGCACCAGGACGCGCAGCGCCAGACGGTCACCGGCAAGGCGGTGCGCTACGTCGACTGGCTGTTCCCGGGGATCCTCGGCATGAACATGATGTTCAGCTGCCTGTTTGGCGTCGGCTACGTGGTGGTGCGCTATCGCAAGAGCGGGTTCCTGAAGCGCCTGCATGCCACCCCGCTCACGGCCTTTGAGTTCCTCAGTGCCCAGGTGCTGTCGCGCCTGCTGCTGATCCTCTTCGTCACTTTCGTGCTGTACGCGGGGATCAGTCTGATCATCGGCTTCCACAATGCCGGTAACCCGCTGCTGCTGGTGCTGATCGCGGTGCTCGCAGCGCTGTCGATGGTGGCGCTCGGGCTCACCATCGCCGCGCGCTTCTCGAGCGAGGAACTGGTCGGGGGCCTGCTGAACCTCCTCACCTGGCCGATGATGCTCCTGTCCGGGATCTGGTTCTCGCTCGAGGGCTCGCCGCGCTGGGTGCAGTGGATCGCGCACATCTTTCCGCTGACGCACGCGCTCGATGCGGCGCGCGCCGTGATGCTCGATGGGGCGGGCCTCACCGCCATCGCGCCTCATCTTCTCTACCTTGCGGTCACCGCGCTCGCGTTCCTCGCCTTCGGTGCCTGGTCGTTCCGCTGGCGGATCGACTGAGGCGGCGCGCCTCACGGGAGTTCAGCCATGCAGTTCCTCAGTGACAATACCTCGACCGCCTGCCCCGAAGTGCTCGCGGCGCTGGCGCAGGCGAACCACGGGCGCGTGCACAGCTACGGCGAGGATGAGTGGACCACACGCCTCGACCGGCTGTTCGGGGACTACTTTGGCACCGAGGTGCGCAGCTTCGCCGTCGCCACGGGGACCGCGGCCAACTCCCTGAGCCTTGCGACTTTGAGCCCGCCGTATGGCGCGATCTTCGCGCACCAGGAGGCCCACATCGAGACCGACGAGTGCGGCGCGCCTGCCTTCTTCTCCGGCGGCGCACAGCTTGCGCTGCTGCCGGGCGAGCACGGGCGCATCGCGCCGGCGACCCTTGAGCGTGCGCTCGCCAATCACCCCTCCGTGAATGTCGGCGTGCACAGCACGCAACCTGCCGCGCTCGCGCTCACCCAGATGACCGAGATGGGCACGGTGTACCGCGCCGCTGACATCCGTGCGCTGTGCGCGCTCGCGCACGCGCGCGGCCTGCCCGTGCAGATGGACGGCGCGCGCTTTGCCAATGCCGTGGCATTCCTCAACTGCCACCCGGGTGACATCACCTGGCGTGCCGGGGTCGACGTACTGTCCTTCGGGGCCACCAAGAACGGTGCGCTCGCGGCGGAAGCCGTGGTGTTCTTCAACCCAGGCCTGGTGCGCGATTTTGAGCTGCGGCGCAAGCGCGCCGGGCACCTGTTCTCGAAATCCCGCTACATCGCCGCGCAGCTCATTGCGTATGTGGAGGGTGGGCTGTGGCTGAGGAACGCGCAGCGCACCAACGCCCTGGCGCAGCGCATTGCGCAGGCGGCGGCGCGCGAGCTGCTGCATCCGGTGGAGGGTAACGAGGTCTTCCTCGGGCTCGGGGTCGAGCGCCGCGCACGGCTGCGCGAGGCCGGGTTCGAGTTCTACGACTGGGGACCGCCGCACAACGGCGAAGCGCGCCTCGTGGTGTCCTGGGACCAGCCGGAAGGCGACGTCGACGCCGTGTGCCGCGCGCTCGCGCGCCTGTGAGCGCGCGCGGCTAGGATTCGCGCAGGCTGGTCGTCACCGGCAGGCGTGCCGCGCGGATCGCCGGCAGCAGGCCGCCGATCATGCCGATCACCACCGCGATCACGAGCCCGCGGATGACGAGCGCCGGGGTCACCTTGAAGTTGAACACGACCTGGGTGAAGTTCTGCCCGAGGGTGGACACCGACATGTTGTTGAAGAGCACGTAAGCGATCAGCGCTCCCAGGATCCCGCCAACGAGCGCCAGCAGCAGCGCCTCGAGCATCACCGACACCAGTACCGGCAGGCCGCCGAAGCCGATGGCCCGCAGGGTCGCGATCTCCTTGCCACGCGCCGCCACCGCGGCATACATGCTGTTGAGCGCCGCAAACACCGCCCCGAGTGCCATGATGATGGTGACGATGCCGGCCAGGATACCGATGGTCTTGCGGAACTGCCGGGTCTGGCCGTCGAAGTAGTCCCGCTCGCGCACCACGTCGACGTTGACGCGCGGATCCGCGGCGAGCGCCGCCTTCACCTTCTGAAACCCCTGCGGGCCATCGAGGGCCGCGAGGATCGAACTCGAGCCGCTGCGCCCGAAGGTGGTGCGCGCCACGTTGATGTCGGTCCACAGCTCGCTGTCGTGGGCATCCCCGGACTCAAACTCCCCGACCACGGTCCAGTCAGAGCCGCGCATGCGCACGCTCTTGCCGATCTCGGCGCCCTGGAACTGGCGCAGCACGCCGCTGCCGACGATGAGCTCGCGCAGCCCCGGGGTGAAGTTGCGACCCGCGACGATTTTCAGCTGCGGACGCAGGGCGAAGGCTGGCGGCTCAACCCCGCGCACGGTGATGTTCGCGCCATTGCTCCTGTCATCCTTGCGCACGAGTTCAGCGATCACCATCACCTCCGCGGAAACCTCGCGCGTGCCGTCCGCGCCGCTGGCGATCCCGGGCGCCTCCTTGATGATGTCGGTCTGCTCGCGGTCGAGCCCGGAGTTCAGCTCCGCGTCCGAGCCGCCGCGCATGATGATCACCGCGTCCTCGCGGCCGGTGGCTTTGAGCGTGCTGCTGAAGCCGGTGGCCATGGCGAGCAGCGCGCAGAACACCGCGACCACGCCGGCGAGGCCTATGACGATGACGAGCGAGGAGGTCCAGCGCTCGGGGATGCTGCGGATATTGATGCCGGTGATGGCGAGTGCTTGGCCGAACACGGTGCGGTCTCCTTGGAAAACTAGCGCCCCGCCAGGGCGTCCACGATCTTCAGGCGCTGCGCGCGCAGGCCCGGCAGCAGGCCGACCGCCAGACTCATGACGATGATGGCCGCAAGGCCGATCAGCCAGACCTTGACGTCGACATTGACCGGAAACTGGTTGCCGGTCGCCTTGCTGACCGCAGCGCCGGCCAGGGTCGCGAGCGTGAGCCCGATGAGCCCGCCGAACAGGCACAGCACGAAGGCCTCGGCGATCACGAAGCCGAGCACCGTGGCGTCGGAGAAGCCGAGCGTCTTGAGCACCGCGAGCTCCGGCACGCGCTCGCGCACGCTCTGCGCCATGGTGTTACCCACCACCAAGAGCAGCGTGAAGAACACGGCGAACAGGATCCAGCGCACGATCAGCCCGATGTCACCGATCTGCTTGACGAAGCTGACGTTGAACTCCTTCTCGGTCTGGGTCTTGGTCTCATCGGGCGAGTTCTCAAACATCGCATCCACGGTCCTGCTTACCGACTTCGCGGCCTCCCCGTCGGTGAGCTTGAGGATGAAGAAGTTAGTGCGGCCGCGGCCGAACTGGTTGGCCTCATCGAAGTAGTCGTAGTTGATGAAGGCCTGGTTGGTGCGCTTCTTGCTGTCCTCGTCCTTGCCGTCGAAGATGCCGACCAGGTCGAAGGTCCAGGACTTGCTGCCGTTCTTCTGCGGGTAGATGTTGGAGGTGATCGGCAGCTTCTGGCCGACCTTCCAGCCGTACTGCTCGGCCATCTGCTTGCCGGCGATCATGCTGGTGCGCGTCTTGGCGAACGCCTGCCACTGCTCCTCGGGCATCACGTACTCCGGGTAGACGTCGCGCTGGCGCTGCGGGTCGGCGGCGAACACGATCAGGGGCGTGTTCTCCTGCCACACCCCGCCGAACCACTGCCACCACTGCACGCGCGCCACACCTGGCACGGCCTCGAGCTTGGGCACCATGCTGATCGGCAGCGCCGAGGTGAAGGACACCCGTGCCTGGGTGATCAGGCGCGTCGCGCCGACGAAGTCCTCGCCGGCGTTGAACATGGTGTTGATCGACTGCAGCAGGCCGAAGAGCAGAAACGCCATGATCACCGACAGCAGCGTCAGCACCGTGCGCGTGCGCTTGCGGAACATGTTGGCGATCACGAAACCCGTCTTGGTCATGGCAGTCCTCCCGGTGTGCCCTAGGCCGCCTGCTCGAGCAGCTGGCCCTTCTCCAGGTGCAGCACGCGGCGCGCGAACTCAGCAGCCTTCGGGTCGTGGGTCACCATGACGATGGTCTTGCCGTGCTCGCGGTTGAGCACCTGCAGGAGGCCCAAGATCTCGTCCGCGGTCTTGCGATCGAGGTCGCCGGTAGGCTCATCGCACACCAGAAGCTGCGGGTCCGACACCAGGGCGCGCGCAATCGCCACGCGCTGCTCCTGGCCGCCGGAGAGCTCGCGTGGCTTGTGCTTGGCGCGATCGGCGAGCCCGACCACCTGCAGCGCCACGCCGGCGTTTTTCTTGCGCTGTGCAGCGGTGAGCTTGGTCAGCAGCAGCGGCAGCTCGACATTGGCCTCGGCGGTCAGTACCGGCATCAGGTTGTAGAACTGGAACACGAAGCCGACGTTGTGCGCCCGCCAGCGGGCGAGGTCGCCACTTGAGAGCCGGTCGATGCGGTGTCCGCCGACGGTGATCTCCCCGGAGGTGGGCTGATCGAGGCCCCCGATCAGGTTGAGGAGCGTGGTCTTGCCGGAGCCCGAAGGGCCCATGAGCGCGACAAAGTCGCCCTTGGGAATGCTGAGCGTGAGCCCGTGCAGCACCTCGACCGTCTGCTTGCCGCGCTCGTACACCTTGGTGACGTTCCTGACCTCAACCATCGGCTCATTCATAAGCACCTCGGCTTGCCAAACCTGCTTTCCCGGATCCTACCGCGGGCGGCAGTTACGGCGCGCCCGCGATTCATGACTTCGCCACGCGCACCGCCACGCCTTCCTTGAGCTCGGCCGGCGGGTCGGTGATGACCGTGTCCCCGGCGCGCACGCCGCTGAGCACCTGGCGCGCCTCGCCCATCGTGCCCCCGAGGGTGACGGTGCGCCGCTGCGCCCGCTCTTTCTCGATCACATACACGACCTGCAGGGCACCCTCCGTGCGGATCGCGCTCACCGGCACCAGCACGCCCGGGGGTGCGGGTGTCGCATCCGCCACTGCCTTCTTCTCCTCGAGGAAGGACACGCGCACGCCCATGTCGGGCACGATGCGCGGATCCTTCACGTCGATGGCGATGCGCACCTTGACGGTGGCCTTGGAGCGATCGGCGGTCGGGATGATGGCGATCACGTGCGAGGGAATCTTCCAGTCGGGGTACGCGTTCAGCACCGACTCCACCGGCTGCCCGGGGAGCACCCGGTTGATGTACGCCTCGTTCACGTCGACCTCGATCTCGAGCGAGTCCATGTCGACGATCGTGCCGATGCCGGTGCGCGTGAAGCTGCCGCCGGCGGAGAACGGCGAAATGATCTCCCCGACCTGCGCGGACTTGGCGATCACGACGCCGGTGAATGGCGCGCGTACCGTGCAGTAATCGAGCTGCACCTGCGCGGAACGCAGGTTGGCCTGCGCCAGGTTCACCTGGCGGCGCTGTCCTAGGACCTGCGCGGTCTGCTGGTCCACCTGCGAGCGCGACTGCTCCACCGCCTGCTCCGAGACCAGCTTGCGTCCCACCAGGTCCTCGTTGCGCTTCAGATCGCGCCCGCTCTGCGCCAGCTGCACTTCGTACTGCGTGAGCAGTGCCTCGGCGCTCTGCAGGGCCGCCTGCGCCTGCGACAGCGAGGCCTTCTGCGCGGTGTCATCGAGGCGCCCGATCACCTGGCCCTCCTTGACGCGGTCGCCCTCCTCGATCAGCACCGCGGTCACGGTCCCGGTGATCTGCGCCGAGACGGTCGCCTCGCGGCGCGCGGTGACGTAGCCGGTCGCATCGAGCACCGAGGCCGTGGCCGCAGCGCCGCCGGGGATCGGGCGCGCCGCGGCGACGTGCACGCTCACGGGCCGGGCGGCGCCGAACGTCCACCACAGCAGTCCCGCCACCACCGCGAGCGCGACCAACCCACCGAGGATCACGTAGCGCCGCGCGGGCGGACCGGCGGGCTCGGGTTCCGTGCGGTCGATTCGCAGCTGCTGCAGCAGCGCTTTGTTGTCGTCTTCGGAGGACATCGGCCGGTGATCCGCAGGCGAAGGCGCGCAAAGATAACATAGCCGCGTGCGCTTTCCGGCAGCGGCGCGGCTATACAGTCCGATAGCCTGCGTGCCCCTGTGGGGCCTTCAGGTCCTCGCGGTCAGCCGGAGGCGATTTTTGCCATCAGGCGCCGCGCCTGGGCGTAATCGGGCGCGAGCAGCAGCGCATGCTCCAGGGCGTCACGCGCACCGACACCGTCTCCGTGATCGAGCAGATCGCGTGCGAGATACACATACGCCTCCGCCGCGCCCCAGCCCGGCAGCGGCTCGGGACCGGCGCGCTCGACCTCGAACGCCGCGATCGCGGTGCGCAGCTTACCGAGCGCGCGCTCCTTGTTGCCGCCCGCGGCGGCGCCGAGGAGGTAGTCGCTCATCGCATCCACGAACAGCGCCCGCGGATTCTTCGGCGCGACGGCGAGCGCGCGTTCGATGTCCCGGTGGGGCTTGGGTCCGGTGAAGGGCACGTGCAGCCCCGCGCCCCCGGCCGGGGTCACCGCACACGCCGCGCGCAGGGCGAGGCCTTCCGCAAAGTCAGCCTGCGCTTCGAGCACGGCGTTCATGGCGTGTACGCAGCGCTGCAGGAGCTCCGCGGCGCTCGTACCGCGCACGGCGGCGGGGCTCTGCGCGGCGAGCAGTGCCAGGCGCCAGTCGCTGAGCGCCGTGTAGTAGCCGCGCAGCCTGTCGTGCGAGTCGCTCGCGCTCAGGGCCTCGGCGACGCTGGTCAGCGCGCGTGCATCCTCGGTGTAGTAACCGTACTGGATGCGCGCCTCGGTATCGCGCCACGCGGTGTCGTCGGCCTGCGCCGCGGTGGCGCCGAGCGCGAACCACAGCAGCGCATGCCAGGCGCCGCGCGCTACCGGGCTCTGCCGGTAAGCGCGGTGCCGGTCACGGCTCTTGAGTAGAATGCGCGCCACGATGGCCGACCATAACATAGCCGCAGGTGCAGGCGCCGCCGGGGCGCCGCCCGCGCTCATCGACATCGGCATCAACCTCACGCACGACAGCTACGATGCCGACCGCGAGCTGGTGCTGGCGCGCGCAGCAGCCGCGGGCGTGACGCAGATGATCGTCACCGGCGCGACGCTTGCGAGCAGCGCGGCGGCGGTGGCGCTGGCACGCAACCACCCGCAGCGCCTGTACGCCACCGCGGGCGTGCATCCGCATCACGCCACCGAGCTCGACGTGGCGGCGCTGGAGGAACTCGCAGCCCTCGCGCAGTCACCGCACGTGGTCGCGATCGGCGAATGCGGGCTCGACTACTTCCGCGACTTAAGCCCGCGCCGCGCGCAGCGCGAGGCCTTCCACCGCCAGCTGGAACTCGCGCAGCGCGTCGGCAAGCCCGTGTTCCTGCACCAGCGCGATGCCCACGAGGACTTCCTCGCCATTCTTACCGAGCACGCCCGCACCCTGCGCGGCGTCGCCCACTGTTTCACCGGCACCGCGGCGCAGCTTGCGAGCTACCTCACGCTCGGGCTTGCGATCGGCATCACCGGCTGGATCAACGATGAGCGCCGCGGCTCGCACCTGATTGCCCTCATGCCTGCCATTCCGCCCGCGCGGCTGCTGCTTGAGACCGACGGCCCTTATCTTCTGCCCCGCGACCTCACGCCCAAGCCCGCCTCGCGGCGCAATGAACCGGCGTATCTTCCGCACGTCGCGCAGGCGGTGGCGCGCGCCCGCGGCGAGACACTCGCCGAGCTTGCCGCCGCGAGCACCGCGGCGGCCCGGACGCTCTTCGGTCTCGGCACTCCGGCCGATGTGGGCTGACCTCTGGTATCATCCTCAAACCATTGATTTTTATAGAGACACTAACAGCACATGGACGCTAAACAGCTCTCGGCCTCGATCGCCAGTACCTGGGAAGGCTCGATCATCGACCGCCTCACCGCGTACGTGCGCATCCCGAACAAGTCCCCGATGTTCGACCCGGACTGGGAGCAGCACGGCTACATGGAGGCCGCCATCCAGCTGATGGCCGAATGGTGCCGCGCCCAGCCCCTGCCGAAGGCGACCCTCGAGGTGCGCCGTCTGCCGGGCAAGACGCCGATTCTTCTGATCGACATTCCCGGGGAACTGCCCGGCTGCGTGCTGCTCTACGGGCACCTCGACAAGCAGCCGGAGTTCACCGGCTGGCTGCCAGGCCTAGGTCCCTGGGAGCCGGTAATCCGCGACGGCAAGCTCTACGGGCGCGGGGCGGCGGATGATGGCTATGCGGTGTTCAGTTCCGTCACCGCCATCGCCGCCCTCAAGGCGCAGGGCGTGCGCCTGCCGCGCTGCGTGGTGCTGATCGAGGCCTGCGAGGAAAGCGGCAGCATCGACCTGCCGGCGCACCTGGCAGCGCTCGGCCCGGCCCTGGGTGAGCCGTCGCTCGTGGTGTGCCTGGATGCGGAGTGCGGCAACTACGAGCAGGTGTGGTGTACGACGTCCTTGCGCGGCAACCTTGTGGGAAACCTGCGCGTGCGGGTGCTCACCGAAGGGGTGCACTCGGGCATGGCCACCGGGATCGCGCCGACGCCCTTTCGCATCCTCGAGCAGCTGCTCGCGCGCATCGAGAGCCCGATCAGTGGCGAACTGCTGCTCGATGAGCTGCACGTGCCCTTGCCGCAGGACCGCCGGCTGCAGGCGGCGCACGCCGCCAGGGTCCTGGGCGCGGAGGTTGCCGGCAAGATCCCCTGGGCGAAGGGCGTGCAGGCCCTCAGCAACGACCCGGCCGAGCTCATCATCAACAACACCTGGAGGGCGACGCTCGCCGTGACGGGGGCGGAAGGGCTGCCGCCCCTGGCTTCCGCCGGCAACGTGCTCCTGCCGGAAGTGGCGGCGAAGCTGTCACTGCGCCTGCCCCCGACCTGCGATGCGACAGCTGCCGCGCGCGCGGTGCGCGAGGCGCTCGAGCGCGACCCGCCCTACGGGGCGCAGGTGAGCTTCGAGGGTGCCGCCACCGGCGGCTGGAACGCGCCGGCCTTCGCGCCCTGGCTCGAGGAGTCGATCACGCAAGCCTCACGCACCGTCTATGGGCGCGATGCCGTGCACATCGGCTGCGGCGGCACCATCCCCTTCATGGGCATGCTCGGGGAGCAGTTCCCGAAGACCCAGTTCTTCATCACCGGGGTGCTCGGCCCGCACGCCAACGCACACGGTCCGAACGAGTTCCTGCACCTGAAGTACGCCGAGAAGCTCACCGCCTGCGTGTCGCTGGTGCTCGCCGACCACGCCCGCACGCTCGCCTAGCGCATGTCCACCATGTAGCTCGGCTTCACGGTGTCCTTGAGGCGCTGCCAGCCCTCGCGATACTGCGTGGCGCCCGACTCCGCGGCGCCAAAGTCGGCGGCGGCGAACTCCGGGCGCAGCGCATCGAGCATCAGCGTCCATTTGGGCAGCCCCTTGGGGAACTTGCCGCGCCGCGTGAAGACGACGCGTCCCTCCACCGGCACATCGCCGGTGATCGCCTTGACCGCGGCGATACGGTCATAGAGCGCGCTTTGCGGGTTGGTGAAGGTGAAACGCTGCGCGCCGTCCATCACCGTCCACTCGGCCATCTGGTCACCGCCGAAGATGTTGCCCTTCACGTCGCGCAGGTCGATGACGACCACGCCGCGCGGACTGAGCAGCAGGTAGTCGACGTGGAAGCCCCCGCCCATGCCATCGGGCACCAGCACGTCGATCAGGTGCTCGCTGGTGCCGGAAGTCACGGCCGCGCGCAGCGCCTTGCGCGCGCGGTACTGGCGGTACCAGCGCCACGCCCACGACAGCCCGAAACCAATCGCGGCGGCCGCCACGATCAGCGCCCAGGCGGTGGGGGTCAGTTTGCTCAGCTCATCCACGTACGCTTCTCTCCGCGAGCACCGCTTCGAGCGCTGCCAGCTGCGGGTCGATCTCAACGCTCGCACTCGCCCGCGCGAACAGCGCCGCCAGGCTCTCAGGTACCGGCACCCGGCGACCGATCAGGGGCTCGACGATTTCGGGGAACTTCGCCGGGTGGGCGGTCGCGACCAGCACCCAGCGCTGCGCGGCGCGGCGCTCGGGCGTCAGGCGCTCCCAGGCCTCCGCCGCGGTCGCCGTGTGCGGGCACCAGATCTGCCCGTACTGCTCGTAGCCGATGCGGATGCGGGCACGGATCTGCGCATCGCTCACCGAGCAGGCACCGACCGCGTGGCGCAGCTCGCGCAGCTGCGGGAAGAGTGCCAGCAGGCGCTCCATGTTGCTCGGGTTGCCGACGTCCATGGCAGAGGCGAGCGTCGCAATGCTCGGCCGCGGCTCCCACAGGCCGCTCTCGAAGTAGTCCGGCACCGCGCGGTTCGCATTGTGCGCGAGCACCACGTCCGCGATCGGCAGCCCGGCGGCGCGCGCCCACAGGCACGCCACGGCGTTGCCGAGGTTGCCGCTCGGGACGATGAACGAGGCCGGCTCCCCGTAGCGACGCCAGATGCTCAGACTCGTGGCCGCGTAGTAGACGCTCTGGGGCAGCAGGCGCCCGAGGTTGATGCTGTTGGCGGATGACAGCAGCGCGCGCGCCTGCAGCGCCTCATCGCGGAACGCCTCCTTCACCAGGCGCTGGCAGTCATCGAAGGTACCGCGCACCGCGAGCGCGCGCACGTTGCCGCCCCAGCAGGTGAGCTGGCGCTCCTGCGTCGGGGACACGAGGCCCTTCGGGTAGAGCACCACCACCTCGATGCCAGGACGCCCGTAGAATGCGGCCGCCACCGCGCCCCCGGTGTCGCCCGAGGTCGCCACGAGGATCGTCAGCGCCCGCCCGCCCTCACGCGGCAGGCGGCTGAAGCATGCGGCGAGAAAGCGCGCACCGAAATCCTTGAACGCGGCGGTCGGGCCATGGAAGAGCTCGAGCACCGACAGCCGGTCATCATCGGTGAGCGCCACGCGCGGGGCGGGGAAGTTGAAGGCCTCGTCGGCGATGGCGGGGAGCTCGGGGGCGAGCGCGTCGCCTTCGATGAAGGCGCCGATCAGGGCGACGGCGACCTGCGGCAGCGTCTCGGCGCCCCGGAAATCCGCGGGCGTGAACTTCGGCCAGCGGGCCGGGACGTACAGCCCGCCGTCCCCGGCCAGTCCCTGCAGGAGCGCGGCGCTGAAGGTCGCCGGCGCCACCCCGCCCCGGGAACTGAGGAAGGTAACCGCCTCGCTCACGGCAGCACCCGCGCGCCTTGGGCGTTCACCGGCGTGCACCAGGCGTCGCTCTTGAGGTCCTGGCGGGCGAACTCGCGCTGCATCGCGCTTAAGACCGCCGGCGCTGCCTGCGCGGTCGCCCAGGCGAACATCGAGGGGCCGGCGCCGGAGATCGAGCAGCCGAGCGCGCCGGCCTGCATGGCGCCCTGGCGCACGTCCGCAAATCCCGGGATCAGCGCCTGGCGCTGCGGCTCGATCACGACGTCCTCGAGCGAGGCGCGGATCATGTCGAGGTCATCGGTGTAGCAGCCGGAGATGAAGCCGGCGAGGTTGGCGGTCTGCCACACGAAGTCCGAAAGCTCCACGCTCCTTCTCAAGATGGCGCGCGCCTTCGCGGTGGCGAGGAACATGTGCGGATGCACGACCACGGCGCGGATGTCCTCGGGCACCGGGATCTGCTTGACGCGCGGGTGATCGATGCCGACGGTCAGCACCAGGCCGCCAAAGAGCGAGGGGGCGATGTTGTCGACGTGCTGGCCGCCGCTCGCAACCGCCTCGCCCGCCATCGCGAACTTCAACAGCTCAAGGCGCGGCAGCGGCTGCGCGAGCAGCGCGTTGCCGGCCACCACCGCGGCCACCGCCGAGGCCGCCGAGCCGCCGAGCCCTGAGCCGAGCGGGATGCCCTTCTCGATCTCGACCATCACGCCAAAATCCGGGCGCGCCGCCTCCAGCAGCGCCATGAGCGCCCGTCCGGCGGTGTTGTCCTGCGCCACGTGCGAGATGTCGACCGCGACCCCGCGCACCGCGCGGATCTCAACCCCGCTCTCGCGGCGGCGGCTCACCGTCACCGTGTCGCCGAGGGCGCCGAGGGCGAAGCCGAGGATGTCGAAACCGATGGCGACATTGCCCACCGAGGCCGGGGCAAAAGCGCTGACGCGCTGCGGCCGCTCGGTGGCGCTCACAGGCGCGCCCCGAGGTACGCTGACAGGCGCAGCAGGTCCGCGAACACGCCGCCGGCCGTGACCTCGGGACCCGCGCCGGGTCCTTGGACGATGAGGGGGTTGTCGCAGTAGCGGCGGGTGGCAAAGCGCACCACGTTGTCGGTGAGGGCAATGTTGGCGAAGGGATGGGTCGCCTCGAGCTCCTTGAGCCCGACCGTCGCCTCGCCCTTAGCGGTGATGCGCCCGGTGTAGCGCAGCACCCGGCCGCGGCTGCGCGCGGCGCGCAGCCGCTCGAGCATCGCCGCATCGTAGCGCGGCAGCTGCCCCATGAACTCCTCGATGGTGCCGCCGGCGAGCTCGCTCGGCACCAGGCTCTCCACCTTCACGTCCGTCAGGTCGAGCTCGAGGCCCATCTCGCGCCCGAGGATGATGAGCTTGCGCGCGACGTCCATGCCGGAGAGGTCATCGCGCGGATCGGGCTCGGTGAAGCCGCGGGCGCGCGCCTCGTGCACGATGGAGGAGAAGTTCTTGGTACCGTCGTAGACGTTGAAGAGGTAGGCGAGCGTGCCGGAGAAGATGCCCTCGATGCTCGTGATGTCATCGCCGGTCTCGCGCAGGTCGCGCAGGGTCTGCACCACCGGCAGGCCCGCCCCGACGGTGGCCTCGTAGAGGTAGTGCGCGCCGCTGGCGCGGCGCGCACTGCGCAGCTTCTGGTAGTAGCTGAAGTCGCCGCTGTTGGCCTTCTTGTTCGGGGTCACGATGTGGATGCCGGCGGCGAGCCACTCGGCGTAGCGCGCCGCGACCGCCGCACTCGCGGTGCAGTCGACGATGACGGTATGCGGCAGGTAGTCGACGTGCACGTGCTCGAGGAAGCGCGCCAGATCCGCATCCGTCCCCTGCGCTTCGAACTGGGCGCGCCAGTCGGCAAGGTTGACCCCGGGATCTGCGAGCAGCATGCGCTGCGAGGTCAGCAGGCCGCGCACGCGCAGGTCGAGCTTGAACTGCTCGCGCAGCCGCGCGCTCTGGGAGGCCAGCTGCTCGAGCAGCACCCGCCCGACCGCCCCGGGGCCGATCACCCCGATCGAGAGCGTATGCGGGGACAGGTACAGGCCGGCATGCACCGCGCGCAGGGCGCGCGTGGCGTTGCGGCCCTCCACCACCACCGAGATGTTGCGCTCGGAGGCCCCCTGCGCGATGGCGCGCACGTTGACCCCCGCGGTACCCAGGGAGGCGAACACCTTGGCGGCGATGCCCGGGGTACCGGCCATGCCATCGCCGACCACGGCGAGGATCGCCAGATCCGGGTCCACGTCCACGCTCTGGATCTGGCCGTCGCGCAGCTCGCGCTCGAACGCGCGCAGCACGATCGCGGCGGCGCGCTCGGCCTGCTCCTGCGGGATGGCGCAGCAGATCGAGTGCTCGGAGCTGCCCTGGGAGATGAGGATGACGGAGATGCCCTCCTCGCGCAGTGCGCCGAACAGGCGGTGCGCGGTGCCGGGCACGCCGATCATGCCCGTGCCCTCGAGGTTCACGAGCGCCACGCGGTCGATGCTGGTGATGCCCTTCACCGGCAGCTGCGAGTCAGGCATCGCGCAGATGAGGGTGCCGACCTTGTGCGGCGCGAAGGTGTTGCGGATCCAGATCGGGATGCTGTCCTTGACCGCCGGCGCCATGGTCTTCGGGTGGATCACCTTGGCGCCGAAGTAGGCGAGCTCCATCGCCTCGTTGTAGGACAGCGAGTCGATGACGGTGGCATCGGGCACGCGGCGCGGGTCGGCCGACAGCACGCCATCAACGTCGGTCCAGATGTGGATCTCTGAGGCTTCCAGCAGTGCCCCGAAGATCGAGGCGGAGAAGTCGCTGCCGTTGCGCCCGAGCGTGGTGCGCACGCCGCGGCGGTCGGAGGCGATGAAGCCGGTGATGATGAGGGTGCCGGAGAAGTCGGCGGGCACCTGGGCGGCGAGGTTGGCGCGCGATTCGGCCCACTGGATCCCAGGTCCCCAGGCACTCCAGTCGACGAGCACCACGCGGCTCGCGTCCACCCACTGCACGGGACCCGCGCGCCGGCGGCGCTCCTCGAAGAAGCGCTGGAAGAGGCGCGAGGACCAGATCTCCCCGTAGCCTGCGATGAGATCGCTGACGGTGTTCGCAGCCGAGCGTGTCAGCTCCACCGCGTGCAGGATCCCGAGCAGGTCCTGGCAGTCGCGGTCGAAGCCGGCCAGGTACGCCTGCGCGGACTGGCCCGTGAGCACCTCCTGCGCGATGGCGGCGTGGCGCGAGCGCAGCTGCGCAAGCTCGGCGCGGTAGGTGCCGTCCTGGCGCTCGGCGAGCGCCACGAGGCGCAGCAGCGCATCGGTCACGCCCTTGCAGGCGGACAGGACAACGGCCAGGCGGGCGGGCGGTGCGGCTTCGAGTATGGCCGCCACTTTGCGGAAGCAGTCGGCGTCAGCAACGCTCGACCCTCCGAACTTGTGCACGACCCACGGATCGGGTTGACTCATCGCGACAGGATTGAAAAGGGACCTTAAGACAAGGCCGTGCGACTCTACTGACGCGCCGCGGGCGGCGCAATGACAGCCGTGCCGGCGTGCGCCGCGGCGCGCCGCACACCGCAGAGTGTGAACGAGTGGGTGGCATTCGCGCGCGCTGCGGACCCCCGCCGCCGCCTGCCTCTCCCGGCGCAGGCCTGTTCCGGCGCGGTCCTGAGGCCGCGCTGGCATAATCGCTGCTACGTGGAAGCCACCTTAGGACCCCTGCTGCCCCTGTTTGAACGCGAGCGCCGCGCGGGGCGCACGCTTGCGCTCGGTATCCTCGTGCATACCCAGGGCTCCACCTACCGCAAGCCCGGCGCACTCATATTGATGGCCGCCGACGGCGACTACGCCGGCCTCATCTCCGGGGGGTGTCTGGAGGGCGACCTGCGCGAGCACGCCCTGGCGGTGATCCGCAACGGGCAGCCGCACACGGTGCAGTACGACCTGCAGGGGCCGGATGAGCTCCTGTGGGGCTTGGGTCTTGGGTGCGAGGGCGCGATGCGCATCCTCCTCCTGCCGGTGGGGCCGGCGAATGACTGGCAGCCGCTCGCCTGCCTCGCCGAGGCGCTCGCCGCCCACCTGCCGGCCGTCATCGGCGTGGTGTCCGAGTCGGCGCAGCCGGACGTGCCGGTGGGAAGCCTGGCGCTCCTGCACGACCCGCACGGCCTCTCCCCGCCCGCGCTGCGCGACGGCGCGGTCCGCCAGGGGCTTCAGGAGGCCGCCGCGGCGGGCGAGAGCCGCTGGCTGCACGCCGACAGCGGCTCCTTCACGCTGTTCGCCGTCCCGCTCGCCCTGCCCCCGCGGGTGCTCATCCTCGGGGCAGGTCCGGACGCCGTGCCGGTGGTGGACTTCGCGGCGCGCCTCAACTGGCGCGTGACGGTGCTCGATCACCGTGCCGCCTACGCCAACGCCGCGCATTTTCCCAGCGCCGAGGCGGTCCTCCATGCCCGCCCGGATGAACTTGCGGCCTTAGGCCTCGAGCGCTTCCAGGCCGCGATCATCATGAGTCACCACCTCGCCACCGACCTGGCTTACCTGCGCATCCTCGCCCCCTGCGCCGTGCCCTACGTCGGGCTCCTGGGGCCGGCCGCGCGGCGCGACAAGCTCCTCGCTCGCCTGGGGAACGAGGCGCGCGCCCTTAACACCCGGCTGCATGCGCCGATCGGCCTGCCTTTAGGGGGGCGCACGCCCGAGGCGGTGGCGCTGGCGATCGTCGCGGAGGTTCAGGCCTTCCTCGCGGGGCGACTGCCTCAGGTGCACTCGAACGTGGCGCGGCGCCTGCGTCTTGCGGGCGCGGACTGAGGCTCATGAACGAGGTGCAGCTCATCCGCCAGCAGCTCGATACCGAGCGCGAGCACGCCGGGACCGTGGCACGCACCTGCGCGGCGGTGCTCGGGCGCAGCGGGGCGGCGGCCCCGGCGAGCGGCACTCCGCTCGAGGCTTTCCGCCAGGCCTGCGTCGACTACCTCGTGTGCGTGCTCGCCTGGTTCGAGGAGCGCGACCGGCGCCTCGGCGCGCTTATCAATACCTACGGGCCCGAGCACCCGACGCGCGATGCCCTCGATGAGGCCCTCGCGCGCCGCGGCCGCAGCCGCGACGCCCTGGAGAAGCTCGAGGCGGCCTTCGCCCAGGGACCCGACACGGCGGCACCCCGCAACCTCTGGGCCGAGTTTGCGAACTTCCTGGACGGCCCCTGGAGCAGCCGCCGGGACGCCCTCGACGCCCTGCTCGGGGACAGCCCCCGGTCCGCGGAGTGGCGCCAGGTGAGCGGCATCGATGCGGACGGCATCCTGGAGGAGCGGGCCCGCTACGCGCGCATTCAGAAGACCCTGCCCGCGGGGGTTTCCCTCGCCCCGCCGCCGGTGCTCGGCGCCTGAGGCCAGGGAGGCGGCTCGCCCATGGATCGGGACCCTGCACGCCGTGCGCCCGATGCGCTGTTCGCCATCGTGCTCGCCGCGGGCGCCTCCACGCGCTTTGGCTCCCCGAAGCAGCTGGTGCGCATCGCCGGGCGCCCGCTGCTGCACACCGCGGTGACGCGCGCCTCGGAAGTCGTCGGCAGTGCCCTGATCGTGGTGCTCGGCTCGAGCGCCGCCGAGCTCGGCGCGCTGCTCAAGCACTCCCCGGGCTCCATCGTCGTGAACCAGGAGTGGCGCGAGGGCCTCGGCAGCTCGATCCGCGCCGGGGTGGCGCGGCTGCCGCCGGCCTGCTCGGGCGCCCTGCTGCTGCTCGCCGACCAGCCGGCGGTCACGGCCGATGACCTCAGGCGCCTCGCGGGCGCCTGGCGCCGCCAGCCGCTGTGCATCGCCGCCGCGCTCTACGCCGGCGCCTGCGGCGTGCCGGCGATCTTTCCGCGCAGCCTCTTCCCGGAGCTCTCCCAGCTGCGCGGCGACCAGGGCGCGCGAGTGCTGCTGCGCCGTCACGCGGATCGCCTGGTGCGCGTCCCGATGCCCGGGGCCGAGCTCGATATCGATACCCCCGAGGACCTCTTGGCGGTGGAATCCCCGCAGTAGCTAGGTCGGTCCGCGCCGGGCGGCCAGCACGCGCTGCGCCTGGATCAGGTGCGGCCGGTCGATCATCTGCCCGTCGAGGCTTGCCACCCCGCCGCCGCCAGCCTCGGCAAAGGCTGCGAGCACGCGCCTTGCGTGCGCCTCCTCTGCCGCGCTCGGGGAGAAGGCCGCATTGAGGGCCGCGATCTGCTGCGGGTGGATGGCGAGCTTGCCGGTGAAGCCGTCGCGCCTCGCGTCCTGCGCCTCGCGGAGGAGCCCTTCGGCGTTGCGAAAGTCGGTGTAGACGCCATCGATCGCCTGCACGCCAAGCGCGGCGGCGGCGAGGAGGCACGCCATGCGGGCGTAGCGGAACGTGAAGGTGTACTCGCCCTGCCCGTCCCGCGGCGTGGCCCCGAGCGCGGCACTGAGGTCCTCGCCCCCCCAGGTGAGGCCGGCCAGGCGGCGGCGCACCATCGTCGCAGCGTTCAGCTCGATCGGGTAGCGCGGCAGCGCGAGGAGGCCGGCGGGCGTCTCGGTGACGAGCACCAGCAGGCGCAGCGGCGCCGTGCCGGCGGGGCGGCCGCTCTCGCGCACCGCGAGCTGCTCACACAGGGCGATGATCTCGGCAGCCGCGCTCACCTTGGGCAGTACCAGGCCTGAGGGCAGCGGCCCTGCGCATACCGCCTCAAGGTCCGCCTGCACCTCCGGACCGCCCGGGGCTGAGAGGCGCACCCACAGCTCAGGTCCCGCGAGCGCGCGCCCGGCGGCGAGCAGGCGTGCGACCTGGGCGCGCGCCGCCGGGCGCGCGGCCGGGGCGACCGAATCCTCCAGGTCCAGGATCAGGGCATCCGCATCGCTGCCGAGCGCCTTCACCTGCTTCTTCTCGCTGTCGCCTGGCACGAACAGCCACGAGCGCAGCGAGGTCGGAAAGCCCTGCGCACTCACGCGGCGGGCCGTTTCAGCATGAGCGCGCTGCGGCGGCAGGAGGCCACTTCCTCGTCGCGCTGGTTGAAGGCACGGTGCTCGAACATCACGATGCCGCAGTCCGGGCGCGACTGGCTCTCGCGCTTGGACACCACCGCGGTGGCAGCCCGCAGCGTGTCCCCGATCAGCACCGGGCGCGGGAAGCGCACGTCCTCCCAGC
Organism: uncultured Pseudomonadota bacterium; assembly: GCA_963824395.1. Lineage (GTDB taxonomy): Bacteria > Pseudomonadota > Gammaproteobacteria > Steroidobacterales > Steroidobacteraceae > 13-2-20CM-66-19. The sequence continues at coordinate 679,479 of CAWGPF010000005.1, read as the reverse complement.
CGAGGTTGCCGACGGTCGTGCCATAAGTGGTGTCGTACACCGAAAGCCCGGTCAGGAGCCCGAGCGTGAAGACGCTGTTGACGATGCGCTCACCGAACGGGGTGCCCCGGGAATACTCCGCATCCAGATGGATGGCGGCCGGGTTCATGGTCAGGGCGCAAAAGAGCACGTTGTCGGTCTCGGTGACCGTGCGCCGTACCACGTGCTCGAAGCGCTGCCCGATGGAGAATTCCTCGTAGTAAAGCCCGGGCACGATCATCTCCTTCAAAAACAGGAACCTAGTGTCCCACAGGACTCATAACCCAAGAAGGGGTGCACCCAACCAGACGGTATTTAGCCCCTCATAAGGCTGCCCCTATAGTCAATCGGGCCATGTACCAGTATGACGAACTCGACCAGGCCTTCGTGGATGAGCGCGTGCGCGAATTCCGCGACCAGACCCGGCGGCACCTCGCGGGCGAGCTCACCGAGGATGAGTTCAAGCCGCTGCGCCTGCGCAACGGGCTCTACCTGCAGCGTCACGCGCCGATGCTGCGCATCGCGATCCCCTACGGGCTCCTCTCGGTACGCCAGCTGCGCACGCTTGCCGACATCACGCGCCGCTACGACCGCGGCTTCGGCCACTTCACGACCCGCCAGAACCTGCAGCTGAACTGGCCGAAGCTCGAGGAGGTCCCGGACATCCTCGCGGAACTTGCCGGTGTGCAGATGCATGCCATCCAGACGAGCGGCAACTGCATCCGCAACGTCACCGCCGATCACCTGGCCGGCATCGCCCCCGATGAGGTCGATGACCCGCGCCCCTACTGCGAGATCATCCGCCAGTGGGCGACGCACCACCCCGAGTTCACCTACCTGCCGCGCAAGTTCAAGATCGCCGTCACCGGGGCGGCCGCGGACCGCGCAGCCTCCGAGGTGCACGACGTCGGCCTGCACCTGGTGCGCGCGGCCGATGGGGCGCTCGGCTTCCGGGTGCTCGTCGGCGGTGGCCTCGGGCGCACCCCGATCATCGGCCAGGTGCTGCGCGAGTTCCTGCCGCGCGAGCAGCTGCTCGCCTACCTCGATGCGATCCTGCGCGTCTACAACCGCCAGGGACGCCGCGACAACATCCACAAGGCACGCATCAAGATCCTGGTGAAGGCGCTCGGCATCGGGCACTTCCGCGAACTCGTGGAGGCGGAGTACCAGGTAAATGGCGCGCACGCCCCGCTGCTGCCGCTCACCGAGATCGAGCGCGTGCGCAGTTATTTCCGGCCCCAGCCCTACGAGATCCTCACCGACCTCGACGTCACGCACGGCCGCGAACCGCGCTTCCTCGCCTGGTACCGCTACAACACCTGCGCGCACAAGGTGAGCGGCTACCGCGCGGTGTTCGTCTCGCTCAAGGCCCATGGCAGCGTGCCCGGGGACATGACGGCCGCACAGATGGAGGGCCTCGCGAGTCTCGCCGAGCGGGTGAGCTTTGGCCTCGTGCGCGCCACCCACGCGCAGAACCTGGTGCTCGCCGACGTGCCGCAGCGCGAGCTGTATGCGCTATGGCAGGAGCTCGAGCGCCTCAAGCTTGCGACCCCGAACATCGGCACGCTCACCGACATGATCGCCTGCCCGGGGCTCGACTTCTGCTCGCTCGCCAACGCCGGCACGCTCGACGTCGCCCGGCAGATCCAGGCGCACTTCGATGATTTCGACTACCTCTACGACCTGGGCGCCATCGAGCTGAAGATGTCCGGCTGCATGAACGCCTGCGGTCATCACCACGTCGGCCACATCGGCGTGCTCGGCGTCGACAAGCATGGCGAGGAGTGGTACCAGATCACCCTCGGAGGCTCAGCCTCCGGTGGCGCCACCACGCTCGGGGAAGTCATCGGCCCCTCGGTGCCCAAGCACGAGGTCGCCGCCACCCTCGGGCGCATCCTCGAGGTGTACCGCGCGCAGCGCCTGGAGGAGGAGCCCTTCCTCGACACCGTTCACCGCCTCGGCATCCGACCCTTCAAGGAGCGCGCCTATGCGCCACATCCTGCGGCGGCGTGAACACCCCGTGCAGTCCTGGCGCAGCCCCGGGGAGGAAGCAGGCGCCGGGGAGGGTCTCATCGTGCCCTTCGCCGAGTGGCGCCGCACGCCGCAGGTGTGGGCCGCCTGGCGCGGCGCGCTCGGCGTGCGGCTGGCGCCGGTCGATCGCGTCGAGGACCTGGCCGCGGACCTGCCGCGGCTCAGCCTCGTCGCCGCTGAATTTCCCTCCCCCGGGGAGGGCCGCGGCTACACCCAGGGGCAGCTGCTGCGCGGGCGCTTCGGCTTCGCCGGCGAACTGCGCGCGGTCGGCGCCGGCGTACGGCAGGACCTCATCTGGCTGATGGCGCGCTGCGGCTTCGATGCCTTTGAGCTCGCCGAGGGTGAAGACCCCGAGGCCGCCGCCGCCGCGCTGCACCGCTACGACGTCATCTACCAGGGCAGCAGCGCGTCGGTGCCGGTGCGCCGGCAGCGCTTCTTCGACGCCTAACGCTCCGGCAGCGTCACGTCGGCGAACATCGCGCGCACTTCCTCCGCCGAGCCGGCGCGGTGCGCGCGCTCGATCAGCCGGCGGTCCAGGTGCGGCGCCAGCAGCTGCGCGAACTCATACATGTACTTGCGCAGCAGCGTGCCGCGCCGGAAGCCGATCCAGGTGGTGTGCGCGGCGAACAGGTGCCCGGCATCGATCACCTTCAGATCCGGGTCGTTCTCAGCGACCGCCATGTGGGCGACGATTCCCACCCCGAGCCCGAGACGCACGTAGGTCTCGATCACGTCGGCATCGCGCGCCGTGATGGCGACGTTCGGCACCATGCCGGCGCGCGCGAAGGCCTCGTGCAGCGAGGAGGGCCCCGTGAAACTGAAGGTGTAGGTGATCAGCGGGTAGGCGGCGAGCGCCTTGAAGGTGAGGCGGCCGGCTTCGGCGAGCGGGTGGTTGCGCGGCACGATGACCGTGCGGTGCCAGCGGTAGCACGGCAGCAGCGTGAGGTCCTGGAACAGCTGCTCGGAGCCTGTGGCGATGGCGCAGTCGATGCGATCACTCGCGACCATCTCGGCGATCTGCTCGGAGGTGCCCTGGTGCAGGTTCAGGCGCACCTGCGGGTAGCGGGCGCGGAACTCCTGGATCACCGAGGGCAGCACGTAGCGCGCCTGGGTGTGGGTCGTGCCGATGGAGAGGCTGCCGCGCCCCTCATCGCGCAGCTCCGTGGAAAGATCGCGGATGCTCTGCGCCTCCTGCAGGATGCGCAGCGCGCGCTCGATGACCTGCTGACCCGCCGGCGTGATGCGGGTGAGGTTGCGGCCCTCGCGCACGAAGATCTGGAAGCCGAGCTCATCCTCGAGCAGCTTGATCTGCTTGCTCACCCCGGGTTGGGAGGTGTGCAGCTTCTGGGCGGCGGCGGTGATGTTGAGGCCGCTCTGGGCGACGGCGGCGAGGTAGCGCAGCTGGTGCAGTTTCATAGGGGCGCTAAGCCTAACCCAAGGCGTGGTGTTTTCGTTACATCCCGTCACCGCCCCATAACCGCAGCGTAACCCTTAAGAAGCAATCATTCGTTCTGTCCGCGCGGGGGCACTTCTATAGTCCCCTGACGATGGCACGCAGCCTGTCCCCGCAACTCGAGCTCAAGGCGCAGGCCGTGCACGGCCAGCTGTCGGCCGCCCTCACCCGCCACGGGCGGCTGACCTACTCCAACAGCCTCGGCGCCGAGGCCATGGTGCTCACTGACATCATCTGGACGCACCTGCCGCAGATCGAGATGTTCAGCATCGACACCGGGCGGCTGCACGAGGAGACCCACCGCCTCCTCGATCGCCTGCAGCAGCGCTACGGGCGCACCCTGCGGGTGCTCTACCCGGATGCCCGCGAGCTTGAGCGTCTGGTGGCGCGCCAGGGCATGAACGGCTTCTACGAGAGCCTGGAGGCGCGCCTGGAATGCTGCCGCATCCGCAAGATCGAGCCGTTCCGCCGCGCCATCGCCGGCTTTCCCGCCTGGATCACCGGGGTGCGGCACGAGCAGTCCGCCGGACGTGCGCTGCTCACCGCCGAGGCATGGGATAGCGAGTACGGGCTCTACAAGGTGAGCCCGCTGCTTGAATGGTCCGAGGCCGAGGTGTGGGAATACATCCGTGCCCGCGGCCTGCCGTACAATGCGCTGCACGACCGGCAGTACCCGAGCATCGGCTGCTCGCCCTGCACGCGCGCCATCCAGCCCGGCGAGAGCCGGCGCGCGGGTCGCTGGTGGTGGGAACAGGCGGAATCACGCGAATGCGGACTGCATCCAAGACAGCAGCCCCAGCCGGCCGCGGCGCGGGCGAATTAGGTCCGCACATGGATTACCTGCCGGTCTTTCTGAAGGTCGAGGGGCGGCGTGTCATCGTCGTCGGCGGTGGCGAAGTGGCGCTGCGCAAGGCGCAGTGGCTGCTGAAGGCCGGCGCCCGCGTCACGCTCATCGCCCCCACGCTGCACGAGGAGTTCGCCGCGCACCTAAAGAGCGGCGAGCTTAGCCACACGGCGGCGGCTTTCAGCGCCACCCAGCTCGCCGGTGCCGTGGCCGTGGTCGCCGCCACCTGCGAGCGCGCGGTCAATGCCGCCGTGTCGGCGGCCGCGCAGGCGCGCGCGATCCCGGTGAACGTCGTCGATGATGCCGATCTTTCGACCTTCATCTTCCCGGCGATCATCGACCGCTCACCGCTCATCGTCGCGGTGAGCTCCGCCGGTCATGCGCCCGTGCTCGCGCGCAGCGTGCGCGAGCAGATCGAGGCGCTGCTGCCCGAGCGCCTCGGCGCGCTGGCGCGTTTCATGGGCCATCACCGCCGCCGGGTGCAGGCCGCACTCGCCGTGCCCGGCCGGCGCGCCTTCTGGGAGCGCATCGTGCGCGGACCGGTCGGCACGCAGGTGCTCAAGGGGGATGAGGCGGGAGCGGCCGCGGGGCTCGGCCGCGAACTGCTCGCCTCGCAGCTGACCACCCCGCGCACGGCGAGCGCGCCCGCCTTGGGCGAGGTTTACCTGATCGGCGCCGGCCCGGGCGATGCGGACCTGCTGACGCTGCGCGCCCTGCAGCTGCTGCAGCAGGCCGACGTCATCCTCTACGACCGCCTGGTGAGCGAGGCGGTGCTCGGGCGCGCGCGGCGCGACGCGCAGCGCATCTTCGTCGGCAAGGAGTCCGGCGAGCGCGGCCAGCAGGAGCGCATCCATGCCCTGCTCGTGGAGCTCACTTCCCGCGGCCAGCGCGTCGCGCGCCTGAAGGGCGGCGACCCGTTCGTGTTCGGGCGCGGCGGGGAGGAAATCGAGGTACTGCGGCGCCACGGCATTCCCTTTACCGTCGTGCCCGGTATCACGGCCGCCTTGGGCGCCGCGGCGAGTTCCGGCCTGCCCCTCACCCACCGCGGCGTTGCCCAGAGCGTGACGTTCGTGACCGGGCATGAGGGGGAGGATGCCCGCCACGACTGGCGCTATTTCGCCGACCCCTCGCACACGGTGGTCTTCTACATGGGGGTCGCACAGCTTGAGGCGATCCTCGCCCGCCTGCGCGCTGCGGGCGCGCAGGCCTCGCATCCGGTGGCGCTCATCGAGCGCGCCACGCTCCCGGGCGAGCGGGTGCTGCGTGGCACGCTCGCCGACATCGCGGACGGGGCGCTGCGGGCCCGCATCGAGCCCCCGGCGCTGCTCGTCGTGGGCGCGGTCGCAGCCCTCGCAGGCACGGATGCCCTGAGCGCGCTGGCCGCGCCTGCCAGCGGCGCCCTCGCGTGAGCGCGGTCGCAGGCTTCGTCGGGGCGGTCGGCAATACCCCGCTGCTGCGCCTCGCGCGCCTGAGCGCGCAGACCGGGTGCGAGATCCTCGGCAAGGCGGAGTTCATGAACCCGGGCGGCTCGGTCAAGGACCGTGCCGCGCTCGCCATCGTGCGCCGCGCCGAGGAGCGCGGCGAACTGAAGCCCGGGGGCACGGTGGTGGAAGGCACCGCCGGCAACACCGGCATTGGTCTTGCCCACGTGTGCAACGCGCGCGGCTACCGCTGCGTCATCGTGATGCCCGACAACCAGTCGGCCGAGAAGTATCGCCTGCTCGAGATGCTCGGCGCCGAGGTGCACCAGGTGCCGGTGGTCCCCTACAGCAACCCGAACCAGTACCAGAAGGTCGCGCAGCGCCTGGCCGCGGCGCTGCCGCGGGCGATCTGGTCCAACCAGTTCGACAACACCGCCAACCGCGAGGCGCATTTCGCGACCACGGGTCCTGAGATCTGGGCGCAGACCGACGGGCGCCTCGATGCCTTCGTGGCCGCGAGCGGCACCGGGGGCACCTTTGCCGGCGTCGCCGCCTTCCTCAAGTCACGGCGCGCGGGCGTGCGCTGCGTGCTCGCCGATCCGCCCGGCAGCAGCCTGTACGCGTACGTGCGCACCGGCACGCTCGAACCCACCGGGCGCAGCTCCATCACCGAAGGCATCGGCATCGCCCGCATCACCGCCAACCTCCAGGACGCGCCCATCGATCAGGCGCTGCACGTCGAGGACGAGGAAACCGTGCGCTTCGTGTACCGCCTGCTCAACGAGGAGGGACTGCTGCTCGGCAGCACCAGCGGCATCAACGTCGCCGCCGCCGTCACCCTCGCCCGCGAGCTCGGCCCCGGGCACACCATCGTCACGGTGCTGTGCGATGGGGGCGCGAAGTACCAGTCGCGGCTCTTCAACCGCGCCTGGCTCGAGGAGAAGGGCCTCGCCGCCCACGTCCCGGCTCTTGCGCCGGCGTCCCGCGAGCTCTTGCAGACCGCGCTCGTCGCCTGAAGCGCGATCGACCCGCCCGACTGGCTCGCGGCTACGTCTCCGTGCCACAGTGCGGAGGATGCCCGCCACTGCACTTGAGCGCCGATGACCGCGCCGTTAGCTGCCGCGGAGCTTGAGGCGCTGCGCCTGAGTCTCACCGTCGCCGGCCTGAGCGTGCTCGCGAGCCTGCCGCTGGCGATCCTCCTCGCCTGGCTCCTCGCCCGCGTACGCTTCCCGGGCCGCACGCTGTTTGATGCCGTCGTGCACCTGCCGCTCGTGCTGCCACCGGTGGCGGTCGGCTACGTGCTGCTGCTCGTCTTCGGGGTGCGCGGACCCGCCGGGGCGTGGCTCAATGCCCACTTCGGCATCCGCCTCGCCTTCAGCACCGCAGGCGCGGCGCTCGCGACCGCGGTCATGACGCTGCCGCTGCTGGTGCGCGCGATCCGCCTGTCGCTCGAGGGCATCGATGCGGGACTGGAGGAGGCGGCGCGCACGCTCGGGGCGCGCCCGCTCGATCGCTTCCTGAGCATCACGCTGCCCCTCATGCTGCCGGGGATCCTCGCCGGGATGGTGACCGCCTTTGCCGCAGGACTCGGGGAGTTCGGCGCGGTCATCACCTTCGCCTCCAACATCCCGGGCGTCACCCGCACGCTGCCGCTGGCCCTCTACACCGCCATGCAGTCCCCGGGAGGGGATGCCCTGGCGCTGCGTCTCGCCCTCCTCTCCTTCACCCTAGGAGCGCTCGGGCTCCTCGTCGCCGAGGGGCTGCTGCGGCGCGTGCGCCGCCGCCTGTCGGGCTGAGCCGCATGCTCGACGTGAAGCTCACCAGGCGCCGCCCCGGCTTCACGCTGGAGGCCGCCTTCAGTGCGCCCTACCCGTCCGTCATCGCCGTGTTCGGCCGCTCCGGCAGCGGCAAGACCACGCTCCTGAACCTCATCGCCGGTCTTGAGCGGCCGGACGCCGGCCACATCCGCGTCAATGGCGACACCCTCAGCGACAGCGCTGCCGGCACCGAGGTCCCCGTCGAGCGCCGCCGTATCGGCTACGTGTTCCAGGAGCCGCGCCTGTTCCCGCATCTGAGCGTCGCGGCCAACCTGCGCTACGGGGAGGCCCGCGCGCGGGGGGCGCCGCGCGTGGCCGGCTTCTCCGAGGTGGTGGCGCTCCTCGGGCTCGGGCCGCTCCTCGCGCGCCAGCCGCGGCGGCTCTCCGGCGGGGAGCGCCAGCGCGTGGCGCTCGGGCGGGCACTGCTGTCACAGCCGCGCCTGCTGCTCCTCGATGAACCGCTCGCCTCGCTCGATGCGACGCGCCGCGAGGAAGTGCTGCCCTACCTTGAGGCGCTGCGCGATGAGCTCAGGGTCCCGATGATCTACGTGAGTCATCAGTTCGAGGAAGTGCTGCGCCTTGCCACCTACCTCGTGCTGCTCGAGGCGGGCCGGGTGTGCACGCACGGTTTGGTGAGCGAGGTCGCGCTGCATCCTGAGTTCGAGGCGGTGGCCGGACCTGAGCTCACCGGCGCGGTGCTCGAGGGCACGGTGACGGCTCTTCACGAGGCCGACGGCAGTGCGGACGTTAAGATCGGCGCCGGCACGCTGCGGGTGAGCCTGCGCTCGGTCGCACCGGGCGCGCGCGTGCGCCTGCAGGTGCTCGCGCGCGACGTGATCCTCGCCACCCAGCCGGTGGCGGGGGTGAGCGTGCGCAACGCGCTGCCGGGCACGGTGCGGGCGGTGCGCTGCAACGAGCACGGCGCACTCGTCACGGTGGACGTCGGCGGGGCGCTGGTGCTGGCGCGCATCTCGCTCGAGGCGCGCCAGGCGCTCGATCTCAAGGCCGGCGATGCCGCCTGGACGCTGTTCAAGGTGATCTCTACCCGCGGCCACACCTTCCGCCTGGGCGCGGCGCGCCCGGGGTGAGCGGCCGCGCCGCCTGGGTTGCCTGACGAGCCGTCTTGCCCCTAGAGTGTGCGCGCGCGCCCGCCTCCCCTGAGCGGCGCTGCGGGGAGTGAAAGCACGTGTCACTGTTCCTGGCCGGCGTTCCGGTATGGCTCGGCGCACTCCTGGTCGTCATCCTGCCGACGCTCGTGGCGATGTGCGGCCCCCTGCTGGTGCGCCGGCGGTTCACGCTCGAGCGCCTCACGACCAACAACGAGATCGCGGGCTTCAAGTTCGCCACCGTCGGGGTGATCTACGCGGTGCTGCTCGCCTTTGCGGTCATCATCGTGTGGGAGCGCTTCGCGGATGCGGAGAACGCCGTGGTGCAGGAAGCGGGCGCCGCCGCCACGCTGTACCGGCTCGCCGACCCTGGGGATCCGCAGAGTCGCGCCATGCGCACCGCCCTCGGTGACTACCTGCACCTGGCGTTGACTGAAGACTGGCCGCAGATGGCGCGGGTGCGCGCGAGCCCGGCGGTCACGCGGGCGCTCGACATCCTCTATGCGAGTACCCTGGCGCTGACGCGCTCGGGCGCGCTGCAGCCGGCGGTGCAGGTGGAGATCTTCCACCAGCTCGACAGCATGACGCAGGCACGGCGCGCGCGGCTGCACCTCGCGACCGGGATCGTACCGGGAATCCTCTGGGGGGTGCTGGTGCTCGGCGGCGTGCTCACCATCGGCTTCACGTTCTTCTTCGGCACCCGCAACCTGCGCGCCCAGGTCATGATGACCGGGATCCTCTCGGTGATCGTCTTCATGGGGCTGTTCGTGATCGTCGAGATCAACCACCCCTTCACAGGTCCCGTGCATATCGATGGCGAAGCCCTGGCCGCGGTCCTGCAGGACCTGGGCAGCCGCTAAAGCCGCCCCCCAAGCAGATCAGGTCCATGAGCCGGCCCGCGCTTTAAGGGGCGTCCGGGACCTGCTTCTCGCTCACCATGGTGAGCACGTCGTAGCTCGCCACGGTCTCACCCGCCTCGTTGGTGATCAGGGTGTCCCAGCGCACCTCGCCGTAACCTGAGCCGAGCCGCAGCGACTTCTCCTTGCAGGTGAGGCGCACCTTGATGCGGGTGCCGGGCTTGACGGGCTTGAGGAAACGCAGGCTGTCGAGGCCATAGTTCGCGAGCACCGGCCCATAGGGCGGATCCACGAACAGGCCCGCCGCCGCCGACACCAGGAAGTAGCCGTGCGCCACGCGCCCGCCAAAGAGCGGGTTGCGCGCCGCCTGCGCCTCATCCATGTGGGCGTAGAAGTGATCCCCGGAGAGCGCGGCGAAGCGCTCGATGTCCGCAACCGTGACCTCGCGTTCGCCTGAGCTGAAGGTGTCGCCGATCGCCAGCGCATGGAAGGGTTTGCGGAACGGGTGCACGCCCGGGTCGCGCTCGGTGGCGCCGCGGGTCCAGCGTCCGGTGACGGCGGTGATGAGGTCGGGGCTGCCCTGCACCGCGGTACGCTGCAGGTAGTGCATGACGCCGCGGATCCCGCCCATTTCCTCCCCGCCGCCGGCGCGCCCGGGGCCGCCGTGCACCAGGTGCGGCAGCGGGGAGCCGTGGCCGGTGGATTCGCGGGCGCAGTGGCGGTTCACGACCACGATGCGCCCGTGCCAGGGGGCAAGCCCGAGTGCCAGCTGCGCGGCCTGCGCATCATCGGCACTGAACACGGACGCGGCCAGACTGCCGCCGCCGCGGCGCGCGAGCGCGATCGCCTCCTGCGGGTCGCGGTACGCGAGGAGCGTGCACACCGGGCCGAAGGCCTCCACCGTATGCACCTCACGCGCGGTGGCGCTGTCGCGGCAGTAAAGGAGCGTCGGCGCGAGGAAGGCGCCGCGCTCGGCATCCGCACCCACGGGGCTTACGCTTGCGCCCTCACCGTACACGACGTCCGCCTCGCGGCGCAGCTTCCCGAGCCGCTCGAGCACCTCGCGCCGCTGCGCGAGCGATGCGAGCGGGCCCATGCGCACCTCCGGCAGGCGCGGGTCACCGACCACGACCCGGCCGAGCGCCGCCCGCAGCGCCTCGAGCACGGAGGCGGCATGCTCGGCCGGCACCAGCGCGCGGCGGATGGCGGTGCACTTCTGGCCCGCCTTGACGGTCATCTCGCGTACCACCTCGGTGACGAACAGCTCGAACTCCGGGGTGCCCGGGGCGGCGTCCGGCTCCGAGGAGCGAGGCGTTGAGGGAGTCGGTCTCGGCGGTGAAGCGCACCGCGTGCGCGAGCACCGCCGGGTGCTGGCGCAGCTTCACGGCGGTGGGGGCGGAGCCGGTGAAGGCGACGACGTCCTGGCAGGTGAGGTGATCGAAGAGCGTGCCGACGCTGCCGCAGATCAGCTGCACCGCCCCCGGCGGCAGCAGGTTCGAGCCGATGATGCTGCGGAACACGCACTCGGTGAGGTAGGCCGTCTGGGTGGCAGGCTTGACGAGGGCCGGCACGCCGGCGAGCAGCGCCGGTGCGAGCTTCTCGAGCATCCCCCACACCGGGAAGTTGAAGGCATTGATATGCACCGCCGCGCCCTGCAGCGGCACGCACACGTGCTGGCCGACGAAGCTGCCGCCCTTGGAGAGCGCCTCGGTGCCCCCATCGATGTAGACCTTAGCATTGGGCAGCTCGCGCGTGCCCTTGCTCGCGTAGACGAACAGCGTGCCGATCCCGCCGTCGATGTCGATCGCCGCGTCCGCCCGCGTGGCCCCGGTCGCGTAGGAGAGCGGGTAGAACTCCTCCTTGTGCTCGGTCAGGTACTTGGCCAGGGCCTTCAGCTGGTTGGCGCGCTCGTGGAAGGTCAGGGCGCGCAGTGCCGGTCCGCCGACGTCGCGCGCGTAGTCGAGCGCTGCGGCGGTGTCGAAGCCTTCCGCGCTTGCGCTCGCGATCACCGCCCCGCTGGTCGCATCCCGCAAGGTGGCCCCGGTTCCGGTGCCGCTTTGCCAGCCTCCTGCGATAAAGCTCTGAAGCTGCATGCTGCTACTCCGCGGCCACTACCGGCCCATCGATGCGGTAGGAGCGCCCGCGCATGAGCGCGAGGCGCTCGCCGTGGCCGTCGAAGATGACGATTTCGTACAGCCCGTTGCGCGGAGTGCGCCACAGCTCGCGCGCCTCGGCGGTGAGGGTATCCCCGGCGCGGCCGCCGCTCAGGAAATCGATGCTGGCGGCGGCGCCCACCGTGGCCTCGTTGTAGGTGTTGCAGGCGAAGGCGAAGGCACTGTCGCCCAGGGCGAAGATGAGGCCGCCGTGACACAGGCCATGGCCGTTCACCATGTCGGGGCGCACCTGCATCGTCACCTGCGCAAAGCCCGGCCGCACCACGCTCACGTTCATGCCGAGGGACTGGGAGGCGCGGTCGCGCGCGTAGAGCGCCTCGACCGAGCGCTCGGCGATCAGCTGCGCCTCGGCGGCGACGATGTGTCCGGCCATGACTTCTAACGTCCCGTGAAGCGCGCCGCGCGCTTGGCGGCGAAGGCCGCGACGCCTTCGGCGTAGTCGGCCGAGCGGCCGAGCTCGCCCTGGTAATCGCGCTCCACGTCCAGCTGCTCGGCCAGGGTGCGGCCAAGGCCCTCATAGATCGCCTGCTTGGTGCGCGCCAGCGCGCGCGTCGGGGCGCCGGCGAAGTGGCGTGCCAGGTCCTCGATCACGGTGGGGAACTGCGCATCCTCGACGCTGCGCCAGATGAGGCCCCAGCTCTCGGCGTCCGCAGCGCTCAGCTTGTCACCGAGCAGCGCCAGTCCCAGCGCGCGCGCCGTGCCGACCAGGCGCGGCAGCGACCAGGTGCCCCCGGAGTCGGGCACCAGGCCGATCCGGGCGAAGGCCTGCACGAACACCGCCGAGCGCGCCGCCACCACGATGTCGCAGGCGAGCGCGAGGTTGGCGCCGGCCCCGGCGGCCACGCCGTTGACCGCGCCGATCACCGGCAGCGGCAGCGCGCGCAGGGTGAGGACCAGGGGCTTGTAGTGCGTCTCGATCGAGGCGGCAAGATCGGGCGCGGCCTCCCCGGGGGCCACGGCCCGGTCGTTGAGGTCCTGGCCGGCGCAGAAGCCGCGCCCGGCGCCCGTCACGATGAGCACCCGCGCCTCGGAGCCGGCGAGCGAGGCGAGCGCTGCGCGCACCTCGGCGTGCATCTCGGTGTTGAAGCTGTTGAGCCGCTCGGGGCGATTGAGGGTGAGGCGGGCGATGCCCGCCTCGATCCCGAAGAGGATGGTGTGGTAGCTCACGGGTGTCTCCGGCTGACTCATTTCTCGTCGTAGTCGAGCTCGAGCGGCGCCGTCTTGATGTGCGACTGGCAGGCGAGCACGTAACCCTGCTCGAGCTCCCAATCCTCCAGCGCATAATTCTGCGTCATCGTGACCTCACCGGCGATCACCTTGGTGCGGCAGGTCGAGCACACGCCCGCGCGGCAGGAGAAGGGCAGCTCGATCCCGGCGCGCGCCGCGCCCTCGAGCACCGTCTCCGCGTCCGCCTTCATGGTAAAGGAGCGCCGCCGTCCGTCCATGAGGATGCTGACCTGCGCCTCCCCGGCCTGCGGCGCCGCAGCCGGCGGCGGCGCCGCCTCCTGAGCGGGCACGCCGCCCTGGGTGGTGGCGAGCGTGAAGTGCTCGCTGTGGATGCGCGCGGGCTCCACGCCGAGCTCACGTAAGCTCGCGCCCACGGTCTCGATCATGTTGCCCGGTCCGCACACGAAGTACTCGCGCACCGCGCGCGGCTCGAACAGCCGCTGCGCGAACTCGCGTACGCGCGCCGCATCGAGGCGCCCGTTGTAGAGCTCCACCTCCTGCGGCTCGCGGCTCATGAGGAAGTGCAGCGCGAAGCGCGTGAGGTGGCGGTCCTTCAGGGCGAGCAGCTCCTCGAGGCACATGGTGCGGGCGGTGCCGGTGTTGCCGTAGAAGAGCAGCACCCGCGCCGCGCTCCCCGCAAGCAGCGCGCGCACCACTGACAGCACCGGGGTGATGCCACAGCCGGCGGCGAAGGCGACGTAGGTGCCGGCGGAGCCCGCCGGCTCGCGCGGCGTGAAGCTGCCATTCGGCGGCAGCACCTCGAGCGTCTGCCCGGGGCGCACGGCCTCGGCCAGATGCACCGATAAGCGCCCGTGGGCCAGCACGCGCGGCACGATGCGCAGCGGCCACTCCCCCGGGGCGTTCACGAGCGAATAGGTGCGCCGCAGCTCCTCGCCCGCCACGCGCGTGCACACGACGACGTGCTGTCCGGGTGCCCCGCGGTACGCCGTCTTTAAATCCTCCGGCACCTCGAGGGCGATCTCGATGGCATCGGCCGCCTCGGGCGCGACGCTGAGGACCTTGAGCGGGTGGAACTTCAGCATCGCCCTACAGGCACTTGAAGTAGTCGAAGGGCTCGGCGCAGCTCCTGCAGCGGTGGTGCGCCTTGCAGGGGGTGGAGCCGAACTCGCTCACGCACTCGGTGGCAAGGCTCCCGCAGCGCGGGCACGGTACCCTGCGCGCGCCGTGCAGCGCGCGCACGCTCGCCACCGGCGCCTCAGGCGGAGCGATGCCATAGGCGGTGAGCTTGGCGCGCCCCGCGGCCGTCAGCCACGCGCTCGTCCAGGGGGGATTGAGCTCCTCCTCGAGCAGCGCCCCGCAGAAGCCGTGCGCGGCGAGCGCGGCGGCCACCTGCGCGCGGATCACCTCCGTCGCCGGGCACCCCGAATAGGTCGGCGTCAGGGCGATGCGTACCGGCTCACCCTCGCGCACCACCACGCGCCGCACGATGCCGAGGTCCACGATGCTCAGCACCGGAATCTCAGGATCGGCGACCGACTCGAGCACCGCCCACACCGCCGCCGCGGTCGCCGGGGCGGCAGGCGGGCCTGAGACGGCGGCGCTCATGGCCGCTACCACCGCACGCCCGGGTGGGCGCGCGGCAGCTGCTGCATCTCGGCGAGCAGGTGCGAGAGGTGCTCGGTGTGCGCGCCGCGCTTGCCGTGCCAGGGATAGGGAGCGTCGGCGGGCCGGGTGAGCGTGGCGAGCTCAAGGTCCGCGGCGATGCGCGCCGCGAAGGCCGGCGCGAGCGCACGCGGATCCGGGGCGATGCCCGCCGCGGCCAAGAGGAGCTCAGTCTCATCGGGACTGAACAGCTCATGGGTGAAGCGCCACAGCTCATCGAGCGCGCGCTGCACGCGCGCGTGGCTCTCCTGCGTGCCATCCCCGAGGCGCACCAGCCAGCCGCTGCTGAAGCGCAGGTGGTAGCGGGTCTCCTTGAGCGCCTTGGCGGCGATCGCGGCCAGGCGCGCATCACTGGACCGTGTGAGGCCCTCGTACAGCAGCAGCTGCCAGGTGTCGGTGAGCCACTGGCGCACGATCGTGTGGCCGAAGTCCTTGTTCGGCTGCTCGACCAGCGCAAGGTTCAGGTACTCGGGCGCGTCGCGGAAGAAGGCGAGCGCATCCTCGTCACGCTGGCGCCCCTCGAGCTCGCCGGCGTAGCTGAGCAGCAGGCGCGCCTGCCCGATGAGGTCGAGCGCGAGGTTGGCAAGCGCTAAGTCCTCTTCAAGCTGCGGGGCGTGCCCGACCCACTCGCCCAGGCGCTGCCCGAGGATGAGGCTGGTGTCGCCCAGCCGCAGTACGTAGCTCAGGCGCGCCGCCGCCAGCGCCGCCTCCGCATCCGCCGCGCCCGCCGCTGCGCTCACAGGTTCTTTACCTCGTCCGGGATCTCGTAGAAGGTCGGGTGGCGGTACACCTTGTCGCGCGCCGGCTCGAAGAGTGACTCGGCTTCCCCGGGGTCGGAGGCGATGATGGCGGCCGAGGGCACCACCCACAGGCTCACCCCCTCCTGGCGGCGCGTGTAGACATCGCGCGCATGCTCGATGGCCATGGCGGAATCGGCGGCGTGGATGCTGCCGACGTGGCGGTGCTCAAGCCCGGCGCGCGAGCGGATGAATACCTCAAAGAGCGGCCAGTCCTCGTTCATCGGGGCGATCTCCTTGCCGGGCAGGTGTTAAGCGGCGGCGCGGGCGGCAAGCTTGGCGGCGTGTGCCGCGGCCGCCTCGCGCACCCAGGCGCCCTCGGCATGTGCCGCGCGGCGCGCCTCGAGGCGCTCCTGGTTGCACGGTCCGTGGCCCTTGAGAACCGCGTGAAACTCACTCCAGTCGATCGGGCCGATGTCGTAGTGCCCGCTGGCCGCATTCAGGCGCAGGTGCGGATCGGGGATCGCAAGCCCGAGGAACTGCGCCTGCGGCACGGTGATGTCGATGAACTTCTGACGCAGCTCATCGTTGCTGAAGCGCTTGATCTTCCAGCGCATCGACTGCGCGGTGTGCCTGGAGTCCGCATCGCTCGGGCCGAACATCATGATGGACGGCCACCACCAGCGCGTGAGCGCATCCTGCGCCATGGCGCGCTGCGCCGCGCTGCCGCGCGCCAGAGTGAGCATGATTTCGAACCCCTGGCGCTGGTGGAAGCTCTCCTCCTTGCAGATGCGCACCATGGCGCGCGCGTAGGGCCCGTAGGAGCAGCGGCAGATGGGAATCTGGTTCATGATCGCCGCGCCATCGACCAGCCAGCCGATGGCACCGACGTCCGCCCAGCTCAAAGTCGGGTAGTTGAAGATGCTCGAGTACTTGGCGGCCCCCGACAAAAGCTGCGCGATGAGCTGCGCGCGCCCCACGCCCAAGGTCTCGGCGGCGCTGTAGAGGTACAGGCCGTGCCCGCCCTCGTCCTGCACCTTGGCGATGAGCACCGCCTTGCGGCGCAGGGAGGGGGCGCGCGTGATCCAGTTGCCTTCCGGGAGCATGCCGACGATCTCCGAATGGGCGTGCTGGGAGATCTGGCGGATGAGCGTCTGGCGGTAGGCCTCCGGCATCCAGTCCTTCGGTTCGATCTTGTCCTCCGCGTCCACGCGCGCCTGGAAGTGCGCAGCGTCCGCGGCCGCCTCTGCGGCCGGCTCCCGGGCGGGGGGCTGCGGCTGGCTGTCGAGCGCCTGGGTGTACATGGTCGGTCTTTACGAAGGCTCGCTCAGGATGTGACACAAGAATATCACGGGATTTTGAACTTCTGTGTCACAATTTCCGGCCATGTCCACGGCCACCGCCTCACGCCCGGCGCCGCTGCGCCGCCTCCTCAGGCAGCTGCGTTCCCAGCGCCCGCTGCGTGCCGGCTCGCTGCTGGTGACGATCTTCGGCGACGCCATCGCCCCGCGCGGCGGCGCGGTGACGCTCGAGAGCCTGATCCGCCTTGCCGCGCCCTTCGGCCTCACCGAGCGCCTGGTGCGCACCTGCGTGGCGCGTCTGGCACGGGAGGGGTGGCTCACCGCCAGGCGCGCCGGGCGCCGCAGCGAATACCACCTGAGTGCGCAGGGCGCGCAGCGCTTCGCCGAGGCCACGCAGCGCATCTACGGCACGGGGAGCCCTGCGTGGGACGGGCACTGGACGCTGCTCGTGCTGCCGCAGGGACGGCGGCGCCCGGCGCAGCTGCGCGAGGAGCTGCGCTGGCTCGGCTTCGGGCAGCTCTCCCCCACCCTGTTTGCGCACCCCGGCTCGAGCGCCGAGGAAACCCGCGGCTGGTTGCGCAGCCTCCCGGGTGCACTCGATGCGCTGCTGCTGCGCAGCGCGGCCGCGGACGCGGCCACCGAGCGCGCCCTCGCCGCCCTCGGCTGGAATCTTGCCGAGCTCGAGCGCGGCTACCGGCGCTTCCTCGCGCGCTTCGTGCCGCTCGAGCCTGCGCTCAAGGGGCCCTCGCTCGCGGCCGAGACCGCCTTCCTCGCGCGCACGCTCCTCATCCACGAGTACCGCAAGATCCACCTGCAGGATCCCCTGCTGCCAGCGACGCTCCTGCCGGCGGACTGGGTGGGCGCGCGGGCGTATGAGCTCGCGCGGCGCATTTACGCCCTGGTGTTTGCCCCGGCCGAGGAATTCCTTTCGCTCACGGCGCGGCGCCTCGATGCCGCGCTGCCGGCGGCGGACGCTGCCGCCCGTGCCCGCTTCCGCGGACGCTAGGCTTCAGGAGCCCCCGGGGCGCGGCCGGGTGTCGATCACGCGCCGCGCCTTGCCGGCGGCGCGCTCCAGGCTCCCGGCCGCCAGCAGCCGCACCTGCGCGGAGAGCCCGGTGGCGCCCCTGATGAGGTCTTCGAGCGTGCGGCGCAGCTGGTCGTGGCGCTCGGCATCAGCGCGGCGCGGCGCGGCGTACTCGACGCTGACGGTGAGCTCATCGAGCTGCCCGGAACGGCTGACCTCGAGCTGGTAGTGCGCGCTCAGGCCCTCGCACTTGAGCACCAGTTCCTCGATCTGGCTCGGGAACACGTTGACGCCGCGGATGATGAGCATGTCATCGGAGCGCCCGCGGATGCGCGCCATGCGGCGCATGGAACGGGCGGTGGGCGGCAGGAGCGCAGTCAGATCGCGCGTACGGTAGCGGATCACCGGCAGCGCCTCCTTGGTGAGCGTGGTCAGCACCAGCTCCCCGATCGTGCCCGGGGGCAGCACCGCGCCGCTTTGGGTATCGACGACCTCCGGATAAAAGTGATCCTCCCAGATCACCGGCCCGTCCTTGGTCTCCACGCACTCGCTGGCCACCCCCGGTCCCATCACCTCCGAGAGCCCGTAGATGTCCAGCGCATCGATGCGGAAGCGCGCCTCGATCTTGGCGCGCATGGCATCCGTCCAGGGCTCGGCGCCGAAGATCCCGACCCGCAGCGACGTGGCGCCCGGATCGCGCCCCTGGCGCGCGAACTCCTCGGCCAGCTCGAGCATGTACGAGGGCGTCACCATGATGACATCCGGACGCAGGTCCTCGATCAGCTGCACCTGCCTTCGGGTGTGGCCGCCGGACATCGGCACCACGGTGCAGCCGAGATATTCCGCGCCGTAGTGCGCGCCGAGGCCGCCGGTGAAGAGCCCGTAGCCGTAGGCGATATGCACCACGTCCCCGGGGCGGCCACCGGCGGCGCGGATGGAGCGCGCCACGAGCGCGGCCCAGTTCTGAAGGTCGCCGCGGGTATAGGCCACGACGCTGGGGCGCCCGGTGGTGCCGCTCGAGGCATGCACGCGCGCGACCTCGCTGCGCGGCACGGCCAGCAGACCGAACGGGTAGTGCTCGCGCAGGTCATCCTTCACCGTGAAGGGAAAATGGCGCAGGTCCTCGAGCGTGCGCAGGTCCTGCGGGTGCACGCCGGCGCGCTCGCACTTGGCACGGTAGGGCGCGACGCGCTCGTAGGTGTAGTGCAGGATGTGCTTCAGGCGCGCGAGCTGCAGCGCGCGCAGCTCATCCTCGCTGGCGCGCTCGATCGGCTCCGGTACTGCACGTTCTGGCTGCCCTGGCATCGGCTGCCATCATCGCACTACGCAGGCCAGCCGGTCAGTGTGGCGACGAACACCTCGAGGAAGCGGTTGGCCTGATGACCGTCCATCACCCGGTGATCGAGGGTGAGGGTGACGTAGCAGCGCGGCCGCGCCACGATCACCTCCACGTCCCCTTCCTGTATCACCACCGCGCGCCGCTCGAGCTTGCCGATGCCGAGGATGGCCGCCTGGGGCTGATTGATGATGATGGGAGCGGCCAGCAGACTGCCGCTCACCCCGTGGTTGGAGATGGTGAAGGTGCCACCGCGCACATCGGCAGGCGTGAGGCGCCCCGCGCGCGCCCGGCGCACCAGCTCATCGAGGCCGCGGGCGGTGTCCTTGAGGTCGCGCCGCGCGGCGTCCTGCAGCACCGGCACCACGAGACCGGTGCCCTCGACCGCGGTCGCGATGCCGATGTTCAGGTCCTCGTAGAGCTCGAGCGCCGTGTCGGTCCAGCGGCTGTTGGCCTCCGGGACGGCGCGCAGCGCTGCCACCGCGGCCTGCACGAAGTACGCGCTGAGGGTGAGCGGCACGCCCGCCTGCGCGAACGCCTCGCGCTGGCGCGCACGGTCGGCGAGCACGGCGCTCAGGTCCGCCTCGAACACCGTCGTCACGTGCGGGGCGGTGTGCAGGAGGCTGTGCACCATGTGCTCGGCGATGCGCCGCCGCACTGCGGTGTGCGGCACGCGTCGCACGCGCGGGGCCGCCTCCGCGAGCGTCGCGGAAGCCGGTGCGGCCGGTGCGGGGCTGCCCGGGGCGGCGGCCGCCAGCACGTCCGCCACCATGATGCGGCCGGCCGGGCCCGTGCCGCGCAGCTGCGCGGGCTGAAGGCCGTGCTCGGTGAGCAGCCGGCGCACCGCCGGGCTCAGCTGCCCGCCCGCAGGTGCGCGCAGCGCGGCGGCTGCGGGGGCTGCGAGCGCTGCCGACGCAGCCGCAGCCGGGCGGCTCGCGGCGGCGGCAGCCGGGGCGGCCGCCTCGATGCGTGCCAGCAGTTCCCCGGGCTCGATTTCCTCCTGCTCGTGCTTGAGGATCTCGGTGAGGATCCCGGCGCCCGGGGCGGCGACCTCGACGGTCACCTTGTCGGTTTCGATCTCGATCAGGGGCTCGTTCTCGGTGACGCGGTCCCCGACCTGCTTCAGCCAGCGCAGGACCTGCGAGCGCGTGCCCTCGGTCTGCTCGGTGGGCGCGCGCACCTCAAGCGCTGCGGCAGCGGCGCTCACAGGCTCGCCACGCGCTGCACGGCGCGCGTGATGCGCGTGACGCTCGGCACCGCCGCCTCCAGCAGCACCGGACTGTGGGGACTTGGGATGTCGGGCATGGCGAGGCGCTCCACCGGGGCGTCGAGGTCGTAGAAGCACTCGTGCGCGAGCACGGCGGCGATCTCCGCGCCGAAGCCGGCGGTGAGGTTGTCTTCGTGCACGATCAGGCAGCGGCGCGTCTTGTGCACCGAGGCGAGCACGGCCTCGCGGTCCCACGGCGAGAGCGTGCGCAGGTCGAGGATCTCCGCATCGACGTGGCTGGCGGCGGCCGCCTGTTCGCAGCGCTCCACCATCGCCCCCCAGCTGATGAGCGTGATCTCACTGCCGGCGCGCACGCAGCTGGCGACGCCGAAGGGCACCGTGTACGCATCGCCCGGGTACGGGCGGCGCGCCCAGGCGCCATCGAGCATCGCGCGGTGCTCGAAGAAGATCACCGGGTCGTTGCCGCGCAGCGCCGAGCGCAACAGGCCCACGGCGTCCTGGGCGTTGGACGGAACGGCGACCTGCCAGCCGACGCCGTGCACCCAGGCGACCTCGTTGGTCTGGCTGTGCCAGGGGTCCCCGCACTTGAAGAAGCCCCCCGGCATGCGCACCACGAGGGGGGCGGCGAAGCGGTTGGCGGTGCGCCAGCGCAGCGTGCCGCAGTCGTTCAGCTGCTCGGCGGCAGGATCGGCGTACTTGCGGAACTGGATCTCGGCGACCGGCATGAGGCCTGCGAGCGCCATGCCGACGGCGCGCCCGATGATGCCCTCCTCGGAGAGGCTGGTATCGAAGACGCGGCCGACGCCGTACTTGTCCTGCAGGCCGAGCGTCGCGCCGTGCACGCCGCCCTTGGGTCCGACGTCCTCCCCGAATACCACCATGCGCGGGTTGAGGGCGAGCTCCGCATCGAGCGTGCGCCGGATCGCCGTCAGCATGTTGATGCGGGTGCCCTGCGGGTGGGCCACCGGGCTGCCCTCAGGCAGGCGCACGCCCTCGGGCAAGAGACCGCCCTGCGCCTGCGGCGCGCCGGCCTCGGCGAACACGTGACGCGTGAGGCCGCGCTCATCCGGAAGCGCACGCGCCAGCGCGCCGGCGATGGCGGCCTCGACGTCGGCGCGCGCGCCCCGCGCCACCTCGCCCCATTCGGCTTCCGAGAGCACGCGCGGCACGAGGTATGCCTGCAGGCGCAGCAGCGGGTCGCGCGCGCGCTCCGCGCTCACGGTGGCGGCCGGCTTGTAGGCCTGGGTGTCCTGGCCCGAGTGCCCGCAGAGGCGCGGCACCACGAGGCGCAGCAGCAGCGGCGCGCGCTCCTCGCGCACGCGCTCGACCGCCTGCGCGGTGAGCGCGGCGGCATCCTCCGGGTCGCTGCCGTCGCCTTCGAGGATCGTAAGTCCTGTGAACGCGGCGAGGTTCGCCGCGATGTTGCCGCCCGGGGTCTGCAGACTCGAGGGCACGGAGATGCCAAAGGCGTTGTCCTCGATGTAGAAGAGCATCGGCAGCTTGAGGGTCGTGGCGATGTTCAGCGCCGACCAGAAGCCGTTGGTGGCGGTCGAGGCGTCCCCGCCGAGCGCCACGGCGATGCTGCGCGCGTACGAGGCATCCTTGAGGGCCTCGTGGCGGTAGCGGATCGCCTGCGCCCAGCCCGCCGCCGGGGTGTACTGCGCGCCCACCCCGCCGCAGGCGGGCAGCACCGTGACGCCGCCTGCGCCCGGGCGGTTGAAGACGACTCCGATGTCGCGCCCGTCGCTGAAGCCGCCGCAGCGCGCAAGCGGCGCGGCCGCCGCGTCCTCGAGGCTGACGCCGAGCGACAGCATGAAGGGGCGCGAGCGGTAGTAGACGGTGGCCGCATCGTGCGGCCCGCTGAGGTTCAGGCCGAGGAGGATCTGCGCCAGATCGTGGCCGCGCGCCGAGAACTGGTAGAGCACCTTGCGCTCGGGCACGAGACGCGTCTCCTCGATCTCATCGAGGGCGCGCGAGGCCTGCAGCAGCGCTGCCACCCGGCGCCAGTCGGGCGCGGCGCGCAGCCCCGGGACAGGCTTTTTCGCCGCGGCGATCGATCCGGCCATGCAAGCTCCGCGGGCGTCCCGGGATGATGCGCTCAGTCTATTCACTGACTTGCGGAATTACCTTGCGTCCATTGCCCGGATTTGCTTCTCTTTGGCAATATTATTGCTCAATCAGGAATCGACGGAACTGCCATGGCCAAGACCCTCGACCGGCTCGACCGGCGCATCCTCGAGGAACTGCAGCTCGATGCGCGCATCTCGAACCAGGAGCTCGCCAAGCGCGTGGGACTGTCCCCGGCGCCGTGCTGGCGACGGCTGCGGCGCCTGGAGGAGTCCGGGTTCATCGAAGGCTACGCGACGCTGCTGCGCGCCGCGGCGATCGGCCTGCCGATCCTCGCCTACGCGCTGGTGTCGCTCGAGAACCACCACCCGGAGTCGGTGGGCCAGTTCGATGAGCTCGTGAAGACGCGCCCGGAGGTGCTCGAGTGCCACTCGATGTCCGGCGCCAACGACTACCTGCTGCGCATCGTGGCCGCGAGCATGGAGGCGTACGAGCAGTTCCTGTCGACGCAGCTGCTGCGCCTGAAGGCGGTGCGCTCAGTCAACACGAGCTTCGTGCTGCGCACCAAGAAGCTCACCACGCGGCTGCCGCTCGACTGAGCTGAAGTGCTGGCACTCGCAGCTCGCCGTGTCCGCGCCCGCATACCAGAAGGCTGAGGCGGGCAGCCGCACGTCGGCGTGCGCCCAGGCGCGCGCCTGCGCCTGCGCCACGCGTGCGCTCGCGGCGCGCCGTCCTTCGAGCGCGAGCGCCTGCGCGAGGCCAAAGAGCGACCAGCCGTTGTCGGGGTTGCGCTTCAGGTCCTGCCGATAGATCGCCTCGGCCGCCCTGGGATCGCCCATGAGCAGCAGCTGGGCTCCCAGCAGCTGGCGCACCGGGAAGAACCAGTCGGCCGGCTCGTCGTAGCTGAGCGCGTCCTCGGCCGCAACCGCTGCGGTGAGGAGCGTCACCGCGTCCTGGTTGCGGTGCTCGGTGGCCGCGATGCGTGCCGCGACCACCGGTTCTGCCACCGCGATGACACCGAGGAGGCGGTTCTCGCCGGCGTGCAGCGCCGGCGGCACGCGGTCTTTGAGTGTCTGCAGCGCAGCGAGCGCCGCGCGCGCCCCGGTGAGGTCACCGCGCGCGGCGAGCGCGAAGCCGCGTCCGTAAAGATAGGCCGCCGTGGCCCCGGGGAGGCGCGCATCCGGTGGGCCCTGCGCGATCAATTCGTCCCACAGGCCAAAGCGCACCAGGGCGGCGTACTGCTGCCCGGCGCTCCAGCCGGAGTCGCCCATGCCAATGAGCATCGGCACCGGCTGCTCCGCGATGACGTCCTGCGTGGCGGCGAGGGTCTCGGCCTTGCGCCCCTCCATGGCCGCGGAGAAGGCGAGGAAGGTGCTGTTGTGGACGAGGTACATGCCGTAGTAATCCGGCGGCGTGGTGGCGGCGAGATACTCGCGGTCCGCCCGCACCCCCTGGCGGTTGGCCTCGGCGGCGTCCTCGTAGCGCCCGACGCGCTGCAGGATGTGCGCCGGCATGTGCTCGAGGTGCCCGGCCGCGGGCATCATGCCGCGCAGGCGCAGGGCGGCCGCGAGCGCCTTCTGCGGCGTCGGGGACGCCTCCATGAGGTGCACATAGTAATGGTTCGCGCCCGGGTGCGAGGGGTTGCGCGCCAGCACCGTCTCGAGGCGCGCCTCGATCTCGGGCGTGCCTGCCACCGGCTCGCCCGCAGGCGTCCACAGCTTCCAGGCGTGCACCGTCATCGCCGCTTCCGCGGTGAGCACCTGCACGTCATCGTCCGCGCGGAAGCGCGCGGCGAGTGCGCGCATTGCCTGCGCGTAGGCGGCGAGGCGCGCTGCGCCCTCGGCCGGGTCGGGCGCGTCGGCATTCGGGTAGCGTGCGGCGAGGGCCTCGATCAGCCCCTGCTCGACGGGGGAGGCGCTCGACCGGTGCGCGCCCGCCGACTGCAGCGCCGCGAATGCCAGCGCCGCGCGCGGGGCCGCCACGTGCGTGAGGTTGTAGTTCGGGCCGACGGTGAGCGCCACGCCCCAGTAGCAGGCGGCGCAGTCAGGATCGAGCGTCGCGGCCTTGGCGAAGGAGCGCGTCGCCTCGTCGTGGTTGAACGCCCACAGCAGGCGCATGCCCTGGTCGAAGTAGGCCTGCGCCTGCGGTGAGGCCGTGGTCACGGTGCGGTGGAAGTCCCCGAGCCCGGGGTAGAGCTGCGCCCCGCTCGCCCAGTCCGCCACGCTCGCGGGCAGGTGCATCGCGTGCGCCGCCTCATCAGCCGCCCCGCTCTGCAGGGCGAGCGCGAGCACGAGGCCGAGGAGTCCTGCAAACGCGCGCCGCCCGGCCATGCGTCAGGCCGCGAAGCCGCGGTCGCTCGCCGCCGCGCGCCTGAGGAGCGCCGTCGGGCCCCAGCGCGCCCCGTGGGTCTTCGCCAGCTGCTCCATGGTGTGCACCACGCGCGCCAGGCCCGAAGCCTGCCCCCAGTACATCGGGCCGCCGCGCCAGGCCGGGAAGCCGTAGCCGTTCACGTACACGACATCGACGTCGCTGGCGCGCAGCGCGATGCCCTCCTCCACGATGCGCGCCCCCTCGTTGACGAGCGGATGCAGCAGCCGCTCGAGGATCTCCGCATCGCTGATCGGCCGGCGAAGGATGCCAAGGTCGCGCGAGACGCCCTCGATCAGCTCCAGCACCTCAGGATCGCTCAGCCGGGTTCTGCCCTCGTAGCGGTAGAAGCCGCGGCCGGCCTTCTGCCCGAGGCGCCCCGCCGCCACCAGGCGCTCGAGGATCGGCGAGAAGCGTTCATCGGCGGGCAGCCGGCGGCCCTTGCGGATCATGAAGCCGACGTCGTTGCCGGCCAGGTCGCGCACCGCGAGCGGCCCCATGGCAAAGCCGAACCCCTCGATCGCGCCGTCGATCTGCTCGGGGGTGGCGCCCTCCTCCAGCAGGAACTCCGCCTCGAGCCCGTAGAAGCCGAGCATGCGGTTGCCGATGAAGCCGTCGCAGTTGCCGGCGAGCACCGGCACCTTGCCGAGCGTGCGGCCGAGCTCCATGACGGTGGCGATGACCTCAGGACTGCTGCGCCGCCCGCGCACGTTCTCCAGAAGCTTCATGACGTTGGCGGGGCTGAAGAAATGCGTGCCGACGACGGATGCCGGGCGCGAGGTGCTCGCGGCGATGGCATCGATGTCGAGCGTCGAGGTGTTGGTGGCGAGGATGGCCTCACCGTGCGCCACCTCGTCGAGGCGCCGGAACACCTGCTGCTTGACGGGCAGGCTCTCGAACACCGCCTCGATGATGATGTCGGCGCTGGAGAGCTCGGCGTAGTCGGTGATGCCGCTGATGAGCGCGAGCGCCGCATCGGCACGCGCCTGCGAGAGGCTGCCGCGCCCGACCGAGGCTGAGTAGTTCTTGCGGATCTGGGCGAGCCCGCGCTCGAGAGTCTCCTGCGACTGGTCCATGATCATGACCGGAAGTCCGGCGTTGGCGAAGGTCATGGCGATGCCCCCACCCATGGTGCCGGCGCCGATGACCGCGGCACGGCGGATCGGCAGGCGCGGCGTGTCGGCGGCGATGCCGGGAATGCGGCGCGCCTCGCGCTCGGCAAAGAACAGGTGCATGAGCGCCTGGCGCTGCGGGCTGTCGCGGCACTCGATGAAGGCCTGGCGCGCCGCCTCGAACGCTGCGGCCTTCGGCTGCGTGCACGCCGCCTCGATGCAGTCGATGATCCTCCAGGGTGCGAGCTGCCCGCGCGCCTTCGGCTCGATCTTCCTGCGGAAGGCTGCAAAAAGCTCAGGGTCGGCATCGCCTGCGCGCACGGCAGCGTCGCTCACGATCCGCAGTGCCCGCCCCGCGGCGGCCGCGCGCGCCGCAAATGCCTGGGCCGCCGGCAGCGGCGCATCGGCGAGCTCATCCACGAGGGTCAGTTCGAGCGCCCGGGCGGCCGACAGCGGGGTCCCGGAGGTGAGCGCTTCGAGCGCCGCCTGGGCGCCCGCGAGGCGCGTGAAGCGCACCGTGCCGCCGGCGCCGGGCACGAGCCCGAGCTTCACCTCCGGCAGCCCGACTTTCGCGCTGGGCGCGGCGATGCGCCAGTGGCAGGCGAGCGCAAGTTCGAAACCCCCGCCGAGCGCCAGGCCCTCCAGGGCTGCGACCACGGGCGTGCGCGAGGCTTCCATGAGCCCCTGCAGCTCCAGGGCGAGCGGGGGCGTGAGCGCCTCGCCGCTCACGATCTCGCGGATGTCGGCGCCGGCGGAGAAGGCGCGCGTGGAACCTGCGATGACGATCCCGACGACCGCCGGGTCCTGCGCGGCCTGTGCCAGCGCGGCGGCGAGCCCGCGGCGCACCTCAAGGCTGAGCGCGTTCACCGGCGGATTCTCGAGCGTCACGATGGCGATGCCGCGTTCGATCCGATAGTTCACCACCGCCACGGGACGCTCCCCTTTCGTGCCAGATTATCCATTGTACCTGCCTGCGCCCCGGGCCCGAGCGGCGGCTACACTGTCGCGGCACTCATGGACAGCATCGATACCGTCATCGTCGGCGCCGGCGTCGTGGGGCTCGCGCTGGCGCGCGAGTGCGCGCGGCGCGGCCAGGAGACGCTCATCCTCGAGACGGCACGCCGGTTCGGCACGGGCGTGAGCGCGCGCAGCAGCGAGGTGATCCACGCCGGGCTCTATTACCGAACGGGCTCCCTCAAGGCGCGCCTGTGCGTGGCGGGGCGCGAGCTTCTCTACGAGTTCTGCCAGCGACGCGGGGTCGGCCACCGCCGCTGCGGCAAGCTCATCGTGGCCACCCAGGCAGCGCGGCGCGAGGAGCTCGAGGCGCTCGCCGCCTGCGCCGCCGCCAACGGCGTGGCGCTCGTGGCCTTGAGTGCCGCGGCGGCGCGGCGCCTGGAGCCCGAGCTGTCCTGCGTGGCGGCGCTCTACTCCCCGCGCACCGGCATCGTGGATGCGCAGGGACTGATGCTCGCGCTCCTCGGGGAGGCGCAGGCGCACGGGGCCACCTTGAGCACCGGCAGCACCGTGACGCGGGTGATCCTGGAGCGCGCCGGCGCCCGCATCGGGGTGAACGGCGAGGAGCCCGCTCTCCGGACACGCCGTCTCATCAACTGTGCAGGACTTGCGGCCCCGCAGGTGGCGCGCCTCATGGAGGGCCTGCCGGCCGCAGCACAGCTGCCGCGCACCCATTTCGCGCGCGGCAATTACTTCGCCCTCAGCGGCCGCGCGCCGTTCCGGCACCTGCTCTACCCCCTGCCCGAGCCCGGCGGACTCGGGATCCACCTGACGCTCGACCTTGCGGGCGCGGCCCGCTTCGGGCCGGACGTGGAGTGGCTCGAGCGCGAGGACTATGCCGTGAATGTTGCGCGCGCCGCGCGCTTCGAGGACGCGATCCGCGCCTGGTGGCCGGGCCTGCCGCCCGGGGCGCTCGCGCCCGCCTACGCGGCCATCCGCCCGCGCATCACCGGGCCCGGGGAGCCGCTGGAGGATTTCCGCATCGAGGATGCCGCCGTGCACGGCGTGCCGGGGCTCATCAACCTGTTCGGCATCGAATCCCCCGGCCTCACGGCCTCGCTGGCGCTCGCCGGCGAAGTCGCGGGCCGGCTCGAGCGCGGGCTCTAGGTGTGGACGCCCTCGACCTGGATGGCGAGCTTCACGTCCATCTTGAAGCCGTACTTGTCGCCGAAATTGACGCCATAGTCGGCGCGGTTGAGGGTGCCTGAGGCATCCGCGCCGCAGTGTTCCTTCTTGTCCATCGGGCTCGTGATGCACTTGAAGGAGTTGATGGTGAGGTTCAGCGGCTTGGTCACGCCGTGCAGCGTGAAACTGCCCTCGACCATCGTCGGGGCGCCGTCCTTGAAGCCGGTGAGCTTGCCCTTGTAGGTGGCGGTCGGGTACTTCGCCACGTCGAACATCTCCGCGGACTTCGCGTGCTCATTGAGCTTCGGGTTGCCGAAGTCGATGGAGCTTGCATCCACCGTGATGTCCACGGTGCCCGTGCCCTTGGCCCGATCGAGCACGATGGCGCCGGAGGAGGTGTCGAACTTGCCGCGCCACACCGACAGGCCGCCGAAGTGATCGGCTTCGAAGCTCGGGTAGGTATGGGCGGGATCGATCTGGTAGGTGACAGGATCGGCACAGGCGGCGACGGCCGCAAGGCTCAGGAGCACGGCCGGCAACACAGTCTTCGTCACGGAAACCTCCGGGTGGCATGGGGGAGCGGGCTAGCCTAGCCCGCGCGCCGCGGCGCGGCCACCTCCCTTTGTGGGGACCGGCCGCCAGGGTCTGAAGAAGTCTGCCCTCAGGGCGCGTAGGGCCTGGCGCTCAGTCCCAGGGCCTTTGCGACCACCTCGTGGGTGATGTGCCCCGCATAGATGTTGAGACCGGCCGCGAGGCCGGCATCCCGCTTCAGCGCCGCCTGCCAGCCAAGATCGGCGAGCGCGCGCACGTAGGGGAGCGTTGCGTTGGTGAGGGCGAACGTCGAGGTGCGGGGCACGGCGCCGGGCATGTTGGCGACGCAGTAGTGGATCACGCCGTCGACGACGAAGGTCGGGTCGGCATGGGTCGTCGCGCGGCTGGTCTCGAAGCACCCGCCCTGGTCGATGGAGATGTCCACCAGCACCGCTCCGGGCTTCATGGTCTTCACCATGGCGCGCGTGACGAGCTTGGGCGCCGCGGCGCCTGCGACCAGCACCGCCCCCACCACGAGGTCCGCATCGCGCACCAGGTGCTCGATGGTCTCGGTGGTCGAGTAGGTGGTGCGCAGCGTCGAGCCGAAGATCGAGGACAGCTCGCGCAGGCGGTTCACCGAGCGGTCGACCACCGTCACGTCCGCGCGCAGGCCGACCGCCATCTCCGCGGCATGGGTGCCCGAGACCCCGCCGCCCAGGATCACGACCTTCGCCGGTGCCACGCCCGGCACGCCACCGAGCAGCACCCCGAAGCCACCGTTGGCCTTCTGCAGGCTGGCGGCGCCCACCTGGATCGACATGCGCCCGGCGACCTCGCTCATCGGGGTGAGCAGCGGCAGGGAGCCGTTCGGGGCGGTGACGGTCTCGTAGGCGATGGCGGTCGCGCCGGACTTCATGATGCCCTGCGCCTGCTTGGGGTCGGCGGCGAGGTGCAGGTAGGTGAAGAGCACCTGGCCGGACCTGAGCATCTCGCACTCGCGCGCCTGCGGCTCCTTGACCTTCACCACCATGTCGGCCTGCCCGAAGACCTCGGCGGCAGTGGCGGCGATCGCCGCGCCGGCGGTGCGGTACTGCGCATCATCGACCCCGATCCCCGCGCCCGCCCCGCTCTCGATGAGCACCTGGTGGCCGGCGGCGGTGAGCTCGCGCACGCCCGCGGGCACGAGCCCGACGCGGTACTCGTGGACCTTGATCTCCTTGGGAACGCCGATACGCATGGGGACCTCGGAAAAAGGCTGTGGGGGTGGGGATTGCGCAGCGGGAAGATTAGAAGCGAGTGCGCGGCGGGACCTTGCTAAATCGACGCACGCGGGCCCGAGCTGATGGCATAATCTGCCGCAATCACTCAACTCAGAGACGGATTATTGCGCCTATGGAGTTCGACCGCTTTGATCGTGCCATCCTGAAGCTGCTGCAGCACGACGCGCGCATCACCAACACCGCACTCGCCTCGAAGGTGAGCCTGTCCGAATCGGCGACGCTGCGGCGGGTGCGGGCGCTCGAGGAGTCGGGGCTCATCCAGGGCTACACCGCGCTCCTCGACCAGCATAAGGCCGGCTTTCCCGTGAACGTGTTCGTCAACATCACCCTCGACCGCCAGAGCCAGGCGGGTCTTGAGGCATTCGAGAGCGCCGTGCGGCGCGTGCCGGAGGTGATGGAGTGCTACCTCATGACGGGCGAGCACGACTACCTGCTGCGCCTCGTCGTCAGCGACATGGCGGACTTCGAGCGCGTGCACGCCCAGCATCTGACGCGCCTGCCGAGCGTCACGCGCGTGCACTCAAGCTTCGCGGTGCGCACGGTCACGCGCTCGCACGCGCTGCCGAGCCGGCCCTAGTGCGGGGCACGCGCCTCAGTGCCCGTAGGCAGGCAGGCGGCGCGCGAACTCGCGCAGTGCGCCGATGCCGCTCGCCTCGGCCCCGCGGCACCACTCAGACAGCTGCGTCACGGCCCGCCCCTGGTTGACGGCGGCCTCGTTCCACAGCAGCTGCAGTGCCTCGCGGTGCTCGACCACGCGCTGCAGTACCTCGTAGCGGGCGAGCAGCTCGCGCAGGCGTCGCCGCGCCTCCTCGGCGAGCACCGCCGGGTGGCGCACGATCAGCCGCGGGGTGTTGGGCGGCAGCGCGCCGCGCGGCTCGCGGCGGGCGAGCTCACGGCACACCGGCAGCGCCACTTCGCGCGCATAGGCCCGCAGCACGTGCAGGCGCTGGCGGAAGAGCGCGTTGACGGTGCGCTCATCGAGCTCCCCGATGCTGCCCGGACGCTGCGGGCGCGGCGCCAGCCAGCGCACGCGCGCGAGGCCAAGCGCGCGGAACAGGCAGATCCACAGCCAGCCGATGTCCAGTTCCCAGGGCTGCACCGCAAAGCGCGCCGAGCGCGGGAAGGCGTGGTGGTTGTTGTGCAGCTCCTCCCCGCCGAGCAGCACGCCCCAGGGCAAAAGGTTGGTCGCGGCCGAGGGCATCTCGAAGCTGCGGTAGCCCACCGCGTGCCCGAGGCCGTTGATCACCCCGGCGGCGAAGAACGGCTGCGCGGCGAGGTGCACCGCGATCATGATGATGCCGGGAACGCCGAACAGCAGCAGGTGCAGGAGCACGAACAGCGTGATGCCGGCATAGGGATGCGCCGAGTACACGCGCCGCTCGAGCGCATCCGCGGGCGTTCCGCGGCCGAAGGTGCGCAGCGTCTGCTCATCGTGCGCCGCGGCGCCGTACAGCTCATACCCCTCCAGCAGCACGCGCCTGAGACCAAACACCACCGGGCTGTGCGGATCTTGTGCCTGGTCGGCATGCGCGTGGTGGCGGCGGTGCACCGCCACCCATTCGCGGGTGATGGCCGCGGAACTGAACCACAGCCAGAAACGGAACAGGTGCCGCAGCAGCGGGTGCAGGATGAGGCCGCCGTGGGACTGGTCGCGGTGCAGATACAGCGTGACGCCGAGGAACATCGTCTGGATGGTCAGGAACGTGACCAGCACGTAGCCCCACCAGGGGAGCTCGAACAGGCCATACGGTGAGAGGCTCATCGGTGCACCCCCTTGGTGCCGGCACCTGCACAGCGGCGCGTCAGCCTACGCCGAATGCCACCGCGGCGTCACCGCGCAGTTCCCTTCAGGCGATGAGCACGATCTTGCCGATGTGGCTGTCGGATTCCATGAGCTTGTGGGCGCCGGCGGCGTCGGTGAGCGGGAAGCGCGCGTAGATCACCGGCTTTATCCCGCGCGAGCCGAACAGCGGCCACACCTTCTGACGCAGCGCCTGCGCGAGCTTGCCCTTGGCCTCCACCGACTGCGGCCGCAGCATGCAGGCACTGATGGTCAGGCGCTTGCTCATGAGGGCGCGCAGGTCGAGCTCGCTCTTGGTGCCCCCCTGGGTGGCAATGAGCGCGATGCGGCCGTCCAGCGCCGCGGCGGCGACGTTGCGCGCCAGGTAGTCCCCACCCACCATGTCGAGGATCACGTTCGCGCCCTGGCCGTCGGTGGCGCGCAGCGTCGCCTCCACGAAATCGGTCTCGCGGTAGTTGATGGCGACGTCGGCACCGAGCTCGCGGCAGGCGGCGCACTTGGCGGCGGTGCCGGCGGTGACGATGACGCGCGCATCGCAGGCCCGCGCGAGCATGATGGCGGTGGTGCCGATGCCGCTCGAGCCGCCGTGCACCAGGAGCGACTCCCCGCGTCGCAGGCGGGCGCGCTCGAACACGTTCATCCACACGGTGAAGAAGGTCTCCGGGAGCGCCGCGGCCTCCTCGAGACTCAGCTGCCCGGGCACCGGCAGGCACTGCACCGCCGGCACGTTCACGTACTGGGCATAGCCCCCGCCGGCTACGAGCGCGCAGACCTTGGCGCCGAGGGCGGGCTCGCGCACCTCTGCGCCGCGCGCCACGACTTCGCCTGCCACCTCGAGCCCGGGAATGTCACTGGCACCGGCCGGTGGCGCGTAGGCGCCCTTGCGCTGCATGACGTCCGGGCGGTTGACGCCGGCGGCCACCACGCGGATGAGGACCTCGTCGGCCGCAACGCCCGGGACCGGCCGCTGCACCGCTCGCAGCACCTGCGGGGGACCGGGCTCGCGGATCTCCACCGCCGTCATGCTCTCGGGGATCATGCGGGAGGATGTTGGGGTTCGATGGCCGCCGGCGTCAACCCGCCAGGCCGGGACGCACCGCCGCTGTCAGCTGCGCGCCGCCACGGCCACTGCAGCCCCGGCGAGCACGGCACCCGTGCCGCGCTGCAGCCAGCGCACCGTACACGGCTGCGACAGCCGCGCGCGGGCGCGGACCGCGAAGTGCGTGTAGGCGCCGAGGACCGCCGGCAGGACGATGACGATGACGAGCGCGATACTGAGGAAGCCGGCCGGTTTCAGGTGCGCCAGGTCGACCACCGTCGGCAGCACGGCGAGGAAGAACACCATGGTCTTCGGGTTGCCGAGGGTGAGGGCGAGCGAACCGAGGAACACCTGCAGGTTGCGCTCCGGGGCCGGCCCGGCGCGCGCCCCGAAGGTCCCCGGCGGCGCACGCCACAGCCGCCAGGCAAGGTACAGGAGGTAGGCGGCGCCGGCGAAGCGCACCACGACGAACACCGCGTGCGCACGCTGCGCGAGTACCGCCAGCCCGAGCGCGGCGAGGGTGAACCAGATGAGGTCACCTGCGAGGAAGCCGCCGATGAAGGCCGACGCCCCGCGTACGCCGCGCCCGAGCGCGCGCGCGACGACCGCCGCGATCCCGGGGCCCGGGGTGGCCACGGCGAGCGCGTAGATAAGTGCAAAGCCCAGGAGTGCGTACCAAGACATGCGGGGTGAGTGTAGCGCCGGTTGAGGGCGGCGGCGCCTGCGGCCTCAGGCACCCTGCACCGCGAGCAGGCCCGAACGCCCGGCCACCGCGCCCGCCACGATGCGCCCGGGACCTAAGGACTTCAGGTGCAGCCGCCCGGCATAGGTTGCGAGGTCCGTGAGCTCGCGCCCGTCGCGCTGCCACGCGCGCAGGAGTCGCTCGAAGGCCGGCAGATACGCGCCGCCCTCGAGCTCGGCGTGCAGCGTGAACACCTGGTCGCGAGCGGGCGCGGCCCCTGTCAGGCGCAGCAGGTGCGCGACCGGGTCCTCCCCGTTCAGGTCAGGCCGGCCGATGAGCTCATCGAGCGTCGGCAGGGTCGTCGGCAGCTGTGGCACCGCCGGGGTCCCGTCCGCCTGCAGCGGCACGAAGGGCGCGTGGCCGCGGGTGTCCGAGGCATAGCGGAATCCGAGCTCACGCTCGAGCGCCGGCACGAAGGCGTTCATCTGCCAGCCCGCCGCGCCGTGCACCAGCGGCATGCGGCCGAAGACTTCCGCGAACTCATCGCGCGCCAGGATGAGTTCGCGCCGCGTCCAGGGTTCGCCCGCCCGGCTCACCCCGTCCTGCCAGCGCACGTGGTCCCAGGTGTGCACGCCGGCTTCGAAGCCGCGCGCGGCTATGGCGCGCATCTGATCCGCGCAGCGGCGGCCGATGCGCGGACCGGGCAGGAGTACGCCGTACAGGAGGGTCTTCAGCCCATAGTGCTCGAGCACGGAGGTGCGCTTGACCTTGCCGAGGAAGCCCGGCCGCAGCGCCCGACGGATGGCGCGCCCGGTGTGATCGGGCCCCAGGCTGAAGAGGAACGTGGCCCGCACGTCCAGACGCTCCAGCAGATCCGCCAGGCGCACGGCGCCCTCGCGGGTGCCGCGGTAGGTGTCGACGTCGATCTTGAGGGCGATGAGCGCCATTGGCTAAAGCGCGACCGGGTGCTGCGCGAGCTGCTGGGCCAGGGCCGCAAGGTCGAGCGTGCCGTGCTCATCGGCGGCCGCGAGCAGCCGCAGCGCCTGCCCGTCGGCGCAGGCGACCAGGCACTCGCCCTGCGCACCGTAAAGATGCCCGCGCCGCGCCCCGGGCGCAGCGGCACCGGCGAGGCGCGTGCGGTGGATCTGCCAGCGCGCCCCACCGACCATGGCGAAGGCTGACGGGAAAGGCGGCGCCACGGCGCGCACCAGATCATGGATGCGCCGCGCCGGCCAGCGCCAGTCGATGCGACCGTCCTCGGGCGTACGGCGGCCAAAGTACTGGCCGGGCGCGACAGGCTGCGGTCGGCGTGGCGCGCTGCCGGCGATGAGTCCCGGGAGGGAGCGGGCGAGGATGGTCTCGGCCGCCACCGTGACCTTGGCGAACACCGCGCGCGCATCGTCGTCCTCAAGGATCGGGATGGCGAGCTGATCGACGATGTCACCGGCATCGGCGCGCTCGACCATGTAGTGCAGCGTCGCGCCCGTCTCGCGCTCACCGTTCAGGATCGCCCAGTTGACCGGTGCGCGGCCGCGGTACTTCGGCAGGAGCGAGCCATGCATGTTGAGGGCGCCGCGGCGGGCGCTGGCGAGCAGCGGCGCCTTGAGCAGCGAGCGGTAGTAGAACGAGAACAGGAAGTCGGGCGCCAGCTGCCCCAGCTGCCGCTCCAGCTGCGGCGTGTTGGCATCCCCCGGCGCCACCACCTCGATGCCGTAGTCGCGTGCGGTGTCGGCGACGCTGGCATACCACTGGGCCTCGTTCGGATCGTCCGCCACGGTGACGACGAGTGGCACCTCGACCCCGCCCGAGAGCAGGGTCTTCAGGCAGCGCACGCCGACGTCGTGATAGGCAAAGACGACGGCGCGCGCGAGGGTCACTCAGGGGCTCCGGGGGCCGCCTGCGGCGCCGCGACCCTCAGGTCCGGGGGCGCGGCGCGCGGCAGCTGCAGGGCCGAGGTCGCCGTGCCCTCCTCCAGCACCGCCGCCACCGTGTAGCGCGGCCGCTGGCGCACCTGCTCGTAGATGCGCCCGACGTACTCACCCACCACCCCGAGCCCGACGAGCGTCACGCCGATCAGGAAGAAGGCGACCGCGAACAGCGTGAAGAGGCCTTCGGCCTCAGGACCGACGATCACTCGCCGGATCGCCAGGTACACCACGAGAAAGAACGAGATCAGCGCGATCACGACGCCCGCCATGGAGAAGAACTGCAGCGGCGCGACCGAAAAACCGGTCATGAGGTCAAAGTTGAGGCGGATGAGCGAGAACAGCGAGTACTTGGACTGCCCGACGGTGCGCTCGGCGTGCGTCACCTCGATCTCCACCGGGTGGCGCGCGAAGGTGTAGGCGAGGGCTGGCACGTAGGTGCTCACCTCGGTGCAGTTGTTGACCGCATCGATGACGCTGCGATCGTAGCCGCGCAGCATGCACCCCTGGTCGGTGATGCGGATGGAGGTCGTGCCCTCGCGCACCCGGTTCATCAGGCGCGAGGCGGCGCGGCGCCACATGACGTCCTGGCGGCTCATGCGGATGGTGCCGACGTAGTCCGCGCCCGCGTCCATGGCGGCCACGAGGCGCCCGATCTCCTCGGGCGGGTTCTGCAGGTCCGCATCGAGGGTGATCACGTAGCGGCCGCGGCTCTGCGCGAAGGCGGCGAGGATCGCCAGGTGCTGCCCGGCGTTGCGCGCCAGCACCACCACGCGCGTGACGTCCGGGCGGCTCTGGAACTGCTCGCGCAGCGTCGCCACCGAGCGGTCCGAACTGCCGTCGTCCACGAACACGACCTCATAGGAGCGCGCCAGCGCATCGAGCGCCGGGTACAGCCGCGCGAACAGCTGCGGCAGGCCCTCCTCCTCGTTGTAGACCGGGATGATGACGGAGATGTCGGGGGTCATCGGCGCGCTCCGCTGAGAATCGCGTTGCCGGCCTCGACCACGCGCTCGACGTCGCTGAGCTGCATGGCGGGGAACAGCGGCAGCGTCACGGTCTCGCGCCCGATGCGCTCGGCATTGGGGAACTGCCCCTCGCGGTAGCCGAGCGCACGGTAGCAGCTGAAGAGGTGGATGGCCGGGTAGTGCACACCGACCCCGATGCCGTGCGCCTTCATGGCCTCGATGAAGCCGGGCCGCGTGATCGAGAGGTCCGTGAGCGGCAGGAGCGGTGTGAACACGTGCCAGCTGTGGCCCTCGTCGCCGCGCTCCGGCAGCCGCAGCGGCGCCGAGCTGCCCCACAGCGCGTAGTAGCGCGCCACCAGCGCCCGGCGGCGGGCGTTGAATTCCTCGAGGCGCTTCAGCTGCCCGAGGCCGACGGCCGCGGCGACGTCCGAGAGGTTCGACTTGCCCCCGGGGAGCAGGGTGTCGAAGCCGTCGACGCCCGATTTCACCTGCCCGTGCCAGCGCTCGAGCTCGATGCGCCTGAGTTCCTCGGGCGAGCCCCCCGAGATCGCCCCGCCCTCGATGGTGGTCATGTTCTTGTTGGGGTGGAAGCTGAAGACCACGAGGTCGCCGAAGCTGCCGATGCGCCGCCCGCGGTAGGATGAGCCGATGGCGTGCGCGGCATCCTCGATCACCCGCAGGCCGTGGCGGGCGGCGAGCGCATACAGGCGCTCCATGTCCACGGGCAGCCCCGCGAAGTGCACCGGCATGATGGCGCGCGTGCGCTCGGTGATGGCGGCCTCGGCCTGCGCCAGATCGATGTTGCGCGAGTCGAGACCGACGTCCACGAACACCGGGCGGGCGCCGACGCGCATGATGACGTTGGCGGTGGCGACGAAGCTCAGGGCGGGCGTGATGACCTCATCGCCGGCACCAATCCCGGCGGCAAGCAGCGCCATCTCCATGCCGGCGGTCGCGGAAGTCTCGACACGGATCGGGCGCCCGCCGCAGTAGCGCGACAACTCCGCCTCCAGCTGCGCCACCTTCGGTCCCGTGGCGAGCCAGCCCGAGCGCAGCACCTCCGTCACCGCAGCGACGGTCTCCTCGTCGATGCTCGGGCGCGTGAAGGGCAGGAACGGAGCGTCGGTCTTGTGCACGGCATTCATGAGCGGGCCACCAGAATAACTCCAACCACGATGACGGCGATGCCGGCGACGCGCTGCGCATTGGGTACTTCGCCGAGCAGCCACCAGGCGAGTCCGATGTTGATCACATAGCCGAGCGACAGCAAGGGATAGGCCTGCGTGACCGGCACGCGCGACAGTCCGACGAGCCAGACGATCAGGCTCAGACCGTAGGCAAAGAGCGCATACCACAAGGGCGGCACGCTCAGCAGCTGCAGCCCGCGCTGCCACACCCCGGCATCCCCCGCCAGCAGCGGCCCGCTGACACGGGTAGCAGCCTTCAGCCCGAGCTGCGCGAGCGCGTTCAGCAGCACGCCGCTGAAGAGGATCAGGAAGTCGGTCAGTTTCACAGGCGACTCACGGCAACGGTGTGGTAATCGGCGGCGATGACGCGGCCTGGCAGGCCGCGGCGTCGCCAGGTGTCCCAGACGTCGGGTTCGAAGAATGCCACGGCCGCGCCCCCGCCGCTCCAGGCCTGCGCGAACTGCTCGGTGGACATGCGTTTGGCGGGCTCTTCGCCGAGCCCGAACTGCAGCTCCCCCTCGTAACCGGCAAGCTGCAGCGTGCGGCCGAGGTAGGGGGAAATCGTCTCGCGATACTGTCCCACGCTGTAAAGCGGCATGCCGCTCGTGATGAAGGGACGCACGCTACGCACGAGCTGCGCGGCCGAGCGCGCCGGCGGCATGAGGCTGAAGGCGCACAGCAGGAACTGCCAGGCGAGAATGCCCGTGAGCGCCGTCGCCAGTGCTGCCTGCCGCAGGCCGAGTCGCGATCCGCGGGCGCTCGCCAGCACCCCGGTCACCGCGGTGAGCGCGCCGGCGCCACACCAGGCGAGCAGCCCCTGGGGCACGAAGCTGTTGTGGCACGCACAGTAGATGAGGAGGCCCGCGGCGACGATGACGATAAGCGCCGCGCCGGCCTGCGCGGCGCGGCGCGCCAGCCGCTCGCGATCCGCCGCGTACACCCCGGCAAGGACTGCCAGTGGCGGCACCATCGGCAGGATGTAAGGGGCGAGCTTCGATCCTGAGGCCGAGAAGAACACCAGCGTCAGTGCGCAGAAGATCAGGAGGAACCGCAGCGGCCGGAAAGCCGTCATCGGCTCACTGCCCGGATCGCGCGGCGCCTCGAGCCGCCACGCGCCAAGGCCGCGCCACGCGGAAGTCGCCCAGGGCAGCACCGCCAAGAGCAGCAGCGGCAGGAAGAACCACCAGGGTTCCACGCGCTGGTGCACCGTCGTCAGGAAGCGCGCGAAATGCTCGTGCACGAAGAAAAAGCCGGGGAAGCTCGGGTTGCGCAGCGTCACGAGTAAGAACCAGGGTGCGGCGATGAGGAGGAACAGCGCCACGCCCGGCAGCGCGTGCAGCCGCCGCCAGACGCGCGCATCGCGCTCCAGCGCGGAGTAGATGATGAGCGCGCCACCGGCCAGCACCCCGACCACGATGCCCTTTGAGAGCACCGCGAGCGCTGCGCACGCCCAGGCGAGGAGCATCGCATTGCGCTCCGCCCGGCCCGCCTGAAGCTGCGCATAGGCGAAGGCGAGCACCGCGGCGGTGAGCCAGAACGTGAAGGCCTGGTCGAGGAGGTTCAGGTGCCCGACGACCACGAAGTAGGGGCTGACGGCGAGTGCCACCAGCGCGGCAAGGGCTGCACCCGAGCCATAGAGCCGCCGCGTCCAGGCATACACCAGCGGCAGGCACGCGAACGCCAGTCCGACGCCCCACAGGCGCGAGCTCCAGGGCCGCACGCCCGCCACCTCGTAGGTGGCCGCGGTGGCCCAGTACTGCAGCGGCGGCTTTTCGAAGTACTTCAGGTCATTGAAACGCGGGGTGACCCAGTCCCCGCTCACGAGCATCTCGCGCGGGATCTCCGCGTAGCGTCCCTCGTCCGGGTCAAGCAGCGGGCGCAGCGGCATGGTGGCGAACCAGGCGAGCGCGAGGAGCAGCCATGCCAGCCACCCGAGTCTCACCGCCGGCGGCGCGGCGCCCGTGTCGCTGCTCATGATCGCAAGATTCAGCGTGCGCTTGGGTTAGATCCCCGCCGCCATCGCCGCCGCCCGGGTACCGAAGCCCGGCTGGTTCACGTAGAAGGCGATGGTCTTGCGGATCGCGGTGTCCATGTCGGTGGTGGGCTTCCAGCCCAGATCGCGCCCGGCGGCCTCGATGTTGGGTACGCGTACCTGGATGTCCTGGTAGTACTTGCCGTAGTAATCCCCGGCCGAGATATCGATGATCTCGGTGGCCTTGGCATTCTCGCGCAGCACCGGAAACTCCTGGGCAATGCGGATCGTGCGCTCGGCGAGATCCCGGATGGAGATGCAGTTGTTGGGGTTGCCGATGTTGAAGATGCGGCGGCTGGCGCGCTGCTCCTTGTTCTCGAGGATCGTCAGCAGGCACTGAATGGCATCCTCGATATAGGTGAAGGAGCGCTTCTGGCTGCCACCGTCGACCAGCTTGATCGGGCGGCGGTAAAGCACGTTGGAGAGGAACTGCGTGAACACCCGCGAGCTGCCTTCCTTGGGCTCCTCGACGTTATCGAGATTCGGGCCGATGAAGTTGAACGGCCGGAACAGCGTGTAGTCGAGGTTGTCGCGCACCCCGTAGGCGTAGATCACCCGGTCAAGCAGCTGCTTGGAGGCCGCGTAGATCCAGCGCTGCTTGTTGATGGGCCCGTAGACGAGGTTGCTCTTCTCCTCATCCAGCACCGCATCCGGGGACATGCCGTAGATCTCGGAGGTCGAGGGGAAGATCAGGCGCTTGTTGTACTTCACGCAGTGGCGGACGATGTCGATGTTGGCCTCGAAGTCGAGCTCGAACACCCGCAGCGGATGGGTCACGTACTGGGCGGGGTTGGCGATCGCGACCAGTGGCACCACCACGTCGCACTTCTTGACGTGATACTCAACCCACTCCTTATTGATGGTGATGTCACCTTCGATGAAGTGGAAACGGTCGTTCTTGGGCAGGTCGCCGAGCTTGTTGTCGGAAAGGTCGATCCCGTAGACCTCCCAGTCGCGCTCCCGCAGGATCGCATCCGTAAGGCCGCTGCCGATGAAGCCGTTGGCGCCGAGGATCATGATTTTCAGAGACATTTGCGTCCTTCCGCAGGGCAGCAATCCGAAACGGGCGCCCGGTACTAAGCCACCTAGCTTAACATTTTCCGGCACCTGCGACCCTCGGAGGCCCCTTTCGGGCGCCTCAGGCATGGCCTTGTGATCGCGCGGCCTTCAGCAGCAGCGGCTTACGCCACTCCATTTGCGCCGGTTTTCGTCCGCACAGAACTCGCGCCGGCTCATGAGCGGTGCATCCGGGTGCCGCAGCGCCTGGTGGTCCCGGTAGCGCTCGTAGGCGTCATCACCGCAGAGGCGCCGCAGAAACTCCCAGGCGCGTCGCAGGCAGTCCGCCGCGTGTCCTGTGTTCATGGGGCCTCCGGCACCGCCGCGTTCAGGCGGCTTACGCGGTAAGGCGTCTCGGAGGTGGCCGGCACGCGCTGACCGCGCAGGAAGCGCAGGCAGATGCGCGCCATATCGAGGATGACGAACCACAGCACTGCCGTGAACAGCATGGCAAGCCAGGCATCCAGGCGCTGGTTGAATATCAGCTGCGGTGCGACCGCGGCGCGCGCGGCCGGGAGCGTGCCGCTGGCGAGCTTCGTCGCCAGATCATCGGCGGCGGCGAACAGCCCGATGTGCACATCCGGGCTCGTGATCTTCTGCCACGCCGCGGTCGTCGTCACCACCGCAAGCCAGGCGAGCGGCGCGAGCGTCACCCAGGCGTAGCGCGCCTTGCCGGACTTCACCAGAATACCCGTGGCGATCGAGAGCGCGATCGCGGCCAGCATCTGGTTGGAAATGCCGAACAGCGGCCAGAGGATGTTGACACCGCCGTTGGGGTCGATGACGCCGACGTAGAGGAAGTATCCCCAGCCCCCGACGATGACGGCACTGGAGAAGAGCACGGAGGGATACCAGGAGGTACGCCCGAGCGGCTCCCAGGCGCGCCCGAGGAGGTCCTGCACCATGAAGCGGCCGACCCTCGTGCCCGCGTCCAGGGTAGCAAGCAGGAACACCGCCTCGAACATGATGGCGAAGTGGTACCAGAGCGCCAGCAGCCCGCGGCCGAAAGTCGAGCCGAAGATGCTCGCCATGCCGACCGCGAGCGACGGCGCGCCACCGGTACGCGCAAAGAGCGTCTGTTCACCCATGGCGTTCGCAAGGTCACGCATCTGCTCGACCGTGACCGGGAAGCCCCAGCCGCTGATCGTGTGCACCGCCGCCGCCGGCGTGGCGCCGACGATGCCCGCGCCGCTGTTGATGGCGAAGAACACACCGGGGTCGAGCAGCGTCGCGGCGATCAGGGCCATGATGGCGACGAAGGATTCGAGCGCCATGCTGCCGTAGCCGACCAGACGCACGTCCGCCTCGCTCGTGATCAGCTTCGGACTCGTGCCGCTGGCGATGAGGGCGTGGAACCCTGAGATCGCCCCGCAGGCGATGGTGATAAACACGAACGGAAATACCTTGCCGCCAAAGAGCGGCCCGCTGCCATCCACGAACGGGGTAATGGCGGGCATCTTGATAATCGGGTGGGTGATGACGATCGCGATGGCGAGCAGAATCACCGTGCCGAGTTTGAGGAACGTCGAGAGGTAGTCGCGCGGGGCGAGCAGCAGCCACACCGGCAGGATCGCCGCGAGGAAGCCGTAGACGATGACGAAGCCGGCCAGCGTGAGGCTCTCGTAGTCGAACAGTACGCGCAGCTGCGGCTGGTGATCGAGCCACCCGCCGCCGAGCAGGGCCGCCATGATGAGGATGACCCCGAGCACGGTGGCTTCCAGCACCCGCCCCGGCCGCCACAGCCGCAGGTACAGGCCGACGAGAAGTGCCGCCGGGATGGTGGCGAGCACGGTGGAGGTCGCCCACGGGCTGTGCTTCATGACGTTGACGATGACGAGGCTTAAGACCGCGCACAGGATGATCATGATGAGGAGCGTGCCGATCAGCGCGGCGAAGCCCCCCACCGGCCCGAACTCATCGCGCGCCATCTGGCCGAGGCTGCGTCCGTCGCGGCGCGTCGACAGCAGCAGGATCGTCATGTCCTGCACGCAGCCGCCGAATACCGCGCCCACCAGGATCCATAACGTCCCCGGCAGGTAGCCGAACTGGGCGGCAAGTGTCGGGCCGACGAGGGGTCCAGGGCCGGCGATTGCCGCGAAGTGATGGCCGAAGACGATCGCGCGGTGGGTCGGCACGAAGTCACGGCCGTTGTTGAGCCTTTCCGCAGGCGTCGCGCGCGTCGGATCCACCGCGAGCACCCGCGCGGCGAGCCAGGCGGCGTAGATGCGATAACCGAGCAGGTACACGCACACGGCCGCCGTGACGATCCACAGGGCGTTGATCGGCTCGTGCCGGTGCAGGGCAATGCCTGCGATGGCGAACGCACCCACGACTGCGAGCACGACGCCCACGACTTTCTTCAGCATCGATCCCCCTTCCCCGTTGCATCCTCAGGCGAGCAGCCGGCGCATCGCCTTGGCGTAGCGCCCCTTAATGGCCTCGCGCTCCCGGTGCTGCCCGTCCACCACCACCTTGGCGCCCGCCCGCCACACGCAGTCGATCGCCGCACGCCCGCCGCAGAAGACCCAGCTGTCGAGGATCTCATCCTCGCGCCGTGCCAGGAGCGATGCATCATCGGCGCGCAGCGTCACGAGGTCGAGCCAGCCGCCGACCGCCAGCCCCGCCGCCTCGCGCCCGGCCCTCTTGTGGAGCGCCTGGGTCCCGCCACTGAGCGCCGCATCGAACAGCGTGCGTCCGGTCGAGGCGCCGCTCGCGGCCGCGAGCACATTGCGGGCGCGGTGCGCGAGGCGCTGCGAGTACTCGAGCAGGCGCAGCTCCTCGGCTGCATCCAGCCGTACGTTCGAGTCACTCCCGATGCCGAACCGTCCCTGGTATTCGCGAAACTCGCGCGCCGGAAAGATGCCATCCCCGAGGCTGGCTTCCGTCATCGGGCAAAGACCCGCGACCGCGCCGCGCGCGGCGATGCCGGCGAGCTCCGCGGTGGTGGCATGCGTGGCGTGCACCAGGCACCAGTGCTCATCAACGGGCGCGTGTTCGAGCAGCCACTCGATGGGGCGGCGCCCGCTCCAGGCGAGGCAGTCCTCGACTTCCTTCAGCTGCTCGGCGATGTGGATGTGCACGGGCGTGCCGCGCCCCAGGGTGAGCACCGCGGCCAGCTCCTGCGCGGTCACCGCGCGCAGGCTATGCGGGGCGACCCCCACCAGCGCCCCGGGGAGGGCGCGCACGGCGGCGCGGCTCGCGTGCAGCAGCTCCGCGTACCTCTCAGGATCGGTGATGAAGCGCCGCTGTCGGGGTGCGGGGTCAACGCCCCCGAAGCTGCCGTGCGCGTAGAACACCGGCAGCAGGGTGAGCGCGATGCCGGTAGCGGCCGCTGCAGCGGCGATGCGGCTGGCGAGCTCGCCGGGGTCTGCAAAGGGCGCGCCGTCGCGGTCGTGGTGCAGATAATGGAACTCGCCCACGCGCGTGAAGCCCGCCTCCAGCATCTCGGCGTAGGCGAGCGCGGTGATCGCCTCCAGATCCTCCGGGTCCATGCGCTCGACGAACTGGTACATGAGCTCGCGCCAGCTCCAGAAGCTGTCGCTGTGGGCCCCGCGCCGCTCGGTGAGGCCGGCGAGCCCGCGCTGGAAGGCATGGCTGTGCAGGTTCGGCAGGCCCGG
Organism: uncultured Pseudomonadota bacterium; assembly: GCA_963824395.1. Lineage (GTDB taxonomy): Bacteria > Pseudomonadota > Gammaproteobacteria > Steroidobacterales > Steroidobacteraceae > 13-2-20CM-66-19. The sequence continues at coordinate 635,479 of CAWGPF010000005.1, read as the reverse complement.
CAGCGCGATGCCATGGCGCTCATCCCCAGGCTCAGGGGCAACCCCTGAGTGGAGGCTCTCGATGCGGCCGGCGCTGCCGGCGATGCGCACCTGCGAGGCCCAGCCCTCGGGCAGGAGTGCGGCTTCGAACCACAGACTCGTCATGGGAGCCATTATTGATGATTGGCGCAAGCGGCGCAGCCTGAGGGAAAATGGCGCGCGATGGACCCCGAGACCGTCCCGGAATGGCTGACCGTGCGGCAAGGCAGTGCGCCCTTGCTGCTGTGCATGCCGCACACCGGCACGCACATTCCGGCCGACCTCGAGGCGCGCTTCCGGTCCTCCTGGCTCGCGCGGCGCGATACCGACTGGTATGTCGACCGGCTCTACGAGTTCGCCGGCAAGCTGCACGCGACCCTGGTGCGCACCTCGATCTCGCGCTCGGTGATCGATGCCAACCGCGATCCCTCCGGCGCCTCTCTCTACCCCGGGCAGGCGACCACCGAGCTGTGCCCCACCACCACCTTCGACGGCGAGCCGCTCTACCGCGAGGGCGCGCTCCCGGATGCGGGTGATATCGGACTGCGCACCCAGCGCTACTTCACGCCCTACCACGAGGCGATCCGGGCGCAAATCGTGCGGCTGCGGCGCCGCCATCCGCGCATCGTCGTCTATGACTGCCACTCGATCCGCTCGCAGATCCCGCGCCTGTTCGAAGGGGAGCTGCCGAACTTCAACATCGGCACCTTCTCAGGCGCGAGCTGCGATGCGGCACTCACGGCCGCCATCGAGACGCAGTGCGCGCTCGACGGCTACTCGCATGTCGTGAACGGCCGCTTCAAGGGCGGCTACACGACCCGCCACTACGGGCGGCCACCGCAGGGGGTGCACGCGGTGCAGATGGAACTCGCCTGCCGCGGCTACCTGCCCGAGCCGCAGGGCGAAGTGCACCCCGAGAACTGGCCGCCACCCTGGGACGAGACCTTGGCCAAGCCCCTGGACACGGTCCTGCGGCGCGTGCTGGCGGCCTGCCTGCGCTTCGCGGCCGCGGGTGCGCCCTAACGGCGGCGTCTGAGCCGCCGGCGCACGGCGGCCACGAGCTCATGGACCTCGCGGATGCCGAGAGCGTTGGCACACACGAAGAACGCGGCCGCGCTGACCGCGATCACCAAGAGCAGGCTCAGGCACTTCGGCCAGAACGCCTGCGTCGCCCAGTCCGAAAGGAGGTAATGCCCGCCGGCCCAGGCGATGGCGAGCAGCGCGAGCGAGGCCAGTCCCACCTTCGCCAGCAAGCTGGCGAGCGCCCGTGACTCGAGCCTGCCGAGGTGCGAGCGCATCAGGAAATAGAGGATGAGGAAGTTGCTGGTGGCGACGCACGCGGTCGAAAGCGCCAGTCCGCGGTGCCCGAAGCCGAGCTCGCGCGTGAAGATGAAGTTGAGCGCAAGATTCAGGGCCACCGCAATGAAGCTCACCAGCATCGGCGTCTTGCGCCGGTCGATGGCGTAGAAGGCGTTCACCAGCACCTTCAGCGCCGCGTAGCCGCACAGGCCGATCGCATAGAAGCGCAGGGCGCCGGCGGACTCGGCCGTCTCGTGGACGCCGAAACGGCCGTGCTGGTAGAGCACGGAGATGATCGGATCGGCCAGCACCATGAGGCCGACGCTCGCCGGAATGGTCATGAGGAAAGCGAGCCGCATACCGCGGGCGAGCTCGCTCCTGAACACCGGCATGTTGTTGGACGCGGCCATGCGCGCCAACAGCGGCAGCGACACGGTGCCTAAAGCCACCCCGAACACCCCGAGCGGCAGCTGCATCAGACGGAAGGCGACCGTAAGCCAGAACGTCGGGCCATCGCCGAGCTCGGAGGCGAACACGGAGTTGACGAGCACGTTCACCTGCGTGGTACTCGCGGCGATCACCGAGGGCCCCATGAGGCGCAGGATCGAGCGCACGCCCGGATCGCGCCAGCTGAAGTCCGGATGAAAGTGGTAGCCCTGGCGACGCAGCGCCGGCAGCTGCACCAGAAGCTGCAGCGCCCCGCCCACGAGGGTGCCGATGGCCAGTCCCTTGATCGCCTGCGGGCCGAAGTGCGGATCGAGCCAGTAGCCGAGCAGCACGCCGGCGATGATCGAGCCCAGGTTGAAGAAGCTCGACGCCATGGCCGGCACGCCGAAGACGTTGCGCGCGTTCAGCATCCCCATGACGAGCGCGGCGAGTGAGACGAGCAGGATGAAGGGGTACATGATGCGGGTGAGCGTCACGGTGAGCTCAGCCTTCGAAGCATCGAAGCCCGGGGCGAGCGCTGCCACCAGCCAGTGTGCCGAGAGGATGCCGATGACGGTGATGGCGCTTAGGGTGACGACGGCAAGCGTTGCCACCTTGTTGGCGAGTCGCCAGGCCGCCCCCTCCCCCTCCGTGGTGGCGATGCGCGCGAACACCGTGACGAAGGCGGTCGAGAGCGCGCCTTCGGCGAACAGGTCGCGCAGGAGGTTCGGGATGCGGAAGGCGATCGTGAACGCGTCCATGACGCGACCGCCGCCAAAGAGCGCCGCGAAGATCTGCTCACGGGCGAGCCCGAGCACGCGGCTGCAGAGTACCGCGAGGCCGACGACACCCGCGGCGCGGGTATTCAGCCGCTCTTCGCGCGCTTGTGCTCCGGTTGCGACCGCCGGTGTCTCGCCTTCTGGCATGCGGCCATCAAGCTACCATCCGGCGCTGCGCTGTGCGAGTCAGTATCAGTGGCTGTGCCAGGTGAAGGTGAGACCCACCGTGCGCGGCCGGAACGTATAGGCGTTCTGCTGCGGGGTGTAGGTGCCATCGGTCTGGCCGAGCGCGTAGTTGTTGACAGTATGAGAATCGAAGAGGTTGTCGCAAAAGACTGCCAGCTGCCAGTCGCCAAAACTCATGCCGCTGCGCACCGAGGTGAAAGTGGTTGACGGCAGGGAATAGGAATACCCGAGGTTGTAGGTCGCCTGGTTGTTCGGGTCCTGCACGGTCGCGAGCCAGGGGTTGCGGCTCTCGTACTCCCAGTCGGCGCGCACGAAGGCATCGTGCTGGTGCAGGCTGAAGTTGTATTCCACACCCAGCGCCACGGTCCATGGCGGAGTTGCACCCGGGGCGTAGTTGATCGCTTCCTGCCCGGAAATCGCATCGCCGTTGGTCGCGATGCAGGGGTTGGAGTTGACGGTCTGCTGGCAGCCGGCCGGGTCATCCTTGGTGAAGCGCGCACTGGTGTAGCCGGTGGCCAGATCCACGTGCACTGCGCCGAACTGCATCTGCGCCTGCAGGTCGAAGCCCTTGGCCACGGCAGTCCCCAGGTTGTCGGTGAACTGCAGCCCGCAGTTGCCGGCCACGTAGAGGCTCTGCTGGATGTCATTCCACTTGATGTAGTAAACGCTGGCGGCGATCTTCAGCCAGCTGCCAAAGGCGTTCTTCGAGCCGATCTCGAAGTTCTGGGTGGAGTCGGACTTGTAGTTGAGCGGCGCGCCGTTCGGGTATCCCGCGTTGGCCAGATCCTGGTTGCAGTAGGACGGTAGCGGTGCGTTACCACCACCGACGCGGAAGCCTTTGGCGTAGGTGAAGTAGTACAGGTCCTTCGGGTCGACCTGGAACGACAGGGTTGCCTTGGGGGTGTTCGGGGTTTCCTTCTCATTTGCCTGCGCATACTGGGCGGCCGGCGTGCCATCCAACGGGGAATTCTCGTAGCCATCGGCGTAGTGGTTCAGTGAGAACGAAGTGCGCGCAACACGCTCGCCGACGGTGAGCTTCATCCAGTCGGTGAACGCGTAGCTCACCTCGCCGAACCCGGCAATCTGCCGGTCGAAGGTGGTGTTGTTATTGTAGTAGATGTCGCAGGCCGGAATCGCTGGATAACCCGCATTGGTCGGGCAGGAGTAGAAGTTGCCTGCGTAGTATTCCTGCGGGCTGAAGCCAAACAGGTAGTTGAACACCTGGTTGATGTTAGTCGACTTCAGCTCCTCGATGCTGCCTTCCTTGGCAAGCTGCCAGAAAACGCCTGCGGTCCAGCTCCACTTGGAGCCCGGGTTGTTGGACTGCCAGCGCAGTTCCTGCGTGTAGCTCTCCTGGCTGTTGGTCATCGTGTTGGGTGTCTGCGTGCCGGCGAGCGCCGCGGGCAGATGGATCCCGTTGGCATCGAGCAGCGGGAACCAGGAGCAGCCGGGATCGGTGTTGGCGGTGCACCCGGTGAGCGTCTGCCAGTAGCTCAGGTCGTACACCGTGCCCTGGTAGGCGGTGATCTGCTTGCGGTTGAAATAGGAGGTGTTCGAGATGATCGAGCTGCTGGCGAGGTCCCACTGCACCTTGAGGGCGGCGAGGTAGTAGCGGTCCGGTCCGCCGACCCGTTCGGGGGTTGCGGTATTGAACTCGCCCTGCCCGGGATTCGAGTACGCCGGCCAGTAAGTCGAGTCGTCATGCTTGTCCTGGCGCTGGTACAGGATGCTCGGCGTGATGCTCACGCTGCTCGTGGGCAGCCACACCGCGGCCAGGCGGCCCATCAGCGAATTCGAGTAATTGACGTTGTGATTGATCACAGCTCCGGTGCTGTCGTCGACCCGGTCGATCCAGCCGCCGTCGTAGCGGTACCAGATGCTGGCGCGCACGCCGAAGGTGCCGTCGACGATCGGCTGTCCGTGCGCGATGCCGAACTCGGCGCTCGGCTGACCGTACTCCGTATAGGAGGCCTCGCTGCGGACGTAGGTATCGGTGCGCGTGGTGCTCGGCTGGGTGAGGATGTAGCGCACTGCACCGCCCTCGGCGCCGGCACCGAAGAGTGTACCCTGCGGCCCGCGCAGTACCTCGACGCGATCGAGATCGAAGGTCTTGGGCAGCGTGTCATCGGGATTGAAGCCCACCGAGCGCATCTGGATCGGCGTGTCGTCGATGTAGATGCCCGTGGTACCGGCGCCGCCGGACGAGGAGATGCCGCGGACCGAGATGGCATTCGTGCCGGAGTTGTCGATGGTGACACCCGGGGTGAAGCGCGCGACGTCCTGGAAGTCCTTGATGCCGAGCTGGTCCATCGAGTCCTGGGTGAGTGCCGTCACCGAGATCGGCACCTTGCTGAGCGCCTCCTCGTGGCGTGTCGCCGTCACCACCACTTCCTGCAAACCATTGGCATGGCCGCCCTCGGTGGCGCTGCTGCTCTCGGCGGGCACCGTCTGCTCGTCCGCGCTGGCCACGCCGGCGCCGAGCACTGCAAGAGCCCCGGCACTGAGGAGCAGCCAGCCATGGGCTGCCGTAACGCATCTTGCTTTCTTCATGGACCTACCCCTGATCACAATTCCCAAAGACCCGTATCGTCGTTATGACTGCAGCAGCACCGCCGCATCAGCACTCCAGCTCACGAAAACCTCATCACTCCAGTCGATCACGGCCTCCGACGTGCGCCGCTCGTTCTGCGCAAACACGGTGACCAGTTTGCCCGTGGCCGTGCGGATGCGGTAGGTGGAGCGATTGCCGAGGTAACCAAGTTCCCACACGGTACCGCGAAGTTGATTGGTGCGCACCGCGCTTGAGGGTTCTTTACCCAGACGCACCTTTTCGGGGCGCAGCGCCACCCAGACGCGCTGTCCTATGGCAAAGGAGCCCTTGTCATCCACCAAGAGCTCGCAGCCGGTCTCGGTGCACTCCACGCGCACCAGACCTGGCTCGCAGGAACTCACCCTGCCCTCGAAGAAGTTGGTGGTGCCGACGAAGTCGGCGACGAAGCGGCTGCGCGGGAATTCGTAGATCTCCGCAGGCGTCCCGACCTGGATCACATGACCCTTGTCCATGACCGCGATACGGCTGGCGAGCGCCATCGCCTCGTCCTGGTCGTGGGTGACGACGATGAAGGTGATGCCGAGCTTGTACTGCAGGTCCATGAGCTCGAACTGGGTCTGCTCACGCAGCTTCTTATCCAGCGCCGACAGCGGCTCATCCAGCAGCAGCACCTTCGGGCGGCGGATGAGCGCGCGCGCGAGCGCCACGCGCTGACGCTGGCCGCCGGAGAGCTGATGTGGCTTGCGCTTGCCGAGCGCCCCGAGCTGCACCATCTCGAGAGCCTCCTCGATGCGCTGCTTCTTGGTCGTGGCATCCAGGGGCAGGCGGCGCAGCCCGTAACCGACATTGCTCTCCACGCTCATGTGCGGGAAGAGCGCGTAGGACTGGAACATCATGTTCACGGGCCGCTGGTGCGGAGGCACCGTGCCCATGTCCACCCCGTCGATGAGGATGCGCCCGGCGCTCGGGTGCGCAAAGCCTGCGAGCATGCGCAGCAGCGTCGTCTTGCCGCAGCCCGAGGCGCCGACCAGGGCGAACATCTCGCCCTTGAAGATGTTCAGGCTGATGTTGTCGACGGCGGTATGGCTGCCGTAGGTCTTGCTAACCCCTTCGATCTGGATCTGGGGCTGGGCGGCCGGGTCGAGCCAGGGCCGGTCGGCGAGTGGTTTTGACTGGGTTGCGAGCATCGGCCGGTGGTCTGATTATGCGTCAGAAATCTGCCGGCGGCGTGGTCCGCCGCCGCGGCGGCGCAAAGAACGGCCGCTCCACCACCCGCGCCCGCACCATGCGGCGCTCCCAGGTGAGCTCGCGATTGAGATAGATCTCCGCCCACACGCTCGAACCGGTGGCGGTGTAGGGGGCATCCACCATGGCGAGCGCCAGGTTGCGCTTGCAGGTAGGTGACCAGGTCGCGGACGTGACGCTGCCGGCCTCCTTCTTGCCGGAGCGCCCGGTGTACAGCAGCGCATTGTGCGCAGGTTTGGTGCCCTCGATGTCCAAGCCCACGAGCTGGCGGCGCGGGCCGCGTGCTACCTCGGCCAAGAGCGCCCGGCGCCCCGTGAAGTGGCCCTTCTTGTAGTCGACGAGCCACGCAAGACCGAGCTCGATCGGCGAGCGCTCGGTACCCAGGTACAGGGTGTGGGCGGCGGACACGAAGTCGAGGTTCGGCAGCACGAAGCCCGCCTCGATGCGCGCCATGTTCAGCGCCTTGGAACCGATCGGGCGCACCGCGCGGGTGCGGCCGAACTCCATGAGCGCGTCCCAGACGCTCTCGGCATCCGCAGGCTGCATCCACAGCTCGTAGCCGAGGTCGCCGGTGAAGCCGGTGCGCGACACCATCATCGCAATCGGGGCGCCCCCGCCTGCACGCGGCATGGAGAACTCCGCGTGCTCGAAGGGCTTGAGGCGCTCGATGCCACTGAGGCCCACCGCCTGCAGCAGCTTCGCGGAGGTCGGCCCCTGCACCGCGAGCGCCGCGACCTCCTCGGTCACCTCCCGGATCTCGACGTCATAGCCGATGGCGGAGGCGCGGAACCAGTCGAGCTGCCGCTCGGCAGTGCAGACGCGGTACTCATCCGGGGCCAGGCAGAACACCGTGCCGTCATCGATGAGCTTACCGGCATCGTCGCACCATACGGCATAGGCGACCTTGCCGGGCCCGACCTTGCGGATGTCGCGGGTCACCAGGCGGTTGAGGAAGCGCAGCGCATCCTTGCCCGCGATGCGGTACTTCACCATCGGCGTAAGGTCGTAGAGGGAGCTCGCGTTCCTGACCGCGAAGTATTCCTGCTCGACGCTCGTGAAGACGTCGACCGTCGTGTAGCCGGCCCAGGGCACGAAGCTGTCGAGCTGGCTGTACTCGCGCTGGCGCTCGTGGAAGGGCGTCTTCAGCAGCGGCTGGCGGTAGTGCGGTTCGCTCTCGGTCAGCATGGGTATCAGGCGGCCTCGCGGATCAGCTGGCGGGCGGCGTTGCGGCCGGCGAGGCCCATGACGCCACCGCCCGGGTGACAGCCGGCACCGCACAGGTACAGCCCCGGTACCGGGGTCTGGTACTGCGCTGCCCCGGGCACGGGGCGGGTCATCATGAACTGGTCGAGCGTCAGTTCCGCGTGGTGCCAGTGGCCGCCGGTGATGCGGAACTCGCGCTCGATGTCCTCGGGCGTCAGCAGCTCACTGGCGCGGATGCTGGCGCGCAGCTGCGGAGCGTGCGCGCCGAGGGTGTCGATGATGCGGTCGGTAAAGGCCTGGCGCCCCTGCGCCCAGCCGCCCTTGAGGGTGTACGGGGCGTACTGCGCGATCACGGACATGACGTGCTGCCCGGCGGGCGCGAGCGTCGCATCGCTCAGGCTCGGGATCGTGACCTCGAGCATCGGGCGCTCGGAGAATTCCTCGTACTTGGCGTGGTTATAGGCGCGCTCGATATAGTCCGAAGACGGTGCCACCAGCAGGCGCGCGCGCAGCGCCCGTTCGGTGAGCCCCGGGAACTGCGGCAGCCGCTCGAGCGCCAGGTGCAGTTTCGCGGTCAGGCCGCGTGAGCGCACCTGCGTCACCCGCCGCGTGAAGCCGGCATCGAGGTGCTCGGCGCCGAGGAGTTTCAGGAAAGTGGTCTTAGGATCCGCGCTGGAGACCACCGTCTGGGCGGCGATCTCCTCGCCCGAGGCGAGCACCACACCGGCGACGCGATCCTCGCTCACCAGGATCTTCTGTACCGCCGCGTTGGTGCGCACCTGTGCTCCGGCGGCAACCGCGGCGCGCGCCAGCGCCTCCGAGAAGGCCCCGAGTCCGCCCTCGGGCAACGCCAGGGCCTCGGCGCCCTGCACCGCCGCCAGGCGGTAGAGGAGCGAGACCACCGTGCCGGGCGAGCGGGGCCCGAGGTTGGTGCCGAGCACCGCATCGAGCGCCAGCGCGCCCTTCAGCAGCGGCAGCCGGAAGCGATCCTCGAGCAGGTCGTGCACGCACATGCCGCCGATGCGCAGCAGCTCCCGCATGTCTTTGGTGCCCAGGCGACGCACGCGCCAGCCGATCCCCAGGAGCGCCGCGCGGTCGCGCCACGCGTCCGTTCCGAGGCGCGGCGGGGTCTGCGCCAGCACCGGGTGCAGCGCGCGCGATATGCGCCGCATGAGTGCCTGCCAGTCGCGCAGCGCTGCCGCGTCCGCGGGCGCGGCGCGCTCGAGCGCGCTTAAGTCCGCCTGACCCAGACTCAGGTGCTGCGCATCCTCGGACAGCGCCACGGTGGGGAGCGACGCGGCGGCGAGCTTGAGTCCCTGAGCGCCGAGCCCGAGTTCGCGCATCAGGGCCGGCGGCATCAGGTGCAGCAGATGTGCGCAGGCGGAGACTTTGAAGCCCGGTGCGAACTCGCGCGTGACCGCGGCGCCCCCGGCACGCTCGGCCGCCTCGAGCACCAGCACCCGGCGCCCGCCGCGGGCGAGGAAGGTCGCGCACACGAGGCCATTATGGCCGGCGCCGATGATGATCGCGTCGTAGGGACTGGACGGGCTCACTGGATGCGCCCCAGGTCGCGCAGGATCGCGTTGGCGGAGTTCGCACCGGGAGCCCCCATGACGCCCCCGCCCGGGTGTGTGCTCGAGCCACACATGTACATGCCGCGCACCGGCGCGCGGTACTGCGCGTAACCGGGGATCGGGCGGTTGAACAGCAGCTGGTCGAAGGTGAGCTCGCCCTGGAAGATGTTGCCCTCGGTGAGTCCCACCTCGTTCTCGATGTCGCGCGGGGTGCGGATCTCGGCGTGCAGGATCAGCTTCTTGAAATCGGGGCTGTGGCGCGCGATGGCATCAATCACGGTGTTGCCGAAGGCCTGGCGCTTCTCCGGCGTCCACTCCCCGTCGGCGAGCTGGTAGGGACAGTACTGCACGAACACCGACATGTAGTGCTTGCCGTCGGGCGTCATGGTCGGGTCGATCTGGGTCGGGATCAGCATGTCGACGTAGGGCTCGCGCGACCAGCGCCCCTCCTTCCAGTCATCATAGGCGCGCTCCACCATCTCGAGCGTGTCGGTGATGTGCATGTCACCGCGCGTGGAGGGTGAGCCCTGCGGAATGGCCGGAAAATGCGGCAGGCCGTCGAGCGCGATGTTGAGCTTGCCCGAGGAGCCGCGGATCTTGAACCTGCGCACCTGCTCGAGGAATTCCGCGGGCAGGTGTTGCGCGGCGACCGTCTCAAGGAAGGTGCGCTTCACGTCCATGTTGGACACCACGACCGGGGCTGAGATCTCTTCCCCCCCGATGAGCACCACGCCCGTGGCGCGTCCGTTCTTGATCAGGATCTGCTCGACCGGGGCGCTGGCGCGGATGGTGCCGCCACTCGCCTTGAATGAGGCGCCGAGCGCCTGCGTAATGGCGCCCATGCCGCCGCGCGCAAAGCCCCAGGCACCCACGGCGCCATCGATGCTGCCCATGTAATGGTGCAGCAGCACGTAGGCGGAGCCTGGCGAGCGCGGCCCGAGCGCGGTGCCGATGATGGAGCTGCCCGAGAGGTGCGCCTTGACGATCTCGCTCTCGAAGTACTCCTCCAGCATGTCCGCGCAGCTCATGGTGAAGAAGCGCATGGTGTCGTACATGCGCGCCTCCCCAAGCTTGTGGAAGTGCTTGCCGAGGAACAACAGCTCCTGCAGGTCGCGCGGCCTGAAAGAAGTCGGATCGGGCGGCTCGCGCAGCAACAGTGGCTTGATGAAGCGGCAGTGCCTGAGCATGTCGCGCACGTAGCGGTCGTAGGCTTCGGCATCGTGGCGCGAGTGCCGCGCGATCTCGCGGCGCATGGCGTCGTGGTTGTCGTAGACGGCCAGGTGTCCGCCGTCGCGCATCATGGTGACGCCACCCTCATAAGGAATGATCTGCAGCCCGTGCGAGGGCAGCTCCAGCGCGCGGATGATCTCGGTGCGCAGCAGGCTGCACACGTAGGAGCAGTTCGAATAGGTGAAGCCATCGAAGAGGCTGCGGCTCACCGCCGCCCCGCCGATGTAGGAGTTGCGCTCGAGCACCAGCACCTTTAGCCCCGCGCGCGCGAGGTAGCAGGCGTTCACCAGCCCGTTGTGGCCGGCGCCCACGACGATGGCGTCGTAGCGGTTGGCAGCTGCCGTGCTCACGCGCCGACGCCCTCCGCGGCCCGCTTCAGGCCGGCACCCGGCGATCGGTGCCGAGCGCGTTCAGCGTCTGGTCGATGGCGACCTCGAAACCCTTGAGGGTGTCCTTGAGGCACGAGTCATCGTGTGCGGCGGATATGAACCACGGCTCGCGCGAGTCCGGCTCGCACAGCACCAGCTCATCGTGCAGCACCCTCGCCACCGCGTCGTAGAAGGTGTAGTCGCTGCCCTTCCAGTCACGGTAGGTGCGCGGCGGGTTCTGCGCGAAATAAAGTCCGGTCATGGAGGGGTGTCCGACGAAGCTGTGCGCGATGCCGCGGGACTTAAGGATAGCGGACTTGCCGGCGCGCAGGCGCGTGCCGTAGCTGGCGATGCGCTCCAGGGCGTCGGTCTCATCCAGGATCTCAAGACACTTCTCCGCCGCGGCGAGCGACACCGGGTGGGCCGTGTAGGTGCCCCCGTGCGCGACGCCCTTGCCGAGCTTGCGCATGATGTCCTCGCGCCCCGCCAGCACCGAGATCGGATAGCCGTTGGCGACCGCCTTGGCGAAGGTGCACAGGTCAGCGCGCACCCCGTAGAGCTCCTGCACGCCACCGCGCGCCACGCGGAAGCCGGTCTTGACCTCATCGATGATGAGCACCACGCCGTAGCGGTCGCAGAGCTTGCGCGCGGTGCGTACGTACTCGGGCTCCGCCGCGATACCGAGGCAGTTGCCCATGATCGGCTCGATCAGGAGACAGGCGAGGGAGTCGCCGTGGCGCCTGAAGACGTCCTCGAGCTGGTTGGCATCGTTCGCCTGCACGAAGTGCGCAAAGCTGCGGGTGGCGAGCGGCACGCCCTCGCTGTAGGGCACCACCTGCGGATCTCCGACCTGGCTCCACTTCTCCATGGGCGTGTACCACATCGCCGCATCGAACAGCCCGTGGTAGCTGCCCTCGAGGATCACGTAGTTGTCGCGCTTGGTGAAGGCCCGCGCCAGGCGTAAGGCCGCCATCACCGCCTCGGTGCCCGAGTTCGAGTAGCGGACCAGTTCCGCCGCCGGCACCATCTTGGCGATGCGCTCGGCCACGCTGTACTCGCGCTCGGTGGAGAGCGCGAACACGCCACCGACCTCCATGCCGCGCTTGGCGGCCTCATCGACGCGCGCATCGGCGTAGCCGAGGATCGCCGGCCCGTAACCCATCCGGTAATCGACGTACACGTTGTCATCGAGGTCGGTGATCCTTGCCCCGCGACCGTGTTTGACATAAATCGTGCGATCTTCGCCCCAGAAGCGAAAATTGGAGGCCACACCCAAAGGCAGGCGCTTCAGTGCTTTCCGGTAATGTTCGTGATTCCGGGTGAGGTTTCGTGCCATGGGAGCGCTCTCTATTAAGTGCGAAAAAGGCAGGTTGGACGGCAACTTACCACCCCCGCCGGGATGAGTCTATATGCTCATATAATTTTTTCCGGTAGAATTATATGACCATATACACCCACCGGACGTACCCGCCATGAACGCCCCCGCCCCCCGCCCGGTAGAGACGCTCGCACCCCCCATCGCCCGGGCCCTGCCCGCCTGGGTCTACAACCACCCCGAGATGACGCGCCTCGAGTACGAGCGGGTGCTGCGCCCGGCGTGGCAGATCGTGTGTCACGTGAGCGCGCTGAAGAAGGCGGGTGACTACGTGACGGTCGACCTCGGGATCGACAGCGTCGTGGCACTGCGGGACTCGCAGGGCGAGCTGCGCGCCTTCCACAATGTCTGCCGCCACCGCGGCGCGCGCATCCTCGATGGCAGCGGCAACTGCCCCGGCGCCATGACCTGCCCCTACCATGGCTGGTCGTACAAGCTCTCCGGTGAGCTGCTCGCCATCAGTGCGCGCGACACCTTCCCGCCGCTCGACCGCTCGCAGCTCGGCCTGAAGGCCATCCGTCTGCAGGTGCTGTTCGGTTTCGTGTTCATCTGCCTCACAGGAGAACCGCGCCCCCTGGAAGACATCTTCGCCGGCGTCGCGCCCGAACTCGCCCCGCATCGCTTCGAGGACATGGAGCTGATCGGCAACGATTACATCGAGCATTGGGACTGCGACTGGAAGATCGCGATGGACAACTACCTTGAGTCCTACCACGTGCCGATCGGGCACCCGGGACTCAACCGCATGTTCACGCCCGACTACGACGACCAGAAGAACTTCCCGGGTCTGGCGCGCGGCATCAGCTGGATGCGCGACCGCCCCTCCTCGCGCTGGAGCGAGCGCATGTACCAGGAACTCATCGGCAAGGTGGCGACCGACGTGCCCGAGTCGCACCGCAGGCGCTGGAGCTTCTACAGCTCACTGCCGAACCTCGGCATCGACGTGTTCCCGGACCAGATGGACTTCTTCCAGGTGATCCCGCGCGGGCCGGGCAAGTGCACGATCCGCGGCGCCTCCTACGGTCTGCCTGACTCGCGGCGCGAGATGCGGGTGGCGCGCTACCTGACGATGCGCATCAACCGCCAGGTGCAGCGTGAGGATGAGGCGCTGTGCAAGCGCGTCCAGCAGGGGCTGGCCTCACCGAGCTACGAGCCGGGTCCCCTGTCGCGCCTCGAGGATTGCATGCTCGAGTTCCACAACCTGCTGCGCGAGCGCATTCCGGAGGTGCGTCTGCCCGCAGCGCCGGCACGCTTCGCGTAAGGCGCGAGCAAAGCTACTTCGCCGAGAGTGCGTGCAGGAGCGCGGTGATCGCGTCGCGGAACTGCGCGAGCGCAGGGGTTACCGGGCCGCTGTCGGCCGCGTCCGCCCCCGCCCCGAGAAAGCCGCTCTGCGTGGACTCGGCCAGCGCCACCTGGGAGCCAAGCCAGGCATCCATTTCGCGCCTGCTGCCGTCGCGCCCGGCGCGACTGCCGCTGCGCTTGTCGGTCGTGAAGTCGAAGCGGCGGATGCGCGAGCGCCCGGGGGCAGTGGGCGTGACCTGCAGGATCACCGCACCCTCGCCGCGCACCTCGAACAGCTGATTCGGGGGGAGGAAGTACTGGTGCGCCTGCGGGTTCTCGAGCCACTGCTCCACCGGCACCTTCCAGTCGGCTGCGACCTCCAGGTCCGTGACGCCGCGCGGCATGAGGCTCCCGAAGGCCTCCCAGGGCACGGCAGCCGGCAGGCTCTCGGGGCCGGGCAGCGCACGGGCCAGCACGATGTGCTCGCGCCGCGCGAGCTCCAGCGGCGTGAGATCACCGGGCGTGCGGCCCTCCACGAGGTGGCCATCGAAGGTATAGGTGAGCGCGTGCGTGGCGCAGCGGATGGCGCTGTGCAGCTGCCCGGAGCGCTCGGTGACGAGCGCGTGCGGGCTGCGGCGACAGGTGTTGCGGAAGGCATGCAGGCGGTCGCGCTCGGCGCGCACCACGAGCACCCGCTCGCCGCCGAGGTCCCCGCTCAGGTAATCCCCGGGCGAGCGCAGTTCGGCCTCGTGCCCGAGCACCTGCCAGCGATGGCGCAGCAGCTGCTCGCGCTCGGCGGCGAGCAGCGCGACATCCGCATAGGCGCGCGCCGGCAGCCGGGTGCCGGCCGCGGAGCTGACGGGGGCAATTGCCGGTGCCGGCGCCGGTACGAACTCCCCGGGAAACACGGAGCCCAGATAGGCGAGCGCGCGGTTGACCGCGGCGCGGCGGTCGATGTTGGCCTCGCTCTGGAAGGCGATGCTCTGCCACAGCACCTCGAGCACCCCGATGAGGCCGAGCGCGATGCCATCGGCATCCAGGTGCGCAGCGCCGCTCTGGGCGATCAGGCGCTCCATGAGCTCGTGCACGAGGGCGGCAAAGTCATCGTCATGCTTGCCACAGATGTCGAGGTATTCCTGGCGCGAGCTGGCCTCGCCCCAGAAGGAATACCAGACCGACACCTTGCGGGGACTGGCGATGTCGGCATCCAGGTAAAGCTCGACCAGGAGGCGCAGCGCATTGACCGGGGTGTGCTTCAGCTGGCGCACGGGCACGATGACCCGGGACTCGAACTCGCGTCCGAGGTAGTCGAGGGAAGCGAGCAGCATCGCCGCCTTGGAGTCGAAGTAGAAGCGCACGATCCCCGGAGACAGGTCCGCGAGCGCCACCACCTTCTCCACGGTGGTGCGCGAGGGACCGTAGATGTGCAGGGCCGAGATGCAGGCGTCGATCAGTCGCTGGCGCTGGCGCTGACGGATGCGCGAGCCGCCGCCGGATGGCGCCGCCGGGATTTCCGAAGTGCTTCTCTGGACCGCCACGTTCCCTACCGTCCGCCGGCGCACCCTGCGCGCCGGATCAATAGCTTCACTGTACCTGAGTTTATCGCGCACAATAGCCGCCAGGCACCGGCAAAAGCTCTAACATGAAACCGACCTGGCGACCGGGCCGCTGGCTGATCATCCTGCCGCCCCTCATCTTCCTGCTGGTATTTTTCCTGATCCCGTTTGCCTTCGCCTTCAAGATCAGCTTTGCCGAGGCCATCCCGCACGTCCCGCCGTTCTCGGACGTCATCTCCTTCACCCCCGACCACCACCTGAAGGTGTCGGCGCAGCTTGGCAACTACAAGTACCTGCTGACGGACCAGGTTTATCTGTTTGCTTACCTGTACTCGCTGCGCACGGCGTTCTTCTCGACCCTGATCTGCCTGCTGGTCGGCTACCCGATGGCCTACGCGATCGCGCGCAGCCCGAAATCCACACAGAACCTGCTCCTGCTCGTGATCATGCTGCCGTTCTGGACGTCCTTCCTGCTGCGCGTCTACGCGCTCGAGGGCATCATCCGCGACAACGGCTTCCTCAACACGGTGTTGCTGCACCTGGGCCTCATCCACGAGCCGCTGCACATCATGCATACCGGAGTCGCGGTCTACATCGGCATCATCTATTCCTACCTGCCCTTCATGGTGCTGCCGCTGTTCGCGACGCTCGAGAAGCTCGACCCGACGCTGCTCGAGGCCGCCTCTGACCTCGGCAGCACCCCCAGGCGCGCCTTCCTCGACGTGACGCTGCCGCTGTCGATTCCCGGGGTGATCGCCGGCTCCATGCTGGTATTCATACCGGCGGTGGGTGAGTTCGTCATCCCCTCGCTCCTCGGCGGCCCCAACAACCTCATGATCGGCCGCGTGCTGTGGGATGAGTTTTTCGGTAACCACGACTGGCCGGTGGCGGCGGCCGTCGCGATCGCATTCCTGCTCCTGCTGGCAGGGCCGATCGCCGTCTATCAGTACTACAACGTGCGCCAGATCGAGAGCTGAAGCGCCGTGGAACGACGCTCTTCCGCCTTTCTGCAGACGGTGCTGTTCGCCGGTATCGCGGTGCTGTACGTGCCGATCCTGGTGCTCATCGCCTATTCCTTCAATGCGTCGCGCCTCGTCAACGTGTGGGGCGGGTTCTCGACCGCCTGGTATGTGGAACTGCTGCACAACCGGCAGCTGCTGGAGTCCGCGCTGTTATCGCTCGAGGTGGCGGTCACCGCCTCCAGCGGCGCGGTAGTGCTCGGCACGCTCGCCTCCGTTGCCCTGGTGCGCTTTGCGCGCTTCCGCGGCCGGCTGCTCCTGACCGGCATGGTGAACGCACCGCTCGTCATGCCGGAGATCATCACCGGTATCACGCAGCTGCTGCTGTTCGTGTCGATGGTGCAGCTGCTCGGATGGCCGCACCGCGGCTTCACCACCATCGTGATCTCGCACATCACCTTCTGCACCGCCTACGTCACGGTGACGGTGCAGTCGCGGCTCGCCGCCGCCGACCGCTCGCTCGAGGAGGCCGCCATGGACCTCGGCGCGAGCCCGGCGCGCGCGTTCCTCGAGGTAACGCTGCCGATCATCATGCCGGCGATCATCTCGAGCTGGCTGCTGTCCTTCACGCTCTCGCTCGATGACCTCGTGATCTCGAGCTTCGTGGCGGGCCCGGGCGCGAGCACCCTGCCGATGATCATCTACTCCAAGGTGAAGCTCGGAGTCAGCCCCGACGTCAATGCGCTGGCGAGCCTCATCGTATGCGCGGTAGGCGTGTGCGTGCTCGCGGCCGGCTACCTCATGGTGCGCGGCGACCGGCGCCGGGAACTGGAAATCCAGCTCGCCGCCAAGGGGGCCTGAGCAGCGCCGCTACAGCCCGGTCTTGATGCGCGTCCAGGTGCGGGTACGCAACCGCTCGACCTGCGGGGTGGCCTCCTCGGCGATGTAGAGGCGCGCCTCCACCGCCGGCGGCGGATACACGGCCGGATCGTTGAGAATCGCCGGCGCCACGTAGGGAGTGGATGCGACATTGTCGTTGGCGTAGTGAATCTCGTTGGTGATCGCCGCGATCACCTTCGGCTCGAGGATGTAGTTCAGGAACTGGTGCGCCGCCAGGGGATGCGGCGCATCGGTGGGAATCAGCAGGGCATCAAAGGCGAAGTTCGCGCCCTCCTTGGGCACCGTGAACGCCAGCGGCACCTCGATCCCCGCCGCGCGGGCGCGGGCGCGCGAGGTGGCATAGTCCGCCGACCACGACATGGCGATGCAGAAGTCCCCGGTGACGAGTCCATTCATGTACTCGCTCGAGTCAAAGGCGCGCACGTAGGGGCGCACCGCGAGCAGGAGTTTCTCGGCCTGCGCGTAGTCCTCCGCTCGCGCGGAGTTCGGATCCAGGTGCAGATAGTTGAGCGCGAGCTGCAGCACGTCCTCGGCGGAATCGAGGAACGTCACCCCGCAGTCGGCGAAGTGCTTGATGACCTCGGGCTTGAAGATCATGTCGAGGCTGTCAACCGGGGCGTCCTTCATGCGCGCGGCGATGGCTTCGGTGTTGTAGGCGAAGCCATTGACGTGACGCAGGTATGGCATCGCGTAGCGGTTGCCCGGGTCGGCCCGGGCCTCGAGCTCAAGGATGTGCGGATCGAGATTCTTCCAGTTCGGCAGCAGCGCCTTATCCAGCGGGCGGTAGATACCGGCCTTGATCTGCCGGGCGAAGAAGTCGGCGGAGGTGCTCACCACGTCGTAGCCGGAGTCCCCTGCCATCATCTTGGCTTCGAGCGTCTCGTCCGCATCGTAGGTGTCGTACACCACCTTGATGCCGGTGCGCGCCTCGAAGTCGGCGATGGTGTCCTTGCCGATGTAGTCGGCCCAGTTGTAGATGTGCAGCTCTTTGGCTTCGGCAGGCGGCCCATGCCCGGAGCCGCCGCCGCAGCCGGCGCTCAGCCCGAGCGTGCAGAGGATGAGCGCTGCACCGGCGCGCTGCCGCGGCCGCGCGCGCACGCCTACAGCTTCACCATCACGTGGCGCACGACCGTGTAGTCCTCGAGCGCGTAGACCGACATGTCCTTGCCGTAGCCGGAGCGCTTGAAGCCCCCGTGCGGCATCTCGTTCACGGTCGCAAAGTGCGTGTTGATCCACGTGACCCCGTACTGCAGCTGGGAGGCAACCTGCATGGCGCGCGAAATATCGCGCGTCCAGATGGAAGATGCCAGCCCGTACTCCGAATCGTTGGCCCAGCGGATGGCCTCATCGGCATCGCCGAAGGGGGTGACGGACACCACCGGTCCGAACACCTCGCGCTGCACGATCTCATCCTCCTGGCGCGCCCCGGCGAGGATGGTCGGCTCGAAGAAGAAGCCGCGGCCGCTCGCCGCCTTGCCGCCGGTGGTGACCTGGATGTGCGGCGCTGCGCCGGCGCGCGCCACCATGGCGGCGACGCGCTCGCGGTGGGCCGCCGAGATCAGGGGCCCCATCTCCACCCCGGGGGCCTGCTGGGTGCCGACCTTGATGGAGCTGGCAGCCTCGGTGAGCTGCGCGACCACGCGCTCGTATACCTGCTTGCCCACGTACAGGCGGCAGGCGGCCGTGCAGTCCTGCCCGGCGTTGTAGAAGCCAAAGGTGCGCACGCCCGCCACCAGCGCCTCGACGTCCGCGTCGTCGAACACGATCACCGGCGCCTTGCCCCCGAGCTCGAGGTGCGTGCGTTTGAGGTTATCCGCAGCCCCGGCGAGGATCTTCTGCCCGGTGGCGATCGAGCCGGTGAGTGACACCATGCGCACGCGCGGATGGCTCGTCAGTAGGCGCCCGACCGGCTCGCCGCGTCCGCATACGATGTTGACGACGCCGGGTGGCAGCACTTCCGCCAGGAGCACCGCCAGCTTGAGCGCCGTGAGCGGGGTCTGCTCGGAGGGCTTCAGGATCAGCGTGTTGCCCGCCGCGATCGCGGGGGCGATCTTCCAGGCGAGCATCATCAAAGGATAGTTCCAGGGCGCGATCGAGGCCACGACGCCGACCGGATCGCGGCGGATCATGCTCGTGTGGCCCGGCAGATACTCCCCGGCCGCGAGCCCCTGGGGGGCGCGGCACACCCCGGCGAAGTAGCGGAATATGTCCGCGATCGAGGGCAGTTCGTCGTTGAGGACGGCGGCGAGCGGCTTGCCGGTGTTGCGCGACTCGAGCGCGGCGTAGTCTGCGGCGTGGGCCTCGATGCCGTCGGCAATTTTCAGAAGCAGCGTGGCGCGTTCCTTGGGCGGGGTACGGGCCCAACCCGGGAACGCCTGCTCGGCGGCCGCCACGGCGGCCTCCACCTGGGCAGGCGAGGCCTCGTTCACGGCGGCAATCTCTTCACCCGAGGCACTGTCGAGGATGGCTTCCGCGTTACCCTCGCCCGCCACCAGGCGACCCGCGATCAACAGCTGCGTCTGCATGTGTGCTCCTTCGTGCGGCGCGGCTTGCCGCGCTGCGTCGCACCGTTATATTATTGTCGCCATAATATTACCATGTCACGCGACCCACTCGCGAGGCCACCATGAACCCAGACGTCATCATCACCTGCGCCATCACCGGCGACGACACCAAGGTCACCAAGAGCCCGCACTGCCCGGTCACGCCCGAGCAGATCGCGAACTCCGCCATCGAGGCGGCGCGCGCCGGGGCAGCCATCGTGCACATCCACGTGCGCGACCCGGAGACGGGCGAGTTCAGCATGGCGACCAAGCACTACCGCGAAGTGGTCAAGCGCATCCGCGAGAGCAAGGTCGACGTCCTCGTCAACCTCACCTGCGGCATGGGCGGCTACATCGTCATCGGTAAGAACGGCCTGAAGGATACTCCGGCGCCGGGCTCGGACTTCGTCACCCAGACCGCCCGCATGCAGCACGTCATCGACCTGTGCGGCGAGGGGCTGTACCGCCCCGACATCGCAACCCTTGACTGCGGTACGCTCAATTTCGGCGACGGCAACCGCGCCTACATCTCCACCCCCGAGTACTGCCGCGAGGGCGCGGCCATCCTGCGCGACCTGAAGGTCAAGGTCGAGATGGAGGTGTTCGACACCGGCAATCTCTGGTTCGTGAAACAGATGGTCAAGGAGGGCCTGGTTCCGGAGCCGGCCATGATCCAGCTGTGCACCGGCATCCCCTACGGCGTTCCGGCCGACACCGGACATCTGCTGGCGATGGTGAACTCGCTCCCGCAGAACAGCGTCTGGAGCTCCTTTGCCATCAGCCGCATGCAGATGCCGTGGGTTGCGCAGTCGATCCTGCTCGGGGGCAACGTGCGCGTGGGACTGGAGGATAACCTCTACCTCAGCCGCGGCGTCTACGCGAGCAACGCGCAGCTGGTCGAGAAGGCCCGCACCATCATCGAGGCGATGGGCGCGCGCGTCGTCACCGCCGCCCAGGCACGCGACCGGCTGCAGCTCGGCTGACCGTGGCCGGCATCCGCATCCACGAGACCCCGATCCGCGCGGAGTGGATCGACTACAACGGCCATCTGCGCGATGCCTACTATGGCCTCATCTTCAGTGAGGCGGTGGATGCCCTGATGGATCGCGTGGGCCTGGACGCCGCCTACCGCGCACGCACCGGCGGCACACTTTATACGGTGGAAATGCACCTGCATTACCTTGAAGAGGTCAAGCAGAGCGACACCGCCATCGTGACGATCCGCCTGCTGGGCGTGGACTCCAAGCGCATCCACGCCGCCCTCGAGCTGCTGCGTGCCGGGCACACCGAGGTCGCTGCGAGCGCCGAGGTGATGCTGCTGCACGTGCGCCAGCACGAGGGCAAGGTCTCGACCGCCCCCTTTCCGGCCGAGGTCAGCGCGGCGCTGGCCGCCCTTACCAGCGCCGGCGCCGGGATGGAGGCCGGCGCGCCGGGCTCGCGACGCATGGAGCTGCGTCCCGCGCGCGCCCCATGAATGCGCGCGCGATGCAGCGCCTGCTGGCGCCACGCAGCATCGCCCTGATCGGCGGCACCTGGGCGGACGCGGTGCACGCCGCGAGCCGCGCCATCGGTTATTCCGGGCAGATCTGGCGCATCCACCCCAGCCGCCCCTCAGGCCCCGACCAGCGCTACTTTCGCAGCGTCGCCGAGCTCCCCGCGACGCCCGACGCTGCCTTCATCGCCGCGCCCGCCCGTGACGTGCCGGGGATCGCCGCGACCTTGCACGAGCGCGGCAGTGGCGGCTTCGTGTGCTTCGCGGCCGGCTTTTCCGAGACCGCCACCCCGCAGGGCGAGCGCCTGACGCAGGAGCTCCTCGCGGGCGCAGGCGAGCTGCCGTTCTTCGGCCCGAACTGCTATGGCTTCATCAACTTCTTCGACGGCGTCGCGCTGTGGCCGGACCAGATGGTGGGACAGCGGCGCGAGCGCGGCGTGGTGCTCATCTGCCAAAGCGGCACGATCGCGCTCAACCTGCTCTTTAACGACCGCTCCGTGCCCCTGGGGGCGGTGCTGACGGTCGGCAACCAGACGCGGCTGGCGGCGGAGGACCTCATCGAGCTGCTCGCCGATGATGCGCGCGTCAGCGCCTTCGGCCTCTACCTTGAGGGCATCAAGGATGTGCGCCGTTTCGCCGCTGCCGCCGAGCGCGCGCGTCTTGCCGGCAAGCCCATCGCCCTCATCAAGGCCGGGCGCAGCGCCGCCGCGGCCGACACCGTGCGCACCCACACCGGTGCGCTCGCCGGCGCCGACGGCGCCTTCGATGCCTTCTGCGCGCAGGCGGGCATCGCGCGCTGCGAATCGCTCGCGACCCTGTGCGAGACGCTCAAGATCTTCCACGCCGGCGGCCCGCTCAAGGGGCGGCGGGTGCTGGCCATGGGGGCCTCAGGCGGCGACATGGCGATGACCGCCGACGCCGCGCGCGCACTGCAGCTTGAGTTCCCGCCGCTACCGGATGCGGCGCGGCGCGAGCTGCGCGAGATCCTCTCCGACAAGGTGCACCTGTCGAACCCCTTCGATTTCCATACCCACATCTGGTTCGACCTGCCGCGCCAGCGGCAGATGTTCAGCGTCGTGCAGCGCTCAGGCTACGACGCGGTGGCGTTCATGCTCGACTGCCCGCCGGCCCCGGCTGATGACGGCGCCTACGTGAACGCGGTCAAAGAGTTTGCCGCCGCGCTGCCCGGCGCGCCGGCGCGCGGTGCGGTGGTCTCCTCGCTCCCCGAGTCGCTGTCGGCCGCCACGCGCGAGCTGTGCTTCGCCGCCGGCATCGTGCCGCTGCAGGGACAGCGCGAGGCGCTGGAGGCGCTTGACCTCGCCGCCACCGTCGGCACGCGCTGGGCTGAAGGGGCAAGGGTCGAACTGCGCATCCCCGCGCCTGCCCCGGGCGCCGTCCGTGCCCTGGCCGAGCACGAGGGCAAGCGCGCGCTCGCCGAGTACGGGGTGCCCGTGCCGCGCTGCGCGGTGGTCGCGGTACGCGACGCGGCGGACGCCGCGGCGCGCCTCGGCTTTCCGGTGGTACTCAAGGCCGCCGCCGCGGCGCTGGAGCACAAGAGCGAGGCCGGGGGCGTGATTCTCAACGTGCGCAGCGCCGCCGAAGCGGCCGCTGCGGCGCAGCGCCTGGCGCACCTCTCCGAAACGCTGCTGGTCGAGGAGATGGTGACCGACGCGGTGGCCGAGGTCCTGGTCGGGATCTCGGTGGATGCGCAGTTCGGGCAGCTGCTGGTGCTCGGCGCCGGCGGGGTGCTGACCGAACTGCTGCGCGACAGCGTCAGCCTGCTGCCACCCTTCAGCGCGCACGCCATCGAGGCCGCCCTCGCGCGGCTGCGCGTGGCGCGGTTGTTGCGGGGCTTTCGCGGCAGGCCGGCCGGGGACGTGCCGGCGCTCGTGGCCGCGGTGCTCGCCTGTACCCGCTACGCAGCCGAGCACCTCGCACACCTGAGCGAGCTTGACCTCAATCCCATCATCGTACGTCCGCGAGGTGCGGGCGCTGTCGCGGTGGACGCCCTGATCCGCCTGCGCGAGGAGCAGTGAAGATGTCCGACGGAGTCAAGACGGTTACCCACGGCGCCGTGCTCGAAGTCACGCTCGACCGGCCCAAGGCCAACGCCATCAGTCTTGCCACCAGCCGCCGCCTGAACGAGGTGTTCACCGCGTTCCGCGACGATCCGGCGCTGCGCGTCGGCATCATCACCGGCGCCGGTGAGCGCTTCTTCAGCCCGGGGTGGGACCTCAAGGATGCCGCCGCCGGTGAGGCCTCCGACTCTGACTGGGGCGTCGGGGGTTTTGGCGGCCTCAATCACCCGCGCAACCTCAACAAGCCACTCATCGCCGCGGTCAACGGCATCGCCTGCGGCGGAGGCTTCGAGCTCGTGCTCGGCACCGACATCATTGTCATGGAGGAGCACGCCAAGTTCGCGCTCCCCGAGATCAACGTTGGCGTGCTCGCCGATGCCGGCACCATCAAGCTGCGCCGCCGCATCCCCTACCACGTCGCGGTCGAGTTCCTCATGACCGGGCGCTGGATGGACGCGAACGAGGCCAAGCACTGGGGACTGGCGAACCACGTCGTACCCAGGGGCGAAGGAATGGCGAAGGCGCGCGAGATCGCCCAGCAGCTCGCCGCCGGACCGCCGCTGCTGTTCCCGGCGATCAAGCAGCTGCTGCGGCACACCGAAATGGTGGCCGAGGGCCCGGCCTTCGAGCTGCACGACAGCCTCGATGCCGTCATGAAGGTGGTGCGCTCGGAGGACCTGAAGGAAGGCGCGCAGGCATTCGCCGAGAAGCGCGCCCCGCAGTGGAAGGGTAAGTAGCGCCCGCTCAGCCGCCGAGCGGGCGCAGCAGCGCCCGCGAGATGATGTGGCGCTGCACCTCGCTGGTGCCATCCCAGATGCGTTCGATGCGCGCATCACGCCAGATGCGCTCGAGGGGCAGCTCGCTCATGAGCCCCATGCCGCCGTGGATCTGCAGCGCCTCATCCGCCACCATCTGCAGCATCTCCGAGGCCTTGAGCTTCGCGATCGCCATGTCGGTGTCGGTTGCGCTCTTCTGGTCGAGCTTCCAGGCCGCTTCCAGCGTGAGCAGTTCCGCCGCGCGCAGCTCCACCGCCATGTCGGCGAGCTTGAAGCTCACGCCCTGGAACTTGCCGATCTGCTGGCCGAACTGCACCCGCTGCACCGCCCACTCCTTGGCAGCCTGCAGGGCGCGCTCTGCACGGCCGAGACAGGTGGCGGCCACCTGCAGGCGCGTGGCGCCGAGCCAGGTGTTGGCGACCTCGAAGCCGCGGTGCAGCTCGCCCAGTACCGCAGACTTCGGCACCCGGCACTCGTTGAACTCGAGGATGCTGTTGGTGTAGCCGCGGTGCGAGACGTTGCGGTAGCCCGGGCGCACCTCGAAGCCGGCAGTACCCTTGTCGATGAGGAACGCGGTGATCAGTTTCTTGCGGCCGCGCCCGGACTCCTCCTCGCCGCTGGCGGCGAACAGGATCACGTAGTCGGCGTGGTCGGCGTGGCTGATGAAGTGCTTGGTGCCGTTGATGATGAAGTCCCCGCCGCGCTCGATGGCGGTGGTCTTCATGCCGCGCAGGTCCGAGCCGGCGCCCGGCTCCGTCATCGCCAGGCAGTCGACGCGCTCGCCGCGCACGGTGGGCAGCAGGTAGCGCTCGCGCTGCTCGCCCGCACAGGCGAGCAGAATATTGGAGGGCCGCGCCACGCAGGCGTACTGCAGCGCGTAACCGGTGTAGCCGAGCTCCTTCTCGTAGAGCACCCAGCTCACCGCGTCCAGGCCGCCGCCGCCGACCTCGGTCGGCATGTTGGCCGCGTACAGCCCCGCCTCGATCGCGCGGGCCTTGAGGTTTTGATACAGCTCCTCGCGCAGTACACCCGTGTCCTCGACCTCCTGCTCATGCGGCACGAGTTCGTTACGCACGAAGTCACGCGTCGTCCTGATGATCAGTTCCTGTTCTTCGGTGAGCGCAAAGTCCATCGGTGTCCCCCTTCAGCCCAAGGCCCGGGTGCCGCGTTTGAGTGTGCCCGTTCTGGCGCCGCTCATGGCCCAGGTGTAGAGAAGTTCGAGCTGCAGGCGCAGCTGCGCGATCTGGCGCTCCGCGGGCCAGTCGCTGCGGCTCGCGACCGTGCTGGCGGTGATGCCGTTGATGAACGTGACCACGGAGCCGAGCACCTGGCGGCGCGTGTTCGCCGGCCAGCGCGCCCAGGCGCGCCAGCCGCGCGCCAGACAGCGCTCGAACAGGCGCAGGTACTCGCGGTGCAGCCACGCGTTGATGCTCTTCAGGCGCCTGTCCGAGGGCACCTGCCCCCAGAAGGCGATCCAGAACGCGCACTCGGTGTAGCGCGCCTCGTCCACCGGCAGCGCCTCGGTCAAAAGCCCGAGCAGCTCGGGCTCCGCGACGTCCTCCTGCGGACTGAGGCGCTCCTCGATGCGGCGCAGGATCAGCCGCAGGGCTGCGATGATGATGTCCTGCTTGGTGTCGAAATAGTGCGCGACCATGCCGGTGGTGTAGCCCGCCTCGCGTGCGATCCTGACGATGGTCGCCTGGTCGAAGCCGACCTGCGCGACCACACGGCAGGCCACCAGTGCGATCTCATCGCGCCGCTTGTCGTGGTCGACGATCTTCGGCATGTGCGTGCGCCTTGAGGCGACCCGGATGCGCCCGTCAGCGCGCGGTGCGGCTGCCGACGCGCCCGGCCTCGGCCGGCACGGGCAGGGATGCCTGCGCGGCCTGGGCCCGGGCCAGCATCTCACGCACCGCCGGCTCCATCGGCGCCGCCTTGCCGCCGCTGACGTGCAGATAGACCTGCTCGGCGGTGGCGACGGGCGCCTCGTCACGCTTGCGGTGCAGGGCATGGAACAGCCGCAGGCGCTTGTCATCGACCTCGAGCACGCGCGTAACGACGTACAGCGGCTCGAGCGCCTTGGCCTCCGCCTGGTGGGTGACGTGGGTCTCCACCGTGAACAGCGCGCGTCCGGACTTGCGGTAGGCATCATCGACGCCCGCATAGCGCAACAGCGCATCGGTGGCGTCCCCGAAGACCTGCAGGTAGCGCGAGTCGGTCATGTGGCCGTTGTAGTCAATCCACTCCGGACGCACTTCGAGCTCCACGAGCCGCAGCTGCCCGGCGCCCTCGAGCGCACCCTTGATGCGCGGCTTTGCCGAGGCCGCCGAGTCCGCGTAAAGGCGCTCCTCGAGCGCGCGCAACGTGGCGCCTGCCCCGATGTTGTATTCCTTGAGCACCTGCTGGATGGCGACCAGGTAGCCATCGCGCAGGCGCTCGATCTCGCGGATCGAGCGGCCGGCGGCCTGCTCCTGCGTGCCCTCCACCATCTTGTCGATCAGGGCCTCGGTGAGCTCCGGGGCCTCAAGCTTGGTCCACGGCCACTTCAGGGCCGGCCCGAACTGGCGCAGCATGTGGCGCATGCCGGTCTCGCCGCCGGCGAGGTGATAGATGAGGTTCGTACCCATGGCCGCCCAGCGCAGGCCCGGGCCGTAGACGATTGAGTCATCCAGCTCACCGGTCGTGGCGACCCCCTCGTTCACCATGTGCAGGATCTCGCGCCACAGCGCCTCCTGCAGGCGGTCGGTGAGGTGCCCCGGTACCTCGCGGCGCACCTTCAGCGCGTGCATGCCGATATAGGTGAAGAAGCGGCGGGCCGCCTCGATGGTCGCGTCCGAGGTCTGGCGGCCGCCGACGAGCTCGACCAGGGGCAGCAGGTAGACCGGATTGAAGGGATGGGCCACGAGGAAGCGCTCCGGGTGCTGCATGTCCTTCTGCAGGTCGGTGGGCATCAGTCCGGAGGTGCTCGAGGCGATAACGACGTCCGCCGGTGCGTGGCGGCTCACCTGGGCGAGAATGCGCTGCTTGAGCTCCAGCTGCTCGGGGATGTTCTCCTGGATGAAATCGACCCTCGAGGCCATCGCGTTGAGGTCGGTGGTGAAGGTGAGCGTGCCCTTTGGCGGCAGCGGGGCCAGCGTGAGCTTGGCCAGCGCCCCTTGCGCGTTGGCGACCGCTCCGCGGATCCACTCCTCCATCTCCGGCTTCACGTCCGCGGCCAGCACATCGATGCCGAAATGCAGCGCGCGCGCCGCCCAGCCGCCGCCGATGACTCCGGTACCAAGGAGCCCGAGCGTCTTCACCTGTCTCATGATTCTCGCATCCGTTGGGGTTGTGGCCTGCGCACCCGTGCCGGGATTTCCTGTGATTGCAGGGCTCCCCGCGCTGATGCGTTTTTTTAATGTCGTCGTAATAATATAATAAAATGCCTCACCACGGCAAAGCGCTGCCGCCACTGCGGCGCCGCACCCGCCGCCCGGGGCGCTGCGTCTTGGCCAAGGCCCCGGACTTGGCTCAGAATGAGCCCCGGATAACTTCAACAACCCAAGGGAACGCAACATGGGCTTACTGGATGGATTGCTGGGCGGGGCCGTGGGGGCCACCGTGGTCAGCGCGTTGCAGTCGGTGATTCAGCAGCACGGCGGCGTGCAGGGCGTCGTGGCACAGCTCGAACAGCAGGGGCTCGGTAATACGGTGCGCTCCTGGGTATCGGGGGGCCCGAACCAGCCCATCTCGGCCGACCAGGTGAACTCCGCCTTCGGCGGTGTCATCAATGAGATCGCCGCCAAGACCGGCATGACGCCGCAGGAACTGACGGCCAAGATTGCCCAGCACCTGCCGGCGGCAATCGACCACCTCACTCCCCAGGGCACGATACCCGCCAAGACCGCCTAGCGGCGCGCCTTCGGGAACGCGTACCCGATCGCCAGTGAGCAGCGCGCCGCGCGCGCGACTCGCTTGCGCCTGTCACAAACGCGCGGCGCCACTCTTTTATGTAATACGGCGCCCGCCGTTCCCGCTCTTGCATTCCCCGATTCTCGCGCGCATCGTGCGGTGCGCCGCCACACGAACAAGAAGGCGGTTCAAAACAAGGGGATTGTAATGAACACCAGCAAGTACTGGCTCGCTGCAGCCGTCAGCGTTGCGCTGATGGGCGCCGCGGGCGCCGCGCCCTACCCGCGCGGGCCGGTCTCCGCGATGGATCTCGGCCCGGCGAGTTCCTTCGCCGAGAACTCCAGGATCACCGTGACGGTAGCCCTGGGCCTGCGCAATACCGAGCAGATGGAGAAGCTCATTGAGGCGGTTCATACCCAAGGCTCACCGCAGTATCAGCACTTTCTGAGCCCGGCGCAGTTCGCCGAGCAGTTTGGTCCGTCCGCGGCCACCATCGCCGCGGTCAGCAAGCAGTTCGAAGCCGCAGGACTCACCGTGACGCGCGCCTCCACCGCGCACCTGCACGTCACCGGCACCGCCCAGCAGCTCGAGAAGGCTTTTGCGGTGCAGCTGCACACCTTCGAGGTGCCCGCCACCGCCAGGAGTCCCGAGTATCGCTACCTTGCGCCGTTGGGCGACGCCCACGTGCCGGCCGCCATCTCCGGCTCCGTGCGTGCGGTGCTGGGCCTCGACACGCGCCCGCGCCTGGCGCCGCGCCTGCGCAGCCCCCTGAAGGCGCCGCTGAAGCAGCCGAGCACCAGCAACACCAATACCAACACCACGGATCCGCCGGGTGAGTGGACGGTGCTCGACTACGCGCAGTACTACGACCTCAATCCGCTCTACCGGCAGGGCCTCAGCGGCAAGGGACGCACGGTGGCGATCGTGACACTGGCCTCCTTCACCCAGAGCGACGCCTACAACTACTGGTCCGCCATTGGGCTCAACGTCAGCCCGAATCGCATCACCGAAGTCCAGGTCGACGGCGGCGCCGGGCCGCCGAGCGATGACTCGGGCTCGGATGAGACCACGCTCGATGTGGAGCAGTCCGGCGGCCTTGCCCCCGGAGCCAAGATCCTCGTCTACGAAGCCCCGAACACCAACCAGGGCTTCGCCGATGCGTTTGCGGCCTGCATCGACGCCAACCGGGCCGAGACCGTCTCGACCAGCTGGGGTGAATGGGAAGGCTTCGATGGCCCGGATCCGGTCGTCGGCAACGGCACCATCACCAATCCGGTCACCGGACGGCAGACCGACATCATCAAGGCGAACGATGACCTGCTCGCGCAGGCCGCGCTGCAGGGTCAGACCTGGTTCGCCGCCGCCGGTGACTCGGGTGCCTACGACACCGCCGGTGAGCTGCCCTCCGCGCCCTCGCCCACCAATCCGTACAGCTACAACTTCCCGATCTCGGTCGATGACCCGAGCATGCAGCGGTACATGACCTCGGCGGGCGGCACGACGCTGCCCGGCCTGCAGCAGTACGCCGGCCCGGACGGCACAACCATCAACATCAACGTGAAGCAGGAGCGGATCTGGGGCTGGGACTACCTGCGGCCGCTGTGTGGCGGCGCGAGCGATATCGACTGCGGCATCTACCCGGTCGGTGGCGGCGGTGGTGTGAGCATTTACTTCAACCGCCCCTTCTACCAGTGGTTCACGCCCGGCATGGTGAACACGGTAGGCGGTCAGTCGCTGATACAGCTGACCCCGGTGCCGGCGCAGACCCTCTTCACCCTGCCCGGGGGCTTCCCGGGACGCAACGTGCCGGACATCTCGACCAATGCGGATCCGCAGACCGGTTACCTCTTTTACTACACGCCGAGTAATCCGGCCGACCCACCCGGCTTCTACCAGGCCGGCGGCACGAGCTTCGTCGCGCCTGAGCTCAATGGCGTCTCGAGCGTCCTGGTGCAGGGCCTGCACCACCGCATCGGGCTCTTCAACCCGCCGATGTACCTGATCTCGCAGCTGCCGGGCGCCCGTTCGGGCAAGCATGCCGCCTTCAGGGACATCACCGCGGGCGACAACTGGTACTGGACCGGACGCCCCGGCTACGACCAAGGCAGCGGCCTCGGCGTGCCCGACTGGGCGAACTTCTACGACTGGCTGCAGGCCCTTCAGCCCTAGAGTCACTCGAGCGTCAGATGAGGTGGGGCGGCTCAGCCGCCCCGCCTTTTTTCAGGCCGCCCCGTAAGATGCCACCATGGGAGCGGCCTCACGCAAGAGCCTGGAATCGTGCCTGACGGATGCGTACGCCGAGCGCGGCTCACGCCTGCGCCGCTCGCTCGGGGTCGTCAGTCTCACGGCATTCGGTGTCGGCTCAACCGTCGGGGCCGGCATCTTCTCCCTCACCGGTGACATCGCCGCGCATCAGGCCGGACCTGCGGTGTCGCTGTCGTTCGTGCTGGCGAGCATCGCCTGCTTTTTTGCAGGACTGTGCTACGCGGAGTTCGCGGCCATGGTGCCGCTGTCGGGCAGCGCCTACTCGTATGCCTACGTTACGTTAGGGGAGCTCGTCGCCTGGCTCATCGGCTGGAGCCTGGTGCTCGAGTGGGGGCTGTCGGCCTCGGTCGTCGCGGTCAGCTGGTCAGGCTACACGCAGGCGGCGCTGCGGGACGTGGGGGTGACGCTTCCCGCGACGCTGACACAGGCCCCCTTTGCGCGCGATGCAGCCGGCCACTGGACCGCCACCGGCACCTGGTTCGACCTGCCCGCCGTGCTCGTGGTGCTCGCGTGCACCGCGCTGCCGCTGGCCGGCATGCGTACCTCCGCCGGCATCAACGCCGCCATTGTCATCGCCAAGGTGTTCGCCCTCGTAGTACTGGTGGTCGTCGGCGCCCGCTACGTGCATCCGCAGAACTGGCACCCCTTCGTTCCACCCAACACGGGCAGCTTCCGGGCCTTCGGCTGGTCCGGGGTCTTGAGCGGCGCCGGCACGCTGTTCTTCGCCTACATCGGCTTCGATGGCGTCGCGACGCTGGCCGAGGAGGCCCGCAATCCCCAGCGGACGCTGCCGCTGAGCCTCTTCGCCTCGCTCCTCATCTGCACGCTGCTGTACGTCGCGGTGAGCGTGGTGATCACCGGCCTTGCGGACTACCGCACTCTCGGGGTACCCGATCCACTCTACCAGGCGCTCTCCACCGCGCACGCCGCGCTCGGCCCGGTGCAGGCACTGGTCGCGGTGGTGGCCATCCTCGGCCTCATCCCGGTGGTGCTCGCAAGCGTGGTCGGGCAGGCGCGCATCTTTTATTCCATGGCGCGCGATGGCCTGCTGCCCCCGGCCTTCGCCCGTCTGAGCGGGCGCAGCGAGATCCCTCTCGCCGGCACCTTGCTCACCGGCGTGTTCTTCGCGGTGGTGGCAGCGCTCGTGCCTCTGGCAGAGCTCGGCGACCTCGTCTCCATCGGTACCCTGCTCGCCTTCGCGATCGTCTGCGTGGGCATCATCGTTCTGCGGCGCACGGCACCGCTCGCGCGCCGCCCGTTCCGCACCCCCTGGGTACCGCTGGTGCCGGCGCTGGGTGTGCTGTGCTGCGCGATCCTCATGGCATTTCTTCCCTGGGCCACCTGGCGGCAACTTCTCGTATGGCTGACGATCGGCCTGCTCATCTATTACGGCTACGGGCGCCATCATTCGAAGCTGCGACGCTAGCCGCGCGGCCGGCCCGCGGTGCTAACGTGGACGCCTTCATGAGTGCGGCCTCCGGGAGCACCGGGTGCTACGTCCCCGGGACGCCGATGCGTGCGCGCCCCGCAGCGCTCGCTGCGAATCTGTCCGCGCCGTGACACCGGGACGCGACGCTGCCGGACCGGGTTCACTGCTGCACGTACGCAGCCGCGGCCGCATCCAGCTCGCCTTCGCGGTCATCTACCTCGTGTGGGGCGTGACCTATGCGGTCAACCGCATCATGGCACTCGCCCTGCCGCCCTTTCTCGCCGCCGCCGCCCGCTTCCTCCTGGCCGGCACGCTGCTGACGGTGATTGCGCGCGCCCGGGGGCTCGCCATGCCGCGCCGCGCGCGCGACTGGTGCTTTGTAGTGGTCGCCGCCGTGCTCGGCATCGTGCTCAGCAATGGCCTGGCTGTACTGGCGCTGCGCCACGTGGCGTCCAACCAGGTGGCACTCATCAGCGCCAGTTCCGCCTTCTGGATCGCCTGGCTCGGTATGTACGGGCAGCGCGCCACGCCGGTCAGCGTCCGCTCCTGGCTGGGACTTGCGCTCGGCTTCAGCGGCGTTGCCGTGCTCGTGTCTGCCAAGGGCTTTGGCGCGCACGCTGAGGTTGGCTGGCAGCTGCTGGTATTGATCGGCTCGCTGTGCTGGGCGCTCGCCACGATGGCCATCCGCGAGTCCCGCGCCGAGTGCGACCCGCTCGCCTTCACGGCCTGCTACCTGCTCGTCGGCGGCACGCTGCTCGGAGGCCTGGGACTCGCCCAGGGCGATGCCGCGCAGTGGGTCTGGTCGCCCGCCGGGCTCGGCGCCATCGTGTTCCTCGCGATCTTCAGTTCCACTTTCGGATTCGTGGCCTACACTTACCTGCTGCTGCACGAGACGCCCTCGCGCATCGGAACCTACGCCTACGTCAACCCGGTGGTCGCAGTCTTTGCCGGGTGGCTGCTCCTCGATGAGCACCTGGACCTGATGCAGCTCGCAGGCGCCGTCATCGTCTTCAGCGGCGTCGTGCTGGTGCGCAACCTGCGGCTGTGGCCGCGCTTGCGGCGGCAGCTGCCGCTGCCGAGTGCATAAGGGGCCCGCGGTCGGCTACCTCCGACACGTCCTGAGTGCCGCAGCCGGCTGCCGTCACGATGCAGTCCACGGCACACTCATCCGCAGTATCGCAACCGTAAGAAGAAGCAGGGATGAGGCACACCGTCGACTACCGTTCGGCACTCGTCATGGCCGCCGCCCTCGGGGGCAGTGCACTGGCACAGGGCGCCTCAGCGCGCAGCGCCGCGGAAGGTTACTGGAGGCAGGCGGAGGCAGCGGCGTATCGGCGCACCGTTGCGCAACCGTACCTGCGCGAGAGGATCCCGGGGCCATCCCGGGGCGCGCACGAGTCAAGGGTGGATTGACCCGGACAACCCAATCTGGCTGACGGCTGGCGGCGCCGTTTCTTTGGGACGATCCGCCGGCTTGCGGCAGCGCGTGAGCCGTCTCGGCTCAGCAGCCCAGCGACTGCACGTGGATGACGCCGCTCGCATCGGTGGAAAACACCTGCCGCAGCGCGACGTGCCCGGGAGCATCCTCGCCCTCAAGCATCGCACGCTCGTTTCTCACGGCGAGAGCGCGGGCGTAATCGAGCGCATCCTGCCACGCGGAAAACTCGGCGAGAAACCAGTCCAGTCCCTTTTGCGTAACGCCCCAGCGCTCACCCACACACCGCACGCTCACACACAGCATATCCATCGCAGCAATCTCCTGATCCCCATGGCGAACCCCCGCGGGCCGCGCAAGGAGCGTGCCGCAGCCGCGCCGCGGCGGCTATCAGTCGCCGTTATGCGTCGCCTGTCGGCGCCGACCTACAGCGTCGGGCCTCAGCCCATGACGACGCGCACGATGTGCTCGCCCTGGTCATCGGTGAGCGGCACGCGGATGGGCGGACGCAGGATCGTCAGGTGATCGAGCTCGGCGTGGCTCACGCCGCTTGAGGCGCCGAACGGGTTGGTCACGGTGATGCGGTAGAGCGAGCGGCCGTAGCGCAGTTCCACGTCAAAGCGCCGCCAGCCGCGCGGGATGCACGGCTCGATGCTGAGTACGTCACCACTGATGCGGATGCCGAGAAGGGACTCGAGTCCCGCCCGGTACAGCCAGCCGGCCGCGCCGGTGTACCACGACCAGCCCCCGCGCCCCGGCGGCGCGGGGGCGGCGTAGATGTCGGCCGCCACCGCGTAAGGCTCGAGCTTGTAGCGTGCAACCTCTGCGGGCCCGTGGCTGTGACACACAGGGCTGAAGCAGTCGAATAATTCCTTGGCGCGGTCACCGTCACCGAGGCGCGCGAACGCCATCAGCGACCAGATGCTGCCGTGCGTGTACTGACCACCGTTCTCGCGGACACCGGGAGGATAGGCGCGCACGTAGCCCGGGTCCGGTTCCGAGGTGGCGAAGGGCGGGGTAAAGAGCAGCAGCTCCTGCTCTTGCGGCCGCAGCAGCTGCTCGATGACGGCGGCCATCGCGTGTGCGCCGCGCGCCGGATTGGCGGCGCCCGAGAGCACCGCCCAGGCCTGCGCAATCGAGTCGATGCGGCATTCCGTGCTGCGCGCGGACCCGAGCGGCGTGCCGTCATCAAAATACCCGCGGCGGTACCAGTCCCCGTCCCAGCCGGAATTCTCGAGCGCCGCCTGCAGTGACTTGCTGAAGGCGCGCCAGCGCTGCACGCGCGCCTCGTCCTCGCGCGCCTCGGCAAGTTCGCCGAAGGCGCTGAGCGTCGCGCACAGGAACCAGCCGAGCCACACGCTCTCGCCGCGGCCCTGCGCCCCCACTTTATTCATGCCGTCATTCCAGTCCCCGGTACCGAACAGCGGCAGACCGTGCTCGCCCACGGCGAGGCTCGCGTCCAGGGCGAGCGCGCAGTGCTCGTACACGGAGGCGGTGTGCGCGGTGGTACCGGGCTCGAAGTAGCGGTCGCTCACATCGCTCGGCACGCTCTCGCCGGTGAGGTACGGGAGCTGCTCATCGAGCACCCCGGCATCCCCGGTGCGGGCCACGTAGTGGGCCGTACAGAAAGCGAGCCACGCCTTGTCATCGCTGATGTGCGTGCGCACGCCACGGCCGTTCTCGGGCATCCACCAGTGCTGCACATCGCCCTCGACGAACTGCCGCCCCGCCGCGCGCAGCAGGTGTTCGCGTGCCACGGCCGGCGCGGCGTGCGTGAGCGCGAGGCAGTCCTGCAGCTGATCGCGGAAGCCGTAGGCGCCGCTTGCCTGATAGAACGCCGCGCGCGCCCACACCCGGCATGAGAGCACCTGGTAAAGGAGCCAATGGTTCAGGAGCAGGTCGAAGGCCCGGTCCGGTGTCTTCACCTGCACTTTGCCAAGCACCTGCTCCCAGCTACGGCGCACGTCCGCATACGCCTGCTCGAGGTCAAGGTTGCGGGCGGCCTGAATGTCGGTGGCCGCGCCGCCGGCGTCGCGTGCCTGTCCGAGGAAGCAGGCGACCTGGCGCACGGCTCCGGCGGACAGCTCGATCCGGGTGAGCAGCGCCGCGCACGGATCAAGACCTGCCCCGTGGCGGCCTGAGAGCGGTGCGGCGGCGCGCAGTGCGAGCGGCGCAGCCGTGCTGCCGTCCAGGCCGAGGAACTCGCGCCGATCGCAGGTCGACTCCAGCTGCTCCCCGGCGAGATCCAGGTACGCGGTGCACTCGGCGAACTGGGTGTTCCAGGGATTGCGCGCCAGCAGCGCCCCGGTCTGCACGCAGCGCTCGGTGATGACGTAGGGCGCCATGGCAGTGCGGCCGGCGCCGAGGGACCACTCAGCGTAGGCGCACACGCTCAGGCGTCGCGGCTTGCTGCCCTCGTTGCGCACCGTGAGGCGTGACACCTTGACGGCGCGGCCGCGCGGCACGAACTGCAGGAGCTCGACGGCAAGCCCGCGGCTGGTGTATTCGAAGCGCGAATAGCCGCGCCCGTGGAAGGCGAAGTAAGTCCCGTCCGGGTCGCGGATCGGTGCGGCGCACGGGCAGAAGATCTCGCCCGTGTCGTCATCGCGAAGGTAGAACGCCTCCCCGGCCGGATCGCAGACCGCATCGTTGGACCAGGGCGTGAGCGCGTTCTCGCGGCTGTTGCGCGCCCAGGTGAAGCCGCTGCCCGTGGCAGACACCTGGAAGCCAAACTCCGGCTGACCAATCACGTTGATCCAGGGCATGGGCGTCACGACCCCGGCCTTGAGCACGATGCCGTACTCGCGACCCTCGTGCGCGAAACCGCCCGTCCCGTTGAACAGCTCGAGCGCCGGATGCTTCACCACCGCCGGCCGCCCGGGGCCGCGGGCGCGCAGCAGCGGCGGCGCCGCCGCCTCGGCCGCCGGGTCCTCGAGGCGGTCGAGCTGCTCGGCGAGCGTGCCGCGGCGGGCGATCAGCGCCACGCGCGCGGCGGCCAGAAATGCGAGCCGCGACTCCGGTGACATCACTTCCGCGCGCAGCGTGTAGACGCTGCCCTGGGCCGTGCCCTCGCCCTGCTGCAGGCGCTGCTGGCTGGCGCGCGCCAGCGACTCGATCGCGCCCTGCAGCTCCTGCACGTAGGAGGTGGCGGAGGAATTGATGATGACGAGGTCGACGGCGAGGTTCTTGAGCGTAAGGTAGCCGTGCGCGCGCAGCATCTGCCGCACCAGGCCCAGATCGGCGGCATCGTCGATCTCCACCAGCATGATCGGCCGGTCACCCGAGACCGCGTGCGCCCACAGCGCGTAGGGGCCGGCCCGGTTGCGGCGCAGGGCATCGGCCCCGGCGCGCAGCGCAGGATTCAGGTAAAGAATGTGCGCGGCCAGGCGCTGGAACAGGCTGGCCTCATCCGGGTCCAGCCCCAGGTGATGCAGCTGCACCCGCGCGCGCGTCCAGGCAAGCGTCGAGGCGCGGTCAAAGGAGGCTGGCTCGCGGCACTTGTCTGCCACGCGCACCACCTCTTCCTGGGTCCTGCCCACCACCGTCCAGAACGTGATGCGCGCCGTCTCCCCCGGTGCCACCCGCAGCCGGCGGCGCAGACTGAACACCGGATCGAGCACGATGCCCGTGGCGCCGCTTAACGGGCTGCGCTCGCTCAGCGCGCGCGGCGCGGCGAGGCTGCGGTCGCGGCCGATGAAGCGCGCCCGGTCGGTCTCAAACTCCCAGTCCCCGACCACGCTGCCTTCGATGACGCCCAGGTGCGCCGCCCAGGCGGCCGCGTCACCCTCAGAACGCGGCCGGCGCCCCGCCAGCAGCGCTTCGAGCTGCGGGTCGAAGGAGGTCTGTACGAACAGGTTCGAGAAGGCGCGATGCGCGCGGTCCGCCGCGGTGGCGGTCAGCACCACCTCGGCGTACGAGGTGACCTCGATCTCGCGGCTGCGGTCGCTCTGGTTGGAGACGGCGATGCGGCGCGCCTCGGCGTCGTGCTCGGCGGACACGAGTACCTGCAGGCGCGTGCCCCAGGGCCCGTCGCGGCGCAGGATTTCCACCCGGTCTTCCGTGAAGGTGACGCGGTAGGCTTCCGGTGTCGACGTCGTCGGCTGAAAACCGCAGGACCAGACCTCGCCGCTGTCGCAGTCGCGCAGGAAGATCGCCTGGCCGCCGCTATCGCTCGTCGGATCCTCGAGCGAGCGGGTCACGGCAAGGTTCGCGCAGCGGCTGAAGCCGGCGCCGGCGGCGTTGAGCATGACGGCGTAGCGCCCGTTGCTGAGCAGCTGCACGTGCGGCGTGCGCGGGCGCCAGGTATGCAGCCGGCGGCGGCCGGCGAGCACCGGCAGTCGCGGTTCGCGCGCCTCGGCGCGGCTACCCTCGGCCGCAGCCTCGACCGAGCGCGGCGGCTTTTCCTGCAGCAGCAGCTCGGTCGCACGCGCGGCGGCCTCGGCATGGAAGTAGCCCTGCACGACGCCGCCGCGCAGGGCGTTGGCGATCGCCACGATGGTCATACCCTGATGGTGGGCCATGTAGGCGCGCACGACGGCGAGGCGCTCGCCTTCGAGCAGGCGGTCGGGTGTGAAGTCGAGCGCCTCATAGAAGCCGTAGCTGCCGAGCGCCCCGACCCGCTCGAGCTCGCGGAAGTTCCGCGCCGCAGCCGGCGCATCCACCATGGCGGCAAGTCCGGTCGCATAGGGGGCGATCACCGTGTCGTTGGCGAGCCCACGCTTAAGACCCAGTGCCGGGATGCCGAACGGGGAGTACTGATAGGTCTGGTCGACGTCGCGCACGTTATAGGCCGACTCGGAGATGCCCCAGGGCACTCCGAGCGCTGCGGCGTACTCGCGCTGCGAACGCACGGCCACGCGGTGCGCGCGATCGAGGAGGCTGCCGGCCGGGGCGCGCATGACGAGCGCCGGCATCAGATACTCGAACATCGAGCCGGACCACGACAGAAGCGCCGTGAGGTTGCCGAGCGCCACCGAGCGGCGATCGAGCCGGAACCAGTGGCGCGCCGGCACGTCGCGCTTGGCGATCGCCACGAAACTGGCGAGCCGTGCCTCGGACGCCAGCAGATCGTAATCACCGGCATCGAGACGGCTCTCGCTTACGTTGTAGCCGATCGAGAGCAGCATCCGGTGCGGCTTGAGGAGAAAGCTGAAGTCCATCTCATTGGCAAGCGTGCGCGCCTGGTCCGCCAGGCCTGTCAGCCGCGCCAGCAGCTCCCGGGCCGCCTCGCCCCGGGCTTCGGCCGCGAGCTGCGCGAGTGTGAAAGCAGTGGCAGGCACACCCTCAGCGCTGGTCTCGGGGGCGAATGCCGTCACGTCGCGCAGGTGGCTTCGGGCACAGCGCGCTGCCGCGAGCGTCCAGTCCGGCGCTTCCAGGAGCGTGCTGTCCGCCGGCGAGAGGGCGGCGGCCGCCGCGGCCAGCTGCCGCAACTGACCGGGTACGGCCTCGGGCGGCAGCGACTCGGCCAGCAGAAATCGTCCCATGTCGGCACCGGCTCCGGGCGGGGCAAGCGCCAGCGCGTCCGCGATGCCGCTCAGGCGCTCACTGCGCCACAGGGGGCCGGTGCTGACGGCCTCGATGGCGTTGGCGAGCGCCAGCAGATGCCCGGCAAGATTGCCACTGTCGACGGTGGAGACGTAGCGCGGCAGCAGCGGCTGCGCGGTGCGCGTGTCGTACCAGTTGAAGAAGTGCCCGCGGAAGCGTTCAAGGGATGCCAGTGCAGTGAGCGTGGCCTCCAGGCGCTCGGTCCAGTCGAGGACGCCGAGCCAGCCGAACTCCAGCGCCGCGGCACTGGAGAGCAGGTACATGCCGATGTTGGTGGGCGAGGTACGCTGCGCCAGCACCGGCGCGGGGGTCTCCTGGAAGTTATCCGGCGGCAGGCAGTGATCGGCCGGCGTCACGAAGCGCTCAAAGTATGCCCA
Organism: uncultured Pseudomonadota bacterium; assembly: GCA_963824395.1. Taxonomy (GTDB): domain Bacteria; phylum Pseudomonadota; class Gammaproteobacteria; order Steroidobacterales; family Steroidobacteraceae; genus 13-2-20CM-66-19. The sequence continues at coordinate 596,699 of CAWGPF010000005.1, read as the reverse complement.
GGTGCGCCGCGCGACCAGGCGCAGGGATCGTGTGTCGGCGGCCGACAGCTCAGGTCCTGGCCGGTCCGACTGGGGCACGCTGATGTAACGCGCCACGAGCGGCGCCGCCAGCCACAGCAAGAGCCAGGGCAGCGCCAGCACCAGATTCTCCGGCCGCAGCAGCGCGATCACGACCCCGATCAGCGCTGCCACCGCCATGCTGCCGCGCATGCGGGCAGCGTAACTGACAAGCCCGAGCCGGCTGTTGCGTCGTGACTGCGCTGCGGTGGTCCAGTCGAGCAGATGCCGATGGGTGAAGAACAGTCGCGCCAGCGTGCGCACGATCGCATCGCCCATCCACCAGGCACGGTCTCCCAGAAGCGCAAGGCTGAGCGCCCAGCGCAGGCAAGCGAATCGCAGGTCGTGCCGCAGCGCCTGCCGTTCGCTCTCGCGCCGCAGGTGGCGCGGCCGATCGCGCACGGCGATGAGGATGGGCATGAGCGGGGCAACCCCGAGTCCGAATACCACAAGCGCCGTCCAGGCCGCGCTGTAAGGCTGTGGCAGCAGCCAGCCCGCCACCAGGGCCGCGAGGGTTGCGATCGGCACCAGCGTGCGGCGCAGGTTGTCGAGCAGCTTCCAGCGGCCGAGTGCGGAGACGCGCATGCTCGCGCGCTGTTCGCGCGCTCGCGTCACGGCCGGCCGCAGCCAGGGCAGCAGCTGCCAGTCTCCGCGCGCCCAGCGGTGCTCACGGGCAGCGATGACGTCGTAGCGATCCGGCGCCGGCTCAACGACCGCAACGTCGGAGGCCACAGCCGAGCGCGCAAACAGTCCCTCGAGCAGGTCGTGACTTAGGACGGCGTTCTCGGCGATGCGGCCGGCGAGCGCGTGTTCGAAGGCGTCTATGTCATACAGCCCCTTGCCGGTGAAGGAGCCCTCGGCAAACAGATCCTGATACAGATCCGAAACCGCGAATGCATAGGGGTCGAGCCCGGGAGTGCCCGACAGCACGGCCTGCACCAGGGTGCTGTCGGGGCCGTCCGGGAGCGCCGGCGTGACGCGCGGCTGGATGATGCCGTAGCCGCTGCTCACGCGGCGGGTGAGGGCATCGAACACCGGGCGATTGAGGGGATGCGAGAGTTTGGCGATCAGCTTCTCGGCGCTGCTGTGCGGTAGCTGGGTGTCAGCATCGAGCACCAGCACATAGCGCACCCCCTGCGGCAGGCCCGCGTAATCGGACTCGTTCAGCACGTAGCTCGTGTCGCGCGCGCCGCGCAGCAGGCGGTTGAATTCGTGCAGCTTGCCGCGCTTGCGCTCCCATCCCATCCAGCAGTCCTGCGCCGCGTTGAAGCGGCGCGCGCGGTGCAGCCACAGGAATCGCGCACCTCCCTCGCCAGGACCATAGCGGGCGTTGAGCGCCGCAATGCCACGGCGGCCGGCCGCGATCAGCTCCGCATCCGCGGCCGTGTCGGCCGCTTTCGCATCCACGCCATCGGCGAGGATCGCGAAGTACAGCTCCCCGCGCGCCCCGGAAAGAAACTCGCTCTCGAGATTGGCGAGTGCCTCCTCCACGTCGGCGGGCGTGGTCAGCAGCAGCGGCACGGCGACGACCGTGCGCAGTTCCTCGGGGATGACCCCGGCCAGATCCAGTGCGGGGAGCGCCACGGGTTTGATCAGTCGCGTGGCGGCACTATTGATGAGCGCTATCACTACATCGCTCACCGGCAGCGCCAGCAATACCAGCAGAAGTGTGCTGTGCACCACCGGCAGCTGCGGGAGAAAGTGCGCCACGAGCGCGACTACGGCGAGCGTGAGCGCGGTGACCAGCGTCAGGTAGCCGCCGATGCCAGCCTGGCGTACGCCGCGTTCCACGCGGGTACGCCACGGAGCACGATAGCGGAGCGTCTTCTCCAGCGTCACGCGCCCGGAGCCGATGAGGAAGTAGCCCGGCTCGCGGGCAGCGGCCAGGGCGCCCGAGACCTGCACGGTCGCGTCGATCGCGCGTTGCGCCACTTCGGCTTCGCGGCAGCCTGAGTTGCGGGCGAGGTCCTCGATCGCGCTGCGGTAGCGGTTGCGGGTCGTGAAGTCGAGGCCGGTAAAATCGCTCTGCGCTCCGAGAATGGCATCCACGGTGCTCAGCTGCTCGACGATGTCGGCCCAGTCGAGCGCCGAGAGCTGCACCAGGCTCGTCACGATATTGCGCACCGTCACGTTGGCGGCGCTCTGGCGCTGCAGCTCTTCGCGCACGACCTGATCGGCGCTCATGCCCCCGGCATGCAGCAGTTCCTCCACGCGCTGCAGCGCCGGGGTTACGTTCGGGTCGCAGTCGCGCAGGCGCTGCACCAGCTGCACCGCCAGCGTGCGCGGCAGCGGCCGGCGCTCGTAGACCGCGAGCACACTCTCCATCGGCTCCGGTGGGCGGGTCGGGGAGCCGAGCAGGCGGTCGGCCAGCACGTCGGCCTCCTCGCGCTCGGTGCGCCCGCTGACGATGCGATCGGCCGAGCGACGCAGGTTCTCGATCAGCACGACGCGCAGCATGCTCGCCAGCGCCCACAGCTCCCCGATCGTGAGGGTCTCCACGCGCTGATAGGCCGCCACGAAGCGCAGCAGCACCGGTGCGTCGAAGTGGCTGTCGGTGTGAGCGACAAAGCTCCACACCATGCCGGCGATGCGCGGCAGACCGGCGAGATGCCCGCCGGCGAGCTTCGGCAGCTGGCGGTAATAAGCCGCCGGCAGGTCGTCACGGATCAGCTGCAGCTGGCGCTCGACGACGTAATAGTTGTCAACGAACCACTCGGCGGCGGGCGTTACGCTGCGCTGGCTGGACGTGGTGCGCGCGATGCTGTCGTAGTGGCGGCGCAGCACACGTGCGTTCTGGCGCGTGCGGGTGAGGAGCGCCCGTCCCTGCCAGGATGAGGGCAGCAAGGGCTGTGAGCGTGCGAGGCTTTCGGCCAGCTGCTCGAGCCGCTCCACGCTCATCAGCTCAGCGCGGATCGGGCCGGACTCGGGGCCCGCGTTGCTGTGGCCGGGGTCGAACCAGCGGCGCGCCCGCGTCTCATGCAGGGCGATCTGCGTCATTGCGCCGCTCCCAGTCAGGCAGGCACATCCAGCCGGGCACCCATCCTTACAGGGATGTGGGGCGCGGCGTGCGGCGGGGTGTAAGAACCTTCAGTGTCCCGAGAGTAACAGGATTGCTGCAGCATTCACATCGAGTCTAAGGGCGCATGCCGGGCCGGGATTGTAGGACTGCACCGCCAGAGTCTGACAGCCGGCAGTGACGCTCAAGCCAATGCCTGCGCGATACGCTGCTCAGGCGCGGTGACGTTGCGGTACCGCCGACGACGCGGCGCGCAGGCCGGCCCCGGTATGCTGGAGAGTGGAGTCGAGGAATCATTCATGTTGAAACGTTCGCGGCGCCACGCTGCCGGCGTGCAGGAGGCGCACGGCGATGCTGCACTTGTGAGCGCGCTGCAGCGCGGTGCATTCGACTACCTGTGGCGTTACGGCAATCCCGACAACGGTCTGGTGGCGGATACCTCGCGCCCGGGCTCTCCGTGCAGCATCGCGGTGGTGGGCTTCGCCCTCTCCGCCTACGTCATCGCCGCCGAGCGCGGCTGGCTGAGTCGCGCCGCGGCGGCGCAACGGGTCGCGGTCACGCTGCGGTTCTTCCTCGGCAGCGCGCAGACGGACACGCCGGATGCCACCGGATACAAGGGCTTCTACTATCACTTCCTCGACATGCGAAGCGGCAGGCGCGCCTGGAACTGCGAGCTGTCACTCATGGACAGCGCCCTGCTCCTGGCGGGCGTGCTCGCGGTCGGGCTGTATTTCGATCGTCCGCACGAAGCGGTCATCCGGGACGACGCCGAAGCGCTCTACCGGCGCCCGGATTGGCAGTGGGCCCAGGCCAATGCCCCGTCGCTCTCCCAGGGCTGGCTGCCCGGAGTGGGCTTCCTGCACTACGGCTGGGAAGGCTACAACGAGGCGCTCCTGCTCTACGTCCTCGCACTCGGCTCCCCTACCTGCTCCCTCGAACCGGGCGCCTTCGCCACCTGGCAGCTGACCTACCAGTGGGAGCGTCTGCTGGGTCATGACCTGCTGTATTCAGGCCCTCTGTTCACGCACCTCTTCGCACACGCCTGGATCGACTTTCGCGGCATCCGTGATGACTTCATGCGGGAGAAGGACTGCGATTACTTCGAGAACACCCGCCGCGCCATTGCCGTGCAACGCGAGTACTGCGACCTCAATCCGCACCAGTTCCCTGGCTACGGACGCGATCTGTGGGGCATCAGCGCCGGTGACGGCCCCACCGGGGAGGTCGTTGCGCAGTTCGCCAGCGACCGGCGGCTGTTCGGTTACATGGCACGCGGTGTTCCCTACGGACCGGATGACGGCACGCTGTGCCCCTGGGCGATGCCGGCCACCCTCCCCTTTGCACCCGCGGCTGCACTCGAGGGCACGCGGCAGCTGCTGCGCGACTATCCGCAGGTCCTGCGCGAGGAGAAGCTGGTGAGTGGCTTCAATCCGGGCGTAGCTGCGGACCGCGGCGGCTGGCTCTCGGAAGGCTGGTACGGCCTCGACCAGGGGCTGTTGCTGCTGCAGCTGGAAAACGCGCGCAGCGGTTTTCTGTGGGAGTTGCTGCGCGGCTCGCCGCATGTGCGCCGCGGCCTGAAGCGAGCCGGCTTTGCCGGCGGCTGGCTGGCCCGCGCATGAGCAGACCCCGCAAGGACAACGCGGCCGCGCGCTGCCAGCTCGCCATCATCGGCGGCGGCCCGGCAGGCCTCGCCGCCGCGCAATTCGCCGCACGCCGCGGCTGTCGCGTGGTGCTATTCGAGGCGCAGCGCCTTGGCGGCACCTCGCTGAACACCGGATCGGTGCCCTCGAAAGCGCTCATCCGCTCCGCCACGCTGTTCGCCGCCATCCGCGAGGCCGCGCATCTGCAGGACGCTGCGCGCCCCCAGCCAGTCGCCGAGCTCGGCAGGCTCGCGGCACGCCTGCGCAGCATCGAGGCCCGCATCGGCCGCTATCACTCCCTGGAACGGCTCGCCGCACTCGGGATAGAGGTGCGCTTCGGCCCGGTGCATTTCATCGACCGGCGAACGCTTGCCACGACAGCCGGGCACGTAACGTTCGATCGGGCGCTGGTGGCCACGGGCGCGAAACCTGCCGCGCACGGCATTGCCGGCCTCGCAGACGGAGCGTTTCTGACGAGCGAATCGATCTTCGATCTGCAGCAGCTGCCCCAGAGCCTCGCGGTGGTCGGCGGCGGCCCACTCGGCTGCGAACTCGCGCAGGCGTTCTGCCGCCTGGGCGCTCAGGTCACGATCGTGCAGAACGAACCTGAGTTCCTGCCGCGCGAGGAACGCGATGCGGCGCAGATCCTGGCTCGCTCGATGGCCCGCGATGGGGTGAACATCATCCTCAATACCGAGGTCGTCGGCGCGCGGATGGAAAACGGGCGGGTGTCGCTGCAGACGGAGAATTACAGCGAGCGCGGCGAGGTGCGCGCCGATCAGATACTCGTGAGTGTGGGCCGCGTGCCGCAGCTTGCCGGACTGAATCTTGAGGGCGCCGGTGTCGGTTTCGACGAGCGCGAGGGCATCCGGGTCGATGACTTCCTGCGTACCTCGAACCCCCGCGTCTACGCGGCGGGCGATGTGTGTATGGCGAACAAATACACCCACGTCGCGCAAGCGAGTGCGGAAATCGCCGCACACAATGCGCTCGGCGGCGCTCGGGCGCGGCGCTTCTCGCGACTCACCATCCCCTGGTGCACGTTCTGCGCACCCGAGGTGGCCCACGTCGGGCTGCAGGTATGGGAAGCGCGTATCCGCAACATCCCTGTGATGACCTACACCGTGATGATGCAGGACGTGGACCGCGCCATCACCGACCGCCAGGACGGCGGCTTCGTAAAGCTGCACGTCGGGGAAGGCAGTGACCGCATCCTCGGGGCCACCATCGTCGCCGCGCGCGCGAGCGAGATGATCAACGAAGTGTGCGTGGCGATGCACAGCGGCATTGGCCTGCGGGCTCTGGCCGAGGTGATCCACACCTATCCGGCGCAGTCCGCCGCCATCCGCATGGCAGCGCGCAGCTTCTGCACTGATGTTGCGCCCGGCGGCCCACGAAGCCGCACCAGAGCATCAGCCCCGCGCAAGGTACGCGCGCGCTAGCGTGCCTTCAGTCGCCCGCCGAGTACCGTCGGCACCTGCAGCCGCGGCCGCAGCGCCTCGGCGTCATCGAGAGTGCTGATCGCCGGCCCGAGGAAGCGCAGTACCACTCCCGTCCCACCCCGCGCGGCGGCGACCTTGATGGCCAGCAGGACCGGCAGCGCGAACATCACGCCCGCGATGCCCCACAGCCAGCCGCCGAACCACAGTGCGATGAAGATCACGATCGGGTTGATGTCCAGGCGGCGTCCGAAGAAGACCGGCTCGACGATCTGGCCTTCGATGGTGGCAAGCCCGAGGTAGGAACCCGCGACCAGCAGGGCGTGCGGAATGGAGTCGAAGCTGACGATCGCCACCACGCTCACCACCAGCAGCGTCACCGCCGAACCCAGGTAGGGAATGAAATTCAACGCCGCCGCCATCGCACCCCACAGCACGGGGTTGGGCATGTGCAGCAGCCACATTGTCACTGCCGTCGCGATGCCGAGGCTCAGGTTGATGAGCGCGAGCGTGCCGTAATAGCGCCCGACTTCCACGCGTACCGCATCGATGGTCTTAAGCACATGGACTGCCGGCAGGTTGCCGCCGACGGCTGCCATCATGCGCGCCAGCGTCGGCGGTCCGGCCGACAGCAGCAGCAGCGTGAGAACGCCGACCGTCACGACGCCGCCCGCCACCCAGCCGGTTTCCGTCAACACCTCGAGCGTGGTCACCGGAGGCGCGACCGCGTTGGCCGCTGCACGATTGTTCTCCACTTCCGAACCGGTGATCGCGGCCGCCCGGGCCGCAAGATCGTTCATGCGCTGCACCACTGCCCGCGCCGGGCGCACCTTGTGCTCTATCTCACGCATGATGCGCGGCGCACTCTGCACCCACTCCTGCGCCGGTGCCCACAGGGCGTCTATCGTGCCGGCGAGCGCTATTCCTCCCAGGAGCAGCAGCAACGTGGCGCTCACACCGCGCGGGATACGCAGCCGCCGCAGTCCTTCAACGGGGCCCGAAAGCATGAGGGACAGGAGAATGGCGAGGATGAGGGGAATGAGCGCCTCACGCGAAGCGCGCAGCCCGACGATTACTGCGCAGCACGCCAGTATCCACAGCGGCCGTGACAGCTGCTGCAGCAGGCGCATGGGCATCCCGCCACCGCGCGCGGCAGGATCTGCTTCGGTGCCCCCGGGCAGTCCGATCAGGCCGCGGGGATTGCTCACGGGAACATGCGTTCGGTCTTCTCGCAGCGACTGCACGTCATTCACCCCTGTCATTTGTTCCCGGTCCACCCTTGGCCTTACGCCCGGCGCGCCCTCAGCACCACACCCGGGTCCGCACCCGGCGCCACGCTGCCTGGACTCGCGCGGCGGTGCCCGTTACTTGGCCGGCAGCGTCACCTCGATGCTGCTTTTCACCCAGGAAACACCCTCCGTGGTGCGCGCAATCTCCACCGCCCGATCCGCAGCTTCCTGGGTGCGCGTCGTGCCGCTGAGCCACACCACGCCATTACCATCCGTATCGACCTGCCACTGCGTCGTACTCGCTAGATGATTGGCGGCCAGCTTGGATTTCACGGCCGCAGTAATCGCAGAATCCTTCACAAGCTGTGTCTGGCTGTCCGCAGCCGGCTCTTCAGCGTTGACGAACACCGGCCCCGCCAGCGATGCGGCAATGAGACTCGCGAGAATGGGTTTGGCGTTCATAACACGATGCTCCTCGAATGGACCGGGCTGCGTCGCGGCACTATGCGTGTTGTATCGTGCAGGAAAGAGTGCCGCGGCGCCGTCCCCGCCCCACGCCTTAGATCGTAGGTTGCGCCCTACTCTGCGCGTCTCGGCCGCGCGCGCAACTGTCCGCGCGGAACATGTCTTAAGTTAAAGCCGCACCGCGTGTGCTGCTCTCACGCCGCATCGCAGTGGCGATGTGCCCGGGAAGGGTTACTTTCCGCGCTCGCTCCACTCGCCGCGATGCGCTCGGAAGGCGGCTGATTTGCCCGGCGGCCGCGTAGGAACTTGTAGGAGGTGGCCTACATTGGGTCAGGCGAAAGGCGTACGCTCCCGCTTATGCTGAGCGGGTACTGTCACGCCTGCCGTCAGTACTGTCCGAGTCACGGATTGCCGCCACAGGAGGTTCAATGCCAAGCGTATTAATTGCTGATGACCACGCGATGGTGCGGACCGGCCTGAGACATTATCTCGAGCAGGATCGCGCAATCGAGAAGATCGGTGAGACCGGCACCGGCGCCGAGACCCTGCAGCAGCTTCGCGAGGACCGCTGGGACCTCGTAATACTCGATATCAATATGCCGGACCGCAGCGGCATCGACATTCTGCGGCACATTCGCTCCGGGCACCCGGAAACCCGGGTACTCGTCATCAGTGGATTCGCGGAAAAGCAGTACGCCATCAATGTGCTGCGCGCCGGTGCCTCAGGCTACCTTGCCAAGGATCAGGCTCCCGAGGAATTCATGCGTGCCGTGCACACGGTGCTTGCCGGCCGGCGCTTCGTCAGCGCGACTCTGAGCGAGATGCTGGTCACCGCCCTGGATGAGCCGACCGATCAACCGCTGCATGCATCCTTGTCGCAGCGCGAGTTCCAGATCCTGTGCAAACTGGCCGTCGGGCGTTCAGTTTCTGAGATTGCGCAGGAGCTGTTCATCAGCGTCAAGACTGTCAGCACCTATCGCGCGCGCGTCCTCGAGAAGATGAATCTCGATACCAACGCCGACCTGACCACCTACGCGCTGCGCAACGGACTGGTCCAGTGAGCTAAGTGAAATCTGCGTCGGTAGCGGCTGACATTTCGGCGGGATCGGTGCGGGCAGCGGATGCCGCACCGCGTCATTATCCTTTGTATCCACCTAAGACGGAGGGCGCGGGCAGCCTGCCCGGCTGCGACTCGGTGAGTGGCGATGACTCTGGCGAGCGTAAGGATCATGTCCCCTAACTCAGCGCTGCGTGTTCTCCTGGTCGAGGATTCGTCGCTGCTGGCGGCCCGGCTCTCGGAACTCATCCGTCGCCTCCCCGATGTCGATCTGATCGATACCGTGCAGACCGAGATGGACGCAGTCAGCCGTATCAGTGCCGCCGTCCCTGATGTCCTGATTCTGGACCTGCACCTGCGCAGCGGCTCCGGATTCGGTGTGCTGCGTTCACTCGCGCGCGAAAAATCCACGCTGCGCCCTAAGGTCATCATTTTGACCAACTTCGGCCTGCCCGAGTACCGGCGCGAGGCGGAAACTTTCGGCGTCGAGGCGTTCCTCGACAAATCGCGCGACTACTTTCGCCTGCCGGGCCTTTTGCAGGGCTTCGCCAAAGAACGCTTCGGAGACGCGGCCTCTTAGGCTGAGACGGTGGCTGACAGCGACCGCGTCGCGGGCGCTACCGCAGCAATACGCTGTAACGGCAGCCGCACCTCGATTTCCGTGCCCCGCTCCGGGCGGCGCGTGATGTGCCACTGGCCCCCGAAACCGCTCGCCCGGTGGCGCATGGAGGCGAGCCCATGCGAGCGCAGTGCCCGCCGCCGGTCGAGCGGCAGGCCAACCCCATCATCCCGGATGGCGAGCACTAGGGAGTCCTCGCGGATTTCGACCGAGACTTCGACGTTCTTAGCCTGCGCGTGCTTGAGGATGTTGGTGAGCGCCTCCTGCACGATGCGGAAAATCGCGATCGAAGCCTCCGGAGTCAGATTGAGTTCTTCCTCGGGATAGCGCTCTATGCAGTTGAGTCCCGCGCGTCCGCAGGAATCGGACACCTGCCAGCGCAGCGCAGAAACCAGCCCGAGATTGTCGAGCAGCGTCGGGCGCAGATTCTCAACGACCCGGCGCTTGAGTTCGACGCCTTCCTGGAGTGCATCATGCACCCGCTTGAACTGCGCCTGGACCTCAGGATCGGTGCTCGCCACTTTTTCCTCCAGCCACGACAGGTCCATGCGCGCCGCCACGAGCAGGCCGCCCAGTTCATCGTGCAACTCACGTGACAGCGCGGCGCGTTCCTTCTCCGCGACCGACTGTAGCTGCGTCGACAGCTCGGATAAATCCTCGGTGCGCCGCTGGACGACCCGTTCCAGTTGTGCCTCGCGCTCCGCAGATTCCTCAACTTCCTGCTCCTTGGAGTACATGTAGCGCAGTACCAGCCGGCGCAGGAACCAGACGAGCGACAGGCTTACCAGCAGCGCGCCGCTGCTGATCGCAAGATTCAGCCAGCGATCCGTGCGCCATGAACGACTCGCCGCCAGCATATCGTCCGTCTCGGCTGCCTGGATGCGCTCCACGAGATCCGCGATCAGCGTCATCGTGCGCTGACCCAGATCCGTTCTGATGAGCGAAATCGCCGCGCTGCGTCCCCGGTCGCGGTACAGATTCAGGGTCCGGCTCATCTCCTGCAGCTTGGCGCGGCTGAGCCTGACGACCTCATCGACGTTCGAGCGCAGGGTGGGTTCTGCCCCGGCGAAGGCGTCGGTGAGCCGGGAGAGCTTGCCGGGCAGTTGTTCCTGCGCCTCGGTGTAGGGCACCAGGTACGTTTCGTTGCCGATCAGGATATAGCCGCGCTGGCCGCTCTCCGCCTCGCTCAGCATCTGCAGCACATCGCCCAGAGCGTGTTCCCGTTCGGCTGCAGCCTCGACCTGCGCCGTGGCAGCCGCGAGCTTCTGCTGTCCTGACTCGGCGGCCACGAACAGGCCGATCACCGCCGCCAGCAGGAGACCCACGACGATCAACTGACGCGCAGCAGTACTCATCGTCTGGGATTCGGCTGCACTAGGAGCACTGCCAATGATCGGGCGGCGAATGAGGACGACGCTTCAAGCGGGCTTCCTGGAATGGCGATTGCCGCCGATGCCGCATGATAGCGTGCCGCAGGGAGTTGCGGCCTTCAGGGCCGGGGTTGCTCCTCGGTGGTGCGCACGGCGCCACCATCGTCCTCCCAGCGCCGCGCCGCCGCGCTCCGGGCGTGCTCTGCCCGCTGCTGGCGGCGGTGTCGCCGGTAAATCCTAGCGCCCAGCAGTAACCCACCAATCAATAAGACGACGGGCATCTGAGCACCCAGAATCCCGGCGCACGAAGAAAATGCAGACGCGTCGCGGGCATGACCGGGGGGTCGGTATCAGCCGTGGGGGTTGACGCGTCCGCCGGCGCAGTTATGCGCCCAAACCATGAGCCCTGATGTCGCACGCAGCGATTCATCGTCGCGCTTGTTCCGTGGGGCGGGACGGCGGGCTCACCGTCACGAGCATGCTCGAGAGGTCCTCGGCGTGCTCTTCCTCTTTTGCGAGAATCTCCTCGAGCATGCGCTTGGTGGTCGGATCGCCTGATCCGACGAAGGCAATCATTTCCTTGTAGGAATCGATCGCCACGCGCTCGGCCACCAGGTCTTCACAAATCATGTCGTTCAGGGAGGCGCCGGCTACGTACTCCGCGTGACTGCGCTCGGCAAGGCCGCGCGGGTCGAAGTTCGGCTCACCATCGAGCTGTACGATGCGCGCGGCAATCATGTCCGCGTGCGCCTGCTCTTCCAGAGCATGCGTGCGGAACTCCTCCTTAACCGACTCGGCCTGCACGCCGTTGGCCATGAAGAAATGGCGTCGATAGCGCAGCGTGCAAACGATCTCGGTCGCGAGCGCCTCATTCAGCAACCGCAGTACGGTTTCGCGGTCTGCCGCATAGGTCTCGGTGACCGCCCCTTTCTCAATGTGCTCGCGGGCCCGCTGGCGCAGCGTCGCGATGCTGCTCAGACCGTGGGTGCCATTGGTGCCGGCTTTTCCGTTATCTGTCACGATCGCTCCTGATTTTCTTTACGTTAAGTCTTCAGCCGCATTGCCCGGCGCGCGCCGCGCCGCGCCAGCGCCCAGCGGCCGACGAACTGCAGCAGCCCGGGCCGCATCATGACCGCGGTCAGCGCCGTCGAGGCTATGGAACGTGCACTCAGGCGCCCGAGTACCCAGCGGAAGGTTGCGCTGCGCGGAAAACCCGGGGCGCTGCGGTCCTCCTGTGAGCCGAGCGCCTGGCGCAGCTCTTCGCGATCGCGCTCGAGGGTCAGCCTTGCGGCCGCAGCGCGCAACTCCATCGCTGCGCTCATGCATCCTCCGCTTGCGGGCGCTCGAGCAGCTCCTCGAGCAGCCGTCGGTCCTTCCCCCATTCGCGCGCGGTCTGTCCGAGAAGCGGGGCGGCGCCGGCCTTCGCGCGCCGCAGGCGCAGCAGGCTCACCACTACCACCAGGAGCGCGGCCACGATCAACCCGCCAATGACCCACAGCCGCGCGGGTGTATCCCACGCTGCAGCGATTGCCAGTACACAGCCGAGCGCTGCGGCGAGCAGGATGCCCAGCCCCAGCGCTGCCGCGGCGACCAGCTGACGTCGCAGGTCCTCCGAGCTCGCGCTCAGATCACTGGCAATCAGATCGGCGTAGGCACCCGCGTGCCGCAGCGCGATCGAGGCCGTGGCCGAGAGTCGGTCAATCATGCCGCCTGCGTCCAGACGCTGTCAGCGACGTGAGGACAGCAGAAAGCCGACCGCAACGCCAGCGAGTGCTGCGATGCCAATCGCTTCCCAGGGCTGATTGCGCACGTAACGATCGCTCGCATCGAAAGCGTCCTTCGCCTGACGCTGTACCTGATCGGCGCCGGAGGCTATGGTCTTCTTGGTCGAGGCCACGGCCGCGGCCACCTTGGAGCGCAGTCGCTTGACCTCCGGATCCGCAGCGTCGCTGACCCGGTCAATCAGGTCCTCGACGTCCGCAATGAGATTCTGAACCTCGTCGCTGGCCGCGGCTCCCACCTGATGCACTTTGTCCTTGGCGGCGCTCTTGCCGGCACGGAAGCTCTGATCGAAATCCTTCGCTGTTCCTTCCACGATCGTTCTCTCCTCAAGGTAGCGGACCTTCGCAGGCCCGGCGGTCACAATGACGCGTTTTCTGTATCTTCCCAGTATCGGCGAGAAAGCTTGACGGGTCGGTCGGGGTCGCTGCAGACGCAGTGTAGGACTGCGGCTACAGGCGACGCCGTGCCCCGCAGCCTCCTAGCCGAGATTGGCGGCAGCAAACTCCCAGTTGAGAATCTTGTCGAGTACCGCCTGCACGTAATCGGGCCGGCGATTCTGGTAGTCGAGGTAGTAGGCATGCTCCCAGACGTCGAGCGTCAGCAGCGGACGCAGGTGCGAGGGCAGCGGATCTTCACCGTTGGCGGTCTTGATCACGCGCAGCTTCGAACCATCGAGTACCAGCCACGCCCAGCCTGAACCAAACTGGCTTACGGCGGCGGCGGCGAATTCCTTCTTGAAGGAGCTCACGTCCCCGAAGGACTCCTTGAGCTTCCTCTGCAGCGCGGAGGGGATGTCTCCCTCGACCTGGGGGGTGAGGCAGTGCCAGTAGAACGTGTGGTTCCAGGCCTGCGCCGCGTTGTTGAAGACTTCAACGTGCTCGGGCTTGCCTGCGGTATGCAGGATGAGCGCCTCTAAGCTCAATTCCGCGAGCGGTGTGCCGCCCACCAGGCTGTTGACTTTGTCGACATAGGCCTTGTGGTGCTTCTCGTAATGAAACGACAGCGTCTTCGCAGAGATGACCGGCTCCAGCGCATTCAGCGAGTACGGCAATGGCGGCAGCACGTGAGGTGTGCCGCTGTGCTCGCTCTCGGTGTCGGGGCCCGTGCCTGCGATGGCGTTCGCCGCATTGCCGCTGCGCGGCACGGCTTGGCTGTGGATGCTCGAGGGCATAGTGGTGGTGCTCCTGGGTTGGTGTCGGCGCATGTTGATCCGATCCACACGTCGCATCTGTCGGCCATTTACTTAACTTTCGCCGCCCGCTCAGGCCTGTAACCGAATTGCAACCCGGATGCAGCGTAGGACATGGCCGACCCCGGGTCTCGGACGCGCCTGACGCCGGGTCGGGGCTCCGACCTCCTTAGCTTCAGATGCGGCTTCCCTATCTTAGCGGGGCGTGTTCCGAGGGGGCGATTTACCGGAGGATTCATGACCCAAGCCGCGTCCGTATCCAAGATCGCCGCCGCCCGCTCCGTGCGGGCGCGCAACAGTGAACTTGCTGGCCAGCTGCGCGCCGCCGCCGTGGATGGAGACGACGCCCGCATTTCGCGGTTGCTCGCCGAACTGCTGCGCTGCAAGGGACTGTCCCGCGGTCAGCGCATTGCGCTGCAACAGAAAGCGCTCCTGAGCCTGGTGCAGTCGCTGCGCTCTGCGAACCTCAGCGATGACCTGACGGGTCTGCAGAACCGTCGTGGCTTTACCCAAAGCGGTACACGCCTTCTGGACCTGGCGGTGCGCGACGAGGAGCCGGCGCACCTCATGTGCTTCGGGATCGACAACCTCGAGCGTCTCTACGACACCCTTGGCGCGCCGGCAGCGCAGATCATCGTGCGCCAGACCGGCAATCTGCTGCGCGATCTGTTCCCGAGCTACGGCGTCTACGAGGTGCTGGGGCGCATTGAGCGCGATGAGTTCGCCGCCCTCACCAACAGCAACGAGTATCCGTCGCGCGAAGCGGTGATTGCGCGCGTGCGCGCGTCGCAACAGCAGAGTATGCCCGCGCTGGCCCTGAGTGTCGGCATCGCACGCTTTGATCCACTGGAGCCCACGAGCATCGATGAGTTGCTCGAGGAAGCGCGGCGCGACATGAATCAGCCGGCGAGCCAGCTGGGGTTCAGCGTCGAGCTCAGGCGCCCGGGGTTGAGCGGCCTCGCGGGGCACAGCGCCTGAGGGGTCGACGCGGGGCCGCCCGGGCGGGCCCGTGGCCCGAATCGGCGCTCACTCCATTGAGGCGTAAACCGCCTGCGCCGCATCGAGTTCGCGCAGCACCGCGGCTTTTTCGCTCTCGGAGTTCCAGTCCGGATATGCCGCCGTCACTTTACGCAGGTGCTCGATCCACGCACGGAAGAAATGCGCATCCGCTGGGGAGCGCGGCTTTTTGCCTTCCAGCGTCAGATACACGGGACTCGTCGTGGCGTAGACAAAGTTATCGAGCACCGGATACTCGGCGTGCGCGCTGAAGGCGCGCAGCACGCACCAGCCGCTGTGCTCGATGAAGACGCTGCCCGTGACCTGCAGTAATTCACCCGGCCTGCCCCTCCGCAGTTCCCGCGCAACGCGGCCGTTGCAGACGATCTGAGCATGGTCGACCGGCACGGTCGTATGCAGGCGTGCCGAGAACTCAAGCGCGCCTGGCCCCTTGAGATCCACGACCGCCCCGGGCCCCCGGCCGGCGAGTGAGAAATCCAGCAGCGGTCCATTGGTTGCAAAGCTGCGCCCGGCACGCAGCGATGCGAGCCACGCCCCGCTGTCCAGCGGCCCGTTCGGCACCGACGCATAGACTCGATTGAGTCCGACCGGGCCGCGCAGGGTGGCGTAGTCGGCCATGGCATCCGTGCCGCCCGCCGCCGGGAGCTGGAAGCCGAGGTTGAGCAGGCGATACCAGACCGAGGCGGTCGCCTGGTGATCGGAGAAGGCGACAATCTCCATGTAGTCCACTTTGCCGAGTGCCACATCCACCGGCAGCTCATCGGCATCGGTGTGCGCCGGATGCGTAAGAGGCTGCGGCTCCTCCTCGAACGGATGCACATAGCCGACCAGCGCCCCCTGTGCGTGCGCCATGTCGGCCACGTCCGCATTGGTGGGGGACAGGCTGGCCGCGGCGGTATTCGGATAGCCCGCATAGCCTGGCAGCAGAATGTTGCCCTGAATCGCCAGCAGCCCAAGGTGCCCCCAGTAACTGGTATGGAACTCCTGACCGTGCACGATCAGCGTCTGCGGGGTCGACGCCGCATCGACCCCCTTGCCGCTGTAGGCAATATCGGGAATCCGCTGCTCCTTGTTGACGATGAGATCCTGGACGATGTCCAGATCCTCGGCCTGGGCCTGCAGGACGAGGTGAGCCGGAGTATTGCGGTAGTGTCCCCCGTAATTCATGTGCACATGCACATCCGCACTGACCCAGTGCCGCTCGGCACCGTCGGTCCACGGAACCGCCGCAAGCTCAGCCCTCACCTCACTCACCTCCCCGGCCCTCACCTGGACCTGGCGGTGCACCGGAATGCGGGCCGGGCCCTTCATCACTTCCACCGAGACGGTACCTGCCGGCACCACCACCGTGTCCTCGCCCCGGCTGTGAAAATAACGCGCATCAAAGGGGTGCTCGTTGCGGTCGAATTCCGCATGGTGCATCCAGGCGCCATCGGGTGCGTAGCTGCGGCCGTTGGCACCGGTCACCACCACACGCGCGGCAGTCAGCGCGCCGGACTCGTCCCGTACGCTCAGGTGCAGCGTGCCCACCGGCCCGCGGTAGCGACGCTCGGTGATGCTTAACTCGCGTGAGTCCCCGCCGGGAATGCGCAGCAGGCGCAGCTGCGTGTCACCGCCGCGATTGGAGATGGAAGCAATCTGCCGGCCGTCCGGTGACCAGCGTGGCCCGGTCTCATCCCAGTCTCCGTAGCTCAATGGGAAGGGCTCACCTCCGCTGCCGGGCATCAGCCACAGCTGCAGTGAGTTGCGGCCCAGGTAAGAGCTGTACACGATGCGCCGGCCATCGGGGGAGAAGTCCGGCCGCGCCTGCCAGTTGGTCTCCTCGTAACGCAGCTCCCGGGCCTGGGCGCCCGGCACTGCCGGCATCTGCCAGAT
This sequence comes from uncultured Pseudomonadota bacterium, assembly GCA_963824395.1. Lineage (GTDB taxonomy): Bacteria > Pseudomonadota > Gammaproteobacteria > Steroidobacterales > Steroidobacteraceae > 13-2-20CM-66-19. The sequence continues at coordinate 579,944 of CAWGPF010000005.1, read as the reverse complement.
GCCGCCGGTGCCGTGGATGCGGTCGCGGTTGGAGACGAACACGACGGCGGTGCCGTCGCGTGTCCAGGTCGGATTGATCTCGTGATCGTAGGGGCTGTAGTAGTAGCGGGGTAGCGGGCTCCTGTTCTCGCCCGTCAGCCGCGTGACATCCGTCAGCGCGCCGTCGCGAAACTCCCCGACGAATACATGGAAGTGGCGCCGATAGGCTGTCGAGACGAAAAGAACCCGCTTGCCATCGGGTGACCAGCGCGGCTCCACATTCACCGCGCCGTCGTGCGTGAGCGGCTGACTGTGGCCGCTTGCGAGATCGAGCAGCCACAGTTCCAGCACGTCGCCGCTGCCGGAGGTGTAAAGGATGTAGCGCCCGTCGGGCGACCAGTCGGGCTGATAGTCATAGCCCCTGCCATCGGTGAGCTGCTGGGCACGGGTGGAATCGATGCTCTGGCGCCACAGCGAGCCGCCCATCGAGTACACCACCTCACGCGAATCGGGCGACCAGGCAACGCTGCTCGGGCCGCTCGTCAGCTGCGGCAGGTACATCTCGCGGTAGTAATAAGAGTGCGGCAGATCGATGAGGGGGACGGGCACGGCACAAAGACCCTGGGGCTCATAGCCGGCCGTCAGCAACAGCATGAGGCCCGCACAACGCAGCGCGCGCTTCATGGGTAGGTCCTCGCCACAAGGCTCGCGCAGGGGCTGAACGCAACGGCGCCGCGGCCGGCGACCCGCTCGGGGCCGCGGCGCGGCGGCCGCACCCCTCGGGAATGCACCACGATCGGCCTACTCGTCCGTGCTGCGGCGACCACGCCGCACCCGGCGATCAGGCTGCGTGATGCCCCGTCGCATGCCCGTCTCCTCCTCTTCGCGCCGCGGGCCCTCACGACGGTCGGCGTATTTGCGGTAGGCACAGCGACAGGTGGCCGGCGTGACGCATTCATTCAAGGGAAGTCGGGGCGCATCAGCTCCCAGGAAGCGTTTGCCCTTCAAAGCGCGGGCCGCATCGCAAGCGCCCGCGCCGGTCACGACGGAGACGGCGGCCCAGCGTGTCCCGGCCGGTTTGCTCATGGGGATGCACGCTACCGTCCCGATGTTGTTGACGCAACCTCCCCGTCGAATGCACACGGGCATGCTGCGCGTCGCCGCGCGGCGGCCGCCGGGATTTGGGGCGCCCCCTGCCGGGCGCTGGTAAGCTGCCGTCCGCCCAAATCACCCACCAGGACCTTGCCGCGTGCGAGCCGAATACCCGAGCGTGGAGCAGCTGCTGCGCGGCAAGACCACGGACACGCCCGTCTTCTGTCTGTTGCCCAAGCGCATCCGCGCCGCCGCCGAGCAGTTCCGGCGCGGCTTCTCGGGCGAAGTCATGTACGCGGTGAAGGCCAACCCGGATCCGCAGGTGATCGGCTGGCTGGTGCAGGCCGGGATCGAGTCCTTCGATACGGCATCGCTGTCTGAAATTGAACTCGTCCGCCAGGTGCTGCCGGGCGCGCGTTGCTCCTACAACCACCCGATCAAGCCGCGCGCCTCTATCGTCGCGGCCCACAAGACCTTCGGCATCCGCGATTATGTCGTCGACCACGTGGCGGAGCTTCAGAAGCTATTCGAGGAGATCGGCCGCGACATCGTGGTGCAGGTGCGCGTGGCGACCTCGAATTCCACGGCCAAGGTGAGCTTCAACGAGAAGTTCGGCGCCACGCCCGAGGAGGCCGTACGCCTGCTGCGCCGGATCTCCGAGCACGGCGCAACGCCAGCCCTGACCATGCATGTCGGCTGGCAGACCATCGATCCTGAGGCCTTTGCCGCCGCGGTGCGACTGCTGGCAGAGATTTCCGACAACGCCGGCGTGTACCCGGAGTACCTCAACGTCGGCGGCGGCTTCCCGAGCCTGCTCATGCCCGCCGGGATGCACCTGCAGCAGTTCTTCGATGCGATCGACGGCGCACACTCATCGTCGCCGAGCGTCGCAAGCGTGCCGCTGCGCTGTGAGCCCGGCAGTGCGCTTGTCACTACCGGCGGCGCCGTCCTCGCCCAGGTGCTGCTCGTGAAGGAGCAGGCGCTCTATCTGAACGACGGGATCTACGGGGCGCTGGCGGAGCTTCTGCACTCGAAGTTCCAGCCTCCCACCCGCGTCTATCGTCGGGATGGGGAGCCGCGGACCGGGAGCCTGCGCGAATTCAAGATCTTCGGCCCCACCTGCGACTCTTTCGACGTCAGCCCCGTGCCTTTCATCCTGCCGGGCGACGTCGTCGAGGGGGACTGGCTGTTCCTTGAGTCAATGGGCGCCTACTCAGCCCCCCTGATCACCGACTTCAACGGCCTCGGGGCGCACGACTTCGCCATTCTCGACCCCTGAGCGACGAGCCGGCAGCCTCAGCCGGACGACCGCGCATCCTGCAGCCGTCCCTTCCACTTCCCGCCGCGGCCGCGGGCGTACTGCACGGCCGAATGCAGGACCGAACCCAGGTAGAAGACCGCGATCAGAGGCAGGCACAGGCACCACCAGGACCGCAGCCCGTAGAAGCGCACCATGGGCAGATAGCACAGGCTCATCAGCGCCCACGCGAGGGCGCCCAGCCCCCTGCTTACCGGGCTGCCGGTGAACAGCAGCGCTACCGGGGCCACGTAGGTGCATAGCAGCCCGAGTACGGTGGCGAGCAGCAGCAGGTAGGAGTGCCCGAGCTGGCTGAAGGCGGTACGCGAGATCATGGCGCCTATCTCGGATGCGGAGCGGTACACGCGCAGGCTGCGCGTCTCGGGCGCGAGGCCCAGCCAGATGCGCCCACCGGCGCGCTTCACTGCGCGCGCCAGCGCGCAGTCGTCGATGATCTGCGAGCGGATGGCCTCGATCCCGCCCATGCGCTGCAGCACCTGCGGACGAATGAGGACGCAGCCACCCGCGGCCCCGGCCGTTCTCACCGCCGGTGCAGCGATCCAGCGCGGCGGATAGAGCTTGAAGAAGAAAAATACGAACGCCGGGATGAAGAGCCGTTCGGCCGTGGTGGCCGTGGACAGTCTGACCATGTGAGACACCAGGTCCCGGTCATCGCGCTCCGCGCGCCCGACCAGAGCATCGAGGCTGCCGGGCCCGTGGCGAATGTCCGCATCGGTGAAAAGCAGATAGTCAGGAACAAACCGCGCGGCTGCCTCGATGCCCTGTGCCAGCGCCCACAGCTTGCCCGTCCAGCCCCGCGGCAGCGCGCTCCCGCGGATCACGGTGAGCTGCCCCTTCAGCCGGCACGAAGCGGCAGCCGCAATAGCGGCCTCTGCAGTCCCGTCGGTACTGGCATCATCGACCACGATGAGGTGCATGAAGCCCGCAAAGGACTGGCTGCCGAGCGAAGCGACCGCCGCGCCGATGTCCGCCGCCTCATTGCGCGCCGGAATGACGATCACGACCCGCCTCGGACTCGCCGGCGGATTCGCGCGCGCGACGATGTAGGGGGCCAGGCGCCAGAATCCCCCGCGCGCCATCGCGAGGTAGATCCAGATCACCAGCGGAATCGCAGCGACGGCGTATAGGGTCAGGATGACTGAAGGCCTGGCTTACGGGCGTAAGGGACGGTGACGCGCAGTCTTCCTATCAAAGTGCTGCCCTGGCCGCAACGACAGCTCAACCGTGACTGGAGCGGCCGCGCCCGGACACGGCGGTGCACCGCGCCCGGGACGTCCCGGGGACACATGTGTCAGAGGCTCTACAGTGTGACACTCCGATGCCGGGGCCACGCAGTATCCGGCACTCTCGCAGCCAATGCAGAGGCTCTTTCGTCAGCTGCAGGATCTGGCACGGCGCTTGCTTGTTAGCAGCTTAGATCCCCGGCGACTGCGGCCAGCCAGCGCGAATCACGCCGTGCCGTATCCGCCACCGGGGGATGTGCAGAACGCGCAGCGCCCGTGATCGCTACGTCGCCCGATAATACCGATAGGAGAATGCCACATGAGTTCCGCCAGTTCCGCCCAGGCACGCCCCAAGGGCGATCCCGCCGCTTCGATGCTGCAAAGCGCCTCGTTCGCCAAGCACCTGGCGGGCCTTGAGCGCACGCTCCCGCTGCGCGACCGCTACGACAACTTCATTGGCGGGCGCTGGGTGGCCCCGGCGAAGGGCGGCTATTTCGACAACGTCTCCCCGACCACGGGCCAGGTCATTTGCAAGATCGCCCGCTCGCAGGCCGAAGATGTCGAGCGTGCCGTGGACGCTGCGCACGCCGCGGCGGACGCGTGGGGCAAGACGCCGGTAGCAGCCCGTGCGCGGGCTTTGAACCTGATCGCCGACCGCATCGAGCAGTACCTGCCGTTCCTCGCCGCGGTGGAGACCTACGACAACGGCAAACCCATCCGGGAAACCAACCTCGCAGACCTGCCGCTCGCGGTCGATCACTTCCGCTACTTCGCCAGCTGTATCCGTGCGCAGGAAGGCTCGTTGGCGGAACTGGACGATGACACGGTCGCTTACCACTTCCACGAGCCCCTCGGCGTCGTCGGCCAGATCATCCCGTGGAACTTCCCGATCCTGATGGCGACCTGGAAGCTGGCGCCCGCGCTGGCGGCCGGCAACACGGTAGTGCTGAAGCCCGCCGAGCAGACACCCCTCTCGATTCTGGTCCTCGCGGAGCTCATCCAGGATCTGCTGCCTGCTGGGGTTCTCAACATCGTCAACGGCTTCGGACTCGAGGCCGGTAAGCCGCTCGCGAGCAACCCGCGTATCGCCAAGATCGCTTTCACCGGCGAGACCACCACCGGGCGTCTGATCATGCAGTACGCGTCCGAGAACATCATTCCGGTCACCCTTGAGCTGGGCGGCAAGTCGCCCAACATCTTCTTCGCGGACGTGCTGCGCGAGGATGACGCCTTCTTCGACAAGGCGCTCGAGGGTTTCGCGATGTTCGCCCTGAATCAGGGCGAGGTGTGTACCTGCCCGTCGCGCGCGCTCGTGCAGAAGTCGATCTACGACAAGTTCATGGAACGCGCGATCAAGCGCGTGGAGAGCATCCGCCAGGGCGATCCGTACGAGATGAGCACGCAGATCGGTGCGCAAGCCTCGAACGACCAGTTCGAGAAGATCCTTTCGTACTTCGACATCGGCCGCAAGGAGGGGGCCAAGGTCCTCACCGGCGGCACCGCCAATAAGCTCAGCGGCGAGCTCGCAGGTGGCTATTACATCAAGCCCACCGTGTTCGAGGGCAACAACAAGATGCGTGTCTTCCAGGAGGAGATTTTCGGCCCGGTCGTGTCGGTCACCACCTTCGACACCCCGGCGCAGGCGCTTGAGATCGCCAATGACACCCTCTACGGGCTCGGGGCCGGCGTTTGGTCGCGTGATATCAATACGGCCTACCGGTTCGGGCGCGGCATCAAGGCGGGTCGCGTGTGGACCAACTGCTATCACGCGTATCCGGCGCATGCCGCCTTCGGTGGTTACAAGAAATCGGGCATCGGCCGCGAGACGCACAAGATGATGCTGGACCACTATCAGCAGACGAAGAACATGCTCGTGAGCTACGGCGAGAAGGCATTGGGCTTCTTCTGAGGCAAATGATTGGGCACCAGCAACGTAGCGGCGCTCGGACGGGTCGGCGTCACGGATGACGCACGCAAGGTCATCGAGCAGCTGAAGAAGGCGCACGGTCCGCTCATGTTCCACCTGTCGGGGGGCTGCTGCGACGGCAGTGCCCCCATGTGCTTCCAGGTGGGGGAATTCAAGCTCGGTGGCGTCGATGAGAAGGTGGGCGAGATCGTCGGCTGCGAGTTCTGGATGGATCGCGAGCAGTTGCGCCGCTGGGAACACACGCAATGGATCGTCGACGTGGTACCCGGCCGCGGCGCGAGCTTCTCGCTGGAGATCCCGCTCGGCGTGCGGTTTCTGATCCGCTCCTCGCTCTGCGTGGTGCGCACTGAGGGGGAGCCCGGGGGGCCACCGAGCGCCTCTTGAGTGACAGCAGGGCCACCGTGGACGGCGGCAGGCCCTGCGCGCCCGCCGCTCGCTGTTAGCGGGGCGGCTCGCCGGCGCGGCCTCGGGCAATCTGAATGCCGTGCGCCTTGATCTTCCGGTAGAGCGTGTTGCGGCTGATGCGCAGCTGCGCAGCCACCCGGCTCATGACCCAGTGATTCTGCTCGATGGCTTGCAGCAGCGCGGTGTATTCGGCTCGCGCCAGTGAAGCCGGCACCGTTGCGCACGGCGGCGCGTCCGTTGACTCGCCCGCCAAAATGGCCGCGGGCAGGTCTGCGCAGCGGATAACGCCGCCGTCGCAGATGGCGAGCGCGGTTCGGATCGTATTGCGCAGCTCGCGGATGTTGCCGGGCCAGTGATAGTCCATGAGGCACTTGAGCGCTGCGTTCTCGATGGCGCTCGCGGCGAACGCCAGGCTGCCACATTCGCGGGCGATGCACCTGCGGATAAGCGCTGCGCGGTCCGCGCGGGCCGCAAGCGCGGGCAGCTCGATGGTGATCCCGTTCAGGCGGTAGTACAGGTCCTCGCGGAACCTCCCCTGCTGCATCAGCTCGCGCAGGTTGCGGTGCGAGGCGCAGATGACCCGCAGGTCGACTTTGAGTGCGGACTCCGCCCCGAGCGGGGTGACCTCGTGCTCCTCGAGTACCCGCAGCAGGCGCGTCTGCAGCGCAAGCGGCATGTCGCCGATCTCATCGAGGAACAGCGTGCCGCCGGAGGCCTGGATGATCCGCCCGCGCAGGCCAGCACGGCGCGCCCCGGTAAAGGCACCCGCACAATAGCCGAAGAGCTCACTCTCGATAAGCGACTCGGGAATGGCCGCGCAGTTAACGGCGACGAAGGCGCTCTGGGCGCGATTGCTCGCCAGGTGCAGCGCCTTAGCGAAGGCCTCCTTGCCCGATCCCGTCGGTCCGCGGATGAGTACCGCTACCCCGTGATCGGCGATGCGCTGCGCGTTGCGCAGATTGCGCCGCATCTGCGGGTCTTCTCCCGCAAGGTCCTCGAGTGTCAGCGCGCCGGCGGGCTGCTCGCGGGCCACGCGCAGCAGTGCGCGGCTGCGAGCCGCAGGTGCCGCGGGAGTCGCCTGCGCCCTGTCGCTCCCGGCGACGAGGCTTGCGTAATACAGTCGCCCGTGAGCGTTGTCGCGCAGCTGCCAGATCGGCCGGCGCGTGGCATTCCTGGCGGACAGCAGCTCCTCGAAGGTGGCATCGAATATGTCGGCGATGGAGCGGCCGATCACCGCCTCGCGCGTGCTCGCACCCAGCAGCTTAAGACCGGTGACGTCGGCGGCCACGATAACCCCCGCGGCGTCGACGGCTATGGCGCCATCGTGAAGCAGGTCGACGAACTCCGGGCGGTGATGAAAGCGCAGCAGCGCGCTGCCGCTATGCCGACGCAGAAACAAGCACTTCTCTATCAGCCTGGCCGAGGAGTGAACCAGCGCCATGGTGTGCAGCTGCGTCTCGCGGCTGCCCGCGGCGCTGACGCACGACGCATCCAGCACCGCGATCACACGTCCCTCGTGATCATGGATTGGCGCAGCCGAGCAGGACAGGTTGGTATGCCGGGTGCGGAAGTGATCGGACTGATGGATGGTGATCGGGCGCGCCTCGCGTGCGCAGGTTCCGATTCCGTTCGTGCCCTCGCGTTCCTCGCTCCACTCCGCTCCCACTATGAGGCCCGCCTGCCGGAACATGCTCTTCAGGGTAGGATCAACCTTCTCGCAGAGAATGACTCCGGAAGTGTCCGCCAGGAGCAGTGCGTACCCGGAGCCAGCGATATGCTCGTAGAGAGCATCCATCTCGGCGCGCGCGATCTGGACGAGTTCGGCATGCTCGTACTCAAGGTCCTTGAGTCTGCCGACATCGTGAACCACGGTCCGGTAGTCACGCGCGGGATCGAGCTTGAAGTCGTTCAGGCAGCGCCGCCACGAAACCCCCACCGTGGACGTGGTCTCGGCGGCATCGCTCGACGGGGCCGCGCCGGCAATCCGCAGCACGAGGTCCGCGTGCGGCCGACCCTCGCCGCCGAGCTTGGCTAACCTCACCCTGGCATTCCCCCTACCATGATCTGAGGGTCGTGCCGGGGGCCGCGGGCTGTCAAGTGGTGAATGAGGTATGTCTCCGGTCTGACACAGCGGCGGCGGCCGGCACGGAGATCGGGGCATACTTTCACCCCGAATGGCTACGGAGGGGACCTATGCGAGTGATCGAGCGGGAGGAGATCGCCCGGCGCCTGACTTACGAGGCCTGCATTCCGCTGGTGCGCAACGCCATGATCAGCTTCTCCGACGGCGAGACGCGCCAGCTGCTGCGTTCCATCATCCCGCTGGCGCGGGGACACCTGTTCGGGGTCATGCCGGGCGCCCTGGGTGAGGATGCCGCCTTTGGCGCCAAGCTGATCAGCGTGTACCCGGAGAACTTCTCGAAGGGCCGCCAATCACATCAGGGTCTTATCGTCCTCTTCGAGCCCTCGAGCGGGGAACCGGTGTGCGTGCTGCACGCGGGCGAGGTGACGGCCATACGCACGGCGGCTGCCAGCGCCGCGGCCACTGCTTCCCTGGCGCGTCCGGAGGCGCATCGCCTGGCGATCCTCGGGTACGGGGAGCAGGCGGCCACCCATGCCCGGGCGCTCACCCGGGTCCGCAGCATCTCAAGCGTCGGCGTGTGGGGCCGTTCCGCGGAGCGCGCCGCAGCCTTCTGTGAGCGCATGCAGACTGAACTCGGGCTGCCGTTTGCCCCAATGTCTGATGCGCGGGAGTTGGTCCGCGAAGCCGACATCGTCTGCACCGTGACCTCCTCCCCCGAGCCGATCCTCAGGGGCGCCTGGGTGCAACCGGGCACGCATATCAATGTAGTTGGCTCAGGCGTGGCAGGGCCGGCCGAGGTCGATACAGCGCTCGTGGTGCGCTCGCGCTTCATCGTCGACAGCCGCGAAGGGGTGCTTGCGCAGGGCGCGGAGTTCCTGCGGGCCAAGGCGGCCGGCGCGGTTGATGATTCGCACATCGTTGCCGAAATCGGCGAGGTGTTTGCGGGCAGGGCAGCGGGCCGGAAATCCCCGTCGGATATCACCTTGTACAAATCACTCGGGCATGTCGTGCAGGACCTGGCATGCGCCTGGGCACTCTACGGCGGGTCAGCCCTGCCCGATTCTGCCGTCCGCGAATCCCCTTAAGCGCACCTGCCCATGCGGACGAGGCGTCGGTATCGAGGCCGGGCATAGACTGCTCTCAGGAATTGACCGGAGGCCCCAACGTGAGTAAGACCCCGCTGGAGGAACTCAGCGCGCAGGTGCAGCAGCTGCTCGACATCGAGCAGATCAAGCAACTGAAATACCGTTACTTCCGGTATTTCGACACCGCCGATATCGAGGCGATCGCCACCGTATTCCATGAAGACGTGGTCCTGGACGTCAATGGTGGCATCTACCGCTTCCGCATCGAGGGACGCGCCAAGTATCTTGAGATGGTGCGTGAGGGCGCGCACGCCGACATGATCATGCAGCACAACGGTCATCACCCCGAGATTGAGCTACTGTCCCCCACCGCGGCGCGCGGCGTATGGTACCTGCAGGACAGCGTGTGGGAATTCCGCCGCAAGCTGCACATCACCGGCGCTGCGCTCTACCGCGATCAGTACGTGAAAATCGACGGCGTGTGGCTGATCAAGGAAATCCAGTTCGAGCGCATCCACGAGATCGTGGAGCCCATCGAGCGGGCGCCGAACGTGACCTTCAGCTACCTCGCCGAGCACGGCAAGAAGCTGCCCCCCGGTGATCTGCCCGCCTACCGCAAGGAATGAGCGGTCGCGCCGGGTAACTCGGCGCATCGGCTTGAGCCCCGCGACGGCCAACACAACCCGGCCCTGGAGACAACTATGTTAAAGGTCATGACACTTTTCCTCAAACGCCCGGATCTGACACGCCGCCAGTTTCGCGACTACTACGAAGGGCATCATGTCGCGATGGGACTGGCGGCCAACAAGTACTTCGGGTTCACCAAATACGTGCGCAACCACGTGGTGGCCGCGAGCCCCACCCCACCCGCCCGACCCTTTCCGGAATTCGACTGCTTCAGCGAATACACCTTCCGCGACGTGGATGCAGCGGTCGAGGCGCAGAAATTCATGCTGACACCTGGAGGTAAGGCGCTGGCCGAGGACGAACTGAACTTCCTCGACATGAGCTACCACCCCTCATTCGGCAGCAGCGAGACCCTGATAGCTGGCAGGCCCCGCGGCGTGGATAGCGGGATCACGCGCAAGTGGGCGCTGGTGCTTGCTCGCGGCGAGGGAGCCGGAGCCGAAGACTTCCGCAAGTCCGTGGAGTCATTCGCGCGCGACTTTGCACGGCGGCGGCCCGAGACGTTCGAGCGCCTGGTCCTCGATGTGCCGCTCGACGGGCCCGCCGGGCGAACCCCCTTCGATGCCATCCTGACCGTGTGGCCGAAAGCGGGAGCCACGCAGGCCCCGCCGGAGTTTCGGTGGGCCGCGGCCTGCGATCAGGCCCTGGTGCTCGGCCTTGAGACCCTTGAGGCCGCCCCTGAGACGCTGAATCTGTAGCCGAAGAACCTGCTCTTCGCAGCGACGCCGGCGGCGCGAACACGCCGGCCCTGCCCATCAGATTTTCGTCGCACGCAAAACCAGCTTCGCCTGCAGATGACGTGACATCAGTCGTGAGCCGAAGGCCAGTACCTTATTCAGGCCACCGGCGATCACGCTCGATTTGTGCGCAAACAGCGCCTCAAGTCCGATGTCCGCCACGCGCTCGGGCGGCAGGACAGTGCGGCGCACCGAGTCCGGGGGGTGGTACCCGGATACGCGCGCGAAGTCAGTATCCATCAGTCCTGGACAAAGCACCGTCACGCCGACCCGCGGCTCCAGTTCGGCGTGCAGCGCCTCGCCCAGTGACAGAACGAAGGCCTTGGCGGCCCCGTACGCAGCCGTTACCGGAGTAGGCTGATAGGCCGCGGTACTTCCCACCAGGAGAATGAACCCCCTGCCGCGGGCGGCCATGCGCCTGCCGAATAACAGCGTCAGTTCGGTGAGTGTGACCAGGTCCAGCTGCAGCATCGCCCGCAGTCGCTCGAGGTCCTGCTCGAGGAATAGCCCACCGATGCCGAAACCTGCGTTGTTGATGAGAACCTCGGGTTCTATACGCTGATGGTCGAGACGTTGTTGAAGGATCGCCGCGCTGCCAGGCTGTGCGAGATCGAGCGCCTCCACGAGCGTCCGCACTCCCAGGCGCCGTTCCAGGTCCGCAGCCAATTCCCGCATTGGCGCTTCCCGCCGGGCAACCAGTACCAGGTTGAACTTGCGCGCAGCGAGCCCGCGCGCGAGCTCCACCCCCAGGCCGCCCGAAGCCCCCGTTACCAGGGCCCACGGTGTTTCCGCTTCAGACATGACACCTCCGTTACCGGCCATCGATACCTCAGAAACTGGTTATCACTGGCACCCTGTCAGCGCTCACCTACACAAACTCGCACGGCGCACGGCGCCCGCGCACGTTTTTTTCCCGTTACGCTAGGCAATGTTACGCGGGCCGCACGCGCCCGCAGGGTGAACGCTTGAAATCGACCATCGCAGCGGCTGAACCGGTCGTCCTTATTCCCAGCGAATTGAACGACCTGCACCTGAGCCATGCGCGGCTGGCCGCGATCGTCGAATCCTCCGACGACGCCATCATCAGTAAGACACTCGCCGGGCGGATCGTAACGTGGAACGCGGCGGCCGAGCGCCTGTTCGGTTATTGCGCCCAGGAAATGATCGGCAAGCCCATTACGACCATCATTCCCCAGGAGCGCCTCGCGGAAGAGCGGGAGATTCTTGAGCGCATCCGACACGGCGAGCGCGTCGAGCATTTTGAAACCGTTCGGCTCACGCGTGACGGCCAGCAGGTTGAACTGTCATTGACGATCTCTCCGGTTCGCGCTGCGACGGGTGAGATCATCGGCGCCTCCAAGGTCGCCCGCCCCATCACTGAGCGCAAGAACGCGGAACGGATCCAGGCGCAGCTCGCCGCGATCGTGGAGTCCTCCGACGACGCGATCGTAAGCAAGACGCTGGACGGCGTCATCCAATCGTGGAACAGCGCCGCGTCCAGGATCTTCGGCTACAGCGCGGCGGAGGCGATCGGACAGCGCATTACGCTCATCATCCCGGATGACCTGCAGAACGAGGAACGCCAGATTATCGCGCAATTGCGCGCCGGCAAACGTGTCGAGCACTTCGACACCATGCGCGTCACCAAAGACGGCCGGCGTATCCCCGTCTCCCTGACCATCTCCCCCATCCACGATGACAAGGGCCAGGTCATCGGCGCCTCCAAGATCGCGCGCGATATCAGCGAGCGGCGACGCGCCGAGGAGGCTCTGCGGGCTACCGAGGAAGCCTTGCGGGCTGCAAACCAGCGCAAAGATGAGTTCATGGCATTGCTCGCTCATGAGCTGCGTAACCCGCTGGCGCCGATCCGCTACGCCCTTGCGGCAAGCAGGAAATTCGGGGCAACCGCCGAGCAGCGTGAACGCTCACAGGAGATCATCGAGCGGCAGGTAACTCACATGAGCCGGCTGCTCGATGACCTGCTCAACGTCGCGCGCATTACGCGCGGGACGCTTGAGCTGCGCACCGCGACGCTGGAGCTCACCACCGTGCTCGGCACGGCGATCGAAGCCGCACGGCCTTTCCTTGATGCCAAACAGCACAGCCTGTCGGTAGACCTCCCGCCCGAGGCGCCGCGGCTCAATGCCGATCCCATCCGGCTCGCGCAGGTGTTCTCTAATCTTCTGATCAATGCGGCCAAGTACACCGATCCGGGCGGCAAGATCCGTGTGGTGGCCTCCATTGGACAGGGCATGCTGGTGGTCACGATCCGGGACAACGGCATCGGGATTTCCAAGGACATGATGCCCCGCCTGTTCGAGATGTTCACTCAGGCGCAGGACGCCCTGGATCGCTCGCAGGGAGGTCTGGGGCTTGGACTTGCGCTGGTGCGCGGGATCGTCGAGTTGCACGGTGGCTCGGTAAGCGCCAGCAGCGAAGGCGATAATCGCGGCAGCGAGTTCACCGTCCGATTGCCCCTCGGAGGCGTGCCCGGCACCCTCCAGACAAGCACCAACGGCAGCACCCTGGTCGATGGACAACGTCTCAGGGTACTGGTCGTGGATGACAACGAGGATGCGGCGGAGATGTGCGCCACATTTCTTGAGCTCGCCGGCCAGGAGGTCAGGCGCGCTTATAACGGACGCAGCGCGCTCGCCCTGGCGGAGGCCTTCCGGCCGCACGTCGTCGTGCTCGACATCGGACTGCCTGATATCACTGGCTACGAGGTAGCGCGCGCCCTGCGCCTGGCGCCGTGGGCAACCAAGCTACTGCTCGTCGCGGTAACCGGCTGGGGCCAGGACCAGGACAAGCAGCGCGCCCTGGAAGCCGGCTTCGATCATCACCTGACCAAGCCCATCGAGCCGGACGAGCTGGAGCGCCTGCTGCAATCGATCGCGCCGCGCAAGCCAGCGGATTGACTTCGAGACCTCCGTCCCCTCCCTCCTCCGGCTTGCGCCCGTTCGTCCGCGCTGGCGCCGCCATCCGCAGGCCCGCACGCGCGTTCTGGTACGTGCAGCGCTCGGCGCTTGATTAATCGCGGCGGATATTCCATGGTCCAGCGTCGACCAGTCGGTACACCACGATGGCGGGCACCCACATGTATGACCTCCTCGGCGCCAGCGTCTTCTTCTTGGCCATCCACTTTCTCGTTTCCGGCACCCGTCTGCGCGATGCCCTGGTGGCACGCTTAGGTGAGGGCGCCTACCGCGGCATGTTCTCAGCCGCCTCCCTCGCCGGTCTCGTCTGGATGATCTATGCATATCGACATGCCTCTACCGTTTTCCTGTGGGCTCCGGCGCCCAGTCTGCGGCCGCTCGCGTATGCACTCGTATTCATCGCCTTTCTGCTGGCGGTGATCGGACTTGCAACACCGAGCGTGACCGGAGTCGGCATGGAGTCAAAGCTAAGCGCGCCGAGTGCGACTTCACTGATCCATGGAGTGACCCGGATCACGCGCCACCCATTTCTGTGGGGCGTAGTCTTATGGGCCGTGGCACATCTGCTCGAGAACGGTGACCTCGCGTCCCTCATCCTCTTCGGTTCGCTGCTTCTCCTGGCTCTGGGCGGCACCGTGAGCATCGACGCCAAGCGCCAGCGCGGCTTTGCCAGCGGCTGGTCCAGCTTTGCTCAGGCCACATCCAACTTCCCGTTCCTTGCAATCACCAGCGGCCGGAACAGTCTCGGCGCCGCCTTGCGCGAGATTGGGATCGTGCGCCCGCTCGTGGCGATCCTTGCCTACGCACTGGTCTTTTTCTTTCACGGGCGCCTGTTCGGCGCACCTCTGAGCTGACGAGGCGGCCGCGCGCTGGCGGGCGAGAAGTCCTCATTTGTAGCCGCTTTGCCCACACGACAGACGGATTCCGTCATTCCTACGCTAGTTGGCGATGACGCGGCCTTTGCTCGGCAGCAGAGCCGGGCGAGAGTGCCCTGCGGAAGACAGACTTCACCTGCGGCAAAGCCGTATGTGGTCACTGCGATCCGGCTCCGTGGCGGTCGGTTTGATCACCGTTTGGGCTCTGACTCATGTTGTTGACAATGCAAAGGTCGGTCCCCTCCGGGTGAACAATGCGCAGCCTTCGAACTCCAGCCCTGTGGTCAGAATTCGCCCGACGCTTTAGCAGCCTTGCGTGTCTGAGCGCTTCATGCCCGAGCAGCTAAGCCCCACGTCTGCCGGTGACGGTGCAGCGCCGGCAGCGGCAGGCGTGCCGGAACATGTTCTCCAGAACATTGAAAGTGTGGTGGAGCTGCAGCGCCGCGAATGGTCGGCCACTCCCCCCTCACGACGTCATCTCGAGGCAATCTGCCGGCTCATTGGCCGTCCGGGATACCTGGTGCTGGTCCGGGCATCCATCGCGGCATGGATTGGATTCAATCTCCTAGCAGCGCGCGCGGGGCTTCTCGCATTCGATCCACCCCGATTCGCGTGGCTCGAGGGGCTCCTGACGGCGGTCGCTCTCCTTACCAGCACGGTCATTCTGATTGCGCAGAACTACCAGACGAGACTCGAACGGCAGCGGGCGCACCTGGATCTGCAGGTCAACCTGCTAACAGAACAGAAGGCCACCAAGATCATTCATCTGCTCGAGGAGCTCCGGCGGGACCTGCCCATGGTCCGCGATCGCCACGACGCGCAGGCGAATGCAATGCAACAGCGGGCCGATGCCGCTGGCGTAGTCTCCGCCATCGAAGACGTCGGCCTTGCGGATGCTCTCCGAAAACTCAAACCCGACCGCCACAGGCTCTGCGGGTCGCGCGACGCACTCCTGGACCAGTCCCGGCTTGTCGCGGGGTTGCGGTGGTACGTGTGGCAAGGGTGGGCTCTCGCCATCATCAGTACCAGATTGTCACCTGTCCTTGCCTGGCAAAGTTCTAGCTGCACGGTCTAAACCCGCTGGGAATCGGAACGAAGCGTCACTGCCCCCGGGTGTGGTGAACGGGCTCGCTTGCTCGGCGCGGCGTCACTCCCGACTCTTGCGGTTCGGTGCCTTCTTCCCGTCCTCGCTTTTGTGCTGGTCGCGTTGCGCCCTGACATTGACCACTGCCTGCGCGACCCAATTACCGCGGCGGTCACAGCGGTGGCGATTGGGAGCTCTGATTCTTCCGGAACCCAAAGACCGTGCCGTAACCTGAACCCGCTCCCCTGACGAGGGTCATGTGCCGCCGGGCAGTGTCGGATGATAGAACGGCTGCCGCGCATCCTTAGCCGTACCGATTACCCCGAGCAGGGCGATGATTTCCGCTCGCGCTCCATCCAGGGCCTCGGCCGCCTTCGGGTTCGTCACCCTGCCAAGGCCGCCTTGGATCTCAGTAAGCCAGCGCGCACCCTGCTCGTAGTCGGGGCTGTCGGTCCCGAACATCGTCATGAGCTCATCAACCCGCCGCGCAGCCGGTTCCAGCCGATCACGATCGACTCGGTCCGCTTTGTAGTGCAGGAGCGCATCACGCGCCTGAGTGAGGTTGCTGCGCAGAGTCCAAAGGTGCTCCCGCGTCCTCGCATACTCCGCGCGCGCTAGCACTCTGGTGCCTATGATTGACACCGGTCCGCCCCGCTTGTGTTCAGCGCCGGACCGGAATTCCCCGGTGCGCGCATGAACTCGTGCCAGTGTTCACCAGCGATTCCTGATTGCGGGGAAAGGCACGCCTCGTTCACTGTCGATTCCCGTAAGCGGATGCGCCAATCCGCGGACTGACGGCTCCGAATCTACCTCCTGGATACACCGACGCGACGGGTTCTACCGTCGTGCGCGCAGGACGAGAAACGCCCCTGCCCGCTGCGGGCGGGAGCGGATGCCCACTCAGATGCGCACACTGCCACGCGATCTCGTTCGGACGCAGCACGAAACGCACGCAGCCGGTTTCGATCGCATTGATAGGCATGCCAGGAAAGCGCGCCGATCCAGGATACTGGGCAAGCGTGGCACCGCCGTACGCCTCCAGGGCCCGCACCCCTAACGCACCATCGGCGCCCTCGCCCGAAAGAACAATTCCAATCGCACCTTCTCCGCACTCTCTTGCAACCGAATCGAACAACAAATCTCCTGGCTGCTGACGCCCGCCCGGATCGGGGGTCACCCGAATGCAACCATCGTCCAAGGTGAGTGTCGTGTCTGGGGTTATCAAGTAGATGTGCTCCGCGCAGGCGGTTACGTCGTGGTAGACGCTAACCAGCGGCAGAGCCGTCTTCTCCCGCAAAGCATCGAATAGGCGCTTGTCGCGACCTGTACTCACGCGCTGGACGATGATGACGGCGGCACGGTAGCCAGGCGGGATTGCGGCGACCAGCTCGGCAACGGCCGCAAGGTCCCCCGCAGAGGAGGCGACGGCTACGATCGGAAATGTACTCACGAGCGCTCAGGCAACTGCCTGGTGAGGAAGGAAACTCCCAGAGACGCTTTTCCGTTGGCGCAAGCGTGAGTGGCTGCGCTGGCGCGACGGGTTTGTCTGTGACGCAGGAGCCCGTGCACGTTCGACGACCCAGGAGTTGCCAGATACCAGCGACCCGCCGCGTGCAATTCGAGCCGCGAGAATTTCGCGCGCGAACACCACTCGTACCTCGGCCGGGTGACGCGCCCGCTCGGGCGCAAGCAAATACATCGCGCGCTCGTCTCCGGCGGCTGGTCCAATCGGTTCAAGTGGGGTGAACATTGAAGCCCTTAAATGAAACTGGCGTTCGCGCCAAGGCTAAACCAGGCGCCTTCCAGTCGCGGCCACACTCTCTTGTACACGAAACGACTGCCCTCGATCGCGCCATCGTGCCTCTTCGCGTAAGATATATCGAAGTACCGGCAGCGCTTTCAAATCCCGAGCGCTGCCCCCATTTAGGAGGCAGCCGCCTGGACGCACGCAGTTTTGCTCCGCGGCCGCCTGCGCCTCCGCTGCCGCTCCAGCTTTGGGCACGGCTCCGGGCCAATGACCCTCTTGAGACGAGGCGCGATTCAATAGTGAGACTCCATGACGTCCTTGAAGGTCCTTTGCGGCCCACCGAAGGAGCGCGTGCCTTAGTGACACACCGAGTCGGGAGAAGCCTTTTGATCGACTGGAATCTGGTGGAAGCCACCTGGCAGCAATTCCGAGGCGAGGTGCATGCAAACTGGGGGCGACTCACCGCCGCCAACCTGGACTTAATTGCCGGCCGACGTTCTCGGCTTGCGAGTGCGCTTAGACTGGCATACGCCATCACGGACGACGAAGCCCAGCTGCAGATCAGGAGCTTTGAAGCGCGCAATCAAAGCCCGCGTCCGGTGAGTCTTCGCTGAGGCGCTTCTCGTGGGCGGCGCGCGTACGTTTAGAGGATCGAGCTCGCAGAAGACGCGTCACGCGCCTGCAACCCTGCGACGCGTACTGGTCGTTGATGAGGACGCAAATGCGGCCGATGCGCTTGTGCTGTTGGTGAGATCAACGGGCTACGGCGACGCGCGCGCTGCCTATACCGGCGCATCTGCCCTTGCCCAGGCCGTTGAATTTCGCGCCACGGTCCTGATGGTGAATCTTGATCTCCCGGACGCCAACGGCTATCAGGTCGCGCTCGAGCTGTCTCAGCATCCACAGCTCCGTGGACTGAGAATAGTGGCTCTAACTGCCAGCAGCGACCACCCGGACCGCGAGCTCGCACGTCAGGCAGGTATTGAACGCTACCTAAGCACCCCCGTCGGGCCTTCCGACCTGGATAAGGTATTCCCGCAATTGGACGAACGGCAGTAGCCGCGCACCGCGCATCAATAAGCCAGCGGTGAGTACAACGATTGCAACAGCGGTCAGCTGGCATTCCTGAGCAACCGCAGAGTCTGATGCAAGAACGCTAGGTCGCTTTGCGCCGCCTCGCCAAGCTTCGCGACACTGCGAGCAGCGGGCGCGCGGCTTCCCGATATTGGATCCAGGCTTTGCTTCGGCGCAGGAGTCCGGGGCCCGTGGCGATCGTGAACTGCGTCGGGTCCAGTCCGCGCCTGACCTGAGTCCACGTGAGAGGCATTGAGATCGGCGCGCCATCGCGCGCGCGCGGCGAAAGCGGCGCAACTGCGGTCGCCATCCGGTCATTGCGCAGGTAGTCAAGAAACACGCGGCCGGTGCGCGCTTTCTTTGCCATCGCGATCAGGTATTTATCCGGGCTGTCCGCGGCCATCCGCACGCAGATCTCCTTTGCGATGGCCTTCGCCTCTGGCCAGCCCAGTTTGTCGCGCGGGGAAACGGTAAACGGCGTCACGAGATGCAGCCCCTTGCCACCGGTTGTCTTGCAGAAACTCGCAAGCCCCAGATCTTGCAACCGCCCCCGCAACTCCAGCGCCGCGTCGATTACCGCGGAGAACTCCAGTTCCGGAGCCGGATCGAGATCAAACACAAACCGCCCCGGGACCTCCGGACGCCCGGGCGCGCAATTCCATGGATGCAGCTCCACCGCCGCCACCTGTGCCAGCGCCGCGAGACCCTCCTCGCGATCAACCTGCAGATACGGCTTTCGATCGCCCGAAACCGTCACGAGCTCCAAAAGACTTGAAGTCCCGGGCATCGCATGACGCTGGAAGAAGCGTTCACCCTGGATTCCGTCGGGTGCGCGGATGATGGAGCAGGGACGGCCCCGCACGTGCTCGATCATCCAGGGAGCCACGGCTTCGTAGTAGCGCGCCAAGTCCAGCTTCGTGACCGGCGCTGCGCCACGTGCCGCCGGCCACAGCACCTTGTCGGGATTTGAGATGGACACGCCCATCACCACCGCCGGATCGTTAGCAGCCCGCGCCGTGGGTATGCGGCGAGCCAGGCCGCGCGCAGTGCCGCGGCCCAGCGCAAGTTTGGCGGATTTGGCTTTCGCGGGCCGTTCTGCCTTCACTTCCCCGGCCGGTTTGTCGGCGCGCAGTCCCTTAAAGGCCGCTTGTCTAACCATGCCATCCTCCGTCCAGCCGGCAAACTCGACTTCAGCCACCAAATCAGGCTTGACCCAATAAATCTCACCGCGGGGCCGGGGTGCATTGGCGCCCGAAAACGGATTCTCCTGAATGCGATGTCTCTTGAGCTCCGGCAGGAGGCGCGCAACGTTGCTCGCTCCGTACCCCGTGCCTACCCGCCCCACGTAGACTAACTGTCGCCCCCGATGCACCCCCACGAGCAGCGAGCGGAACCGTCCGTTCGTCTCGCTCCATCCACCGATCACTACCTCATGCCCGGCGCGACACTTTGCCTTGGTCCAGCTATCTCCCCGCCCTGAGCGGTATGGCGCATCGAGCTTCTTGGAAACAATGCCCTCCAGTGCCATCCTGCAGGCCGACTTCAGCACGCTGTCGCCGGGCGTCGTAAAGTGCTCGACATAGCGAATCACCGTCTCGTGCTTAAGACTCTTCGCCAGCAGGCGTTGCAGCCGCTCCTTGCGCTGCACCAGTGGTAACGGACGCAGATCCTCGCTCCCTTCAAAGAGCAGATCGAACACGAAAAAGATGAGCTCACTGGTGTTGCCATCCGAGAGTGCCGCCTGCAGAGCAGCAAAGTCGGGCACCCCATGGCGGTCGAGTGCAACCACTTCGCCATCCAGGATGCAATCAGGCAGGCGCGCGGCGGCGTCTGCGATCGCACCAAACTTGGCGGTCCAGTCGAGACCCTTGCGGGTGCGCAACTCCGCAGTCCCCGCGCTCACGCGCGCCTGGATCCGGTAGCCGTCGAACTTGATTTCGTGTGCCCATCCCGCATCGGATGGCGGCCGACTCACCAGTCGGCACAACTGCGGCGCCACGAATTCGGGCATCCGGGTTGCCACGCGTCCCTTGACGCCTCGGCCAGGATTGCGTTTCACGCTGGCCTGCACTGACTCGCGTTCCCGGGCAGGATCCTCTTTGGCGGAATTCCAGATTGCGTGCGCACCGAAGGCGGCGTTCCCGAGCATGAAGGGTTTCGGCTTGCGTCCGCGCCCCGCGGTGATATCCGTCATGGGCCTGCCTGAGGCGACAGAACGATCGTCCTTCAGCAGCACATCATCCGTGCCCGACTTCGCGAAGCTGTCGCGATGCTTGATGAGGAGCCAGTTGCGGCGTTTGCCACCTTCACGGTCGTTGCGCATGCGCACCAGCACCCACCCGCCCTTGAGCCGCTGTCCAGCCAGGATGAATTTCAGATCCCCCTGGCGGAGCATCTGCTGAGGAGACTGCGGACCCTCCGGGCGCCAGAAGCCGCGATCCCAGAGTTGCACGGTGCCACCCCCATACTGACCCTTGGGGATGGTGCCCTCGAAATCTCCGTAGTCGAGCGGGTGGTCCTCCACCTCCACCGCCAGGCGCCTGACCTTGGGGTCGAGTGAGGGTCCGCGGGTCACTGCCCAGGACTTGAAAACCCCATCGAGCTCCAGCCGCAGGTCGTAGTGCAGGCGCGTGGCGGCATGTTTCTGGATGACGTAGCGCAACTCCGGAGCGTCCGAGACGCGCGCCGCACCGCGTGGCTCCCGCGTTCTCCTGAAATCGCGCTTGGCACGATAGTTTGCCAGCTTTCTTCCCACCACGCGGGCTGCACCCTTGGCTGTGACTTGACCAATGCTGCAGTTCTAGCACCCGCGGCGGTGAAGTTAAAATCAGACGGGCGCTGACATTGGGCGCGACGGCGCCGCCCTGGCCTTTTGGGGTCCTTGGCCTACGGCCGATTCCGGTCTCGCCGCTATCATGCGCTGCATGAGCCCTGAAGCGTTGCGGGAGCGCGCCTCCCGCGCACCTGCGTCCACAGCCGCCATTGCACCGGCAGGCAGCGGCGGTCGTGGCCGCCATTCCTTTTTCAGCTGGCGGCTGCTCAAGACCGCCGCCGGCAACTGGCTGACGCACGAGGGGTCGCGCCTGGCCGCCTCGCTCTCGCTTTACACCCTGCTGTCCCTGGCACCTCTGATCATTCTGACCATTGCCCTGACCTCCTTCGCGTTCGGCCGCCCGGCGGCACAACGGGCAATCCTCCATGAAGTCTCGGGCCTCGTGGGCGAGGAAGGCTCCCATGCCGTCCAGGCGGTGATCACCTATGGCCGGACACCCGGGGGCGCCCACGGAGCTTCCATCATCGGCATTCTGATCCTGCTCTTTGGCGCCTCGAGCGTGTTCGGCGAACTCCAGTCCGCTCTCAACAAGATCTGGGAGGTGCCGCCGGGACTGCGCAACGGCCTGCTGGGTCTGATCAGATCGCGGCTGTTTTCCTTCGCGATGGTACTTGCGATCGGCTTCCTGTCGCTGGTGTCGCTGCTGGCGAGCGCGGCTATCGCGGCCTTTGATGCTTACTTCAGCGGCACACTGCCGGCACCAGCATGGGTCCTGCACGGGGCCAATGTGCTGATCTCTTTTCTGGCCATCGCGCTGTTGATCGCGGCCATCCTCAAATACGTACCCGATGTGACCATCCGCTGGCGCGACGTCTGGGTCGGCGCGCTGGTGACCGCGTTGCTGTTCACCCTCGGCAAGGCGGCGATCGGGCTGTATCTGGGTACCGCCGCGGTCGGATCCGCCTACGGCGCGGCCGGCTCGCTGATCGTCATCATCGTCTGGGTGTACTACTCGGCGATGATCTTCTACTTCGGCGCCGAGTTCACGCGCGCGCACGCCACCCTCCGCGATCTGCCGACCGGCAGCTGAGATCTCTACGGCCCCATCGGGGCCGCCCTGCGTCCCGGATGCATCGCGGCCGCGGCTCGCCCCCCGGTCGGACGGCGGGCGTGCTGCAGGAGTCGTCGGACACACTCGGGCGCATCCGCGCGCTCAGTTGTCGGGCGCGGGTCGCTAAGCTGCCATGACGTCAGGGTGACGTTCACGTCAGTACGAGGCCAGGCGTCTCGGACTTCCAGGTGGTGCTGAACACGCAAGGGGCGCTGCAGCTGCAAGACCAGGTGGCCCAGGCACGGGTGCAGCTCGACACGGACCTGTGGGCCTCTACAAGGCCCTGGGCGGCGGCTGGCAGCGCTCCGGCGCAGGCTCAGGACCGAGCGCGGGTGAGTAAGAGTGGCCACGGCGCTCAGCCAGCGATGGCACCTCCGGCGCAGCGACTGGCACGCCGTACTCCTGCAGCAGTTGCGCAATCGCGAGACGTTCGACCCTCAGCACAGCGTTCACCTGCTGCAGCAGGTCCGGTTCGTCGCGGCGTATGCCCACCGAGACTTCGTAACTCATCGGCCAGCCGCGATCAGTCTCGGGCCGGACCGCCTCCAGGCGCAGGGGCTCGGATGAGCGCCGCGCGAAGTAGCCTGCGAGCGGGCCCCACACGATGGCGAGGTCGATCTTGCGCTGTGCCACGGCCTCCACAATCGCCGCGGGCGGGTGGGGGCGGTGGTAGTCCCCATAGAGCATGTAGCCGCGCACGTTGCCGGTCATGCCACGCGCGGCCAGGGCGTGAGCCGGAGGTGTATTCATGGCATCGTCCCCCACCATCTGCACGCCGATGATCAGCGCCCGCAGGCGCTCGTCATCCAGGGACAGTCCCACCAGCCGTGCACTGCGGCGTGTCACGAATACGTACGTCGACCGATAATACGGCTCGGAGGTCGCCATCGAGCCGATCCCCGTAGCCACCCCGGGCCACAGATCGCAGCGGGAGTTCGCGAGCGTATTGCGCGCAAAGCCCCGACGCTGCGCCCACCACTCATAGCGCACGGTCCGCCGCATGTCCGCCGCGATCAGCCCGATCAGGCGGTTCTCGAACCCGGCCTGCTCGCGGTTGGAAAACGGCAAGTTGTTCGGGTCCGCGCAGACGGTGAGTACCTGCGCGCCCGCGGATTGCGCGAACACCAGGGTCGCGAACACCAGGCCGAGCCGCCTCACTGCGGTCCGGTCGGCCCCGTCGTGACCGAGGTGTAGTCGTTGGTGGTCCCGGGTGGCGGCGACCAGCCGGCGTCCTGGTTGGCGTCGCGCGGTACCGGTGCCGGACTCTGCGAGGGCGTCGGCCCATTCTGCGCTGCCAGCGTCTGCGGCAGTGACATCGAGCGCACGTACGCCGCTATCTGCCACAGCTGCTCATCCGGGACCTTACCGCCCCAGGCCGGCATGCCGTTGGGGCGGCCCTCGACGAGCGTCTGGTGTATCTGTTCCAGGCGCGAACCATAGATCCATTCATCATCCATGAGCGACGGACCCATGCCGCCGCCGCCGTTGGAGTGGCAGCCCGAGCAGTTGTACTGCCCAAAGAGGCGCATGCCGGTGATCACTGCCTGCGGGTTGTCGAAGTACTTGGCGGCGCGCGGGTCCTCGGTGACGAGCGGGTGGTCCAGACCTGGCGCCAGGGCCGAGGTCACCACCGCGGTGTCACCCTGCGGGAGCTTGACGTCCGCGACTGCGGATCCCGTTTTCTGGCAGCCGCTCGCCAGCAGCAGCACCAGCGCACACAGCTCAATGCGGCAGCGAGAACACATACAACGTGCCTCCGGCGGTGGTGTACTTGGGAAGGTCGGACATGACATTCACCATGCCGAGGGCGGCGGAGCCGTCGCGCGGGTCCACCGGTCCAGAAACCACCGCGCCCGACCAGCCGCCGACCCCGGACAGCACTGCGATGTACTGGTGCCCGTCGGGGCCACGATAGCTGACCGGCTGGCTGATGATTCCGCTGTCGACTTTGTACTGCCACAGCGGCTTGCCGCTGCGGGCGTCGACCGCCTTGAACCAGCCATCCATGCTGCCATAGAAAACCAGCCCGCCGGCGGTCGCCACGGTTCCCGACCAGATCGGGAAGTTCTCCTTCACGGTCCACGCCGGCTTGCGGTTGACCGGATCCCAGGCGGTGAGCTCGCCGCGGTTGCCCCCGGGGCCGGGCTTCATATGGACGTTGGCCCCCACATAGGGGGTGCCCACGATGTAGCTGACCTGCATATCGGTCCAATCCATGCACATGTTCTCATGCGGGATGTAGAGCAGCCCGGTCTGGGGACTGAAGCTCGTGGGGTTCCAGTCCTTGGCCCCGGAGGCCGTGGGGCAGATGTTGTTGACCTGTCTGCCGACCTTGGTCTCCTTTTCCGGGTTGACGATCAGACGCCCGCTCTGCAGGTCAACGCCCTTGGAGGAGTTGACCGGCCCGTACGGGTCGGCCGACAGCACCTGTCCATCGGTGCGGTCGATGACGTAGATGTAACCGTTGCGGTCCATGTGGATCAGGACCTTGTGCATCGTGCCCCCGAAGGGCATGTCCAGCAGCAGCTGCTCGTTGACGCCGTCGTAGTCGTGCTCATCGTGCGGATTCATCTGGTAGTACCAGCGTGCCGCCCCGCTAGCCGGGTCGCGGGCGAAGATGCCGGTGGTCCATTTGTTATCGCCCGGGCGCTGCTCCTGATTCCAGGGTCCCGGATTGCCGGAGCCGTAGTAGACGGCGTCGAGATCGGCGTCATAGGTGATCCATCCCCAGACGTTGCCGCCGCCGATCTTCCACGCCTGCGGGGGCCACGAGCTCACGCCCAGATCCGAGCCCTTGTCGGAGGCGTAGAACGGGTGAAATTCAGGACCGATCTTCACCTCGGCATCCGGACCGGTGTTATACGCGCGCCACAGCAGCTTCCCCGTCCCCTCGTCCAGCGCGGTGATCCAGCCCCGCACACCCATTTCACCCCCGGAGTTACCAACGTACACGCGGCCCTTGGCGACCAGCGGCGCCATGGTCATGGTCTCGCCGATGTTGATATTGCCCAGCTGGGTCCGCCATACCGGCTTGCCCGTCCTGACGTCCAGCGCGATCGTCTGGCCGTCGAGCGTGTTGAAGATATACTTGCCCGCATCGACCGTACCGCCCCGGTTGACCACGTCGCAGCACGCCACGCCCTGGCTTGCCGGCAATGGCTTGGGAGCAAATTTCCACTTCAGCGGTGCTCCTGGCTTGGTGAGATCGAGCGCATACACCAGGTTCGGATAGGCCGTCACCACGTACAGGGTGTTGTCGGCGATGATCGGGGCCGCCTCCTGGCCCTTGTTCACCGCGAGGGAGAAGGAAAACACCGGGCTCAGGTGCTGCACGTTTTCCGGGGTCACCTCGGTGAGGCTCGAGAAGCGCGTCGACGCGTAGTTCTTGGACGGCATGGTCCACTGGCCATCGTCCTTGGGCGCGTTGGCATCACTCGGAGCGGTGTGACCAGCTTCAGGCGTCGGCGCCGCCAGCGCATGACCGATCTGCTCGCGCGTGAACACCTCCTCGGCCGGCACCGCCGCCGGCACCGTCTGCGCCATCGTCACCACGGGCCCGGCGGCCCACATGAGCGCCAACACCACACTACGATTCATAGCCGTCCTCTTGGCAGCACGAGCCGCTCACCCCGCGCACCGCGGCAATACGCCAATCCCGACCGCGGTCAGCAGAGTAGCGACGAGAAACCCGGCGCCCAGGGCCACGCCCCAGGTCGCGATGAAGCGTGATCGGGCCTCGAGGGCAGAACCGCGCTGCGGCAAGCGGCGCAGGCGCTGCCAGGAGAGCCAGAACGCGGCGAATGCGACCAGGGCACACAGCACCAGCACGAACACCATGCCGATATGAGTCCATGCGAGGCCACGCTCCGGACTTATCAACCGCTGGTCATGGGGAAAACACGGGCCGCTCGCCAAGGAGTACCCGGCCAGCAATTGCGCAAACCACGCCACAGGACCGCCGAGCACTCCGAAGACCGTCGCGGGCGACAGGCCCGCCGCGGGCGGTGGCTCGGTCCCGGTGGTTGCGGGCGCAGCGCTCATCGGGCAAATCCAAGGTAGGGCGTGAGGTAATAGGTCGTGAAGATAAAGAGCCACACGAGATCAACGAAGTGCCAGTAAAGAACCCCGGCCGAAACCGAGAGCCGCCTGCGTGGGCTGAAGTAATCCAGGCCGACCCAGACAAATATCGCGAGCAGCACCAGCAGCCCCACCAGCACGTGCGCGACGTGGATGCCGGTCGTGAGGAAGTACAGCGAGGCATAGCTTGAGGCGCCGAGGCGGAAGGGCTTGAGGTGCCACTCGTAGCACTGGATCGCCGCAAAGGCCGTTCCCATGAGGAACGCGAGCCCGAATCCCCACAGCGCCTGCCGCGGGCGCCGCGTGAGCACGCCATGCTCGCCCCACCAGGCCGCTGCGCTCGAGGCCAGCAGCAGCAGCGTATTCGGGAGGGCCACGCCCAGACTCGGGCGCGCCTCCAGCAGCCAGCCACGTTCCGCGGTGGCGCCGGTGTAGTAATAGGAAAACAGCAGGTAGCTGAAGAGCGCCGCCTCGCTCGCCACCAGCGTCCCGACACCCCACCAGCCGAGCCCGCGACGTCCGATCGGGCCGACCGGCAGCGCGGCACTTGCAGTCACCGTCGCGGCCTCAGGCATGTCCGGGCTCCCGTTCACGCAGTTCGCGTCGCGGCCACAACCACGCCAGCAGCGCCAGTGCGGCGAGCAGCGTGCCGGCCGCTGCGATCCACCATGCCTTGACGATCAGCGCAGCAAACAGGCAAGAGATACCCAGCGTGAGAATCAGAGGTGCATAGGTATCCTCGGGCATCTCCAGGATCATGTCCGGCTGCGCATCCAGCGCGGTCGTGCCGATGGTCTCCTTGCCGCCCTCGAGCAGCAGCCCGCGTTCCACAGAGGAGTGCGCCGCTTCCGGCTCCTGCAGGCGCGCCTCCCAGAGTGGATATCGCGAGGCCACGATCGGGATGACTGCAAAATTGTAGGGTGGCGGCGGCGAGGGAACGGACCACTCCAGCGTCGGACCGTCCCAGGGATTCGCCCCGGCGCGCGCCCCGCTCCTCCAGCTCTTCCAGACATTCACGAACAGCAGCAGCACGCCGATCGCGAAAATAAAGCTGCCGACCGAGGTGATAAGGTTGAGGGTGGTCCATCCCATGTGCGCATCGTAGGTATAGATGCGCCGCGGCATGCCCAGAAGGCCGGTCAGGTGCATGGGCAGGAAGGCCAGGTTGAACCCGATGAACATGGTCCAGAAATTCCAGCGACCCAGACGCTCGTCGAGGAGCCGGCCGGTCATCTTCGGAAACCAGAAGTAAGTTGCGCCAGCCACGGGGAAGACATTGATCCCCACGAGCACATAATGAAGATGCGCGACAACGAAGTAGGTATCGGTGAGCTGCCAGTCGACCGGCACGCTCGCCGTCATGAAGCCGGAGACACCGCCGATGACGAACAGCAGGATCATGGATGAGAAGAACAGGAACGCGGTCGTAATGACCGGCCTGCCGTACCAGATCGTGGCGAGCCATGCGAATACCGCTACCGCCGAGGGGATGGTGATCGCGATCGAGGCCGCCGAGAAAAACGACAGCCCGAGCCCCGGCAAGCCGGTAGCAAACATGTGGTGCACCCACACTCCGAACCCCAGAATCATCGTCGCGACCGTCGAAATCGCCACCAGCGAATAGCCGACCAGCGGCCGGCGGCAGAATACCGGCAGTCCGTCTGACACCATGCCCATGGCCGGCAGCACGATCGCGTAGACCCACGGGTGGCCGAAGATCCAGAACAGGTGCTGCCACAGCAGAGGCTGGCCGCCGCCCGCGGTGTCGAAGAAATGGCTGCCGAACTGGCGGTCCATCCACAGCATGAGGAAGGCAAGGCTGACTGCCGGCACGACGATCAGGTTCGCAGCGCTCGCCGTCAGCGTGCCCCACACGAGGATGGGCAGCCGGTCGATCGACATGCCCGGCGCGCGGGTACGGAAGGCCGTGACGATGAAGTTGGCGGCTCCCACCGTCGTTGAAATGCCCAGGAATACCATGCCCAAGGAGTAGAAATCCTCGTTCAGACCCGGGTTGTAGAGGCGCGAGGCGTAGGGCACGTAGTTGAACCAGCCGTCGTTCGGGCCGTTGCCGCTCAGGAATCCGAAATATAGAAACAGCCCGCTCGCAAGGTAGATCCAGTAGCCGAGCGCGTTGAGTCGCGGAAAGGCCATGTCACGGCTGCCGAGCAGCAGCGGCCACAGGTAATTGGCAAAGCCGGACAGTACCGGCGATGCATACAGGAAGATCATGGTCATCCCGTGCGTCGAGAACAGCTGGTCATACTGTTCCGGGTTGAGGATCCGCAGATTCGGCCCCGCCAGCTGCAACCGCATCAGCAGTGCTTCCAGGCCCCCGAGCGCGAGGAAGACAAAGGCGGTGATGATGTAGCGGACTCCGATCTGCTTGTGATCGACGCTGGTAAGAAATCCCTTGATACCACCTGGCCCCTCCCACAGCCGCAGCAGGTGCGCCTCGTGCTCCACGCTGTCCGTGCCCATGCTCGGGGTGCGGAAGTCCGGCGCCCTCACTGCAGCGACTCCAGGTACGCCACCACGTCGTGCAGCTGCGCGCCGCCAAGATCCTGGTTCGGCATGAGATTACCGGGCTTGGCGTTCTGTGAGTTTTCGATCCAGCCACTGAGGGTGCCGGCATTATTGGGCAGGAGCCCGGCGGCGATGGTGCTGCGGCTTGCAAGATGCGTCAGGTCCGGCGCGCTGCGGGCCGCGGCGCTGGTGCCGCGCACCTGGTGGCAGAGCCCGCAGCGATACTCCACCAATGCACGGCCGCGCTGCTGGTCTGGCTGCACCGGCTCGGGCGCTGGCTCCAGCTGATGCGCACGCCACGCGGTGAACGTGGCGGGGGTATCGGCCACTACTTCAACCCCCATGTGCGCATGCTCAGCACCGCAGTATTCGCTGCACTGGCCGCGGTAACGTCCGGGCTGGTCCGCCTGCAGCCAGGCAACATTGGTCTGTCCGGGAATCGTGTCGGTCTTACCCGAGAGCTGCGGCACCCAGAAACTATGAATGACATCGCCGCCATGCAGCCTGATCAGCACACGCGTGCCGGTCGGAATGTGGATTTCGTTCGCGGTCGAGAATACCTGCGACGGGTCCTCGCTCTGGTAGGTGACCTCCCACCACCACTGGTGGCCGGTGACGTCGAGCACGAGGCTCGCGCCCGCGGGCGGCCCTGAGACTGCGGCGAGGGTCACCATGGTCCATACGAGCGTGATCGCCAGCGGCACCGCCGAGATCCACAGGCCGGTCGAAATCCAGCGCACACCGCTCTCGCCCGCCTCCACCGGTACCGCCCGCGTTTCACTGGCCCCGCCATTCGACTGCGCGCGCCGGACGGCCCTCCACAGGAGAGCGGCAATCACGATGCAGACCATGATGGAGACCAGGAGCGTGAACCAGGTCAGCGGCACGATGGCGCCTGCGCGCTCCCCGGCCGAGGTGAGGTATGCCAGCGGCGCCCTCATCGGGAGTGTACGGCCGGCACCGCCGCGCGCAGCCGCTCAAGGGTCCGCACCCCAGCCCACAGAAACAGCACGATTCCCGGGACCCACATGAAAACGCCGCCCAGCTGCTGGTCCTCCAGCGGGCTCAGCCCCCACACCTGAGTCGTGGTCATGTGCCACAGGAACAGCGGGCGGCTCGCCATCGTCAATACCGCACCGAGGAGCCCCATCTGCATGGAACTCAGGGCGCCGACCACCAACGCGTCGACCAGGTGCTCGCGGCTGCCGTGCAGCAGTTCGCGCCAGAGCAGGATCGCGCTGCCGAACAGGGAGATGTGCATGGCCCAGTAGACGGGCGTCGAGAGAAAAGTCGCCTGGTAAGGCGCCGGCATGTGCCAGAACCACAGCGCAATGAAGAAAAACGTGGCCGCACCCCAGAGGCGCACGCGCGACCCGCCTCGCATCGGCGCCGGCAGTGCCGAGGCCAGCAGTGGCGCAGCCACGAGCACGAGCAGCATGTGCTGGAATATCCGCGCCGAAAACAGCGCGACTGACAGCGCGCACAGGGGAGAGACAAAGGCACCGGCCGCAAACGCCCAGCCCCAGATCGAATAGCGCCGCTGCCGGCTGTTGCGCAGGATCAGCAGCTGCCCAGCCGCGAGGGCGAACAGCACGACGAGCAACACGGGATCCCAGTTGAAGCGGGTCGCCAGTTCCCCCGGAACCGGAGCCGCGCCACAGTACGGTAACGGTCCGACCATGCTAGCCCCTCCCGCTTAGGCGTGCGCAGCCCGTCCGCGGCGTCCGGAGCCTGACTCTTCCAGGCCCTTCAGCGCCGCTTCGACAACCTTCTGATCCTGGTCGACGGTGCCGCCGCTGGCTCCCACCGCCCCGATCACGGTCCCGTCGCGCTTGACGGGCATCCCGCCGGCGAAGATGACCACCTTGTCATGATTGGTACTGTTGATGCCGAACAAGGGCTTCCCGGACTGCGCCATCTTGGCCAAGTCCTCGGTCGCCATGTCGAAGGCGCGCGCCGTCCACGCCTTGCGAATGGAAATGTCGATGCTGCCAAGCCAGGCGCCATCCATTCTGGCATGGGAGATGAGGTTACCCCCGGCATCCACGACCGCCAGGTTGTAAGGCACACCGAGCTCCTCAGCCTTGCTCTCCCCGCCGGCAATCATCATCCGGGCCTCCGCAAGCGTGATCGACGATATCTGCTGAGGCATGGCTGATCGCTCCGGGCATGCTTTTTCTGGGAACAGAGCGTCGTTGGAAAGCAACGCTCCGGCTGTAGGCGCGCATGACATGTGCGCGTAGGCCGACACTGCGTCGCGTGGCGACAGCGAGCGAGCCAAGATAGTGCCGTAGCGCCTACTGCGGACGGGGACGGTCGCGCCGACGCCGCTTGGAGGCCGTTTCCTTGGCCGGTTGCTTCGCGGAGGGCGCGGGGGAACCCGGCCCACCGGCTCATTGCCGGCCGATGCGCACTGACGCACGCCAAAGGCGGCCGCGTCACCCTCCCCCATATCCGCCAATGATCGGGAGAATCTCTCCGGTCATGTAGCTCGAGCACTGGGGAGAGGCCAGAAACACGTACGCTCTGGTGCAGACCGAGGGGCTATAACCGAGCTCACGCGACGCACCCGGGCGCTGCATGAACGGTCCGCTTGCGATCCCTGGAGCCCCGAGGCGCCGGATCTCAGGGGCAACCGACGACCAACCGATTACCAGTCCGCAAGTCGGCCCGCGAACCCACGGATCCGACCGCCCATTCAGCGGCTCAGTGGGTCACTGCGTGCACTCTCAGTGAAACGCGGCAGGGATGGATAGCTGCTAGTGAGTGAGCGCGATCGCCGAGACCTGCATGCCCGAAAGGCTCTCGCCGTCGATCGGAGTCAGGGCCCCGGTCGTCTGATCCAGCGCAAAAACAAATGCACCGCCATCGCTAAATCCGCCGGTGTAGATATAAGGTTCCGAGGGATCGGGGGCAATGACACCGCACAGTGACGAAAACGGCGACCCAGCTACTGCCGCCAGTGCACCCGTAGCAGGATTGATCGAATAGACTGCAAGGCAGTTGCCTCCGCCTTTTGGAAGTTCGGTGACGATCAGAAATTTCCCGGAGGCGTCCACGGCGCCGGACTCCTGTACGCCCCCTGCCGGCAGCGGTAGTCCCGGCAGCGGCGTAACGTTGCCCGAGGTCGGGTCGATCGAATATGCGTACCTGCCCTGGCCGAAGTTCAGAAACGAGATTCCGTTGCTGACGTACATGAATCTGCCCGCGGGATCTATCGCAACCCCGCTCGGTGCAAAAATGTTTGTGTCCGTGGTAATTGATACGGCCGGCATTGCAGTGAGTGCGCCAGTGGCGGGGTTCGTAGAAAACCCCGTGATATCAAGCGAGACGGTGTAGAGAAAGCGCCCATCGGATGTGAAGGTGTCGAAACCGCCGCCGTTGGCCACAGATGAGGTGAGGGTAAGTGCTCCGGTCGCGGGATCTATGGCGAATATCATAAGAAAGCCCTGCCCCGACGCATACAGAAAGTCCGCTTTCGGATGGCTTACAAGGCTCTCCGCAAAGTAAGGCACTGTGAAGGGTGAGCCGGGAACGGACGTGAGCGCGCCGTCCGGTTGAATCCGAAAAGCCGACAGGGCACCCGTGATGGAATCACTCGAGTACAGATATTTGGAGTCTCGCGTGATCGCAACGGTAAACGGTGTGCTGCCTGTTAGCGCTCCAAACGGCGATCCTGAAACCGGAAGCAGTACGCCATCCGCTGCGACCCCGAAGGCGTAGATCCCGCCGGAAAATACCCCGTTGGTGTCATGGCTATACGCAGTCTCGTATAGAAATCTTACGGGCACTTCAGGCGCGCTGCCGTTGCCGCCAACTACCACAGCTGCTGAGAACAACCCCTCCGAATATCAGCACGATCCGCACGATCATCCATGACTTCTTTGAGGGTCTCAAATGCACGGTTTCCCTCACCATGACGGGGCACAGCGGATCGAGATATTACTCTCGATTCCCGCGCTGTAGCCCTGGAAGGCATCGAATTCGACATCGGGAGTTATATTCGCGACGGCACCGATGTCTTTGAGGCCCAGTTGCTGGGCGTCCTCACGCGCGCAGACAACGGAACCCGCGACATCGTGGTCACTGTCGGAGCAGTGCTCCGAAGCGCTTCCGGCTTAGGCATCAGGGGATCCGGCTTTACCTAAAGCGTAACCGATCTTAGCCGAGCCGCGCGGACCACAGCGCACTATCTTGCGCCGGCGAGCGCGCGTTGTGCCGCCGAGTGGCAGCACTGCGTAGACTGAGTGTTGGTCAGGGACGTGTCAGCTTTGAAGCATGCCAGCGTTGGAATTTTCGGATGGCAACAGCGCTCACTTGCGTTTCACTGCTGATCCCGTGCACGGAACATGGTAGCCGCGTCGCATCCCAGGTACACCGCCCTATTCAGGGTTGGCGGCAGACTACCAATCCGTCAGTGGAATCTGCACGTTATTGATGTCGCGCCGCCTTTTCGCACGCAGGAGGCCGTTTCGGGCAATCGTCGTGCAATGGACCTAGTCCCCGCGCCGAGTTGCTGGCCGGGACCTCGATCGCTCGCGCCAGCCGGAGCGTTACTTGGCTTGCCGCGAAAGAAGCGGTCCGACTAGCGCAGCGAGCGCGCGTCGTTGCCGGTCCGCGGTCCAGTACTTGGGTTCAATGCCGGCGTTGTAGAGAATGCCATCGATCGCAGCGATGATAATTCCGGCCGTCTCGGCAGCCTCACCCGCCGCGTAGCCCACCTGTATCAGCAGTTCCGTCAGCTGACCGCGACCGTTCGCGTAATATCGGGCGTGAGCAGCAGCTAGCTTTGGATTGCCAATCGTCATCGCATTGAATGCGAGCCAGACGGCCTGATCGCGTCGCTTGGCGGCGCTCGTAGCCAACGACTCCTCCAACAACGCGAGCGAGATCCCCTCTTTGTGGGCGCGCTGTGCGTTGCGATCAACCGTCTCCGCGGCCTCCTGCCACGCGGCGGTGATCAGATCGTCCTTCGACGAGAACCAGTGATTGATAAGTCCGATGGTGCACCCAGCACCCCGGGCAACCGCTCTCATAGAAAGCGCGTCAATTCCCTCGCGCGCCAGCACATTCAGTGCGCTTCGTGCGATACGCCTGCGCTGCTGCGCCGCATCCCGTTGCAACGGCATAGAATTCCTCAAAAGTCTGAAAACGAGGCCAAGTGTCTTCTCTCAGCCGCTCTCGACGGCTGGATAAATTGCCCCCTGACACGCGGTTGAACATCTCTAGCGAGTCCCGACCCCCGACAACTGGCGCCGACTGCGGTATCCGCCGGAGCGCCATTGTAAGCGCGAGCCAGCCCACCGCTAAATGATTGCCCTAATACATATCGACTGATATTCTTAAGGGACTGTACCGTGCTGACCTGGGGAGAGAAAGCGTTGGCGACGAGAACTGGTTCAGCATTGATCTGTGCCGCCCTCGGCTCCGCAGGGCTGTGGTCGACGATGGTATGCGCCGCGCACCCGCCCAGCCCATATGTGGGCACCTGGAAGAAAAACTCAGCTGAGTCAACCGGTATGAGTGACCCCAGCGGGTCCGAGATTGTCGTCATCACGCGTCACGATACCGTGCTTGCGTATACCTGGACCGGTATTAGCTCGGCTGGCAAAACCGAGACGTTCTCCTACTCGGGACCTGTGGACGGTGAAGTTCGACCGCTGCCAGGAAATGCTGGGTTGCGGGGCGCAATGATTCCGACCCCATCGGGCGTAGTCGAAGGCAAGCTCTGGGGTCCGGACGGCTCCCTCGAGGACAAATTCTGCTTCCTGACGGCCCCGCGCAGGATGACGTGCTTCGCGACATTGACGGACGCCGCGGGAAAGGTCTCGTTATTCAAGGAAGTATTCGACCGGACGTAGATCGTCGCTTCGGCCGCGACGCCGGCAACATATCCCGACCCGCCTCTGCCCTGCCCTATACCTATGGCCCGTCCGGGCCAGCCTCCAGCCTGGCCGCCTCACATGGCAAGCCGAGGGCACAACGCCCCCATCCCCCATCCCCTAAACCGATTGCGGCTGGTGTATCGGGCTTTCGCATGTCAAATGATATGCGATAGGATATCAATCGATATTCGCAGGTACCCGACAAGAAATACAAGATTGTGGGTTCGCACGCAGAGATGCGCGCCGCCCGTCTGCTGCTGGGGAGTCGATCTGAACAACAATTGCGATACCGCGGGGAGTACGAGGACGATGCAACATCACGATCGTGGCAGATCAGTCTCCGAGACACTTCCGCTCCTTGTCACTTTGTTGATTGCAGCAGCCCCCGCTTATACACAGCAGGTACAGGGCGCTACCGACCTGGGCGCCACAACGGCTCTGAGTCAGCCACAACTGTCTGAAGTCGTAGTGACTGCCCGCCGGCGCGAGGAATCGGAACAGACGGTTCCTGTTGCGATCACGGCGCTCTCGGGCGACGACCTGGAAGCCCGCCACATCACGAGTCCTCAGGATCTTCAGGGCCAGGTGCCATCGCTATCCGTCAGCCCCTACGGCCAGAGCCGCGAAACGGAAATGTTCGTGATTCGTGGTCAGAGCCAGCAGTACACCGCGCCGTCGGCGGTCGTGCAGTACATGGGCGAGGTGCCATTAGTCCCCGGCACCATCAGTTCAGTTCAGGGCGCGCCGGGACAATTCATGGATCTGGCCGACATTCAGGTGCTTCGCGGCCCGCAGGGCACCCTTTTTGGACGCAATACCACCGGCGGGGCAATACTTCTGGAACCCGCCAAACCAACGAACCAGCTCGGCGGTGACATTCAGCTGCAAGCCGGTAACTACGACGACAAAGAAGTTGAGGCTGTAGCAAACCTACCCATCAGCGAACAGCTAATGGCGCGCTTCGCTGGCGAGTTCATCGACCGCGCCGGCTTCACCCAGGATGCCGCGACAGGAATCGACTACGACAATCGACACATCTGGTCGGGGCGCCTGGGCATAACCTGGAGGCCGAACGAGCGGGTGGATAACTACCTGATGGTTTCCGGCTCGAAGAGCGAGACCAACGGCAGCGGCTGGATCCTCGATCAGTGGAACATTCCGTACATCCAGGGCGTGTTCGCGCCCTATGGGGGCTGCGCGGGCGTGGGGCTCGGGACCGGCTGCTCCGTGCTCACCCAGTTGCAGGCCCTGCAACAGAGCATGGGCGTTCGCAGCGTATCGCTCGGACCGGTCCCGCCTCCGCTCGACACGAAAATGGAAGGCTGGAGCGTCGCCGATACGTTCAAGCTTCAACTGGCCGATGAAATATCGGTCCGCAACATCCTGAGCTTCAGCAGTCTGAATGCACTCGGACCGTTTGACGGCGATGGCAGCCCTATCCCCTGGTACCAATCGAACCTGCCTCTTACCGGTTATACGGACCAAGTGCGCCAGCTGACTGAAGAACTCCAGCTCCAGGGCAGCGCTGTGCAGGACAGTCTCGAGTACACCGTGGGCGCGTACTACGAAGATGTCCACACGCCCGGCCAGGTCAACCTTGAAAACGTCGATCTATTTTCGGTGGGGGGTGCTTCCTATCGCTACACCACGCTCGCTCACGCAATCTACGCGCAGACTGTCTATGACTTCCGGACTCTCTCGCAATCCCTGGCAGGCCTGAAGCTGACGACGGGCGCCCGCTACACCTGGGACAGTGAAAACGCGAGCGGTGGCAGCTTCGCGTTAGGTCCCGATAACGCGCCAACGGCCTGCACCAATGGCGTGGCCGTTACCAACCCCACCAATTACGGGGACTGCGACCAGCACGGGTCGGTAAAATCCAATGCCCCGAGCTGGACGATCGGACTCGACTACCTGATCCAAGACGCGGTTCTTGTCTATGGCAAGGTCACGCACGGCTACAAGCGAGGCGGTTTCAACTACTACGCCGTCAACCCCGACCATCTGACATTTCAGCCCGAGTACGTCACAACGTCTGAGGCGGGCTTCAAGTCGACGTTCAAAATCTCCGGCGTGCCGGTGCGCTTTAACGCCGACGTCTTTTACACCCATTACACAGACGTGCAGGTCGCAGCCGGGGATTACAACGCGACCACTTTCGCCTCGGGCGCGGCCGTCTTCAACGCAGCAGCCGCGAATATCCGCGGTGTAGAGGCCGAAGGCGCTGTCAGCCCATTAAAGTTCCTGGAACTGTCCTTCAACTACTCACATCTGAGCGGCAGCTACAACCAATTCACGATTCAAAATCCATTCGGGCAAATTGATTGCAGCGGCGGATTTGTAACCGGCACAGTCAACCTGCGGTGCATGCCCTTCTCCTACTTGCCCAACAACCAGTTCAGCGTCACGGCACGCTACACCGTGTCGTTACCCGCCGACCTTGGAAAGCTGTCCGTAACCGCCAACTACGCATATACCGGACAGCAGTGGGAGGCAACGACTCAGCTTCCGCAATACGAGCCGGGCTCGTACTTTCCCTCGTTCGAACTCCTCAACTTCACCGCAAACTGGAACAGCGTCTTTAGGACTCCGCTCGACATCGGTCTTTTCGTCACCAATGCGACCAATAAGACATACCCCATCACGAATACCGGGGTCTTCAACTCGATCGGGGTGGCCGCCAACATGTACGGGGAGCCACGCATGTACGGCATGCAGCTTCGCTACCATTGGTAAGCCGCGGGGCGTCCCGCATGCCAGGGTCCGCGCGCCTTCCCGTTAAGCAGCGATCGGTAGCGCTCTTTGCCTTTCTGGCACTGACAACCGCAGCGGTGGCGGTACATGCCGGGGCGGTTTCGGAAGGCACCGCAGATCAAACCTCCGCGTTTGGCCGACCCGCGCGCTCGGCAACCAGCGTCAAAGGGGAAGAGATCTACGGTCGCAGGTGCGCCATGTGCCACGATCACGCGCATGACCGCATTCCGATGAGGATCGTCATCGAGCGTAAGTCACCGGAAGGGGTGATCGGAGCGCTGACCACGGGCCCGATGCGACCCATGGCGACGGGGTTGAGCAGCGGTGACATCCGCGCGGTCGCGATCTATCTGACGGGTAAGCCGCTTGGCCTGGAGCCGCTGCCGGACGCGAATCCCTGCCCCGGTCAGGC
Organism: uncultured Pseudomonadota bacterium; assembly: GCA_963824395.1. GTDB lineage: Bacteria > Pseudomonadota > Gammaproteobacteria > Steroidobacterales > Steroidobacteraceae > 13-2-20CM-66-19. The sequence goes on along the minus strand of CAWGPF010000005.1, from coordinate 542,154 downwards.
CGCGCGAGCCGCCCTTGCAACCCCGGACTGGAGCAATTGGGGCGTGGATCTGCGCAACAGCCGCTTTCAGCCGCAGCCGGGATTCTTGGCCGCAGAAGTCCCGCATCTGAGGCTCAAATGGGCGTTCGCCTACCCGGACGGCACGGCGAGTGCGGCACCCATCGCCGTGGCCGGCCGACTATTTCTCACAACCGGTCGTGGACTTTTTGCACTCGATGCGAAAAGCGGCTGCACCTACTGGCATAGCCCCGCGGCGCAGGGAGCCAAAATAGTAACTGCTTCCATGAGCTCCTCGGGCGCGGGGCAGCTGCGCCTCTTCGCCGGCACCCCGGCGGCGGAGGTGATAGCGATTGACGCCGCTACCGGAAAAGTGATCTGGACCACCCGGATCGACGATCACCCGAACGCCCGCGTGACCGGCCCGGTCGCGGTTTGGCGCGATCACGTTTACGCCCCCGTCTCTTCGATGGAGGATCCGCTTTCCCAGGATCCCGCTTACCCGTGCTGCACCTTCCGTGGCAGCGTGGTGGCGCTCGATGAGCGACTGGTAGAACGCTCTGGAAGAGCTACAGCGTCACGGCGAAACCGCAGCCTCTTGCCAAGAAAAATGCGGCCGGCACCGAGCTGTACGGCCCCGCAGGCGGTGCGATCTATGCGCCACTCACGATCGATCAGAGGAGAAACGTGCTGTACGCGACGACGGCGGAATCTTACCAGCACGAACACACCGACGGAGACAACGCCATCATCGCATTTGACCTTGAAACCGGCGCGCGCAAATGGACACAGCAGCCCCGGCCGAAGGACAACGCCAGTGCCTGCAAGAACCAGGATGAGGAGGATGGTTGCGACAACCTAGCCCCAGGGTTATTTGAGTTCGCATCGCCGGCCGTACTCGCGAGCCTGCCAGACGGGCCGAGAAGTGCTGATAGCGGGGCAAAAGTCGGGCGTGATCTACGCGCTCGACCCTGTCCACGACGGCAAGCTTCTGTGGGAAGCCCGGGTCGGACAGGGTGGCTCGATGGGCGGGATAGAAATGGGATTCGCGAGCGCCGATGGCATCATCTATGCGCCGGTCTCGGATTCAGAAGTGAAGCTACCGTACCTTCCCGGCGGCATTGTCGCTCTGGATGCCGCGACGGGAGGGAGTCTCTGGCGCGTCCCTCCGACGAAGCCCAGATGCTCGAGCTGGGGGGGATACGAGTGCAATGGCGCTCCGGCCGAGCGCCCCGGCGGCAATTCCCGGGGTCATCTTCTCGGGCTCCTGGGATGGGCACATGCGGGCGTATTCGATGAAGGACGGCACAATCGTCTGGGACGTCGATACCGCCAAGAGCTACCACGCAATCAACGGCGTGACGGCCGTCGGCGGCGCGATCAGCGGTTACCCCGTGATTGTCGCCCATGGCATGGTCTACATTACCTCCGGCGCGGCCTCAATGACCCATCCCGGCAACGCCCTGCTCGCATATGCGGTTGAGCCATGAGGCGGCTCATTGCGGCCGGCGTGCTTGTCGCAGTGCGAATTTCATCCGCGGTAGCAGAAGCCCCTGCAGCTACGATCCCTTCCGCGCAGTCAGACTCACCGCGCGGCGCCACCCTTTTTGCGCAAAAGTGCGCGGCCCTGTCACGAGCATCCGAGCGGCAACATCCCGCCGGTGTTTGTGCTGAACTACAAGTCGCCCGAAGTGATCGTCGAGGCGCTCACCACAGGTCCTATGCAAGCGCAGGCGCGGGCTCTTTCGGCCGAAGACATCAAAGCGCTCGCCATTCATCTCGCTCACCGGGCGCCGGGATCACGACCCGACCCTGAACCGAATACCAGATATATGTAGATGAGGCCGCCCGGGCCTTTGATTGCGGGGCCGTCAGCCTGGAACGGGGTCGGCGGCACTATTGAAAATACCCGCTACCAGGCAACACCTGGCGTCAGCGGCAGTGAAGTCCCACGACTGAAACTCAAATGGGCGTTCGTTTACCCAGGGGGAGCGGCCTACGGCCAGCCGGTGGTCGTGGGAGACACGCTATTTGTTACCACTGCGACGGGGCGAGTATTTGCGCTCAACGCGGCCAGCGGATGTACCTACTGGAGCTTCAAGGCGTCCGCCGCCGTGAGAACGGCAGTGACCGTCGGGCTGCCACCCTCTTCTGGCGCCACGCCGGCCGCCTATTTCGGCGACGAGAAGGGCTCGATCTACGCGGTCAACCCGGCAAGCGGCGGGCTGCTCTGGACAGCGCGCGTGGATGAGCACCCGCTTGCCCGCGTTACCGGCTCCCCAGTGTTGTATGGGGGCAGCCTTTACGTCCCGGTTTCCTCGATGGACGAAGGCGCTGAGTGGGATCGCAGCCACCCATGCTGTACGTTCCGCGGCAGCGTCGTGGCGCTCGATGCTGGCACCGGCGCGGTCCGTTGGAAGACCTACATGATCACTCCCCCCGCCGTGCCCCTCGGCCGCGCGAATGAGGTCGGGACGCCCCTCTCGGGGCCTGCCGGTGCCGCCATTTGGGCAGCGCCGACGATCGACGCGCAACGCGGTCTCCTTTATGTGGCGACCGGGAATGCCTACAACGATGCCGAGGAAGGCGACACCAACGCGGTTGTAGCGCTCGATCTGGCGACCGGAAAACGCCAGTGGGCAGTCCAACCCCTCCCACGGGACGACTCGTACACGGCCTGCCACAGAGCTGCACGGGCGGATTGTGAGAAACCGGCCCCCGAGCGCATGGAATTTGGCTGCTCGCCGGTGCTGCGTTTGCTCGCCGGAGGCGCCAGGATTCTTGTCGTCGGTCAGAAGTCGGGTGTCGTCTATGGCATTGACCCGGACCAGGCAGGCCGGGAGCTCTGGCAGATGCGCGTCGGTGAGGGCGGCCCGCTTGGGGGAGTCATGTACGGTGCCGCCGCCGACGAAGAGGCGATCTACGTCTCGGTTGCGGACCGGGATGCCAAGCCACCATTTGCGCCAGGTGGTCTCACGGCTTTGCGCCTGAGTAACGGTGAGCGGCTCTGGCATGCCCCGGCGCCCCACCCGCACTGCAGTTGGGGAACGCAGGACTGCAGCGGTGCGCAGCCAGGTGCGGTGACTGCCATCCCGGGCGTGATTTTTTCCGGATCACTGGACGGCCACCTGCGCGCATTTGCAGCAGGTAATGGCAAGGTCATCTGGGACGTCGACACTGCGAAGCGCTACAGCGCGGTAAACGGCGCCAAGGGCGTCGGCGGATCGGTGAATGGCTATCCGCAGATCGTTGCCGACGGATCCCTATACGTCAACTCAGGCGGGAGTCTCCTCACGCACCCCGGTAATGTGCTCCTTGCCTTCACGGTGGATGGCAAGTGACTACAGCGTCGCGATGCAAAAGCAAATTGCACACTTTAAACACACCCAATCGGGGCTCACGACCGGGCTGGGCCAATACCCGCAAGCGCTTACAATCAGCAGCCCTGACAGCCCCCAGGACAGACCATGGCACTTGATGCCCTGAGAGACACACTCCGCCCGCAGCTCGGCAGTCCCGCCTCGGGGGTCGTCGTCACAGGTGGCGCTTCAGGTATCGGGCTTGCCTCGGCGCAGTCACTGGCCGCGGTCGGTCGACCAATCGCGATATGGGATCTCAAGGCGCGGGAGGCGCAGAGCCGTGCCCAGGAAATCGGCGCCGAGTTCGGCGTCACCGCAGTGGGACTCGGTGTCGATGTGCGCGATCCCGCTGCCATACGCGAGGCGGCCGCAGTGACGCGCGGGAAGCTCCCCTCGGTCGGGGGCATCGTGCATTGCGCCGGAACGGTCGACACAGGATCTCTCGAAGGGATCAACTTAGAGAACTGGGCGGCAGGCATCGACGTACATCTGCGAGCCATTGTGCTTCTGCTGCAGGCGTTCTTGGAGGACCTGAGACGGCAACCGGGCTCCGCCGTCGTCGCCATTGCCTCGATCAACGCCACGCTCGGCAACGCCACGAACCCCATCTATTCGGCCGCCAAGGGCGGCATGCTGTCGCTCGTGCGCTCGCTGGCCGATCGTCTGGCCCGGGACGGAATCCGAATCAACAGCGTATCGCCAGGACAGGTTGTCACGCCAATGATGCAGCCGGCGCTCGACGCGCTGCCAGGATTTTTCGAGAAGCGGATTCTGCTCGGCCGCATCGGGCGCGCGGAGGAAATCGGCCGCATGGTGCGTTTCCTCCTTTCCGACGAGGCTAGTTACATCACGGCTGCAGAATTCGTGGTAGACGGCGGCAACATTTCATCGCAGCGCACCTAGCGCTAGTCGCATGTCACTCGTGAGCTCTGATCAGCGCGACCTCGCTCAGTCGCTCTTTAACCTGCGGAATGTCTCCCCGCTAAGAATCAAAGCCGCGGCGGGACGCATTCTGAGTGCCGGGCCGCAGGTAAGCTCGCCTACCCCTGCAGGTCGAAACCGCCGCCGCCACCATGCCATCTCTCGATCTTTAGCTAGACAGTCTGGGATTTGTCCGCGTAGATGAGCCGGCCCGGCCCTAGCCGGGCCACTATTTCGGGCAGGCTGGAACCGGCGACAGCGAAGCAGCCCTGGCTTCGACCCAAAATCCCCGCGTAACCGAGAATCTCCTCGCTCACGTACCAGGCGCTGTGCACCACGATCGCCCGCGACAGGGCGTTGCTATTGGTGGCGTCGAGTCCCTCGAGCCGCATCGAAGGACCGTGCGCGCCCACATATAAAGAGCCCGTCCGATACGCACCCGCCGAACTCGCGTTCGAGCGCGGTTCGTTGGAGAAGCGTTGCAGCCATCCTGTGCGCAAGGGATCCGAACCGCGGCCGTGTGCGACCAGATGCGAGCGCACGCTGCCGTCTGCCAGGTTGACCAGATGGAACCGGGCCGCACGCGAAGGCAGGGAGAAGTTGACGACGCCGATGACATCGCGAAAGGCAATGCTCCGCTGATGCTGCTGCAGAGCCTGCAGCGCGCGCCGAAGCACGGCGGGGTCCACCGGACCATTCACCCTCGTCCCAGCACGGATGACAGCCGGGCACGCGGCAGTGGTCCCGATGGCCAGACCCGCAACAGCGCTGCCGAGAAAGAAGCGACGAGATACGGTCAAGACCTTAAAATCCACGGCTCGGGGGTGCTCTTGTAGACCCATACCACTCGTGGAAGTTCATATGGCAGCCTGGTTTCGGACGACTCATTCCGTTTGGATAGCGCTTTGCATAATGAGTCTGGCGGCCCCTCGAGGCGCGTCTGCCCAGGACTGGCCTATGTTTGGTGGCGACGTAGAAAGCACCAGCTCGAACACCCTCCCCAGCGGCATCACGGCTGCCAACGTCGCCCGCCTTACGCGCCGGCAGATAAAGTTAGACGGCACGGTGGACGCTAGCGCCATTTATCTGCAGGGAGTCACTGTTCAGGGGGCACGCCATGACGCCACCTTCCTCACGACGACCTACGGCAAAACGGTGGCACTTGATGCGAATACCGGTGCGATTCTCTGGGAATACACGCCGGCAAGCTATCGGTCGGTTGCGGGAACCCGTCAGATCACCACCTCCACGCCGGTCGCCGATATGGATCGGCGCCACATCTACGCCGCCTCGCCGGACGGCTACGTTCAAAAGCTGACGATCAGCGATGGTCAGCCCGTCTGGCGCACTTCCGTAACCAAGCTTGCAGAGCGTGAGAAGCTGGCTTCACCCTTGAAATTCTTTCAGGGGCGGGTGATTGCAGTTACCGCGGGCTACATCGGTGACCGCCCGCCTTATCAGGGACACATCGCCATTCTCGACGGCGATTCCGGCGCACTGCTGCACGTGTGGAATTCACTTTGCAGTAACCGCGTGGAGCTCTTGAAGCCAGAATCCTGCCCGCAGAGTCAGTCCGCCATCTGGGGGCGCGCCGGCGCGGTGATCGATCCCAAGAGTGGTGACATTCTCATCGCCACCGGTAACGGTAATTGGAACGGCACGACCGACTGGGGCGATTCGCTCATCGAACTCGATGCCAGTGCGACAACAATGATCGGCAACTACACGCCTGCCGATACGGCGCAGCTGAATGCCCGTGATCTTGATCTGGGTTCGGCGTCCCCGGTTCTGCTCAGCGGGGACTTCATCGCCCAAGGCGGCAAGGACGGCAAAGTGCGCCTGCTCAGCCGCAACGTTATCGCTGGGACCACGCCTCACAAGGACCACGAGTTACAGAGCGTTCCCACTCCCAGCGGTACCGATCTGTTTGCCCAACCGGCCGTGTGGACGCATGAGGGCCATGCGTGGATGTTCGCGGCAGACAATGGCGGTACCGCGGCTTGGGAGATGGACAATGGCAAGCTGGAGCAGAAATGGAAAGTGAGCACCGGCGGCACCAGTCCGTTCGTGTCCGGCGACCTGCTATTCGTCTATGCGCCCCGGGGCGGCCTGAACGTGTATGACGCACCTTCCGGTAAACTGATCAGCACCTTGGCGTGCGGTTCGGGCCATTGGAACAGCCCGATAGTGGTGCAGGGCCATGTCATCCTCCCCGAGGGCAACGCCAACGATCACGCCACCAGCGGCGTGCTCGATGTTTGGAGCCTGCCTAGCAAGTGAAGGGCGCAGGCGGCAACCCTTCTCCCCCATTTACCTCATCGTCTTTGGAACGGCAACCGGCCTTTCTTCCAGAACATTGGATCGGACCGCGGTAGCCGGACCTGTCACAGGTCTTCGGATCCGCAATCAGACCACCGCCGCCTTGGTCCCTGTCCAGCTACGCTGAGCCCGAGCGGACTATAAAGACGAATCCCTGCTCGCAGGCACTCCCTCGGAGTCGCCGCGCCGAGTTCGAAGTGGAGCCCGCCGCCGTCACGATACTGTTGCGAAAAATTGCGTTAACGCTCAGGACGAAGCGTCGACCACTTGAATCTCAAACCCATGAGGGTGACTACCGGCTAGGACTTGAAGAGTCAAGATCACGCGCGTCGTGACGCTCGGGTAGCTGATCCGCCGGATCACCGAAGGCTCGGTTAACACGACGCCCCCTCTGAACAGCGGGCCGCTTAAGGATCAGGTCCACCCAGCGCTCGACATTCCGGTACTCATCGACGCTGAGAAATTCTGCGGCACCGTATAGCCATCCTTTGACTAAGCCGCCGTACCACGGGAATATTGCAATATCGGCTATGGTGTAAGCATCTCCAGCGACGTATTCACTCTCAGCGAGGCGCCGATCAAGCACGTCCAGCAAGCGCTTAGTCTCCATTGCAAATCGATCGATCGCGTATTCAATCTTCATCGGGGCATAGGCATAGAAATGCCCGAATCCTCCACCGAGGTACGGGGCAGTCCCCATCTGCCAAAAAAGCCAGGACAGACACTCGGCACGCGCCGCACGCTCGGCGGGTAAGTACGCACCGAACTTCTCCCCGAGATACACGAGGATGGCGCCGGACTCGAACACGCGGACCGGACTGGGACCGCTGCGGTCGAGCAGTGCCGGAATCTTGGAGTTCGGGTTGATGGCGACGAATCCGCTGCCGAATTGCTCGCCCTCGTTAATCCGAATCAGCCAGGCATCATATTCGGCTCCCGCGTGCCCCAGAGCCAACAGCTCCTCGAGCATGACCGTGACTTTGACCCCATTGGGGGTGGCCAGAGAATAGAGCTGCAACGGGTGACGCCCGACCGGGAGCTCTTTGTCGTGGGTCGGGCCGGCAACTGGGCGGTTAATGTTCGCAAACTGACCACCGTTCGCCTTCTTCCACACCCATACGGGCGGGGGCGCGTAACTTGGCGAATCGGCCATGATCAAATACCTATGCAACTCGTGGAACCCACGCCGGACGAGTCCATCCTACCCGCGGAAGTGTCGGCTTTCCAAGGTGTGCACGACGCCTTTGGGGTGCGGGCCGTCACTTCAATGACACGACAATGTGACCGCCGGGCATTTCCGAAAGATGGGCGACGGTCAGCATCAAGCCGTTAAGACACTAAGGCGTGAGGCAGGCCACCGCCAGTCACAGCCTCAGTCGCCCCTACCATTTCGCATGCCCAAATAACTTCCAGTTGTTTGCGACGAAGCTGACGCTGACGGAGACTTGCTGCGGGGCGTCGCCGCTCGCGGACTTTCTGCTATCGAATCCTCCCCATTCGGTTCTGTGGACGTTCACGGCGCGGCGGCTCGCCCGCCCCGGCGAGCAGACTGTGCGTCGCGCGGCCGTGATGGCCAGCCGATTTTGTGAATCCTCGCCACCTCTAGGAAGATCACTGCAATGAAGAGAGTTTGGGTTGTCTCTGTATTAGTTCTTCAGTGGGCTAGCGCCGTCTACGCCGCCGAACCGACCCAGCTCGTGAAGTCGACTCCGGCGGATGGGAGCGTCGGTGCGAACCCGGCCAGCATCGTCCTGGAATTCTCCGAGCCCCTACATTTCTCGCGCGCGTTTCTTAAGAAGGATGGTGGCAAAGCGGAAGCGCTTCGGGATCTCCCACAGAAGAACGCATCAACGCAAACGATACCAATCTCGTCGTTGTCACCCGGTCATTATTTTCTTCAATGGGAGGTTTTTACCGGACACACATCCATATTCAGCAGTCATATTCAATTCACGGTCTCCGCAGATCCCGCGGCCCTGCCGCCCGTTTCCCAATAGCCTTTGTCCCGGCCCGCGACACGTACAACCCTCCAGCTGCAGCTGCCGCAGCGCCGCCAGATTGTCCTCGACTTGGAGCGGCGGAAGACATTTCTCTCCCGAGAGAACCTACTCACCTAAGCGGACAAACACCGGCACGTAACAGTTCTGTGATGATTTAAGGCGACGCAGGTTCAGCGCTATTCCTCAGTAGGTTCGGCGAGCTATGCACCTACGCGACCGCCCGCCGCGTCCGCAAACCCTGCGCGTGGCTGAGTAAAATCAAAGTGCGCACTGGGCAACCCCGCACGGGCGCGTCTGCGTCGGTCCCCTTCTCCGTCGCCACCAGCGTGGGAGAAACCAATGCGGGATCCGCTGGTGGCGCTACTGCGCGACTCGTGTCGGCTGATCCGAATCGGCCGACGAGGTTTCCCACTGTCAACCAGGGTGCGCGGGAAACTTTTAAGCATCTCACTAGTGCCCTAAACTCCCCCTACGCCACACGGCGCAACTTCGAGCCCAGGGGACGGGCAGGCCTCAAGCAGGTACCCGAACATGAATGGCTCCACTCCCGTCCCTCCGAAGGACACCGAGCGCTTGATGCAGGCCGGAAGCCTAGAAGAGGCCTTGAGTCTCGCTCAAAGCGCTGTCAGTGGCGCGACGGTCTGTGTTCCCGCGCATGGCTTCCTGGCTTCGGTGCTGCTAAAGCTAGGGCGAATCGGGGACGCGGAACAGGTGATTGCCGAGGCGACGGACCTCCCAACCGGGGTTGCGGATGCATACGACGGTCTCGCATTTGTTTCGATGGCGCTTGGCCGACACGAGGGCGCGAACGCCCTGTACCGGCGTGCCACCCAAGTTGCGCCCCGCGATCCGCGCTTCTGGTACAACCTGGCCTGCAGCGAGCGAAGTCTTGGTCGTCTGGCCGAAGCCGAGGCGGCCTGCGATCGCGCCATCGCCATTGACGCGACCCAATACCCCACGTATCTGCTGCGATCGGAACTGCGCGTCCAGTCCAGTGACGCCAATCACCTGCGCGAACTAAAGGCTTTGCTCGCTCGCTCGAGCGTCGACTACCGCGCGCGCCTTTTCCTCGGCTACGCACTTGCCAAGGAGCTCGACGATCTCGGGCACTTCGATGAAGCTTTTTACTGGTTTTCTGAAGCAGCCAAAGCGCGCAGGAGTCGGCTCTCCTATGACGTCGCTGCGGATGAGCGCAAGCTTGCGCGCATTAAAGAGGTTTATCCGCGCGAGACTGGCTCACCGAATGCCGCATACGGCTCACATCATGCAGGGGACTCGTCGCGCTTTATTTTCATCGTTGGCCTACCCCGCTCGGGTACCACGCTGGTGGAGCGCATTCTCACAGGGTTGCAGGGCGTGCGATCGAATGGGGAGACCGACAATTTCTCGCGCGCCTTGCTCGCCGCAGCGCACGGCGTTGGCGATGTGTTCCAGCGAGCCGCCGCAGCCGACCCCGGCGCGGTAGAAGCACACTATGCACGCCTTGCCGGGCCAGGCACTGGCGCTGCGCACATCATCGAAAAGCTGCCCAGCAACTACCTTTACGTCGGCGCCATTCGGCGCGCGTTACCAGGAGCGAAAATCCTGTTGCTCAGAAGATCGCCGCTGGATAGCTGCTTTGCGATGTATCGAACGCTCTTCGCCGCGGGCTACCCTTTCAGCTACGATCTCGAGGAGCTGGGGCGCTACTGCGCCGCCTACGAGCAACTGATGCAGCACTGGCAATCAGCCCTCGGCAGCCAGTTACACGAGATCGTCTACGAGGAGCTCGTGCGGGCGCCGGAGCGCACCGGTGCGCGCATCGCCGCTTACTGCGGTCTTGCCTGGAGCGACGCCGCCATCGATATCCAGAAAAACCAGTCAGTGTCTCTAACCGCGAGCGCCGCGCAGGTGCGGCGCCCGATTTACGGCAGCTCTTCGGGTCGCTGGCGCTACTATCGCCGACACTTGCAGGTGCTGATCGAAACGCTCGCCGCGCACTCGGTGCCGTTACCCACCTGAACGAATCACGGCCCAAGCGGCGCTTGCTCGCCGGCGCGGCCGCTGTCGCTCGACCCGTCGGATTTGCGTCTTACCGCCCGAAAGAATAAGCGACTCGAAGGCCGATGGTCCGCGGCGGATTCACCAGGAAATCGTTGGTTAGATTATCGAACTGATTGGGCTGCGATGGCGGAGCGAGAATCTCCTGCTTGTCGAAGAGGTTAGTCACATACGCCGTTGCCCGCCACGCCGCGTGCGTCAGAGCGACACTGAAGTTCATGATTTGGTAAGTCGAGGAGTGCTGGATCGTCGTTGAGCCCACGCTTGGTGCGACCTGTAGCGCAGTGGCACTGCGATACACCGCATTGGGCGACAGCGTAAGAACGTATCCGGGACTTAGACTGATGTCATATATGAGCGCGGCACTCACGCTCGTTTTGGGACTTCCCGGAAAAGCTGCTCGCCGGCAGTACCTGAAAGAAGCCCGGGCACGATTTGTCCGTAGCCGTTATTTGCGGGGTAGGAAAAGCCCCTGGTCAAGTACGCATCGGCGTAGGCGAAGCCGACCGAGTAAGTGAGGTGCGGTACGAATAAGGGCCCCGTGGATTCGAACTCAAAGCCCCACGATTCGGCCGTGTTGGCATTGTAGACGGCCAAGTTGCCGGACGGCAGGCTCGAAGAGATTTGCGGCCGGTCCCAATGGATAAGGAATCCCGCGAACGTATAGGAGAGGCCATTGTCGAAGCGTCCCTTGAAGCCAGCCTCGGTAGATTTGTTTGTGCTGTCCGGTTGATAAGTGTGTAACAGCGGGCTCTCCGCCAAGATATTCCCGGGTGGTGGAAGTGAGTTCGCTCCGCCGCGCCGGAAGCCCTGCGACCAGAGTGCATAGACGTATTGCTGCCCAGCGTATTCGTAAGAGACATCTAGCTTGCCGACGGTCTTGCTCGCCGCTGACTCGTGGGGAGTGGGGGGGACCACGATGTTAAATGTGTAATCCTGGTACAGCTGTGCGTCGGTAAAATCCTGTTTGAAATGCCGCACGCCCCCGGTAACTTGTCCGTGCCTCATGAAATGCCAGGTCAGCTCTCCGAAAATGGACTTGTCGGTAAAGTTCTGTTTGTCCAACTGCTGGAAGGTCGTGTCGTTCGGGCCGGTGACGACCAAGCAATTCGGAAAACTCGAAGGGCCTGCGGATGTATAGAACACCGGTCCCGTGCAACCCTGGGCGATCGAGCGTTCCGGCGAACCTGGCGTCGTGACGTACCAGTTACCGAAATTTGTCTGATTTTCGTAAAAGGCGCCCACGACGTAGTCGAATATGTTGTCCGGGCTGGTTTTGGACACCAACCGCACCTCCTGCGTGAACGTGTGCGCCGAGTCGGTGAAGAGGAACGGATAAATCCACCGCGGGTTCGTGGGTATTCCCGCGTAATACGGCACGTAATACCCGCCGGCAAACCCTCCGTAGTCGAACGTCGAGTCCTGAATCAGGGATCCGTCGGTAGTGTAGTAAGAACTCGTCGTCGAAATCGTGGCAAAACCTGCGTCATAGCTCAGATCCAGACTCGACAGGTTCGTGGTGCGGTCGAACGGCTCGTCCACCAGCGCCAGCTCCTGGTAGCTGCCTCCTGCGGGGTAGACGGGTGTTCGGGTCGATAGGGGACGCGCCGCCAGCGTAGGTCGGATCGACCTGCGGTCCGGCATCGCCTTTGACCTTAGAATGCAGAATGGCAGCCTCTGCGTAAACACATCATTCGGCTTCCACAGAAGACTCGCGCGCCCGGTAAAGGTCTTCTGCCAATTCCAGTCATTGCGACTGTTGTAGATCGGGGAGCTGTTTACGACATCATTGGGATTCGCGAGTAGCGGTACTCCGTACGCGCTGTTGTTAGTGCGATCGAGTAAACCGAAGACGTTGATCCAGCCCGGATCATAGTCGTATCTCGCCGCCGCTCGGAAAGCGAACGCATCGCCAAGGGGGATATTGAACATGCCCTTCAAGGAGTAGCCGGTGCCGTCCGAGTGAGCAACACGCGAGCCGCCCGCCTCGAGCAGTCCGTCGAATTTGTCCAGCTCTGGCGAGTTGGGGATCAAGCGCAGCGCACCACCTAGCGCGCCCGCCCCATACAGGGTTCCCTGCGGTCCGCGCAGAATCTCGATTCGCTTCAGGTCGTCCAACTGAAAGTAACCGTCAACCGGCGAATTACCGATGTAAGTGCCTACGGGCGCTTGCTCGAAGGAGCGAAAGCCGCGAGCGGGACTGCCGGTGGCGTTGATGCCGCGGATAATCGGCGTCACCGCGCCCGCGAAGCGGGCGCCATAGTCGTACATGCTCAGACCCGGGACTTGCGTCGACAGGGACATCAGATCCGTGACGCCACTTGCGGCGAGTTGCTCCGGAGTGACCACGGAGAGACTGTAAGGGACCGACTCGATCGTCTCCTGGCGACGGGTCGCCGTCACGGTTACTTCTGCTAACGTGGTGCCACTGACGTCCGGCTGATCGCCAAGAGCGGCGCGCGGCATTCCGTAGAGCGCAAAGAACACCGCGGCTGCGATGCTGGTGGTCGCCGGAAATCCGCGGCCCAGGGTATCCGCTCTCTGTCTCTCACCAGGTGTATTCGCCACAAGACCTCCCCTATGAACGTAGTTGCCGCTTTGCTTATTCTTATCCAAAGCTCCTGTACCGATTGTGGCCCGGATCGGTCAGCGTGACCACCGATAGACCGCACCGGGAAACGGCGCCTTCCATTGTTCGAAGTGCCCGTCAACGGCTACCACATTGGCTCCGTCGGGCCCAAATGCCACATTCGTGACGTACGGCGTGGGCACGTCGATCGCACGCACCAGCCGCTTTTCCCTCGCTTACCACCAGTACCCGACCCGAACCGTTCTGCGCAATGTAATAGTTGCCATCCGGGCCGAGCTTCACACCGTCCGGACCGTTATAGGCATCCTCGTTAGGCGTCGGTGGCGCGAGATCCTCGAGGCGAGCCCATACCCTCCGGGACCCGAGCTTGCCGTCCCGCTCGATCGTAAATGACAGCACACGCCCGGCGAGCATCTCCGCCACTAACAGATGCTGTTGATCCCCTGCGAGGCTCAGTCCGTTCGAATAATGAATGGTGTTGGCGACTTCGGTAATCGTCTTGCCGTCAGCCGTTATATGTAGCACGGCCCCAGTGATGGGCGCCTTGATGTCGTAGACGCCCGACGCGGAGAAGTAGACGCCGCCGTGGCCGTCGGAGCAAAAGTCGTTGGGGCCGACGAAAGCCTTGCCGCCACTGTCCGCACGAATCTCCCGAACCTGCTTGCCGCCGCCATCGAGCTCCACCAGGGAATTGCTGTCGTAGCAAGCGACCAGTAGATGACCATTGAAAGGAAACAGACTGTTGGCACCGCAACCATCTTTGTGCCAATAGACCTTGGTAGCCTTGCCGTCCCAAGTTCTATATATTGCTTGCGGAATACTCCACGTAGAAGAGCTTGCCCTCGCGCCAGAGTGGGCCCTCGGGATAGTGTGCGTCGCGATCAATCGCAGCGACCTGGTGAGCCAGTACGGGTCCAGCCACCAAGGAAAGACAAAGAAGGCTCAAGGCGAATGGACTGCGCCACGGGCGCAGTCCGGACCCGGGAGAAGTGAGCAGCCGCCTCAAGACTGTCCACCGGTACGCGCCCGTCACGCTCGGTATAGCCAGGAACCGGCTCGGTCCATTGCAAAGGAGCGTGTCAGTGCCGGTATTCATAGGTAGCCGGAGTTGCTGTCGCTGCGTAGCGCCGTTTCCCATTCTATGGAGGTGATCCCAGCTTTTGCGACTTTTGGGCGAGAAGAGAGCGATCCCCGCCGGATGCGACCATCTCTTGAAAAGAGGCACTCCGATCAGGCGGATACGGCGGTGCTAAGGCAGTCGACAGAAGTACTACTATCCTCACGATGTTCTCAGTTCAAGACGAAATTTGGTACCTGCCTGAGACCTACGAAGTACGGTCGCGCGAGATCAAATCCGCTCGTGTCAAAGGCTGAATCGCACGCTCCACCGTCTTACCGATTTTCTTGCTGGCAATCTCCAGGTCGTACTGCGTCTGCAAGTTCTGCCAGAGTTGCGCGCTTTACCGAAGTAACGCGATAGCCGCAGCTCCATCTCGGTCGCAATCGCCCGACGCCGCCGCACTATTTCGTTAGCCGTCGGCGCAGTCACGCCGAGTTCCTTCGCCACTCTGAGGTATGGGACGTGACGGATTCGAAGTGGGGGGAATAAGCGATGTCCGGTGTCTACTTGGGCGGTCGCGCCGCCCGCCGATTCGCGGGCACACCTCTGCGGTGCCTCGTCACGGGCTTCCTTGTGTCGGCTGCCTCAAACAATTGCCGAAACCCGTGTGCCAACTGTTCGACGGCCTTCCCCAAGGCGCCGAGTTGCCCAACCCGGACTATCGCGACGGATCGGTGCAGGTCAAACGATGGGGGACGCAATACTTTCACGGGATCGATAGAATGATTCCTGGCAATAAAGCGAGCGGGCAGCAGCCCGACACCATAACCGGACTGAACGAACGCCAGCTGCATATGCATGTTGTGGATTTCAGCCGCAATCATGGGGGTGAAGCCGGCACGCTCCATCCGATCGATGAGGCTCGCCCGAAGAAAGCACCCGGGCGGATTGAGCACCCAGGGTGCTCGGCCCAAACTTTTCCAATCACCGTCAACGTTGCCTGCGGCGCCTTGAACGATCTCCATGCGGTCGCTAGCGATGATATTCGTCAGAAGAGGCGGAGGCGCGGTTTTACCTTCGGGCAAAAGCACGGCAGCAACGTCGAGTTCACCCGCGAGCAGCCGGTGAATTAATTCACCGGTCAGTTCGCTCGACAGCCGCACTCGGACCTTGGGGTATTTCTCAGTCAGCGCCTGAATAGGTTCGATGAGCGTCCCCTCGGCCAGGGCATGCGCGAGCCCGATGCGCAAGAGGCCGTGAGGTTCGGCGTCGCTCGACGTAAGAGATTTCAGCGCCTCGGTCCGCTGCAGCAGATCTCGCGCTTGTTCGAGCACCCTGGAGCCCAGCGAGTTCAGACGCGGCGGCTTTACCGAGCGGTCGAGCAACTCGGCACCCAATGCAGCCTCCAGCCTTTGCACTTGCCGGGTAATCGCAGAGGGCGTCCGGAATAGACGATCGGCTGCACCGGCGATGGACCCGGCATGGGCAAACTCTACGAGGGCGCGTAAATCATCGAGCAAGGGAGCCTCCCAAAACTCCTCGTAACAATAGCAGAATCGTGCTTAAGCGGCACTATCATCGTGATAATAATGAACTGTGGAATTGTCGGTTCTCCGTTAAAAAGAGCAAGAAGTTGTATGCTGTTGTGGAAAGCCTGATGCCTCATGCGATTCAGACGCCCACAAGGCATTGGAAGCGCGCGCCACCTCCGGCTCCACCATCCTGACCATCTAACCCAGTATCCACAGGAGTTTCCCATGAGCAAGACCGCAATTACCTCGCCCGAACTCGCGCCGCCGGTCGGCCCGTTTTCCCAGGCGATCGAAGTCGGTGGTTTCCTCTACTTCAGCGGTCAGGTCGGCCAAGACCCGGCCACTGGCAAGGTGGTCGAGGGGGGTATTGTGGCCGAGACAGAGCGCGTCTTCCGGAATCTCTCGGCGGTTCTCAAGGCGGCCGGCAAGAGTTTCGATCGACGTTGCGCGCGCCGGCGTGTATCTCACGAGCATGAGTGACTTCGTCGCGATGAATGGCATCTACGCAAAGCATTTCAGTCAGCCCTTTCCCGCCCGCACGACGATCGCGGTGGCCGCGCTGCCGCTTGGGGCCTGCGTTGAGATCGACCTCGTCGTCAAGGCTTGAGGCAACGCACGGAGGTTGATCTCATGAAGTACCCATTTCACATCGTCGATGTCTTCAGTTCGACACCGTTCGGCGGTAATCAACTCGCGGTTCTGCCTGACGCGGCCGGCATTTCGACCGAGGGCATGCAGAAGATTGCTCGCGAATTCAATTTCGGCGAAACGACCTTCGTCCTGCCGAAGAACGATCCTGCGAACACGTGCCGGGTGCGCATCTTCACACCTCGGGCGGAGCTCGACTTTGCGGGGCATCCCACGGTCGGCACAGCCTGTGCGCTGGTGATGAAACAGCATGTACGGCTTGGTGATCCAATCCGGCTCATTCTGGAGGAGAATGTCGGTCCCGTGACGGTTGACGTCGCTCAGCGAAACGGCGGGTTCCACGGCACGTTGACGTTATCGGGGAAGATCGAGGCACCGACCGGCGCACCTTCTCCGACTGATCTCGCCGCGCGTCCTATCCATCGAGCCCGCCGAGGTGAGCCAAGTCTTTTTTCGCGGGCGTCGGTGTTCCATTCTGTTTTGCGCAACTGAGCTCGAACGAGGTCGTCGATCGGGCGGCGATCAATCGGGCTGCCTGGGCGGCAACGCTCTCGCGAGCGTGGTCTCCCCACATCTTCTTCTTCGCGGGAAATCTACGGGATGGCGGCAAGCTCTATGCTCGCATGTGGGCACCCGCGCTGGGCGTCGAAGAAGATCCCGCGACGGGCAGCGCCTGTGCCGCCCTCGTCGGCGCCATGGCATCGAAGCCGATTTTGGCGGGATGGCCTATCGCCTTTCGATCCAGCAAGGTGTCTCGATGGGGCGCCGAAGCGAAATCGAAGCGGAGGCGCGTAAGAGCGGAGGCGTCGTGACCTCTGTCAGCGTTGGTGGCGCCACGGCCTACATCGCAAGCGGCGAAATCGAGGTGCCGCCGTCCGCGCTCGTGTCTTAGACCGCCGTGTGCTCGATGCGCGTAAACCGCAGGTGCCGGTAATTGGAGATTTCAGAAGTCTTTCATCATCAGGAGATTGAAGCCATGAGATCATTAGTAGCGTCATAACACCAGGGTCACCCACCGCCCGAAGGAGCGGAGTCTTCCGAGAACTCCCAATGCACATTATGGCTGTCGCCTTCGTGGCCTGCGCTCATGCTTTTGGGATTATCGCTTTTGCTGCGGGGGTTCCCTTGCCCGACGTCTCGGCGGCGCTTTCCACGGCAGTCGCCGACTCCTCGCGCCCGGACTCTGACACCACAAGGATGCCGACCGAAAACCGGAGCAAAACTAGCCTTCAGCGGCATCAAACCGGGCGACAAGGTCGCCGATATGTCGCCGACTCAGGTTATTTCACGCGTCCTTCTCCAGCATCGTCGGCGCCAAGGGTCACGTTTACGCGGTGGAGCCCACCGGATTCTTCAAGTTTGAGAGTTCGCTAAGGCAGCCGCGGAGCTTCAGGTCTACGCCGTCGCTCATCCCAACGTAACGGTTACGACTGCAGCGGCGGTCGAAGGATTGAGGTTCCCTAAAAGCTTAATCTGTTCTGGATTTCCCAAAACTATCACGACCTGCATGACAAGTTCATGGGACCGGTTGACACCACCCAGTTTAACAAGGCGGTATACCAAGGGCTCAAACCCGGTTGCCTTTACGTAGTTCATGATCTCTCCGCCGCGCCGGGCGCTCCCGCCAAGGTGACCGAGACCTTGCATCGCATCGAGTCTTCGACCGTGCGCCGAGAAGGCGAAGCCGCGGGGTTCAAGTTCGATTCCGAGAGTTTAATTCGCGCCAACCCGGCTAATCCCCGCACGGCCAAAGTGTTCGACCAGACGATACGCGGACACACGGACCAATTCATCCTTAAATTCCGCAAACCTATGTGATGAGGATTGCGAAAAAAAAAAAAAAAAAAAAAAAAAAAAAAAAAAAAAAAAAAAAAAAAAAAAAAAAAAAAAAAAAAAAAAAAAAAAAAAAAAAAAAAAAAAAAAAAAAAAAAAAAAAAAAAAAAAAAAAAAAAAAAAAAAAAAAAAAAAAAAAAAAAAAAAAAAAAAAAAAAAAAAAAAAAAAAAAAAAAAAAAAAAAAAAAAAAAAAAAAAAAAAAAAAAAAAAAAAAAAAAAAAAAAAAAAAAAAAAAAAAAAAAAAAAAAAAAAAAAAAAAAAAAAAAAAAAAAAAAAAAAAAAAAAAAAAAAAAAAAAAAAAAAAAAAAAAAAAAAAAAAAAAAAAAAAAAAAAAAAAAAAAAAAAAAAAAAAAAAAAAAAAAAAAAAAAAAAAAAAAAAAAAAAAAAAAAAAAAAAAAAAAAAAAAAAAAAAAAAAAAAAAAAAAAAAAAAAAAAAAAAAAAAAAAAAAAAAAAAAAAAAAAAAAAAAAAAAAAAAAAAAAAAAAAAAAAAAAAAAAAAAAAAAAAAAAAAAAAAAAAAAAAAAAAAAAAAAAAAAAAAAAAAAAAAAAAAAAAAAAAAAAAAAAAAAAAAAAAAAAAAAAAAAAAAAAAAAAAAAAAAAAAAAAAAAAAAAAAAAAAAAAAAAAAAAAAAAAAAAAAAAAAAAAAAAAAAAAAAAAAAAAAAAAAAAAAAAAAAAAAAAAAAAAAAAAAAAAAAAAAAAAAAAAAAAAAAAAAAAAAAAAAAAAAAAAAAAAAAAAAAAAAAAAAAAAAAAAAAAAAAAAAAAAAAAAAAAAAAAAAAAAAAAAAAAAAAAAAAAAAAAAAAAAAAAAAAAAAAAAAAAAAAAAAAAAAAAAAAAAAAAAAAAAAAAAAAAAAAAAAAAAAAAAAAAAAAAAAAAAAAAAAAAAAAAAAAAAAAAAAAAAAAAAAAAAAAAAAAAAAAAAAAAAAAAAAAAAAAAAAAAAAAAAAAAAAAAAAAAAAAAAAAAAAAAAAAAAAAAAAAAAAAAAAAAAAAAAAAAAAAAAAAAAAAAAAAAAAAAAAAAAAAAAAAAAAAAAAAAAAAAAAAAAAAAAAAAAAAAAAAAAAAAAAAAAAAAAAAAAAAAAAAAAAAAAAAAAAAAAAAAAAAAAAAAAAAAAAAAAAAAAAAAAAAAAAAAAAAAAAAAAAAAAAAAAAAAAAAAAAAAAAAAAAAAAAAAAAAAAAAAAAAAAAAAAAAAAAAAAAAAAAAAAAAAAAAAAAAAAAAAAAAAAAAAAAAAAAAAAAAAAAAAAAAAAAAAAAAAAAAAAAAAAAAAAAAAAAAAAAAAAAAAAAAAAAAAAAAAAAAAAAAAAAAAAAAAAAAAAAAAAAAAAAAAAAAAAAAAAAAAAAAAAAAAAAAAAAAAAAAAAAAAAAAAAAAAAAAAAAAAAAAAAAAAAAAAAAAAAAAAAAAAAAAAAAAAAAAAAAAAAAAAAAAAAAAAAAAAAAAAAAAAAAAAAAAAAAAAAAAAAAAAAAAAAAAAAAAAAAAAAAAAAAAAAAAAAAAAAAAAAAAAAAAAAAAAAAAAAAAAAAAAAAAAAAAAAAAAAAAAAAAAAAAAAAAAAAAAAAAAAAAAAAAAAAAAAAAAAAAAAAAAAAAAAAAAAAAAAAAAAAAAAAAAAAAAAAAAAAAAAAAAAAAAAAAAAAAAAAAAAAAAAAAAAAAAAAAAAAAAAAAAAAAAAAAAAAAAAAAAAAAAAAAAAAAAAAAAAAAAAAAAAAAAAAAAAAAAAAAAAAAAAAAAAAAAAAAAAAAAAAAAAAAAAAAAAAAAAAAAAAAAAAAAAAAAAAAAAAAAAAAAAAAAAAAAAAAAAAAAAAAAAAAAAAAAAAAAAAAAAAAAAAAAAAAAAAAAAAAAAAAAAAAAAAAAAAAAAAAAAAAAAAAAAAAAAAAAAAAAAAAAAAAAAAAAAAAAAAAAAAAAAAAAAAAAAAAAAAAAAAAAAAAAAAAAAAAAAAAAAAAAAAAAAAAAAAAAAAAAAAAAAAAAAAAAAAAAAAAAAAAAAAAAAAAAAAAAAAAAAAAAAAAAAAAAAAAAAAAAAAAAAAAAAAAAAAAAAAAAAAAAAAAAAAAAAAAAAAAAAAAAAAAAAAAAAAAAAAAAAAAAAAAAAAAAAAAAAAAAAAAAAAAAAAAAAAAAAAAAAAAAAAAAAAAAAAAAAAAAAAAAAAAAAAAAAAAAAAAAAAAAAAAAAAAAAAAAAAAAAAAAAAAAAAAAAAAAAAAAAAAAAAAAAAAAAAAAAAAAAAAAAAAAAAAAAAAAAAAAAAAAAAAAAAAAAAAAAAAACCCCCCCCCCCCCCCCCCGCGCCATAACACCTGATCAACCAGCTTAATCCGTAGTGCGCATTGGAAGTTACCCTCATAGTTACCCACAGTAGGATCGTTAAGAGGTGATACGCGTTGAGCTCCAAGCCAGTTTTATCCGGCCCTCTCGCCCCGGGTCCAGATCCGATACTGTCGAGGACGTAAGGCGAGTTCGTTTACTTCTTTGAACACTCGCCAGGCCGTCGGTGAACTGTTGGCCTGGCCCACCGAGCAGCGCGGCACGCGCCGCGTATTCTTCTCAGAATTGCTCCGTCCACGGGCGCAGATCGACATCGAATGACCAAGCGCTTCGTGGTTGTGACAGCACGTCGATGTACGTTTGAGCGATCGCATCGGGGTCCAGTGTGGAGTCTGGGTGGTCGGCCCGATCCGGGCGGCTGGCCGAACGAACACCTCCATCGATGTTGAAAAGGGCCACGTGAATGCCTTTCGGCCCCAGCTCTTTGGCCGCGCTCTGGGCAAGGCCTCTTAACGCGAACTTACCCATAGCAAAGGGGGCCGACTTAGCAAACCCCTTCACGCCGGCCGTCGCGCCCGTAAATAGAATTGCACCGTGTCCCCGCGCCTCCATCCGCTTTGCCGCCTGCTGCGCAACGAGGAAGGCGCCGAAAGCATTTATAGCGACGGACCTCTCTACGGCGGCAGGGTCCAGATCAGCTAGCCTTCCGGCCACGCGAAAGCCGGCGTTGTAGATAACGACGTCGGGCTCAGCTAGTAGGTCCTCGGTGTCGAGGAAAAGTCTAGCGACGGCCGAAGGGTCGGTGACATCCGCGGCGAAGTCTTTGCGCCCGTCTCATCGGACAGCGCTTTGAGCTTTTCGACATCGCGAGCAGCGAGGCCAACTCCCACACCAAGCGCCGAGAGACGGCGCGCGAGTGAGGCACTGATGCCTGGTCCGGCGCCGACGATGAGAGCGGTCCTATACGGGAACTTTTCCATCACTAGATTCCTCCAATCTGCTTCGTCGCGTCTTCCCGGCCAATTTGCAACAACGAGTTTTCATTCGGTGTTCAGCGACAGCGTATGGTTGCTCGGATCTTTGGAGCCCGACCAACCGCCGCCAAGGGCGCGATAGAGTGTGACGAGGTCTTGGCTGAGCTGACCTTGAGTCTGAATTAGCGCATCTTGGCCCTGGAAAGCCACAGCTTCTGCGCGCAGGGTCCCCTGCAGATCTGAGACGCCGCCGAGATATTGCGCCCGATTCAGTTCGGTCGAAAGTGCTTCGTCCGCAAAGGCGGCGCGGAGGGCGACGAGACGTCGCTGGTCGGCCGCGTAGGCAGCCAGCGCATCGGCGGTCTGCTGGAACGCGACCAGGGCGACTTTACGGTAGGTTATCGCAGCTTGAACCGCCTGCTCCTCGCTTGCACGCTTCCGCGCCCGCAGCTTGCCGGCGTCGAATAGCGGCTGCGCGAACGCGGCGCCGATCAGGTAGTCGCGGCTTGCGGCATCGAGCAAAGTCCTCAGCGCTGTAGAGACTAAGCCATACGAACCTGTGAGTTGAAGTTGAGGGTAGAGGGCGGCAGTCGCTTGGTCGACGTCGGCGATGCTTGCCGCCAGCGCTCGCTCAGCTTGGCGCACATCGGGGCGTCGTCGCAACAGATCTGAAGGCAGGCCTACTGGCACCACTGGATCCGCTGGCGGGAAGGCATCAATCGGATTGTCCTTCGCGGCCAGCTCATCGGCCAAAGCATCTGGCGCAAGACCGAGCAGCAAGCCCAGCTGGTGAATACGCACCAAGACATCGGCCTCGAGCGGCGCGACCTGGGCGCGCGTGGACTCAAGTTGACCTCGTTGTTCGACGGTGTCCACGTCGTTGACGAGCCCGCCGCGCGCCCGGGCATCGATCAGGTTCAGTAGATCGGCTTGGTCCTTCTCATTGTCGCGAACCACCGCCAGACGTGCCTGGTCTGCGCGGAGAGCAAGGTAGGCCTGAGCCACTTGAGAAACTACAGCAACATCAGTGTCACGCGCCGACCAAACCTCGGCCGTTTGCCGTAGACGGGCCGCGCGAAGCGCACTCCCCCCACCGCCGAACAGGTCAGGCTGCCAATTGGCACTCAATCCCAGGGTATAGCTATCGAACTCGAGCGCCGGCAAACCGGCCGCCGCGATATTGCCGCCGGAGCCCCCGCCGATTAGGGAACTGATGTGGGACAATCCCGCATTCTGGCTGATCTGTGTGCGATTGATGGACGCCGACCCGTTCAGAGTAGGGAGAAGGTCAGCGCGCACGGCGAGGGCTTGAGCCGTAGCTTGGCGCATCCGCGAAGCGGCGATCTGCCGATCGAGATTGCCGGCCAGGGCTCGCGACACCAGAGCATCAAGTTCCGGGTCTCTAAAGCCCTGCCACCAGACCACGAGATCCGCCGGTGTCTCCTCGACCCGGCTGAGCGGCGTTGCGGAAGCGGGCGCGTTGGCTGCCGCCAGGCTCGCAGATGATGGCGGCTGCGCCGGCGCATATTGGGGTCCCACGACGCAGCCGACCAGCAGAGTAGTGACGGACGCGATGAGCCAGGCCAGCCGCGACAGTTGACTGCGCATTTCCAATCACCCGGCTGAAGCGACGCGTGGCTTAAGCTTTCTCATAAAGAACAAAATGGGCATCAGCATCGCCGTGGTGATCCCCAGTGCCCAAAACACGTCACCGTAAGCCATGATCTGCGCTTGATGAGTGACGCTCTTAGAGATCTCGCCTATGGCGGCATTTGAGGCGCCCGCGCCGCCGGTGGCTGAGCGCTGTCGTCATTTCGGACGTCCAGTTATGGAAGTTGGAATTTCCGGGCGCCAATGTCTCCACCAGGCGGGACTGATGGAACTGCTGCCGCTGTTCCAGCATTGCCTGGGCGATCGAAATGGCAACGCTGCCGCCCAAATTTCGCGCGAGGTTAAGCTGGGCCGAAATCTGGGCGGTCTTTTCCCCTGGGATATCGGCATAGGCTGCGGTGTTGATCGGGATAAAAAGAAAAGGAATCCCAAGAGCTAGACCCGCCCGGGCAGACGCCACCCACCACCAACTAACATCAGGGGCGAGTCGCGAAAAGGCGAGCAGGCCCACCACTTCCGCTGCTAAGCCCGCCATCATCATGTATTTAGGCTGGATGTAAGTGATTAGCTTTCCAGCAACCGGCATCAGCATCACGATGACAACCCCTCCGAACGTCATCGCCAAACCGGCGGTGGTGGCCGTATATCCCAGCGCCTCCTGCGAGAACTGCGGAATCAGTTGAACAGTGCCGAGAAAGACGGCCGCGGTGCTCATCATCGCCATGAAGCTGATTAAAAAGGATCGCTTGGAGAACAGACGTACCTCAAAAACGGGTTCTTTCGCATCCCACTCCCAGATGAACAAGAAAACGCAGGAAACCGCCGCGACCGCGAAGGCGGCCACAATCCAGCCGCTATGCAGCCAATCAAGTCGCTGACCGCGATCGAGGGCGTATTCCAGACACCCTAGGCAGAGGACGAGAAGAACGATTCCGGGTCCATCGACTTTGAGCCCACTCTTCAGGCGCGCGCGCCGTTCCTGCTCCAGCGTTGGCGGATCGACGACGAAGGTCTTCACTAAGTAGAGGGAGAGTAACCCTACTGGCACATTAAGCAAAAAGATCCAGTGCCAGGAAACCTGATCGGTGATGAAGCCGCCGACCGTCGGCCCAAAAATCGGTGCGCAGATCACCGTCATGCCATAGAGCGCGAATGCCGCTCCGCGCTTCTCCGGTGGGAAGGTGTCGGTGAGAATCGATTGCTCAGTGGGCGCCAATCCACCGCCGCCAATCCCCTGGAAGATTCTCGCGAAGATTAGGAACCCGAGATTTTGGGCGAGACCGCAGAATAGACTCGCCACGGTGAACAGTGCTACGCAGATCATGTAGAACCGCTTGCGGCCGACAACATTGGACAGCCAGCCCGAGATCGGTACGGCGATTGCGTTGGCGATCAGATAGCTGGTCAGGATCCACGTCGCCTCATCGTAGGTGACCGAGAGAGATCCCGCGATGTGGTCCAGCGAGACATTGGCTATCGAGATGTCGAGCACCTCCATGAAGGTTGCCAAGGAGACGATGGAGGCAATCAGCCACGGCGAGCGCTGACCGGCCGCCGAGCGCTCCGGGGTCCAGCCTCCATTAGCTGGCCCGTTGGCCATTAATCAACTTTCACTTGCGATTCGACCGACATCCCCGGACCCAGGGCCTGACGAATGCGCTCCGGCTGGTCGATTAGGATCTTTACGGGCACCCGTTGAACCACCTTGACGAAATTACCTGTGGCGTTCTGCGCTGGGAGCAACGCGAAGGCCTGCCCGGCTCCCCATTGAATAGAGTCCACATGGCCGGTCACCTTCAAATCCGGGTAGGCGTCAATATGGATTCCCACCGCCAGGACGGATGCGGGTCAGTTGCGTTTCCTTAAAATTGGCGGTGATCCAGACCACGTCAGGGACGATCGCCATTAGTTGTTGCCCAGGAAGGACAAAATCACCGACCGCAATCGTCTTATGAGAAACGTGTCCGCTGATATTCGCGATCACGTGACTGTAGGTAATCTGAAGTCGCGCCTGAGCGATCTGCGCCTCGGCCGCTTTAAGCTCCGCGTGTCCGACCCCGAGATGCGTGCGCGCAGAAACGAGCAGGGCCTGGCTGATGTGGACTTGCTCTTCGGCCGCTAAAAGCTGAGCGGAACTCATTTCGAAAGTGGTCTGACTCTGATCGAGTTGCTGAGGAGCCACCGCCGCCGGCGTTGCTGTTCTCACCGAGAGATAGCGCGCGTAGTTGCGCTTGTCGGCTGCGGCCTGCGCCGCGGGGGCCCGGGTGTTCGCCCGCGCCTGTGCCAACTGGGCCTCGGCAACTTGAACTTGGGCGTTTGCGTCGTCGATGTGAGATAGCGCCTGGGTGCGGGCTGCCTCGCCGGAAGTGCGCCGTCGGGCTTATCGGTCTGCCAAGACTCTTGCTCCGTCTCTGTGATTTCTTCGACGCTTTGATCCAAGCCTATGAACTCAACGCACCAGATACGCTGTATCGGCGCTTCATCGCATCCGCACCAACAACAGCGATATCTGAAACTGCCCGCAGCGGGCACTCACAAACGGTTCCGTTACGACTCAAGAGCGCTGGGTGGTAACTGTGCCGCCGCCGCTCTTGCGTTCTCAAGTTGCAGCACGCGAAGTTCCAGGGCTTTAACGCGATCGAGGGCGTAATCCTGCGCGCTATAATCCAACGACTCTTCCAATCGTTCCCAACTCGCAAAGAAGCGGCGTATTACGCTGCCGAGAGAACGGTCAGCTGTCGTCGCATGAACAACTTGACTATCTTTATTGTCAGATTTCATATGGCCTCTGGCCAGGATCCAGCTCTCCTGACGCTTTGCACTCAATATCGCAGAGACGCGGAAAATGTGGCGTGCGGCCACTCAGAGTTGCGACCAACCGCCGTCGACCGGAAGTTCGTGGCCGTTCGTGAAGGTCGCGTCGAATGCGAGGAAGAGAACCGCTTTCGCGATTTCTTCCGACTTCCCGAAGCGCTTCATCGGAATAACGCCAAGCATGTGCTGCTTGACCTGGGCAACCGCGTCTTTATTGCCAAACACCTTGTCGAGGATCGGTGTGTCGATGGGACCGGGCGTCACCGCGTTGACGCGAATTTCGCGAGGAAGCAACTCGGTGGCGAGCGTCCGAGCAAAGGACCGCAGTGCAGCCTTGGCGCCCGCATATGCTGCCTGGCCGGGCAATCCCTTCACGTTGGCGACGGAGGTCGTGAGGACGATAGCGCCGCCGCGGTTGATCAGGGGCGTTAGCTTCTGGATCGCGAAAAAGGGACCCTTGGCGTTAACGTTGAACATCTCTTCGTAGACGGCCGGGGTCATGTTCTCGAGAGGCGTTGGAATGCTGAAGCCGGCGCTGACGGAGAGCAGGTCGAAGGTACCGAATTCGGACTTCACCCGGGAGGCAAGCGCGTCGATGTCCGTCAACGAACGCGCGTCGCTCGAAACGACGAAGGCGAGCTCACCAATTTCCTCCTTCGCCGACTCCAGACCCGCCTTCGATAGACCCGTCACCAGTACGCCTGCGCCCCCTTCGATGAGCATCTTCGCCGTCGCGAGCCCCATGCCGCTCGTGCCGCCAATAATCACTGCCTTTTTACCGTGAAACCGTTCCATGTCTATTTTCCTTGCGTGTTAGAGCTGCTGGTTTCGAACTGTTCAGTACGATAATCAGCCAGCGCGACGGCCGTCAAGCTATTTCTGAACGCGGTAGTTTAAAATAGTCGCAAGACCGTGTGGACAGACATGCAGCTCCGCAATCGCTCGGCAGTTTCAGTTAAACGGGATCAGTTCGGCCGCGATAGGCCTATGGGCCGTTTTTGATCAGCTCAACCACCGACGGCGACGCGGGCTTGACCGGCGCAAAATCGACGCCAGAGACCTTGACGACGGCCTGCCACGCGGCTTCCTGGCTGGCGCGATCGTGGAGGTGTGGTTGACGCTGCACCTCCATTGGGCCCGAGAACTTCCCTTTGGCTGAGGCGAAGAATTCCCCAGAGCAATCGGTTCCGAACTTTGATGCCTGGATATACCGGCTGGCCGCGGTCTCCGGCGTCTGATTCATGCCGGGAATGAGGTTCACGATTGGGATAAACAGATACCTCAACGCCAGACCAGCGCTTCGCACCACCCTGGTGGCGGTCGCGCCACCGGGCGACACGGCGTACACGGCCATGCCGGAGGGCAGCCGGCGGGCCAGCGCTGCGGTCCACCAAGCGATGACGAGCTTCGCGTCGGCATACGCGTTGTTGGGCACGTACTTGATGTTCGGTCCGTTGCGTATCAGCGCTTCCACAGCGGCGGTTCGGTTACCTTGGTAACGACTGGCCGCGAAGGTTGGCAGGTCGGTGTATTTGAACATCGGTACGCCCCCGCGGGCAGGTTCTGCACCTGCGATAACGATCCGCGCCTCGCGGCTCATCAAGCTGGCATTGAGCAACCCAACCGTCAGTTGATGATGTCCGATGAGCGGGGCCTGAGATGACTCGACGCCCGTCGCGGTGAGAGCGCGCTTCTTAAAGGGAACCAACCCTGCATTCAGCAGCAGGGAATCGATCGGCTGGCCTCGTTTGACGAGCTCGGCAACGGCCGACTGAACACTCGACGGCTTATCCAGATCGAGCGCCAGCGGCGTGAAGATCACTGCTTTTTTCTCAGCCGCGAGTTGAGCGGCCGCTTGCTGGGCCCCTGCCAGGCTGCGCCCGGTGACGATGATCTCGCGCCAGCCCTCTTCGGCAAGAAGGCGGGCGGCCGCCTGACCGAGCCCGGAAGTGGCGCCGGTGACGAGAGCAATCGAATGATCCATGAGGCAGCTCCGTGTTGAAGGGTGAAAGCGAGTCGTCGGGCCCCGCGGGGCCGGGGTCGTCTTGCTAGTTTCGAACTATTCAGTTATAAAATGGCGCGATGATCGTTGTCAATGAGTTTTAAACCAAATGATTCAAAATGCCGGTAGACCACGAGGGCGACCGCGCAGCTTCGACGAGACGGTGGCGCTGGAAAAGGCGACTCAGGTGTTCTGGTCGAAAGGCTACGACGGCGTGACTATTGACGATCTCGTCGAAGGGATGGGCGTGGGACGGCCGAGCCTGTATGCCGTCTTTGGGGACAAGCGAGCGATATTCCTGCGCGCCCTTAAGGCGTACGCAGAACGGAAGGGCGCGTCAGCCGCGAAGGCACTCCTCGCGCCACAGACGCTTCGCGACTCGATCATTGGCTTTTTGACGTACGCCGTCGAAAGTGCGACCCAGAAAGGGTCCGCCCGAGGCTGCCTGATGATGTGCGTCGCGCCGCTTGTGGACGACGCCGAGGTTCGGCAGTTCCTGCAGAACGCAGTCGCAGGCGGTGTCGCGCTTGTGGAGCGCCGTTTCCGGGACGGGATCAGCGCGGGAGAAATCCCATCTGACTTTCCCGTAGCCGCGCGCGCAACCCAAGCTACGGATTTAGCGCGTGGGCTGACCATGCGTGCGCAGCTAGGCATGCCGCGAAAGACGCTCCTCAAAGAGGCTGAAGAGGCGGCCGACCTGGTGCTCCAGCCGCGGCGCGTCTGACGGGATATCGGAAAAGGATTCATCCGGGAAATGACCATTGCAACTGACACAGACGGGAGACCCGGGGCGCTTCGTCGTCTGATGAAAAGAGTGAGGGCGTGGTCAGAAACACTAGATTACTCGGGCCTCGACTACACCTTCGACCGCATAGCTTCTATCGAGCGGGAATTGGCAGAACTCAAGGATCGGATGGGTCGAGTCGAAAGTTCACGGCATGAGCCGTCAGATGTGCCGCTTATCCGCCGACCCGAAGACACGTAGTGAAATGCCAGGAATATGGGGCGTGACGGATTCGAACCGTCGACCAGCGGATTAAAAGTCCGATGCTCTACCGACTGAGCTAACGCCCCACAGCGTTGGGGTCTGGCGGTCCTGAGGCCTCGCCGCAGGGGTCCGCGCGGGCGCGAGATGATACTACAGTGCCACAGTACCCGGCCCGATTCGGGCCTGCGGACCATTCCCTCACTGGACGCAGTCTCACCGCTTGGGTCGCGTTGACGCCAGCGGTGAGCGCAGCCTACATTCGGGCGCAACAGCGCTACCCGGACCCCACCCGGAACGGGTGGCTCCCCATAACACTGCGCACGCCCATGATCCCGGAAGCTCAAGCGGTTCTGCATACCTGGTGCCGGCAGACGGACTGGAATGCGCCCACCATTACCGGGGGCGCGGGTGCTTACCTGTACACCGAGGACGGGGACTCGATCCTGGACATGAGCAGCCTTGCCGAGTGCAGCAATCTCGGCCACCAGCACCCGCACGTAGTGGAAGCCATCCGCACCCAGGCCACGCGACTGTGTTTCGTGACCAGCGCCTGGGGGGCGGAGCCGCGCGCGCAGCTGGCGCAGATGCTGCTCGAACGGGCAGGTTTTGAGGGCGGCCGCGTGTTCTTCACCCTCGGCGGCGCGGACGGCAACGAGCATGCCGTCAAGTTCGCCCGCCAGGCCTCATCCAGGGCCCGGGGCTGGGTCATTACCCGCGATCGTTCCTATCACGGAGCAAGCTACGCGGCGATGGCCCTGTCGGGCGACACCCGAACTGCAAGTCAGACCGATACCGCCGCCTACCGCGTAGTGCATGTCCCGCCTCCCTATGCCTACCGCTGCCCGTTCGGCACCAGGTCCCCGGCGGCCTGCGGCATAGCCGCCGCGGCTCGCGTGGCCGAGACCATCGACGGCCTCGGAGCTGACCAGGTCGCTGCGGTGCTCATGGAGCCCAACGCCGGCACCAACGGCATCGTGGCACCCGAGTCCTTCTGGCCGGCGCTGCGCGATGCCACGCGCACGCGCGGCGTATACCTGATCGCCGATGAGATCATGAGCGGCTTCGGCCGCTGTGGCGAATGGTTTGCCTGGCAGCGCTACGGCAGCGCGAACAGCCCGGACATCATGACGCTCGCGAAGGGCCTGACCGGGGCGCACCTGCCGCTCGGTGCGGTGCTCGTCGCGCCTCAGGTGGCGCGCATCCTCGAAGCACAGATGCTGATGACGGGACTCACCTACTCCGGACATCCCCTGG
This sequence comes from uncultured Pseudomonadota bacterium, assembly GCA_963824395.1. Lineage (GTDB taxonomy): Bacteria > Pseudomonadota > Gammaproteobacteria > Steroidobacterales > Steroidobacteraceae > 13-2-20CM-66-19. Next base: position 511,953 of record CAWGPF010000005.1, on the reverse strand, counting down.
CGTGCGCGGCCGGCGTCGCCGCGCTTGAAAGCTATGCCGCCGAGGGCCTGATCGCGCGCTCGCGCGCGCTGGGCGCCTCCCTCCTGGAGCGCCTGCGGGCGTTGCAGTCCCGGCAGCCGCTCATCGGGGACGTCCGTGGTGGCGACGGGCTGTTCGCGGTTCTCGAGCTCGTGCGCGACCGCGCAAGCCGCGAGCCGCTGGCGCCATGGCCGGACATGCATCCGGGACTGCGCAAGCTGCTGCGCGATGCCCTGTCGGCCGGGGTGTCCTTCGCGGCGCGCGGTAATCTCATTCTCCTCGCACCGCCCCTCGTCATCGGCGAGAAGGACCTGGACGCGGCGCTCGAGCTGCTGGAGCGCCTGCTTGCGGCCCTCGCGGCGTCGTTGCGCACGGAAGTCCCATGAGCTTCAAGCTGACCTACGCGACGATGTTCGAGCCTCCGGAAGCCCTGCACGCAAGCTTCGAGGCCGCCCTGGGACGGGCGCGTGAGCGCCTCGGCGGCCGCTATGATCTTCACATCAATGGTGAGGAGCGTGCCGGCGCGCGGTACTTCGCCAAGACCAATCCGGCCAATGTCACCGAGACGCTCGGGGAGTTTGCCGCAGCCACGCCGGAGGATGCCGATGCGGCCCTGGCGGCGGCCGCGCAGGCCTTCCCCGCCTGGCGCAGCACCCCGCTCGCCGAGCGTGCGCGGCTCCTGCGCCGTGTAGCGCAGCTCATCGAGGAGCGCGTCTACGAGCTCGCCGCGGTACTGACGCTCGAAGTGGGCAAGAACCGCATGGAGGCCCTGGGTGAAGCTCAGGAGAGCGCGGACTTTTTTACGCTCTATACCCGGGATTTCGAGGCACACGGCGGCTTTGATTGCGCACTGCCGGACGACCCGGTCACAGGCTACGCCTCGCACAACCGCAGCGTGCTCAAGCCCCACGGGCCGTGGGTGGTCATTGCGCCTTTCAATTTTCCGCTCGCCCTGATGGCGGGCCCGACCGCCGCAGCCCTCATCACCGGCAACACCGTCATCGCCAAGGGCGCCAGCGCCACCCCCTGGGCGGACCGGCTGTTCGCCGACTGCCTCCGCGACGCCGGGCTGCCGCCGGGGGTATTCAACTACCTGAGCGGCCCGGGTGCCGTCACCGGCGCGCATCTCATCGCGAGCCCGCTCACGGCCGGGGCCACCTTTACCGGCTCTTATGAGGTGGGCATGGGCATCGTGCGCGCACTGCAGGCGCCGCCCTTCCCGCGCCCCTGCATCGCCGAGATGGGTGGCAAGAATGCCTGCATCGTGACCGCGAAGGCCGACCTGGCGCGCGCCGCCCTCGGGATCGTGCGCTCGGCCTACGGCATGGGCGGCCAGAAATGCTCCGCGCTGTCGCGCCTCTACGTGCACGAGGCCGTGGCGGATGCGCTCACGCACGAGCTCACCCAGCAGATCAGCGCCCTGCGTATCGGAGACCCCGCGCACCGGGAGCACTGGCTCGGGCCGGTGACGACCGCCGCGGCGTACGAGAAGTACGCGCACTTCTGCAGGGAGCTGCGCGCCGGCGGCGCGCGGATCATCGCCGGCGGGGAGCAGCTGCGCACGCAGGGATTCGAGCACGGCTATTACGTGCGTCCGACGCTCGCAGAAGCGCCGCTCGGGCACGCGCTGTGGCGGGAAGAGATGTTCCTGCCGATCCTCATGATGCATCGCGTGGATCATCGCGAGACCGCCATGCACCTCGCGAACGAGTCCGCGCTCGGTCTCACGGCCGGCTTCTACGGCGCGGCCGACGAGGTGGCGTGGTTCCAGGAGCACATTCAGGCCGGCACCACCTATGCGAACCGCCCGCAGGGCGCCACCACCGGCGCATGGCCCGGTTACCAGGCCTTCGGCGGCTGGAAGGGCTCGGGCAGCACCGGCAAGGCCATCGGCTCCTTTTATTATCTGCCGCAGTACCTGCGCGAGCAGTCGCAGACCGTGGTCGAGTAGCCGTGCCGCTCCTGAGTCTCAAGGACGCCATCGCGCGGCACGTGGCAGACGGACAGAGCGTCGCGCTCGAGGGTTTCACGCACCTCATCCCCTTCGCGGCCGGCCACGAGATCATCCGCCAGGGGCGCCGCCGCCTGCACCTGATCCGCATGACGCCCGACCTCATCCACGACCAGATGATCGGCGCGGGCTGCGCAGCGGCGCTCACCTTTTCCTGGGGCGGCAACCCGGGAGTCGGCTCGCTCTACCGGCTGCGCGACGCCATCGAGAAAAAGTGGCCCGCGCCCGTTGCGATCACCGAGCGCACCCATGCGCAGATGGCCATCGCCTACCAGGCCGGCGCCAGCGGGCTGCCCTGCGGGCTCACGCGCCACTACGCGCCGACGGATCTGGACCGCGTGGCGGGCGCCGCGAGCGCCCTCATCCAGTGCCCCTTCACTCACGAGCCGCTGCTGGCCATCCCGGCGCTGAACCCCGACGTCACCATCCTGCACGCGCAGGCGGTCGACCGTGAAGGCAACGTCCTCATCCGTGGCATCGTGGGCGCAGCGCGCGAGGCGGCGCTCGCGGCGCGCTGCCTGCTCGTGACCGTGGAGCAGCAGGTCGAGCGCCTGGATGCACCCCTGAACGCCATCGTGCTGCCGCACTGGATGGTGAGCGCGGTGAGCGTGGTACCCGGCGGTGCCCATCCCTCCTACGCCGCCGGCTGCTATGAGCGCGACAACCGCTTCTACGTGGCCTGGGATGACATCGCGCGCGAGCGTGACACCTTCAATGAGTGGCTGCGCACGCATGTTTTCAACACGCGCGACCACGCCGAGCTGCTGCGACTTCTCAAGGTGGCCGCATGAGCGCGACGGCCTACAGCGCGGATGAGATGATGACCGTGACCGCCGCGCGGCAGCTGACGAATGGCGCGGTGTGCTTCGTCGGCATCGGGCTGCCGAGCGCCGCCTGCAACCTGGCGCTGCGCACGCACGCCCCGGACCTGGTGCTGATCTACGAGTCGGGCACCGTCGGCACGCGCCCGAGTGTGCTGCCGCTGTCGATCGGGGACGGGGAACTCGCCGCCACGGCCACCGTCGTGATCCCGCTGCCGGAGGTGTTCGCGCACTACCTGCAGCGCGGCCGGGTGGACTTCGGGTTCCTCGGAGCGGCGCAGATCGATCGCTTCGGCAATCTCAACAGCACCGTGATCGGCCCCTACGCCACTCCGAAGGTGCGGCTGCCCGGCTCCGGGGGCGCGCCGGACATCGCCACTCACGCGCGCGAGGTGCTTCTGATCATGAAGCAGTCCCCGCGCAGCTTCGTGCCGACGCTCGATTTCCTCACCAGCGCGGGCTATCTCGCTGGCTCGGGCGAACGCGCCCGCGCCGGCTTCCCCGGCCGCGGCCCGCGCGCCGTCATCACCGACTTCGGGATCCTGCGCCCGCACCCGGAAACCGAGGAGCTTGAGCTAGCGCTCTCTACCCTGGCGTCAGCGTCGATGCCGCCCGCCAGGCGACCGGCTGGCCGCTCCAGGTGGCCGGCGTGCCCGAGACCCTGCCGCCGCCGGCGGCGGCCGATCTTCAAGTGCTGCGCGAGATGCAGGCCGCGACCGAGCGCGCGCATCGCAGCCCCGTGCGCATTACCCTGCCCGCCTCGCCTTAAACTTCCCTGAGGATCCTGACTATGGCCTCCGAACACATCCGCACTTCCCTGCCGGGACCCAAGGCCCAGGCGCTGCTCGCGCGCGATCGCCTCGTGAGCTCCCCCTCCTATCCGCGCGATTACCCGTTCGTCATCGAGCGCGGACGCGGCGCGCAAGTGTGGGACGTGGACGGCAATCGCTTCCTCGACTTCGCCGCCGGCATCGCCGTGTGCAGCACCGGGCACGCGCACCCGAAGGTGGTCGCCGCGATCAAGGCTGCGGCGGATGACTTCCTGCACATCTCGAGCGATTACTGGCACGAGCGCATGACGCGCCTCGCCGAGCGCATCAATGAGCTCAGCCCCATGGGGGAGCCCACCCAGGTGCTGGTGTGCCAGAGCGGCACCGAGTCGGTGGAAGGCGCCCTCAAGCTTGCGCGTTACGTTACGGGGCGCCCGCGCTTCATCGGCTTCCTCGGCGGCTTCCACGGCCGCACCATGGGGTCCTTAAGCTTCACCGCCAGCAAGTACACGCAGCAGGCGGGCTTCTTCCCCACCATGCCCGGGGTCACGCACGTGCCTTACCCGAACAGCTACCGTCCGCTGTTCGCCGGCGCCGACCAGGGGCGCGCCGTGCTCGAGTACATCGAGAACATCCTCTTCACGAGTAACGTGCCGCCGAGCGAAGTGGCCGCCATCCTCGTCGAGCCGATCCAGGGCGAGGGCGGCTACCTCGTGCCCCCGGACGGGTTCCTCGCGGGTCTGCGGGCATTGTGCGACCGCCACGGGATCCTCCTCATATTCGATGAGGTGCAATCAGGCATCGGCCGCACCGGCAGGATGTTCGCGAGTCAACACTGGGGCGTGCGTGCCGGACATCATGACGCTCGCCAAGGGTTTAGGCTCGGGCCTGCCGATCGGCCTGGTCGTCGCCAAGAAGACGCTCATGGAGAAGTGGAAGCGCGGTGCGCACGGCAACACCTATGGCGGCAACCCGCTGTGCTGCGCGGCGGCCCTCGCCACACTTGAGCTCGTCGAGAACGAGTACGCAGCCAACGCTGCCGACGTCGGCGGCTACTTTCTCACCCGTCTGCGGGAGCTCGCGAAGGACTTCCCCTGCATCGGGGACGTGCGCGGCAAGGGGCTGATGATCGGCGCCGAACTCATCGATCCTGCCACCGGCAAGGCCGCGGCCGCGCTGTGCCAGCGGGTGCTGACGCGCGCCTACCACAACGGCCTCATCCTGCTGTCGTGCGGGGTGAGCACGGTGCGGTTCATCCCGCCCCTCATGGTGAGCCGTGCGGACGTCGATGAGGCGCTGAGCCTGGTGCGTGTCGCGCTGCGCGAAGCCCTGGCGGCCGGTTGAGCGCCGCGGCGACCGCGGCCGCCGCGAGCGGGCGCACGCTTGGCTTCTGGATGGCCACCGCGCTCGTCGTCGGCAACATCATCGGTGCCGGGATCTTCGCCCTGCCCGCGGCGCTTGCTCCGTTCGGCCTCAATGCTCTCACCGGCTGGCTCGTCACCGTGCTCGGCTGCGCCTGTCTGGCGCTCGCCTTCGCAGAACTCGCGCGGCGCTTCCCGCGCGATGACGGACCCTACGCCTATACGCTGCGCGCCTTCGGGCCCTGGGCGGCATTCTTCGTGATGTGGTGCTACTGGGTGTCGGTGTGGGTCGCCAACGCCGCGATCGCCATCGCCGTCATCGGCTATGTCCTGTACTTCGTGCCCCAGCTCGCGGCGACCCCGCTCGCGCCCCCCATCGCAGCGCTCGCGCTCGTGTGGTTCTTCGTGCTGATCAATCTGCGCGGCGCGCGCACCGCCGGCTGGGTACAGGTGCTCACCACCGCACTGAAGCTCCTGCCCTCCTGCGCGGTCATCGTCCTGGGACTCGCCGTCCTCCTCACCCATCCGCACCTCTACACGCAGCACCTGCCGCCGAATCCCGCCTCGTGGCGCGAAGTAGCGAGCGTCTCCTCGCTCACCCTGTTCGCGATGCTCGGGCTTGAGTGCGCCACGATCCCGGCCGCGCGCGTCCGCGATCCGGCCCGCAACATCCCGCGCGCCACCCTCGCCGGCACCCTCATCGCTGCCTTCCTCTACATCTGCATCTCCGTGGTACCGATGTTCCTCATCCCGCAGGCCAAGCTGGCCGCCTCCAGCGCCCCGTTCGCGGACCTGTTCGCGCAGCGCCTCGGCGGTCAGTGGGGCGGGTGGATCGCCGCCTTCTGCGCCATCAGCGGCCTGGGGGCCCTGAACGGCTGGACGCTCGTCATCGGGGAGGTCACGCAGTCGATGGCCCGGCACGGGGGCTTCCCGCAGGCGCTGGCGCACGAGAACTCGCGCGCCGCCCCCGCACGTGCCTTCATCCTCAGTGGCATCGTCACGAGTGTGATGCTGCTCATGAACTACGTCGGATCCGTGGGCAGCGTGTTCGCCTTCTTCAGCGTCGCGGCGACGCTTCTGACCATCCCGCTCTACGTGCTCGACCCGCTCGCGGTCCTGCGGCTGCGGCATGCGGGCGACGCCACGCGCGCCGTGAGCCCCCTCACCGCCAGCGCCGCCGTGCTCGCGGTGCTCTACTGCGCGTGGATCCTCTGGGGGATGGAGGCCAAGCCCCTCATCTGGGGAAGCCTGCTCGGCTTCGCCGGGATCCCGGTCTACTTCGTGAGCACCCGGGTCCAGCGTCGCGCTGGTGTCAGCCGGGGCGTGAAGCCTCACCCGCGCAAGCCGTCGCGGTAGACGGTCGGATCGGAAATGCCCGCGGCCTCGAACCCCGCACGCCGCAGGCGGCAGGCGTCACAGCGGCCGCACGCCCGCCCCGCATCATCGGCCTGGTAGCAGGATACCGTGAGCCCATAGTCGACCCCGAGGGCAAGCCCGGCGCGGATGATCTCGGCCTTGGTGAGGCGGATGAGCGGCGCGTGCACCCGGCAGGGAGCGCCCTCGACACCGGCTTTGGTCGCCAGTGCGGCCAGGGCTTCGAAGGCTGCGATGAACTGCGGCCGGCAGTCAGGGTAGCCGCTCGAGTCGAGGACGTTGACGCCGATGAAAATGTCGCGCGCACCCAGCACTTCCGCCCAGGCGAGCGCGAGCGACAGCATGATGGTGTTGCGCGCGGGCACGTAGGTGACGGGGATGCCGGACGTCGGGGACTCCGGGACCGCGAGCGTCCAATCGGTGAGTGCCGAGCCGCCGATGCCGGCCAGGTCCACGTGCATGAGGCGGTGCTCGAGCGCCCCGAGCGCTGCTAGCGACGCGGCGCGAGGCGTCAAGCTCGGCGATATGGCGCTGCCCGTAAGCCACCGAGAGCGCGTGGCAGGCAAAACCCTGCGCGCCTGCCATGGCGAGCGTCGTGGCCGAATCAAGACCGCCGGAGAGCAGTACGATGGCAGCAGGACGCGCCACGTCATTTCCCTGGCACGTTGCCCCACAGGAGCTTGTGCAGCTGCACCTGGAAGCGCACCGGCAGCCGGTCCTCGAGAATCCAGTCGGCGAGCTCGCGCGCGGGCAGCTCCTCGTGACTCGGCGAGAACAGCACCGTACAGCGCCCGGGGAGCTTCAGTTGCGCCAGGCGCGCGCGGCTCCACTCGTAGTCGTGCCGCCCGCAGATGACGAATTTGACCAGGTCATGGGGTCCTAAGCGCTCGAGCTCCGCGTAGCGGTTGCGGCGCTCTTCGCCCGAGCCCGGGGTCTTGACGTCCACCACCTTGACGACGCGCGCATCGACCGCCTCGAGCGACATGGCGCCGCTCGTCTCGAGCGACACGCGCAGCCCCGCATCGCACAGCGCCGTCAGCAGTGCCGCGCAGCCCTTCTGCGCGAGGGGCTCCCCGCCCGTGACGCACACGTAGCGCGTGCCGAACTCCTGCACGCGCGCGAGTATCGCGGCCGGCTCCCACCACTGCCCGCCGTGGAAGGCGTAGGCGGTATCGCAGTACTGGCAGCGCAGCGGGCAGCCCGTGAGGCGCACGAACACCGTGGGCACGCCCACGGTGTCCGCTTCGCCCTGCAGCGAATGGAAGATCTCGGTGATCTTGAGCCGCGTGGTAGTCACTCGCCGCCCGTGTGAGCGCGCCGGCGCGCCCTGAAAAAATTACTGCTCCGGGATGCGCTTGAGGCGATCGGCAGCGAGCTTGGCCGAGTCGGTCCCGGGGTACTTCTGCGTGACATCGGTGAGGGTGGCCTTGGCGGCCGGGTACTGCTTCTGCGCGTACTGCGTGTAGCCAAGTTTCAGGAGCGCATCCGGGGCCTTGCGCGAGTCGGGCCACTTCTTGAGCACGGTGCGGAAGGCGCCGGCCGCCGCATCGTAATCGTGGTTCACGTAGTACGCCTCCCCGAGCCAGTACTGGGCGTTCTCCGCCAGCGGGCTCGTCGGGTAGGTGCCCATGAAATCCTTGAACCCGGCGATCGCCACCGAGTAGCTGCCGGCTTTCAGAGCATCGAAGGCCTGCGAGTAGACCGCCTGCTCGGTCGAGGAAGGCGTCGCCGCGTCCGCGGAGCCCGCGGCATCGGCGGCCCCGCCCGCGGTCGGCGCCGGCGGCCGCAGCTCCCGCAGCCCCAGCAGCTCCCGCACCACCGCCGCCTAAGCGCTTCTCGAGGTCCGCGTACATGTCGCGCTGCTGCTTGCTCAGGGCCTGGTTGGTGTGCTCGAGCTCATCGATGCGGCCCTGCAGCTCCCGCAGCTGCGCCTGCATCTCATCGACGTGCTGGGAGACGGCCACCTCGTTGTTCACGCTGCGCTCGAGGCGCTCCATGCGTCCATCAAGATCGGTGAGCTTCTGCTGGGTGGGATCGTCTTCGGAGGGCGTGGTGGCGCAACCGGCGAGCAGCGCCAGCACCAGGAGAGCCGCAAGGCCTGGGCGCATCGGCATGGATCTCATCCTTCCTCTTACGGCTTCGGCGCGCTGGCAGGCAGGGCCAGATAGACGATCTCGACCCGCCGGTTCTTGGACCAGGCGGCCTCGTCGTGCCCGGAGACCGCCGGGCGCTCCTCGCCGTAGCTCACGGTCGAGATCTGGGCGTCGGTGGCCCCCTGCAGCAGGAGCGCCCGCCGTACCGCCTGGGCACGCCGCTCGCCGAGCCCGATGTTGTACTCGCGCGAGCCGCGCTCATCGGTGTGCCCCTCCAGGCGCACCCGGGTGCCGCCGTGCGCGGCGAGGTATTTCGCATGCGCGGCGACGATATCGGTACCGGCGCCCTTGATCTCGCTGCTGTCGAAGTCGAAGTACACTACACGCGTCGCCAGCAGGCCGCCCTGGGGACCCTGCGCCTCATCGTCCGGATTGGCACCGGCCGCCAGCGCGGAAGACGCATCTCCGGCGCCGCCGGCATTGGCATTGGCGCTCGCCTCGCTCGGGGTGCCCCCCGCGGCGCCCGGTTTCGGCTTCTTGCTGGCGCAGGCGCCAAGACTGAGGGACACGGCCATGAGGAGCACGACGATCAGACGCTGCATGGATAATTTCTCCGGCATTTCAACAATCCTCCCAGTAACCCTTAAGGCGCACCCTAGGGAATGAATGGTCCCCAGGCCGGCTCGCGGATCTCCCCTTCCGGGGCCTTCAGGCGCAGCCCGGTGAGGCCGTCCGTCGAGACCGTCGCGAGCTCCCCGCGGTTGCCCTCGCGCTCGGCGTAGATAAGTGTAGCCCCATTGGGCGCAAAACTCGGCGATTCATCGAGCCGCCCATGGCTGAGCACCCGTACGGTGCCGGTGGCGAGCTCCTGCACGGCGATGCGGTAGCTGCCGCCATCGAGCGTCACCATCGCGAGCAGCGTGCCGTCCGGAGACACGCGCGGGCGTGCGTTGTAGGCAGTGCCGAAGGTGATGCGCTTGGGACGCGCCCCGGCCTGCGTGCCGATCTGGTAGATCTGCGGCGACCCGGCACGGTCGGAGGTGAAGTAGATCGAGCGCCCGTCCGGTGACCAGACGGGCTCGGTGTCGATGGCCGGGTCATCGGTAACGCGGGTCAGCACCTGATTGTTGAGGTCGAGGACGTAGATGTCGGGATTGCCGCCGCTGCCGCCGAGGGTGAGCGCGAGGTGCTTGCCATCGGGTGACCACTCCGGGGCCCCGTTGACGCCGGCGCGGGCCGAAACCTGGCGCCGCTCGCCGCTGCGCACCTGCTGTACATAGATGGCCGAGTGCTTGGTCTCGAAGGATACGTACGCCAGGTACTGGCCATCGGGGGACCAGGAGGGCGACATCAAGGGATAACGGGTCTCGAGGACCCGCTGCTGGTTGGCGCCGTCGGCATCGGCCACGAACAGGCGGTAGGTCTGGGCGGGCGGCGCCCCGTCGACGGCGACATAGGCGATGCGCGTGGCAAAGGCGCCGCGCACCCCGAGGATTTTCTGGTAGATGACATCGCTCACCCGGTGGGCGCCGTTGCGTACCGCGCTCGCAGGTCCGGTAAAGCGCTGCGTGGCAAGCTTCGCGCCGGTCAGGGTATTGATGAGATCGAAGTCGACGGCAAAGCCGCCGGCATCGGTCGCAGACACGCGCCCCACCACGACGTAGTCGCTGCCTACGGCCTTCCAGGCGGACGGCGTCACTTCTTCCGCCCGCGCCGGGGTCGCAGGCATGCGCTCGCGTGCCAGGGTCTTGAAGCGCCCGCTGCCCTCCAGGTCATGCTGGATGACCTCGGCGACGTCGAGTCCCTGGTCCGCGGCACTGCGTACAAACGGCACGATCGCCACCGGGATGGGATCGTGCACCCCGCTGGTGACCTCGATCTGCAGCGCCGAGCGCGCGCTGTCGGGGGCGCCGGCGAGGAGGATGGCGAGTGCCAGAAGTGGCGCGGCGCGCGAGCGATCACAGAGCCATGTCAGCGTTGAGGGCATGTCTAGTCCGGCTTGAAGTTGATCTTGAGGTTACGGTCAAAGAGCGACGGATCCGGCGGCGGCGGCAGGGGCGAGGCACGGTACACCGCCGCCTCGATCGACTCGCGCACCGCCTGATCGCCGTTGCATTCCCCGATACTCACCTGCGTCACCGCCCCTCCGGGCACCTGCGTCACGTTCAGCACACATTCTATGCCGGGCCGCGCGGTGGGCGGCCGCAGCCATTCCCGCTCGATCGCGGCGGCGATCTGCGACTGCCAGCTCGCCAGCGCCGGTCCCGCGCGCACCGCGCGCGCGTGCTCCTCGGCGGCGAGGCTGCGCTTGAGGTCCGCCTCGCGCTCCTGCGCCTCCGCGGCGTCCTGCGCCTGGCTCTTGGCGAGCGCGGCGGCCTCCTGGGCCTTTTTCTGCTCCTCGGCCTTGCGCTGCGCGTCCGCCTTGGCCTTCTCCTGCGCCTTGCGCGTCTCTTCCGCCTGTTTTGCCTCCGCCGCGGCTTCTTCGGCGGCCTGCGCCTCGGCGGCCTCCTTCGCCTGGGCGGCCGCCGCCTGCGCCTTCTGCCGGGCCGCCGCGCGCTGCGCGAGTTCCTCGGCGCTCGGCGGCGGTGGCCCATCCGGCTCCTGGGGCGCGGGAGCGGCGGCGGGGGGCGCCGCAGCCGGCGCGTGCACGGCCCCCTTCAGGGTGCGCGCATCGACCACCGTCGCCTCGATCGCCAGCGTCGGTGCCGGGCGCGGCGGCTGGCGGAACAGCATCCAGCCATAGACCAAGAGCCCGGCGAGCGCTGCGTGCAAGAGCACCGACAGCGCGATCGATACCCAACGGTCACTTGCTCGCTGCATCGCGCCCGGGATATTCAGCTCCCCGGCCGCGCCGGTGGCGGCGGCTCGGTGATGAAGCCGATCTTGCGCGCCCCCGCATGCTGCAGCACCACCATGGCCTGCACCACGCGTCCGTAGGCGACCGCGTTGTCCGCCTTCACCAGCACCTGCGTCTCAGGCTCCCGCCGCAGCAGCGCGGCGGCCCGCACCGCCACGGTATTCTCATCGAGCGGCGCCTGCGGGTTGCCGCCGACGTTCAGGTACCAGCGCCCGGCACGATCCACCGACAACACCAGGGGTTGGAGCCGCTGCGCCTCCAGAGGTTCCGCGGCGGCCTTGGGAAGGTCCACCTTCACGCCCTGGGTGAGAAGCGGGGCGGTAATCATGAAGATGATGAGCAGCACCAGCATGACATCGATGTAGGGGACGACGTTGATCTCCCCCATCAGGCGCCGCCCGCGTGCCGTCTGTGGCATGGCGCTTCAGCGCTCCGGGGTGGCCGCGGCGCCACCGCGCCCGGCGTGGCGCTGCAGGATGGTGGAGAACTCCTCGATGAAGCCATCGAAGCGCATCTCCAGGCGCGACACCTGGTCGGCGAAGCGGTTGTAGCCGACCACCGCGGGGATGGCGGCGAACAGCCCGATGGCGGTCGCGACCAGTGCCTCGGAGATCCCGGGCGCCACCATCGCCAGCGTCGCCTGCTGCACGTTACCGAGCCCGGAGAAGGCGCTCATGATGCCCCACACCGTGCCGAAGAGGCCCACGTACGGACTCGTGCTGCCCACGGTCGCAAGGGTGGCGAGGTTGTGCTCGAGGCGGTCGATCTCCTTCAGCTGCGCGACGCGCATGGCGCGCCGCGAACCCTCCAGGAGCTGCTCGGAAGTGGCGCCTGCCTGGCGCAGGCGCGCGAACTCGCGGAAGCCGAACTCGAAGATGCCCGCCATCCCGGTGGCGCCGCCCGCGGACTCGATGGCGCGGTAGAGCTGCGCCAGGTCATCCCCGGACCAGAAGCGGCTCTCGAAGCGGTCAGCCTCGTTGCGGGCCCGCGCGATGACCCGTGACTTCTTGAAGATGATCGCCCAGGAGGTGAGGGATGCCAGGAGCAGGATCGCGATCACGATCTGCACCGGCACGCTCGCCTGCACGATCAGACGCACGATGGAGAGCTGATCACCCATGAAGCTTCAACCCTTCAGCCGTGGCGACGGCGCTGACCAGGAATTGCGGCAGGCGTTTGGGGCGCAGGGTACGCGCATCGAGGCAGGCGATGCGCACCTGAGCCTCGAGCAGCAGCCGCGCCTCGGTGCGGCGGTGGATCTGCTGCAGGAAGAGGAGCGTCGCGCCGCCTGCCGCCTGCGGCTGGCAGGAGATCTCGATCTCATCGTCCAGGCGCGCCGGGGCGCGGTACTGAGCCTCGAGGCTCACGACACTGAAGAGGATGCCCGGGTGCGCCGCCAGCGCCGCCTGTGAATGGCCCTGAGCGCGGAGCCACTCGGTGCGCGCGCGCTCGAGGAAGCGCAGGTAGTTGGCGTAGTAGACGATGCCACCGCCATCCGTATCCTCCCAGTAGATGCGCGAGCGCCACGTGAATACCCTCACTGCGGGTCCTCGAACAGCTGCAAGGTGGCGCTCACGCGCTCGGGGGCCTTCAGCCCGAAGTGCAGGTAGGCGGCGCGCGTCACCATGCGCCCGCGCGCGGTGCGGATGAGGAAGCCCTGCTGGATGAGGAACGGCTCGGTCACGTCCTCGAGCGTGCCGCGCTCCTCGCCGAGCGCCGCCGCCAGGCTGTCGATGCCGACCGGCCCGCCCTCGAAGCGCTCGATGATCGCCGTCAGGAGCTTCCGGTCGAGGGTGTCGAAGCCCTCGCGGTCGACCTCGAGCAGATCCAGTGCGGCGGTCGCCACCGCCTCATCGATGTAGCCGGAAGCGCGCACCTGGGCGTAGTCGCGGACCCGGCGCAGCAGGCGATTGGCGATGCGCGGCGTGCCGCGCGAGCGCTGCGCGATGCGCCGCGCGCCCGCCTCATCGATACCGACCTCGAGGATCGAGGCGGAACGCCTGACGATGCGCTCGAGGTCCTCGGTGCCGTAGAACTCCAGGCGCTGCACGATGCCGAAGCGGTCGCGCAGCGGGGAGGTCAGCAGCCCGGCGCGCGTGGTGGCGCCGATGAGGGTGAAGGGCGGCAGGTTCAGCTTGATGGAGCGCGCCGCCGGGCCCTCCCCGATCATGATGTCGAGCTGGTAGTCCTCCATCGCCGGGTACAGCACTTCCTCGACCACCGGGGACAGGCGGTGGATCTCATCGATGAAGAGCACATCGCGCGCCTGCAGGTTGGTGAGGAGCGCGGCCAGGTCCCCGGGCCGCTCGAGCACGGGACCTGAGGTCTGGCGCAGGTTCACGTTGAGCTCGGCGGCGATGATGTTGGCGAGCGTCGTCTTGCCAAGTCCCGGGGGACCGAAGATCAGCACGTGATCGAGGGCCTCGCCGCGCCCGCGCGCGGCGCTGATGAAGATATCGAGCTGCGCCTTGACCGGCCCCTGGCCGACGTAGTCGGCGAGCCGGCGCGGGCGGATGGCACGCTCAACGGCTTCCTCTTCGGCGCCCGCCGCGGCGCTGATGATGCGTTGTTCGGTCACTTCAGGGGTCGTCACTCGCGAACCGCACCCTTGAGGGCGCGGCGGATCAGTTCCTCGGTGGACTGTGTACCGGGACCTGCGCTTTTGAGCAAGCGCGTGGCCTCAGCGGGCCGGTAGCCAAGTGCCACCAGGGCATCGTAGGCCTCCGCCTCGGGGCTCGCCGCGCCCCCTGCCGCCACGCCACCGGCGCCGAGCTCGGGCGCCGTGAGACGATCGCGCATCTCCACGATCAGCCGCTCGGCGGTCTTGCGCCCGATGCCGGGCACGCGGGTGAGCGTGCCTGAGTCCTGGGCCTGCACGCAGGCGTGGAATTCGTTCACGCTCATGCCCGAAAGCAGCGCGAGCGCGATCTTAGGTCCGACACCGGACACCTTGATGAGGCTGCGGAACAGGCGTCGCTCATCCTCCCCGCCGAAGCCATACAGCACGTGGGCGTCCTCACGCACGACGAGGTGCGTGAGCAGGTGCACCTCTGCGCCCACGGGGGGCAGGTGAAAGAAGGTCGAGAGCGGCGCTTCGATCTCGTAGCCGACGCCGCCCACTTCGAGGGTCAGCTGCGGCGGTGCCTTAGCGAGGATGCGCCCCCGGAGCGAGCCGATCATCGGCGAACCTGGAGGACCTGCGCGGGACCCTGGCCCGAGAGCACGGCGAGCGTGCGGGCGTGCGCATGGCAGACGGCAACCGCGAGGGCATCGGCGGCGTCGGCCCCGGGTCGCTCCTTGAGCGAGAGCAGCGCGCAAATCATGTGGGCCACCTGGAACTTCTCGGCGGAGCCGGTGCCCACGACCGCAAGCTTGATCGCCCGCGGCGCGTACTCGAACACGGGAATCCCCTGCGGTATGGCGCACAGGGCGGCGCCGCGCGCCTGGCCGAGCTTGAGCGCGCTGTCGACGTTGCGGCTGACGAACACGCGCTCGATCGCCACCTCCACCGGGGCGTGCTCGGCCATGAGCCGCGCCAGCCCCTCGAAGATCAGGCGCAGCCGCGTCATCGGGGTGGCGCTCGCGACGTTGAGGCAGCCGTGTGCCAGAGGCACGAGCGCGCTGCCGCGGCTCTCGATGAGCCCGAAGCCGGTGCGGCGCGAACCGGGGTCAAGCCCGAGGATGCGGACGCTGGCCGCGGCCACCGGGCGTGCCGCGGCGGCAGGGCGTGCGGCGGCGGCCGGATCAAAGCCGCGCCAGGACCGCGTCCGGTATCTCGACATGCGAATAAGCGTCCCAGTGTCAGCAACGACGGATTTTCGGCAGCGCAAGGTTAACTGAAAACAAGCACTTACGCATGCCTGTGTCCTTCGCGGGACGCTGCGATTCCCCGGCGGCGCCGCTGCGCCCATGTCCCGCGTGCAGCCTTCAGCGGCGCGTCCACCAGCGCCGCAGCGCCACCGCGGCCCAGATCGCCTCGACCACACCGAAAGGCCACGCGCCCTGCAGGAAGCCATAGACCGAGCCTGAGGCACACGCGCCCGCGAACCCGAGGATGAACCACGGGCTTCTCTCCTCCAGGGCGTAGGTGGCGAGCATCGCGCTGACCGCAAAAAGGCCGAACACGGTAAGCCCGTCGATGTTAAGACCCTCTGCCCGTGAGCCGCGGCAGGCGGCGTGTGATCTGAAGCGTCGTGAGCGCGGGGCACGCCGCGGCGCGGCGCGCTTCAGATGCGCGACAGGACGTCGTCGGAAATTTCCACGTTGGAGTACACGTCGCGGACCTCCTCCAGGTCCTCCAGATCCGCGAGCAGCTGCACCATGCGCACGGCGCTCTCGCCGGAGAGCTCAAGTGCAGTGGCGGCGCGCTGCGTGACCTCAGCGGTCGCCGGGGCGAAGCCCCCATGGGTGAGGACCGCGCACACGGTATCGAACTCCAGAGGATCGGCGAGTACCTCCACCGAGTGATCCGCACTCGGCACCACGTCCTCGGCGCCCGCCTCGAGCGCGACGCGCATCAGGGCCTCCTCGTCGGTTCCCGGCGGGAAGGTCATGAGTCCCACGGTGTTGAAGAGGTAGCTGACCGAGCCGTCGGCACCGAGGTTGCCGCCGTGGCGCGCAAAGGCGCTGCGCAGCTTGTCAGCGACCTGCCCGCGGTCGTTGGTGAGGCAGTCCACCATGACCGCCGCCCCGCCCGGGCCGTAGCCCTCGTAGCGCACGCTCTGGAAGCCCGCCGCGAGCGGCGGCCCCGGGCCGCGGTGGCGCTTGCGCAGCAGCACGCTCTCGCGGCGCTGGATGTTAGCCCACTTGTTGTGTCCGGCCATACTCGAACGCTGCGGTAAAACCAGTCGCGTATGATAGCGGCAATCCTGCGCTGACAGTACGTTGCGCGGCATTCCTGCCTCAGGAAGCACCCGGCGGCCTTGGAAACCAGTCTCACCTGTCCGTCTGCGATCCGCGACGCCATCGCCGCGGCGCGCGTGCAGCTTGAGGCCGCGGGCGACGTTGCCGGCCTCGCCCCCGCGGCCGAGGCCGCCGAGATCATCGGCGGGCTCACCGAGAGCACCGAGCTCGCGCTGGCGCTGCTGGCGCGCGCCGCGCTCGCTGCGGCCACGCCCGCCGCGGCACTCACCGCCGCGGTCGGCGCGAGCCCCGCCGCCATCGCCGCAGCTCTCGTGCGCCTCGGCGCCCTCGGGCTGCCGCGCGACTGGTCGCCCGAGCGCGGGCTCGACACCCGCCAGACCGAGACGCTGCGCAAGATGCTGCTCGCGGTGGTGAGCGATCCGCGCCTGGTGCTCGCGCGCCTCGCCGAGGAACTCGTGGGCTTGCGTCATGCGCGCGCCCTGAGCGCCGCCGAGCGCGCGCGGCGCGCACTCGAGGCGCGCGCCATCTACGCCCCGCTCGCCAACCGCCTCGGGGTGTGGCAGCTGAAGTGGGAGCTGGAGGATCTCGCGTTCCGCTACCTTGAGCCGGACGAATACCGCCGCGTGGCGGCCGCGCTCAACGAGCGCCGCGCCGACCGCGAGCGCTACATCGAGTCTTTCTGCGAATCACTGCGCGGGCAGCTGGAGGAGGCTGACATCGCCGCCGAGGTCTACGGCCGCCCCAAACACATCTACAGCATCTACCGCAAGATGCAGCGCAAGCAGCTCGACTTCTCGCAGCTCTATGATGTGCGCGCGGTGCGCGTGGTCGTCGGCTCGGTGGCCGAGTGCTACGCCGCGCTCGGCATCATCCACGGTGCCTGGCACTACATCCCGGGCGAGTTCGATGACTACATCGCAACCCCGAAGGGTAACGGCTATCGCTCCATTCACACCGCGGTGATCGGTCCGCAGGCGAAGAGCGTCGAGGTGCAGATCCGCACCCGCGACATGCACGAGCACGCCGAGCTCGGCGTGGCCGCGCACTGGACCTACAAGGAGGGCGGCCCGCGCGACGCGCAGTACCAGCGCAAGATCGAGTGGGTACGGCGGTTGCTGGAGCCCGATGACGCTGGCGATGCGCCGCGCGATCTCATCGAGGGGATGCGCGCGGAGCTCTTCGAGGACCGCGTCTACGTGCTGACCCCGAAGGGCGAGGTCATCGACCTGCCGCGCGGGGCGACGCCGCTTGATTTCGCCTACCAGGTGCACACGTCCCTCGGCCACCGCTGCCGCGGCGCCAAGGTGAACGGGCGCATCGTGCCCCTCGGCAGTGCGCTGGCGAACGGGGAGATCGTCGAGATCATCACGGCGAAGCACGAGGCTCCGAGCCGCGACTGGCTCGCCCCCGAGCACGGCTACCTCGTCTCGGCGCGCAACCGAGCCAAGGTGCGCGCCTGGTTCCGCAAGCAGGACGCCGGCGACAACCGCAGCGCCGGACGCGAGATCGCCGAGCGCGAGCTCGCTCGCATCGCGGTGAAGAGCGAGCAGCTCGCAGCTCTCGCCGAGGAGCTCAAGGCGCGCGACGCGGAAGAACTCTATGAGCTCCTCGGGGCGGGCGAGGTCACGGTCACGCAGCTGCTGCAGGCGGCCACGCGCCTCAGCCCCCCGCCCGAGCCGCAGGTGGTGCGCCCGGCACGCGCGCAGGGCGCGCGCCGCCGCACTTCACCGGTGGAGATCGAGGGGGTCGGTGACCTGCCGGTCACGCTGGCGCGCTGCTGTGCGCCGCTGCGGCCGCAGCCGATCGCAGGCTACGTGACGCTCGGGCGCGGCGTCACCGTGCACCGCCGCGACTGCGCGAGCTTCAACCGCATGAGCGCGGTGCGGCCCGACCGGGTGCTGAAGGTGGAATGGGCGAGCGCGGTGCAGGAGGCGATGAACGTGGTGCTCGTGATCCGCGCCTACGACCGGCGCGGCCTGTTGCGTGACTTAAGCGACGTGCTGGCGGTCGAGCGGCTCTCCATCGATGCCGCGCAGACGCGCACCGACCACGACACCGGCATGGCCCACTTTGCACTCACCGTCGGGGTGAAGGACCTCGAGCAACTGGCGCGCGTGCTGCGTCGCCTCACCGGCGTCGCCAACGTCATCGACGCGCGCCGCCAGCGCTGAAGGCGCCGGCGCCGCCCCTTCAGCGGTTGATCGAGTCGATGGCGCGCTTGTCGGCGTTGAGCGCCGCCTCGTGCACGGCCTCCGCGAGCGTCGGGTGCGCGTGGATGGTGCGCTGCAGGTCCTCGCTGCTGGCCGAATACTCCATCGCCAGCACCGCTTCGGCGATCAGCTCACCGGCGAGCGGCCCCACGATGTGCACGCCGAGGATCTCATCATCGTCGCGCGCCGCCAGTACCTTGGCGAAGCCGCTCGCCTGCTCCATGGCGCGGGCGCGGCCGCTGGCGAGGAACGGAAATACCCCGACCTTGTAGTCGCGGCCGCTCTTTTTGACTTCCTCTTCCGTGAGCCCCACCCAGGCGATCTCCGGGGCGGTGTAGATGACGGACGGGATGACCTTGTAGTTCATCTCCCCGTAGAGCCCGGCGATGAGGTCGGCGACCATGACGCCCTCTTCCTTGCCCTTGTGCGCGAGCATCGGGCCGCGCACGCAGTCCCCGATCGCCCAGACGCCCTCGACCCCGGTGCGGCAGTGCTCGTCCACGACGATGAAGCCGCGCTCGTCGAGCTTCACGCCCGTCTCGGGCGCCAGCAGGTCCTTCGTGTAGGGACGGCGGCCGATCGCGACCACGACGCGCTCCACGCTCAGGCGCTGCTCGCCCTTGGCCTCCTGGTAGGTGACTTCCACCGCGCCGTCAGTCACCTTAGCGCCCGTGACCTTGGCGCCGAGACGGATGTCCAGGCCCTGCTTCCTGAAGTGCCGCAGCGCTTCCTTGGCGAGCTGCTGATCGGCGATGGCGAGGAACTCCGGCAGCGCTTCGAGCACCACGACCTCGGCGCCCAGGCGCCGCCACACGCTCCCGAGCTCAAGGCCGATGACGCCGGCCCCGATGACGGCGAGCCGCTTCGGGACCGTGTCAAAATCGAGTGCGCCCCAGGAATCGACGATCTCGGGCGCCTTGAAGGGCGCCGAGCGCAGCTCAATGGGCGCAGATCCCGAGGCGAGGATCACGTGTCTTGCGCTTAAGGTGCGGTGCGTGCCGTCGTTCGCGGTGAACTGCACCTGGCGGTTGGCGAGCAGGCGCCCATGCCCCTGCAGCGGAGTGACGCCTGCGGCCTTGAACAGCGCGAGGATCCCCTGGGTCATGGTGCGCACGATGCCGGCCTTGCGCTTTTGCATCTGGGCAAGATCGAGCGTCGTGCCGCTGACCTTGATGCCGTGCACGGCGAACTCCTCCTGCACCCGGTGGTACAGCTCGCTCGACTCCAGCAGCGCCTTGGAGGGAATGCAGCCGGCGTTCAGGCAGGTGCCGCCAAAGGCCGCGGTGCCATCCCGGTTCTTCCACTCATCGATGCAGGCGACGCTCAGCTTGTTCTGGGCAGCCCGGATGGCGGCCGGATAACCGGCAGGTCCGCCACCGATGACGATGACGTCGAAGCTGTCGCTGCCCGGGGTGGTTTTGCTTTCGTTCGGCATCGCAGTAAACACCGCATATTCAAAGGGGGCGCGACAGTACCATAAAGAAGGAGTGCCTTTAGAGCACCCGCCCCGGGGCGGCGCCGCGCGCCGGCGCGCTGCCGATCCTTGGGCATTCTTTGGGGACGCACCCGGGCTGTCACAAGTCAGGCACTGCGGGCGGGCGCAGCAGAATCAATGCCTTAGCATAAGCCTCATCCGGGTCGCCGCCCGCATCGGGAGCGTGGCTGTCACATTTCCAAAACATTGCAGCCCTACCCTGCCCACTCTTCTGAAACACCCGAAGAGTGGTTCCCTATGAGCAGCGTCGCCGCCGAGAGCCTCCCGGCACACTCCAGCCGTCCCACCCTCGATCACAGACCCGGCATGGGCACCATATTCGTGTTCCTCGCGCTCCTGGCGGTCGGGATCGGCTACACGGGGTGGAGTCTCGTCAGCGACATCAGCAGCACACCGCAGAAGATGACGTTGCTGCCGTACCTGCTCCTCGGGGTGGCACTGCTGATCGCGCTCGGCTTTGAGTTCGTGAACGGCTTTCACGACACCGCCAACGCAGTCGCGACCGTGATCTACACACATTCCCTGCAACCGAACGTCGCGGTCATGTACTCCGGCACGTTCAACTTCCTCGGCGTGCTGTTCTCCAGCGGCGCGGTGGCTTTCGGGATCATCTCGCTCCTGCCGGTGGAGCTGATCCTGCAGGTGGGCACCAGCGCCGGCTTCGCCATGGTATTTGCGCTGCTGATCGCCGCGATCCTCTGGAACCTCGGCACCTGGTACCTCGGGCTGCCGGCCTCCTCGTCCCACACCCTCATCGGCTCGATCATCGGCGTCGGCGTCGCCAACGCGCTGATGCACGGTCGTGACGGCACCAGCGGAGTCGACTGGAGCCAGGCGGCCAAGATCGGCTGGTCGCTGCTGATCTCGCCGGTGGTCGGCTTCGTCGCCGCGGCACTCCTGTTCCTCGCGCTCAAGGCGCTCGTCAAGAACCGCGCGCTCTACCAGGAGCCCAAGGGCAACCGCGGACCGCCGTGGTGGATCCGCGGCATCCTCATCCTCACCTGCGGCGGGGTATCGTTCGCCCACGGCTCCAACGACGGCCAGAAGGGCATGGGTCTCATCATGCTGATCCTGATCGGTGTCGTGCCGATGGCGTATGCCCTCAACCGCGCCATGCCGCAGGCCGAGATGGTCCCCTTCGTCGCCCTGGCGACGGCCACGCAGCACTCGATCGACAAGTATGCGACCGGTCCGGCGCCGGCGGATCCGCGCGCCGAGCTCACCAATTACGTGCGCACCCACAAGTGGAATGACGCGGTGCTGCCGGCGCTGTCCGCGGTCACGGGCAGCATCGCCGACCAGGTGCGCGCCGACGGCGGCTTTAAGCAGATGCCCGCCAATACCGTCACCAACATCCGCAACGACATGTACCTCACGTCCGAGGCCGAGCGCATCCTCGCCAAGGACCCGCACTCCAAGGCCTTCGACCCGGAGACCACGGGCAACATCGCCGCCTTCAAGAAGGAGATCGACCGGGCGACCAAGTTCATCCCGCTGTGGGTGAAGGTGGCCGTGGCCATTGCGCTGGGCCTGGGCACGATGGTGGGCTGGAAGCGCATCGTCGTGACGATCGGAGAGAAGATCGGCAAGACCCATCTCACCTACGCCCAGGGCGCCTCGGCGGAACTCGTGGCGATGAGCACCATCGCGGCCGCGGACATGTTCGGGCTACCGGTCTCGACCACCCACGTGCTGTCCTCGGGGGTTGCCGGCACCATGGCCGCCAATCACTCGGGGCTGCAGATGCAGACGCTGCGCAACCTCGTCGTCGCCTGGGTACTGACGCTGCCGGCGGCCATCGTGATCTCAGGCTGCCTCTACTGGATGTTCAGCCACGTCTTCTGAGATGTGAGGTCCACGCGCCCGCATGCAGCGGCGGCCGGGCTTAGGTGCGTTGCCCGGCGGGGCGCGTGCGCGCCGGGGTGATCAGATTCCGAGGAGGATCCGGCCCGGATCCTCCAGCGCATCCTTGATGGCGACCAGGAACTGCACCGCCTCGCGCCCGTCGATGATGCGGTGATCGTAGGTCACGGCGAGGTACATCATCGGCCGCACGGCGATGGCGCCGTTCACCACCATCGGGCGCTCCTGGATCTTGTGCATGCCGAGGATGGCGCTCTGCGGCGCGTTCACGATCGGGGTCGACATGAGCGAGCCGAAAACCCCGCCGTTAGTGATCGTGAAGGTGCCGCCGGTGAGATCCTCGATGGCGAGTGATCCCTCGCGCGCCTTGCGGGCGTAGTCGGCCACCTCTTTCTCGATGGCCGCGAAGCTCTTGCCATCCGCGTCCCGGACGATCGGCACGATGAGGCCGCGGTCGGTCGAAACCGCCACGCCGATGTCGTAGTACTCGTGGTAGATGATGTCGTTGCCGTCGACCGAGGCGTTGAGCACCGGGAACTTCTTGAGCGCCTCGATCGTCGCCTTGACGAAGAAGGACATGAAGCCGAGCTTCACGCCGTGCTCCTTCTCGAAGCGCTCCTTGTACCGCGCCCGCAGCTCCTGGGTCGCCGTCAGGTCGACCTCGTTGAAGGTCGTCAGCAGCGCCTGGCTCGACTGCGCCTCGAGCAGGCGCTGGGCGATGCGGGCCCGCAGGCGCGTCATCGGCACGCGCTGTTCCTGGCGGGCGCCAGCGGCGGATGGGGCGCGTGCGGCGGGAGCTGCCGGCGCCGTGGCAGCGGCTGGACCGGGCGCTCCTTCCGCGGGCTGCTTGCCGAGGTAGCCGACCACGTCCGACTTGGTGAGACGCCCGTCGCGCCCCGACGCCGGGATCGTGGCCGGATCGAGCCGATTTTCCTCCACGAGACGCCGCACCGAGGGGCTCAGGCGTGCGCCGTCCTTGTCCTGGCCCGGGACTGGCGGCGGTGCGCTCGCCTTGAGCGCCGCGGCCGCCGCTGCCCTGGCGGCGGGCGCGGCGGGTTTCGCCGGGCTCGCAGCGGGGACGCCCTCCTCGATGAGGGCGAGCAGCTCACCGCTCTTCACCACCGCGCCGCTTGGCACCTTGATCTCGCGCACCACGCCGTTCGCCGGTGCGGGCACTTCGAGCACCACCTTGTCGGTCTCAAGATCCGCCAGATTCTCGTCCCGCGAGATCGGGTCTCCGGGGCGCTTGTGCCAGGTCACGAGGGTGGCGTCGGCGACCGACTCGGGCAGCTGCGGGACGCGGATTTCGGTGCTCATGAACTCTTTCTCAGCGCAGTGGCGGCGGGCGTGCCAGCGGGCTTCAGGCGCTGCGTGTCGCGGCCGGATTCCTCGGTGGTGGTGGCGTGGAGCGCCGCGGCGACCAGCGCCTGCTGCTCCAGGGTATGGATCTTGCCGATACCGGTCGCGGGCGCTGCCGCCGGTGCGCGTCCGGCGTACAGGACGTCGCGGCGGCCACGGGCGAGCTCCTGCAGGCGGTGGCGGATCTGGTACCAAGCCCCCTGATTCTGCGGTTCCTCCTGGCACCACACGATCTCGCGCGCCGCCGGGTAGCGCGCGAGCGCCGCCTGGTATTCCTCGTTCGGAAAAGGGTACAGCTGCTCGATGCGCACCAGGGCGACATCCTGGCGCCCCTCCTCCCGGCGTGTCTTCAGGAGGTCGAAGTAGACCTTGCCACTGCAGAAGACGACACGCCGCACGTCCTTGGCGCTGAGCTCATCGGCCTCGCCGATCACGCGGGCGAAGCTGCCGCGGGTGAGGTCCTCGAGCGAAGAGACCGACAGGTCGTGTCGCAGCAGGCTCTTGGGCGTCATGACGATGAGGGGCTTGCGGAAGCCCTGCAGCATCTGGCGGCGCAGCATGTGGAACATCTGCGCCGGGGTTGAGGGCACGCACACCTGCATGTTGTTCTCGGCGCACAATTGCAGGAAGCGCTCCAGGCGCGCGGAGGAGTGCTCCGGACCTGCGCCTTCGTAGCCGTGCGGCAGCAGGAGCGCGAGCCCGCAGAAGCGCTCCCACTTGGCCTCGCCTGAGCTGATGAACTGATCGATGATGACCTGCGCCCCGTTGGCGAAGTCCCCGTACTGCGCCTCCCAGACATCGAGCGTGCCGGGGTCGGTGGTCGAGTAGCCGTACTCGAAGCCCATGACGGCTTCCTCGGAGAGCACCGAATCGATCACCTGCACGTGCGGCTGCGGCTGCGCGATGTGCTGCAGCGGCACCCAGGTGGCATCGGTGCCCTGGTCGTGCAGCACCGCGTGGCGGTGGAAAAAGGTGCCGCGGCCGCTGTCCTGGCCGGTGAGGCGCACGCCGAAGCCATCCTCGACGAGCGCTGCATAGGCGAGCGTCTCGGCGCAGCCCCAGTCAAGTGGCAGCTCCCCGGCGAGCATCTTCTTGCGGTTCGCGATGATCTGCGCCACGCGCGGATGCAGCGTGAAGCCTTCCGGGAGCGCTGTCAGGCGTGCCCCGAGCGCCTGCAGGCGCGGCAGTTCCACGCCCGTCATGACGCGCTCGGTGAAATCCACGCCCGAGTACTGGCTCCAGTCGACGGTGAACTTGTTGCCGATCATGCCGAGGGAGGCGCGCGCCTGCGGGCGTCCCTCATCAAGACCGCTGCGGTACTGCTCGAACATCGCCTGTGCCTCGGCCTCGGTGAGGAGCCCGGCGCCGATCAGCTGATCGGCGTACAGGCGCCGCGCCGTCGGGTGCTGGCGGATGACGCGGTACATGCCCGGCTGCGTGGCCGCCGGCTCGTCCGCCTCGTTGTGACCGTGGCGGCGGTAGCACACGAGGTCGATGACGACGTCCTTGCGGAAGCGCTGACGGTACTTCAGCGCAAGACGCGTGACGAACACGACCGCCTCGGCATCGTCGGCGTTGACGTGGAAGATCGGCACCTCGAGCATCTTCGCAACATCACTCGCGTAGATGGTGGAGCGCGCATCGCGCGGGTCGGAGGTGGTGAAGCCGACCTGGTTGTTGATGATGACGTGCACCGTGCCGCCGGTGAAGAAGCCACGCGCCTGCGACAGCTGCAGCGTCTCCATCACCACGCCCTGCCCGGCAAAGGCGGCGTCGCCATGCACCAGGAGCGCGAGCACGCGCTCGGCACGCTCATCGCCGCGACGCTCCTGGCGCGCGCGCACCGAGCCCTCCACCACGGGGTTGACGACCTCAAGATGCGAGGGGTTGAAGGCGAGCACGGTGTGCACGTTGCCGTTGGGCGTGCGCAGGTCCGCGGAGAACCCCTTGTGGTACTTCACGTCCCCGGAGCCCTTCAGGCGCGCCGGGTCATAGATCCCCTCGAACTCGGAGAACAGCGCCGCCGGGGACTTGCCGAGCAGGTTCACCAGCACATTGAGGCGCCCGCGGTGCGCCATGCCGATGACGACCTCCTCGATCCCGGCGGTGCCGCAGTCCTGGATGAGATCATCGAGCAGCGGGATCAGGGCGTCGCCGCCTTCGAGCGAGAAGCGCTTCTGGCCGACGTACTTCGTGTGCAGGTAGCGCTCGAGCCCCTCGGCGGCGGTGAGCTGCCAGAGGATGTTGCGGCGTTCCTCCGGGGTGAAGCTGCCCTTCAGGCGCCCCTCCTGAAACTGGTCCTGCAGCCACAGCCGCTCCTCGGAGTCGGACATGTGCGCAAATTCGGCCCCGACATTGCCCGCGTACACGTACTCCAGCTGCGCGAGGATGTCGCGCAGCTTCATGCGCCGGGGGATCGCCGGCGTGCGGCTGCCGGTGAAGAACTCGGTGTCGAGGTCCTGCGGACTCAGGCCGAAGTAATCAAGGTCGAGCACGCGCGGCCGCGGGCGCCGCGTGAGGGCCAGCGGATCGATGGTCGCGAGCAGGTGACCGCGGTTGGTCCACACCTGGATGAGGCGCGACACGGCGGCCTGACGCGCATCCGCGCCTCCGGAGGCCCCGAGCGGCGCCCCGCCGGCAGCGGCGCGCTCAGTGATGCCGGCGCGTACCGGGCTGTGGGCCTGCTCGGCGGAGATCGGACCCAGGGCGGCGAAGTAGGTGCGCCACTCGGGGGCGACGAGCGCAGGGTCGCGCAGATACTGCTCGTAGAGCGCATCCAGGAAATCGGCGTTGCCGCCGTAGAGGGCTGTAGGTTCGAGCATTGAAGGTGGGAAAACCGCTGGCAGGCCAACAGTTTAGCGAAAAACTGCCCGCCGCGGAAAAAGACCCGGCGGCCCGCTACTTACAGCATCTCGAGCAGGTGCAGCTCGTAGGCGATGAGGATGCCGTAGATCGCCAGTACCAGGTACAGGAACATCCCGGCCGGGATGCGGCCGAAGGCGCGGATGCGCGCCAGCTGCGTGAGCAGCACCACGCCTGCGGCGGTGAGCACGACCTTCACCAGGGCGAAGGCGAGCGGGGAGTCGCCCACGAGCGGTGCCATGAGCGGGTTCGCCTCGGTGGCGATACCGCGTTCCACGAGAATGAGGGTCAGGAGGGCATCGGTGCACGAGCCGATGACGATCAGCATCGAGACGGCCAGCCACTGCGGGTGGTGCCAGTCGAGCGCGGACACCAGGCGCTCGTCGACGCGCCGCGGGCCGCGCCGGCGCGGCCGGAAGCTGCCATAGATGAGCGCCCGCAGGATCTGCGACCGGCGCTCGCCGCGGCGGCGCTCGGGGAGTCCGGCGCGCGGGCGCGGGGCCTTGGGTTCTTCGGCATCCATCGGCACGGGGTTCTTCTTGTCATCGGGCCGCGGGTGTTGCGGCTCGTCCGCATTGTAGCGAGGGCCGCAGGCGCGCCGCCCCGGAACAAGCGTGACCCACATCACACCCGACCGGCACGCCCGTGCCGGGCGCGCTTATGACAACTCGCAGGACCGGCGCACCGATATGATGCCTCCCGCGCATGAGTTCCAAGAGATCCAGCCCGAACGATCCGCAGCCACTGCCTGACGGGCTGGCGCCGCCGCGGCGCTACTGGGCCATGGCGGTGATCATCCTCGCCATCATCATGTCGGTGCTCGACAGCACCATCGTCAACGTGGCTCTGCCGACCGTGGCGCGCGACTTCAGCGCGAGCGCCGCCGCCTCGATCTGGGTGGTGAACGCCTATCAGCTCGTGATCCTGATGCTGCTCCTGCCGCTCGCCTCGCTCGGGGAGATCGTCGGCTACCGGCGCGTGTCGCAGGCCGGTCTTGCGGTATTCACCCTCGGCTCGTGCGCCTGCGCCCTCGCGCCCTCGCTCCTGACCCTCACCATGGCACGCGTACTGCAGGGTCTGGGGGCTGCCGGGATCATGAGCGTGAACGTCGCGCTGGTACGCTTCACCTACCCGCACCGCTCGCTCGGGCGCGCGATAGGGATCAATGCCTTCGTGGTGGCCACCGCCGCGGCGGTGGGTCCGACCTTGGCCTCGGGCGTCCTCGCCGTCGGCAGCTGGCGCTGGCTGTTCGGCATCAACGTGCCGATCGGCATCATCACCTTCCTCATCGCCCTGAGGGCATTGCCTGAATCCGAGCGCAGCGCCCGGCCTTTGAACGTCGCCGGGACGCTGCTCTATGCCGGGGCCTTCGGGTTTGCCTTAAGCGGGCTGCAGGCGCTCTCCCACGCGGCCACGCCGCTCGCGCTCGGGCAGATCGTGCTCGGGGCGTTCCTCGCCGCCTTCCTCATCCGCCACGAGCTGCCGCGCGCCGCCCCGCTCATTCCCTTCGACCTGCTGCGCCGCCCGATCTTCGCGCTCTCGATCCTCACCTCCGTGTGCAGCTTCACCGCGGCGATGAGCGCACTCGTTGCGCTGCCCTTTGAGATCCAGCGCCTCGGCCACAGCGCGGTCGAGACCGGGCTCTTCATCACCCCCTGGCCGCTGGCGCTCGCGCTCGCCGCGCCCATCGCCGGGCGCCTGGCCGATCGCTATCCGGCGGGGATCTTAGGCGGGCTCGGGCTCCTCCTCATGAGCTCAGGACTCGTACTGCTCGCGCTCTACCCCGCCACGGGGACCGTCGTGGGCCTCGTGTGGCGCATGGCGCTGTGCGGGCTCGGCTTCGGCTTCTTCCAGTCGCCCAACAACCGCACCATCATGGCCTCGGCACCGCGGGCGCGCAGCGGCGCCGCCGGCGGTATGCTCAGTGTCGGGCGCCTGGCGGGACAAACACTCGGCGCGGCGAGTGTCGCGATCCTGTTCCGCGCGTTCGGTCCCGCCGGCTCGCACCTGGCGCTGTATCTGGCGGCTGGGCTGGCGCTGGCGGGCGCACTCGCCAGTGTCGCGCGCCTTAACCACGCGCCGCCCGACTGACTACGGAGACCCTGAGCCATGAGTGACACCCCTGCCGCGCCCGCAGTGCTCAAGCCCCCCTTCAGCCTCGCCACCGCCACCGCCAAGGTGCGCCTCGCCGAAGATGCCTGGAACAGCCGCGATCCGCAGCGCGTGTCGCTCGCCTACAGCGAGGACTCCGAATGGCGCAACCGCGCCGAGTTCCTGCGCGGCCGCGCGGCGATCCGCGAGTTCCTCGGGCGCAAGTGGGCACGCGAACTCGACTACCGCCTCATCAAGGAAATCTGGGCGTTCGCCGAGAGCCGCATCGCGGTGCGCTTCGCCTACGAGTGGCACGATGACTCGGGCCACTGGTTCCGCTCCTACGGCAACGAGAACTGGGAGTTCGATCCGGCAGGCCTCATGCGGCGCCGCCTCGCCTCCATCAACGACCTGCCGATCAGCGCGGGCGAGCGCCGTTACCACTGGAGCGCCCCGGGCGCGCGGCCCGCCGAGCACCCGGGGCTGAGCGAACTGGGCCTCTAGCGCGCGCCGCTCACTTCAGCCGAGCGTGCTCTTGAAGGTCACGAGCAGCCGCGCCCAGGCCTTCTCCGCCTCAGCGGCGTTGTAGACCTGCGAGTCGGGCGGGCACCAGCCATGCAGGGTGCCGGCGTAGACCTCAATCTCGGCCGGAAGCTTCGCCGCGGCGAACGCCTTGCGCAGCACGTCCTTCGCCTCGGGCTGCTTCGCGTCATCGTTCGCCGCGATGGCGATCAGGGAGCGGGCCTTCATCTTCGGGATGAGCAGGTGCGGACTGTCGGGCTTGTCCGTGACGAGGCCCCCGCCGTGAAAGGAGCCGGCGGCGCCGACGCGCTCGGGGACCGCGGCGGCGGTGCGCATCGTCAGCGGGCCGCCCATGCAGTAACCGGTCGTGCCGATCTTCCTCTTGCGGTCGACCGCGGGCTGCGCGTCGAGCCAGGCCACGAACGCCCTGGCGTCGGTGAACGCGGTGTCCTGGGTGAGCGAGCCCATCAGGGCCATGAGCGCATCGCGCGTGGGCGGATCATTGAAGTCCGGATGCTCGGGCGCCGTGGGCGCCTTCATCTTGCGGTAGAACGGGTTGACCACCAGCACCGCGTAGCCGGATTCTGCCAGGCGCTTGCCCATCTGCCTGAAGGCCGGCCGCAGCCCGAAGATGTCCGGCCAGATCAGCACCGCCGGATGCGCACCCTTCACGGGGTGCACGAAGTAGGCGTCCGCAGTGCCGTCCGGAGTTGTGATCTCAACCTCGGCGTCCGTCACCTCGGCGGCATCGGCGGCCCGTGGCAGGAGCGACAGCAGACCCGCGCCGAGCGTGAGCGCGCCGAACTGGCGGCGCGACACGCCACCGGCGCGCAGCTGATAGGCAGTCATGTCCTCAAACGCATCCTGATCGCACACGAAGGACCTCTTTTCGCGTTGGGTGGTAGCCGGGAGCGGCGCAAAGCGCGGCGCGCCGCCGTGCGCGTCGCATGTTGCACCGTGGCATCGTGCACCCGCAAGCCTCGCGCGGGGAACGGCGGGCGCGGCCGCGCCAACGAGCCTAATACGAGCACCCGCAGGCGCAAGCCCTGCGGGGGCCGCCATGATCCGGCAGTCGACTGTCACGCCTTTGTTACCGCGGCCGTACCGCGGCATAACCCGACGGCCGCTAGACTTCAGTGCCGTGCAGAAAAAGACGCGCGCCAATTTAAAGGGACTTGCAGCCGTGAGCCGTCGCAGTCAGTCATGCCTCCACGCGGGCCCGCACCATGGGTGAGCGCCACATTGTCATCGTGGGCGCCGGCTTCAGCGGCACGGCGCTCGCGATGAACCTCTTGCGGCGCGCACGCGAGCCTGCGTGCATTCACCTCATCGACCGTGAGCAGATCGGCCGCGGTGTCGCCTATGCGCGCCGCCCGTTTCCCTACTTGCTCAACGTGCCGGCCGGGCGCATGTCGGCGACGGCTGCCGATCCGGAGGAGTTCCTGCGCTTTGCACAGCGGCGGCTGCCGCGCGCCAGGGCCGCCGACTTCCTGCCGCGCGAGCTCTACGGCGATTACCTCGCCGCAACGCTCGCCCAGGCCGAGCGCGCGGCGGCGCACCCGGTGCGCCTCGAGCGCCTCTACGGCTCGGCCATCGCGCTCGAGCGGCCGGCGCGCAGCGACACGCGGCGGGTATACCTCGCCGATGGCCGCTCCGTGGACGCCCACGAGGTAGTGCTGGCGCTCGGCAACCCGCCGCCGGCACGGCTGCCCGCCGCCACCGCCCTTGAGGGCACGGCGCGCTACGTCGCCGACCCCTGGGCCGGACGTTTGCAGCTGCGCGCGGGCGAGACGGTGCTGATCCTCGGTTCCGGACTCACCATGGCGGACGTGGTCGTGGCCGGTGCGAGCGGCGTACGCGGCCCGCTCACCTTCCACGCGCTGTCGCGCCGCGGACTTCTGCCGCCACCGCAGTCAGCATTCGCGCCCGCAGCCTCCGCCGCCAGCGCCGCCGTGCTGCTGCGTGCGGCGGCGGTCTCGATGCGCGCGCTTTTCGCCGCCGCGCGCACGCTCGCGCAGGACACGCAGGCGCGCGGTGGCGACTGGCGCGAGGCGATCGCCGAACTGCGCGCGCAGGCGCCGCAGCTGTGGCAGTTGCTCGGCGAGAGCGAGCGGCGGCGCTTCCTGCGCCACGTGCGCGCCCACTGGGACGTGCACCGTCACCGCCTGCCGGAAGGCACCTGGAGCCAGTTGCACGACATGCGCCGCGCGGGCGCGCTGACGCTGCACGCCGGGCGACTCGTGCAGCTGGAGCGCGCCGGCCGGCGCATCCGCGCGCTCTACCGGGCGCGCGGCGCAGCCACGACGAGTGAGCTCATGGTGGATCGGGTCATCAACTGCACCGGGCCCGACTACGATGTCCGGCGCGGCAGCGAACGCCTGCTGCGCTCGCTCATCGCGCAGGGGGTGGCAAGCGCCGACCCGCTCTATACGGGAATTGCGACCGACGCACGCGGCGCGCTCCTGGCACGCGATGGCCGCAGCGCCGAGGATGTCTTTTATCTGGGACCAATGCTGCGCGCCGCGCACTGGGAGACGACGGCGGTCGCCGAGCTGCGCGAGTACGCCGCCAAGCTGGCGCAGTACCTGCTGCAGAACCCGCGCGAGCGGGCGCGGCGCGCGCTACCGTCGCGGCCGGCGTACGCGCACGCCGCGCCATGAACTTGACGGCGCGCTCATGCCGCGATGGCATGCGCACAGAAGCAGGAAGTGTTGGAGAGCTGCGCCCCGGGCGCGCTAGATTGCTCACCGGGCCTCGCGGCCCGCGAGTGAACCAGGTGAGTTGGATGACCCCCTCGTTCGATTTTCCGTGCACTCGCGGGTCCGCGAACGCCCACCGGCGCTGCGCTGCTGGGCGCCGCGCCATGCCGCCTCACACCGCACACGCCTCCTCGAGCCGCCCGAGCGCCGGATAGTCCGTGTAGCCGGCGGCGCCCGCGGACTAAAACGCAGCCTCGTTCAGTAGATCGAGCGGCGGCGGGGAACGGAAATCGGCGCAGCTTTAAGGTGTCACGCCTTCCATGAGCAGGATGCTCACGCCGGCATTATCGACCTCGATGGCCCACAGCCGGTTGGCGCTCAGGGGGTAGTAGAGGAAGCTTCCGTTGGTGCTGAAGTTGTTGGGGTTGAGGCCCGCCAGCGTAAGCGTGCCGCTGGTGGTGTTGGCCGTGCCCGTAAGCTTCACGTTCGCCTGCGGCGAGGCGGTCACGACGGTGAAGTCGGTGTAGCCGGCAACATTGCCCGAGGACACCTTCAGCGGGCCGACGGCACTCCAGGGCACGCCACCCCCGGCGGTGGGGACGGCGCCCTGGCCGGAGAGCGCGTAAGCGCCGCCCAGCGTGAAGCCGCTGCCCTGCGCGAAGGCGATGCCCTGGGAAGTCTCGAACGTGTCGGCGCCCATCACCATGGCGTTGCCGCTGCCATCGAGGTAGAGCTCGTACGTGAGGGCGTTCGCCGGGGGTGCCGGACCGCCGGAGGTCAGGGAGTTCACCGACACCGTAACGCGCCCGGTGGGATCGACCGCATAGGTGCCGGCCATCGTCCAGGCCCCGATGCTGTTGAGGTCATTGACGGCGAGCGTGCCGGTGAGGATGCCGTTGAGATTGAGGGTGAAGTACCCGGAGAACACCGCGGCGCCATAGGGATCCACCCCGCCGCTGCCATGCGCGTAGCTCTGATCCTGCACGCTCGCACTCGCGAGGCTGAACTTGCCGGTGTTGGCGCCCTGCCCGAGGGCGCTGCCGCCGGTGTTGGCGTTCAGCTTGTCGGCGCTCTCGGCGGACTCGACCAGCTCGATGCGGTTCGGACCGGCGACGTAGCCGGCCAGCGCGAAGGTCGGGATGCCGGTGGCCGCGAGCGGCGTCAGCGTGATCACGACGCGCCCGTAGGCGTCCGGGGCGGTGACGCTGCCCGACTGGAACGACTCGTTCGACTGCACGGTGGCGCCCTGGACGCTCGCGTAAAAGGTGCTGTAGTCGAACACGCTGCCGGCGCTGACGAGCGCCGTGCCGCTGAAGTTCAGGATGCCGCCGATGGACAGCGGGTTGCCGTTGGTATCGTTGCCCGAGATCGCAAACGCGTAGCCGGCCGAGGGCGAGGCGGTGCCGGTCTGCAGGTCGAGCGCGCCGGTGCCCGCGGCGCTGAGGTCGAACTCCGACAGCAGCACCCGGGTACTGGAGACCACCGTGCCGCGAAGCGTCTCTACCCCGTTGATGCCGATCGCGGAGTTGCCGGTGTCGAGCACGAGCTGGATGTTGCCGCCGGCGGTGTTGAGGCTGCTGGTCTTGGCGTTCAGCGTGTCGCTGTAGCCGGCATTGGGGTCGGAGAAGTCCTGCTCGCCGCCCGTGATGACGCCCGCGGCGATGCTGAAGACACCGGCCACGGTGTAGGGACCATTGACGTCCGAGCCTGAGAGGTGGAACACGTAGTTGCCGTCCGCGAGCACGGGGCCCGAGGACTCGGTGATCGTGACGCTGGCGGAGGCCTTCTTGGTGGGGTCGGTGACCGAGGTCGCGGTGATGGTGACGCTCGCCGGATTCGGCACGCTGCTCGGCGGGGTATAGGTGGTCGGGCTGCCGTTCGCGGTGCTCGTCGGGCTGAACGTGCCACAGGCGGCGGCCGAGCAGCTGGCGCTCCAGTTGACGCCGGCATTGGCCGGATCGTTGTTGACGATCGCCGCCACGCTCGCGGTCGTGCCGATGCTGACCGAGGACGGCGGGGCGGTACTGAAGATAACCGAGATCGGGTACTGGTTCGAGCTGTCGCCCCCACCGCACGAGCTGAGGCCGAGCAATACGGCGGCCACCAGCAGGTGACCTGCGAACATGCGCTTGAACATCATTCCTCCCACTTCAATTGGTCTGCGGCAGCATCCGGCTCGCCGGCCTTATTGAAGTCAGCGTAATGCGATTCAGCGCCGGAAGAAAGGTCGCACGGCCAGCGGCCGCGCGCACTCGCAAGCCACGGGAAGCCTAGGAGAGCAGTGCGAACTCGCGCATCGCCGGCACGAAGTTCTCATTGGAGTGGCCCGGGCGCGTGAGTTTGAAGAGTGCGAACCGCTGCAGCGGCGTGAGCGCCGCCCATTGCGCGACCGAGGGCGGTGTGAGGCCAAGGTGCTGCGCCCACTGCACGATGCGCACCGGGACTGCCGCTGCATCCGCCCAGGCGGGAACATCCTCGAGGGCTGCGTATTCGACCGCGCTCGCGGTGTGCGCCTCGATGGCGCGGCTCAGGAACTCCCGGTAGCTTTCCGTCTGCGCACCGCCCTCGCAGGGCCGGTCGATGAGCGCCTGGCGCTCCGTACCCGGCAGGCGGTTCCACTGCTTCAGCGACAGCTTGATGCCGACCCGGTCGAGCTTCATCCGCACGCTCATCGGAATGCAGCGGAGCGTGCCGGCGAAATCGGTCTCGAACCCGAAGATGCCGGGCGTGCCGGGCTTAACGGTCATGCCGTCCGCGTCGACTTCAGGGCGTTCCATGGCGGGCAGCTTAACGCCATCCGCCAACGCCGATCACATCAGGGGGAATGCGCGCCGCCTCATCACTGATCTCTATCAGGCCATTAACCCGCTCTATGCGGAAGATGCTCTAAGTGCGCGAAAAGTGCTGCGGTCCGGGGGCAGAGGCGACGTCAAATCAACACCGTTGCAGTAGTATCGGGCATCGCGGACCATCCACTCTGACGTCGCATATGGGCAAGAAGTCGTCGCTTCGAGTCATCCCGGTGAAGGTCGAGCCAGTTTCAACGCTCACCCCCGCCGAACGCACCGCCGTGCTCGAGGCGTGTGCCCGGCTCAAGGCACTGGCGGGGCCCCTCATCCCGGTCCTGCACGCGGTGCAGGACGCGCTGACCTATGTACCGCGCGATGCGGTGCCGCTGATTGCCGCCGAGCTCAACCTGTCGCGCGCGGAAGTGCATGGCGTGGTGAGTTTCTATCATTACTTCCGTCAGGAACCCGCCGGGGGCCACGTGATCCATGTGTGCCGCGCGGAAGCATGCCAGTCGGTGGGGGCAGTGGCGCTCGAGCGCCATGCGCACCAGGCCCTGGGCGTCGGCTATCACCAGACGACCGCCGATGGCGCCATTACCCTGGAGCCGGTGTACTGCCTCGGTAACTGCGCGCTCGGCCCCTCAGTAATGATCGACAATCGCCTGCAGGGGCGCGTGACCGCGCAGCGCTTCGACGCGCTGGTCGCTCGCGCGCGCGCCAAGTCATGAGTGCGCTGAAGATATTCGTTCCGCGCGATGCGGCCGCCGCCTCGGTGGGCGCGCACGAGGTGGCCGAGGCCATCGCCCGCGAGGGCGCCCGCCGTGGGCTCGACATCGAGCTGGTGCGCAATGGCTCGCGCGGTCTTTTGTGGCTCGAGCCCCTGGTGGAGGTCCTCACCGCTGCCGGCCGCATCGCCTACGGCCCGGTGACGCCGGAGCAGGTGCCGAGCCTTTTTGCGGCCGGCCTTGCCGAAGGTGGCGCGCACCCGCTGCGACTGGGCGCAGTCGAGGATATCCCGCAGTTCAAGAACCAGGAGCGGCTGACGTTTGCGCGCGTCGGCGTCACCGATCCGCGCAGCCTCCCCGATTACCTCGCGCACGGGGGCTACCGCGGCCTGAGCGCCGCGCTCGCTCTCGAGCCGGCGGCGATCGTGGCGCAGGTGACTGAAGCCGGCCTGCGCGGCCGGGGCGGCGCGGCCTTCCCGGCCGGCATCAAATGGAAAACGGTGCTCGGCGTCCAGGCTGAGCAGAAGTACATCGTCTGCAACGCCGACGAAGGCGACTCGGGCACGTTCTCCGACCGCATGATCATGGAGGGCGACCCCTTCGTCCTCATCGAGGGCATGACCATCGCCGCGCTCGCCACGGGCGCCACGCGCGGCTTCATCTATTTGCGCTGGGAGTACCCGGATGCCAAGGTGGCCCTCGATGCGGCCATCGCGGCCGCGACCGCCGCCGGCTACCTTGGGCCGGACGTCTGCGGCAGCGGCCGCAGTTTCGTCCTCGAGGTGCGCCTCGGGGGCGGTGCCTACATCTGCGGCGAGGAAACCTCGCTCCTGGAGTCGCTCGAGGGCAAGCGCGGACAGGTGCGCTTCAAGCCCCCGCTGCCGGCGATCGCCGGGCTCTTCGGCAAGCCTACCGTCATCAACAACGTCATCACGCTCGCCTCGGTCCCGGTCATCCTCGAGCGCGGTGCGCAGTACTACAAGAACTTCGGCGTCGGGCGCTCGCGCGGCACGCTCCCCATCCAGCTCACCGGCAACATCAAACACGGTGGCCTCATCGAGAAGGCCTTCGGAGTGACGCTGCGGCAGCTGCTCTATGACTACGGCGGCGGCTCCCTGAGCGGCCGCCCGATCCGCGCGGTGCAGGTCGGCGGCCCGCTCGGGGCCTACATGCCCGAGTCGCAGTTCGACACTCCCCTTGACTACGAGGCGTTTGCCGCCATCGGCGCCATGCTCGGCCACGGCGGCATCGTCGTCTTCGACGATACGGTGGACCTTGCCGCCCAGGCGCGCTACGCGATGGAGTTCTGCGCCATCGAATCGTGCGGCAAGTGCACGCCCTGTCGGCTGGGTTCCACGCGCGGCGTGGAGGTCATCGACCGGCTGCTCGCCGGCGAGAATGCCCCCAAGCAGGAGCAGCTGCTGCGCGACCTGTGCGACACCATGCTGTACGGGTCGCTGTGCGCACTCGGGGGCCTCACCCCCTACCCCGTCATCTCGGCCCTGAATCACTTCCCCGAGGATTTCGGGAAACCCGCGGCCGCCCAGGCGGTCTGAAGCTATAGAGAGCACCTATGCAATCCATCGCGGAACAGGATCTCGGCACCCCGGCGCGCGTCAGCGCCAGAACCGTCACGCTCACGGTCGATGACCGCGAGGTGGTGGTGCCGGAGGGCACCTCGGTGCTGCGCGCCGCAGCGCTCGCCGGGATCTCGATTCCGAAGCTGTGCGCGACCGACCAGCTGGAGGCCTTCGGCTCCTGCCGCATGTGTCTGGTGCAGATCGAGGGTATGAAGGGGCTGCCGGCCTCCTGCACGACCCCGGTGGCCGCAGGCATGAAGGTGACGACGCAGAACAAGCAGATCGCCGACGTGCGCCGCAACGTGATGGAGCTCTACATCTCCGATCATCCGCTCGACTGCCTCACCTGCCCCGCCAACGGCCACTGCGAGCTGCAGGACATGGCAGGGGTCGTGGGCCTGCGCGAAGTGCGTTACGGCTACGCGGGCGCGAATCACCTCAAGGCCGAGAAGGACGAGAGCAACCCCTACTTCACCTTCGATCCGAGCAAGTGCATCGTCTGCTCGCGCTGCGTGCGCGCCTGCGATGAGCAGCAGGGCACGCTCGCCCTCACCATCCAGGGGCGCGGCTTCGAGTCCAAGGTGGCGCCGAGTCAGAACGAGTCCTTCATGGACTCCGAGTGCGTTTCCTGCGGGGCCTGCGTGCAGGCCTGTCCCACGGCGACGCTCTCGGAGAAGAGCCTCATCGAGAAGGGCCAGGCCGAGCACAGCATCGTGACGACCTGCGCCTACTGCGGCGTCGGCTGCTCGTTCCGCGCCGAGATGCAGGGTGAGGAACTGGTGCGCATGGTGCCGAACAAGGACGGGCACGCCAACCACGGCCACTCCTGCGTGAAGGGGCGCTTCGCCATCGGCTACGCGACGCATCCGGACCGCATCGTGAAGCCCATGATCCGTGCCAAGATCTCCGATCCGTGGCGCGAGGTGACCTGGGAAGAGGCCATCGCCTACGCCGCCGGCGAGCTCAAGCGCATCCAGGCGAAGTACGGCCGCGACTCGATCGGCGGTATCACTTCCTCGCGCTGCTCGAACGAGGAAACCTACCTCGTGCAGAAGCTGATCCGCGCCGGCTTCGGCAACAACAACGTCGACACCTGCGCACGCGTGTGCCACTCCCCGACCGGCTACGGCCTGAAGCAGACGCTCGGGGAGTCCGCCGGCACGCAGAACTTCGACTCCGTCATGAAGGCCGACGTGATCTTCGTGATCGGCGCCAATCCCACCGATGGCCATCCGGTGTTCGCCTCCCAGATGAAGCGCCGGCTGCGCGAGGGTGCGCGCCTGATCATCGCCGACCCGCGCCGCATCGACCTGGTGCGCACCCCGCACATCGAGGCCGACTATCACTTAAGCCTGCGCCCGGGGACCAACGTTGCGCTCCTGAACTCACTCGCGCACGTCATCGTCACCGAGGGCCTGGTCAGGGAGGACTTCGTGCGCGAGCGCTGCGAGGCGGAGTCCTTCGCGAAGTGGCGCGCGTTCGTCGCCGAGCCGCGCCAGTCACCGGAGAGCCTCGAGGCCGTCACCGGCGTGCCGGCCGCCGACGTGCGCGCTGCCGCACGTCTGTATGCCTCGGCCCCGAACGGCGCCATTTTCTACGGCCTGGGCGTCACCGAGCACAGCCAGGGATCCACGGCGGTCATGGGGATCGCGAACCTCGCCATGGCGACCGGCAACGTGGGCCGCGAGGGCGTGGGCGTCAACCCGCTGCGCGGCCAGAACAACGTGCAGGGCTCCTGCGACATGGGCTCCTTCCCGCACGAGTTCCCCGGCTACCGGCACGTCTCAGACGCTGCGGTACGCCACTCCTTTGAGACCGACTGGGGCGTGACGCTGCACGCCGAGCCCGGCCTGCGCATCCCGAACATGTTCGAGGCGGCGCTCGATGGGGACTTCAAAGGCCTCTATATCGAGGGTGAGGACATCGCCCAGTCCGACCCCAACACGCAGCACGTCACGGCGGCGCTGACGGCGATGGAGTGCATCATCGTGCAGGATCTGTTCCTGAACGAGAGCGCCAAGTTCGCGCACGTATTTCTGCCCGGCTCGTCGTTCCTCGAGAAGGACGGCACCTTCACCAACGCCGAGCGGCGCATCTCGCGCGTGCGGCGCGTGATGAAGCCGAAGTCAGGCTACGCCGACTGGGAGATCACGCAGCTGCTCTCCAACGCCGTCGGCTACCCGATGAATTACACGCACGCCTCGCAGATCATGGACGAGATCGCACGTCTCACCCCGACCTTCGCCGACGTCAGCTACGAGCTGCTCGATCGGGTGGGCAGCGTGCAGTGGCCCTGCAACGCCGCCCACCCGCAGGGCACCCCCACCATGCACGTCGGGGAGTTCGTGCGCGGCAAGGGCAAGTTCCTCCTCACCGAGTACGTGCCGACGCGCGAGAAGGTGAACGTCAAGTTCCCGCTGATCCTCACCACCGGGCGCATCCTGTCGCAGTACAACGTCGGTGCACAGACGCGCCGCACCGAGAACAGCCGCTGGCACGATGAGGACCGCCTGGAGATCCACCCGCACGACGCCGAGCAGCGCGGCATCGCCGAAGGCGACTGGGCCGGTATCGCCAGCCGCGCCGGCGAGACCGTACTGCGGGCGCGAGTGACCGAGCGCGTACAGCCGGGCGTCGTCTACACCACGTTCCACTTCCCCGAGTCCGGCGCGAACGTCATCACGACGGACAACTCCGACTGGGCCACCAACTGCCCCGAGTACAAGGTCACGGCGGTGGAAGTGACGCGCGTCAGCCAGCCCTCGCAGTGGCAGAAGCGCTTCCAGGAGTTCACCCACACCCAGGAGTCCCTGGTCGACCAGGACGCGTACGTCAAGACCTAGGCGCCGCCGCGTCGCGGCAGCGGCCGGCGTCGGCCGCGGCCGGGTGCCTTACGGCTTGGCCGCTTGGGGCGCGTCGAGTGTCGCGAGTGCGGCGCGCGGCAGCTCGTCGAGCCCCGTCTCACCTTCGGCCGCGGCGAGATAAGCATTCAGCTTCTGTCGCATCCGCGGCGTCCAGAAGCGGCTGATGTGACCGGCGATGCCGGCGATGGCCTCATCGCGGCTCTGCGGACGAAAGTAATTGCCGATGTCGTTGGCCATCGCCACGAGGTGCTCGCCGCTCTCGTGCCCGTGCGCCGCTGCCGATCCGCTCATTGAGGCCATGCTCCTGAAGGTGCGCCCTGGAGTGTGATTGTAGCGCGCCCGGCACGGACAGCGCGCCGCGCGTGCCGGATCAGGCATGATGCCAGCCGGGCCGACAACAAGAACTCCCTGGAACCCTCACGATGCCACGCGGCCTCATCGCACGCGCCGGACTGAGTCTCGCCGCCGCCCTGGTGGGCCTTGGCGCGGGGCTGCCGCTGAGCGCTCAGGAGCCCCCGGCGGCACGCCCCAAGATCTGCCTGGTGCTATCGGGCGGCGGCGCGCGCGGGGTTGCACACGTCGGGGTCCTGAAGGTGCTCGAGGAGCTGCGCGTGCCCATCGACTGCATAGTCGGCACCAGCATGGGGTCGATCGTGGGCGGGGCGTATGCCGCCGGGGTGTCCCCGCAAACCATGGAGCACAGGATCCGCGCGGCCAACTGGGACGAGGTGCTCTCGGACTCCCCGCCGCGGCCGCGGCGCTCTCCTTATCTCAAGGAACTCGAGCGCGCCAATATCGGCGGCGCGGAGTTCGGCCTCGGCAAGAAGGGGCTGAAGCTGCCCGCGGGCGTGATCCTCGGTCAGCAGCTGGAGCTCTTCCTGCAGTCACTCATCGGCGCCGAGGTGGAGCTGGACTCGTTCGAGGACCTGGCGATCCCCTACCGCGCCGTCGCGACCGACATCACCAACGGGCACATGGTGGTGCTCGATCACGGCACCTTAAGCAGCGCGATGCGCGCCAGCATGGCGGTGCCGGGCGTGTTTGCGCCCCAGCGCCTCGATGGCGCGCTGTTGGTGGATGGCATGCTGGTGCGCAACCTGCCCGTGGACGTGGCCCGCCAGATGGGCGCCGA
This sequence comes from uncultured Pseudomonadota bacterium, assembly GCA_963824395.1. GTDB lineage: Bacteria > Pseudomonadota > Gammaproteobacteria > Steroidobacterales > Steroidobacteraceae > 13-2-20CM-66-19. The sequence continues at coordinate 471,594 of CAWGPF010000005.1, read as the reverse complement.
TGTCATCATCGCCGTCAACCTCGGCAGCTCGCTGCTGAAGCCCGACGAGGTGCAGTCCATCTTCGGCGTCGCCGAACAGACCCTGCAGATCCTGACCGAGCAGAACGTCGAGCGCTCCCTCGCGCAGCTCACGCCCCGGGACATCCTCATCGTGCCCGAGCTCGGTAATTTCTCCTCCTCGGACTTCTCGCACGCGGCCGACACCATCGCCATCGGCGCCGCCGCGGCGCGCAGCGCGGCGCCCGCTCTTGCGCGGCTGAGTCTTAATGAGAAGAGCTATGCCGCCTGGGCCGCGCTCAGCCGCCATCACCTGGCGGCGCCGAAGTTCGCCGGCGTGCAGCTCGATGCGTCCGAGCTCGGCTTCGTCTCGGTGACCGCGGTCAGGGCACTGGTGGACACGCGCAAGGTCGCCCCCGATGACCCGGCGCAGCTGCAGCGCACGATCGATGAGCTGCTCGCGACCGATGACTTCGAGCGCGTGCGGCTGCGCACCTCGGAGACGGACGGCACCCCGGAAATTGCCATCCAGCCGGCGGCCAAGAGCTGGGGCCCGGACTACTACCACCTCGGGCTTGGCCTCTCGACGGACTTCTCCGGCGGCAGTGACTTTCAGCTCAGCGTCGCGCAGCGCCTCAGCTGGCTCACCGACACCGGAGTTGAATGGCGCAACCAGCTCGAACTTGGCTACCTCACCGGTCTCATGAGCGAGGTGCGCGTGCCGCTCGATGCCGCGCGGCTGTGGTACCTCGCGCCCTGGGGGCGCGCCGAGCAGCGCATCGCCGACATCTACCTGGATGACGATGACATCGCGCGCTACCGCGAGCGCGACGGCTGGGTGGGACTCGACCTCGGGCGCCGCCTGGGCTCGCTCGGGGAGGTGCGCTTCGGCTATGAATGGGGCGACCTGCGTGGCACGCGCAACGTCGGGGCGCCCGTGTTTCCCAACGTCGCCGAGCGCATCGGCGCGCTGCGTCTGAGCCTGGTGCTCGACAGCCTCGACTCCTGGAACTTTCCGCGCTCGGGGCGCTTCCTGACGGCCGATTTTCGCCTCGCCCGCACCGCGCTCGGCGCGACCACCAGTTCCGAGAAACTGAATATCGAGCTGCAGCAGGCCTTCGGCGACAGCCTCGACAGCGTGCTGATCGGCGCGCGCTACGGCAGCTTCGGCGGCAACTCGACGACTTTCCTGGATGCCTTTGCCCTCGGTGGCTTCCTCGACCTGTCGGGCTTTCGCACCGACGCCTTCCTGGTCGATGACTATTTCCTCGGGCGGGCGCTCTACCAGCGCCAAGTGCACGGCGGGGTCGGGCCGCTGCGCGCGCTGTACGTCGGCGGCTCGCTCGAGGGCGCCGACCTGCACGAGGCCTTCAACGCCACGAGCGCCCCCGGCTACGTGTGGGGTTCCTCGCTCTTCGTCGCGGCCGACACCGCCATCGGTCCGTTTTATCTCGGAGTCGGGGTCGGCAAGGGCGGCAACCGCGCGCTGTACCTGTTCCTCGGGCGACCCTAGCGGCTGGGGTCGCAGGGCACGGCGTGCGCCTAACTGGGTGCGCCGTATGAATTATAGTAGATTCAGCCCATGAGTCCCTCCTCAGACCTCTGCACAGTACGGGCGTTGCGCCGGAAGCTCGCGCCGCGGCCCGGCCGCCGCACTGTCCCGACGCGCGGCCGGCGCAGCGCTTCGCCCCAGGACCGTTGTACCTCAGCCTGCTGCGCGCGGTGACCCGTCGATCGGGTGGCGATGCGGCTGGGCGGCTGGTGCGGCGCTTCGACTCTGCCGGGTCGCACTGAGAAGGCAGGACTGTTGTACCCCCGCGCCGCCGCCGCACTCACAGGCCTGATCGCTGGTGTGCTGTGCCTCTTCGGCGCATCGCCCACCTGGTGCGCCGAGGACACCCTGCCGCCGCGCAGCGAGTGGCGCGCGAGCGCCTCGTCCGCCTCACCGCACAGCATGGCGCCGTCGATGGCCATCGACGCGGACGCCGGCACCCGCTGGGACGGCAACTTCGCGCCCGGCAACTGGCTGCAGGTCGATCTCGGACGCGACGTGATGATCGGCGGGGTCATCATCCGCTGGGACGCCGCCTTTGCACCGGCCTACATCATCCAGGCCTCGACCGACGGCCGGCACTGGCAGAACGCCTTCCAGACGGCCGACTCCCTCGGCGGGGTGGACTATGCGCTGTTCCCCTCGGTGCGCGCGCGTTACCTGCGTCTGGCCAGCCCGAAGGATGCCGCGAACGCCGGGGTCTCCCTGTTCGAGTTCGAGCCACTGGCCGCCGCCGACACGCCGCGCATCAGCGGCGCCGAGAAGGGCCTGGACGAGGCGGGACTGTGGAGCGCGGTGGTGCACAGTGACGTCGCCGAGCCCGGCCCCGAGGCCGGCACCCGCCAGCTGCATGTGTTCTTTCCCAAGCCCCTGGCGGTGAGCGGTCTTGAGGTGTTCTGGAACTCCTCGCGGCGCGGCGCCCGGCTCGAGGGGCGCGACCCGTCCGGCGAGTGGCGCTGGATGGCCGAGGACTCAAGTCCGCTCGGTGACAGCTCCTACCTCGCCGCCGGCAACGCCCGGCCGGTGAGCGAGCTGCGCCTGACGGTGTGGGCCACGAGCCTTGAGGCGCCGGCGATCCGGCGCCTGCGCCTCCTCAGTCGCACGCAGACCATGACGTCGCTGAAGCGCTACGAGATCTTCGCCGATCGCGAACACCCGGCGCTGTTCCCCCCATCACTACACCACCGGCAGGTTTACTGGACCGCGCTCAGCGTCCCTGCGGGTGAGCAGAAGAGTCTCTTCGATGAGTACGGCGATCTTGAGCCCGCCAAGGACGCTCCCCTGCTGCAGCCGCTGTGGCGCGACGCCTCCGGCCGCGTGGTCGCCGCCTTCGGTGCGACGCGCGTGCAGCGCCTGCGCGAGGGCTGGATTCCGATCCCCGCGGTGCAGTGGTCGCCGCAACCGGGGCTGCAGTTGACTAGCGAAGCGGTCGCGGTGAATACGGCCGCGGGTCCTGCGACCCTGACACGCTATCGCCTCGAGAACAGCGGCGCCGCCACCGTGGACGGGCAGCTGGCGCTGCTGGTGCGGCCGCTGCAGGTGAACCCGGTGTGGCAGAACGGCGGCATCAGCGAGATCCACAGCGCGAGTTTTGAGGGCATCGGTCCGAACACGCGCCTGATCGTGAATGGCCGCACGCTGCTCGTGTCCCTCACCGGACCTTCCGCCCAGGGCGTGGCCGCGTTCGGCCCCACCGGCCAGACCGAGATCACGCGCTACATCATGGAGGGCGGCGTACCGACCACCGCCTCGATCCGCGATCCGGTGGGCCTGGCGGCCGCCGCCATGCTCTACACCGTGCACCTCGAGCCCCGCGAGCAGCTCGACGTGGTCATCATGTTCCCCGGGGACGCCGCGGCGCCCAAGCCGGCCGGCAAGGCGCGCCGCGAAGCGCCGGCCGAGGAGATCGCGCCGCCGATCACCTCCGCTGCGGACTATGACAAGGCGGCCGCGTTCACCGAGCAGCAGTGGCGCGCGCACCTGCTGCATGTGGGCATCGAGCTGCCCGATGCCTCAATCGTCGATACGCTGCGGGCGCAGGTCGGTTACATGCTGGTGAACGCCAAGGGGCCGATCCTGCTCGCCGGTCCGCGCAACTACAACCGCTCCTTCATCCGCGATGGCTCGGCCACCGCCGCGATCCTGCTGCGCATGGGGGTCCCGGGTCCCGCGCGCGACTACCTGCGCTGGTACGCGGAGCACGGCGTGCGCGCGAACGGCCTGATCTCCCCGATCCTCAACGATGATGGCAGCGTCAACCGCGGCGTCGGCTCGGAGCTCGAGTACGACAGCCAGGGCGAGTTCGTTTCGCTGGTCGCGGACATGGCGCGCCTCGGCGGGGGCGCTGCCAGCGTGCGCGACTACCTGCCGGCCGTGCGCGGCGCGCTGCAGTTCCTGCAGACGCTGCGCGAGCGCACGCTCGTGGCGGGCTACGAGGGCGGCAGCGAGGCGCCGCAGCGCTTCCGCGGGATCCTCGCTCCCTCGATCAGCCACGAGGGCTACCCGGCGCCGACCCACAGCTACTGGGATGACTACTGGGCACTCAAGGGCTGGCACGACGGCGCCTGGCTCGCCCGGCAGTGGGGCATGAACGACATGGCGCAGTGGGCCGAGCAGCAGCAAGGGGCGCTGCGTGACTCGCTGGCAGCCTCGATCCGCGCCACCATCGAGTGGAAGCACATCGACTACATCCCGGCCTCGGCAGACTTCGGTGACATCGACCCGGCGAGTGTCTCGATTGGCCTGGACCCGACAGCCCAGCAGGAACTGCTGCCCGACACGGCGCTTCGCACCACGTTCTCGCGCTACCTCGATGAGGTTCGCCGGCGCAGCCTCCCGGGTGCCCGCTACGCCTACACCCCGTACGAGTTCCGTAACGTCCTCACGTTCGTGCACCTGGACCAGCCGCTGCTCGCCGAGGAGTTGCTGAACCGCCTGCGCACCGCCCGTAACCCCAGCGGCTGGCAGGTATTCGCCGAGGTGGTGCGCGCCCCGCCGCGCCAGGTGTTTTACCTCGGCGACATGCCGCACACCTGGGTGGGTGCGGAGTACGTGCGCGCGATCATGGGCATGCTCATGCACGAGGGCGATGGCCGGCTCGAGCTGCTGCCGGGCACCCCGCCCGACTGGGTCATCGGCACGGGCCTGGCGATCGAGCGGCTGCCGACGGCCTTCGGGCCGCTGTCGCTCTCGGCGCAGCAGACCGACAACACCCTGCGCCTGCTGCTCGCACCGACGCTCGGGCCGGCCACGCAGGTGGACGTGAGCTGGCCGAAGCGCACCCGGCCCCGCTCCGTAACGGTCGACGGCAAGGCGCACACCGACTTCGGTGACGAGGGCATCCGCCTGCCGCGGCCGTTTCGTGAACTCGTAGCGGTGTGGTAAGCACGCGCGGTCTCTGCACCGTGCCGCCTGGAGATCCAGGCGTCGCTTACGTCCCCCGCACGCCTCGGCTACCGGCCAGCGCCCGCTGCGGCGTGCGCGGCGCCCGCGAGCGTGACGAGCATGAGTCCGTCCGGCGGGATGTCCAGCGTGAGTTGGTGCTGCTCGAGAACGCGGGCGACGGGGCGCGGCAGCGCCGCGGCCTTCTGCAGCGCCTGAAGCTGTGCGCGCGTGGGATAGCGCGGCGATCCCATGCGCTCATAAGCGCCCGCGAAGTTGCCGTGCTCGGCATCGAGCACCTCGACGCGCGCGGCAGCGGCCTGCGTGTGCGTGAAGGTGAGCTGTACCCGCCGCGGCTGCGCATCCTTTGAGCCCACCTCGCGGTAGTTCCACAGTGCCAGCACCAGCGTGCCATCGTCGCGGCGCGTGAGCAGCGCCTGCGGGGCCTGCGCCGTGAATCTGTGCTCCCCCAGCCGGTGCAGCAGCGCGAAGGCGTTGAAGGAGGGCTTCGGGATGCCGCCCACCGCGCGCAGCCCGAAGCCGCCGTAGAACGGCGTCTTGACCACGCCGCCCTCCTCGAAGACATCCGAGAACGTCCAGAACGCCATGTCCTGCGCGAGACCGTCGCACTGACGTACGGTCTCGGCGAGCCACGGGCCCATGAACGGCGCGTCGGTCACCTCAGGGTGATTGGCGTAGCTTGCGTTGAACTCGGTCCACAAGAGCGGCAGGTCCGGCCGCGTCGACTCCCGGATCTCCTTGTGCACCTTGGCGACGGCACGGCACACGAGCTCGCGGCGCGGCACCGCCTGGTCCGACCCGAACACCCGCGGCGTGTCATCCCCGTAAACGTGCGTCGAGATGAAATCGACCGGGATCTTGCGGGCTGCGGTGAAGCGGATGAAGTCCGGTATCCAGGCGGCCTGGGCGGTTGCAGGCCCCCCCACCCGCAGAGCGCTGTCGACCCGCTTCAGGGCGCGGGCGGTATGTTCATAGAGCGTCCAGTAGGTCTCCTGACGGGGGGAGCCGGCCCAGAAGTCGAGATTCGGCTCGTTCCACACCTCAAAGTACCAGCGCCCGACCTCTGCCACCCCGTAGCGCTCCACGAGGTGCCGCGCGAACGCCTCGATCAGGTCATCCCAGCGCCGGTAGTCCTTGGGCGGGGAGATGACGGGGTGGTACCAGAACGTGTGGCGCACGTCCTGGCTGGCGAGGTCCTTGGGCATGAAGCTCAGTTCCACCAGCGGCCGCACCCCATTGGCGAGGAGCCCGTCGTAGATCTGGTCGACGTAGGAGAAGTTGTAGGCAGGCTGCCCGTGCGCGTCCTCGCTGTAAAGGCCCACCTCATCGTGCAGGATGGCGTGGAAGCGCACGTATTCGAGCGCGGTGACCGCCTTCACCGCGCGCAGGTCCTGCCGGTAGCCCTCGCGCAGGCTCAGAATCGCGCGCCCTGAACCGAAGGTGTGTTCCCAGAAGTGCGGGAAGGGCTGAGCCGCAGCCGCGGCGTCCACGGTGAGGGGTTCCGTCGCTGCCGCGTGCGCTGCGGTGGCGCCCAGCAGGGAGAGCACGAGCACCATCGGCCACGCTCGTGGCACCTGCATCGACCGCAGGGAAGAATTCTTTCTCATGCACGGCTCCTATGCTAGATGCGAAGGCTGCAGGTTTGGAGTCTCAGCGGCGAGCGCACGGCGCGCGTACAGGCCAAAGAGCGCGATCACCCCGTAACAGACCGCAGGCACGATCAGGGCCCCCCTGAGGCCGCGGGCATCCGCAGTCGCACCTGCCAGCAGCGGCACGAGCGCACCGCCGCAGATCGCAACGCAAATGACGCCCGACCCCTCCGCGGCGCGCTCGTTGAGCCCCTCGGAGGCCAACGAGAAGATCGTCGGGAACATGATCGAGTTGAACAGTCCGATGCCCAGGAGCGACCACCCGGCGAGCGCTCCTGCGGTGTTGGCCGAGATCAGCAGCAACGCGATGACCGCGAGCGCCGCGGTGGCCAGCACGTTTCCCGGCCGGTAGAGGCGCAGCAGGTAGGCGCCGACGAACCGCCCCACCATGGCGCCACCCCAGTAGTAGGGCACGTGCTTGCCGGCCTGCTCCGCGCTGAAGCCGAGCACATTGCCCTGCATCAGGTAGTTGACGATCAGGGAGCCGATCGCAACTTCGCCACCCACATAGAGAAATATGCACAGCGTCCCGAAGGCGAAGCGCGGGCGGGTGAGCAGATTGAAGGCGCGCAGGATCGGGGTGGACTTCGCGGGCGCCTCCACGAGTGCCCGCCGCCGCAGCCAGACGATCCCGGCGAGCAGCAGCAGTGCACCCGACAGTGCGAGGTAGGTGCGAACGATCACGTGCGTCTCAACCCGGCGGAACGAGTCGAGGGCGGCGCCCGAGAGGGTGGTGGGATCCACCGTCGCCAGCGTGCCGAGAATCAGGATCGAGCCGGCGTACGGAAAGATCGTCGTGCCGAGTGAGTTGAAGGCCTGCGCGAACGTCAGGCGGCTGCTGGTCGTGGCCGCGGATCCGAGCATCGAGATCAAGGGATTGGCCACCACCTGCACCGTGGTGATGCCTGAAGCGAGCACGAACAGCGCCACGAGGAACAGCGCAAACACCCCGCCGGCCGAGGCAGGCACGAACAGCAGGCACCCGGCCGTCATGGTCAGCAGTCCCACGACCGCGGCGCGCATGTAGCCAATGCGCTTCACCAGCGCCGCTGCGGGAATCGAGACGATGAAGTACGCGGCGAAGAACGAGAACTGCACCAGCATCACTTCGGCGTAAGAGAGCGCAAAGAGCGCCTTGAGCTTCGGGATCAGGATGTCGTTGAGGCTGGTAATCCCGCCGAAGACAAAGAACAGTGCGAACACGAAGACCTGCAGGTCCGGGCGGTAGCTGACGGCTCCTGGGGTCTTTTGGATGGAGCCTGATGTCATGCTGCAGCGACCGGACCGGGCATACGACCTCGCAATGCGTAGCGATGGGTAAGCTAAGAAGTGGCGCCCCCGGCCGGAGTTGAACCGACGACCTACCGCTTAGGAGGCGGTCGCTCTATCCACTGAGCTACGGGGGCGCTGCGGCCCCCAAGTGTAGCGGCGCGGCGGGGGCCGGAGCCATAGCGGACCTGAGCACCGGCTGAGCGGCCGTGATGGGCGCCGCAGTCGCGCGCGGCGGATGGCGCGCATAGTAATGTGACTGCTCGGCACCCCCGCGCGCGCCCGCCAGGGTCCTGCCCTGCAAGGTCACTGCTCTCAATCCGTGCACGCAGTGCTTGCGGGGCATACCGCTTGTCAGAGGAAGCCCGACACGGAGGCGCAATGACCCGACCCCCTGGCAAGAAGCGGGCGCCATGACTAGTTAGCCGGCGCGCCTGCGACTATGATCGCGCTGGTTTCCGGCAGACACAGATGCGAATCGTTCGGGACGCCCACCAGGCGGCCCGAGGGCGGGGGCCACACTGCTGCCGGAACATGGGCAATCACCCTTCGCACGCTCGCGTGCCCCTGAGGGTTCGGTGCGCAAAACAGAGCACGCAGATGCGGGCAACCTCGAAGCTGCTTTTCCTGATCGCCCTGCTGGTCTCGGCTGCCGTCCTGGTCACGGCGGCCTTCGCGGCGCATCGAGCGAGCGCTCTTCTGGCTGAGGCGCGCAACGAGACCAGTCATTCGCGCGATGTGCTGCGCGCTATCGATCACACCGTTACGACGCTGCTCGATGCGGAGACTGGACAGCGCGGCTATCTCCTGACCGGCAAGGACGCCTATCTGCAACCTTACCGCGACGCACTCGATGCGGCTTCGCCGCGGCTCAATGAATTGCGCAGCCTGATCAAAGATGACTCCCTGCTCGCCCCTGACCTGGCAGCCATGGAGCTGAGCATCCAGAAAAAGAGCGACGAAATGGCGCAAACCATCCGCCTCTACCAGACAGGCGACCACGCGGGCGCTCTGCGCCTCGTGATGAGTGACGCCGGCAAGCGCAGCATGGACGATATCCGCAGCATCACTGCGCGGATGGAAGCCATCGAGCGCACCGCCTACGCCGCCAACTTACAAAGGGAAAGCCATGCGCAGCGGCTGACCCTGGTGAGCAACTGGGCGACCGCCGGGCTGGCCCTTGCCCTGCTGGGGCTGCTGGCTTTCATCGTCGACCGCGATACCGCCCGGATCCGCGCCAGCGAGATGCAGCTCGCCACCACGCTGCGCAGCATCGGAGACGCGGTGGTCGCGACCGACCAGCTCGGTCGCGTCGTGCTGATGAATCCGGTGGCCGAGAAGCTGACCGGCTGGAGTCTGCCGGAGGCCCGCGGCGAGAGCCTGGAGCGGGTCTTCCACATCATCAATGAGCACACCCGCGCGGTCGTAGAAAGCCCCGTCACGAAGGTGCTGCGCGCCGGTATCGTGGTGGGCCTGGCGAACCATACGCTGCTGATACAGCGTGACGGTGCCGAGATACCGATCGCTGACAGCGGTGCCCCGATTTTCAGCAATTCCGGGAAGATACTGGGCGTGGTGCTGGTGTTTCGCGACGCTTCGACAGAACGCGACCTCGAGCGCAGCATGCGCGACGCCGATCGGCGCAAGGACGAGTTTCTGGCCACGCTGTCGCATGAACTGCGCAACCCCCTGGCACCCATTCGCCAGGCCGTGGGAGTCATCCGCGCCCCGGCGGCGAACCCGTCGCAGATCCACTGGAGCGTCACCGTTATCGAGCGGCAGGTGCAGAACATGGCGCGCCTGCTGGATGACCTGCTCGATGTCTCCCGCATCACCCGCGGCACCCTGGAAATTCGCAAGGTCCCGGTGCGTTTGCGCGCCGTGCTGGATGCCGCCGTCGAACTCGCCCGCCCGGGTATCGAAGCCAAGCAGCATGTTCTCACGGTCGACTGTCCGGATGATCTGCTGCTGAACGTCGACTCGCTGCGGATCGCTCAGGTGCTCGGCAACCTGCTGACCAACTCGGCCAAGTACACGCAAGCCGGCGGCGCCATCCGCATGAGCGCGCACCAGGAAGGCACGGCGCTCCTGATCAGGGTGAAGGACAACGGCATCGGTGTCAGCCCCGAGATGCTTCCCCGGATCTTCGACATGTTTGTGCAGGTACGCCAGGCCGGGCATCTTTCGAACGATGGACTGGGCATCGGGCTGGCACTGGCCCGTGGCCTGGTGGCTCTGCACGGTGGCACGCTCGAGGCGCGCAGCGCCGGAGTCGGGACCGGCAGCGAGGTCATCGTCAGCCTGCCGCTTGCTCCTCAGGCAGCTGCGACGAACCGCCCGGAGGTCCAGGCACCGGCGGCGGATGCGGTGAACGCGCGGATCGTGGTGGCCGACGACAACGTTGATGCGGCCGAGTCCCTCGCCCTGCTGCTGCGCCTGCATGGCCATGAGGTGCACGTGGCGAACGACGGGGCGTCAGCGCTGGCGCTGCTGCAGCAGGTGCGACCGCAGATCGCACTGCTCGATGTCGGCATGCCGAAAATGACCGGGCACGAGGTTGCCACGCGCACGCGCGCGGCGACCTGGGGAAGTGCGATCACGCTAATTGCCCTGACCGGATGGGGTCAGGAGAGCGATCGCAGCTCCGCCCTGGCGGCGGGTTTTGACGCGCACTTCGTCAAGCCCGTGGACTCGGAGGCGCTGCTGCACGCGATCCAGTCGAGCCAGATTCGGTCTTAGCCTTTCCCTTGCGAATCCGACTGCGAAGCCTCACCTGCCTCCCGCCGCAGCTCAGCCTTCGTCCTGGGCGGGCCTCTGGAACCGAAGATGGGCGCGTCGCAAGTCGCTCACCAAAAGGCGGCGCAAGCGTGCCGAGTCCGCCTGCGTTCGCAGAATCGCTGAGGGGTGATAGGTCACGTACACCCGGGCACCCGTCGCGTCGCGGAGCGTGTCGTTGCGCATGGAGTCGATGGTCCCCACCTCGGGCAACAGCGAGCGCGCGGCCGTAACGCCCAGCGCGACGATCACCGGTGGCAGCAGCGCGGCGATTTCCTGCGCCAGCCAGGCATGGCAGGCCTGGATCTCGGCAGCGTTCGGGCGGCGGTGCAGGCGCCGCTTGCCGCGCGGCTCCCATTTGAAGTGCTTCACGGCATTAGTGAGGTAGACGCCCGAGCGGTCAATGCCGGCTTCTGCGAGCAGCTCATCGAGCAGGGCGCCGGCCGGTCCCACGAAGGGCCGCCCCGCCCGGTCTTCGGCGTCCCCGGGTTGTTCGCCGACCAGCATGAGTACCCCGCGCCCGGGTCCTTCCCCCGGCACGCCATGGGTGGCTCTGCGCCACAGATCGCAGCGCCGGCAGCCCTCGATGTCCGCAGCGCTGGGCGCATGGGCCGCCGCCGCACTCCTGCGCGGACCGGGCTCTGCATCCAGATCGCTGTCGGTCTTAACGGTGTCTCCTCCGAGGGTGAGCGACGCTCAGTGGCGGATGCGGACAGTCGGTCGCAGGGTCGGGGAGCTCGTGCGACGCGTGTACTGATAGCGTTGCGGCCGCCCTCGCAAAAGGCGGCGAACACCACGCTCGTCGTGAGCCCGGACAACTAATCACCGCCGATCCTCACGGTAATGCACGGGTACTGCGAGATATGCGGCACTCTAGGGGTCCTAGCCCGCCGGAGTCATGTCAGTGAGTGGCGTGCGTGCGTGTCGTCTTCTCATTACGGACCTCAAGCGTTGCGTAAGCGCCGCTCAACGAGGCCGTCACCTGCACTATTCGTCAGCCCCGTAACCTGCATCCGCCTCGCGTGAGACACCAAGGAGGGGCGATGGCATTGCCGGGCATCCAGGCGCTTTTCCGCTTCCAGCTCATCGCGGTCTTCGACGACAGGTTCTCCCGATTGCTGCCGCTGCCGGCGCAATGCCTGCACCTCGCGGCAGTCGTGGCTGGTGGCCCTCTCCATCGCCTTGATCATGGGCCCGGTCGCCTATCACCGTGGCCCTCGCCCCGCTCCTGGTGGCCATCAGCATCGAGGTGACCCTGGTGGCCTAGGCGATCCTCGCCTCCGTTCGTACCGCCGTGGTTTTGGGCGCCTGCCTCGCCCGCGGATACACGGCGCTGTGGTACGTGTTGCCCCTGTGGAGAAGACGCCGTCACTCATCGGCAGGCACCCCCGCGCTGCGCTAGAGAACAGGCCTCGTCGTCACAGCGGATTGATCAGGGGATCTGTCGGTTGGCGGGCTGAGAGTGCCTCGCAACAGCCCGCCGCTGAATACCCCATGTCACGGGGCGCGGCACAACGGACGATGTAAGTCGTTGATTTAATGGTGGAGCGGAAGGGGATCGAACCCTCGACCTTCGCATTGCGAACGCGACGCTCTCCCAGCTGAGCTACCGCCCCATTTTGCAAGGCGCGCGATTCTAGCATCGCGGTCCGGGAGGTCCAATGAAGTTTTAACCGTGCTGGCGCGATACGGCTATGATCGCGTCGGGGGCTTGTCTAACGCTGCAGAACGGAGATGACGCCATGCTGCCCATTGGGGGCCGCGCGCCGGAATTCACGCTGCCGGATCAAAACGACCAGAGTGTCTCGCTCAGTACGCTGCTGCGGCACGGACCGCTGATCCTCTATTTCTATCCGGCGGATTTCACGCCCGGATGTACTCGCGAAGCCTGCAACATCCGTGACCTGCATACCGAGCTTCTGGAGTCTGGGCTGGACGTGGCGGGCGTGAGCCCCCAATCCCCCGAGACGCACCGCAAGTTCCGCGAGAAGTACCACCTGCCCTTCACGCTGCTGGCGGACACCGACAAGTCCGTCATCCGCATGTACGACGTGCTCGGCCCACTCGGTTTCGGGGTGCGGCGTGCGACTTACCTCATCGACCAGGCACGCTACATCCGCTCCGCCGTGCTGGCCGATTTTCGCATCGGAGAGCACACGGAGTTCATCCGCCGCGCGGCCGCGCTCAGCGCCGGCAGCACGCGGCGCGAGACCCCGAACACCGGCTGACGCGCCTAGAGCCTCAGGCGTACCAGCCGTGCACGGCCGAAGCGCGGCAGGCTGACGACATAGATGACGTCTGCGTCATCCTGGACGGCCGGCAGCTCCTCCCCACCGAGCGCGCGCAGCATCTGCGCAAAGCTGCCGCCACCTGCGATCACCAGCACGGCTTGCCCGGTATGGTCGTGCAGCAGCCGCGCGGCCGTGGCCCGGACCCCGGCGGCGCCGAAGATCACCGGCACCCGGTGCAGCCGCTGCGCAAGCGGCGCCGCGCTCTGCTGCGCGCGCCGATCCTCCGTGACGTAGATCGCATCCAGGCCGGTTGCCGCTACCCCATCGCCGAACAGGTGCGCCAGGCGCTGTGCCCGCTCCTCGCCCTCAGGCGACAGGGGTGGATCGGCAATGGTGCCCGGATCCTTGGCCGCGGGCCGCATCAGCAAGACGACCGTCGTGCCGGCGCTGCGATAGACCGCGAAGCCGAGCGCGCCGATCACGAAGGCTGCCGCCAGCAGGCTCACCCACAGGGGCGCAAAAAAAGGCCGCCGATAACGTGTGATGGCAGGTGCTTCCATAGCACACAATGATACGTGCCTTTACCGCCGCACGCGGGCGCTGGGCGAGAGATTGTCGCAAGTCACGCTCCGGGCGGCCCGGACTGCATTTGCCCCGTATGGTGGGGTACTCTGCGCACTGCGGACAGCTGCGCTGTCGGGAGGGTTCGGTGGCGTCGGGCGGGCAAACTACGGTCATCCAGCGCATTCTCGAGCGCCGCGCGGAGCGGCCCCCGACCAATACGGAAGAGACCACTGCGAGCATTGCCGTGATGCTGCGCGTGGTGCCGCCGCCGAAGGCCCTGCTCGCCATCACCGAGCCGGTGGTGCGACAGCAGATCGAGAGACGCATCCTCGGAGACATGCTGGATTTCGTGTCGGTGGCTGATGAGAACGAGGCGCTGCGGCGCTTCGCCGACGAATTCCGCCCGGTCGTGATCACCGACTCTTTGGACCTGGTGCGCCGCCTGCGCCCGCGCCGCGGCGAGCGCGCGCCCGTGATCCTGTACATCGCTGACCTCGATGACAGCGCGGAGCGCGAGGCGGGCCTCGCCGCGGGCGCCGATGACTGCGTCGGCCGCCGCGCCTCGGAGCGCGAACTGGATGCCCGCATCGCCGCCGCGCGCCGCATCGCCGAACTCGAGGCGGTGCTGCGCATCACGCTCGCCGAGAACCGCAAGCTGTCCGCCACCGATGACCTGACGCGCGTCGCCAGCCGGCGCTTCTTCAGCAAGCACTTCCCGCGCGAAATGGAGCGCGCCGCGCGCTACGGCCGGGGCCTGTCGCTCGTGCTGTGCGATATCGACTTCTTCAAGAATCTCAACGACACCCTCGGCCACGCCGGCGGCGACCAGGTGCTGCGCCAGTTCGGTTCGCGCCTGCAGCAGAATCTGCGACGCGGCATCGATTGGGTGGCGCGCATCGGCGGCGAGGAGTTTGCCGTCGTCCTGCCGGAGACCACCTACGAGCATGCGCTGGAGGTGGCACGCAAGTTGCGCGTCGCCATCGCGAGCACACCCTTTACCTACGACCGCAAGAGCGTCGAGGTCACTGCGAGCTTCGGGCTGTGTGGGCTCGATCGGGTGCCGGCCGGCGAGCGCCAGCTCGCCCAGCGCGTGCTGAAGATCGCCGATGCCGCGCTCTACCGCAGCAAGCACGGCGGTCGCAACCGCGTCACCGCGACGATGTTCGGCGGCCCGACCTGAAGGGCAGCGCCGGCTGGTGCGCCGCCAGTTGGCGAAAAGGCGCGCACCGTAACGCAAGTTCTTGCTATGGCTCGGGCTTTGCGTCTCCGCTTCGGTTCTGTCCACATAGTTATGCACAAATTCTGTGGATAACTTTCGCAGGGTGGTAACGTCGATTCGCTTGTGTGAGACTGGGGCTCTTTCGCTTCGCAGAGCCGCAGATGAAAAAGACAGGCAGCGAACAAAATGCGCCGGGAGAGCCCTTCGAGCGGGCGCGGCTGCAGGCGGACGTCGCCAAGCAGCGGGTGCGCATCGCCAAAGAGGAACTCAAGCGGGCGCGCAAGCGCCTGAAAGAGGCCAAACGCGAGGCGCGACGCGCACGCAAGCATGCGGTCGTCACGCGCAAGGCGTTTAAGCGGGCGCGGCGCAAGCAGAAGGCCGCTGCGCCGCGGCGCAAGTCGCGCAAATCCGCGGCTGCCAAAGCGTCCGTTCGCAAGGTCCTCGCCAGCAAGAAGGTTGCCAAGAAGACGGTGAAAAAGGCTGTGCGGCGGGTAGCCCGCAGGCCTAAGACGGCCGCCGCGCGATCGGTGCCGCGCAGCGTCGCCAGGAAAGCCGCGGCGAAGAAAAAAGTAGCCGTGAAACGCGCACTCCCGACCCGTCGCGCGCCGCGCGTGCGCGCAGCACCCCAGCCGGCACCCAAGGCTCCCGCGGCGCGACCGGCACGGCGAACGCGCCCTGTCCGCCCCGCAGCATCCCCGCCTGCGCCTCAGACCGGTTCCGTTTCGGGCCCGGACGTGACCGCTGCGACGCCCGGCAGCGAGACACCGGCACCGACTGAGCAGGCCGCCTGACTCTTCACGGTAAGGAGAGCACCATGCAGTCCTCGCAGGCCGCAGCCGGCGGCCCCACCACCCCCTCGAGCTCGCGGATGCTCGCCAGCTACCTGACCGACATCGAGCAGCTGCTCGATGAGCAGCGCTGGGACGCCGCCCTGCGCGAGGCCTGTGACCTGCCCCGCATTGCGGTGGCCCTCAGCAATCCACAGCTGCGCTGCTCTGGTGAGGACATCGGAACCTGGTGCGCGCAGTGGCTGCCGCGCAGCGACGCGGCAGACGCTGGGAGCACCCCCGCCCCTGCCGCTGCCGTGGAGGCGCAGACTGCGCAGCAGAGCGAAGCGCCGGCGGTACCGGCGCTGGCGCTGCGCCGGCTCCAGCTACGACGGCACGTGCGCACACCGCCGCGCGGCTACCGGGCGAGCGCCGATGACACGCTCGATCCGCATGAGGCGCAATCGGCCCAGACCGGACTCGCCCTGATCCGCGCCGCCCGGCACTGGTACGCCCGCAGTGGCTGTCACGACCCGACCGTGCAGAGCAATCTTGCGCGTCTCGCGGTCCTGCGCTGAGTTTCCTTAAATCCGACGGCCCGATCCCCGCAGGTCCGGGGCCGCGCGCCTGCGCCCGCGCCCCTCACCGGCGCGCGGCTCCCACCGCCTCGTCTGAATGAGCGTTCAATCGCATGTTCCCGTTCATTCGTCGCAGGGATTTCCGCATATTCGCTTGTTATTACTGCAGTTATACGGCCGTGCAATTGTGTCTTGCGTCCCTGAGAGCGTTAATGGAATATAGGGAGGGAGGGGATCACTACAATAATTGAGTGCGCGTTCAATGCCTCACTCAGGTCCAGCCATAAGACAAGCTGCAGCCGAGCGCAGTGCACGCCCACCGCTGCAGGTTGGCGTCGTGCTCGCCCATCAGTTCACGCTGTCGGCGTTCGCGGTCTTCATCGATCACCTGCGCCTCGCCGCCGACGAAGGCGACCGCAGCCGCCCGCTGAACGTGCAGTGGTCGATCATGTCGGCCCGCCCGGAAGCCGTTTCGGCCAGCTGCGGTGTGCTCATTCAGCCGACCAGTCCCCTGCTGCCCCCTGAGCAGCTCGACTACGTGGTGGTGATCGGGGGCATCCTGCACGCGGGCCCGCAGATCGATGAACCCACCGCGCGCTACCTGCGCGAGGTCGGTGCGACGAGCGTGCCCCTGATCGGGATCTGCACGGGCAGTTTCATCCTGTGCCGCAGCGGGCTGATGAAGGGCCGCCGCTCCTGCGTCAGCTGGTATCACTACCAGGATTTTCTCGAGGCCTTCCCCAACCAGGAGGTCGTGGCCGACCGGCTGTTCCTCGCCGACGGCCCACGCATCACCTGCGCCGGCGGCGCCGGGGCCGCAGCCCTGGCGACCTACCTCATCGAACAGCACTTGGGGCGTGCGGTCGCGCAGAAGGCCAGCCAGGTGTTGCTGTTTGACCGGCAGCGCTCAGGAAGCGACGCGCAGCCGCACCCGCCCCTTTCTGAGACGGTCGCCGAGCCGCGGGTGCGCCGGGCGCTTTTGCTCATGGAGCAGAACCTGGCGCGCCCGATCGCGGTCGCCGCCGTCGCCGCGGAACTGGGCCTTTCGGCCCGCCAGCTCGAGCGCCTGTGCCGCCAGCACGTCGGCATGGGCCCCGCGTCGCTCTACCGTCAGCTGCGCATGCGCTACGCCAACTGGCTGATCGAGAACACCGACCGCTCGGTGACCGACATCGCCAACGAGGCCGGCTTCGCCGACTGCGCGCATTTTTCGCGCCAGTTCAAGGACGCCTACGGGCTGTCACCCTCGACGCGCCGCCTGCAGCCGCACCGCGCGCCGCACGGGGACGCCGCACGGGCGCGGGTTTTCGAGTGATCCTCTGCGACTCGCGCGCGGTGTCGCGGCGGCACCTGCGGCGCGTGCGCGGCGAGCAGCACGGGGCGCACCGTTGATTTCTAGAGCGCCGGGCAGGCAGCCCGTCGCGCCAAATAAGGTTTCTTCAAGGGGAGCAGCAATGAATTCGAAGATCTCGTGTGCGGTGGCGGCCATTCTCGGGGGGGTGTCGTGCGGGGCCTCCGCAGTTGTACAGGCGGCCGACACCACGGTGACCAGCGCGGATACCACGTCCGAAGGACTCGTGGAGATCACGGTGACCGCGCAGCGACGCAACGAGAGCATGCAGAACGTCCCCATCTCGATGCAGGCGTTCACCGCCGAGACGCTGCAGCAGCTGAATGTCACGACGCTCGATGACTACCTCAAGTACCTGCCGAACGTGACCAGCGCCAACAATGGACCGGGGCAGAACGAAGTCTTCATGCGCGGCCTGAGTGCCGGCTCGCAGCCGAGCCAGGGCAGCGGCTCCACCGGCCTGAACCCCAACGTCGCGATCTACCTGGACAACCAATCCGGCCAGCTGCCGAACCGCAACCTCGACATCTATGCGGCCGACCTGAACCGCATCGAGGTGCTGGAGGGCCCGCAGGGCACCCTGTACGGCGCCGGCGCCGAGGCGGGCGTCATCCGCTACATCACCAACGAACCGAAGCTCGATGTGACCGAGGCCAACGTCAAGGCAGGCTACGGCACGACGGCGCATGGAGACCCGAACTCCAACCTCACCGGCGTACTGAACGTGCCCCTGATCGCCGACACCATGGCGGTGCGCGCGGTCATCTACAACGACCGCCGCGGGGGCTACATCAATAACGTCCCGGCGACCTTCACGCGCAACAACAACGATATCGGTATTCATTACGCCAACTACCCGGTCAACGGCGCGGGCCAGTGTCCGAACGGCGCGCCGTCGGCCACCCTCTACTGCGTGCCCCCGGGCAGCCCGAGCATCAACAACGCGCCCTTCGTCGGCAATGCCATCAACCCGGTGACCTACAGCGGCATCCGGGTCGAGGCGCTCTACAAGTTCAACGACGACTGGAACGCGCTCATCACACAGAGCTACCAGGACATGGACGCGCAGGGGGTGTTCTACCAGCAGCCCAACGCCTCGGACGGCGCGCCGCTGCAGCCGCTTGAGGTCACCCTCTTCAACCCCTCCTACGACAAGGACCGCTTCGAGAGCACGGCCTGGACCCTGAATGGCAAGCTGGGCGTGCTCAAGGCCGTCTATACCGGCGGCTACCTGGTGCGTAACGTTGAGCAGGTCGGGGACTACACCAACTACTCGCGCGGCGTGTACGCGGACTACTACCAGTGCTACGGACCGACCGCCTACCACCCGAACCTGACTTCCAAGTGCTACTCCCCGAGCGCCACCTGGCGCTCGAGCGAGCGCAACGTGCACCAGCAGCACGAGTTCCGCCTGAGCACGCCCGATGACTGGCGCCTGCGCGCGATCGCCGGCGCCTTCTGGGAAAGCAACACCCTCTACGACCAGACCGGCTGGAACTACAAGACCGTCCCGACCTGCACCTCCGACGGCGCCCAGGACACCCCGGGGAACACCGGCTGCTTCGCCAACGTGGGCACCGTCCCGGGCTCGAGCGTGGTCAACCCGGGCATCCAGGGGGACAACACCTCCTTCTACCAGGACACGCAGCGCAAGACGAAGCAGACCGCCTTCTTTGCGTCCATGGACTTCGACATCATCCCGAAGGTCCTGACCCTCACCGCCGGCACGCGCCACTTCCGCTTCGACAACTACTCCGCCGGCAGCGTGCTCTCAAGCTTCGGCTGCTTCGAGGGCGGCACTCCGCCCACGGGCTGCCACGTAACCCAGACGCCGACCAACAGCCCCTACTACTACAGCTACAACCTGAACGCGGCCAACCTCTCCGACACCGAGTCCGGCTTCAAGAGCCGCGCCAACCTCACCTGGCACGTGACCACGGACACCATGGTGTACTACACCTTCTCGCAGGGGTTCCGGCCCGGCGGCTTCAACCAGAACGGCAGTTCCCCGCACGCCTTCACCCCGGGCGTTGCGCCGACGGATCCCTCCTCGCCGCAGTACTTCATCCCGAAGTCGTACTCCTCGGACAAGCTGACCAACAACGAGATCGGCTGGAAGACGGAGTTCTTCAACCACCGCCTGCAGTGGAATGGCGCCATCTACCGCGAGGACTGGGACAACGTGCAGGTGGCGTTCTTCGACCCCGGTGTGGTCGGCAACATCTTCTTCAACACCAACGGCCAGGACTTCGTCATCAAGGGCCTCGAGACCTCGCTCGTG
This sequence comes from uncultured Pseudomonadota bacterium, assembly GCA_963824395.1. Taxonomy (GTDB): domain Bacteria; phylum Pseudomonadota; class Gammaproteobacteria; order Steroidobacterales; family Steroidobacteraceae; genus 13-2-20CM-66-19. The sequence continues at coordinate 451,959 of CAWGPF010000005.1, read as the reverse complement.
GCGCGCGTCACCAGCGAGCTCACCGTGCAGGGCGCCGCCTCCTGGAACCAGAGCCGGCAGACCAACTCCCCGGCGCTGATCAACAACAATCCGCTCAGCCCGGGTTACGGCAAGGCGATTACCCAGGCCTGCAATTCCTTCGGTACCGGCTGCGCCCCGGTCGTGAACCCCTTCGGCCCCATCGGTTCCCCGAGCGCCAATGCGCCGCCGCTGCAGTTCAGCCTGCGGGCCCGCTACGAATGGAGCATCGCCGGCTACAGCCCATACGTGCAGGTGGCGGCCACTCACAGCGGCCACTCCTTCACCCAGGCCGGCTCCAACCCCACTATCGGGACCGGGACCATCAGCACCGGGCGCCTGCGGTTCGAGAACCCGGCGTACACCACCTACGATGCTTCGGTCGGGGTGGCCAAGGATGCCTGGTACTTCAACGTCTTCGGCCAGAACCTCGGCAACTCAAACGCCAGCACCTTCGTGAGCACCGACCAGTTCATCGTGGCCCAGACCCCGCTGCGGCCGCGTGTCCTCGGCGCGGAGATCGGCTACAAGTTCTGATAACCCCTCCAGGCCCGTGCCGGGATTTATCCCCCGGCACGGGACCTGCGGCCCGCGCCCTCACCCCGAGGACAGCACGAACTGGTTGCCGTCGGGGTCCTTGAACAGGGCGAACGTGCCCCAGGGCTGCTTTTCAGGCGGCTTCACGAATTCAACGCCCCGGCCACGCAGTTGCCGATAGGTGGCCTCGACGTCATCGCACTGGAATGAGCCGTTGAAGAACGTCCCGATGCGATCCTCCTGTCCCTCCGGCGTGAAGAGCACGACCCGCGTTGGCGAGTGGGCGATGCGCAGCTCGATCCAGCGCTGGCCTTCGTTGAAGGGCTGGTCGGTGGCGATCTCGAAGCGCAGCTACTCGGTATAGAACTTCAGCGCGCGCGCCTGGTCGCGCGTCGGAATGCCGACGAACTTAAGCTGAGTGATCATCGCAGGACTCCCGTAAGCGATTTCGCGCATTGTAGGACCGCGGCAGCGGCCCCTCATACCAATAATCGGTATAGTAATTATCCATATGCAACGCCTGGCACTTGAAGCCTACGTCGTCGATGCCCTGATGCCCGATCTGGTCGGCCACGACCGCAAGCCCGCCGCGTTCATCGTTTATCTGTACCTCCTGCGCCACGCGACACGCCTCAGGCGGGATGCCATCTCGGTCAGCCTGCAGACCATCGCGACCCACACCGGGCTGTCCAAGTCGACGGTGCAGGTCGCCATCCAGCACCTGCAGCGACGCCGCCTGCTGGACCCGGCCGTCACGGCGACGTCTACCGACCCCGTGCGCCGGGTGCTGCGACCCTGGATCCGCTGACAGCGCACCGGCCGTGAGCGAGCCCTCGGCAGTTGAACTTGAGGTGCGGCGGCTACGCGAGCTGGTGCAGGCGCGTCACTTTGCCGAAGCGCTCACGGCCAGCGAGGGGCTGCTGCGCCAGGTGCCCGAGAACCGCGACGTGCTGTACCTGCGTGCGCTCGCACAGCGCCAGTCAGGCGCCATCCCCGCAGCGCTCGCCACGCTTGCCGGGCTCGAGCAGCTGCACCCACGCTTCAGCCGCCTCTACCAGGAGCGGGGCAACTGCCACGTGGCGCTGCGGCAGGCGCCGCAGGCCATCGAGGCGTTCCTGCACGCGGTGAATATCAATCCCGCGCTGCCGGCCAGCTGGAGCATGCTCGAGCGCCTCTACGGGATGGTGGGTGATGCTGAGAATGGCGCGGCTGCCGCCGCGCACGTGGCCACGCTCAAAGCACTGCCCGCGGCAGTGGTCACCGCCACCGCCCTGTTCTCCGACGGAGATCTTGCAGCGGCGGAGGAACTGATCCGTGCCTTTCTCATCAAGAACGGCCATCACGTCGAGGCCATGCGGCTGCTTGCGCGCATCGGCGTCCAGCGCGAGGTGCTCGATGATGCCCAGCTGCTGCTGGAGGGAGTCCTCGAGCTCGCTCCCGACTACCGCGCGGCGCGCTTCGAGTATGCCCAGGTGCTGGTCTCGCGCCACCTGCATCGCGCCGCCCAGGAGCAGGCCACCCGGCTGCTCGCCGCAGATCCGGCCGACCGCAACTACCGCACGCTCTACGCCACCACCTGCGTCGGCCTGGGTCAGCATGAGCGCGCCATCGAGCTATATCGGGGCCTGCTGGCTGGCGCGCTGCAGCCGGCGGACCTGCACCTGTCGATCGCCCACTCGCTGAAGACGCTCGGGCGGCGCGATGAAGCCATCGAGGAGTACCGCGCCGCCGCCCGGGCGCGCGCCGGCTACGGTGATGCCTACTGGAGTCTTGCCAATCTCAAGACCTACCGCTTCCAGGATGCCGAGCTCAGCGCCATGCGCAGCGCGCAGTCGGCGCCCGATCTGAGCGCGGATGACCGCTATCACCTGTGCTTCGCTCTCGGCAAGGCGCTCGAGGACCGGGGTGAGTACGAGGAGTCATTCGCCTGGTACGAACGCGGCAACGGCCTCAAGCGCGCCGCCAGCCGCTACCGGCCGGAAGTTCTGGAGCAGAACACGCGCCTGCAGATCGAGGTCTGCGTGCCTGAGCTCTTCGCGCGCAACCGCGGCAGCGGCGTGCCCGACAAGGATCCCATCTTCATCGTCGGGCTGCCGCGCTCCGGGTCGACCCTGATCGAGCAGATCCTCGCCTCGCACTCCGCGGTCGAGGGCACGCAGGAGCTCGCCGACATCCCGCGGATCGTGGTCGATCTGCAGGGGCACGACTGGAACCCGGCCGCGCCGCGCTACCCGGCGGTGCTCGCGCAGCTCGCCGCACCGGACCTGCGGCGCCTCGGGGAGAAGTACTTGAACGACACGCGCGCCTATCGCACCGACAAGCCGCGCTTCATCGACAAGATGCCGAACAACTTCCGTCACATCGGGTTGCTGCAGCTGATGCTGCCCAACGCCAAGATCATCGACGCGCGCCGCGAACCGATGGCCTGCTGCTTCGGCAATTTCAAGCAGCTCTTTGCACACGGCCAGGAGTTCGCCTACAGCATCGAGGACATCGCGCGCTACTACCGCACTTATCTTGAGCTCATGCGGCACTGGGAGGCGGTGCTGCCCGGGCGCATCATGCGTATCCAGCACGAGGATCTGGTCGATGATCTGGAGGGCAGCGTGCGTCGCCTGCTCGAATACTGTGAGCTCGACTTTGAGCCCGCCTGTCTCGACTTTCACAAGACCGAGCGCAGCGTGCGCACCGCGAGCTCCGAGCAGGTGCGCCAGCCGCTCTACCGGGAGGGACTGGACCAGTGGCGCCACTACGAGCCCTGGCTCGGGCCGCTGCGCGCGGCGCTCGGCGATGCGCTGACGCGCTACCGGGAGTGACGCGCGGCGCGCGCCGTCAGCGCTGTGCGCTCTGCCAGGCGGGCGCGCTGTAGTACGACACCTGCGCTTGCGGCAGCGGGCTGGCGCCGCGGATGTGATCAGCCGCCTTCTCCGCCAGCATGATGGTCGGCGCGTTGAGGTTGCCGGTGGTAATCGCGGGCATGATGGAGGAGTCCACCACGCGCAGCCCCTCGAGCCCGATGAGGCGCGTCTGCGGATCCACCACCGCCATCGGATCGGACACGGCGCCCATCTTGCAGGTGCAGGAGGGGTGGTAGGCGCTCTCCACCCGCGCGCGGATGAACTCATCGATCTGCGCGTCGGTGCTGACCGCGGCGCCCGGCTGGATCTCCCGTCCCCGATAGCGATCAAAAGCGTGCTGCGCGAAGATCTCGCGCGTCAGGCGCACGCAGGCGCGCATGTCCACCCAGTCCTCCTCGCGCGACATGTAGTTGAAGCAGATCTTGGGCTTATCCAGGGGCTCCGTGGTACGCAGGCGCACGTAGCCGTGGCTGCGCGAGCGCATGGGCCCGACGTGCGCCTGGAAGCCATGCTCGCGGGCGAGCGATGAGCCGTCATAACTCACCGCCAGCGGCAGGAAGTGGAACTGGATGTCCGGGTACGGCACGCCGGCACGGCTGCGGATGAAGCCCCCGGTCTCAAAGTGATTGCTGCTGCCAATGCCGCCATGGGTCAGCAGCCAGCGCGCGCCGATCAGGGCACGCCGCCACAGCGACATCTCGGAGTAGAGGGTGACGGGCTCGCGCGAGGCGACCTGGAAGTAGAACTCCAGATGGTCCTGCAGGTTCTCGCCCACCCCCGGCACATCCTTCACGACGTTGATGCCGAGCTCGGCGAGCTCCTCCCCCGGCCCGACACCGGAGAGCTTCAGCAGCTGCGGGGAGTTTATCGGCCCTGCGCACACGAGTATCTCGCGCCGCGCCATCGCCTGATGCCGCGTGTCACCGCGCCGGTAGCGCACGCCCACCGCCCGCCGCCCCTCGAACAGCAGACGCGTGGCGAGCGCATGGGTGCGCACCTCGAGATTCGGGCGGCGCATGGCGGGGCGCAGATACGCGTTGGCGGCGCTGCAGCGCCTGCCGCCCCCGACCGTCATGTCCATGTAGCCGAAGCCTTCCTGCTGGAAGCCGTTCATGTCCTCGGTGGCGGGGTAGCCGGCCTCGCGCCCGGCGGCAAGCCAGGCGGCGTGCAGCGGATTGGTGAGCAGGCCGCGCTGCGTAGCGAGCTTACCCTCGCCGCCGCGGTAGTCATCAGCGCCGGCGGCCCGGCCTTCCGCGCGCTTGAAGTAGGGCAGCACGTCGCGGTAGCCCCAGCCGCTCGCCCCGCGCGCCTCCCAGCCCTCATAGTCGAGGGCGTTGCCGCGCACGTAGACGAGGCCGTTGATGGAGGAGGAGCCCCCGAGAACCTTGCCGCGCGGGGTGTGCAGGCGGCGGTTGTTGAGGTTCGGCTCAGGCTCGGTGTAGTAGCGCCAGTCATAGCGCTCCATGTTCATCGGGATCGACAGTGCGGTCGGCATCTGGATCCACAGTGAGCGGTCCGAACCACCGTACTCAAGCAGCAGCACGCTGTTGCGGCCGTCCTCGGTGAGCCGGTCCGCCAGTACGCACCCCGCGGAGCCCGCACCGACGATGACGTAGTCGAAGGTCTCGTGTTTGTCCGCCATCGGGGCGCCTAGTAGGGAGCCTCGATGTCCCCGAGGGCCACGTACACGCTCTTCAGCTGCGTATAGTGCTCGATCGCGGCGCGGCCGTTCTCACGGCCGAGGCCCGACATCTTGACGCCGCCGAAAGGCAGCTCGATGGGTGTGATGTTGTAGTGGTTGATCCAGCAGGTGCCGGCCTCCAGCTGTGCGATGACCCGATGCGCGCGCGAGAGGTCGTTGGTGAATACGGATGCGGACAGGCCAAACTCGGTGGCGTTAGCGCGCGCGATCACCTCGTCCTCCTCGTCGAACTCGAGCACGGACATGACCGGCCCGAAGATCTCCTGGCGCACGATGTCCATGTCATCCCGGCAGCCCTCGAACACAGTGGGGGCCACGAAGAACCCGCGCGCCAGTTCCCCGCTCGTCACCCGGCCGCCGCCGGTCACGAGACGCGCGCCCTGGGCCCGGCCGCGGGCGATGAAGCCCAGTACCTTCTCCATGTGCTCCGCGGAGATCAGGGCCCCGACCTGCGTGGCAGGATCCAGCGGATCACCGACCTTCATCGCCTCGGTGCGCGCCCGCAGCCGCTCGATGAAGGCGGCCTTGAGGCTTCGGTGCACGAACACGCGCGTGCCGTTGGAGCACACCTCGCCGGCAGAGTAGAAATTACCGAGCAGTGCCCCGGACACGGCGTTCTCGAGCTTGGCGTCGCCGAAGACGATCAGGGGCGACTTGCCGCCGAGCTCCAGCGTCACCTGCTTGAGAGTGGCAGCGGCATCGGCCATGACTGCCTTGCCGGTCCCGACTTCCCCGGTGAGGGAGACTTTGCGGATCTGCGGGTGGCGGGTGAGCAGGCGTCCGGTGTCCGCCAGCCCCTGCACTACCTGGAAGACCCCGGCCGGTACCCCGGCCGCGGCGTAGATCTCTTCGAGCTTGATCGCCGTGAGCGGGGTGAGCTCGGCGGGCTTGAAGATCATGGCGTTGCCGCAGGCGAGCGCGGGCGCGGACTTCCAGCAGGCAATCTGCAGCGGATAGTTCCAGGCGCCAATGCCGGCGACCACGCCGAGGGGCTCGCGCCGCGTGTAGCCGAATGCCTGCGGACCGAGGTTCAGGTGCTCGCCGGCGATCCCCGCGGCGATGCCGGCGTAGTACTCCAGGCACTCGGCCCCCGAGAGCACGTCGACCGCGCGTGTCTCCTGGATCGGCTTGCCGGTGTTCAGGGTTTCCAGGTGCGCGAGTTCCTCGTTGCGCTCGCGCAGCATGCGTGCGGCGCGCTGCAGGATGCGCCCGCGCTCGGCTCCCGTGAGCGCCGCCCACTTCTTCTGCGCGGCCTGCGCACGCGCTACCGCCGCCTCGACCTGCCCGGCGCCGTCGATCGGAATTTCCGCCAGCTGTACGCCCGTGGCGGGATTGAGCACGCGGAATGAGGATGCGGCACGCGGGGCGCGCAGCGCCCGCGCCCCGACGGGCGTGAGCTCCTTCAGACGGCCTTCGACGAAGGCGGTGAGCAGCGCGCGGGCGCTGCCGCTGTCGGCCTCCTCCCATTCCGAGAGCGCCGCGCGCAGCCACACCCCATCGATCATCGCCGCAATCATCGCGGCCAGGCTGCGGGCCTCATCCGCGGGAATGATCTGGCGCAGGTCGCTGCGCAGGTTCGACAGCATGCGCTTCTGGTATGCGGTCTGGACGCGCTTGAGGCCCTGCACGTGCAGCACCTGGCCCCAGAACGACAGCCATGCGGTGCCGGTGCGCTTATCGAATTCCTCGGGTGCCAGGTTCGCGTCGATGACCGCCTGCACGCGCTCGCGCGGCGTATGCGCGAGCGCCAGCACCGAGCGCATGCGAACCGCGATGATGCGCGCCAGACGCCGGAAGGCCGCCTCGAGGAGACCGTCCTTGTCCCCGAAGTAGTGCGCGACCAGGCCCGGGGATACCCCGGCGCGGCGTGCAATCTCCGCCAGCGTCGTGCCGACGTAGCCGACTTCAGCGAGACTATCGATGGTGACTTCGACCAGCTGAATGCGGCGGGCCTCTTCACCCTCGTCCCGCACCGGCGCCGATGCGCGCGCGGGGGGTTCCCTGGAGGTGGTTGATTGCCTGTTCAATGCAATGCTCCGAAGACGTTCACCGGGCGGGCATTCAATGCCTCGTGGTCTTGCGATCCGGGAGACGATACTTCCAGCCCCGTCAGGGACTTGCCTATGTTTCACAGGCTTGACAGCCCGTCGGTTAAACGGCTATTCAAGTCATAACGAGAATGATGAAGGCCGGGGGCCTCGCGGGTCAAGTCCGCGCGGCATTTTCACCCAGTAGTGGAGCGCGCATGGCGCCAGTTGAGTCGAGTCCCTGGCCCCTTAGGAGGGCGGCCACCGCGATCTGCCGCTGCGGGCAAGTGGCGCTCGTGGTCGCAGCGCTCGCAGCAGCCCCCGGGGCGCGGGCCAGCCAGCCGCCCGCGCCCGCGGGAGATCCGCCGCAGTGCCAAGTCGTCAGACTCCCCGATATCGGCTGGACCGATGTGACCGCGACCACCGCGGTGGTGAGCGCGCTCCTCAAGCGCATCGGCTATCAGCCGAGGATCACGGTGCTGTCCGTGCCGGTGGCCTACGCCTCACTGAAGAACAAGGATCTCGACGTCTTCCTCGGCAACTGGATGCCCGCGCAGGAAAGCGACCGCAGGAGCTATGTCCAGGATGGATCAGTCGAGGTCGGACGCGCCAACCTCAAGGGTGCCAAATACAGCCTCGCGGTTCCTGCCTACGCGTACGAGGCGGGACTTAAGAGCTTTGCCGACATCGAGCGCTTCGCCCCGCAGCTGAACGCCTCGATCTACGGCATCGAGCCCGGCAACGACGGCAATCGTCTCGTGCTGCAGATGATCAGCAGGAACCTCTTCGGCCTCGGCGGCTTCCGCATGATCGAGTCGAGCGAGCAGGGGATGCTCGCGCAAGTCGAGCGCGCGATCCGCGCCCACCAGCCGATCGTGTTCATGGCCTGGGATCCGCACCCCATGAACATGCGCTTTGAGCTGAAGTACCTGGAGGGCGGGGACAGCGTGTTCGGCCCCAACTACGGGGAAGCCACGGTCTATACCAATACCCGCGCCGGCTACACCCGCGAGTGCCCCAACATGGGGCGGCTGCTGAAGAACCTCAGTTTCACGACGCAGCAGGAAAGCCGCGTCATGGACGACATGCTGAACCGCCACCAGCCCGCGGAAGTCGCGGCGGCCAACTTCCTCAAGGCTAACCCCGACACGGTGGCCGCCTGGCTCCAGGGCGTCACGACCTTCGACGGACACCCGGCGCTCGCGGCGGTGCTCGGCAGCAACCGGCTGATTGCGAGCTTCAGTCTCGAGCGCTGGCTCGCGGACCACAAGATCCCGGTCGGGGACACGGTGGCCGTCTTCATCGAGTACGTGAAAACCCACTTCAGCGCGTTCTTCAACGGCATTTCCACCCTGATACGCGGCAGCGTCAACGGCCTCACCGCGCTGCTGCGGTTCATCCCCTCGCCCCTCCTGGTGCTCGGGGCCGCCGTGCTCAGCTGGTTCCTGCGGCGCTCCTGGTCACTCGTGGTCTTCGTGGTGGCGGCCCTGCTCTTCATCATGAATCAGGGCTACTGGGAGCCGACGCTCGAGACGCTCGCACTCGTCATGGTGGCAGCACTCGTCTCGACGCTCATCGGCGTGCCCCTGGGCATCGCCGCGGCGCACCGCCCGCGCGTTTTCGCGACGCTGCGCCCGGTGCTCGACCTCATGCAGACCCTGCCCACCTTCGTCTACCTGATCCCGACCCTGGTACTGTTCGGCCTGGGGGTGGTGCCGGGGCTGATCTCGACCGTCATCTTCGCCCTGCCCGCGCCGATCCGCCTGACCCAGCTCGGCATCAGCTCGGTGCCGAAGTCGCTCCTGGAGGCCGGCGAAGCGTTCGGCGCGACCCGCCTGCAAATGCTCTGGAAGGTCGAGCTGCCGAGCGCCGCGCCGACGATCCTCGCCGGCATCACGCAGTGCATCATGCTGAGCCTGTCGATGGTCGTCATCGCGGCCCTGGTGGGCGCAGGGGGCCTGGGCGTGCCGGTAGTGCGCGCCCTCAATACCGTGCAGGTTGGGATGGGCTTTGAGGCCGGCTTCGTCATCGTTCTGCTTGCCATCGTACTCGACCGCATCAGCCGCCCGGCCGAGAGGCGGGACTCCCGGTGATGAGCGCGCTGGAATTTCGCGCGGTCGACATTCTCTTCGCGCCACGCGCCAGCCGCCGCGCCGCTGCCGCTGCGACGCGACGGGCGCTCGGACTGCTGGATGCCGGCGGCACGCGCACCGCGATCGCCGAGAAAACCGGCGTGGTGCTCGGCGTGGCCGGAGCGTCACTGGCCGTGGCACGCGGCGAGATCTCGGTGCTGATGGGCCTGTCGGGCTCGGGTAAGTCGACGCTGCTGCGCGCGGCGAACGGCCTCAACACGGTGACGCGCGGCCAGGTACTGGTCGCCGACGGAGACTCGAGCGTCGACATCGGCGTCAACTGCGACCCGGCGACGCTGCGGCGCATCCGCCGCCAGCGCATTGCGATGGTATTCCAGCAGTTCGGGCTGCTGCCGTGGCGCACGGTACGGGACAATGTCGGCTTTGGACTGGAGCTGCGCGGCGATCCGCCCGCGCGGCGCCGCGAGATCATCGCTCGGCAGCTGGAGCTCGTCGGGCTGTCGCAGTGGGCCGACCACTACACGAGCGAGCTGTCCGGCGGCATGCAGCAGCGCGTGGGACTGGCGCGCGCTTTCGCCACCGACGCCGACATTCTGCTCATGGATGAACCGTTCTCGGCCCTCGACCCGCTCATCCGCCGCAAGCTCCAGGACGAGCTGCTCGTCCTGCAGGAGCGCGTGCGCAAGACGATCCTCTTCGTCAGCCACGATCTGGATGAGGCCCTGAAACTCGGCGACAAGGTCACGATCATGGAGAGTGGCCGGATCGTCCAGACCGGCACCGGGCGCGACATCGTCGAGCGCCCGGCGAATGACTACGTGGCCGAGTTCGTTCTGCACGTCAATCCGCGCACCGCAATCAAGGGCGGTTCCCTCCCCGCCTAGGACCGCGTCTGCCTCACCGCCCGGCGCGCGCGGCATGCTGCACCAGCATTCACCGCAGGCGCGCAACCGCACGTCGTATTCCGCCCGCCATCGCCTTGCGCAACACGGCGCCCGGCCGCAGCCCCGCGATAGACTGCTCCTGACTTGGTACCGGTGCGACACGGCGCTAGCTTACGCATGAGAAAACCCACCCCGGCGCGCAACACGGCCCGCTCATCGGCCCTCACCGACGGGGGATCCGAGGCCCCCGGGCGCTATGAATTCCGCACCGTCATACCCGGCGTGGAGACGCTCTCCGGGCAGCTCTCGATGCCGCGTCACCACCACGCCCAAGGCTACGCGACTGTGGTCCTCGCAGGTCTCATCAGCGAGGTCAGCTTCGCCGGACGCATGAGCGCCGGGCCCGGCGGGGTGCTCCTGCACGGGGCCTTCGACTGCCATCTGGATCGCGCGAGCGGCCATCGTGCACTGCAGATCCTGCGCCTGCCCTGGCGCCACGACGCACTCGAGGGACAGTTTCAGGTGCACGACCCGGACGCGCTCGCACGGCTGGCCCAGAGCGACCCTGCACTGGCCGCGGCCCGGCTGCATGAGCAACTCCTTGCAGGCCCTGCGCGGCAGCGCCACTGGGTCGATGAGCTCGCGGCAGCACTCGCGCAGGACGCCGGTTTCCTGCTGCAGGACTGGGCCGAGCAGCGCAGCCTGCGTCCGGATGTGGTGTCGCGCGTCTTCAGGAGCGAGTTCGGCGTTTCACCGAAGCGCTTCAGGCTGGAGGCTCGTACGCGCCTCGCGTGGCGGGAACTGGTCGGTTCCACCCGCTCGCTGACCGAGATCGCCTTCAGGTCAGGCTTCTCGGACCTGCCGCACCTGAGCCGCAGCATTCGCACCTTCACCGGGCGCGCGCCGCATGCTTGGCGGCGGCCGGCCGCCTGATCTGAGCCCTGCAAGTCCGTTCAAGCCTGCGCTGCCTGGCGCGTGGCAAGCTCTCGCGGCGCAAGCGCGATAGAGAGCCCAAGCCCACGGCAAACCATCGGGAGGCGAGGTCATGGCAGTACGCGGGATTTCACCGGCGATCGGCAGCCTGCTCACGCTGTGCGCGCTGCTGATGTGTGCCCCGGCGGGGGCGGCGGGCGCTGATGCCGCGTGGTTTGAGGCCAGCACCCAGGCACTCATGGATGCGGTGACCAGCGGCGACAAGGGGGTCTGGGATCGCGCGCTCGCAGCTGACTGCATGGTCACGAACGAAGACGGCGACGTCTTCGACAAAGCCCGCATGCTCAAGGATCTCACGCCGCTGCCGGCAGGCTTCACCGGCGAGATCAAGGTACGCGACCTCACGGTACGTCAGGCCGGGAGTGCGGCGGTCGTGCATTACTGGCTCGATGAGTGGGAGAAGATATTCGGCCAGACGCTCAGGACCACCTACGTGGAAACCGATGCGTGGGAGCGCGCGGGCGCCTCCTGGAAGGTAATCGCGATGCACACCACCGTGGTACCGCGCGATCTTGAGCCGCTGCAGGCCGATCCGGCAGCCTGGCCGCCGCTGCTCGGTGAGTATGCGTACAGTGCGGAGGCGAAATCCCGCTATCGGGTCTTCATGCGCGACGGCGTGCTGTACGGGGGCAGCAGTGACAAGACCGCGACCCGCTTGATCCCGCTCGCCCCGCTGGTCTATTACCAGCAGGGCAGCATTCACCTGATGATCTTTGTGCGCGACAAGGCCGGCGCCATCGCCGAGGTACTCGAACTGCACAAGTACAACGAGGTGAGGATGCAGCGTATCGCGGCTGCAAAGTAGACCAGCCCGGGGCGCGCCAGGTGCGCGGCACGGCCCGGATGACAGCCAGATGAGCGCGCCGCGGCCATGCGCGTGGCAGGCACGGGACTCCCCGGTGTCGTAACTATTCAAGTCTGTCGCCGTGCGAATCCTAACCGGCCACGGCAGGGCGGGCGCATGATGCGCGCCCCATCGCGCGTACCTGCGGGAAGTCCGGGATGCAACCCTTCTCTGCCCTGTCGCTGATCCTGCGCGGTCTCACCGGCCAGAAGAGCTGGCAGCCGCAGTGGCGCAGTCCGGAACCCAAGGAGAGCTACGACGCCATCATCATCGGCGGCGGCGGTCACGGCCTCGGCGCGGCCTACTATCTGGCGAGCGAGCACGGCCTCAGCAACGTCGCCGTGCTGGAGAAGGGCTGGATCGGCGGCGGCAATACCGGTCGCAACACCACCATCATCCGCTCCAACTATCTGTTCGATGAGAGTGCGGCGCTCTACAACCACGCCGTGAAGATGTGGTCGGAATTAAGCCACGCGCTCAACTACAACGTCATGTTCTCCCCGCGCGGCGTCATGATGCTCGCGCATACCGTGCACGACATGCAGGTGTTCAAGCGCCACGTCTACGCCAACCGCGCCGCCGGGGTCGACAACGCCTGGCTGAGCCCCGAGGAGGCCAAGGCCTTCTGCCCGCCGCTGAACATTGGCGACATCCGCTACCCGGTGCTCGGGGCCGCCCTGCAGCGCCGCGGCGGCACCGCGCGTCACGATGCCGTCGCCTGGGGCTATGCGCGCGCCGCCGATGCCCTGGGCGTGGACATTCTCGAGAACTGCGAAGTGACGGGGATCCTGAAGGCAGCAGGCGGCCGCGTCGCGGGCGTCGAAACCACCCGCGGCACCATCCGTGCCCCGCGCATCGGCGTCTGCGCCGCCGGCAATACCAGCGTCGTCATGAAGCTCGCAGGCGTCGAGCTGCCGCTGGAGAGCTATCCGCTGCAGGCGCTCGTCTCCGAGCCGATCAAGCCCTGCTTCCCCTGTGTGGTGATGTCCAACACCATCCACGCCTACATCAGTCAGTCCGACAAGGGCGAGCTCGTCATCGGCGCGGGCACCGATGCCTACACCTCCTACACCCAGCGCGGCGGCCTGCACATCACGAGCCACGCACTGGAGGCGATCTGCGAGCTGTTCCCGATGTTCCGCCGGCTGAAGATGCTGCGCAGCTGGGGCGGTATCGTCGACGTGACGCCCGATCGCTCGCCCATCATCAGCAAGACGCCGGTGCCGGGCCTATACGTGAACTGCGGCTGGGGCACCGGGGGCTTCAAGGCGACGCCGGGCTCCGCGCACGTGTTTGCCTGGACGATGGCGCGCGACGAGCCGCACCCGATCAATGCCCCCTTCACGCTCGAGCGCTTCCGCGACGGCAACCTCATCGACGAGGCGGCCGCGGCGGCGGTGGCTCACTGAGCGCGACGAGACACGCCATGCTGCTGATCGACTGCCCTTACTGCGGCGAGCGCCCGGAACCTGAGTTCGTCTACGGCGGCCAGGCGCACATCGCGCGGCCGCCGCAGCCGGCCGAGGTCGACACGCAGCACTGGGCGGATTACCTCTACCGGCGCGCCAACGTGCGCGGCGTGCACGCGGAGCGCTGGCGTCATACCCATGGCTGCGGGCGTTTTTTCAACGCGCTGCGCGATACCACCACCGACCAGTTCCTCGGCACCTACAAGGTGGGCGAGACGCCGCCGCTGCAGTCCGGTGAGCGCCCGTGACGCAGGGGCTTCGAACCTCTGCCGGCGGCACGATCGACCGCACTCGCCCCGTGCACTTCACCTTCGACGGCCGGCGCTACGCCGGCTGCGCCGGTGACACGCTGGCGGCGGCGCTGCTGGCCAACGGGGTGCACCTGATGGGTCGCTCGTTCAAGTATCACCGGCCGCGCGGCCTCATCGCCGCCGGCGCCGAAGAGCCCAACGCACTCGTGACGGTCCGCCGCGATGCGGCACGCGAGACCCCGAACCTGCGCGCAACCCAGGTCGAGATCTACGAGGGCCTGGAGGCGGTGAGCCAGAACCGCTGGCCCTCGCTCGCCTTCGACCTCGGCGCCGTGAATGACTTCTTTGCCCCCTTCATTCCGGCAGGCTTCTACTACAAGACCTTCAAGTGGCCGCGACGCGCCTGGTACGCCCTCTACGAGCCGCGCATCCGCGCCGCCGCAGGCCTCGGGCGCTCGCCGCGGCTTGCGGACCCGGACCGCTACGGCAACCGCTTCGCGCACTGCGACGTGCTCGTGATCGGCGCAGGCCCCGCGGGCATCGCCGCGGCCGCGGCCGCCGCCGGCGCCGGCGCGCGGGTAATCCTCTGCGATGAGCACTCGCTCCCCGGGGGCTCGCTCCTGAGCGATCCGCACGCGGCGCCGGCCCTGATCGGCGGGCGCAGCGCTGAGAGCTGGCTGCATGAGGCGCTCACGGCCCTCAGGGGCAACCCCGAGATCACGCTCCTCACCCGCACCACCGCCTTTGGCTACTTCCCCCACAATCTCGTCGCACTCAGTGAGCGGCTGAGCGATCACCTGGAGTCCCCGCCGGCAGACCCGCGGGAGCGCCAGTGGCAGGTGCGGGCGCGCGAAGTGGTCATCGCCGCCGGCGCCATCGAGCGCCCGCTGGTGTTTGCCGGCAATGACCGCCCCGGCATCATGCTCGCCGGGGCCGCCCGCACCTTCCTCAATCGCTACGGCGTGCGCGCCGGGACGCGCGCGGTCCTCGTGACCGCGGACGATGCGGCGTACGCAGCGGCGCTCGAGCTTATGGATGCCGGGGTCTACATCGCCTGCATTGCCGACACGCGCCCCGCGGGTGCCGCGAGCGAGCAGGCGCGCGCTGCGGGCATCCCGGTGCTGAACGATGCGGTAGTGCTTGGCACCGAGGGGCGCCGGCGCGTCAACGCCATCGAGCTGGGCCGCCTCGAGGGTAACGGGCTCACGCAGCAGCAGACGCAGCCGTGTGACCTCGTTCTCATGTCCGGAGGGTTCACCCCGAGCGTGCACCTGCACTCGCAGTCCCGCGGCAAGCTCATCTGGAGCGAGAGCCTGCAGGCGTTCCTGCCCGGCGCGCCGGCGGAGCGCTCGCGCAGCGCCGGAGCCTGTCGGGGCCTATTCGGCCTTGAGCAGGTGGTCGCCGACGGTGCCGCCGCGGGCAGTGCCGCCGCCGCCGAAGCCCTCGACCCGGCACGCTCCGGCGTCGCGCCCGCCGGCGTGGCGCGCCGCCCGGGCGCGGCTGCGCCGGGGACGCCGCAGCCCGGTCTCATCGGGGCGCTGCCGCGCACCCCGCGCACGCACGGACGCGCCTTCGTCGACTGGCAGAACGACGTCACCACGAAGGATCTGGCACTCGCGCTGCGCGAGGGGTTCCGCTCGATCGAGCACGTGAAGCGCTACACCACGACGGGCATGGCCACCGACCAGGGGAAGACCTCGAACCTCAATGCACTCGGGATCGTGGCGCGCTCGCTCGGCAAGAGTCCGCCCCAGGTAGGTCTCACTACCTTCCGCATGCCCTACACACCCGTCACGTTCGGCAGCTTTGCGGGCCTGGCACGCGGGGAGCTGTTCGACCCGCTGCGCCGCACGCCGATGTACGACTGGGCGGCCGCCCGCGGCGCGGTGTTCGAGGATGTGGGCCTGTGGAAGCGCGCCCGCTACTTCCCGCGCGGCGGCGAGGACATGCACGCGGCCGTGGCGCGCGAGTGCCTCGCCGCGCGCACGGGCTGCGGCATCTTCGACGCCTCCACGCTCGGCAAGATCGAGGTCGTGGGCAGGGACGCGGTGACGTTCATGAACCGCCTGTACGTGAACGCCTGGAACAGCCTCGCCGTGGGACGCTGCCGCTACGGGATCCTGCTGCGCGATGACGGCTTCGTGTACGACGACGGCGTCGTCGCCCGCATCAGCGAGGAAGTATTTCATGTCACCACCACCACCGGCGGCGCGCCGCGGGTGCTGGCCATGATGGAGGACTTCCTGCAGACCGAGTGGATGGAACTCAAGGTGTGGCTCACGTCCACCACCGAACAGTGGGCCGTGATCGCAGTCCAGGGTCCGCACGCCCGCGAGGTGCTGCAAGGGCTGATCGACATCGACATCAGCGCCGCGGCCTTCCCGCACATGAGCGTCGCGCGCGGCCATATCTGCAACGTGCCGATGCGCCTGTTCCGGGTGAGCTTCACCGGCGAACTCGGCTTCGAGGTCAATGTCCCTGCGGACTTCGGCAGCGCGGTGTGGGAGGCCATCTACGAGCGCGGCCAGGGCTACGGTATGACCCCTTACGGCACCGAGTCCATGCACGTGCTGCGCGCCGAGAAGGGCTACATCATCGTCGGCCAGGACACCGACGGCACCGTCACTCCCGATGATGCCGGCTTGAGCTGGGCGATCGGTAAGGCCAAGCCGGACTTCGTCGGCAAGCGCTCACTCGCCCGCTCCGCCATGAACGCCCCGCAGCGGCGCCAGCTGGTCGGCCTGCTGACGCGTGAGCCGGCCGTGGTGCTCGAGGAAGGCGCCCAGGTCATGGCACAGGCGGGCGCGCCGGTGCCGAGCCGTCCGCTCGGCCATGTCACGTCGGCCTACTTCAGTGCCAATCTCGGCCGCTCGATCGCGATGGGGCTCGTGGCGGGGGGGCGCGCGCGTCTCGGGCAGACGCTCTACGTGCCGACCGCCGCCGGGGACGTGGCGGTCGAGGTGACCTCGACGGTGTTTTTCGATCCGAGCGGAGCGCGCATCAATGCCTGACTTAAGCCGTGCGCGCACCGCCCCGCCGCTCGCCGAGGACCTGTGGCTGAGAGCGCTGCCGGGTGCCAGCCGCTGGGTGCTGCGCGGCGATGGCGCCGTGCGCACTACCACCGAGAGTGCGCTCGGGCTGCCGGTGCCGGATGCGGCCTGCCGCGCGGGCGTCAACGGCGAGCGCGCGGCGCTGTGGCTCGGACCGGATGAGTGGCTGTTGCTCGCCCCGGCCGGGCAGGCCGGGCTCGCAACGCGACTCGAGCGCGCGCTCGGGGGTCTGCCGCACTCGCTGGTGGACGTAAGTCACCGCCAGATTGGCCTGCTCGTGCATGGGCCCCAGGCTGAGCTGCTGCTCTCGAGCGGCTGCCCGCTGAACCTCTCCATACGCGCTTTTCCGGTCGGGATGTGCACGCGCACCGTGCTCGCCAAGGCCGAAGTGGTGCTGTGGCGCACGGCCGCCGCGCAGTTCCGTCTCGAGGTGTGGCGCTCGTTCGCCCCCTACGTCACCCAGTTCCTCGCCGAGGCCGCCCGCGGGACCATTTAGACAAGCGTCCGTCGCAATTGGAGTCCCGGCGGGGGGGCTGCCGGCTACACTGACTTTAAGGGGGCTTCTGAGGCCCTTCAGCTTGCGGAGAATCGACTCGTGAAGACGCATGTTCGGGTCCTGGTCATCGGCGGCGGCGTGGTCGGAGTGAGCACGCTGTATCACCTGACGAAGAAGGGCTGGAAGGACGTCGCGCTCATCGAGCGCACGGAGCTCACGGCGGGCTCCACCTGGCACGCCGCAGGCCTGCTGCCGCTGTTCAACCTGAGCTATACCGTCGGGCAGCTGCACAAGTACTCCGTCGATCTGTACAAGCGCCTGCCCGAGGAGACCGGCCAGGACGTCAGCTTCCACATCAGCGGCAACCTGCGCCTTGCCACCTGCAAGGAGCGCATGGACGAGTACCAGAAGTACTGCGGCACGGCCAACACCATCGGCGTGCCCTTTGAGGTCATTGGCCCCAAGCGCGTGAAGGAACTGTGGCCGCTGGTCGAGCTCGGCGGCAGCGCGGACACCCCGGCCATCATCGGGGCGCTCTATCACCCCGACGACGGCCACATCGCACCCGCTGACCTCACCATGGCACTGCGCAAGGGCGCGCGCAGCGCCGGCGCCGAGATCTACGAGCACACCGAGGCGCAGGCGATCGAGCGCACACCTGCCGGCGAATGGAAGGTACGCACCCCCAAGGGCGACATCACCGCCGAGCACCTGGTGCTCGCCACGGGCAACTATGCGCGCCAGACCGGCATGCTCCTCGGCCTGAACGTCCCGGCGATCCCGGTCGAGCACCAGTACATCGTTTACGACGAGTCCCCCGAGCTCAAGGCGTACCGCCAGGGTGGCGGGCGCGAGCTCGCCGTGCTGCGCGAATCCGACCAGTCCTATTACCTGCGCGAGGAGCGCATGGGCTGGATCCTGGGGCCCTATGAGAAAGGCGCGCCGGCGCGCTTCGCGGACGGGGTGCCCGACTGGTTCGGCCGCAGCCTGTTCCCGGGCGACCTCGACCGGCTGGTGCCGCACGTCGAAGCCGCCACACGCCGCGTGCCGGCACTGGAGAACTGCGGCATCAAGGACATCGTCAACGGGCCGATCTCCTACACCCCCGACGGCAGTCCCCTCATCGGGCCGGCGTTCGGGCTGCGCAACGTGTGGCTGAACGAGGGCCACAGCTTCGGCATCACGGCCGCCGGCGGTTCCGGCTGGCAGCTCGCCGAGTGGATCACCGAAGGCGAACCGGGCATCGACATGCTGGCGGTCGACCCGCGCCGCTATGGCGCCTACACCGGCAAGCGCTACGTGGTGAAGAAGAACGAGGAAACCTACCGCAACGTCTTCACCATCCACTTCCCCGACGAGGAGCGTGCCGACGCCCGCCCCGCCAAGACCAGCCCGGTGTACGACAAGCTCAGCAGCCGCGGCGCCGTCTGGGGCCAGCGCTACGGCTGGGAGCGGGCGCTGTGGTTCGCACCCCCCGGGGTCGAGCGCAAGGACGCATGGAGCTTCCGACGCACCAACTACTTCCCGCACGTCGGCAACGAGGTGCGCCTGATGCGCGAGCAGGTCGGCATCATCGACCTTACGCCCTTCACCAAACACGAGATCACCGGCTCTGGTGCCGAGGCCTGGCTCGATGGGCTGGTGGCCAACAAGGTGCCAACCAGGATCGGGCGTATGGCGCTCTCGCACGCACTCACGCCCAGGGGCGGCATCCGTTCCGAGTTCACCATCACCAAGGTCGCCGATCAGCACTTCTACGTGGTCAGCGCCGGGGCTGCCGAGCGCTTCGACGGCGACTACCTCATGAAGGCGCTGCCCGCCGACGGCTCGGTGCAGCTGCGCAACATCACCAACACCCGTGGCTGCTTCGTGGTGGCCGGACCGAAGTCCCGGGCGGTGCTCACCAAGCTCACCGATACGCCGCTCGACAACGACGCCTTCCCGTGGCTCACCGCGCAGACCATCGAGGCAGCGCTCGCGGTCGATGTCTACGCGCTGCGCGTCAACTTCGTCGGCTCCCTGGGATGGGAGCTGCACTTCCCGATCGAGTATGCGCATAACCTGTTCGATGCGCTCTTTGAGGCCGGCGCCGCGCACGGCATCGGTATGGTGGGTATGCGCGCCATGGAGTCCCTGCGCATGGAGAAGTCCTACCGCATGTGGGGCAGCGACATGACCCCGGACTACACGCCCTTCGAGGCGAGCCTGGACCGGTTCGTGCGCATGAAGAAGGGTGCGTTCATCGGCCGCGAGGCGCTGGAAAAGCAGCTCGCCGCGGGTGTGCCGAACCGTTTCGTGACGCTCGAAGTCCACGGTGTGACCGACGCTGACCCGCTCGGCAACGAGCCGCTGTTCGACAAGAGTGGTCGCATGATCGGGCGCGCCACGTCGGGTTACTACGGGCACAGCGTGCAGAAGAGCCTGGCGATCGGCTACGTAAAGGCCGAGTTCGCCGAGCCCGGCACCCCGCTGTCGATCCTGATCCTGGGAGAGAAGAAGCAGGCGACGGTGCTGCGCGAATCACCCTACGACCCGGACAACAATGAGCTGCGGGCCTAGCGCCCACTCATCCCACAACCGTTGACCACACACCACCCGCTGGCAGCGGGCGGTGTGCTCGGCCTCGCACAAAAGCTCGCGCACGCCGCCGCCGATGTCGGGGCGGCCGTGGGCCAGGAAGTGTCCCACGCGGGGTTCCAGTCCTCGCCGCAAGCGCCCTCCTTTGCGGGGTTCGTGAGCGGCAGGCCATAACACCACTGGGCCGTACCGGGCGCCCGCATCAGGTCTGCACATGCGATGCCATCAAGCGCGACGTGGCAATCTCATGTTCAGTCGCGGCGATTCGTCACGGCGGGTACGGAGTATAAATCCTCGCCCCTCCGGCCTCCGACGGGCGTCGGCGGGAACCGGTCGCGCCGGCCGCCGAGCCATTTTTATATGGACGTATAGTGTTGCGGGGCTGGGAACGCCTATATATTATCGATAGCATAATATTACGAATGGGCTTCCCGACGCGTGTTGGCTGAGCGCGAAACGAGTGTCCTCCCCCGCCTGCCCGTGCACGCGTGCGCTGCGTTCGTCCTGCTGTTGCTCCTGAGCGTGGTCGGCCGCGCCGCACCCGCCAAGATCGACCTCGACGCCTTCGACGCGCAGAAGAAGACTGTCACGCTCTCCAACGGCCAGGTACTGGCCTATGTGCCGATGGGCAACCCGCACGGTGTCCCGGTGGTGCTCATCCACGGCTACACGGACAATGCCCGCGACTGGGTGCCGCTCATTCCCTATCTTGCGCCGCAGCTGCGGCTGATCGTCGTGGACATCCGGGGCCACGGGCGCTCCGCGAAGCCCGAGTGCTGCTACACGCGCCTGGACTTCGCTTACGACATCAAGCTGCTCCTGGATGCGCTGCGCATCGAGCGTGCCGACATCGTCGGGCACTCCCTCGGCAGCATCATCGCGCAGACGTTCGCCGAGTTCTGGCCCGAGCGCACGCGGCGGGTGGTGCTGATTGCCTCAAGCGGCGGCCACCGCGCCGGCACCGTGCCGCCCAAGCCCGCCTACGACTATGCGAGCGAGATCCGCAAGCTCAAGGAGCCGATCGACCCGGATTCCCCGTTCATGATTGCGTGGTGGTCCTCGCCGACCCCGGTGGATCCTGACTTCCTGCGCCGTCAGCGCAAGGACGCCGCCGGCATCCCGCTGCGGGTGTGGCTCGCGGTCCTTGACCAGGGAATCGTCGATACCGACCTGCAGCGCACGCTGCCGAAGCTCACCGCGCCGACTCTCCTCATCTGGGGCAGCAAGGACCCCATCATGGAGGAGGAAGTGCGGCAGACGCTGCGCGAAGCGCTGCCGCAGGCCGAGGTGAAGATCCTGCCAGGGCTCGGCCACAACCCCTTCTGGGAGGATCCGGCCGCCTGTGCAGCCGTGATCAACTCTTTCCTGACTGCTGCGCCCGCGGGCACGGGAGTCAATCGCTAGCTGCCATCTAACTCAAATCGACCGGTCGATGCAGGGGAGTCTCAAATCATGAAGTCGATGACACTGATACGGGGTCTTTGCTGGAGCGTGCTCGCAGGTCTCGGCGCGCTCCTCGGGGCGGGCGTGCCCGCGCTCGCCCAGGAGCAGGGAGCTGCCAGCGAAAGCAGCGGTCCGATCGAGACGATCGTGGTCAGCGCGCGCAAGCGCGAGGAGTCGATCGCCGACGTGCCGACCAGCATTACGGCGTTCACGGCCGAGAGTCTGAAGGACTACAACATCGAGTCCTTCTCCGACTACGCCACCAAGACCCCGAACATGTCCTTCAGCTACGGCGGGGGCGCGACCGGCATCGCCGATGCCCGCACCGTTGCTATACGCGGGGTTACGGGCCAGAACCTCTTCGGCACCGCCGGGGCCACGGGCTTTTATATCGACGACACCCCGGTACCCGGCTCCATCGATCCGCGGGTGGTAGACCTCGCGAGCATCGAGGTACTCAAGGGCCCGCAGGGCACGCTCTACGGCGAGAGTTCCCTCGGTGGCAACGTGCGCCTCATCACGCGCGCGCCCAACCTCAACCAGTCGGGCCTGGGTTTCATGGCCGAAGCCGGCGCCACCTCCGGCGGCGGCAGTCCCGACGGCGGCGGCAACATCGTCGCCAACATCGTGCTGGTGCCGGGCACCGCCGCCTTGCGCGTGGTGATGTTCGGTAACCATGACGCCGGCTACCTGACGCGTACCTATCCGACGGACCCGAACAGCCCGGGCACCGCTAACCCGTTCCTCGACGTGCCGCGTACCAGCGTGAATGACCAGGGTGCGATCAGCTCCTACGGCGGGTCGGCGGCGCTGCTGTGGCAGTTCACGGACGCCTTCGACGTAAAACTGCGGGTGATGTTCCAGGACCAGACCGATCACGGCTTCCCCGCTGCGTTCGCGCCGCTGCCGCAGTTCACGCCCCAGTACACGATCGACCGCGCCTTCAACGTGCAGTCGCACGCCTCCGACAGCTGGACCATGCCGACGCTCGATCTGAAGTACTCCGGCTCCGGCTGGCAGATCACGTGGGCGAACAGCTACTTCTACCGCCATACGCAGGACGTCGAGGACTCCAGCTACGGCACGCAGCAGGTGCTGACCGGCTCGTACTACAACGTGGTCGGCCTGCCGGCGCAGCCCTACCTGTGGGACGGTGAGCACTACCACGACCAGGTGTCGAGCGAGCTGCGCTTGTCGTTCGACCCCATCCACAACGTCAGCGGCACCTTTGGCCTGTACTACGCCAACACGCATTCGCGCTTCACGATTCCCCCGACCTATGCCAACGGGCTGACCAATGCCACCGTGGACGGCGCGCAGGCGTGGCCCAACGATGAGATCTGGACGCAGACCAACCCCGGCACGCAGGAAGACAAGTCGATCTTCGGTGAGCTCTACTGGAAGTTCCTGCCGAAGCTGACCGCGACCTTTGGCCTGCGCGGCTACTGGCTGAACCAGACGACCGACTTCACGGCCGATGGCTTCATGAACTTCGGCCCCACCCCGAGTGCCCCGGAGTCCAACAGCCAGTCCGGCGTGAACCCGAAGGTCGCCCTTGCCTTCCAGGCGACCGATGAGACGATGGTGTACGCCTCGGCTTCCAAGGGCTTCCGCGCCGGCGGCGCGCAGCCATTCCTGAGCTTCTGCTCACAGCCCGGGCTGCCGGTCGATGACATCACGCATCTGAAGTCCGACACGCTGTGGACCTACGAGGTCGGCACCAAGGTGCAGCTGCCGCGCTTCCTGATCTCGGCGGCCGCCTACGACATCGAGTGGAGCAACCTGCAACAGCAGGTCGCACTCGCCTGTGGCTACTACCTGCAGGTGAACGGCGACAAGGCGCGTATCCGCGGCGGCGAGATCGAAGCCAACGGGCGCATTACCAACGAGCTCAACTTCCGCTTGGGTCTTGGGTACGAAGACACCAACATCACCGCGCCGGGTCCGCTCGGCAACCTCGGTGTGGCGGCAGGCTCGCGCATCAGCGGCGTGCCGGCCTTCACCGCCTCGGTCGGCGCGGTTTACACGCGCCCGCTGACGACGGCGCTCGATGGCTTCGCGTCCGCCGACTACAGCTATACCGGCAACAGCGTCTCGTTGCTGGTCGGTGGTGGCGGCAGCGAGGCGACGCGCCCGGGATTCGGCCTGGTGAACCTGCGCTTCGGGGTGAGCCACGGACTGTCGGAGCTGGCGCTCAACGTGCGCAACGCCTTCAACGCCAAGCCGAACCTCGGCGACATCGGCTACGTTGGCTACGCGCAGTACAGCCAGGCGGGCACGGTCATCCCGCAGGCGGCCACTCTGCAGCCGCTGACCGTGACACTGCAGTACACCAAGTCGATTCAGTAGGGAAATCCGCTGCCGCAGGCTGCGCGTGCTTCAGGCACCCGCAGCCTTGCGGGCCGGCGGCGCCCCCGCGCTCCCCATTGCCCAGGAGTGCAGCAGGTCCAGCTGCAGGCGCAACTGCTCGATCTGGCGTGCGGCAGGCCAGTCACCGGCATTCGCCACGGCGCCGGCGGTGAGTCCGTTGATGAAAGTGACGAGCGAGCGCAGCACCTGCTCGCGGGTCGAACCGGGCCACTGGCCCCACTCCACCCAGCACTGCGCGAGACACCGCTCAAAAAGCCGCAGATACTCGCGATGCACCCAGCCGTTGATGCGCTTCAGGCGCTTGTCGGTGCTCACCTGTCCCCAGAACGTGGTCCAGAACGCGCACTCGGTGCGGCGGTGCTCGTCCACAGGGAGCGCCTCGGTCAGGAGCGCGAGCAGGTCCGGGCGTGCGCCGGCGGCAGGCGGCTGGGTGAGACGCTCATCGATGCGCCGCAGGATCAGGCGTAACGCCGCGATCACGATGTCCTGCTTGCTGTCGAAGTAGTGAGCCAGCATGCCGGTGGTGTAGCCGGCACCGCGCGCGATGCGCACCATGCTCGCCTTCTCGAAGCCATGCTCGGCGACCACCCGGCAGGCCACCAAGGCGATCTCATCGCGCCGCTGGTCGTGATCAACGATCTTGGGCATGGACGAATGGTACTTAAACTAGGCTGCCCGGGGCAGCCACCGCGGGTGCATCCAGCCCCGCATCCGCCAGCTGCGCGCGGCGCTGCTCGGCGCCGAGGTCGAAGGAGCGGTAGGCCCACAGGTACACCCCGGCGGCCACCGGTAAGCCGATCAGCATGGCGATGTCAGCGCCCCCGAGGAGGCGCGCCATCGGGCCCTTCCATTCGTCGGTCACGAAGAAGGGGATCATGGCGACGAAGCCTGCGACATAGGCGGTAAGGCCGCGCCAGTTCCAGCGCCCGTACATGCCTTCCGGGTTGAAGATCTCGCGGATCGAGTAGTGGCCCTTGCGCACCACGTAGAAGTCCACGAGGTTGATCGCGGTCCACGGGGTGAAGAGGTACAGCAATACCGCGAGCAGGTCGCTGAAGCGCGCGCCGAAGCTGCTCGAGGAAGCCAGCGCAATGGCGGTGCTCGCGATGAAGGCCACCGCGAGGCTCGCGAGGCGCTTGCCGACGGTGCTCCTAAGCGGCTTGACGGTATCGGCCATGCTCAGCAGGGTGAGGGAGGCGCCGTAGAAGTTCAGCGTCGAGACCGCGATGAGCCCGAGCAGCGCCCCGATCAACAGCACCCTGCCGAAGCCCGGATACAGCTGGTCAGCGGCGAACTCGATAGCGGCGCAGACGTCGAGCTTCGGCGCCAGGGCCGCGGCCACCGTGCCGATCAGCATCATCCAGGCTCCGCCGATAAACGCCCCAAGATAGGTCCACCAGAACGAGGAGCGCACACCGACATCGCGTGGCAGGTAGCGTGAGTAATCGGAGACGTAGATCGACCAGCTGAGCTGGTAGGACGCGGCGCCGAAGAGCTGTGTCAGGAACGGGATGCCGCGAAAGCCCTGCAAGTCCCAGGAGCCTGCAGGGAACCTGAGGCCGAACGTAGCCCACGCCGTGAACACCGTGAGGATCATGATCATGAGGTAGGCGAAAGCGCGCTGGGCGAGGTGGATCTTGTCGTAGCCGACCGCGGCAAGCACCAGTGCAAAGAGCGCGAACACCGTGAGCGCCGCGGGCGAGGTCGCGGCGATCGCCGGGTGCAGCTGGTGGATGGCCTGCCCGGCGAGCACCTGGTTGAAAGCGTTGTAGCCGATGTAGGACACCATCGCCACGCCCCACACGAGCAGCGCCCCGGTATAGCCAAACTGCGGGCGCGACTGGATCATCTGCGGCAGCCCAAGCTGCGGCCCCTGGGTGGAATGGAAAGCCATGAAGAAGGTGCCGAGCAGGCACCCGAGAATCACCGCCACCGAGGTCCACAGCAGATTGCCGCCGAGGGCGATGCCGAGGACGCCGACCGCGACCGTCGCCAGGTGGGCATCGCCTGCGAACCATACCGGCCACAGGTGCCACACCTTGCCGTGCCGTTCGGCGAGCGGGACGTAATCGATGGAGCGGGATTCGAGCAGCTTCGCCATCGTGGGTAATGGCCCGGTTATTTAATTATGGGCCCAACATTACAGCAAACCGCCGATCGGTGAACGGCGAACTCGCGCCCCATGCCAGGGGCACGCTTAACGCGCGGGAGTTGCGGTCAGGGCGGCGAATTCGGGATGCTCGCGCAGGGGGGCGAGGTCGGGATCGTTCCTCATCCAGCCGAAAGCCGCGTGTCCCTTTTCGATTGACTGGCGCAGCGCCACGAGTGCGCGCTCGATTTCTCCCAGTCGCGAATAGACGCAGGCACAGTTGTAAAGAATCAGCGGGTCATCCGGGCTCAAATCGAGCGCCTTGCCGGTCTCGCTCAGTGCCTCATCGCGCCGCCGCACCTCGGCGAGGGAGACGGCGTAGATCACCCGCGCGCGCGAATCGTCCGGGTTCTGCAGTAGGTAGTTCGGCAACAGCGCGAGCACCCGATCGCGCGCGATGCGCGACTCATCGTGGCGCCCGAGACTCTCGCAGGTCATTGCCAGGTCAAGGTAGCCGGTAAAGAAGGAGGGCTTAAGCTCGATCACGCGACGGAACAGGGTATAGGCGGGCTCGAACTCACCGTTGGAGAAATGGATGCGTCCGCAGGTCCAGTGCGCCACGAAGTCGTCCGGGTTGAGCTCGATGGCCTTGCGGCTGGAGGCGCTGGCCTCCTCGAGGCGGTCCCAGATGAAGTACGACAGGCCCATCGCCGCATAGGCTTCCGGCAGGTTGCTGTCGTACATCAGCGCCTTGAAGCTCAGCTCCTGCGCGCGGCTGCGCGAGCGCTCATCGCGCGCGAAGTACTGGTACATCTGCCCGTAGGCGCTGGAACAGGCCGCATAGGCGGCCGCGTAGCGCGGGTCGAGTTCGATCGCCTTCTCGAACAGCTGGATCGAGTACTCGATGCTCTTCTTGGTGAGCCGGTAGAGGTAATCCTGGCCGCGCAGGTACAAATCGTATGCCTGCACGTTCACGGTCTGGCGCTTGGTGAGGGAGACTTTCTCGGCGAAGGACAGCTTGAGTTTCAGCGCCTCCACGATCTGCTGCGCGACCTGCTCCTGGATGTCGAAGATGTCGTCGAGCTTGCCCTTGTAGGTGTTGCCCCACAGCGGCCGGTCGGTCACCGTGTCGACCAGCTGCACCGTGATGCGTACCGAGTCCTGGAAGCGACGCACGCTGCCGCCGACGATATAGCGCGCGCCCAGCTCCTCCTTGATGGCACGCACGTCACCCTTGCGCTCGCGCATCTGCTTGGAGGCCCAGCGCGAGATCAGCTCGATCTCGCTCACGAGCGACAGGCGCGCCATGAGCTCCTCGGTGAGCCCGTCACTGAAATAGTCGGTCTCCTGGTCGGGGCTGATGTTGTCAAAGGGCATGACGGCCAGCGCCCCGCGCTCAAGGCTCGCGGCCGCGGCGGGTGCGGGACCCTCCGCCTGGCGCGCTGGCGCCGGCTGGCTCGTCCGTGGCGGTGACGGTGGCGGCGTGAGTTTCACACCGAGACGCTCGAGGGTGCGCAGGATCGACTTCAGCGCCTCATCGGACTCCTTGTAGTACTCCACGTGCTGGATGCCCGCGAGCTGGTACTTGAGCGCCGGCGGGATGACCGTCGGCTGCAGGTGCACCGGCAGGATGTGCCCCTTGCGCTCACTCACGAGTACCACTTCCTTGGCGACATTGTGAGAGTGCACGGAGGAGCCGCTCACCATCAGGAGCATCGCCTTCGCGCTCTCCAGCGCGTTGACGATCTGCTCACTCCACTGCGAGGCGGCATCGATACCACCCTGGTCGATCCACAGCGACACGCCCGCGGCGCGCAGCTTCGCGACCAGGTCTGCGACCCGGTCGGCGTCCTCGCGCGAATAGCTGACGAAAACCTCGGCGGGCTGGGCTGCTGACGGGGTCACTGCTTAAGTTAAGGAATTGATTGTTATCGGGGCCATAAAAAAGATTAGCACGAAGCGCCCGCGCGGCGGTTCCGTGCCAGCGACGGGAAGCGCGATCCGTCCGCGAGCAGTCCACGCCGGTCTATGTAAAGGAGTCGCCCGCCGCCGTGACTCACAGACCGCCCGGCTGCCGCGACCGGGTCCTGCGCATTCCACCTGTCGCATTCAGGCAAGAAAGGTGTAAAATCCGGCATGTGGCACCCCCCCGCAGCAAGTTCGCATTCCTGACCCTGCCGCGCTACTCGATGATCGCGCTGTCGAATGCGGTCGAGCCGCTGCGCATGGCCAATATCATCATGGGCCAGACCGTTTACGAGTGGTCGATCGTCAGCCTCGACGGAACGCCCACCCCGGCGAGCAACGGGCTGCAGCTCTCCCCGACCATTCCCCTTGAGCCCTTGGGCGCGGTCGACATTCTCTTCGTGTGCGGCGGCGTCGATGTGCAGGCGGCGGTGTCGGGCAAGATGCTCGCGGCCCTCAAGCGCGTGGCCGAGCGGCGCGTACCGCTCGGGGCCCTGTGTACCGGCGGCTACGCGCTCGCCAAGGCGGGACTCCTCGATCGCTACCGCGCCACCATCCACTGGGAGAATCTCTCGGCGCTGCGCGAGGAATTCCCGCGTATCCAGCTGAGCGACCAGCTGTTCAGCATCGACCGCGACCGCTTCACCTGTTCCGGTGGGGTCGCACCGCTGGACCTCATGCTGCACCTCGTCGAAGCGCAGCACGGCGCGCACGTCTCGCAGCTGATTTCCGAGCAGTTCATCGTCGATCGGGTGCGCAACGACCGCGATCGTCAGTACGTGCCGCTGCGCGCCCAGATCGGGGTCTCGCACGAGAGCCTGATCAAGGTGGCGCAGCTGATGGAAGAGAACATCGAGAAGCCGCTGTCGCTTGATGAAATCGCCTCCGCCACCGGGCTGTCGCGCCGCCAGATCGAGCGGCTCTTCAAGCGCCACCTCAACTGCGTGCCCAAGCGCTATTACCTGCAGATGCGCCTGCGACGGGCGCGCGAGCTCTTGCTGCAGACCTCCATGCCCATCATCGACATCACGACCGCCTGCGGCTTCCAGTCGCCGCCGCATTTCTCGCGCTGCTACCGGGCGCAGTTCGGCTGCCCGCCGAGCGCGGAGCGCCAGACCCGTCCGGGCAAGGGCGCGCCCAGCGCGCCCCCGCGCGGCGAACCGGCGGCCGCCTGAAGGCGTCGGGGCAGCCCACCCGCGGCGCTTGCCTTATTTCACCCTCTGTCGCAATGGGGCATGCCGCAGTCGCGAAGCAGCCATTGCCTTAGGTACCCTCCCCTTACCATCCTCAGCAAGCGGCCGCGCGAGCCGCTAACTAGAAGTCGCGCATGGAGATTTCGACAATGGCAGAGCAAGCCGAAGGCGACTTCAACCTCCGCGACCTGAACGACCAGGAGCTCACCGAACAGGTTCATGATGACCTGTACAACGGGCTGAAGGCCGAGGTCGAGGAAGCGACCCACCTCTTCCTCGAGCGCGGCTGGAACGCCGAGAAGGTCCTGAACGACGCGCTGGTCGAGGGCATGCGCATCGTCGGCATCGACTTCCGTGACGGCATCCTGTTCGTGCCCGAAGTGCTGCTCGCGGCCAACTCCATGAAGGGTGGCATGGAGATCCTGCGGCCGCTGCTCGCCGAGACCGGCGTGCCGCCCATCGGCAAGATCGTCATCGGCACCGTGAAGGGCGACATCCACGACATCGGCAAGAACCTGGTGTCGATGATGCTCGAGGGCGCCGGCTTCGAGGTCATCGACCTCGGTATCAACAATCCGGTCGAGAAGTATCTGGCGGCGCTCGAAGAGCACAAGCCCGACATCCTCGGCATGTCCGCCCTGCTGACGACCACCATGCCCTACATGAAGGTGGTCATCGACAAGATGAAGGAGACCGGCATCCGCAACGACTTCATCGTCCTCGTGGGCGGCGCACCGCTGAATGAGGAATTCGGCAAGGCGGTGGGCGCGGACGCCTATTGCCGCGACGCAGCCATCGCCGTGGAAACCGCGAAGAGCCTGCTGGCCGCGCGGCGCGCCACCCACGCCGCCTGACACCACACCCGTAGCGCGCGAGCATCCATGGACAAAAACCGCGGCGGCACCCTCGTCATCGCCTGCGGTGCGCTGGCGCGCGAGATCGCGGCACTGCGGCGCGCCAATGCCTGGGATGGCATCGATGTGCGCTGCCTGCCCGCGGAACTGCACAACCGCCCCGAGCGCATCGCCCCGGCGGTACGCGAACACATCCGGGCGCAGCGCGCGCACTACGCGCAGATCTTCGTGGCCTACGGCGATTGCGGCACCGGCGGGCAGCTGGATGCGCTCCTTAAGGAGGAAGGCATCGAGCGTATTGCCGGCGCGCACTGCTACGAGTTCTTCGCAGGCCCCGCCGTGTTCGCAGCGCTCGCGGACGCGGAACCGGGCACCTTCTATCTCACCGATTTCCTGCTGCGCAACTTCGAGCGCTTCGTCGTGAAGCCGCTCGGGCTCGACCGACACCCGCAGCTCAAGAGCGAGTATTTCCGCAACTACCGGCGCCTGGTTTACCTTGCGCAGGCTGAGAAGGCCGGCAGCATCGAGCGGGCACGCGAGATTGCCGCCTACCTCGGCTTCAGCTTCGAGTACCGCTTCACCGGCTATGGGGCGCTCGGCAGCCGCCTTGCCGCGCTCGCGCGCAGCCCGCAGGTGCCGGTATGGCGAGCCTGATCATCATCTCCTGGCGCGATGTGCCGGCGCAGGTGGTCGTCAAGCGCGGCCGCGAGACTGCCAAGGTGCAACTCTCGCAGCGCTTCCAGGAGGCCGTCGACCGCGCCGCCATGCGCGCCGGCAAGGGCAGCTCGGATGCCTATCTTGCCGACTGGAAGCGCAGTGATCCGAAGCCCTGCGGCGATGACCTGCAGGCGGAAGCGGCCGCGGCAGCTGCGCACCTGGAGGCCGCCTTCACGGATGAGGCACTCGAGGCCCTTATCAAGGCCAAGGGCCTGCTCAAGCCGGAGACCTGACAGCGTGTACGCCGTGCGCCAATGGTCCGTGCGCCATGCGCGGGGACTGAACAGCTTCTACCGCGCCTTCGAGGCCACGCTGACGAAGCTGCATCCGCTGTTCAAGGCGGTGGGCTATGAGCGCCTCGAGCGCCCGGTCGCGGCCGTGGAGCGCCAGGTGAAGGGCCTGTTGTTCGACTGCAGGATGTGCGGCCAGTGCGTCCTAAGCTCCACCGGCATGTCCTGCCCCATGAACTGCCCGAAGAACCTGCGCAATGGCCCCTGCGGCGGGGTGCGCGCCAACGGCAACTGCGAGGTGCGCCCCGAGATGAAGTGCGTGTGGCGCGAGGCCATCACCGGCAGCCAGCGCATCCCGGGGGGCGCGGAGGCGATCCGCCAGGTGCAGCCGGCGGTCGACCGGCGGCTGCAGGGGCGCTCCTCCTGGCTGCGCGTGGTGCGCGAGCGCTGCGGGGAGCAAGCCCCGTGAAGTTCGAGGACGAACCGGTCCCCGGCTACCCGCTGCCGATCCTGCCCGGGCACACCTCCCCCGGACGCTTCGAGCGGGTGCTGCGCGCCGGCCAGTTCGCCGTCACCGCAGAACTCGCGCCCCCGGATTCCGCCGACCCCGAGGATGTGTACCGCCGCGCGCGCATCTTCGATGGCTACGTGGACGCCATCAACGCAACTGACGGCTCGGGGGCGAACTGTCACATGTCGAGTCTTGCGGTGTGCGCGCTGCTCACCCGGGTCGGCTATGCGCCGGTGATGCAGATCTCCTGCCGTGACAAGAACCGCATCGCCATCCAGGGCGACATCCTCGGCGGGGCGGCCATGGGCGTGTGCAACATCCTGTGCCTGACCGGGGATGGCGTGCAGGCGGGGGATCACCCGCAGGCGCTGCCGGTGTTCGATCTGGACTCGATGTCGCTTTTGGAGACGGCGCGGACGCTGCGCGACGAGCACCATTTCCTCTCGGGGCGCAAGATCACCTTTGCGCCGCGGGTACTGCTCGGGGCGGCCGAGAACCCGTTTGCGCGCCCTATGGACTGGCGCGCCACGCGGCTCGCCAAGAAGGTGGCCGCCGGTGCGCAGTTCATCCAGACGCAGTACTGCTACGACCTGCCAGTGCTCAAGGAATTCATGCGCCAGGTGGAACAGCTCGGCCTCATCGACCAGGTGTTCATCCTGGTCGGGGTCGGGCCCTTCAAGTCCGCCAAGGCCGCCGACTG
Source organism: uncultured Pseudomonadota bacterium (assembly GCA_963824395.1). Taxonomy (GTDB): domain Bacteria; phylum Pseudomonadota; class Gammaproteobacteria; order Steroidobacterales; family Steroidobacteraceae; genus 13-2-20CM-66-19. The sequence goes on along the minus strand of CAWGPF010000005.1, from coordinate 420,088 downwards.
GATGCGCACCCACGTGCCGGGCGTGCACGTGCCGGATGCGGTGATCGAGCGGCTGAGGGGTGCCAAGGATCAGGCACTCGAGGGACGCAAGATCTGCACCGAGATGATCCAGGAGCTGCGCACCCTGCGCGGCGTGCACGGCGTGCACCTGATGGCGTACCGCCAGGAAGAGACCGTCGCCGAAATCATCGAGCGCTCCGGGGTGCTCGCCGGGCGTGTGCCCTGGCACCCGGGGCGCGACAGCCCAGCGAATTCAGACAGGAAAGCCTCATGACCGACACCGTACTCAGCTCCGCCACCCGTGAAGTGGTGATCGGCTTCAACCGGCCGTTCGTCATGATCGGGGAGCGCATCAATCCTACCGGGCGCAAGATCCTCGCCGCTGAGATGACCGCGGGCAACTTCAGCCGGGTCGAGTCCGACACGCTGGCGCAACTCGCAGCCGGAGCGCAGATGCTGGACGTGAACGCCGGCATCCCGCTCGCCGATGAGCCGGCGATCCTCGCCAAGACCATCCAGCTGGTGCAGTCGATCACCGACGTGCCGCTGTCGATCGATTCATCGATCGTGGCAGCGCTCGAGGCCGGGCTGGCCGTGTACAAGGGCAAGCCGCTCGTGAACTCGGTGACCGGCGAGGAGGAGCGCCTGGAGACGGTGCTGCCGCTGGTGAAGAAGTACGGCGCCGCGGTGGTGGCGATCTCCAACGACGAGACCGGCATCTCGGAAGACCCGGACGTACGCTTCGAGGTCGCCAGGAAGATCGTGCACCGCGCCCAGGACTATGGCATCCCGGTGAGCGACATCGTGGTCGACCCGCTCGTCATGCCGATCGGCGCCATCAACCAGGCGGGCGTGCAGGTGATGCGCCTGCTCGGGCGCCTGAAGAATGAGCTCAAGGTGAACACCACCTGCGGGGCCTCCAACGTGAGCTTCGGATTGCCGGCGCGCGAGGGCATCAGCGCGGTGTTCCTCAGCATGGCAATCGGCGCAGGCCTCACCTCCGCCATCATGAACCCGATGCATCTTGAGATCGTGAAGGCCTGCATGGGAGCGGACGTCATGATGGGCCACGACCCGGACTGCGCCCGCTGGATCAAGCGCTTCCGCGAGGCCCCGACGCTCGGGGCCGGCGGCGCTGCGGTGGCGGCTCCCGAGGGCGCCGCCCGCGGCCGGCGCGAGGGCGGACACCGGAGGCGCGCCCAGACCCCGACATGAGCGAGGCAGACGCACTGGTCGTCTTCACGCCCTCGGGCAAGCGCGGGCGCTTCGCACTCGGTACGCCGCTGCTGCAGGCCGCCCGCAGCCTCGGGGTGGACGTCGACTCGGTGTGCGGCGGCCGTGCCCTGTGCGGACGCTGCCAGGTACTGGTGATGGAGGGCGACTTCGCCAAGCACGGCGTGACCTCGAGCGCCACGCACCTCTCACCCATCAGCGCCACCGAACAGAACTTCTCCCGGCGCCGGCCGCTCGCCCCCGGACGGCGCCTCTCGTGTCAGGCCCTGATCGAAGGCAACCTCATCGTCGACGTGCCCGCCGACAGCCAGGTACACCGCCAGGTCGTGCGCAAGGCCGCCGAAGCCCGCGCGATCACCCTCGATCCGATCACGCGCCTCTACTACGTGGAGGTGCGCGAGCCGGACATGCACGATCCGTCCGGTGACCTGCAGCGCCTCATCCAGGCGCTCGAGAAGGAATGGCAGCTGCAGGACCTCACCTGCGATCTCTCCGTGCTGCAGGCACTGCAGGCCGTCCTGCGCAAGGGCGAGTGGAAGGTCACGGCCGCGGTGCGCGCCGGGCGCCAGATCGTCGCGGTGTGGCCGGGACTGCAGGAGCACGTCTACGGACTCGCGGTTGACGTGGGCTCGACCACCATCGCCGGGCACCTGTGCGACCTTGAGTCCGGGGAAATCGTCGCCGCCGGCGGACTCATGAACCCACAGATCCGCTTCGGCGAGGATCTGATGAGTCGGGTCTCCTACTCGATGATGCACCCGGGCGGGGCGGCGCAGATGACTGAGGCGGTGCGCGGCGCTCTGAACGGCATCGCCGCCGAGGTCGCGCGCGAGGCGAAGGTGCCGGTCACCGACATCCTCGAGTTCACCCTCGTCGGCAACCCGATCATGCACCACCTGGTGCTCGGCATCGACCCGGTGGAACTCGGTGGCGCACCCTTTGCGCTGGCGACCGATGAGGCACTGACGCTGCGGGCTTCGGAAATCGACCTCAAGGTCAATGCGGGCGCGCGTGTCTATACCCTCCCCTGTATCGCAGGGCACGTGGGCGCCGACGCCGCCGGCGTCATCCTCGCCGAGCGCCCCGACCTTTCCGAGAAGCTCACGCTGCTGGTCGACGTCGGCACGAATGCCGAGATCGTGCTCGGCAACCGCGAGCGCCTGCTCGCCTGCTCAAGCCCCACCGGGCCGGCGTTCGAGGGCGCGCAGATCAGCTGCGGGCAGCGCGCCGCCCCCGGGGCGATCGAGCGGGTGCGCATTGATCCTGCGACGCTCGAGGCGCGCTTCAAGGTAATCGGCTCGGACCTGTGGTCGGATGAGGCGGGGTTCGAGGCGGCCGTGGCGCGCACCGGCGTCACCGGCATCTGCGGCTCAGGGATCATCGAGGTGATCGCCGAGATGTACCTCGCCGGCATCATCAGCCAGGACGGTGTTATCGATGGCGCGCTCGCTGCCCGCAGCGACCGCATCGTCGCCACGGGTCGCACCTTCGCCTATACCGTCTATCGCGGAGCGGTGCCGCTGCAGATCACGCAGAACGACGTGCGGGCGATCCAGCTCGCCAAGGCTGCGCTCTATGCGGGCATCAAGCTACTGATGGACCACCTCGGGGCTGCGCAGGTGGACCGCATCCGCCTCGCGGGTGCCTTCGGCAGCCACATCGACGTCAAGTACGCCATGGTGCTCGGCATGATCCCGGACTGCGATCTGTCGCAGGTGTCCCCGGCCGGCAATGCCGCAGGCACGGGCGCCCGCATCGCCCTCCTCGATCAGTCCTCACGGCGGACCATCGAGGAGCTGGTGCGCCGCGTGGAGAAGATCGAAACCGCGATCGAGCCTAAGTTCCAGGCACATTTCGTGGAAGCGATGGGCATTCCCCATTCCACAGCCCCGAGCCCGTGCCTGAGCCTGGTCGTAAAACTCCCCGAGCCCAGGGCCGCCGTGCCGCGCGGCGGCGCGCGCACCCGCCGCCGCCCGGGCGCCTGAAGGGGCTGGCGCGGACTGTCCCACAATCCGCCAACCGCCTGATAGCCCGGCCCGCGCGCGGTACGTGCTCGGCTTTCCCGCGCCGCAACGGTAAACTGCTGGCACTCCCGTTCAGGAACACCGGGGGATCGTCCGGGGCTGCCGATGAGCGGCCCCGCGTCAATGTGTCTTCTGATGGACCAGCCCACACAAAGTGACCTCCGCCTGACGAAGAACCCGTACCCGCAGACCGAGCCGGCGGCCGCGGAGGCGGCGCCGTCGGATTCGCACCAGGCGTACGTCACGCTGCTGTTCGACAAGTATCGCAGCGTCTTGCAGCGCTACCTGCGGCGCTTCGTCTCCGCGGACGATGCGGCGGACCTGGTGCAGGAGACCTATTTCCGGCTGCTGCGGCGCGGGGAGCTGGTGCACATCGAGGCGATGGCACGCTCCTTCCTGTTCGAGACCGCCACCAATCTCGCCCGTGACCTGCGCCGCCGGCGCATCACGCGCCATGCCGACCAGCACGTGGAGCTCGACTCGGTTGAAGTGATCGACGGCCGCACGCGCCCCGATGAGCATCTCGCCGGGGAGCAGGTGCGCGTGCTGCTGGAGCGCGCCATTGCGCAGCTGCCGCAGGAGACGCGCACCGTGTTCCTGCTGGCCCGCTATCGCGACCTCAGTTACCCGCAGATCGCCGCCCTCACCCGGATGAGCGCCCGCACCGTGGCGCGCAAGATGGCGCAGGCGATCGAGCAGCTGAGCGCCGTGCTCGGGGAGATCGCATGAAGGTCTCACCGTTGCCGCAGGCCGCCGCCGCCTCCGAGTGGTTTGCCCGCATCCGCTCGGGTGAGCTGGATGCCGCCAGCGAGCAGGAATGGGCGGCCTTCGTGGCTGATCCGCACAATGAGATCGCGCTGGAAGAGCGCGAAGCGGCCTGGGCGCTCAGCGCCGAGCTCAGCGACCGGCCGGCCCTCAGCGCCATGCTGGCGGAGGTCGACCGCCTGGTCGCGGACAAGAGCACGGCGCCCGCGCGGCGCACCGGAATGCGCCGGCTGTGGCCGCTGGCGGCCGCCGCCTCCGTCGCCCTGCTCGCGACCGTGCTCGTGCTCTTGCAGAGCAACCGGGCGAGTGTGGAGGACTACAGCACCGCCATCGGCGAGCAGCGCGTGGTCACGCTCACCGATCAGTCCGCCGTCACCCTCAACACGGGAAGCAGCGTGCGCGTGACGTACGCGCGCGGCCTGCGTCGCGTCGACCTGTTGCGCGGCGAGGCGCTGTTCGCGGTGACCAAGAACCCGGCGCGCCCGTTTGAAGTGCATGCGCTCAAAGGCGTCACGACCGCCGTTGGCACCGAGTTCGACGTGCGCCTGGAGACGGATGCGGCGACGGTCTCGGTGCTGGAGGGCGCAGTCACGGTGGCCGCTGCATCAGGCTCCATGCCCGTCGCCGCCGGCGAGGTGGTCGATTACGGGTTGGATGGCCGGCTTTCAGCACCGCGCCCGGCGAACACGACGCGGATCCGCGGCTGGATGTCCCAGCGCATCGTGTTCAGCGACGAGCCGCTGGCGCAGGCGCTGGAGGACTACAACCGCTACCGCACCTCCCCGATCGTGCTCTCCGATCCCGCCCTCGGGTCACGCCACATCAACGGCGTCTTCCGTATCGGGGACGAACAGGCCTTCCTCGGCGCGCTCGAGCAGGCGCTGCACCTGAAGGCAGAGCACCGCGACGCTGAGATCGTCCTGGAGCCGCAGTAGGCCAAACCGCACGGTGCGCTGTCCTTAGCGCAACGCTCCCTGAACTGCCGCGGCCATGCGGTCGAGGGGCGCCTGCAGCTGCCGGCACGCGCCTCGATCCTTCGGATGGCGCACGTGGCGCTCCGAGGCCGCAAGCCACTCGAGCAGGCCGCCGAGCACCTGCGGCGGCACGCGGCGGGCGGCGCTCAGCGGACCTAAGCTCTCCGCCACGCTCTGACACATGTGCTCGTATGCGGGGAGTCCCGCGTGGCGGGCCGCAGCGTGCAGGCCGCGCAGCCCCTGCAGCACTTCGTCCGCCTGGCCGCGCTCGCCCGCGCCCGAGGTGCGCTTCCAGCCTTGCAGCTGCGTGCGCAGGTACTGCAGCCGCACCAACACCTGATACGCGCCGCGCGCGCTGGCAAAGCGCGCTGCGGGAAAATTTCCAGCCGTGCCCGAGGAAGAATCCTTTCGCCTCGGCACGCGCCGGCCACCCGTCACTGGGAGCTCGGGCCGTGGAACATCGGCTCGAGCCGCACCGTCGGCCACACGCGGGCCCCGGGATTCTTCCCTGACCGTCTGCACGCGCTTCACCTCCGTCTGCCAGCTCTGGTCGCCCCCACCTCAGCGGGCAACCGGACGGGAAAACTGTACGGTCACGCGCCGGTTCGCGGCGCGCCCCGCTTCGGTATCGTTGGTGGCAACCGGGTTAGCCTTACCGAGCCCGGCGGCGCTCAACGCAGCGCGCGCGCTACCGTGCGCGGTGAGGTAGTCGACTACCGCGGCAGCGCGGCGCTCGGACAGCTTCAGGTTGTAGGCATCCGCGCCGCGCGCATCGGTATAGCCGCGCACCTCGGCGCTTGCGTCCGGTCGCTCGCGCAGCACGGCGAGTACCTGATCGAGCACCGCGAATGAATCGGGCGTGAGCTGTGCGGAGTTGGTCCTGAAGTTCACCCCCTTCAACACCAGCTCCTCGATCTCGCATCCGTCCGCGCCCACCTTGAGCCCCGCGGGTGTGCCCGGACACTTATCGAGATAGTCCGGAACGCCGTCGTGGTCGGAGTCGAGCGGGCAGCCGTCGGCGTCCACCGCAACGCCGTGCGGAGTGTTCGGACACTTGTCACGGCTGTCCGGAACCCCGTCCCCGTCACTGTCTGCGTCCGCTGCCGGCAGCGGCGGCGGCAGTGCCGCGAGCGCAGGCGGCGGCGAGCCGCCGAAGCGATAGCCCACGCCAATGGCATACAGCAGCGGATCGAGATGCAGCTGTCCTGAGGGCGCGCCCCCGAGACTCAGCGTGGGACGCACCCGCGCCCACTTGACGTCCAGATTCAGTAACCAGTGCTCGGAGAGCTGCACGTCGAATCCGGCCTGCGCGGCCGGACCGGTCGTCGTCCGGGAGAGCGCGAGCGCCGGCGCCGCGCTCTGGTCATAGAAGCTCGCGACGTTGAGCCCGGCGCCAAGATAGGGCCGCCACGTCCCCTCGGGATTGAAGTTGTATTTGGCGGTCAGATAGTCGGGCATCAGCCGGAACGTGCCGAGATGAGTGCCGGCGGCACTCAGGTCATGCGAGCGCGGCAGGTTCAGCGACAGCTCCGCCGACCAGCGCGACGTGAAGAAGTACTCAAGGTCGAGCTCCGCTGCCCAGGTGGAGTTGGTGTGGGTCTGATCCGCAGGCACCACCTCCTGCGGCGGACCTGTGAGGGTCAGGGCATCCGATCGGGAGCGCGGCACGAGATCCGCGGCGCGCAGGCGTACGATCCACGGACCCTCGGACTCGCGCGCGGTGCGCGGCGCCGGCGGGGCCACTGCCGGAGGGCGCGCCAGCACCACGACGGGCGGTGGCGCTGCCTGAGACGCTGGTCGCGGCGCGCGCGCGGCGACCACCGCGCGCGGCCGCACCACGAAGGCGCCCTGTGAGTTCTGGGTGTACTCGAGCCGCGAGTTCGCCAGCAGTTGTTTGAGCGCCTGCGTCGGCGCAAGCGTCCCCGACACCTGCGGCGCCGTGAGCCCCTGCACCGGACCTTGTTCGAAGAACACCTGCAGATTGGCCTGCACCGCCCAGGCATTGAGTGCGCTCGCCATCGGCTGGGCGGGAATGTCGAAGGTGACCGGCGCGCTGGCCGCCTGCGCGCGGGCGCCGGGTGCGGCGGAGATGAAATACAGCGCAGCCAGCAGGGCCGCGGACAATGCCAAAATGCTGCGACGCGGAGCGTTCATGAATTCCCCTGACGTGGCCGGCACTGTTTGCCGGGCCGTGATGTGCATCGTCTGGCGAGGCGCCACTCAGGGCCCTGCCTCACCGGGGATGCTCGCAGACACGCGCTTGAGCGCGATCAGGCGGCGATTCAGATCGCGAGCGACGAACACGTGGTGGCGGGCCAGGGCCCGGTGCATCCGCTTGAGCACGATGGCCGTCGGCTCGCCATGGCTATGGCGCGCCGCCTCCACGTGGCGCCGCGCCGCGCTGATCAGCGCGTCGCGGTCCTGGCGCACGCGCGCCAGGCGATAGGCTTGTTCCATCCCGATCGTCGTCCTGTCCCCTTGTTATGTTTCTACGCGGGGGACGGCCAACCATGACACGGACGAGCGCCCCGACGGGCGCCGGCGGCACGTCGTGCCTTGCGGAGCCTACACGTTGGAATCGGGAAAGGAGGCCTTGCGCCGGGTCATATAATCGTTGAGCGCCTCGTCCACCGCGACATCGAGCGGCGGGGCTTCGTATTCGGCGAGCTGCTTCTTCCACAGCGCATTGGCGCGTTGTGTCATGTCCTTGGCGCCCTCGGCTTCCCACTGCTCGACACTGTTGTTGTCGGCAAGCGGTGAGCGGTAGAACGCGGTCTGGAAGTTCGCCTGCGTGTGCGCGCAGCCCAGGAAGTGCTTGCCCGGGCCCACCTCGCGGATCGCATCGAGCGCCTGACCATTGTCGGACAAATCCACGCCCGCCAGCAGCGTATGCATCATGCCGGCCTGATCGGCGTCCATGACGAACTTCTCGTAGCCCATGGACAGGCCGCCTTCGAGCCAGCCAGCCGTGTGCAGCACGAAATTCACGCCGCCGAGGCAGGTTGGAATCAGCGTGTTGGCCGACTCGTAAGCCGCCTGCGCGTCGGAGATCTTGGAGGCGCACAGCGAGCCGCCGGAGCGGAACGGCACGCCCAGGCGCCGCGCGAGCGCCGCCATGCAGTAGAGCACCAGTGCCGGCTCTGGCGTGCCGAAGGTCGGGGCGCCGGACTGCATCGAGAGCGAGGAGGCAAAGCTGCCCATCACCACCGGCGCTCCGGGGTTCACCAGCTGCGCGAGCGCCATGCCGGCCAGGGATTCGGCGAGCGTTTGCGCCACGGTGCCTGCCACCGTCACCGGCGACATCGCGCCGGCGAGGATGAAGGGGGTGACGATGGTCGCCTGGTTGGCGCGCGCGTAGGTCTTCAGCGCCCCGAGCATGGTGGCGTCCCAGGTCAGCGGGGAGTTGGCATTGATGAGGCTGATGATGCAGGTGCGCGGCTTGCCGCTCAGCGGGTCGAGGAACTCATCGCCGAAAAGGATCTTGGTCATCTCCACGGTGTCCGTGGCACGCTCGGGCGCGGTAACCGAGCCCATGTACGGCTTGTCGCTGTACTTCATGTGCGTATAGACCATGTCGAAATGCCGCTTGTTGACGGGCAGGTCGACCGGTTCGCAGATGGTGCCGCCGGAATGGTGCAGCGAGGTGGCCACGTAGGCGAGCTTCACGAAGTTGCGGAAGTCTTCGATGCGCGCGTAGCGACGACCCTCATCGAGGTTGCGCACGAAGGGCGAGCCATAGGCGGGTGCGAACACGGTGCGGTTGCCGCCGATGACCACATTGCGTGCCGGGTTGCGGGCGTACTGCGTGAACTCGCGCGGCGCGGAAGCCTGCACGAGCTGGCGGCACAGGCCGCGCGGGAAGCGCACCCGCTCGCCCTGCACGTCGGCACCGGCCCCCTGCCAGATCTGCAGCGACTCCGGATCATCGCGGAAGTCGATGCCGATCTCCTGCAGGATGGTGTCGGCGTTGTGCTCCAGGAGCTCGAGTCCCTCGGTGCTGAGCACCTCGTAGTAGGGGATGTTGCGCGTGATGTAGGGGACGAAAGCGTGGCTGCGCGCGGTGCGGGCGGCGATCTTGGCGTCACGGCCGCTCGGGCGACGGGAGCGGGCGCCGGGGCTCGACTGTTGCTGCGCGTCCATTTTGTGTGTCCTGACCGTAAGTTACGGCTGTTTTGCGGGGCTGCGGCCATTATGGGTCAGCCCCGCCGGTGGCAACTGACCGAATTGCGGCATGGACTTCTCCGGCAGCGCCACCCCCGCCGCCTGAGCGCCGCAGGGGCGCTGTTTGCAGCGCTTAGATCGCCGCCGCGAGTCTCTAACGCTCCTTGACCACCGGCAGGTCGAGGAAGGTCGCCGCCTCGGGAGCATGGAACACCCGCTGCGTCGCCTTGCGGTAGTCCTGGGGCCTGGCGAGGAAGATGTTTTCCACGTAAGTCTGGGGGTTCCTGTCGTAGAGCGGGAACCAGCTCGACTGCACCTGAACCATCACGCGGTGCCCGGGCAGGAAGACGTGATCCACCATCGGCAGCGCGAAGCGGTATTGCTGCACCTTGTTCGCGGGGATGGCGCTCGGACGCTCGATGCTCTCGCGGTAGCGGCCGCGGAAGATGTCCATGCCGATCGGCAGCTGGTACCCGGACATGGGCAGCTCGGAGGGCACCTCATCCGGGTAGACATCGATCAGCTTCACCACCCAGTCGCTGTCGGTGCCGCTCGTGGCGGCGTAGAGATTTACCTGCGGGGCCCCACCGATATGCAGTGGGGCTGTGAGGGGCGCACTCGCGTAGACCAGGACATCGGGGCGGTCGGCGACGAAGCGCTGATCGTTCAGAAGCCAGCGCTGCCAGGCCGGGCCGTCGGCGAAATGCACCGGCCGCGGGGAATAGGGCACGGGTTTCGCAGGATCAGACACGTACTCGTCGTAGGCCTGCCCCCCCTTGGCGGGCGCCGTGAAGCTGAGCGCGCCGCCTGGCTGCAGGTACAGCCGTTGCGGCTTCGACTCGCAGCCCGAATCGCAGGACAAGGGCCAGCTCTTGAGCCGCCGCCAGGCGTCGGTGCCGGTCTCGTAAACGAATACCGGGGGCGTATCGGCCTTGGGCGCCCCCTCCTTCAGGTGCTCATCGAGGAAGGGCTGCATCACGTCGCGCCGGAACTGCAGCGCGGTGTTGCCCTCAAGCTTCAGCGGCCCGAGCGCCGAGCCGTCGTAGTTGACGCCACTGTGCCGCCAGGGGCCGAGCACCAGGTAGTTCATGTCGTTGGTGGTGTCCTTCGGCTCGGTGGCCGCGTAGGCGTGTACGCCGCCGTACATGTCCTCCTGGTCATAAATCGAGGTCACGTACATCGTTGGCGTCTTGAGCGGTTCGCGCGCCAGGATCTGGTCCAGCGCCTGCGCACTCCAGAAAAGATCGTAGGCGGGATGCTCGACGAGCTTGCGCCAGAACGGCAGCTGATCGATGCCGAAGCGGCGCGCGAAGTCCCCGGCAGAGCCGGACTCGAGAAACAGCTGGTAGTCATCGTAGACACCACCGGCGATCTCCACCCCTTCCGCACGCGCGCTGGTCTGCAGCGTGAGATAGCGGAAATTCGACTGGCGGTAAGCGCCATTGTGGAACCAGTCATCCCCCTTCCAGCCATCCACCATCGGGCACATCGGCACGGCGGCGCGCAGCGCGGGGTGCGGGTTGATGAGCGCCATCAGCACTGTGAAGCCCTCGTAGGATGAGCCGATCATGCCGACCCGGCCGTTGCTCTCCGGCACGTTCTTCACCAGCCAGTCGATGGTGTCGTAGGCGTCGGTGGAATGATCGACCGGGGTTGCGTTCAGCGGCCCGCGCAACGGGCGCGTCATGACGTAGTCGCCCTCGGAGTCGTACTTGCCGCGTACGTCCTGGAACACGCGGATGTAGCCCTGCGACACCAGTACCTCATCGCCCATCTGCAGGGTCGAGGCCAGGTGCGGGCTGAGGAAGCGCCTGGCGCGGTTAGCCGCGTGGTAGGGAGTGCGCGTGAGGATAATCGGGGCGCGCCGCGCGCCTTTCGGGACCATGATCACCGTGAAGAGCTTGACGCCGTCGCGCATCGGCACCATCACCTCGCGCCGCTCGTAGTCGTACTCACGGGTCGGGGCGCTGTAGTTGGGGATGTCTGGCTGCATCGGCGGCGTCGGCGCCGCCCCTGCAGTCGCAAGAAACGCCGCGCCGAGGGCTGCCGGGAGATATCGCTTGCGCATAAGGGCTCCGCCTCCAGTCATGTCAATGCAGCGCGAGCGCTGCGTGCGCAGGCGCAGCCTAACAGAGGCGCACCGGTGCGCGCCCCCGGCCTGCGCCGGGCGCGCCGGCGCGCTAGGATGGGCGCATGGCCGTTTCCGCTCTTGTAGCTCTTGTCAGCGACCTGCGGGCCGTGCTGCCGGCGGACGCTTTGCTCGTGAGCGCCGAGGATCGCCGGCCTTTCGAGTGCGACGGCCTCACCGTGTTCCGCGAGCTGCCTGCGCTCGTGGTGCTGCCGCGCACCGAGGCCGAGGTGCGCGCGGTGCTCGTCAGCTGCCACACTCACGGCGTGCCCGTGGTCGCACGCGGCTCCGGCACCGGGCTCTCCGGCGGCGCGACTCCGCACGCGCAGGGGGTGCTGCTGTCACTCGCCCGCATGAATCGCATCCTGCACATCGACCCCCTGGGGCGTACGGCGCGCCTGCAGCCGGGCGTACCGAACCAGCGCATCTCCGAGGCCGCCGCCGCCTTTGGCCTGTATTACGCCCCAGACCCCTCCTCGCAGGTGGCGTGCTCGATCGGCGGCAACGTTGCGGAGAATTCCGGCGGCGTGCATTGCCTGAAATACGGGCTCACCGTCCACAACGTGCTCGGGGTGCGCGGCTACGGCAGCGACGGGCAGCGCATCGAGCTCGGCGGCGCGGCGGCCGATGCCCCCGGCCTCGATCTGCTCGCCCTCACGATCGGCTCCGAGGGCCTGCTCATGGTGGTGACCGAGGTGATCGTGAAGCTGATCCCGCGGCCGCCGTGCGCGCAGCTCGTCATGGCTTCCTTTGCCGACGTACACCGCGCCGGGGATGCCGTGGCCGCCATCATCGGCGCCGGCATCATCCCGGCGGGACTGGAGATGATGGACCGCAAGGCGACCGCCGCGGTCGAGCCTTTCGTGCACGCCGGCTACGACCTCGAGGCCGCCGCGATCCTGCTGGTCGAGTCCGACGGCACGCCCGAGGAGGTCGCCGACCAGGTCACCGAAATCGAGCGCGTGCTGCGCGCCGCCGGCGCGAGTTCCCTGCGCGTCTCGGGCTCGGAGGCCGAGCGCGTACGCCTGTGGTCGGGCCGCAAGAATGCCTTTCCGGCCGCGGGCCGCATCTCACCGGACTACTACTGCATGGACGGCACGATCCCGCGCAAGCACGTCGGGCGGGTCCTGGAGGCGATCGAGGCGATGGAGGCGCGCTATGCGCTGCGCTGCATGAACGTGTTCCATGCCGGGGATGGCAACCTGCATCCGGTCATCCTGTTCGATGCCAATGTGCCCGGTTCCTGGGAGCGTGCCGAGCGCTTCGGGGCGGAAATCCTGGAGCTGTGCGTGGAACTCGGCGGTACCATCACCGGCGAGCACGGCGTCGGCATCGAGAAGATCAACTCGATGTGCGTGCAGTTCTCGCCCGCCGAGCGCGCCGCGTTCTTTGCCGTCAAGGAAGCGTTCGACCCGCGCTCGCTCCTGAACCCCGGCAAGCTCATTCCGACGCTCGCGCGCTGCGCCGAGTACGGCCGCATGCGGGTGCACGCAGGCGCTCTGGCGCATCCTGAGCTGCCGCGCTTCTAGGCTCTCATGAGCGCAGCCCAAGGGATCCTCGAGGAGCTGCGCGGTCGCATCCGCGAGGCCGCCGCCACCGGCACGGCATTGCGGCTGCGCGGCGCCGGCACCAAGGACTTCTACGGCGAGCGGCTGCAGGGTGCGCTTCTTGACCTGTCCGGGTACGCAGGCATCGTGCACTACGAACCCTCCGAGCTCGTCCTCACGGCGCGCTGTGGCACGCCGCTGTCACAGCTCGAAGCAGCGCTGGCCGCACAGGGACAGTTTCTCGCCTTCGAGCCGCCGCGCTTCGGGGCTGATCCGACGCTCGGTGGCGCCATTGCCGCGGGCCTCTCAGGTCCCGGCCGCCCCTATTTCGGCGCCGCCCGCGACTTCGTGCTGGGCGCCCATCTCCTCAATGCGCAGGGTGAAACGCTGCGCTTCGGGGGCGAGGTCATGAAGAACGTCGCCGGATTCGACGTCGCGCGCCTCCTGTGCGGTTCGCTCGGCATCCTGGGCGTCATCACCCAGGTGTCCCTCAAGGTGCTGCCGCTGCCGCGGGGGCAGCTGACCTTGCGCCTGGAGTGGCCGCTGGGTGAGGCCCTGCAGCACTTCAACCGGCTCGCCGGTGAACCACTGCCGCTCACGGCGGCCGCCTGGCACGAGGGCGCCGCGTGGCTGCGCCTGGCGGGCGCCGTGCCGGCCATCGAGGCTGCCCGGGCGCGCATCGGCGGTGAGCGCGTCGATGAACCGGCAGCGCACGCCTTCTGGTCCGCACTGCGCGACTGCACGCTGCCATTCTTCGCGCACGAGCCGCTGTGGCGGGTGTCGCTGCCCTCAACCGCACCGCCGCTCACACTCGATGGGCCGGTGCTGATTGACTGGGGCGGCGCACTGCGCTGGTACGCCGGCCTGCCCGCGGCAGCCCCGGTGCGCGCGCAGGCGAGCGCCGCCGGGGGCACGGCGGCACTCTTCCGCGGTTCTGCGCCCGCCGGCGTCACCCGCTTTCACCCGCTGCCGGAGGTGAACCTCACCCTGCACCGGCGCCTGAAGGAACGCTTCGACCCCAGGGCCATCTTCAACCCTCAGCGCCTGATCGCGGGAGTGTGAGACCGCAACTGTGGTGCCTGCAGGCGCAGCGGACCGCGTCCTCCTGTGGTGAGGATCGGCGCGCGCGCCCCTAGACGGCCGCAGTCTCCGCCTGGTGGGCACTGACCAGCTCAGCCAGACTCCCGAATCGGAAGTTGTAGACCGGAGTGCCCGCCGGTGGCGGCCGGGTCGCGCCCCAGCCCTGCGCACCCTGGCGCCGGTCGATCCAGGCGCTGGCAAGACCTGCCGCCTGGGCGGGCGCATGATCGTGATACAGGCTCTGTGCCGTGTGCAGGACCTGCCGTGACTCGACCCCCAGACGCCCGAGGGTATCGAGCAGGTAGCGGAAGTTGCGCGGGTCGGGCTTGTAGGAGCCGATGTCCTGCGCCGTGCAGATGGCATCGAACCTCACCCCCAGACGCGCATTGCTGCCGGCGAAGCTCGCGCGGTCGACGTTCGAGAGGATCACGAGCACGTAATGGCGCTTCAGGTACGCAAGCGCCGCGGCGCTGTCGGCAAAAGCCGGCCAGTCCGGCACCGAGCGCCCGAAAGCCACGTGCGCGGCCTCCTCCGCGACCACCCCCCACTCGCGTGCCAGGCGCCGGTGGACCTCGGCGAGCAGCTGCGGGTAGAGCATCGCTGGCGTTGCCGCCTGCTGCGCCGACTCGTGCGCGGCAAACTGCGCGAGCACCGCATCGCGCGGACCGGTTCTGCCCGCCAGGCGCAGGAGCGGCTGCAGCGCTGCGAACAGGCCGCTCTCCCAGTCGATGAGCGTGCCGTAGCAGTCGAAGCTCAGGGCCTTGAAGTCGCGCAGCTTCATGCGCGCCTCACAGGGTGATGGTGCCGCGGCCGAGCTCGATCACCTCGCCGCTCACGAAGATCCCCTGCTGGGCATCCACCCGCAGCCGCAGCGACGAGGGCCGACCGGTGTACTCGCCCTGGGCGATCTCGAACTCGCACGGCAGCGGGCGGCCCATCGCCAGACACCAGCCCCCGAGGTTGGCGGTCGCCGACCCCGTGGCCGGATCCTCCAGCGCTCCGGCACCGAGCGGGAAGAAAAAGCGCGCCAGGAGCCCGGTGGCCGTCGGGGCAAAGATGTAGGCCATGCTCTTGCCCGCGGCGCTCACCATCTGCGCGAGCAGATCAGGGCGCACCCGCGTACGCCGCACCGCCGCCTCACTCGATAGCGGCACGACCAGCTGCTCGGTGCCCGCATCCACCCATAAGGGGCGCTCGGCGAGGTCCTCCTTGTCGAGCCCGAGCATGGCGGCGAGCGTGAAGCGCGGCTCGAGTACCTCGCGCCACGTGGCCGCGCGTGCCTGCAGCGTCCAGCGCTCCCCCGTGGCCCGCACCGGGATGATGCCGGCGGTCATCTCAAGGGTCAGGCGGTCCCCGCCGAGCCCGAGCGCGCGGCACACGTGCGCGGTGCCCAGCGTCGGGTGGCCGGCGAAGGGCATCTCGTACTCGGGCGTGAAGATGCGCACGCGCGCACTGGCACGCTCGGAGGGCAGGATGAAGGTCGTCTCGGACAGATTGAACTGCAGGGCGAGCGCCTGCATCCTAGCGGCGTCCAGCGTCTGCGCGCGCTCGAACACGCACAGCGGGTTGCCGCTCAGGACGGTGCGGCCCTGCGTGAAAACATTGACCAGGCGGTAGGCGTAGGAAGGCATCGGTCGATTTTAGCCCCACACGGAAGCGATCATAAGCCATGACGACCCAAATGCTGTTTCGCGACGATGCCTACCTCAGGAGCGCGACCGCGCAGGTGCTCTTTGTCAGCGAGCGCGGCGTCGAGCTCGACCGCACCGTGTTCTACCCCCTGGGGGGCGGCCAGGCCGGCGACAGCGGCACCCTCACACGCGCGAACGGCGAGCGCCTCAGCATCACCGACACCCGCAAAGGCGAGGGCCCGGGGCGGATCGTGCACCTGGTAGCCGGCGCCGTGCCCGGGCTGCAGGCGGGCGAAACCGTCACGCTCGAGATCGACTGGCAGCGTCGCTACCGCCTGATGCGTCTGCACACCGCGCTGCACCTGATGTCGTGCGTGGTCGTGGCACCGGTGACCGGCGGTAACATCGTGCCCGACAAGGCGCGCCTGGACTTCGACATCGAGCTGTCGCAACTGAACGGGGAGCACATCGAGCGCGCTACCAACGAACTTATCGCCCGGCAGCTGCCGACCGAGACACTCTGGATCACGGACGAGGAGCTTGAGGCGCAGCCGGAACTGGTGAAGACCATGAGCGTCGCGCCACCGCGCGGTGCCGGGCGCGTACGCCTCCTGAAGATCCCCGGCATCGATCTGCAGCCCTGCGGCGGCACGCACGTCGCCAACATCGGCGAGATCGGCGCGATCCGGGTGCTGAAGATCCGCAGCGAGGGCAAGCACAACAAGCGCGTCGAGATCACGCTCAGCGGAAACGACTGACCTCGAGCCCGTTGCCGACCGCGAGCAGCACCGAGGTCATGTGCGGCGCCTGCCGCACGCGCTCGCGGTAGGCGTTTGCGTGCACCTGGGCGCTCTCCGGATACACCATGTTGTCGGCCACGACGAGGGCGCCCGGGGCGAGCTTCGGGTAGAGCAGCTCGAACACCGGCACGTAAAGGTCTTTCCACAGGTCGATGAGCACGAAATCAAACGGCCCGGGCAACGCGCGCAGGGATGCCAAGGCATCCCCGATGCGGAACTCGACGAAGCCGGCAAGACCGGCACGGGCGAGCCGTGCGAGAGCGTACTCGGTCTTGGGCGCCTGCAGCTCAAGGGAGGTCACCTGACCTGCGGTGGCGCGTGCACCGTCCGCCAGCCAGTGCGTGGAGTAACCGTAGGAGCTGCCGACCTCGAGGATGCGCGTGGCGCCGGCCTCTTTGATGAGGAGGTTGAGAAGCGCGCCCGCGGCGCGCCCGACCGGCAGCAGCATCTCATCGCGCCGGCGCCCGGCTTCCTCGGGCGTCATCGTCTCCCACATCTCGTCTTCGCGCGCGGCGCGCGCCTCGTACTCCGCCAGCACGCCGCGCAGGGCTGCATCGAGCGCCAAGGGATCGTTCATGAGCCTCTCCTGCGTAACGGTAGCTTCAGGCGGCGCCCGAGAAATATTCCTGCAGTGATGCCACCCCGAGACGCTTGGCCTCGAACAGGCTCTCGAGGTGCTCGCGCGAGTTGACGAGACCGCGGGCGCGCAGCACCCCCTTTTCATCGATGAGCGCCGCAAACGGCAGGCGGCTCACCTGAAACGCAAGCCCGAGCGGCGCAGAGACCACATACGGGATCGACTCCAGCCCCTGGGCGCGCACGAAGTTCTGCTGCTCCTGCACGTCCCCGTCGCTGGCGAGGATGACGTCCATCCAGGTGCGCTCATCGCGGCGGCTCGACTTCACCGCCGCGAGCAGGCTCTTGCACACCGGGCAGGTCGGCGACACAAAGAGCAGGAGCGTGCTCTTGCCGTCGGCGCGTGCCGCGCCGAGCTCGTGCGGTGCGCCCTGCAGGTCCGACACCGACACGACCGGCGCCGGCTCCCCCACTTTCAGGCCCCGGTTCAGCATGAGGGCGCCGGCGGGCGCGATGCGCTCGTGCAGCACGCCGAGCTGGCGCACCAGGGCGAGCAGCACCGCCGCCAGCGCCAGTACCAGCACCCACAGCACGATATTGGAGATCGCGAGCGCGCTCACCGGGACCCCTCCCAGAGCGCCACCTTCGGGGCGATGCGCCCGAGCAGGCGGTCGGTACTCATATATAAGAGCGTCACCAGGGTCACCCCGGCCCCGACGGTCAGCAGATCCACCGGTTCGAGGCTGCGGGTGCTCCAGGGTAGCCCGATGGCCGCCAGCGCCCCACTCATGAGGATATTGCGCCCCACCATCCAGGGCGCGATCGGGCGGCGCTCGGCGAACGCACCGCAGCCGCAGGACAGGTCGCGCCGGCCGCGCTGCAGGTTCACCGCCATGGCGAGGGCGTAGAGGACGAGGAGCAGCGCTCCGGCAAGGGCCGCGGCGCGGCGGGCCGCGGGCACGAGAAGTCCGGCACTGATGAGTGCCTCGAGGAGCGGCGGCACCCAGGGCAGCGCCAGGGGCTGGGGCAGCACCCGGTAGGCGCGCAGCACCTCGGCAAAGACCGCAAGATCGCGCGCCTTGTGGAGCGCAGCGCTCGCAAAGAGCAGCGCGAAGCTCCCGGCAAGCAGCGTACCGATGGCAGGATCGATCATGTTGCCATCATAAACCAGGCGGGTGCCTTAAGTTGCCGCCGCCAGGATGGCGCCGCTGGTCGGCACTCCCGTGCCGGCGGTCACGAGCACGTTCTCGACGCCTGCGACCTGGTTCACCGACGTGCCGCGCACCTGGCGCACCGCCTCGGCCACGCCATTGAGGCCGTGGATGTAGGCCTCGCCGAGCTGCCCACCGTGGGTATTCACCGGCAGCGCCCCGCCGATCTCGATGTTGCCGTCGCGGATGAAGTCCTTGGCCTCGCCGCGCGCGCAGAAATCAAACACTTCCAGCTGCGGCAGCACGAAGGGCGAGAAGTGATCGTAGAGCACCGCCGTCTGGATGTCGGCGGCGCCCAGGCGCGCCATGGCGTAGAGCTGGCGCGCCACCAGGCGCATCTCCGAGAGCGACGAGATGTCGGGGCGGTAAAAGCTCGTCATATTCATCTGCTGATCGGCGGCGCCCTGGGCGGCGGCACGGATGAGCGCCGGGCGCTGGCGCAGGTGCCGGGCGCGCTCGGTGCTGGTGACGACGATGGCCACCGCGCCATCGCTCTCCTGACAGCAGTCGAGCAGGTGCAGCGGCTCCACGATCCAGCGCGAGGCCTGGTGCTCGGCGAGCGTGATGGGCTTGCCGTAGAACCAGGCCTGAGGATTGTTGGCAGCATGGCGCCGGCAGGCCACCGACACCCGGCCGAAGTCTTCGCTGCCGGCGCCGAAGTCGTGCATGTAACGGCGCGCCGCGAGCGCGACCCAGGAGGCGGGAGTCGCAAGCCCGAACGGCACGCTCCAGGACCAGTTGGCGTTCTCCGCGTTCGGCACGGCCGGCGGCACGAAACCCTGCCCAAAGCGGTACTGCGAACGCTCGTTCATGGCGCGGTAGCACACGACCACCTCCGCAATGCCGGCATGGATGGCGAGCGCTGCCTGCAGCAGCGGCGCGCATGCCGCCCCGCCGCCATAGTCGGTGCGGCCAAAGAACTTCAGCTCCCGCCCGCCGATGTTGCGGAACACCTCGATCTCCGGGTTCTTGTCCATCGCGTAGGTGCACAGCCCGTCGACGTCCTCAAGCTTCAGGCCTGCATCCTCGACCGCCGCACTCACCGCCTCCACCGCCAGCCTCAGTTCGCTGCGCCCGGAGTCCTTGGAGAACTCCGTTGCGCCGATGCCGACCACTGCGGTGGAATCGCGCAGCGTACTCATCGGGGCAGCGCCACGCGCACCAAGGCGGTCACGTGCGCGCCCAGGCTATTGGTCCCCGTCACCGCGACCTCCACGATCTGCACATCACCTTCCGTGCGCTTGCCGCTCACGCTGCCGGTCAGGCGCAGCGTGTCGCCGGCGAAGTTCGGCACCCCAAGGCGCAGCTCGATGCCGCGGATCTGCCCCTGCGGCGCGATCCAGTCGTTCACGAAGCGCTGCACGTAGCCGTTGGTGGTGAGGATGTTCATGAAGATGTCCGGCGTGCCGCGCGCGCGCGCGGCGGCCACGTCGTGGTGCACGACCTCAAAGTCCCCGCTCGCCATGGCGCCGGCCACGATGACCGAGGGAGTCACGGCGAGCGTGAGCGGCGGCAACGACTGCCCGACGCGCACCGAGTCAAAGCGCGCCGCGCTCATCGCCGCTCCAGTTCGCCGGTAAAGGCGGGCACCGTCCCGGCGGCCAGCGCCGCACCGATGCCGGCGAGCGTCGGCGCCGCCCCGCCGAGTGCCACCTCCAGCTGCTTCGCCTGCAGGAAGAACGCCTGCACGGGGTATTCCACGTCCGCGCCGAGTCCGCCATGCACGTGCTGGACCGCGTGGCTTACGCGGTGTCCGGCGTGCGCGGCCCACCACTTGGCGCTGAGCACCTGCGCCGGTGCATCCAGGCCCGCATCGAGCGCCCACACGGCCTGCAGATACGCCGAGCGCAGCGCCTCGAGGTCGATGTAGCAGTCGGCCAGGCGATGCTGCACCGCCTGGAAGCTGCCGATCGGCCGGCCGAACTGCTGTCGCTCGGCAACGTAAGCCGCCGCGCGGCGCAGCGCTTCCTCCAGCACCCCGAGCTGCTGCGCGGCGAGCGCCACCTGCGCGCACTCGACGAGGTAGCGCAGCGGCCGCGCATCCTGCCCGAGGACATCCGCAGGCCCGGCGAGCACGCCTGCGAGCCGCACTTCGCCCTGGGGCTCACCGCTCGTCGTCCGCTGCGCGCGGATCTCGACACCCGGAGCCTGCGGGTCGATGAGGAACAGGTGTGCGTGCGCATGCGGAGTACTCGCCGAGACCAGCAGGTACTTCACGTCTTCGGCATAAGGCACGCAGGTCTTGGTGCCGCTGAGGCGCCAGCCCCCCGTCACCGGCTCGGCAAGGGTGGCGGGCGCGAGGAGCGCGGCATTCCCCGCCTCCTCAAGCGCCGCACTCAACAGCAGCTCCCCGCGGGCGACCCGGGACAGGAGCGCCCGCTGACTGGTGCTGCCGAAGCGCTCCAGCGGCAGCGCGCCGAGGACGAGGGTTGCGAGGAGCGGTACCGCGGCGAGGGTGCGGCCCTGCTCCTCGAGCACCAGGGAAAGCTCGGTGAGCCCGAGCCCGGAACCGCCCTGGTCGGTGCCGATGGCCGTACCGAGCACGCCGGTTTCGGCCAGCGCGCCCCACAGGGTGGCATCGTAGGCAAGACCGCCGCGGGCGAAGGTCTTGCGGAACTCATCCGTGAAGCGCCCGGCGCACAGGCGCCGCGCGAGCTCGCGCAGCGCTGCCTGTTCTTCGCTGTAGCTGAAATCCATGCCTTCAGTCCTGCCGCTCACGGAAGACGTAGAGCACGTAGCCGGGCTCGACTTCGGTGAACTCAGCCGCGAGTGGCATGCCGATGCGCAGCGCCTCAGGATCCATCCCCACCACGTTCCCCAGCAGGCGCACGCCCTCCTCCAGCTCCACCAGGGCCACCGGTAACGGGTAGGAGAACCCCGGCAGCTGCGGCTGGTGCACGATGACGTAGCTGTGCAGCACGCCGCGGCCGCTCACGGCCTGCGCGGTCCACTCCAGGGCGTGGCACTTCGGACACATGGGACCGGGCGGATGATGCAAATGCCCGCACTGCGCGCAGCGGCGGATCAGCAGACGCCGCTCCTTGAGTCCCTCCCAGAAGAACGCGCTGTCCTGCGTGATGGCGGGCCGCGGGTGCGCAGGTCTCGCCGTCGCCGCGGCAGCCACCGGCTGCGCCGGCTGCGCCGTCTGCGCCGGGCGGAACTTGAGGATCCTGAAGCGCATGCGTCCGACCAGGATGCCGCGCTGGTCCTTGAACTCGTAGCGGTAATTAAGGAAGTGACCGGTGCCAAGCGCGGTGCGCTTCTCGTCCGACACCTCCTCCAGGAACACCTTCTGGGTGATCAGGTCCCCGAGCTTCAGGTACTGCACGTACTCCTGCTCGAGGTTGGTCGCCACGACCGCCGTGAAGCCGGCGGCATCCAGCGCCTGGATGCCAAGCAGCGTACCGTTGCCCTCCGCCACCGCATTCGGGCTGAAGCGGCCCATAGTCCACACCTCGAGCATGGCAGGGGGTGCCACGATGGCGCGGTGCGGACCCGCGGCGGCCGTCGCTTCGTCCAGGTACAGCGGATTGCGCTCCCCCATCGCCTCGCACCAGCGGCGGATCATCGGCAGGTTCACCGCATCCGGCGCGGTACGGTCAGGGGATGCCGCCTCACCGCGCCGCGCGCGCAGGGCTGCAAGCCAGGCGGGCAGCGGGGCCGCCGCACTCACTTGACGACCCCGGCGCGCGGCAGGCGCAGCGCCATCTGCGCCACCATGTCCCGCAGCACTTCGGTGGTACCGCCGCCGAAGGTATTGATCTGGCAGCGCCGGTACTCCGCTTCCAGACGCCCGGCGAGGACCGCGCCCGGGGCGCCGTGCCGCAGGAGACCGGCGGAGCCGGTGACATCGAGCAGCAGCCGCAGCACGCGGATGTAGCTTTCGGTGCTGAACACCTTGCAGGCGCTCGCGAGCTGGGCGCTGGTCTCCCCCTGCGCAACCTCCCAGGCGACGCGGTTGCCGAGCACCGCATACGCCTGCAGGAAGACATAGGCTTCGGCGAGCGCGATCTGCACCCAGGGCTGATCGATGACGAACCCGGCGCCTGCCGGGGTCAGGCGCGCCCACTGCAGGGTGTCATCGAAACACCCCTGCGCCCCGTAGGCGAGCGCGGCCAGCCCGACGCGCTCGTGGTTGAGCTGCTCGGTGATCAGCTGCCAGCCCTGGTTGAGCTCGCCCACCAGCATGCCGGCGGGGACGCGCACGTCCCTGTAATAGGTGACGTTGGTACGCACGCCGCCGATGGTGTGGATGGGCGATAGCGCAAACCCGGGCAGACGGGTGTCGACCATCAGGATCGAGATGCCCCGATGAGCGGGGGCCGCGGGGTCGGTGCGGGCGGCCAGCCAGATGTAGTCGGCACCCTCGGCGCCGCTGGTGAATACTTTCTGGCCATTGATCAGGAACGCATCTCCGTCGCGCACGGCCTGCGTGCGCAGCGCAGCAAGGTCCGTGCCCGCCTGCGGCTCGGTGTAACCGACCGCGAAATTGAGCTCGCCGCTGGCGATGCGCGGCAGGATCTCGCGCTTCTGCGCCTCGGTGCCGCGCCGGATGAGCGCAGGTCCGATGGTATTGACGGTGACGAACGGGAACGGGGCCTCGGCGAGCCACAGCTCCTCCATGACGATCTTCTGGGCGAGCGGGTCGAGGCCGCGCCCGCCGTACTGCTTCGGCCACCCTGGGGTGAGCCAGCCGTCTTGCCCCATCTGGCGCAGCGTCTCGCGGTAGGCCGCGCCGCTTTCGCGGTCGCGCGTGGCGGCGCGCCGCTGTGGCGTCATGAGAGCGGCAAGGTAGGCACGGAACTCCTGGCGCAGCTGGCGCTGCTCGGGAGTGTATTCGAGCTGCACGTCAGTCCCCGGCGAAGGGCGCGATGCTAAGCGCTGCGAGCGTCGCGGTGTTGAGCGGCACGTAGCGCCCGGCGCGTGCGTCGCGCACGTACAGCGGATCAAGGGCGCGGGCCGGATCGTAGCCGGCGCGCTGCAGGTCGATCTTGCGCAGCTTGAAGGTGGTGGTGAGGTCCGCGTCCGCCGTGATGCGCACGAACACCGGCACGGCATAGTCGGCAAGCCGCGCGGCGGCGTAGGCGTGGAACGCCACCGGGTCGAAGCCGGCCGCGTCCGCGTAAGTAAGGGCCACCATGCCGGCGCGGCCTTCCGTGCCCGGCACGCGCACGCCGTAGACGTTGACCACCGCCGGACCTTCGAACTGTCCGAGCACCGCGGCGACTTCGTCCGTGGCAACGTTCTCGCCCTTCCAGCGATAGGTGTCCCCGACCCGGTCGACGAAGTAGAAATAGTCCTCTGCATCAAAGCGCACCAGATCGCCGGAGCGCACCCAGCGATCCCCCGGCCGGAACGCCCCGCGCAGCAGCTTCGCCTCCGTCGCCTCCGCCGAGGTGTAGCCCTCGAAGTACCCGGCCGCGCCCGGCCCGTCGAGCACCTCTGCGATCAGCTCGCCCACCTCCCCCGGACGGCACAGCACGAGCGTGCCATCGCTGGCGCGCGGGTAGCCACCGGTTTCGACGTCGTAGCGCACCACGCGGATGTTACTGCGCTCAGGGTACGGCAGGCGCCCGACCGAGCCGACGCGGTTGTCGACGTTCGTCAGGCCATAGTTAGCCTCGGTGGAGCCGAGGCCCTCGCAGATGAACTCGATCCCGAAGCGCTCCTGGAACTGCTGCCACACCTGCGCCTTCAGTCCCGCCCCGCTCATGCGCCGCAGCGTATGGTCACGGTCGTCGGCGCGCGGCGGCTGGTTGAGGAGGTAACGGCACAGTTCCCCGATGTAATACCAGGCCGTGACACCATGGCGGCGCACGTCGTCCCAGAACTCGCTCGCGCTGAAGCGGCGGCGCAGCACGATCGGGATGCCGACATGCAGCGCCGCTGAGACCACCACCATGCCGCCCGCGCCGTGGTAGAGCGGCAGGACGTTGTAGAGCACGTCCGCGCGCGTGAGCTCGAGGAACCCGGCGATCACGCCCCCGGCATTGAGGAAGCGCAGGTGGCTCATGAGCGCCGCCTTCGGTAATCCCGTGGTGCCGGAGGTGAAGATGTAGTAGAGCGGCGCCCCGAGGCGCACCGCGGCGCGGTGCGCGCGCGGCGGGTCCGTTTCGACCGCCTCCGCCATCGCAGCCTCGAGCGAGCGCGGCCTGAGCCTCGGGGCGCCGGTGGGCGGCGCGCCGTCCGGATGCAGCGACTCGAACAGCAGCGGCGGCAGCTCCGCCTCGGCAAGCGTCGCGACACGATCGGCACACTCGGAACCGTAGATGAGCGCGGCGGCGCGCGTCTGCTCGAGGGCATGCCGCAGCACGCGACCGCGGGCCGCGGTGTTCAGCAGCGCCGTTATGATGCCGACCTTGGCAAGCCCGAGCCACACCATGGGGAACTGCGGGCGGTTGTCCATCATCAGCGCGACCACGTCGCCGGGCTTAAGACCCGCCGCGAGTGCTGCGTGCGCCACGCGGTTGGCGCGGCGGTTCATCTCCCCGAAGGTAACCTCGTGCCCCTCGAACAGGATGAAGGGCCGCTCGGGTGCGTCCACGGCACGCTCCTCGAGCAGGTCGGCGACGCCGTAGGGCTGGTCACGGCGGTAGCCGCCGATGCGCGCGTAGCCGCGGTTGAGGCGCTGCTGCGTGACTTCGCGCGGAACGACGTCCTGTTCACTCACGGGCGCTGCGGGCCTTTCGGGGTTCGCCTTGAAGCAGGCGCGAGGTTAGCACCGCCCCGGCGGCCTGACTGTCGTCAAACTGGGGTAGCGGTGAGAGCCCGCGGTGCGGCGCGTCGTGCACCGGCATATTGTTCGATTTAATAATGGCTTACGACGCAAAATGACCGTAGGATCTCGCCCATGAACAGTGCACGGCTCGAAGCGTTCACCGACGGCGTCATCGCCATCATCATCACCATCATGGTGCTCGAGATCCACGTGCCGCAGGGGCGCGACCTCGCCTCCCTCAAAGAGGAAGTGCCGCTGCTGCTGGCCTACGTTCTGTCCTACATCAACGTCGGCATCTTCTGGAACAACCACCATCACATGCTGCACGTCACCGAGCGCGTCGACGGGCGCGTGCTGTGGGCGAACCTCGGCCTGCTCTTCTGGCTGACGCTCGTGCCGTTCGTGATCCGCTGGATCGACGAGGCCGGCTTCACGGCAGCGCCCGTGGCCGCTTACGGGGTGGTGCTGGCGTGCGCCGCCGTTGCCTACCTCATCCTCGAGCGCACCATCATCGCCGTGAACGGGCCCGACTCGCGCCTCGCCGCCGCGGTCGGCACGGACGCCAAGGGCCGCCTTTCGATGGTCCTCTACCTGCTCGGGATCGCGACTCGCTTTCGTCGAGCCGTGGGTCTCGATCGCACTCTACATCGCGGTGGCGCTCATGTGGCTGGTGCCCGACCGGCGCATCGAGTCGCTGCTCAGGCGCTAAAGGAGCGCCCTACTTCGTCAGGAAGTCCAGCACCCGGCTGGCCAGCGCCCCGAACGGCGGCCACAGTAAGCGCATGCCGCTCACCGGTGCCTGGTAGAACACCGGGCGCATTTTGGAAAAAGTCACGAACCCCTCCGCCCCGTGGTAGTGGCCCATGCCACTCGCGCCCACGCCGCCGAATGGCAGGTCGTGCTGACCGACGTGCCACAGGGCATCGTTGACCGACACCCCGCCGGACATGACGTGCGCGAGGAGCTCATCGATGGTGCTGCGGCGGCGGCTGAAGGGATAGAAGGCGAGCGGCCGCGGCCGCGCGTTGATGAAGGCGACCGCGTCCTCGAGCCGCGCGTAGCCGAGTACCGGCAGGATCGGCCCGAAGATCTCCCGCTGCATCAGCTCGCTGTCGGGCGGCGGCCCGATCACCAGGTGCGGGGCGATCTTGCGCGTCGCCTCGTCCCAGGGCTCCCCCGGCACGAGCTGCACCACGCGCGCGCCGCGGGCGCGCGCATCCTCGAGCGCCTGCACGCAGGCGCGCGAAGGCCCGCGCATCGATGATCGACGTGTAGTCGCGGCTGGCGATGTCCGGGTAACGCGCACTGACGATCTGCTGCGCCAGCGCCACGAAGGCCTCGATCTTGCCCTGCGGCAGGAACAGGTAGTCGACCGTGGTGCAGATCTGCCCGGCGTTCATGAGCTTTACGAACAGGATGCGCTCGGCGGCGGTGCGCAGCGGGAAGTCCTCGCACACCAGGGCCGGTGACTTGCCGCCGAGCTCGAGCGTCACGGGCGTGAGGTTGGCGGCGGCGGCGGCCATTACGCTGCGGCCGGTTTGCGTCGAGCCCGTGAACAGCAGGTGATCGAACGGCAGGCGCGAGAACTCGACCCCCACGCCGCCGGTCTCGTCGAATACCGCGAGTTTCTCGGCCGGAAAATAGCGCGGCAGGTTCGCGATCAGAAAGGCGGCCAGGTGGCGCGAGTTCTCCGACAGCTTCACCATCGCGCGATTGCCGGCCGCGAATATCGAGATGAGCGGCAGGAACATGAGGTTGATGGGGAAGTTCCACGGCACGATCATGCCGACCACGCCGAGGGGCTGCGGCAGCACGCGGTTGCGCGCGCCGGGAAACAGCAGCAGGTCGACGGCGCGCCGCTGCGGGCGCATCCAGCCGCGCAGCTGATGCAGTGCCTGCTTGAGGCCATCGAGCACCGGCACCAATTCCCCAAACTGCGTCTCGTGCCGCGAGCGGTTGCCGTAGTCCCGATTGACCGCCTCGATCAGCCCCTCGCGGTTCTCGAGTATGAAGCGGCGCAGCTGACGCAGGTCATCCACGCGCTTACGGTATGCGGGGACCGGATCCCGGGCATAGGCCGCGCGCTGCGCCTCGAGCGTGCTCGTCAGGCGCGCGCGCAGGGCCGCGAGGTCGGTGGCACTGCCCGGATCGATGGCGGCGTTCATGCCGAATTCTCCCAGCGCGCTAGAAGTGCACCCCGACTTCCGCCCCCCAGAAGCGCGGCGCCGTGATGTTGGTAAAGGGCGTGCCGAGGGTGGTGGCGCTGATCAGCTGGATGCCGGTCGCGTACTGCTTGTCGAAGAGGTTGTTCACATAGAGCGCCACGGTGTAAGCGGTGCGGCCGTGGCTCGTCCAGGCGAGCCGGCCGTCGGTGCGATTCTCGGCGCCGCCAACCGAGAAGTTGGCATTGCTGAAACAGCCCCCGGTGGCCTGCGAGTCGGCATTGCAGCGGGTGGCCCCGCGATAGGCGTCCTGCAGCGTAAAATCGAGATCGCCGCCGCCGAGATTGCGCCACAGATAGTCGAGGCCGCCGGCGAATGACCACAGGGGCTCCCCCACCGGTTGCCCTGAGACGTTGGTGCCGTCCGGGGTGATGTAGTCCTGGTAGGTCAGATCGATGTAGGCGGCGACAAAGTTCAGCCGCAGGCCCTCGGTGGCCTGCCAGTGCGCCTCGAAATCCACGCCCGTGGCGCGCTCATCGCTCAAGGTGACCTCGTACTGCGGCAACGAACCGTTGCCGTTGGTGACCAGACTGAGCTGCTGCAGGTTGGTGTACTGGTAGTGATAGACGGAGGCGTTCATCAGCAGCCGATGATCAAAGAACTCGCTCTTCACGCCGAGCTCGTAGTTGTTCACCTTCTCCGGCTCGTACTTGGCGCCCGGGGACAGGGCGTTGTAGCCGCCGGCCTCATAGCCCTGCGCGTACGAGGCGAAGAACATGACATCCGGGAGTGGCTTGTAGTCGAGCACCACGCGCGGGCTGGTGTTGTTCCAGCTGTTGTTCTGGCGGATCGGCGTGAGCGTAGAGCCCGGAGTCGTAAACACCAGGTTCTGCGTGAACGGAAACGGCGGCAGCGGCACGCCGTACTCGTTGAGGGTCGCAAGACTGCTGTCGAGCTGGGTCGCGGTGCGCGTCGGGTTGAACCAGCTGAAGTCGCGCTCATCGTGCGTAAAGCGCGCGCCGGTGGTCAGATTCCAGGCGCTGCCGAGATGCCAGATCACGTCCCCGTAGGCGGCGTAGGCGCGCGAGTAGCCGTGGTTGAACATGTTCTCCTGCCACGGATCCCCCAGCAGCGAGATGCCGGTGAGGGGCTGGACGGCCTGGGTGAGGGGCCCGTAGATGCCTCCGGGAAGCTCGCCCGTCTGGGTGAGGAGCGTGTCGATGCTGTCGGTGTAGAGGTTGACCTGGCTCGTCTGGTGCGCGTCGTCGTAGTAGTAACTCGTGCCGGCGACCCAGTCGGCGAGGCTGGTCTTGCCCGCCAGCGTGAACTCCTGCGAGAAGCTTTCGTTGTCCTCGATGTTGACATCATCGAAATACAGGTACAGCCGGTTGGTGCCGTCCTGATCCTCGCGGTTGTAGGTGCTGAACTGCCGGTAGGCGCTGATCGAGGTGAGGTCCCCGAAGCTGAAGCTGTGCTCGACGCGCAGCGTCAGGCCATCGAACCGGCGCGTCTCGACACCGTTGACCACATCGTTCATCACCGGCGCGGTGAACGGACTGAGCCAGCTGCGAGGGCTGGAGCGGATTTACCGGCGGCAGTCCGGGCGCAGGCGGCAGCGGCACGATGCCGATGGCCGGACGCGCCGGCTGGTCGAGATTCTCGAGCTCGTACGTCAGGCGCACCTTGGTGTCGCCGGGTGCGTTCCAGCGCAGCTGCGCACGCATCCCATAGTCCCCGTCGCGGTCGTAGCGCACTCCCGTCGTGGCGTCGCGCAGCCAGCCGTGGTTGTGGTTATCCACAAAGCTCACGCGCGCGGCGACATCATCGCTCAGCGGTGCGTTGATCATGGCCTCGTAGTACTGCGTGTTGTAGCTGCCAAAGCGTGCCTTGGCGTCCGCGGCCCACTCATCGGTCGGCTCGTTGGTCACCACCGAGATCGCGCCGGCGGCGCTGTTGCGCCCAAACAGAGTGCCCTGCGGCCCCTTGAGCACCTCCACGCGCTGGATGTCGTTGAAGAGCAGCAGTGCGCCGCCGGTCTTGCCGGTGTAAACACCGTCCTCGTAGATGCCGATCGGAGAATCGGTGCCGATGCCGAAGTCCGAGACGTTGATGCCGCGCAGCGTGTACCCGGGCTGCGTCGGCTGCTCACCATCCACATTCAGGCCCGGGATGTAGCCGTTCATGGTGGCAAGGTCGGTCGCGGCCAGCTTGCCGATCTGCGCGGCGCTGATCACCTGCAGCGAAATCGGGACGTCCTGCGAGACCTCGGTGCGGTGCTGCGCGGTGACGGTCACCGTCTCGATCTCCCCGCCCCCGGCAGTGCTCGAGTCGGTGGCCTGCGGCGCATCGGCGGCGGTGACCGCCTGCGCGGCTGCTGACCGTGAGGGCAAGGACCGACAGGTGCAGGAAGTTGCGGCGAATACTCATCATGGAAGCTCCGGTGTTGCTGCTCATCAGACGCCGCATTCCCCTGGCAGGGCGGCGATCCACTCTCGAATCAGTTGCAGTCCTTCGCGGTGCACGGTGCCGCGTCCCTGCTCGGGCATCATGACCCCAGGTTCCCGCGAGGCCATGCGAAACGGCAGTATCGAGTCGTCCGGGTGCCCCGGGACGATGTCGAACAGGTGATCGCCGGTGCCGCGACCTGCGGCCACGGGCGGCTTGCACAGGCCCAAGTGCCGATCCACGGGGGTGCCCACGTCAAAGGTCAGCGCGGTGGTGTCCGCAGGACCCTTAGGGTTGTGGCAGTGTCCGCAGTTCACGTCCAGGTAAGCGCGCGCCCGTGCCTCGAGGGGCGCGGCGCTGTCGCGCCAGTTGGCATTGCGCGGCACGTCGGCCGCGGCCGGCAGGCCGCTCAGGTAGCCGAGCCTCTGCAGGTGGGCGAGCTGGTTCTCGGCGCCGCCGGCATAGGCGTAGTCGCGGTTGAGGTGGCGCGCCTTGAGGCCGATCGGGGCGATGGCCTTGGTCTTCAGATCCGTCACGTGGCAGCCGGCGCACTGGTTCTCGTTCGGCACGACGTAGGTGAAGGCTTCGCGTGAACCATCGTTCGCCACGAGCTCGAGTGCCACCTCATCGCCGGTGCGCGCCAGCTCCGCCTCCGACTGCGCCGCGTTCCACACGTACGGCAGCGCCTCCCAGCCCTGGGCACGCCGCACCAGCACGCGCGTCTCGATGAGGCGCAGGTTGGCAAGATCCAGGCCCGCACCGGCAAAGTCGCGCGACTGATCGTAGGTGCGCGCCACGCTCGTCGCGGCGCCCGCGCTGCGCGGGTAGTAGAAGGTCTTCGTGATGATCGTGCCGACGGGAAAGTCGAAGCTCTGCGTGGCGTCATAGCGCGCCGCGCTCCCGGGGGGCAGGTACACGGTCCGCAGCTTGTGCGCGTAGTCGCTGAAGAGTGGCGTATTGAGGTCATACGGCACCACGCGCTCGTTGAGCTTGAGGCGCCCGCCCTCGCGGAACACCACGTGCCAGTCGCTCAGGTGTTGCGGGCGCCCCTGCGCAAAGAAGTGCACCGGCTGCGGCGCGCGCGCACAGCCGCTGAGAAGCGCAAGCAGCAGGCCTATGCCTGCGGCGCGGCTCACGGAGCAGGCTCGGAGGACAGCACTCACCGGCAACACTTTAGCTGCGCGCGGGCAGCTCGACCGGGGGGAGTTTGGGCAGCTCGCACTGGTAGGCCGCAAGATCGGTGCTCGGGTTCTTGTACTTGTGCGGCCCGTCGGCATTGAGGACGCTGACGCTGCCGTTGCGGACGCAGATGCGCTCGTTCGCCGGCGGCTGCCCGTTGACGAGATTCTTCTCGTCCCGGTAGCCGTCCCACAGCACGTCCGGGAAGTGGCCGTTGAGGCCGAACATCGCCAGCTTCAGCGTCTTCAGATCCAGGCCGTCGGGGGAGTCCCCGCCACCCGAGAAGCGGTTGTCGTAGACGTAGATCGCCCGCGGGTAGGGATCGTAGTTCGGGTCGATGCCCGGCTTGTTGTAGTAATTCGTCGAGAAGTACGCCGAGATAATGAGGTTGGCCGTCTGGTTGTCGGCGATGTCGTTGTCGAAGATCTCGACCTTGCTGTTGGAGTTCACTACCACGCCGGCGCCGGCCGGCACGCTCGCCACCGCCGCTCCGCGGGCGGCGAAGTTCGCCAGATTGTTGTTCAGCACCTTGTTGTGGAACACCCGCGTCGAGTGCCCGGGCTGGCTGAGGTTCGGCATGTTGAAGACGAGGATGCCGCCGGTATTGCCGGTGGCGACGTTGTCGTGCACGTCGGCGTTGATGGTGTTCTCGATCTCGATGCCTGCCACGTTCTGCTCGGCGTGGCAGTTGCGCACGATCACGTTCAGCGACTGGCCGACATAGATGCCGGCATCAGCCGCTCCCCAGGAAGAGGAGTTCTCGATGAGGATGTTGCGCGACTTAACGGGGTAAATGCCGTAGGCACCGTTGCTGGTCTTGGGTCCCGCGGTCCAGGCGACGCGCACGCCGCGGATGGTGATGTTCTCCCCGTCATTGATTTTCAGTCCATCACCTTTGGTGTCCTCGATCGAGAGGTCCTCGATCGTGAAGTCATTGCCATAGACGAGGATCCCTTCTGGTCCGGAAATCTCGTTCTTGAACGACAGCACGCTCTGCTCGGTGCCGGCACCGCGGATCGTGACCCCGTTGGCGCGCAGCGTGAGTACGCGATCCAGCGCGTGGTGGCCGGCCGGGATGTCGATCACTGTGCCGGGCTTGGCGTCGAGGAATTGCTCCTGCAGATGCTTCTGGAACGCCGCTTCCTCGGCGCTCAGGCCTGTTCCGGTTGCAGGACCACCCGGATGTGAGCAGCCCGCGGCCAGGACACATCCGAGCGCAACGACAAACTGACGCATGCTTCACCCCTGGGCGACACGGCCCGTGCGCTTGTGGCGTGGCGCCAACAAACGCCGTCTAGATAAGGCGCGCAAGATAACACGGCGCGCGTTCCCGGAGCCGCAGCAGCCCTTAAACCGAGTCTTACTTGAAGACGACGGTGCGGCTGCGGTTGAGGAAGACCCGGTGCTCTATCGCGTAGCGCACGGCGGCCGACAACGCCCGGCGCTCGGAATCCCGCCCGGCCGCCACCAGCATCTCCGGGGTGGAGAAGTGATCGACGCGTTCCACGACCTGCTCGATGATCGGGCCCTCATCGAGGTCGTGTGTGACGTAGTGGGCCGTGGCGCCGATCAGTTTGACGCCGCGGTCGTAGGCCTGGTGGTAGGGCTTGGCGCCCTTGAAGCCAGGCAGGAAGGAGTGGTGGATGTTGATGGCGCGGCCACGCAGCTTGCCGCACAGATCGTCGGAGAGGATCTGCATGTAGCGCGCCAGCACGACGAGCTCGGTGCGGGTCGAGTCGACGAGCTCGAGCAGCCGGCGCTCCTGCTCGGCCTTGGTGACGGGCGTGACCGGCAGGTGGAAGAACGGCAGGTTGTGGCGCAGGGCGATCGGCTGCAGCGTCACGTGGTTGGAGACCACCGCCGTGACGTCCATTTTCAACTCCCCGGTGCGATGGCGGTAGAGCAGGTCTTCCAGGCAATGGTCGAAGTTCGACACCATGATGAGGACGCGCATGCGCTCCAGGGTGTCGTGGATGCGCCACTCCATCTCCTCCGCGGCGGCGATGGGTGAGAACTCGCGCCGCACGCGCTCAAGATCCACCTTCTCACCCGACACCGCGCAGAAGGTGATGCGCACGAAGAAGCGCTGCGAGAGGGTGTCGTCGAACTGATGCATCTCCATCAGATAGAAGCGCCGGGCGGCCAGGAAGCCGGTGATGGCCGCCGTGGTCCCCATGCGGCTCGGGCAGCTGGCAGTCAGTACGTAGGGATGATCGGTGGCGAAACTCACGTGCGCGCTCCTTGGGGCTCCTTACCCCGCAGGCCGCAGCCTGACAGTGCCCCGCGCGAGGCTCTGACCCAAATGGGACCGTGGCGATCTTGTCTGCGCCATGGCATTGGCCTTAGGGGGCCGGCGCCCACGGGTTTCTAGCCGCGGCCGGTAACCCGGATGGCAGCCCCCGTGACCGCCCGCGCCGCATCCGAGGCGAGGAAGGCGATCACGTCCGCCACCGCCGCCGGGCTTACCCAGCGGCTGAAATCCGCGTCCGGCATGTCGGCGCGGTTGCGCGGGGTGTCGAGCGTGCCGGGCAGCACGCTGTTGGCGAGGATGTTGCGGTCCTT
The DNA here is from genome assembly GCA_963824395.1 of uncultured Pseudomonadota bacterium. Classification (GTDB taxonomy): domain Bacteria; phylum Pseudomonadota; class Gammaproteobacteria; order Steroidobacterales; family Steroidobacteraceae; genus 13-2-20CM-66-19. The sequence goes on along the minus strand of CAWGPF010000005.1, from coordinate 386,892 downwards.
CAGCTCCTCCGCCAGGGACTCGGTGAGCCGTTCGACCCCGGCCTTGGAGGCGGCATACGCGCCCATCCCGGCGCCGGCGCGGGCCGCAGCACCGGCGCCGACGTTGATGATCCGGCCGCCACCACGGGCGAGGAGATGGGGCAGCGCGGCGCTGCAGGCGGTCACGGCGGTCTTCAGGTTGGTGGCGAACATGGCTTCCCATGCCGCCGCCGCGCCCTCCCCGAGCGGCTGCCACTGGAAGCCGCCGGCGACGTTCACGAGCACCTCGATGCCGCCCAGGTCCGCGGCGAGAGCATCGATCGCGGCCGCGGTGGCACTGACATCGGTCAGCTCGACGGCAGCGCGCAGGCGGTGCGCGCCGCCGAATTTCTGCGTCGCCCAGGCGGGCGCTGCGATGCGGTCAATGAGCCCCAGGCGCGCCCCGCCGGCGGCGAAGCGCTGCGCCACGGCGGCGCCGAGCACCCCGAAGGCTCCCGTGACGATGACGGCCGGCGCCGCGGCCACGTTCAGCACCACTGTGCCGAGGCGACCGCGGTATCGGCCAGCCGCACCCCGCGGATGCCGCACTTCGCGCGCGCTTGCTCGGGGGTGAGGTCGAAGACATCCTCCCAGCGCAGGCTGTAGAGCGGACCTGACTCGCGCCCCACCTGCGCGCCGCGCTCGAGGGCATCGAGCACCGTCAGCCAGGTCTGCGGGTAGTGCAGGACCGCGCGCGTAAGGATGCGCGTCGAGGAGAGCATGTAGAAGACAGACAGTTCGCCGGCCAGCTCTGCGCTCAAGTGCACGAAGAGGTTCGTGAGGCGCATGTAGTAAGGCACCACCTCGCCGATGAAGTCAAAGCCGCCCCCGCCGAGGATGTGCTCCAGGTCATGGGTCTGTCCGGCGCGCAGAAAAAAGTACTGATAGTCGTTCTGCGGCTTATAGGGGGGCACGATGTCGACCTGCAGATCATTGTCCATCAGCTGCTTGTAGAAGATGCCGGCCATGGTGTGCGCGGGGTAGTCCTTGAGGGCCTCGCGGCGAAAGGAGGACACGTAACCTTCGCTGAACCAGCGGTCGAGGGCGGGGTTCTTGCGACGCTCGGCGGCAAACAGCGCATTGATGCGATCGATGTCCTGCACCTCGCGCAGCGCCAGGACCAGGGGCATCGGATCCGAGGGTGTCGGGGCATCCGGGCCGTTCTTGCGCAGCAGGTGCGTGGCGACCCAGTCCCGGATGCGCGGATCGTTCAGGTAGCGCGATGAGCTGACGAGCGTGCTGCTCGTCGTCGGCACGCGCGTCAGGCCCTTCATGAGGTAGGAGTAGTCGTTCACTGTCGCAGTCTCCATCGTCCCGGATAGTAGTGGGTGCCGCGCTAGAGGCGCTGCGCCAGCGCTGCGGGGATGAGCACCGGGAAGCGCAGCAGCATCTGCCCCATGCCCTTGGCGGCAGGATCAAGCTGGGTGCTGGCATTGATGCCGCCCTCCAGGGCGTCGTGCACCACGAAGTTCAGTGCGCAAAAGCCGGGCACGTCATAGCGCTGCACCCACGGCGGCCCGGCCGCGCGCAGGTGGCGGTACCACTCCCCGACCGCCTGCGGGGTGAGGGCCGCGCGCAGCCACGGCAGGTACTTGGGATCGCGGGCGATCACGGCCACGTTGAACAGGCGGCCCTTGTCGCCCGAGCGCGCGAACGCGAGCCGCACCAGGTCCACGCTCACCGCATCCGCCGGCGGCGCCGGCGCCGGCGCCGCTGGCGCGGCCGCCGCCTCACCCGGCGGCGTGCCCGCAATGTCGGGCAGCTCGCGCGTGACCTTGCCGATGCTCAGGCGCGCGCGCGCCGCACTCTTGGGCACGAGGCACAGAAACAGGCCCGTCACCGGCAGCACGTGCGTGGCCAGATTGATCGAGGTGCCGACCGACATGCCGGAGATCGCCGCCCACTGCTCGCGCGCGAAGAGCTCTGCGCCGAGCTTCTGCGCATGATCGGCGACGAGCTTGGCGATCACCTCGCGCCCGCCGCCCGGCTGCGCGTGCGCCCCGAAACTGCGCTCCGCGCCGATGACGAGGCAGGCGGTGCTGGTGAAGTCCGGCAGGTCGCGGGCGCGCAGCAGCACCCGCGTGCGTGCGAAGAGCGCGGCCGCCTGGCGTTCGCACTTGGCCGCCGCGTCCTCACCGATGATCGGCTGATAGGCGATTGCGCGCCAGCCATCCTCGTGCGTGAGGCATACCTTGTAGGTGTCCGTCGGCGGCCGGCCGCGGGCGCCCTTCACCTGAACGCGCTCGGGCGCAAGCTGTGTGAGTGTCACCGCACTGAAGTCGCAGCGCACGTCGGTGACGATGTAGTCGGAGGGGTCGCTGACCTCGTACAGGAGCTGCTCGGCGACGGTGCCGACGCTCACCAGTCCGCCCGTGCCTTCGGGCTTCGTGATCACGAGCGTGCCGTCGGCGTGGCACTCACCGATCGGGAAGCCAATGTTCTCCCACGCCGGCACGCTTCGCCAGTCGGTGAAGGTCCCTCCCGTGACCTGCGCGCCGCACTCGAGCAGGTGCCCCGCGAGCGTGCCGGCGGCGAGCGCATCGTAGTCGTGCGGTCCCCAGCCGAATTCGTGGATCAGCGGCCCGAGCGCGAGCGCGCTGTCGACCACCCGTCCGGTGATGACGATGTCAGCCCCGCCGGCGAGCGCTGCGGCGATGGGGAAAGCCCCGAGATAGACGTTGGCGCTGATCACTGTGCGCTCCGGCAGCGGCGCGTCGCTGAACATGTCGCGCACGCCGGCGGCGCGCAGCGCCTCCACCTGGTCGCGGATGTCATCGCCGTCGACGCACGCCACCGTGAGCGTGAGCCCCTGCTCGCGCAGCAGTGCCTCGGTGGCCGCCGCCAGGCCCTGCGGGTTCAGGCCGCCCGCATTGGCGATCACCTTGATCCCCTGCCGGGCGATCTCCTTAAGATGGGGGCCGACGTGCACGCTCAGGAAATCCGACCCGAAGCCGCCCCTGGGGTCGGCTGCCTGCATGCGTCCGAGCAGCCCCATCGAGCCTTCGGCCAGATAATCGAAGATGAGATAGTCGAGGGCCCCGTCGTGCAGCAGCTGCGGCACCGCGAGGGCACTGTCGATGAGAAACGCCGAGGCGCCGCCGATGCGGATGACCCGGTCCTGCGCGCTGGCACCCATGGTTTCCCCCAAGACACGGACCCTGCGGGGGCCCGCAGGCGAAACTTTAGTACGGGCGCTTGCCCTGGATTGTAACTGACGTTACTTTCTGGCCATGAACACCCGGGGAGAAGCGGCGCTGAAGGTCCTGCGGAGCAGCGAGTGGCTGCGCGGAGAGCCGCCGGCGCTCGCCGAGGCACTGATCGCGTGCGGGCGGCTGCTGCATCTGAATGCCGGCGCGTGGGCGCAGACGGAGGGCGATGAACACCGCGGGCTCGTGGTCGTGGTGCAGGGTGTCGTGCACGTCTCCTGCCAGGCGGCCGGCAACCGCAACGTGCTCATCGGTCACTGCGAGGCCGGCGCCGTGCTCGGGCACGCGACGCGCTACAGCGGCGGCCCGCGGCTCGTGACGGCCGTGTGCGCCGAGCCGAGTGTGCTGCTGGCCGTCTCCGAGCACGCACTCGAGGAGGTCGCGGCGCAGTGGCCGACGCTGTGGCGGGCGCTCGCGCTCTCGGCCTACAGCTACACGCGCCGCACGGTGCGCGCACTCGCCGAGCTGATCTCGCTCCCGCCGCGCCAGCGGCTCGCCTCGCGCCTGCTGATCATGGCCTCACCGGCCGCCGCCGACACCCCGCCGGTCGTGCGCCTGAGCCAGCAGGCGATCGGGGAAATGATCGGCGTCACCCGCAAGACCGTTAACGGTCACCTCGCCGCCTTCGAGCGAGCGCAGCTGATCACGGCAAGTTATAACCGCATCATCCTCAAGGATTTGGACGGTCTGCGGCGCCTCGCCGACAGTTAGACCTGCGGCAGCAGGTAGCGCTGCGCGAGGGTGCGATAGAGCGGCGGCGACAGCAGCTTGCAAAGCGCGGTTGCGATCGCCGCCGTCCCCATCAGAGGCAGGAGCAACGAGTGCTGTGCGGTCATTTCCATGACGATCACTTGGGGGATACCACTGCCCTCGGCGCCACGAAAGTAGCGACGCGTCAGCCACGCGATCAGCGCGAACCCGAGCGGCGAGAGCAGCCACGGCCACCACGGTGACACAAGAAGCACGCGCCGCAGCAGCCCCTGAGCCTCATCAGCCAGCCACGCGAAGCCGACCGCCGCCGCCCCAACGGTAGCCCCGGCGGTCCACAGGACGATCCGCGCCCGCCAGTGCTGCCCCGACAGCAGCGTCTGGCCCGCGTCGCGCACCACCTGACCCCTCGAGGGCAGTTTCACGCGCGGGCACCGGTGGCACCGACGCGCCCGCGTCCCTGGGGTGTGACCTCGATGAAGTAGCACGACGCGAACCCGTTCGCGGCGAGCGTACAGGGCGTCGCGCCCGTCATCCTGAGGGCATCCCAGCGCGCGAGCGTGAACACGGCCGGTGGTATGGTCACCCGCAGTGGGGTGCAGGCGAAGATCAGGCTCGTGCCCTCGCCGCTGACGCGGGTGAGCCCAGCGGTGAACTCCAGGGGCTCAACGTGCGCGGCAAAGCGCTTGCGGCGCGTCATGACGTTCAGATCCACAACCCCTTCAGGCCCGGGCCGCGCGTGCGCCGCAGCGTCCCCGGAAAACACGTACGGGGCGCGTCCGGCGGTCAGGCGCGCCGCGCCTGCGCCCTCGACCTCGACCTCGAGCGCCAGCGTACCTTCAAGCACGCACAGCGTGCGCTCTACACCGGGAAAGATGGAGAACGGTCCGGCGCTGCGCACCTCGGCGGTGCTCACGCGCCAGTCAAAGTCTGCCAGCGCCGCACCAGCCGGGGCCGCCGCGACCTCGCGCGTGAGCCCACCGCCATTCTTCCACGGCACCGCGGCACGCAGGGCCGCGGGCAGCAGCTGCGGCGGGGCTGTGGGGTTCACTCCGGGAGCGGCACGGCAAACCGGCCGTCCGCGACCTGGGTCACCCCCGGTTCGATCTGGTAGTAGGCGCCCTTATCGGCGACATGGATATGGCACACGATGGCAAGGTCGCGGGAATCATCGAGGCTGGCGGCCGCGATGCTGATGTGGTCGCGCCCGCGCGGCTCCCAGAAGAGCGTCGATCCGCAGATGCCGCAGAAGCCGCGGCGCGCCGCATCCGAGGACTCATGCCACTTCAGGCCCGCCTCCTTGATCAGGCGCAGCCGGCTGCGCCGCGCCGCCGTAGCCGCGAGGAAATGGCCGGTGAACCGCCGGCACTGCGAGCAGTGGCAGGCGACGATGGGACGCAGCTTCCCGCTCACGGTGTAGCGCACCGCGCCGCACGCGCAGCCCCCCTGCCAGTCGGCTTCAGTCATGGAAGCCTCCCGGCGCGAGTTTCTGCTTCAGGTACACGAAGCTCAGCGCCCACATCTCGGCCGCCTGTCGGTGATCCGCCGCTGCGGCGTGCCCGCCGTCGGTATTCTCATAGAAGAGAACCTCGTGCCCCTGCTCCTCCATGCGCGCGGCCATCTTGCGTGCATGCACGGGCGTCACCCGATCATCGCTGGTCGCAGTCACGAACAGCACCGGCGGGTACTGCCGCGCCGCGCTCACGTTCTGGTAGGGGGAGTACTTGAGGATCCACGCACGGTCCTCGGCCTTGGCCGGGTCCCCGTACTCGGCCTCCCAGGAGGCGCCGGCGCCGATCTTGGTATAGCGGATCATGTCGATGAGGGGCACCTGGCATACGACGGCACCGAACAGCTGCGGAGCCTGCACCATGTTTGCGCTCACCAGGAGCCCGCCGTTGGAGCCCCCCATGATGCCGAGCTGCCTGGGGCTCGTGATGCCGCGGGTGACGAGATCGCGCGCCACGGCCTGGAAGTCGTCGTACGCCTTCTGGCGGTTGCGCAGCAGCGCCGCCTGGTGCCAGCCGGGTCCGTACTCGCCGCCGCCGCGGATGTTGGCGACCACGTACACGCCGCCCTTGGCGAGCCATAGCATGCCGAAGTTCGCAGAGTAAGTCGGGCTGAGGGAGATCTCGAAGCCCCCGTACCCGTAGAGCACGGTCGGCGCCGGGCCCTTCACCGATCTTGCGCGCGTGACGAAGTACGGCACGCGCGTGCCGTCTTTCGACGTGGCGAAGAACTGCTGCGTGGCCATGTCCGAGGCATCAAAGCGCGGCGGCAGGGACTTGATCGCCCGCGGCGCACCGTCGTCGGCGAACTCGTAAAGCGTGGTCGGGGTCGTGTAGCTCTCGTAGCGCAACAGCGCCTGCGGACCGAAGTCATTGGCCGAGACGATGCGGGTCGAGCCCGCCGCAGGCAGCGGCAGCACGGTATCGCTCCACTGTGCGCGCCCAGCGGGACGGAACGCATGCACGCTCCCGGTCACGTCGTGGTAGATCGAGGCAAACACCGCGTCGCGCCCGGTGGCCACCTCATCGATCGAGCTCTTCGCATCGGGCGTGAACAGCACCTCGACGGCGCCCGGGCCGCCCCGATTCCCCGCGACCGGGTAGGCGATGAGCGCGCCCTTGGCAACCGGCACACCTCCCGGTGGCGTCCAGTCGTCCCGCAGCGTGAAGATGAGGCTGCGCCCCTGGGCACCCTTGAGGTCCGCCCCCAGCGGCACCGGCAGCGCCTGCAGCGTCCCGTCGGGCTTGAGCCACTGGTATTCGGTGGTGAAGAAGGTGAGTGCGCGCTGGATGACTGCCAGCGTTCCGGCCGGATCGTGGTAGACCGAGGGCTGGGACGCGACATCGCTCACCTCACCCTCGAACAGCGTACGCGCCCGGGTCAGGGGTGTGCCGCGGCGCCACGACTTGACGATGCGGGCGTAGCCCGAGGTGGTCATCGAGCCCGCGCCGAAGTCGGTCGCGACCAGCACCGTGTCCTCATCCAGGTAGGTGATCGAGGATTTGGCTTCCGCGAGGGTGAAGCCGTCCTTGATGAAGCTGCGCGTGGCGAGGTCGAACTCGCGTACCACCGCGGCATCCCCGCCACCGCGGGACAGGGTCAGCAGGCACCGCTTCTGCAGCGGGGAGCACTCTGCTGCCTCCCACACCCAGTTCTCGTGCTCCTGCGCGGCGAGCGCATCGAGGTCGAGCAGGATCTCCCAGTGGGGCGCAGCGCCGGCATAGTCGCCCACACTCGTGCGCCGCCACAGCCCCTTCGGGTGAGCGGCGTCCTGCCAGAAGTTGAACACGTAGTCGCGCTCGAGCGTGCCGTACGGGATGCGGTCGGTGGCATCGAGCACCCTGAGGATCGCGTCGTAGTCCTTCTGGTAGTCCGGGTCCGCCTTCAGGACCGCGAGTGCCTTCGCGTTCTGCGCCTTCACCCACTCGAGGGGCTTGGCGCCGTGAATATCCTCAAGCCACAGATACGGGTCGTTGGCGGCGGCTTCGCCCGGGGGTTCGTTCTGCACGCTGCCTGCTCCGCTGGCCACCCCGGCGCCCGCCAGGGCGATGAAGGCGGCGATGAAAGAAATTGCGCGACGGGTCATGTTCTTACCTCGGCCGGCCCGGGAGCTGCGATGCCGCCGGCCGCGCGGCCGGAAATCTCAGGCGCGCCGCAGCAAAGGCGGGGGATTCTCACCGAAAGCCGCCCCCGTCGCAAAAGACGCAGGGCCCCGGGGGGGAGCGCAGCCCCCCCCGGCCGGCAGGCGTCAGTCGGCGCTGCGGGCCGCGTAGGTGAATTTCTGGCCCGCCACGGCGGCCTGGAACATCGCGCCGCCCTTGACGATGGTGAACACCGCCATGCCCTTGTAGTAATTACCGGACGTGGTGGCGTCGTTCTTGCCGCCGCTCGCCCCGCTGCTCGCCCCGGTTGTCCCCACCTGGCCGGAGGCCCCGGCGGTGATGGCGGTGGCATTGGCATCCGCCCCGAACTCGTAGTTGCCGTTGGTGAATTCATCGAAGGCGCGCTGATCCTGGAAGAAGATGATCATGCTGTAGGCGCGTCCCCCGGCCTGAAAACCCACACTCACCTGCGACATGGTCGTGTCGCCCACCAGCTTGTCGTGCACGTAGACGCGCCCCTTGCCGTGCGCGCCGCCGACCACCAGGGCTCCCTGACCGACGGAAGGAAACACGGCGTAGCCGTAGCAGTCCTTGAAGAACGAGGCGCTGGCGCCGGCATTCTTAAAGAGTCCGATCGTATCGCTGTATGGACCCGCAGCGGCCGTCGCGGCGCCGAACACCAGGACCGCACTCAGCAGCCATCCCATCAGTCGCGTCATCAGTGATCTCCTTAGGATTCTTCGGGTCAGCGCGCCGCAGCACGCGCACCCCGGACGTCGGGTGCCGCCATTTAGCCTCAGCGCCCCGGGTGCGGCAATACCCGAATCGTCAGGAGGCATACCGCCTGCGGCACTGCGGGTGAAAATTTTCACACAATCCTGTCTGCCGGCAGCCGGTGCGCGCCACCACCATGGGCTGCTGACGATCTTGAGCAAAGGCGCGCCCCCGTGGACCTCAGCTACCTCGCACTGATCATCCTGCTCTACGCCGCAACGTACGCGCTCACCTGGGCGGTCGGCCGCCTGCGGGGGCACGAATGAACTTCATGCAGTGGCTCGGGGCGGCACTCTCGGCCGGCCTGTTCGTCTACCTCCTGTACGCGCTGTTCCGCGCGGAGAAATTCTGATGGGCGCCCCGGCCATCATCCTCCTGATCGTGGTGCTCGGCCTGCTTCTCGCCACGGTCAAGCCCCTGGGCCTCTACATCGCCGCGGTCATGGAGGGGCGCGCGGTGTGGATCGTGCGCCTCGGCGCGCCGCTTGAGCGGCGGCTGTACCGCTGGTGCGGGACCGAGCCACAGCGGGAAATGAGCTGGCGCGCCTACGCACTGGCGCTGCTGACATTCAACACTGCGGGCATCGTGCTCGTTTACACCCTGCAGCGCCTGCAGGGATGGCTGCCCCTGAACCCGCAGGCGCTCGGCGCCGTCAGCCCCCAGTCCGCCTTCAATACGGCGGTGAGCTTCGTCACCAATACCGACTGGCAGGGCTACGCGGGCGAAACGACGCTCAGCTACCTCACGCAGATGTGCGCCCTCACGGTGCAGAATTTTCTCTCGGCGGCCACGGGGCTCGTCGTGGCCCTGGCGCTCATCCGTGGCTTCACCCGCTCCGGAATGGCCACCATCGGTAACTTCTGGGTGGACCTGACGCGGGCCACCCTGTACGTGCTGCTGCCGCTCGCGGTGCTGCTCGCCCTGGCGCTCGCAGCGTCGGGGGTGGTGCAGAACTTCAGGCCGAATGCCACGGTCGCGACGCTCGAGCCGACGCTCTATCAGGCACCTCTCACCGACGCGGCCGGCAACCCGCGCAAGGACGCCGCCGGGAACCCCCTGACCGCGGCCACCACGGTGACGCAGCAGACGCTGCCCATGGGCCCGATCGCCTCCCAGGAGAGCATCAAGGAGCTGGGCACCAACGGCGGCGGCTTCCTGAATGCCAACTCGGCGCACCCGTTCGAGAACCCGACGCCGCTCACGAACCTTCTGGAAATGCTCGCGCTCCTGATTGTGCCGTTCGCCCTCACCTATACCTTCGGCCACCTGGTCGGTGATACGCGCCAGGGCTGGGCGCTGCTGACAGCCATCCTGATCATGCTGGTACCGCTCATCCTGCTCACCATCTCCCAGGAGCAGCACGGTAATCCGCTGCTCAATCCGCTCGGCGTCGACCAGCATGCTTCCGCGCTGCAGTCGGGCGGCAACATGGAAGGCAAGGAGACCCGCTTCGGAATCGCCGCCTCGGGGCTCTTTGCCACCATCACGACGGTCACATCGACCGGGGCGACGAACACGACACACGACTCACTCACCCCCTTGGGCGGGTTCGTGACGCTCTTCGACATGCAGCTCGGCGAAGTGGTCCCCGGCGGAGTCGGCAGCGGCCTGTTCTCGCTCTTGATCTTCGCCATCGTCGGTGTGTTCATCGCCGGGCTCATGATCGGGCGCACCCCCGAATACCTCGGCAAGAAGATCGAGGCCTTCGAGATGAAGATGAGCTCGATGGCGATCCTCGTGATGCCGCTGCTCGTGCTGTTCGGCACCGCGCTCGCCGTGTCGCTCAGCGCCGGCACCAGCGCGGTCGGCAATCCTGGCGCCCATGGGTTCTCCGAAATCCTCTATGCCTTCACCTCGGCGGCCAACAACAACGGCAGCGCCTTCGGTGGACTCTCAGCCGACACCCCCTTCTACGACACCGCGCTCGGTATCGTCATGTACATCGGGCGCTTCTGGCCGATGGTCGCCGTGCTCGCCATCGCCGGCTCCCTCGCCGCCAAGAGTCGTCTCGCGCCCACCGCCGGCACCATGCCGACGCATGGCGTGACCTTCATCGTGCTCCTGATCGGCACGGTGCTGCTCGTGGGCGTCCTCACTTTCGTACCCGCGCTGGCGCTCGGACCGATGGTCGAGCACCTGATGCTGTGGCCGCACTGAGCGGCCGCGTAAGGCACCGCCATGAGCCGTCCGAGTCTTTCGATGTTCGACCGCGCCCTGCTCGGCCCCGCCTTGCGGGATGCCCTGCGCAAGCTCGACCCGCGCACGCAGTGGCGCAACCCCGTCATGTTCGTGGTGTACGTAGGGAGCCTGCTGACGACGCTGCTGTGGGTGCAGGCACTGAGTGGCCACGGCGAGGCGCCCAGCTGGTTCATCGGCAACGTGACCATCTGGCTGTGGTTTACGGTGCTGTTCGCCAATTTCGCTGAGGCGCTTGCCGAGGGACGCAGCAAGGCGCAGGCCGCGGCGCTGCGCGGACTTAAGCAGACCGTGTGGGCGCGCAAACTCGCCAGCGTCGACAGCTTCGAGCAGCACACCCGGGTGCGCGCCGATGAGCTGCGCCGCGGCGACCTGGTCTACGTGCAGGCGGGCGACTACATCCCGGCCGACGGGGAGGTGGTGCGCGGCGCGGCCTCGGTCGATGAAAGCGCCGTCACCGGGGAATCCGCCCCCGTGATCCGCGAGTCCGGCGGCGACCGCTCCGCCGTCACCGGCGGCACTCGCGTGCTCTCGGACTGGATCATCCTGCGCGTGACGGCGAACCCGGGCGAGACGTTCATCGACCGCATGATCGCCATGGTCGAGAACGCCAAGCGCCAGAAGACCCCCAACGAGATTGCCCTCACGATCCTGCTGGTGGCGCTCACGCTCGTGTTCCTGTTCGCCACCGTCACGCTGCTGCCCTTCTCCGACTACGGCGTCGCGGTCACGCACCTCGGCGTGCCGATCACCATCACGGCGCTGGTGGCGCTGCTCGTATGCCTGATCCCGACCACCATCGGCGCGCTGCTCTCGGCCATCGGAGTCGCCGGCATGAGCCGCATGCTGCGCGCCAACGTCATCGCCACCTCCGGGCGCGCGGTGGAAGCGGCCGGGGACGTCGACGTGCTGCTGCTCGACAAGACCGGCACGATCACCCTCGGCAACCGCCAGGCGGCGACCTTCATTCCCGCCCCCGGGGTTTCCGAGGAGGAGCTCGCCGATGCCGCGCAGCTCGCCTCGCTCGCGGATGAGACCCCCGAGGGACGCAGCATCGTCGTGCTCGCCAAGCAGCGCTTCAGCCTCAGGCAGCGCGACCTCGCCGCGCTGCATCCGATCTTCATCCCCTTCTCGGCTCACACGCGCATGAGCGGCGTCGACCTCGGCGAGCGCAAGATCCGCAAGGGCGCCGCCGATGCGATCCAGCGTCACGTCGAGTCGCTGCTGGCGGTGTTTCCCAAGGCCGTCACGGTGGCGACCCAGGACATCGCGCGCCGCGGCAGTACGCCGCTTCTGGTCAGCGACGGCGCCCGCGTGCTCGGCCTCATCGAGCTCAAGGACATCGTCAAGGGCGGCATCCGCGAGCGCTTCGGGGAGCTGCGCCGCATGGGGATCAAGACCATCATGATCACCGGTGACAATCCCCTCACCGCCGCCGCGATCGCGGCCGAGGCGGGCGTCGATGACTTTCTCGCCGAGGCGACCCCGGAGGCGAAGCTGCGGCTGATCCGCGAGCACCAGGCCGCCGGGCGCCTCGTGGCGATGACGGGCGATGGCACCAACGATGCCCCCGCCCTCGCGCAGGCCGACGTCGCGGTGGCGATGAACACCGGCACCCAGGCCGCCAAGGAGGCCGGCAACATGGTGGACCTGGACTCCAACCCCACGAAGCTCATCGAGGTGGTGGAGACCGGCAAGCAGATGCTGATGACCCGCGGCTCGCTCACGACCTTCAGCATCGCCAACGACGTGGCGAAGTACTTCGCCATCATTCCGGCGGCCTTCGCCTCGACCTACCCGCAGCTGGCGGCGCTCAATATCATGCGTCTTGCGAGCCCCGCGTCCGCGATCCTCTCGGCCGTCATCTTCAACGCCGTCATCATTGTCTTTCTCATTCCGCTCGCCTTGAAGGGCGTGCGCTACCGTCCGCTGGGAGCCGCGACGCTGCTGCGTCGCAACCTCCTTATTTATGGCCTGGGTGGGATCCTGGTGCCTTTCGCCGGCATCAAGCTCGTTGACCTGGCGCTCACCCTGGTGCACCTGACCTGAAGCCAAGGAACCGCATGACCACTCCCATCGTGCGCCCCGCGCTGGTACTGCTCGCCGTACTGAGCATCCTCACCGGGCTCCTCTACCCCCTGTGCATCACCGGTGTCGCGCAGCTGCTCTTTGCCCGTGCAGCCTCCGGCAGCCTCATCCTGCGCAGCGGCAGCCCGGTGGCCTCGCGTCTGATCGGCCAGTCCTTCACGCGGCCGGAATATTTCTGGGGACGCCCCTCCGCCACCGCGCCCTTTCCTTACAACGCCGGCGCCTCCGGGGGCAGCAACTTGGGCCCCCTGAACCCGGCGCTCCTCGAGGCGGTGCGCGCGCGCGTGGCTGCGCTGCGCGCGGCAGATGCGGGCAACGGCGCCCCCGTGCCGGTCGACCTCGTCACGGCCTCCGGCAGCGGACTGGACCCGCAGGTCAGCGTCGCGGCGGTCCAATACCAGATCCCGCGCGTGGCGCGGGCGCGTAATATGAGCCCGGAGGCACTGCGCCGGCTCGCCTTGCGCCACACCGAGGGGCGATGGGCAGGATTTCTCGGGGAACCGCGCGTCAACGTCGTGGAGCTGAACCTCGCCCTCGACGCGGCGCCGCCCAGCGGCCCCTGACGCGCACGCCAGCGCTGCGGGCGGCGCACCTCGCCGTGCCGACTGGGTGGACTTGAGTCAGGAACCTTCAGTGAGCGTCGCGGAACGACCCGATCCTGATCAGCTTCTGGCACGCGTCACCGCCGAGGAAGCGCGTGCGCTGCGCGGACGGCTGCGCATCTTTTTCGGCGCTTCCGCCGGGGTCGGCAAGACCTACGCCATGCTCGAGGCGGCGCGCAGCATGCGCGCGGCCGGCCGTGACGTCGTGGTCGGCTACGTCGAGCCCCACGGGCGCGTCGAAACTGAGCGCCTGCTCGAGGGTCTCGAGCGCCTGCCGACGCTGCCCGTGCACTACCGGGACATCACGCGTCAGGAGTTTGACCTCGATGCGGCGCTGCGCCGGCATCCGCAGGTGCTGCTCGTGGATGAGCTGGCGCACTCGAACCTCCTCGGCGGAGAGCCGGCACCCCGCCACCCCAAGCGCTGGCAGGACGTGGCGGAACTGCTCAGCGCGGGCATCAGCGTGTGGACCACGGTGAACGTGCAGCACCTCGAGAGCCTCAACGACCTGGTCGCGCAGACCTCCGGCGTGCGCCAGCGCGAGACCATTCCGGACCGCGTCTTCGATGAAGCCGACGAGGTGGAGCTGATCGACCTGCCGCCCGAGGACCTCCTGGCGCGCCTGCAGGCCGGCAAGATCTACGTCGCCCATGAGGCGACGACCGCGGTGGAGCGCTTCTTCCGCAAGCCGAACCTGCTGGCACTGCGCGAGCTCGCCTTGCGGCGTGTCGCCGACCGGGTGGAGGCTGCCGCCCGCGCGGCGCTGCCAGTCGACCGGGCGCGCGGCCGGCTCGCCGGTGACCGGGTGCTGGTCGCCATCGGCCCGGATGATCAGGCCGAGCAGCTGGTGCGCGCCGGCAAGCGCATGGCCGATGCGCTGGATGCGGAGTGGACGGTCGTGTATGTCGAGACGCCGGCGCTCCTGAAGCTCTCCGACGCCGAGCGTGACCGGCGCGTCGACCTGCTGCGCCTGGCGGAGTCCCTCGGTGCCGAGACCGTGACGCTCGATGGCCACTCCGCCGCCGTGGCCCTCATGGAGTACGCGCGCACCCGCCAGGTGACCCGCCTGATACTCGGGGCCCCCAAGCGCCGCGGCTGGCGCGCGCTGCTGCGTCCGTCCACCGCGCTGCAGGTCATCCGCCAGTCCCCGGGGCTCGACGTCACGGTAATCGCGCCCGCCGCGCGACCGCAGCCGGCCGCACGCCCGGGCGTCGCCGCCCCGTGGCGCGACACCCCCGCTCGCGTACCGCTCGACCGCTATGCCTGGGCACTCGCCACGACGGTGGGCTGCACGGCGGTCTCCTTTGCCATGTTCGGGCGCTTCGAGCTCGTGAACCTTGCGATGGTGTACCTGCTCGGCGTGGTAATCGCCGGCCTGCGCTTCGGTCGCGGTCCCTCCGTGCTCACCTCCATCGCCAACGTGGTGGTGTTCGATTTCTGTTTCGTGCCGCCGCGTTTCAGCCTCGCGGTCTCCGATGCCCAGTACCTGTTCACCTTCGCGGTGATGCTCACCGTGGCACTCGTGATCGCCAACCTCATGGCGAGCGTGCGCCAGCAGACGCGCGTGGCCGGCGCGCGCGAGCGGCGCACCGCACTCCTCTACGCGATGAGCCGGGAGCTGGCGGCGACGCGCGGGCAGTCGAGCATGGCGGAAGTGGCGGTGCGGCACGTCGCCGAGGTGTTCCAGTGCCGCGCCGTGATCCTGCTGCCCGATGCCACCGGCGAGCTGCAGCGGCCACGCGACCCGCCGCTGCCGCAGTCCTTCCGCGGCGCCGATCTTGCCGTGGCGCAGTGGGTCACCGATCACGGCCAGCGCGCCGGGCTCGGCTCCGACACGCTGGCCGCGGCGCCGGGGCTGTACACCCCTCTCGGGGACGAGCGGCGCGCCCTCGGGGTGCTCGCGGTACTGCCGAGCAATCCGCGCCGCGTGCTCCTGCCCGAGCAACGCCATCTCCTCGACACCTTCGCCAGCCAGGTCGGGCTGGCCCTCGAGCGCGCCCGCCTCGCGGAAGGGGCCGAAGCGGCGCGCGTGGCCGCCGAGGGCGAAAGCGTGCGCAACACGCTGCTGGCGTCGATCTCCCACGATCTGCGCACGCCGCTCTCGGTGATCGCCGGCGCCAGCAGCGCGCTCGCCGAACGCGGCGCCGCCCTTGATGAACCCACCCGCGAGCGCCTGGCGCGTTCGATCGAGACCAAGGCACTCGAGATGTCGGACCTGGTCTCCAACGTGCTCGACCTGACGCGCTTTGAGTCAGGCAAGATCGAGCTGCGGCGCGACTGGCAGACCCTCGATGACCTGGTCGGGGCGGCGCTCGAGTCCGTGCGCGAGCGCCTCGCCGGACACCCGGTTGAGGTCGCGCTGCGGGCCGACCTGCCGCCGGTGCACGTGGACGCGACGCTCGTGGTGCAGGTGTTGGCAAACCTGCTCGACAACGCGGTGAAGTACACCCCAGCGGGCACCCGCATCCGCATTTCCGCGGTGCCCGATGGCGCCTTCGTGCGCGTGTCGGTGGCAGATGAGGGACCGGGGCTGCCCCAGGGTGACCCGGCACGCCTCTTTGACAAGTTCCAGCGCGGCCACGATGAGGGCGCCGTGGTGGGCGTGGGCCTGGGGCTTGCGATCTGTCGCGCCATCGTGCGCGCCCACGGCGGGGACATCGAGGCCGGCAACCGTCCGGGAGGCGGGGCGCGCTTCGAGTTCACGCTGCCGACCGAGCGCGCAGCGCCGGGCAGCTCATGACCCGCGCCATGCACCGGGTCCTGGTGGTCGAGGACGAGCCGGAGATCCGCGCCATCGTGCGAGTACTGCTCGAAGGCGAGGGCTATCGCGTGGCGGAGGCCGAGAATGCCGAGCGCGCCCTGATCGCCGCGCGCACCGAGAAGCCTGACCTGGTGCTGCTCGACCTGGGGCTCCCCGACAACGACGGCCTGCAGGTGGTGCGCGGCATACGCGCCTGGTCGCCGATGCCGATCGTGGTGCTGTCCGCGCGCACCCTGGAAGAGCAGAAGATCCTCGCCCTCGATGCGGGCGCGGACGATTATGTGACCAAGCCCTTCAGCGCGCCGGAGCTGCTGGCGCGCGCGCGCGCCGCACTGCGTCGCAACGCGCAGGCCGCCGAGCAGATCGCGGTGGTGCGCATCGGCGGCTGCCGGCTCGATCTGCCGCGGCGTACCGCGGAGGGACCCGCCGGCAGCATCCATCTCACGCCGATCGAGTTCCGGGTGCTGGAATGCCTGGCGCGGCAGGACGGCCTCATCGTCACCCAGCAGCAGATCATCCGCGAGGTGTGGGGCCCGGGCCGCGAGGATGACTCGCGCAACCTGCGCGTCGTGATCCGCAGCCTGCGCCAGAAGCTCGAACCCGACCCGCCGCGCCCCCGCTACCTCATCACCGAATCGGGCGTCGGCTACCGCCTGCGCACCGAGAGCGGGGAGGCGCCCGCCGGCTCGCCTTGACAGGCCCGGGTACTGCGGAGCGATCCCCGCGTCTCGGGCGCGCGGGACTTTTCTTAACGGCTTTCTGCCTAGGCGCACCAACAACCGCCCCTATGATGAACGGCTGGATGCAGCGGGGAGTCCCGCGGAGAGACCCATGGCAAGCGCAACGCATGTGACCGAGAGGCTTACGGTGACCCCGCGGCGAGCATCGGCCCGGGCCCTGGCGACGATCGCAACGCTGCTCGTGCTCCCGGCGGCCTATGCGGCCGATCCTGGCGCTATCGTGGGCGTCGTGACGGACGCAGCGCACCGACCCGTGCCCGCGGCGACCGTCACGGCCGTACATGCGGGCGACCATGCGATCCGCGCCACCGTCTCTCACGCCGATGGCGAATACGGCTTCGCTGATCTGCCACCGGGCAGCTGGGCGCTCACCTGGGAAGCCGCCGGCTTCACCGCGAGCCGCCCGGTCACTCTCGAGGTCGCATCCGGCAAGGCGACCCGCCAGGATGTCGTCATGAACGCCAGCGGCGGGACCTCGTCAGCGGCACCCGCGCTCGCCGCGCTCGCCGCACCCCCTGCCGCGGCCGCTGCCGCGGCGCCCGCCAGGGCGGCACCGACGGTACCCGTGGCGCTGCAGGCGCCCGAGCCCGGCCCGCAGGTCGATACCCAGACGCCGTTTGCCGTCGGCTACCTCGGCTGGATGAACGGTACCAGCCGTGAGCAGTCCCCGATCTTCGACACCAAGTTCTTCACCCCCGAGATCCGCTTCGACGCGAATTACCTGCAGGACTTCAATCACCCGGTCGATCACACGATCGTCGGCTCCACCGAGGAATTCCGCTCCGGGGAGTTCCAGATTGAACAGGTGAGCTTCGGCGGCGACTTCCACTGGGAAAACGTGCGCGCGCGGTTCCTGTCGATGTTCGGCCTGTTTTCGGTCACGACGCCCCGCAACGATGCGAGCTCAGCGGTCGGGCAGTGGGACCTGCAGGGCGCCTACAAGTATTTCTCGGAGGCCAATGCCGGCTATCACTTCGACGTGAACCACGGACTCAACGTCGACCTCGGCGTCTTCGTCTCCTACATCGGACTCTTCAGCTACTACAACTACGACAACTGGACGTATCAGCCCTCGTTCGTGTCCTCCAACACCCCCTGGTACTTCAACGGCCTGCGCGTGCAGTGGTTCCCGACCCAGACCCTGAAGATCGAACCGTGGCTGATCAATGGCTGGCAGTCGTACGCGAAGTTCAACAGCCACCCGGGCTTTGGCGGCCAGATCCTGTGGATACCCAACGACTCCTTCAAGCTGGTGCTGAATACCTACACCATCGGCGAGGACAACCTCGCCTCCGGCAGTGGCATACCCAACAACGGCGGCAACCCGAACGCGCCGGCGGGGCTGCCCAATCCGAATGGCCGCTACATCAATTACGCCAACGTGACACGCGTGCACGAGGATGACAGCGTGCTGGTGAAGTACTACGACGCCCACGGCCAGAACGGTACCGGGGTCTCCAGGATGGCGTTCTCGGTCACGATGGATATCGGCTGTGAATACGGTGGCGGCGTGTACTGCTCTCATGGCCCGAACAAGGCCAATTTCTTCGGCATCATGGCGTACGACCGCACCTGGTTCGACAATGACCACTACGCGGTCACCTTCGGCGGCGGTTTCATGAATAACCCCGGCCGCTACCTGGCGCTGGTGCCCCCGATCAACGGCGCCACCGCAGCGAGCGGCACGCCCTACTTCACCGAGAACCCCGGTCAGAAGCTCTACCAGTGGGATGCGCAGCTGAACTTCCAGTGGATGCCGAAGGACTGGATCACCTGGTGGACCGAGGCCACCTATCGGCACTCGGACGTGCCCTACTGGAGTGGCAGCGGCGGCGTCACGCCCCCGCTTGGCAACACGGGCTCACCGGCCAGTATGGTCTGCAACAACGGCTCGGCTGCCGGCGGCGACAGCTGCGCCAACGAGGGCGGCCTGTGGTACCCGGACCTGAGGACGCGCGAGGTCGTGTGGGGCGCGGGAGTGCTGGTTCGCTTCTGAGGGCTCGCACGGCGGGCCCCCATGCGGCCATGCAGCTGCAGCGGCGCGCAGCACCCGCGCTGCCCATACATTGAAGCTAGTCATCCTCAAGCGCCGCCAGCTTGGCAGCCACTTCGTTGGCGATCAGGGCCGGATCGGATCCCTGCACGGGGTAGGACTTCGACCACATGAAGGCGTTCTCCGTCGTGGATGCGATTCTCAGGGTGAGTCCGGGACCGCCCGCCTGCGTCTCGACCGTGCCGCACACCACGAATTCGGCGTGGGCCGGGCGGCCGCGCTCGAGCATGCCCGCAAGATCGCAGGCCGGGAGCGAGTCCTTCGCCATCCCGAGGTGCCCGGTGCGGATGGCGATCCTGCCGTAGACCTGCGCCAGCGCTGAATCGGCAAACTTCCCCGCGGCGGCATCACCGGCCGGGGCCGCGAACGGGACGACCAGGATGTGCACGCGCTGCGCCGCACCGGAGGCTGCAGGGACCTCCGGGGTGAACTCGTGCGCGATCTGCGCTGCAAGCTGGGTCGCATCGACCGGACTGCCACCACCCTGGTACTGGTCAGCGATGGACCTGATCCGGGCGGCGGTTGCGGGCGAGACGCCCTCGGTCTCGTGATGCCGGCTGACGCAGCCGCGGGTCACGAACAGGAAGGCGAGCCAGATAATGATCAGCACCCGCAGCCAGGGACGCAGCCGGCGCCATTGCGTACCGGCCGAGCGCAGCGCCCAACCGCCGACCTCGAACCAGAAGCGCACGCGCTGGCCGGGCACCTCGCGCGGAAACTCCAGCGCCGCGGGCCCCGGCGCTGCACGGGCGCTCAGTGCCGGCGCTGCTGCAGAGCGGCGCGGGGAGCTGAGCGCCTGCGACTCACCCGACACCAGGCGACGGCACAGCGCCTCAAGAGCCGGCGAGGTCTGGCCGCCCGGCAGCCGCAGCCACTGCACCGCGAGGAATTTCTCCGGGACGCGGGCCCGGGATTCATCCGTGCCGTCGATGACGACCGGCAGGAGAAACAGGTGGTCATCGGCCATGTCGAGCGTTCTTTCGACGGCCAGGCGCCACTCGCGACGGAAATAGCCCTCGTGCCGCGCCTCGGTATGAGCCGATATCAGCGGCATGAAATAGTCGCACTCGCGAATCTGGCGGCGGATCTTCTGATCCCAGGCATCCCCGCCGCCGAGCTCGCTCTCGTCGTACCACACCTCGAGCCCGTAGTTAGGAAGCGTGCCGCCGAGCAGGCGTGCCGCCGCCCGGTCCTCTGACGCGTAGCTCAGGAAGACCGTGGGCCGAGCCGGGGCAGCTTCGGGAATGTCACTGGTCATACGGGCAGTACATCGCTAATCGTCAAATGCATGCGCTCAATTGATGGAGGCCGGTCCATAGTGCAGGACCAGCACCACAAACAGAAGGCTCAGCCCCACGTAGTGAACACGCCGCGACCTGGCGAGCATGAGCACCACGGAAATGACGAGCGGCAGAAACATCAGCACGTTTATCAACACGAGTGCCCAGATCGGGAAGCGCGCCGAGTCTCCGCGGCTGAAGTAGAGGCCGTCGGTCACGTACAGTGCCTGGAAGATCACGAGCAGCGTCCACAGGTAGCGCCGGGTGCGCGCGTAATACTCGCGCAGATCCGCCCCTTCCAAGGGCTGGTCCGGCAGACTTGCCGCGGCCACCAGGAACAAGACCAGGAATTCGGCGACGAAGCTCAGGTAGAAAAGAAAGCCGCGGGTGGCGTCGAAGTGCCGTACCCCCCACAGGTCGAACCACATGGCGACGACCAGGCAAAGCGCGTAGAACGCCGCCATGAGAGTGAGCGGGTCCCAGCGCACCGGGGTACTACTGCGCAGCAGCCGGTGAAAACTGGTCGCAAGGTCCACGACCGCCAGTCCGATCAGCACGGCAAACAGTCCCGTCGCATATTCAAATGCACGGATCTCTGGTGTCACCGATTCGCCTCGCTTGTTCGCATCCGCATCCCGCCGTCGGCAGGCGGCTGCGGCCTTCGTGGCAGTCCACCGCGGCTCCTCGGGGCGCTGAGTCTCGCACGCGAGCCTGTCAAGCCAAGAGTAACAGAGGCCTGCGCAGCTATGGAGGCTCAGGCGGGCGCAGTCATCGCAACGCGGACACGACCTCGAGCGGCGCGTGGTCCGTCGGTACGAGCGCTCAGTGAAACACCGCTTCGAGCTGCGGCGCGAGCAAGGCCGCACCGGTCGCAGAGAGGTGATTGGTGTCGATGTAGAGCGCTTCGCCCGCCGCGCTCGAGCGGCAGATTTCGTCCGGGCACATCCGTTGTGCGGGGTCGATCACCGGCACGCCGTCGCCCTGTGCGTGCAGTAACGTAGCACTCGCTGCCGCGCACCTTGTCGGCACGGCGGCGCGCCGGGACGGGTCGCAATCAGGCTTTGCGAGCAGTGGCCGCAGCAGCGGGCTTACGGCGCCTGTCGGTATCCGAAAGCAGGCTCAGCGTCCCGGGGGGACGCCCAGCAGAGCCTCCGATGCGCGCACGTAGTGCCAGATCTCATCGGGATGCTTCTGCAGCGCCTTGGCGAGCAGCTCCTCGCCTTTGGCCCGCTGGCCGTTGCGGATGTACCAGGCTCCGACTTCTGCCTGACCGCTGTCGTCCTTCGGGTCGGCAGCCAGCGCCTTCTGAAAACAGTCTTCGGCCTTGGAGTTCTCGCCCGCTTCCGCATACACCTCACCGAGGCGCAGCCAATCGCTGCTGCCAGGTTTGCTGCTGGTCGCCCGGTCGAAAAGCGCCTGTCCCTTGGCTTTATCCCCCGAGAGGTAATACACGCGCCCGACTGCGATCAACTCCCAGGAGCCCGTACCGGCGAGATGCTCCGCTTCAGCAAGTGCGGCCGCGCCGGCTTCCTTGTCAGGCTTACCCTGGATCACCTGGATGCCCGGCTCCGCCTGCTGCTTGCCGGCGAAAGCCATGCCCGCCCCGAGCGTAAGCAGTCCCACCGCGATGACGAACGAATAGGTTCCCCTCATGTACCCGACTCCCCTGCTGCGTTGCGGCCGGTCACGCGTGTTCTTGGAGCGGGCAGTCTACTTCCACTCTCTCCCGAGGGGGTTACTTAGCTTGCGGCCAGGCGGGCAGCGGCTCTGTCCCAGGTCGCGGCTTTCCGCGACGCAGGTCAACCACCCAAAACGGCTCACCGCGTCAAGCCGGGTGTCATCGGCGCAGGATCGCCGAAGCGGTTCGCGCCCGCATCGCCCGTGCGGCACAGCAGTATCAGCACCCACACCGCAAGTGCGAGCACCGCCAGCATTACGAGGAAGCCTAATCCGCCTGCCACGTAATTCCCCCGGCGCGTCAATCCCCCGGGGTAGGCGAATGTCAGACCTGCAACCGGAAGCACCACGAACAGCGGCGCCAGCGCCCACCAGAATGAGTGGCCCGTGTCATGCAGGCGGCGCGAGGTCACCGCGAAGGACGGGATGATCGTGGCTAGCCAGAACAGGCCCCGCAGCGTCAGCCGTGAACCCGGTGAGCCTGCGGTTCCGATGTAGAGCGCCGCGTTGCAAAGAAACGTGAAGAGGTAGAACCACCAGTACTCCGGCCGGCCGGCCCTGCCGTCGAAGCGCGCGTAATTATTGAAGGAGTGCTTGACCCAACCCCACATGTCGCCACCCTTGCCTGCAATGCAGGACCGGTCAGCCCTCATCTGTTTAGCGGATGACGTCCGCCGAGGCCATTGCAAACTGGCGGAGAGGGTGAGATTCGAACTCACGAACCCCGTGAGGGGTCTCCGGTTTTCAAGGCCAAAGGACGCCTCATCCAGCATCACCGAGCGTAGCTGAATTCAACGCCTTACCTCCAGCCTCCTCTTGGCGGCTTGCCTTAAGTACGGGCGATTTCGAACACATTGGGCACAGAGGTGGGCACAAGCTCGGGGATCGACGTCAGCCGCTTTAGACCGGAGATGGTGGAGCGGAGACTGATGGTTGCTGCGCCTCGGCGCGCATTACGTTCGGGGATATAGGCGCGGGAAGAGAGTTTCGAGAGCCTCATCGGGAAACCGCAAGGAAACTGCCCCCTTAGGCGTCTGGGAACCCAAAAGGCCGGCAGCCACCGTATCGTTCAAGATGCGCCGCGCGGTTCTCTCGGGGAGTGCCGTCAGGCTTGCAGCAGCGCCGCGTTCGAACTCACCACGCGTAAGCGCCGCATCCAACAAGGCCGCGGCTTCGGGTTTGAGTGAATCGCTTTGATGCACCAGGAGCTTTAATCGCTTTGAGAGCGTCGGAATCTCAAAGAGGCCGGACATAAAGGTTACCTGGTCCAGGCACACTCTTAGGAACCATTCGGTGAACTCGATCAGCGCCTTCTGTGACAGATTACCGCGGCCATCGAGGTCTCCCTGGCGCGGTGTATCGGCTCGATCCATCATGTGCTTGTATTCCTGACGGCTCTTGAGTCCCCGGGCAAGTCCACGGGAAATTGACCACAAGCCATGGGCATCGATGCCGGCAGAGTAGCCCATCGCGTGACTCATGAGCCGGCTCACCCGGCCGTTGCCATCGGGAAAAGGGTGGATGTAGTTGAAGCGATGATGGGCAGCGGGCATCGCGAGGATGCGGGCGCCCTTGCCAAGTTTGGCTAGGGCATAGCGTTGCCCGAACCGTGCCATGAATTCGGCTACCCTCTCGCTTGAGGGCGGCAGATGCTGGCCGACGGCGTTGTCCTCCTCGGGACGGCTGCGCCACTCACCGGGCGTCATGATGTACGAATGTGTCTTGCCCTGTATACGCAGCATGGATTCGGGCGCATCGCGATAAAATTCGCGATGCAGCTCGCGCAGGAAATCTTCGGATGCCGGCTCGCCGAGTTTGCCCGTCGCAGCAAGTCGATCGATGTTCGCCTGGACGCGCACGTGCGCGGCCGCTTCAAGCTGCAGATCGCGTCTTTCGGGGTTCTGGTCCAGGTCGCCTAGAAGCGCCCGCTCGATTTCACGGGGACGGGTGTCGTGTCCCTCGATTAGGTTGCTGTAGTACGTGTTTATGATGCGGACAAGATCCGCGAGATTCGACGCCGTCATCGGGTGAAGACCCCGGCCTAAGGCAGCCGCTTCTGCCGAGAGCTCGGCCACCACGTCGGTTAGCTCGGGCGACACGTCTACCAGCAGCGTGGGTTCGATCCGCGCCACTGCCTCCCCACTCCCAGATTGGCCGATATTACTTGCCATTTTTAATCTAAAATTAGCCAGAATTTTTGCATTCTATTGGATTTTTGGCCGATCTTTTGGCCGATCTTGGCGACGCTTTAAAATGGCCGATTTAAACAGAACATAACTATTTGATTCTACTAATTAATACTAAACTATGCCCCTCGAATTGGCCGACTTATTGGCCGATGTTAGCCAATCTGCTACCAATTCTCCTGACTCCCCGAGCAGCCCGGGCTGCTCGGGGAGCCGCGCAAGCCGCGTGGAGCTGTAACGCGCCCGAAGAAAGCCGAAAAAGCTTAGCCGCTCGCGGCAGAAGATCTCTGCTCCGTGGTCCGAGAAGAGTTGCGCAAGGTGGGCAGCCGGAACCTCGAAGGCGAGTACGAGGGCGAGAATCGCGCCCACTGAGGTGCCGGCAATCAGGTCAAAACGGCGGCCCAGCGGCGACCCTGCTCTCCGTGCCCGGGGCTTTCCGAAAGACAGGTCGTTCTTTGACGTAAGGGACATTGATGAAACACCCACGTTCGGACACGCGGCCAAGAAGCAGCGCTACGACAGCGCGCCCTTAGTCCTGCAGTTGGCTTGCTGCAACGTGCCAAGCAACTCGCGCAAGCCGTCGAGGTAAGAGCCTTCAGTGCGATCGCCCTCAAGGAAACGATTGCGGTGCTGCAGGGTTGTCTGCGAGACACCGAGGACGTTAGGAAGGCGGCGTCATTGCTGAAGAAGGCGGGCGTCAGGCTCGTGATTGTCGAATTCCTGGCTGGCGCGAAACTCGATGGCGCCTGCTTCTGGCAAATCGCCCTTTCACTACGACTGGATCGGATCGACAACTTCTGGCACACCCTCTTCCACGAGGTCGATCACGTCATACACGGCGTTAGGTAAGGATGAACCGATCTTGGAGCTTCTAGATCAAGAGCACTTCGCCCGGGATGCCGCACCAGCGGCGGAGCAACGTGCCAACAGACACGGGGCAAACCACTGCGTCGACCAAGAAGTCCTGCAGGCATGGATGTCGCGCATACCCCGGCGCGGCATTCTCGCGTTCGCCGAACAGATTCGAGTGCATCCCGGCCTGGTCGTCGGACAGCTTCAGCACTTGGGTGCCATTCCCTATTCGTTCCATCGCGATCTGCTGGAGAAGGTGCGCGCACTAGTCATCAGTGCCACACCCACCGACGGATTCGGTCAATCCTAAAAATCCGTGAATGCGCCGCCAAAACGGGCGTCGAGCATTTGCCAGCTATATCTCAGCCGCTGGGCACCGGAATGCCCAAAAGTCGAACCGCGCCTAATCTGGCGGAAGCGGTGAGATTCGAACTCACGAACGGGTTGCCCCGTTGCCAGTTTTCAAGACTGGTGCCTTCAACCACTCGGCCACGCTTCCGACGCTCGCTCTGAAACCCTTTGCTTTGGACCAATCTGCCACCCAAGTCAGGCCGAGATGCGTGCACTAAAAACTGTGGGCACACAGTGGGCACATCGTACTTTGAGCGACATTCGAGAATCTGTCCTAAGAGGCTGATCCTAGTGCTCCATTTTTTGGCGCGATCCGGCCCAAGACCGGATGGGATTGGGCTTTCAAGACCGGTGCGATCAACCACCTCTACGTCTTATGGAACTCCAGCGCTTACGGGTATTCTATCAGGCCAGTGGCCCATGTCCGGCCGGGATGAACCACAGGATTCCCGGGCAGCGACCGAAAGTACTTCGAGGATGACCCCGACTTCCCCGCGCCCGGCCTTTGCCGCGGCATTGCGCACTGCGACGATGGCGGCCCTCATGGCGGCCGCGCTCAGCGGCTGCGAGCGGGTCGAGCCGGCGACGACGAGCGGGGGAACGGCCACCCTCACCTGGACCGCGGTGACGCGCGACGCGCAGGGGGGCGAACTCAATACTCTCGCGGGGTATAAGGTCTTCTACGGCACCTCGCCGCGGGCGCTATACATGGTCGTCGTGTTACCGGACCAGAAGCTCACCCGCTATGTGGTGCACGGTCTCGCTCCGGGCAGCTGGTACTTTGCCGTCGCCGCCTACACCAGCAGCAACATCGAGGGAGCGCACTCCAATGTGGTTGCCAAGACCGTTCACTGACCGCTCACCGGCTCGCATGGAGCCGGCAGCATTCCCTAACGACATAAGGCATGTCCCAATGCTGTCGCTGTTGCTCGCCGGTGCAGGCTTTTTGCCCCTCGCAGGCTGGGCGGAGGAAGCGCCGGACCCCACCTGCGTGCAGGCACTGGAGCAGATCGCGACGCTCAAGACCACCTACCCAGTCTACAAGCTCGAGGGCACTGAGCAGCGGCACTTCATCGATGACGCAGACCGGCCGGGCGAGATCGCCCGCGAGCAGAAGCTCGTCGCGGCCTCGTGCAGCACCGATGCTCAGGGTAAGGCCCGCGAGCAGGCCGCGGCAGATTTACTGCACCAGGCACTCTCGCCCTTGTGCGCAGTTGCCCGCGACACCCTGACCGCCATGGAGCGCCCGGGTGCGCACGAGAGCGCGGACAGGATTGCAACCCAGCGCCGGCTAGTAACCAGCAAATGCCCGCCCGTGGACTCCACGGGGCTGTGGCTCCTGCAATGGAACGGCCGCGCCGAACTGCAGCCGGATAACCTCTAGCTCAGTGCAAAGAGGCGAGGAATTCCTGCGAGCGCCGCAGCGCCGCGCGGGCCTCCTCAGTATCCAGCGAGAACTGATACTCGTGGGCCAGTGCGGGGCGATGGTCCTGCGGGAAGAACACCGCGTCGACCCGAACGCCCTGGCGGCGCAGCGCCACGGCCAGCGCATAGGACTGCGGGGCGAGCGAATCGCCGTTGCCGACGGAGATGAACGTCGGCGGAAATGCGGGCGTCAGGAAGTTCGCCACGAGCAGCGTTGCGCTGCGGGCATCGCGGGCGTAGTCGCGTCGCCCGCTGTAGGACCACTGCACGGTGCGCGCGAACCAGCTCGGGAACAGCCCGCCCGCGGAACTGCCCTGCATGGCGTAGGGGCCGCAGTAGAGGACAACCCCCACGAGCTGCCGCGGGGTAATCGCCGGAGCGATCCCGACCGTGCGTGCGTAACCGGGTGACGTGATGACATTGGCCAGCTGCGCAGCGAGCTGCGCGCCGGCCGAGTCCCCGGCGAGCACCAGTCGCTCAGGGTCCACGTGCAGACGCTGCGCGCTGTGTGTCAGGTAGGCCAGCGCCCGGTTTATCTGCAGGAGGGGCGTCGGGTAGGTCCGCTCCGGCGCCACTGAATAATCGATCCCGGCGACGGTATAGCCGCCACCGGCCAGGATCCTGGCGTAGTTGGCAATCTGCCCCTTGCTGCCGGAAACGAACCCCCCGCCGTGGATCCAGACAACCGTCAGCAGGCCGCGCCCGCTGTCGGGCTGGGACGGGTAAAAAACGTCCAGCCGTGCATCCGCATCAGCCGGATCGTAAATCTCATCCAGGTGAGCACTAATCGCGGCAGGAACCAGGGGGGCGAGCTTCGCGTTGGCCAGCCCACCGCTCGTATCGAAGGCCAAGCGGATGAGGAGCGCCGAGGGCCAGGGGCTCGCCTCCACAGCCACCAGGACCAGGAACGCTGTCAGCACCACCGCGAGGGCGATCCGGCCCATGACTGACACCCGCATTTGCCCCCGGCAAGCCTTAAACCATCCGCACCCGCGAGCCCTCCAAGAGAGCGTAACACCCCTCAATCAGCGCTCGGCGGGTGTCACAGGGACGAATCCGTTGGTCGTAAGGATGGGGGCGTTGCCCGCCCCCTGACCGCCACGGGTCCGCAGGAGTCTTATATGCGCACTGATGTTCTGTCTGGGAGGAAACGAATCATGAAGACCACGACTGTTGGAGTTCTCGGATCTCTCGCCATCAATGTGGCGCTCGCCCTGCTCGTGGCGGCGGTGTTCAGCATCACCCCCGAGGCGCACGCCCGCGAGATGGCCCAGTGCCCGCAGCACAAGGCGGCGCAGCCGGCGCCCGCGGCCGAGCACGAGCGCGCCGGGGGCCATCTGGCGGCGGTGCGGATGGGCTGGGAAGCGAGCTGAGACGATTAACGCCGGGCCGTCACTGCGTAGCCGGCACGCCGTCCCGGGCGGCGTAGGCGGAGCGCAGCAGCGAGACCGCGGCGTAAGTCACCACTACCACGATGAGCCAGCGCATCAGGGTGAGCGGCAGCTGCTTGACGATGTAGAAGGCGACGAACACCCCTACCGCCCCGCCCATCGCGATGCCGAGGGCGGTCGGATGGGAGAAGCGCCCGGAACGGAAGAATCCGAGGCTCGCGACCGGTTGTACGAGGCCGTCGCTCCCCATCATGATGGGGAACGCCGCCAGCGGGTGCATACCGAGTAGCGCGAATATGATCATGCTCGGCGCGTAGTTGCCGATGCCGATGCACATCAGGGCACCGAGCACGAAGTTGATCCCCACCGCCACGGCGAAACGCCAGCCGTGCAGGGCGAACTCGGTGCCGCCGGGGGGCAGCTTGTCGAAGATGCGCACCAGGAAAAACGCGGCCGCAATCAGCAGTGCGATGCCCATGAAGATCTGAATCGTGCGCCGTGGCAGGCGGCTGACGATGCCGGCCCCGAGCCATGCCCCGATCGCCGCACTCGCCACCGTACAGGCGAGCAGCATCGGGTCCACCGTGACCGCAGTGACAAACAAGAGTGTCTCGAGGAATGCCGCCACGTTGTGTCCGACGTTGAGTGTCCCCGGGATCAGTTCATCCGCCGGGCGCCCCCGAAACTTGAACAACGCGGTGCTCGGGGCAAACGAGCCGATGCCGAGCGTGTCGAGGAAATCGGTGCCGGCGCCGATCAGCACGTCGCCCGCCGTTGGGCGCCCCGTGAGCCGGTGACGCCGCACCGCCCATACCCAGCCGAATACGAAGGCCAGGTTCAGCAGCACGAGCACCGTGAGAAAGACCAGACGGGTCGTGTCCAAGGATCTATCGCCCCTTCTGAGCGCGCGCCAGCGCGTCCGCGAGCCGCAGGTACTGGATCGTGGCGCGCACGCCAAGACCGCTGAACGCATGCAGGGGCACGGGCCGCACGGGCGTCACGGGGAAGCCGAGGTCTGCGGCCGGCTCGCCGCGTACCCGCCGTGCCAGCAGGCCGCCCATCACGGTCGCCATCGCCACACCGCGGCCATTGTAGCCGAGGCCCGCGATCAGTCCCGGCGCCAGTTCATGCAGATGCGGCAGGTGATCCGGGGTCATGGCGACGAAGCCGCCCCAGTGGTACTCGAACTTAAGACCGGCGAGCTGCGGGTAGATCTCCGCGACGGCACGGTAATGATGGCGCACGGTGTGAGTCGTCGGGGCTTGAGCAAACGTGCCGCGCGTGCCCATCACCAGGCGTCCGCTCGCATCCACACGGAAGTAGCGCAGCAGCCTCCAGGTGTCCGATGCCGACTGCCCGCCGGGTAGAATCGTCGCACGCAGCGCTTCCGGAATCGGCGCCGTGGCGACCTGGAATGAGGGCACGCGCACGATGGAGCGCCGCAGGGCGCCACTGACGGCATCCGTGTAGGCATTGGTGGCAATGATCACCTGCGGCGCGCTCACACTGCCGGCAGCCGTATCGATGCGGTAGCCGCCATTCACGCGCGCGAGCTTCAGCGCCGCGCTGCGCGTAAAGATGCGTGCGCCTGATTGCGTGGCAGCGCGGGCGAGTCCGCGCACGTAAGACAGCGGCTGCACCGTGCCGCCGCGGCGGTCGATCAGCCCGCCGAGGTAGCGGGCCGAGCCCGTCAGCTGCGCCACCTCGGCACGCGTGAGCAGTTCCACGGGGGCACCGCGGCGCCGCCACTGCTCCACGCGCTGCGCCTGCTGCGCCAGCGCGGCCTCCGAAGTTGCCGGCTGGATCCATCCCGTGCGGGTCGCAGCGCAGGCGATCCGCAGCCGCTCGATGAGGGCGAACACCACGTCCGGTCCGGCGGCAACGGTGCCGATGAGGCGCGCTCCGGCCTGCGCACCGAAGAGCTCTTCCAGCGTGTCCGGGTCGTGCTTGACCCCGGGAATGACCTGTCCGCCGTTGAGGCCCGAGGCGCACTCGCCGACGTCCCGGCTCTCCAGCACTACGACGTCGGTTCCGGACTCGGCGAGCTGCAGCGCCGCCGCAAGGCCGGTGTACCCGGCACCGATGATGGCGACCTCGGCTTTTACGGGCGCGGCCAGCATGGCGCACGCAGGACCCGGCGGGGCCGTGACGGACCACAGCGACTGCAGCGCTACGGCGGGCATCGGGGTCTATCGATTATCGATTGTTCTAAATCGAGGATACCGGAACTCTACGGCAGGTCAGGCGATGGGTCAAACAGGCCGATGCGTGCACCGCCGCACCTTTCGCCGTTCCCGGCGTTGTGCCAGACTCGCCGCGAAGCTGCCGGCCCCGGCTCGTCAGGGGGACTCAAAACGCGCATCATCAACGCGTCCGGCCTTGGGGAAAATCGATGCGATCAGCACCACTGACTGCAGCAGTGTTTTGTCTCGCCGCCGGCGCCGCCCTGGCCGCAACGCCGCCCCTGCCGGCAGAACATCTGACGGTGCAGAAGCTGCCGCCGAAGAGTCCGCACTGGGTGTACGTGTTCGATGCGGCTTTCGACAACGAGATCGATCAGCGCATCCATCTGTTCGACGGCGACACCTACCGGCGGCTGGGCCAGATCGATGCGGGCTTCACGCCGGGCTTCAATCTCTCCCCGGATGGCAGTAAGAGCGTGGTTGCGACCACCTACTATGCGCGCGGCAGCCGCGGCACGCGTACCGACGTTGTGGAGTTCACCGATAACACCACGCTCGCGCCGGCCGGCGAGATCGTGCTGCCCAACAAGCGCGTCATGACGACGCCGAACCTGTTCAGCGTCGCCTACAGTGACGACGGGCACTTCGTATACGCCTCATACGTGACGCCGGCGGCTTCGTTCGGCGTTCTCGACCCGACGCACCAGAAGGTGCTCGCCGAGATCGATACCGCCGGCTGCGTCCTCGTCATCCCTTCCGGTCCCAACCGCGTCGCTTCGCTGTGCGAGAGCGGGCGGCTGCTCACCGTGACGCTCGACGGCGAGGGTCACGAGGCCTCACGAGCGATGTCCGAGCCGTTCTTCGATCCGGACAAGGATCCGGTGTTCATTCAAGGTATTCCCATCGACAAGGGCTATGCGTTTCTCTCCTTCCTCGGGGACGTGCACGAAGTGGACTTCTCCGGCGCGCAACCGGCGTTCGCGCCGGTGTGGAGCCTCGTGAGCGCGGCGGAGAAAGGACACTGGCGTCCGGGCGCCGAGCAGGTCGGGGCGATCCACAAGAAGCTCGGGCGCCTCTATGTGCCCATGCACGAAGGTATTGAGGGCTCGCACAAGGAAGGCGGCACCGAGATCTGGGTGTTTGATACTGCCACCCACAAACGCCTGGCCCGCTGGCCGGTGCACGCGAGCGGCTTCCCCAACGTGCTGGCGGTGCAGGTGTCGCAGGACCCGGCACCCATCCTGTTCGCCGCGGTCGCGAACTCCGATGTCCTCATCCTCGATGCGCTCACCGGGCGCGTGAAGCACGTCGAGAAGCACCTCGGTGAGACGCCGTGGATGATGCTCAACCCTTGAAAGAACGGGGCACGTGATGCGTTCGCTCGACCAGTTATTCGAACATTCCTCGCGCTCGCTCGCGCGCCGCACCTCGCGCCGCAGCCTCCTCGGCACGCTCGGGCAGATACTCACCGGGGCGGCGCTGCTGCCACTGCTGCCGATCGACCGTGCCGGACGGGCACACGCGGCGGATGCCAAGCCCAAGGCTGACAGCCCGGAGAGCTGCGAGTACTGGAAGTATTGCGCGATCGACGGCTTCCTGTGCTCCTGCTGCGGCGGCACCTCGACGTCCTGCCCCCCGGGCGCCAGCCCCTCGCCCATCACTTGGATCGGCACCTGTCACAACCCCGGCGACGGGCGCGACTACATCGTCTCCTACAACGATTGCTGCGGTAAGACCAGCTGCGGCAACTGCGAATGCAACCGCAACGAGCGCGAGAAGCCGATGTACCGCCCCTCGCGCAACAACGATCTCAACTGGTGCATGGCCAACGCCGACTCGAACTACCACTGTTCGGTGTCGGTGATCCTCGGAGTCGCCGAGAAGTGAGCCGCGCCGCATCCGCGCCGCGCTCCGGGGCCGGCACGACTGCTGGCCTGCTGTGCCTCCTCAGCCTCGTGGCACCCGCCGCCTACGCGACCGATGCGCCGGCCGTGCAGTTCGCCGATGGCGGCGCGAACTTCCAGGCCAACTGCGCCGTGTGCCACGGCGCGGCCGGCACCGGACTGCCCTCGCTCGCGCCGCCACTGACGAGCTATCCGGCCCGCTATGCCGCAACTGCCGAAGGGCGGCGGCAGCTCGCCATGACGGTGCTCTATGGTCTCTTCGGTGCGATCACCGTCGAGGACAAGCACTTCGACTTCAAGATGCCAGACTTCTCGCGCCTGGATGATGCGACGCTCGCTGCAACCCTGAACTTCGTGGTCTTCGACCTCGGCCACGCGCCGGCCAGCATCAAGCCGCTGACCGCCGCCGACATCGCCGCCGAGCGCGCGCAGCCCCTTGATGGCGCCAAAGTTCGCGAGCATCGCAAGACGGTCGCGCCGGCCGCGCCCTGAGGCTCCGTGAGCCTGGCGCCCCGCATCGCTCTCGCCGCGCTCGCGTGCGTTGCCGCAAGCACCGCCCACGCGAGCCCCGGGCAGGATTACATGCTCTACTGCATGGGCTGCCACGGCCCCGAGGCTCAGGGCGTGACCGGCAAGATCCCGCCGCTGGCCGCGAGCCTCGCCCTCTACATGCGCACGAGCGCCGGGCGCGACTACGTGCTGCGGGTGCCGGGAGCGGCCAACTCGGTGCTCACGGATGCGCAGCTGGCGGCGGTCCTCAACTGGCTTTCCGTGACCTATCCGGCCCCCGGGGAGGCTCAGCCGAGCCCCTTCACCACCGCGGAGGTCACGCGCGTGCGGCACACACCACTTGCGAACGTGCTGGCCACGCGCCAGACGGTAGTGCAGGAACTCGCGGCCCAGGGCAGCGCCCCGTCGGCCGCGTACTGACGCAGGCCCACCTCACACAAGGAAGGTACTCATGTCCGCGATACTGCGACTGTGCGCGCTGGGCGCACTCCTCACCCTCGGGGGCCCCGCGCTGGCGGCGGCCCCGGATCAGACGCCCGCGGATCTTGTCATCCGGCACGCGAAGATCTACACCGTCGACAAGAACCACCCGCTCACGGAGGCGCTGGCCGTCAAGGACGGGCGCCTGGTGTACGTCGGCAGTGCACACGACGTCCAGGGTTTCATCGGGCCTGCGACCCACGTGGAGGACCTCGGCGGCCGCCTGGTGCTGCCCGGGCTCATCGACTCGCACATTCACCCGCTGGACATTGCCGACCTCGACGTCTGCGACCTGAACGACCGCGCGCTATCGCTCAAGGACCTGACGAAGTTCGTCTCGGCATGCCTGACGCGCTTCCAGACTCCCGCGGGCGGTGTGTTGCGCGTATACCAATGGAACTGCACCGCCGGCAACCAGCCTGACCGCGAGCATCCGTCCCTGCGGGCGGCCCTGGATGCCGCCTCGACCACGCGCCGCATCGAGTTGTTCGGTGAGGACGGCCACCACGGCGCCTTCAACAGCCTCTCCCTCGCGAGCGCCAAGAACGCTGCGGGCCAGGTAGTCGGCATCTCCAAGGCGACGCTCGCGACCGATTTCGCCGACGCGCGGCCCTTCATCGGCGTCGATGAGAACGGCGAGCCCAATGGCGCGGTGAACGAGGACACCCGCGGCGCGATCAACCCCCAGGGCATCATGTACATGTACCTGGACGAGGTGGCGAAGGTGCCCGAGCGGGTGCCGCAGAAGCTCGCCCGCAGCGGCATCACCGGGGTGCTCGACGCGTATGCAGCCCCCGCAGGCCAGGTGGTCTACGACAAGCTGCTCGCCGCCCAACAGCTCACCGTCCGGGTCGAGCTGGCACAGTTCTACGACCCATCGCGCACGCGCCGGCCCGATGGCCAGATCGACTACGAGGGCATCCTGGCGCAGGCGAATGCCATCCGCGCCAAGTACGCCGCGACCGCGCTCATCCGCGCCGACGTGATCAAGATCTTCGCCGACGGCACCATCGAGGGCGATCCGCTCACCGTGCCCCCGACACTGCCGAACGGGGCGAGTCTCAAGCCCTGGCTGCAGCCGATCTTTGCCGTCGATGCAGAGGGCCGGCCGACCGTCACCGGGTACGTGGATACGGCGACGCCCCTGTGCGCCAGCGTGCGCGAGCACCCGGAGACCTACCGCACGGCCGAGCAGGTCGGCACCTTCATGCGGCAGAACGGCTACCACCCGGCCCAATGCACCATCTCCGACGGCAAACTGCAGCACGAACGCTCCGTGATACTC
The DNA here is from genome assembly GCA_963824395.1 of uncultured Pseudomonadota bacterium. Lineage (GTDB taxonomy): Bacteria > Pseudomonadota > Gammaproteobacteria > Steroidobacterales > Steroidobacteraceae > 13-2-20CM-66-19. Next base: position 352,611 of record CAWGPF010000005.1, on the reverse strand, counting down.
GAGTACGCGAAGCGTATGCACCTGGCCGGCTACACGCTGCACATCCACGTGCTCGGCGACCGCGCCGCCCGCACGGCGATCGACGCCATCGAAGCGGCGCGCGCCGCAGACGGGGTGACGAGCACGCGCGATGCCCTCGCCCACCTGCAGCTGGTGGACCCCGCGGACGTCGCACGTATCGGCCGCGATCACCTGTATGTCGCCTTCACCTACGCCTGGATGACGGTCGACCCGGAGTACGACATGACGGTCGTGCCCTTCGTGCAGCAGGTGCACGGCAACGGCTATGCCGCGCTGCACGTGCCCGGCAGCTACTACGAGAGCAACAGCTACCCGGTGCGCTCGGTCAAGAGTGCCGGCGGCATCATCACCGCCGGCTCCGACGCCCCGGTGGATACCCGCGATCCGCGCCCGTTCGTCAACATGGCCCTGGCCATCACTCGCCGCGTGCCGGGGCAGCCGGCCCTCAACCCGCGCGAGAGCATCACCCTGCCGGAGGTCATCGAGGCCTACACCTTGAGCGGCGCACAGATGCTGAACATCGCAGCGGATGCCGGCTCGCTCGAGGTCGGCAAGTCCGCCGACTTCGTGATGCTCGACCGCGACATCCTCGACCTGGCCGCGCGCGGACACGCCGCCGACATCGCGCAGACGCACGTGCTCGGTACCTGGTTCCAGGGCAAAGAGGTCTACCGCAAGGCGCCGTGAGCCCGCCGCGGGCGCGGCCGCTAGCCGAGGAGCTCGCCCACCGCGCGGTGCGCCTGCTCGATAGCCGCATCCGTATAGGCCGCCGCTGCGGAGTCCGCATTGGCGATGGCAATGCGCCCGAAGCGCGCGCGGCCGATGGCTTCCGGCCGCTGCGAGGGCGGCAGATGCGGGTCAAACAGCGAGTTGAATTCCGGGGAGTAGCCGTGGGGCCAGCGGTTGACGGTGATGGCCTCGATGTCGCGCGCCGGATCGAAATCCGTACCCTTGAGCGTGCGGGATAGTTGTGCGCGGATCTCCTGCTCGAAGACCGCAAACGAGGTATCCAGCAGCTCAGCCCGCCCCGCCCGGTTCTGTTCGTGTTCGCTCAGGCCCGCCTTGCAGGGGACGCGTTCCATGCGCAGGATGGTGGGCTCATCGGGGTTCGCGCTCCCCTGGTAGGCGCCAATGTCCACCTTCGGATTGAGGTAGAGGTTGCTGAAGTAGGAGCCCGGTGCGTAGACCTCGCTGACGCCAAGCTGCCTGAAGGGCCGCCAGTTACGCAGCCCGACGTTGGTATAGACGAGGGGTGTCTTCACGAGGCTGTGCAGCGCCTGCTGCTGTGCCGGCGGCAGATCCGGACACAGGTACGGAATCATCATGTTCCAGCACGCCAGCACGCAGTGGCGGGAACGCACCCCGAAGGCCTGCTGACCGCGCTGATAGGTGACCCTGACCTCCTCAGCCCTGGCGGCATCCCCCTCATGCGCAACATGCACGGCGGTGCTGTTCAGGCGCACCCGCACCGGTGAGTCCGCACGGTCGAGCTGCGCGTAATCGAAGCGCTGCGTGACGACGTCCGCCGCGTCACCGGGGGGCGCAATGGCGGGAATCAGGCCGCGCACCAGGAGGCGCGCGATGGTCGCGTTGCCGTCGGGGAAGTGCAGCCGCTGTGAGCCGCCGGTCTCGTGGTAGCCGGCAGCCGTGGGACTCATGAGTGGTGTCACGCCGGGGCTCAGCCTGAGTCCCTGGAACCCGGGGAAGCCATAGCCCCATAAATCCAGCGCCGAGACGGCATCGATGCCGACGCCCCACTCCCCGTTGCTGAGGGACTGGTAGTACTTCAGCGCCCCCGGGCCCACCTTCACGAGATCGCGCAGGTAGACGAGGTAGCTGATGCCGGCAAGGTGCGCCTTCTTCTGCGCCGAGGTCAGGCCGGGCAGATAGTCGCGGTGCTCCTCGCGGATGCGTACCAGGTCCTCGCGATCCTGCGCGCTTAAGGGGGCGTCCTTCAGCGCTGCGCGCAGCGCGCCGGCGTCGATCCCCGTGATGAGCTTATCGGTGCCGAAGGTCTGCGCGTCGAAGAATGCCGCCCGCCGCATCCCGAGGCTTGAATAGAAATGCCGGTGCTCCACCTTGCGCGCGAGCGCCGCGACGTCGATGCCGAGTTCCTTGAGGAGCCCGCCCGCGATTGCTCCGTAAGGTCTCGGGCTATCGATCTCGAGGGTGCCGCCGTTGACCAGTTGCAGCCTGCCCCCGAGTGTGAACTCGTTGCGCTTGGCATGGCCGCCGAAGTCATCGTGATTGTCCAGCACCAGGATGCGCGCCCGCGCCCCCGCGTGCTTGCGGTAGTAGTGCGCGGCGGCCAGGCCGCTGATGCCCCCGCCCACGACGATGAGATCGTACTGCTCGCCCGTCTGCCGGATGGCGGGCGCTCGCGCGCCATCGCGCAGCGCGTGGGCGGCCTCGAATGAACCCGGGTGCGAGCCACGCATCCCCGTGAGCGCCGGCGGGTAGTAGCCGGGCAGCGCTGCGGCGGCGGCACCGTCCTCCGCGCGGGCGAGCCCGCACAGCAGCGGGCCGCACAACGTGCTCGCCGCGCCGATGAGCGCGCCCTGCAGGAAGTCGCGGCGCGGGATCACCCGCTCCGCGCCCAGCGAGGCCGGGCGCGGGCCGGAGCGGCACCCTGCCATTACTTCCTGAAGATGAACGTCATGCCGATGGTACGGGGGCGCCAGGTGTACTCGCGCAGCAACCGCTCCCCGCCTGCCTGACTGCAGGCCGGCGTCGTCACGTCCGAGGGGCAGATGGTGTTGTTGTAGTCGACCACCGGGTGCAGGTTCGCAAGGTTGTCAACGAAGGCACTGATCTGCCACTCCCCGAATTCCATGCCGGCGCGCGCACTGGTGAAAACCGTGCCCGGCAGCACGAAGTTGCCGGTGTCGTACTGCAGGGTGCGCGCGCCGCTGCCGTCGGCGGTGGGCGTGCCGTCGAGGCCGGGCGTCGACCACTTGGCGCGTCCCTCATACTCGGCATCCACCCGGATGAAGGACTGGTGCGCGAACGCTGCGAACTTGTACTCAAGTCCCGCGGTCACGGTGACCGGCGCCGTCGGCTGCCCGCCGCCGGTCTCGCTCGAGGCGCCCGTGATTGCATCTCCGTCCGCGACGATGGGCTTCTGCTCGGTGGGGCTCAGTCTCGAATCCGCCGTGTAACGGGCATCGGTGTAGCCGGCGGTGAGGTCGAGGTCGAGGTTGTCGGTAACGGCGATTTCCGCCTGGATATCACCGCCCTTGGCCACCGCCTGACCGAGGTTGGAGATGAAGGAAATCTGGCAGATGGGCGGGATGACGGTCTGCTGGATGTTGTTCCACTTGATGTAATAGATGCTGGTGGCGAGGCGTACGCGGCCGGCAATATTGTTCTTCGCCCCGACTTCAAAGCTCTGCACGCTGTCGGAGCTGTAGGTGGTGGGCGCCTGCGAGATGCCGAAGCTCGCGAAGTCCTGGGCGCACGCCGCCTGCGGCAGGGGGTTATTGGCGCCACCGGGCCGGAAGCCCTTCGCGTACGTGAAGTAGTAGAGGTTGTTCGGATCTATCTGGAAATTCAGGCCCAGCCGCGGGGTCGTAGCATTCTCGGAGTTGTCACCGCTGCCCGCGCGCGTGGTGTTGAACAGCTGCGGACCGCCGGTGAGCGTATCGAAGGAGTACTTGTTCTTTGAGAAGCGCACCCCGGCCACCACCTTGAACCAGTCGAAGATCGCGTAGTTAATCTCACCGAAGATGGCGTATTGCTGGTCCTTGGCATCGGTCTTGAGGAAGTACGAGTCGTTCGGGTACGCCGGATCATAGGGCAGCGGGTTGCCGTTCTGATCTGTGAAGATATCGGTGTAGGGCATGCCGGTGAGCGCCTCGGTCAGCTCGTTGAGCATCGGGTCGTGGATCTGCTCAAGATAGGTCTGGCGGTTCACCGAGGCGAATATCCCGGTCGTCCATTGCAGCTTCGCCGCCGGGTCCGAGGACTGCAGGCGGAACTCCTGCGTGATGTTCTGCTGACCGTTGTCGACGGTCGAGGGTGAGGTGTAGTTGAGCGCACCCGCCGGCAGGTGAATCCCGTTGGCGTCCACCAGCGTCTGCGTGCCGATGAAGGTCTGGTAGTAGCCGAGGTTGTAGAGCGTGCCCTCGTAGCCAGACTGCTCCTTGCGGTGGTAGTACGAGGTGTTGGAAATGAAATCGGCAAAGCCGACATCGCCCTGGATCTTCAGCGCCGTAAGGTAGAACCGGTCCGGCACGCGCCGCTGCGTGGGGTCGGCATTCACTAACTTGCCATTGTTAGGATCCGAATAGATCGGCCAGTAGTTGTCGATGTCGTTACGGTACTGGTCCTGGTAGTAGATGCTCGGTGAGACGCTCCACTTGTCATTAGGCGCCCACAGGAACGCCACGCGGGCGAGCAGCGTATTGCGGAAATTGGCGTTCTTCTCGGTCGACTGCAGGGTCACGGGATTGATGTCATCGACGTAGCCGCCATCGCGGCGGTAGGAGATCGCAACGCGTGCGCCGAGCGTGCCCTCCACGAGCGGGCCGCCGATTGCGGCCCCGGCCTCATAGCTCGGCGCGCCGTTCTGTGTATCCGCGATCTCCTCGCGGCTGTACATGGTCGTGTGGGTGAGGCTTGGCTGCGTCGTGATGTAGCGCACCGTGCCGCCCTCGGAGCCGGCGCCGAACAGCGTGCCCTGCGGTCCGCGCAGCACCTCGACACGGTCGATGTCAAAGGACTTCGGCAGCGCCTCGTCCGGGTTGAAGGCAAGCGCACGCATCTGGATGGGCGTGTCATCGAGGTAGATGCCGGTGGTGCCCGCACCTCCGGTACCGGAGATGCCGCGGATGGAAATGTTGTTGGTGCCGGAGTTGTCGAAGTTCACCCCGGGGGTGAAACGCGCGATCTCCTGGAAGTCCTTGACGCCGCGGTCATCGAGGCTCTCCTGGGTGAGCGCGGTGACGCTGATTGGCACCTTGCTCAGGGACTCGGAGCGACGGGTCGCCGTCACGGTGACTTCCTGCAGTGGACCTGCCGTCGTGGCCTCGGTGGATGCGGCCTGCTCCTGCGCCAGTGCGCCGCCCGCGTACAGCAGTGTTGCCACCGTCCATCGGATCGGGCCCCCGATGAGAGCCCGCTTGAGATTCAGATCGTGAATGCGACGCATAAGACCTCCCCGTACACTTCTTTATTCAAGTCATGGCCCGCACCCCCTCACGGCGCGGACACTGTAGTCACACTTTCACGCCAAGCTCAAGCGTCACTGATCCAGCTGCGCGGGGCACGGCGCACGCTGCGCACCGTGGCGGTCGCCGCTCTCACGGCTGCACCGCCGCAGCCTGGGGTGCGCGCGCCCGCCGCCGCGCATTGACCACGAGGAATGCCGCGAGCGCCACCGCCAGCGACAGCCCACTGACCTTAAGGTCACGCTGCATGTCGGGCATCAGGGCCATGGCGATGAGTACCGCGGCCATGCCGGCGAGGGCAGCGTAGTTCGCCCAGGGGAAGAGCCACATCGTGAGCGCCGGCTGCGGAGCCCCGGTCGCCTCGCGTTCGCGCCGCACCCGCAGGTGTGCCACTACGATCATCATGTAGATGAACACGATCAGCGCCCCCGAGGCGTTGACCAGGAACGTGAATACGGCCTGCGAGTGCGCGGTGGCGGCGAAGAGTCCCAGCACCCCTGCGATGCTGCCCATCCACACCGAGCGGGTCGGCACGCGACGCTCGTTGAGCTTGACCAGGAACTGCGGGGCATCGCCGTGCTCGGCGAGTACGAACAGCACCCGCGAGCACACGTAGAAGGCGGAATTCAGGCAGGAGAGCACCGCGGTGAGGATGATGGCGCTCATGGCGACACTCGCCCAGCGGAACTGCATCGTCGTGAGCGCCAGGGTGAAGGGCGACTCCCCCGCCTTGACGTTGACCCACGGCACTACCGAGACGATGAGGAACACCGAGCCGGCATAGAAGGTGAGGATGCGCACGATCACGGTGCTGCTCATGCGGGCCACGGCGCGCGCCGGCTCCTTCGACTCCGCCGCTGCGATGGTGGTGATCTCAGCCCCGGTCAGGGAGAAGTACACCGTGACCGCCCCGGAGAGCATCGCGGTGACGCCCTTGGGCATGAAGCCTCCGAAGGCGGTGAGATTGCCGAAGGTGCTGCCGGCGGGCGCGGTGAAGCCGCAGGCATAGGCCGCCGCGAGTGCGATAAACACCAGGATGGCTGCCACCTTGATGGAGGCAAACCAGAACTCGAACTCCCCGTACGAGCGTGCCGACATCAGGTTGACCGCGGTCATGACTCCCATAAGGATCAGGCCGAGTGCCAGGGGTGAGGGCCCGTGGGCGCCGAACCAGTTGTGCAGGATGTTGGCACCGGCGATCGCTTCCACCGGTACCACGATCATCCAGAAGTACCAGTAGAGCCAGCCGGCGACAAAACCGCCCCAATTGCCGAGGCCGGCGCGCGCGAACTCGGTGAACGAGCGCACCTTCGGCAGCGTCATCGCCATCTCCCCGAGCATGCGCATGACGAGCAGCACCAAGGCGCCGGTGATGAGGTAGCTCACTACGATCGCAGGACCGGTGGCCGCGATCGCCGCACTGCTGCTGACGAACAGGCCCGCGCCGATCATGCCGCCGATCGAGATCATGGTGATGTGGCGCGACTCGAGCGAGCGGCTGAGTTCAGGCACGGCGCTTGGCAGCGCGGCACTCATGCCGAGCGCAGCATGGCCTGGCCAACGGAGGCCGCCCGCGCCGTCTGCAGGAGCAGGGGCGCGAGTTTTGCGCGCAGCTCCGGGAGTGTCCAGCGACTGGTCGGTGCGGAGATGTTCACGGCCGCGAGCGCCTCTCCGCCAGCCCCGAGGATCGGCGCGGCGATCGACAGGTCGCCGCGATAGCACTCCTGGTCCGACCAGGCGTATCCCGCCTCGCGTGCCTCGGCGATGCGCCTGAGGATCGTGGCCGGATCTGTGAGTGTGCTCGGCGTGAGCGATCTGAGGTCCGAACGGCGCACCATGCGCTGCGCTGCGGCCGCGGGCAGCGTCGAGAGGTAAGCACGCCCGGAAGCGGTGCAGTACATGGGCAGACGCCGCCCGACCGGCATGTGGATATAGAAGCGCTTCAGGCTCGGGAAACGCGCGATGAACACCATGTCACTGCCTTCGGGCTCGGACATGCTGACCGACTCCCCGCTCGCCTGGTTGAGATCGACCAGGTGTGTGGTCGCCTGCTCGAGCAGCGCGTGACCTGCCAGGTAGGCATGTGCCAAGGCCAGCGAGCGGGGCGTGAGCACCCAGCGCTTCATGCCCGCATCCCGGCGCAGGAACCCAAGTCGCACCAGGGTGTGCACGCAGCGCTGCGCCGAGCTCAGCGTCATACCGACGCTGGCGGCGAGTTCCGCAAGGCTCAAGGCGCGCCGCTCACCGCCGAAGGCCTCGAGTATCGCGAGGGCCTTTTCCACTGAACGGTTGAAGAGCGGGTCGCGCGCTCGCGCCTGCTCTGGCTTGCGCGGCGTACGCTTCATTGTGAAATGCAGTATAGAGCTATCGATAATCGATAGTCTATGGCGTGAGTTCGGCCACGCCGCCCATGTAGGGCTTGAGTACCGCGGGCACGGTGACCGAGCCGTCCGCGTTCTGATAGTTCTCGAGCACCGCCACGAGCGTGCGCCCCACCGCCAGCCCCGAGCCGTTGAGGGTATGCAGGGGCTCGGGCTTGTTACCCTGGGGGTTGCGCCAGCGCGCCTGCATGCGGCGCGCCTGAAATGCCTCGAAGTTGCTGCAGGAGGAGATCTCGCGGTAGCGCTCCTGCGAGGGCAGCCAGGCCTCGAGGTCGTAGGTCTTGGCGCTGCCGAAACCAATGTCGCCGGCGCACAGTGCCATCGTGCGGTAGGGGATTTCCAGCTGCCTTAACACCGTCTCGGCGTGCCCGGTGAGTTCTTCGAGCGCGCCATAGGAGGCCTCGGGACGCACGATCTGCACCAGCTCCACCTTGTCGAACTGGTGGTTGCGGATCATGCCGCGCGTGTCCTTGCCGGCCGCGCCGGCCTCCGAGCGGAAGCACGGCGTGTGGGCTACGAACCTAAGCGGCAGAGCCTCGGCGGCCACGATCTCCCCGCGCACGAGGTTCGTTACCGGCACTTCGGCGGTTGGTATGAGATAGAAGCCCTGCTCGCCGCGCAGCGCGAACAGGTCCTGCTCGAACTTCGGCAGCTGCGAGGTGCCCACGAGCGCCGGCGCCTGCACCAGGTACGGCACGTACACCTCCGTGTAGCCGTGCTCGCGCGTGTGCAGGTCGAGCATGTACTGCGCGAGCGCCCGGTGCAGCCGCGCGATGTGGCCCCGCAGCACCACGAAGCGCGCCCCGGAGATGCGCGCCGCCGCGTCGAAGTCGATGCCCTTCAGACGCTCGCCGAGTTCGACGTGATCGCGCGGCCTGAAGGTGAAGCGCCGCGGCTCGCCGACGCGGCGTACTTCAAGATTCGCATTCTCATCATGTCCGTCGGGAACCGACTCGTGCAGCAGGTTCGGCAGCCCGAGCTGCCAGCTCTCGAGCTCCGCCTGCACCGCGGCGAGTTTGCCTTCCGCCTCCGCCAGCCCGGCGACGAGGCTTTCGCCTTTGGCGATGAGGGCGCCGGCATCCTCACCGCGCCCCTTGGCCATGCCGACGGCCTTGGCATTGGCGTTGCGCTCGGCACGCAGCCGGTCGAGCTCGACGGTGAAGGGCTTGCGCTTGTCCTCCAGCGCCTGCAGCGCCGCGACATCGAGAACGAAGCCGCGGCGCGCGAGGTTCTTGGCCACCGCCTCAGGTTCGCTGCGCAACAGCTTCGGGTCGATCACTTCGTTCAGCCTTTCGGTTCGTTGCGGGCGCGCAGCCGCGCGAGGGCTTCGCCGATCTTGATCTCAAGCCCGCGCGGCACCGGGCGGTAGTATCGCCGATCCGGCAGGGCTTCCGGCAGGTAGCGCTCGCCGGCGGCGAAGGCGTCCGGTTCATCGTGGGCATAGCGGTAGTTGCGCCCGTAGCCCAAGTCCTTCATGAGCCGGGTAGGCGCGTTGCGCAGTTGCGCGGGCACGTCGAGCGTGCCGAACTTGGCCACGTCCTCCATGGCTTCCCCCATGGCGACATACACCGCGTTGCTCTTGGGCGCGCATGCCATGTAGACGACGGCGTTGGCGAGCGCGAGCTCCCCTTCCGGACTCCCGAGCCGCTCGTAGGCCTGCCAGGCATCCAGGGTGAGAGCGAAGGCGCGCGGGTCGGCAAGGCCGATGTCCTCCACCGCCATGCGCGCGATGCGGCGCGCGAGATAGGTCGGGTCGCAGCCACCATCGAGCATGCGGCACAGCCAGTAGAGCGCGGCATCCGGATCCGAGCCGCGCACCGCCTTGTGGAGGGCGGAGATCTGGTCGTAGAACTGGTCACCCCCCTTGTCGAAGCGCCGATGGGTGCCGCCGGCGACCTCCTGGGCGATCGCGAGGGTGAGGATGCGCTCGCCGCCGGCAGCCTCGGTGAGCTGCGCGGCAAGCTCCAGCATGTTGAGCGCGCGCCGGGCGTCCCCGTCGGCGGCGCGCGCCATGAGATCGAGTGCCGCGTCCTCGGCAGTGAGCCCTTCACGCCCGAGCCCGCGTTCCTCGTCCGCGAGTGCCCGCCGCATGAGTCCCGCCAGGTCCTCCGGCGCGAGCGCCCGCAGCACGTAGACGCGCGCCCGCGAGAGGAGCGCGCTCACCACTTCGAAAGAGGGATTCTCGGTGGTGGCGCCGACGAAGGTGAGCGTGCCGTCCTCCAGATACGGCAGGAACGTGTCCTGCTGGGCCTTGTTGAAGCGGTGCACCTCGTCCAGGAACAAAAGCGTCGGGCGCTGCCCGTCGCTGCGCGCTGCACGGGCCGCCTCCACGGCCGCGCGGATGTCCTTGACGCCCGCCATCACCGCCGACAGCGGAATGAACTGTGCGCCCGAGGCCTGCGCGATCAGTCGCGCGAGCGTCGTCTTGCCGGTGCCCGGTGGCCCCCACAGAATGAGGGAGTGCAGGCGCCCCGCGGCGATGCTCGCCGCGAGCGGCTTGCCCGGACCCAGCAGATGCTGCTGGCCGACAAATTCAGCGATAGTGCGCGGCCGCATGCGGTCGGCGAGCGGCCGCAGCGGATCGGCCTCGAACAGATCCCGCTCACTCACGGCGCGCGGCGGATCAGCGCCTCAGGGGTGAGGGGTGCCGATGACATCGACATCCTTCGGGGGCGTGAAGCTCACATCGGCGGGCGCGACCGCCACGTTGCGCGTGACCTTCTCGAAGAGGATGGTTGCGGTCTGCCCGAGCTTGTCCTCGACGATCATGCGCCTGAGCTCGCCGTTGGCGAAGCCGAACAGTGCGCTGCGGAAGTCGGCATCGGTGCCGGTTGGCTCCGCCAGCACCCATTCGAGTCCGGTGCGGGTGCCGGCCGGGGTGATCTTGAAGTTCTGCCTGAGGTCTGCGGTGCCGGATAAGAGCATCGCCGGCGTTTGCGTGAGCGCTGCGTCCACGGGCTTCACCGTGACCTGCTTCAGGTCGCGGTCGAGGAACCACAGGTTCGTGCCATCGCACACCATGAGCTGCCCGGCACCGGTGGTGCCGCCGCTTGCAGTCTGCGGGTGGATGTCCCAGCTGAACTTGCCCGGGCGCGAGACGATGAGCGTGCCGGTGGCGCGGTCGATCTCTCGCCCATGCGGGTCGGCAAGGGTCTGCAGGAAGTTCGCGCGCAGGGTCTTGAGGTTATCCAGGTACGCATCCAGTGGCGTCGCCGCGGCGTGCGCGGCAAGGGCGCCGGCGGTGAGGGCCGCGGCCGCGAGCGCGCGCCACAAGCGCCGTGCCGCAACACGCAAGGAGGGTTGGCCCGCCATGCGACTAGTCCTTCGGCGGCGGCGGGGCCAGCACGTCGCGGCCGCCGTTCGACTGCAAAGGACCCACGAGTCCTGCGATCTCCATCGCCTCCAGCAGCCGCGCGGCGCGGTTGTAGCCGATCTTCAGCCGCCGCTGCACGTAGGAAATGGAGGGCTTGCGCTCGGTTGTGACGATGCGCACGGCCTCATCGTAGAGCGGGTCGGATTCCGCGCTCTCGCCGGCCGAGCCGCCCTCGCCCTCCTCCCCGGCAAGTCCCGGGATCGGGGCGCTCGGACCCGAGAGCACCTCCTCGATATAGTTCGGGGGCGTGGAGGTCTTGAGTGCATTCACCACGCGGTGCACCTCCTGGTCGGACACGAAGGCGCCGTGCACGCGCGTCGGCAGCGACGTGCCGGGCGGCAGGTAGAGCATGTCGCCGTGCCCGAGCAGGGTCTCCGCCCCCATCTGGTCGAGGATGGTGCGCGAGTCGACGCGCGCGGACACCTGGAAGGCGATGCGGCAGGGAATGTTGGCCTTGATGAGGCCGGTGATGACGTCCACGGAGGGGCGCTGCGTGGCGAGGATCAGGTGCAGCCCCGAGGCGCGCGCCTTCTGCGCCAGGCGCGTGATCAGCTCCTCGACCTTCTTGCCGACGATCATCATGAGATCAGCGAGCTCATCGACGACCACTACGATGTAGGGAAGCGGTGTCAGGTCCTGGATATCGCGCTGGTCGATGGAGGGATCATTGGCCGCCCGCAGCATCATCACCGGGTCGCGGATCGGCTTGCCGGCGTCGCTCGCGTCCTTCACCTTGCGGTTGAAGCCGGAGATGTTGCGCACGCCCAGGGCCGCCATCAGCTGGTAACGGCGCTCCATCTCCGCGACGCACCAGCGCAGGGCATTGGCGGCCTGCTTCATGTCGGTGACGACCGGCGCCAGCAGGTGCGGGATGCCCTCGTACACCGACAGCTCGAGCATCTTCGGGTCGATCATGATCAGCCGCACGTGCTCGGCGGTTGACTTGTAAAGGAGTGACAGCACCATCGAGTTGATGCCCACCGACTTGCCCGAGCCGGTGGTGCCGGCGATGAGCAGGTGTGGCATGCGCGCCAGATCCGCCACCATCGGCTGCCCGCCGATGTCCTTGCCCAGGGCGAGCGCGAGCGGTGAATGCAGCTCATCGTAGGCCTTGGAGCGGATGATCTCCCCGAAGGTGACCACCTCGCGCTTCTCGTTGGCGATCTCCAGCCCCATGACGCTCTTGCCGGGGATGACTTCCACCACGCGCACGCTCAGGACCGACAGCGCGCGCGCCAGGTCCTTGGCAAGCGCGGTGATCTGGCTCGCCTTCACCCCGGGAGCGGGCCGCAGCTCGAAGCGCGTCACCACGGGCCCCGGCTGCACGGCGACCACCTCGACCTCGATGCCGAAGTCCTTGAGCTTCATCTCCACCAGGCGCGAGAGCGCCTCGAGCGCCTCGGCCGAGTACAGCGGCTCGCGCGGCGGCGGATCATCGAGCAGCTTCAGCGGCGGCAGCTCGTTGGCCTTGGGCGGATCGAACAGCGGCACCTGCCGCTCGCGCTCAACGCGCGCGCTCTTCTCCACGATCGGCGTCGGGGGCTCGATGCGCGGTGGCGCGCGCGTCGCGGACTTCTTCTGCGAGGTCTCAACCGCCTCCTTGCGGGCCTGCTTGCGCTCGCGCCCTTCGGCGGCATCGCGCGAGGAGGCAAGTCGCCCCCGCAGCCACGCGATGCCCGACCAGGCGAGCGCGCCGGTGCGGTCCATGATCGTGAACCAGGAGACCCCGAAGGCGAGCGACAGCCCCGCCATCCACGCCGCGATCAAAAGCAGAGTCGCGCCGAGGAAGTCCAGTCCCGCGGCGAGCCCGCCGCCGACGGCCGCTCCCACGACCCCGCCGGCGCTCTGGCGCAGCACGCCCGGCTGCCAGTGCAGCGTCGTGAGCGCACAGCTGGCGATCAGCACCAGGAGGAAGCCGGCGATGCGCACCGCGCTGTTGGCGCGCGAGGGCGACTCGGTGCGGATGCGTCGCTGCAGGCCCACGCAGGCGAGGCCGAGCATCACCGGGAACAGGAACGCCGGGCGCCCGAAGAGGAAGAAGAGTACGTCCGCCAGCCACGCGCCGATGACCCCGATGCGGTTGTGCACGGGGCTTGCGCTGCCGGTGAAGGAGAAGCCCGGGTCATCGGGGCTGTAGCTCGCGAGCGCGAGCAACAGCACCAGCGCCACGATGGCGATGGCGATGACCGCGCTTTCGCGCAGGCCGCGGCTCACGGCCGATGAAAAGCGTGCGCCCTGGCGCGCCTGTGCGGAGGATTCAGCCAAACCGGTGCATCTCCATCGTAAGATAGACGGCCACCATTATAGGGCTTGGTACCATCGCCCGAGACCTTCATTCCAAGGGAGCCGCATGACGACACCCCGGCACAGCCGCCTCATCATTCTGGGTTCAGGACCCGCCGGCTACAGCGCGGCCGTGTATGCGGCACGGGCCAACCGCAACCCGCTGCTGCTCACCGGTCTTGAGCAGGGCGGGCAGCTCATGACCACGACGGATGTGGACAACTGGCCCGGGGACGTTGAGGGCCTGCAGGGGCCGGCCCTGATGGAGCGCATGAAGCATCACGCCGAGCGCTTCAACACGCAGATCGTGAACGACCACATCCATACCGCGGACCTGAAATCGCGGCCGTTGCGCCTCATCGGTGACTCGGGCACCTACACCTGCGATGCCCTCATCGTGGCCACGGGCGCGACCGCGAAGTACCTCGGCCTGCCCTCCGAGGAGCAGCACCGCGGCCGCGGCGTCTCCGCCTGCGCCACCTGTGATGGCTTCTTCTTCCGCGGCCAGAAGGTCGCGATCGTCGGCGGCGGCAACACCGCGGTCGAGGAGGCGCTCTACCTCTCCCACATCGCAGCGCACGTGACGCTGATCCATCGCCGCGACAAGCTGCGCGCGGAGAAGATCATGCAGGACCGGCTCTTCAAGGAGGTCGAGGCCGGCAAGATGTCGGTCATCTGGAACCACACCATCGATGAGGTGCTGGGTGATGATTCAGGGGTCACCGGGGTACGCATCCGCGCCTCCCAGGGGGACGCGACGCGCAAGCTTGCCGTCACCGGGCTCTTCATCGCCATCGGCCACACGCCCAACACCACCCTCTTCCACGGACAGCTCGCGATGCATGAGGGCGGCTATCTTGCCATCAGGAGCGGCACCGAGGGCAATGCCACCGCCACGAGCATCCCGGGGGTGTTTGCCGCGGGCGACGTGGCGGACCACGTCTACCGCCAGGCGATCAGCTCGGCGGGCGCCGGCTGCATGGCGGCCCTCGATGCGGACCGTTACCTGGAGATGCTCGACACGCGCAGCGGCAGCTAACGCGCACACCCCTTATATAGAAAGACATGCCCAGGGACACGGCGCAAATCCATGCGAGCATTCTGGAGCTTGACCCGAAGCACTGGAACGCGCTCGGCGCGGGCGACAATCCCTTCACGCGCCACGAGTTCCTGGCCGCCCTCGAGCGCAACCACTGCGTCGGCGGGCGCACCGGCTGGCAGCCGCGCTACCTGACGCTGCACGACGCGGCGGGACTGGCCGCGGCGGCCGCGACCTTCGTCAAGTCGCACTCCTACGGGGAGTTCGTCTTCGACTTCGCCTGGGCGAAGGCCTACGAGCGCATCGGGCGGCACTACTACCCGAAGCTCACCCTCGCCGCCCCCTTCACGCCGGCGACCGGACCGCGCCTGCTCGTGCGCCCGGACCTGCCGCGCGCCGCGCTCGCCGCACGGCTGCTCGCCAGGCTCGAGGAGCACGCCGAGGGGCACGGCCTCTCGAGCGTGCATGCGCTGTTTCTGGACGAGCCTGCGCGAGAGGCGTGCGAGGCACGCGGCTGGCTGCTGCGGCGGGACTGCCAGTTTCACTGGAGCAACCACGGCTACGCCAGCTTCGAGGCCTACCTTGAAACCTTCACGGCCGAGAAGCGCAAGAAGGCACGGCGCGAGCGGCGCCGGGTGGCGGAAGCCGGCGTGCGCTTTGAGACGCGCATGGGCGGGGCGCTCGATGAGGCGCTCCTCGACCGCATCTACGAGCTGCACCGGGACACCTTCCTGCGCCACGGACACGAGCCGTATCTCACGCGTGCCTTCTTCAGCGAGATCGCCCGCACCTCGCCTGACTCGCTGATGGTGAAGCTCGCGCTGCAGGGGCGCGTGATCGTGGCGACGGCGATCTTCTTCATGAGTGCCGATGCCCTCTTCGGCCGCTACTGGGGCGCGGCGGCCGACTACCACAGCCTGCACTTCGAGACCTGCTACCACCAGGGGATCGAGTTCTGCATCGAGCGCGGCCTGCGCCGCTTCGAGCCCGGCACGCAGGGGGAACACAAGGTGAGCCGCGGCTTCGAGCCGACGCTCACCTGGTCGGCGCATTACATCGCCGACCCGCGCTTCCGGGCCGCGATCGCCGATTACCTCGCGCAGGAGGGCGCGGCGGTTGAGGCCTACGCGCACGAGGTGCAGGCCCACGTGCCCTTCCGCGACCGCCGCGGCACGGGGCCGGCCGTGTGAGGACCATCACCTGGCTCTCCCCGCACGATGCGCCCGAGTGGTTCCCGCCCCCCGAGCAGGCCCTGGAGGAGCCCGCGGGCCTGCTCGCCGCCGGCGGGGACCTCTCCCCCGAGCGGCTCATCGCCGCCTATCGCCGCGGCATCTTCCCCTGGTACTCCCCGGGGCAGCCGGTGCTGTGGTGGGCGCCGGATCCGCGCGCGGTGCTGTTTCCGGAGGAGTTCCGGCTCAGCCGCAGCCTTGCCAAGACGCTGCGCAACGCAGGCTTCGTGGCATCCGTTGACCGGGACTTCGCGGGCGTCATCGATGGCTGCGCGGCGCCGCGCGCGGCAAGCCCCGGCACCTGGATCACGAGCGAGATGCGCCAGGCGTACCTCGACCTGCATCACCTGGGCCATGCCCACAGCATCGAGGTGCATCGCGAGGGTGAGCTCGCCGGGGGCCTCTACGGGGTACGCCTGGGCGGGGTGTTCTTCGGCGAGTCGATGTTCAGCCGTGCGCGCGATGCCTCCAAGGCGGCCCTCGCGCACCTCGTGGCGCTGTGCCGCAGCCATAATCTTGCGGTCATCGACTGCCAGCTGCCCTCGCGCCACCTGGCGAGCCTCGGCGCCCGCACCATCCCGCGCAGCCAGTTCCAGGCGCTGCTCGCCGAACACGCACGCGCCCCCGTCAGGGGATTCTCGAACCCCTAGGGCGTGCGTGGCTGGCGCCGGGGATGCGGCCAAATTGCCAGGAGCGCGCGCTTTGTGCTCCAATTCGCGCCCCCGAAACTGCTTAAGGGCGGTATGTCCAAAGAAGACGCGATTCAGATGGAAGGCGAGGTCACCGAGACCCTGCCGAACACCACTTTCCGCGTGAAGCTCAAGAACGGCCACGTCGTGACCGCGCATATCTCGGGGAAGATGCGCAAGAACTACATCCGCATCCTCACCGGGGATGCAGTGACCGTCGAGATGACTCCTTACGATCTCACCAAGGGCCGCATCATCTACCGCGGCCGATAGACGGGCCCTTGGGCGGACCCCGCCTCTCTCCTTAGCGTTCTTAAGAAGAGCAGCCCTAGGCGGGCACGGCCGGCAGCTGCGCCGCCGGCTCGCACTCGAGTTTCAGCTCCGTGCCATCCTCGGATACCGACACCTTCACGTGGCCGCCGTTGGCGAGGCGCCCGAACAGCAGCTCCTCGGCGAGCGGACGCTTGATGTGCTCCTGGATGGTGCGCGCCATGGGACGGGCCCCCATCTTCGGGTCATAGCCGCGCTCGGCAATCCAGCGGCGCGCCGCATCATCGAGGGTGATGGAGACGCCCTTGGCCTCCAGCTGCTGCTCCACCTCCATGATGATCTTGTCGACCACGCGCTCGATGGTGGCCGGCTGCAGGGCCGCGAACTGGATGACCGCATCGAGGCGGTTCCTGAACTCGGGCGTGAAGATGCGGCGGATCGCCTCCATGCCATCGCTCGCGTGGTCCGCCTGCATGAAGCCGATCGAGGCGCGGGCCATCTCCTGGGCCCCGGCGTTGGTAGTCATGACGATGATGACGTGGCGGAAGTCGGCCTTGCGCCCGTTGTTGTCGGTGAGCGTGCCGTGATCCATCACCTGCAGCAGCAGGTTGAAGACGTCCGGATGCGCCTTCTCGATCTCATCGAGGAGCAGCACGCAGTGCGGGTGCTTGCTGATCGCCTCGGTGAGCAGCCCGCCCTGGTCGAAGCCGATGTAGCCGGGCGGCGCGCCGATCAGGCGCGACACCGTGTGACGCTCCATGTACTCGGACATGTCGAAGCGCAGGAACTCGACCCCCATGGCGATGGCGAGCTGGCGCGTGACCTCGGTCTTGCCCACCCCGGTCGGGCCTGCGAAGAGGAAGCTGCCGACGGGCTTGCGCGTCTCACCGAGGCCCGAGCGCGCCATCTTGATGGAGGCGCTCAAGGCCTCGATGGCCTTGTCCTGGCCGAAGATCACGAGCTTCAGGTTGCGCTCGAGGTTCTTCAGCACCTCGCGGTCGGAGCTCGAGACGCTCTTGGCGGGGATCCTCGCCATGCGCGCCACCACGTCCTCGATGTGCCGTACCTCGACCGTCGGCTCGCGCTCGGCGACCGGCTTCAGGCGCTGCCGGGCGCCGGCCTCATCGACGACGTCGATGGCCTTGTCCGGCAGGTGGCGATCGTTGATGTGGCGCGCGGCGAGCTCGGCGGCCGCCCGGATGGCCTCGTCCGCGTAGGTGATGCCGTGGTGCTCCTCGAAACGCGGCTTGAGGCCAAAGAGGATCTCCACGGTCTCGGCGACCGAGGGCTCCACGACGTCGATCTTCTGGAAGCGCCGCGCCAGGGCGTGGTCCTTCTCGAAGATGCCGCGGTACTCCTGGTAGGTGGTCGAGCCGATGCAGCGCACCTCGCCGTTGGTGAGCACGGGCTTTATGAGGTTGGAGGCGTCCATGACGCCGCCTGAAGCTGCGCCCGCACCGATCACGGTGTGGATCTCGTCGATGAAGAGGATCGCCCCGGGGAGCTTCTTGAGCTCGGTGATGACGCCCTTCAGGCGCTTCTCGAAGTCACCGCGGTACTTGGTGCCGGCGATGAGCGCGCCCATGTCGAGCGCGAAGATGGTGGAGTCGGTGAGCACCTCGGGCACCTTGCCCTCGACGATCAGGCGCGCCAGCCCTTCCGCGATCGCGGTCTTGCCGACGCCGGCCTCGCCGACGTAGAGGGGGTTGTTCTTCCGGCGGCGGCACAGGATCTCGATGGTGCGCTCGACCTCAAGCTTGCGTCCGATGAGCGGGTCGATGCGCCCGTCCTGCGCCATGCGGTTGAGGTTGGTGGTGTATTTCTCGAGCGCGTTGCCGCCCTCAGGATCGCGCTCGCCCTCGGCGGCGGTCTCCTCCTTGTCGGTCTTCTCCTCGGCGATCTTCGAGAGGCCGTGGGAGATGTAGTTGACGACATCGAGGCGCGTGACGTGGCGGCGGTTCAGGAGGAACACCGCGTGGCTCTGCTTCTCGCTGAAGATCGCGACCAGGACGTTGGCGACGCCCACTTCCTTCTTGCCGCTCGACTGCACGTGGAACACGGCGCGCTGCAGCACGCGCTGGAAACCGAGCGTCGGCTGCACCTCGCGCTCCTCGCCCTCCTCGAGCTTCGGGGTGGACTGGTCGATGTGCTCCTTCAGCTCCTGTTTGAACTTGGCCAGATCCGCGCCGCAGGCGCGCAGCACCTCGCGCACCTTCGGGGTGTCGAGGATGGCGAGCAGCAGATGCTCAACCGTGAGGTACTCGTGGCGTGCCTCGCGCGCCTGATGGAAGGCATCGTTCAGACAGTATTCAAGCTCGTTGGACAGCACTTAGGCGGACCTTTCTTGCATGGAGCGTCGGTTCAGTAGAAACCCTTCCGGTACCTTGATTCAGTCAGACAGCGCCGCTTTCAAGCCTCTTCCAGGGTGCACATGAGCGGATGCTGGTGATCGCGGGCGTAGGTGGTCACCTGCGCCACCTTAGTTTCAGCAATCTCGTATGTGAAGACCCCGCACACGCCCTTGCCCTTGGTGTGCACCTCGAGCATCACGCGCGTCGCGGTCGGGCGGTTCAGCGAAAAGAACTTTTCCAGCACGTCGACGACAAACTCCATGGGGGTGTAGTCGTCATTGAGCAATACCACACGATACAGCGGCGGTTGCTTGACCTCCGGTCGCGCCTCTTCGACGACGACGCCGGTATCAGGGCGGACCGGATGGGGATCAGGCATGAGAGTCTTTATAGGGGTCGCGAAACGGCAACACAAGCCTGCCAGAATGAGTCGTAGTTACTCCTGCAGAAACAATCGCTTGAGAGCACAAGCGTCACACCCGTATGATGGCGGGCGCTTGAGGCGTGGCGCGGTTCGCCGGAGGCGTGCCGCGGAGGTATCCGGGCAGCCTTGAGGACCACAATTAAGCTCATGCTCTTTTCCCCATGAACGCGGCTTCCTGGCTCGAGGGCCTGCCGGCGCAGGAGCGCTGGCGCTCCCTCATCCTGTCCAAGGGACCGCGCATTGCGACCTGGGCGCTGGCGCTCGGCCTTGGGGTGCAGGCGGCCCTCATCCTCACAGATCTCGCCGGCGGGGGATCCAAGGCGACCCCGCTGCACGCCAATCCCGTGCACACCCGCCCGCTCGACCTCGCGGCCATCAATAACGCGCACCTGTTCGGGGCGGCCCCGGCCCCGAAGGTGGACGCGGCGAACGCCCCGGCCACCAGCATGCCCCTGGTGCTCACCGGCATCATCGCCGGCAACGATCCGCAGAACGGCCTCGCGATCATCGGCCCCACGGCACAGGCGGCGAAAGTGTATGCGGTCGGCGACACCATCTCCGGCGGCCCGAAGCTGCATTCGGTCTACAGTGACCGCGTGGTGATCGATCGCGACGGGCAGCTCGAATCCCTCGCCCTGCCGCACCAGATGAACACCGGCAACGCGCCGCCCCCGTCCGCCGCGCTGCTGCAGGGGGGCGATAACCCGGCCATCGAGCACATGCGGCGCATGATCACCGAGCAGCCCGGGCTCATCGGGGACGTGCTGCGCCCGCAGCCGGTCATGGACCACGGCCACATGAACGGCTTCCGCGTGTATCCGGGCCGCGACCGGCAGGCCTTCCAGCGTCTGGGGCTGCGCCCCGGGGACCAGGTGACTGCGATCAACGGAACGCCGCTCGATGATCGCGATCGAAGTGAGCAGATCCTGAGGACCCTCTCGAGCTCCAGTGAGGCGCGCGTCACAGTCATCCGGGGCACGCAGACGCAGGATCTGGTGCTGAACATTGCGCAGCTGGCCCAGGAGGCGGATGCCGTGGCCGCCGGGGAATCCCAGGGCATCGGTCCCGCGCCGCCGCCGCAGGGCATGGCGCCGGGCGCGCCTGCGGTGGCGGCGCCACCACCGCAGGCCATCGAGCCACCGGCGGAGAACAACCCCGGCCAGTGACGGCCGGCGGGCATTTGAGGTTTTGGGGGAAATGGTGCGAATGACTGCCTTACGTCCGATCTTCGTGTGCGCGCTCGCCGTGCTGCTGGCATCGCTCGCCACGGCGCAGCAGCAGCCGCCGCCGCAGGCGCCGCAGGCGCAGCGCATCACCCCGAACTTCAAGGACGCCGACATCACGCAGATCGCCGAGGCGGTGTCCGCGGCCACCGGCAAGAACTTCATCATCGACCCGCGCGTGCGCGCGCAGGTGACGATGCTGTCCTCGACGCCGATGTCGCCGGCGGCCTTCTACGAGGCGTTCCTCTCGATCCTCTCGGTGTACGGCTTCGTCGCCGTGCCCGCCGGCAACAACATCGTGAAGATCCTGCCCGACGCCAACGCGCGCCAGTTCCCTTCCAACGACCTGCCCGAGCGCGTGAGCGCGACCTCGGATGAGTTTGTGACCCA
Organism: uncultured Pseudomonadota bacterium; assembly: GCA_963824395.1. Classification (GTDB taxonomy): domain Bacteria; phylum Pseudomonadota; class Gammaproteobacteria; order Steroidobacterales; family Steroidobacteraceae; genus 13-2-20CM-66-19. Next base: position 331,770 of record CAWGPF010000005.1, on the reverse strand, counting down.
GGTGCTGGAAGTGAAGAACGTGAGTGCCGCGCAGCTGATCCCGATCCTGCGCCCCATGATCGCGCAGTACGGGCACCTGGCCGCCTACCCCGCCTCCAACATCCTCATCATCTCGGATCACGCCAGCAACGTGAACCGCATCATGCGCATCATCCACCGCATCGATCAGGCGAGCGGCACGGAGCCTGAGATCGTGCCGCTGCAGAACGCCTCGGCCTCCGAGGTCGTGCGCGTCGTGAACTCCCTCTACACGGGGGCCAATTCCGCCGAGGGCGCCACCGTCAAGGTGGTGGCCGATGAACGCTCCAACAGCGTGCTGATCGCCGGCGAGCAGTCGCAGCGCCTGCGGGTGCGCGCTCTCGTCGCCCACCTCGACACGCCCCTCGAGGCCGGCGGCGACACGCGCGTGCGCTACCTGCACTACGCGGATGCGGAGAAGATGGCGCCCAAGCTCAAGGAGCAGATCACCGGCATCGCCCAGGCGGCCACGGGACCTGCGGGGGCCGGCGCCGGCGCCGCCGGCGGATCAGCCTCCGCGCAGGCGGAGAAGAACGCCATGGTGTGGGCGGATCCCACCAACAACGCACTCGTCATCACCGCGCCGCCGAAGATCATGCGCGCGGTCATGGACATCGTCGACAAGCTCGACATCCGCCGCCCGCAGGTGCTGGTCGAGGCGATCATCGCCGAGGTCGACATCGACAAGGACGCCGAGCTCGGCGTGAACTGGGCGGCCTTTTCCAACGGCACCAACGTGCCGGCGGCAGGCTTCGTTTCCCCGGTGGGCGGCACCAGCATCGTCGACCTTGCCGGCGCCATCCAGAGCCCGGCCAACGTCACGACGGCGCTGCTGCAGGGCACCACCCTCGGCATTGGCCGCATCGCAGGCTCCGGGGTGAACTTCGCCGCGGTGCTGCGCGCCATCCGCGGCGACACCAATACCAACGTCGTGGCGACCCCCTCCGCGGTCACCATGGACAACCAGGAGGCCGAACTCAAGGTTGCGCAGGAAGTGCCCTTCGTCACCGGCCAGTTCACCAATACCACCGCGGTTACCGGCGGCACGGTCAACCCCTTCCAGACCATCCAGCGCGAGGAAGTGGGCACGATCCTCAAGGTCACTCCGACCATCTCCCCGGAAGGCTCCGCGGTGATGCTCAAGATCTCCATCGAGAGCTCGAGCATCGGCCAGAAGCCGGCCGGTGCGGTCGACCTCGTGACCAACAAGCGTACCGTCACCACCACGGTGCTCATCGAGGACGGGGGCATCGTGGTGCTCGGCGGCCTCATCGAGGACAACAGCGTCAAGGGCGAGAACCGCGTGCCCTACCTCGGCAACATCCCGATCATTGGCCTGCTGTTCAAGACCCGGAACGCGACCTCCACCAAGAACAACCTGATCATGTTCATCCGCCCGAAGATCCTGCGCGACCAGGCGCAGGCCGCCTACGAGACGGACCTGAAGTACAACTACATGCGCGACCAGGAGCGCACCCTCGATGAGCGCGAGGCGCTGCCGCTGCTCCCCGGGGTGACCCGCGGCACCCTGAACCCGCTGCCCCCGGCGCCGGCGCCGCAGTCCGAGCACCCGCGCCCCGGTGCGCCGGCGCCCGTACCCTCAGCCCCCGGGCCCACCATTCCCCTGCAGCAGGGCGAGCCGGCCCCCAGTGCCACCGCCAAGCCCGACCCGAACGGCACCTCGGGCGTGCCCGGACAGCCGTGAACGAGCTCGCCCAGGTGCAGGCCGAGGCCCCGGAGGCGGACAGCCGCCGCCTGTCGTTCGCCTTCGCCAAGCGCCACGGCGTACTCGTGAACCGCGTGGTGGACGGGGTCGCCGAGTGCTCTTACCGCGAGTCCGCCTCCCCGCAGGCGCTCGCCGAGGTGCGCCGCTACCTGCGCCGCCAGGTGCGCCTGGAGCGCGTGCCGGAGGAGAAATTCGATGAGCTGCTGCGGCGTGCCTACGAGGCAGGCTCGGATGCCATGCAGGCGGTCGAGGGACTCGATGACACCACCGACCTTGCGCACCTGGCGCAGGACTTGCCCGAGCAGGCCGACCTTCTCGACAGCGAGGACGACGCCCCGATCATCCGCCTGATCAACGCGGTCCTCACCCAGGCGGTGAAGGAGAACGCCTCCGACATCCACGTCGAGCCCTTCGAGAACCGCCTGGTGATCCGCTTCCGCGTCGATGGCGTGCTGCGCGAGGTGCTGCAGTCGCGCCGCGCGGTGGCGCCGCTCGTGGTGTCACGCATCAAGGTCATGTCGCGCCTGGACATCGCCGAGAAGCGCCTGCCGCAGGACGGGCGCATCAGTCTGAAGATCGCCGGACGCGCGGTGGACGTGCGCGTCTCGACCATCCCTTCCGGGCACGGTGAGCGCGTGGTGCTGCGTATCCTCGACAAGCAGGCCGGCAAGCTCGACCTGAACTCCCTCGGCATGGACGCGCGCACGCAAGGCTCGATGGATGAGCTCATCCACAAGCCCCACGGGATCCTGCTCGTGACGGGCCCGACCGGCTCAGGCAAGACGACGACACTCTACGCCGCCCTCGAGCGCCTGAATGACAACACCCAGAACATCATGACGGTCGAGGACCCGATCGAGTACTACATCGACGGCATCGGCCAGACGCAGGTGAACACCAAGGTCGAGATGACCTTCGCGCGCGGCCTGCGCGCCATCCTGCGCCAGGACCCCGACGTGGTGCTGATCGGGGAGATCCGTGACCTTGAGACCGCGCAGATCGCCGTGCAGGCGAGCCTCACGGGCCACCTGGTGCTCTCCACGCTGCACACCAATACCGCCGCCGGCGCCATCACGCGCCTGCGTGACATGGGCATCGAGCCGTTCCTGCTCTCCTCCTCCCTGATCGGCGTGCTGGCACAGCGCCTGGTGCGGGTGCTCTCGCCCGACACCAAGCAGCCCTTCACGGCCGGGGAGTACGAGCGGCGCCTCCTCAACTTAGGTCCCGAGGATCCCTCCCCGACCCTCTACCGCCCGGGCCGCGACCCGACCGGGGGCTACCGCGGGCGCTCAGGGATCTACGAGCTCATCATGGTGGACGATGCCATGCGCACCATGATCCACGACGGGGTCTCGGAGCAGGAGATCGAGCGCCACGCGCGTCTCTCCACGCCCTCGATCCGCGATGACGGCCGCGCCCGCGTGCTGCGCGGGGAAACCACGCTCGAGGAAATTCTGCGCGTCACGCGCGAGGACTAAAGGGTGGGCGCGTTCGAATACACCGCCCTCGATGCGGGCGGCCACGAGCGCAAGGGCATCCTCGAGGGCGACACGCCGCGCCAGATCCGCCAGCAGCTGCGCGAGCAGCAGCTGCTGCCCGTCACGGTCTCGGAGGTGGCGCAGCGCGAGGCCAGGCGCCAGAAGTCCTTCAGTCTCATGCGCCGGGTGGGCGCCGCCGATCTCGCCCTCTTCACCCGCCAGCTCGCCACCCTGGTGCGCGCTGGACTCCCTCTCGAGGAGTCGCTGCTGGCGGTCTCGCAGCAGACCGAGAAGCCGCGCGTGCAGTCGATCGTGCTCGGCGTGCGCGCCAAGGTGATGGAGGGGCACACGCTCGCCTCAGGCTTCGCCGAGTTCCCGCGGGTGTTCCCGGAGATCTACCGCGCCACGGTGGCCGCCGGTGAGCAGGCCGGGCACCTCGATCAGGTGCTCGAGCGCCTCGCCGACTACACCGAGAGCCGCGAGCAGATCCGCCAGAAGGTCTTGGGCGCGATGCTCTACCCGATCGTGCTCACCATCATGTGCTTCGTGATCGTCTCCTTCCTCCTGGTGTTCGTGGTGCCCAAGGTGGTCTCGGTGTTCGACTCCACCAAGGCCAAGCTCCCCCTGATCACCCGGGTGCTGATCGGCACCAGCGACTTCTTCCGCCTCTATGGGGTGTACCTGGTGATCGCCCTCGCCCTCGGGGCCTGGCTCTTCGCCCGCTGGCAGAAGAACCCGAAGGCCAAGCGCCAGTTCCAGGGCTGGCAGCTGCGGGTGCCGCTCCTGGGCAAGATGGTGCGCGGCTTCAATACCGCCCGCTTCACGCGCACCTTCAGCATCCTCTCGGGGAGCTCCGTGCCGGTGCTGGAGGCCATGCGCATCTCGGGCGAGGTGGTGACGAACCTGCCGATGCGCGATGCCGTGACCGATGCCGCCGCCCGGGTGCGCGAGGGGGCCCCGATCGGGCGCTCGCTGTCGGTCAGCCGCCTGTTCCCCCCCATGACCATCCATCTGATCTCGAGCGGGGAGTCGAGCGGGCAGCTCGACAACATGCTCGAGCGCGCCGCCATCAGCCAGGAACGCGAGCTCGATGGGCTGCTCGGGGCCATGGTCGGGCTCTTAGGGCCCCTCCTCATCGTCATGATGGGCCTGTTCGTCATGGCCATCGTGTTCGCCATGCTCCTGCCGATCTTCCAGATGAACAACCTCATCCACTGAAGGCACCCGTAAAGGGCGCCCAAAGTGGCCCGGCTTCACAAAGCGTGCGGATGAGATTGCAGTCGCCGCCGCATCTGGATTAATTTCGCGCCGTTCACTTCCTGCTACGAACGCCTGAGCGGTCATGAGCGAGAAGCCCGAATCGGACGAGTACGAAGATGACGAGGCCGACGAGCCGGCCGTCGAGGACGGCGACGTCGACCTCGATCAGGTCAATAAGGAGCTCGACCTTGCCAAGAAGCGCGGCCAGAAGGCCGGCGACCCGGCGTGGCGGCGTCTTGAGCGACTGATGGAAGAGAAGCTCACCGCCGAGCTCACGAGCGACTTCGAGGACTATGAGATCGGCAGCGAGGGCGAGGCCGCCGGCCGCCCGGGCCGCAGGCCCCGGCACGGCTGAAGCGCAGGGCGTTTTTCAGTGAAAATCCCGGGAGCGCGTCAGGAGCTCTCCCAGAAGCGCGCTGCGATCGATGAGACGATGGGCGATCAGGTGGCAGACGCCTTCCTGGTGCTGCAGCTCCCCGTGCACTTCGAGGAGGCGTGACTCGATGAGCGCGGCGCGCTGCTCGCGCCCCACCCTCTCCCAGACGATGACGTTCACCTGCCCGCTCTCATCCTCGAGGGTGAGGAAGGTGACCCCGCTCGCCGTGGCCGGCCGCTGGCGCATGAGCACGATGCCGGCGGTGCGCACCCGGGTGCCGTGGGTCAGTCCCCGCAGCTCCCCGGCGCTGCGCAGCGCCCGAGCCTCAAGACGCGCCCGCAGCAGCGCCAGCGGATGCCGCCCGAGGGTCAGCCCGAGGGAGGAGTAGTCGGCGACGATGCCTTCCCCTTCCGTCGGAGTACGCAGCAGCGGGCGGCCCTCCTGCGCGTCCGCCGTCGCGGTACTGGTGAGCCCTAAGGGCAGCGGGCGCTCGGTGCCGGCCACCTCCCAGAAGGCCAGGTGGCGGTTGCCGCTCAAGGCCGCGAACGCCCCGGCGGCGGCGAGCGCCTCAAGATCCCCGCGGTCCAGTCCCGCGCGCTGGCTCAAGTCCTGCACGCTCGCAAAGGGCTGCAGGGCGCGCGCGGCGACCAGGCGATCGGCGCCGGAGCGGCTCAGGGACTTCACCAGGCGCAGTCCCAGGCGCAGGGCGGGCTTGCCGTCCTCGCGCCGCTCCAGGCCCGCGTCCCAGCCGCTCACGCACACGTCCACGGCGCGCACCTCGACCCCGTGGGCGCGCGCATCACGCACCAGCTGCGCCGGGGCGTAGAAGCCCATCGGCTGGCTGTTGAGCAGCGCACAGCAGAAGGCGGCCGGCTCGTGGCACTTCAGCCACGAGGAGTCGTACACGAGGAGTGCAAAGCTCATCGCGTGCGAGTTGTGAACCACGAGGTTGTTGGCCAGGAAATTATGGTCGCCCTCGATCTGCAGGTCATAGGTTGCCATCGACCCCATGGGGTCGATGGCAACCACCCTGTCCCAGCAGATATCGGAGGTCGCAGGCCGGTCGAGTTCCGGTGAGTCGAGCGCTTTTCCCAATCGCGCGATTACGAAGTGGCGCGGCCAGCGTCGTCGGCCGCAGGGCGGCAATGCACGCGCGGCCGCCACACGGTCTCCGGCCCGAAGCTCCCCGAGCTTGCGCCAGCCGCTCAGGGTGAGGAAAGGATGTTCGGCGGTCGCCTCGATGGCGTGGCCGAGCGCCGTCCGCAGCCGCCACACGGGCTTCACGCCACTTGCCCTGACCGCCAGCACGCGACGCCTGCCCAGGCGCAGCTGCGCGTCGCAGGCAATGGTCGCCTCAAGCGGTACGCGTCCGGATATCACATCATCGATCTTCACCCAGCGCCCGGAGTCGGCATCCATCACGCGCGTTCCACCCGCGATGCATTCCGGGAAGCCGTATTCGCCGAAGCCGAGCATCTGCTGGTAGATGCGCTGTGCGAACTCGGCCGGGTAGCCGCGCGCGCGCATGCCCTGCAGCAGGCGTTCGCGGAACGGGTCGAGTCCCCCGCTGCGCTTCCAGGCGCCCATCGCGCGGCGCAGCGCATCGGCCTCCCCTGCCGTGAAGCCGGCCGCGACGATCGCGATCTGCATCACCTGCTCCTGGAAGATCGGCACGCCGAGAGTGCGCTGCAGGACCTCGCGCACCTCGACACCCGGGTACTCGACCGGCTCGGCCCCGCTGCGGCGCTTGAGGTAGGGATGCACCATGTCGCCCTGGATAGGGCCCGGGCGCACGATGGCGACCTCGATGACGAGGTCGTAGTAGCAGCGCGGCTTCAGGCGCGGCAGCATCGCCATCTGCGCACGCGACTCGATCTGGAACACCCCGACGGTGTCGGCGCGGCACACCATGTCATAGACCTCGGGGTCCTCGGCCGGCAGCTCCCCGAGCCCGTAGTGCGTGCCGCGGAACTCGTTCACGAGGTCAAAGGCGCGCCGCAGCGCGCTCAGCATCCCCAAGGCCAGGAGGTCGACCTTGAGGAGACCTAAGTCATTGAGGTCGTCCTTGTCCCACTGCACCACGGTGCGCTCGGGCATGGCCGCGTTCTCGATGGGCACCAATTCTTCGAGCAGGTCGCGGGCGATGACGAAGCCGCCGACGTGCTGGGAGAGGTGGCGTGGGAAACCCGGGTGCGCGGTGAGCTCCTGGGCAAGCGGCAGCAGGCGCCTGAGCCAGGGGCTGTGCAGGTCAAAGCCGGCCTCACGCACGCGCTCGGCCATGGCGGCACTGCCGTCCCACCACTGCATCACCTTGGCAAGGCGCGCGCACTCATCGGGGCTGAGGCCGAATACCTTGCCCAGGTCACGCAGCGCACTGCGCGGGCGGTACATGATGACGGTGGCGGCGAGCGCGGCGCGCGCGCGGCCGTACTTGGCGTAGACGTACTGCAGCACCTCCTCGCGCCGCTCGTGCTCGAAGTCGATGTCGATGTCGGGGGGCTCGTTGCGCTCGCGCGAGATGAAGCGCTCGAAGAGCATGGCGGCGCCGCGCTCAGGATCGACGGAGGTGATGCCGAGGCAGTAGCACACGCGCGAGTTGGCGGCCGAGCCACGCCCCTGGCACAGAATCCCGCGCGCGCGCGCGAAGGCCACCACGTCGTGCACGGTGAGGAAGTAGGGCTCGTAGTTGAGCTCGGCGATGAGGGCGAGCTCGTGCTCGATGGCAGCGCGCTGCCGCTCGGGCACTGCGCCCTTCCAGCGCCGCTGCGCCCCGGCCTCGGTGAGCTTGCGCAGGTGGCTGGCGGCGCTTTCCCCTTCCGGCACGAGCTCGCGCGGATACTCGTACCTGAGCTCATCGAGACTGAAAGTGCACTGTGCCGCGACCGCCACCGCCTCAGCCAGGAGCTCGGGGGGGTACAGGCGCGCGAGGCGCTCAGGCTCGCGCAGGTAGCGCTCGCCGTTGGCATACAGGCGGGTGCCGGCCTCGCTGAGCGGCACCTTCAGGCGGATCGCGGTGAGCGCATCCTGCAGGCGCCGCCGCGCGCGCACGTGCATGTGCACGTCGCCGGCCGCGAGGAGCGGCACGCCGTGACGGGCGCCCAGCTCGCGCAGCCGCGCAAGCTGCGCCGCATCCGCCCCCTCCCGCAGCAGCTCCACCGCCACCCGCAGGCGCTCGGGGAAGCGCGCGGCGAGCCAGGCAAGCTCCTCCTCGGGCGCGCCGGCACCCGGCAGCCACAGGAGCCAGCAGTGCTCGGGCGGCAGCGCCTCAAGATCTGCGCGCGTCAGGGTGTAGCTGCCCTTTTCCCCGGCGCGGCGGCCGCGGGTGATGAGGCGGCACAGGCGGGCGTAGCCGTGGCGGTCGATGGCGAGCGCTGCGAACTTAAGACCGCAGCTCAGGCGAAACTCTGCCCCGACGATGAACTTCAGCGGCCGCCCCCGGGCGGCCATGTGGGCGCGCACCACGCCTGCGACCGAGCACTCATCGGTGAGGGCGAGGGCCCGGTAACCGAGCTCGAGCGCCTGGATGACGAGCTCATGCGGGTGCGAGGCCCCGCGCAGGAAGCTGAAGTTCGAAAGACAGTGGAGCTCGGCGTACTCCGGCGGTACGGCGGGGCTCACCCGAAGAAGCCGTGCAGGAACCAGCCGTGCGGGGCCTGGCGTTCGCGGTACACCCACAGGCGCACGCCGTGAACGTCGCGGGCGGCATAGTAGTCGCGCGCGATGTCCGCCCCGTCCCACCAGCCGGCCTCGATGCGCTCCGGTTCACCGAGGAGCGCGAGCGCCCCGCCGCGCTGCGGCAGCCCGCCGCGCACCGCGAGCGCCTGCGGCGCGCCGAGGAGCCACAGCGGCCGCTGCGGGCTCGCGGACGGGGCCGCCGCTGCCGCGCACCCGGCAGCCGGGGACGGCGGTGCGCTCAGGGCCCAGGTGTTCTCGGGCCGGTGGTCATCGAGGAGCTTCAGTCCGTGGATCACCTCCTCCCCCAGACGCGAGCGCAGGCGCTCGATGAGCAGGTGCGCTTCGCTGCCGCTCGCGCCCCCGTGCTCACCGGGCTGCCACAGCGTGCGTGCCAGGGCTGCGCGCGGCAGGAGGCTGCGGGCCCGCAGCTCGAGCGCGCGCACCGGCGAGGAGAGCTTCAGGCGGCTGAGCGGCCCGCTCAGAAGCTTCTCCAGGTGCCGGGCATCGGCGGTGGGGGCGGCCAGCTCGAGCCGGCACGGCGTCACTTCATCCCCGCGGTGCAGCAGGCGGCACTCGAGTGTCATGACGCCTGCCTGGCGGGCGCGCAGGAACTGCTCGAGTTCGCGCAGCAGGGGGGCGAGGGCTGCGAGCAGCCAGGCGTGATTCTCCACTTCGCAGGCGAGCTCGCGGCGGCGCCGGAACCGCAGCGGCGGCTGGAAGATGCCGCGCAGCGCCGGTGCGCGCCCGGTGAGCTCATCCAGCTGCGCGAGCTGCGCGGTGCCAAAACGGCGTGCGAAGCCCGCCCGCGGCAGCCGCAGCACCGCGCCCACCGTGCGCACGCCCATGCTGCGCAGGCGCTGCACCACCGGCGCCGGCCAGCGCAGCACGCTCAGGGGCAGGAGCGCGAGCTGGCTGACGAGCTGCGCGGTGGTGGTGATCTCGAGCGCGCGCCCGGCACGGGCGGCTACGAGGGCTGCGAGCGCAGTCGGCGCGAACGCCAGCTGCGGCCGCAGCGCGAGCGTCTCGCACATCTGCGTGAGGGCGCTCTTAAGACCCGCAAGACCTGCAAAAAGGTGCAGGCTGCCGCGCACCTCCAGGAGCAACGCATCCGGGGGCTCAAGACTCACCCGCGGGGTGAAGCGCTGCGCGAGCTGCGCGAGCCGGGAAGTCTGAGCTGCGCCGGGCCGTCCGGTGCGGGCAGATGCACGGCGGCCCACAGCTGTGCGCACGGCTCACCGGCGGCAGGCGGGGGCACGAGGCTCAGCTGCCGTGTCCGTGCGGGGCCGGCCGGGACCGTGAGGGGTGCGGGCGCCAGCGCTGCGTCTTCTTCAGCGCTTGCTGTCATGGCGCAAGCTCCACCACGCCGCGCGCGCCGCGCCCCTTGAGGAGCGTGACACGCAGGCCCGCCGCGTGCGCTTCCACGCTCAGGCGCAGCGCGGCGGCGGAGCTCTCGCGCACCGCGCCCCGGGGACGAAACAGCACCCCGAGCGTGCGGCCGCGCTCGGCGGCGAGCTGCAGGCGGCGGATGTCGCGCGCCGCCACGCGCTTCGCCCAGGCGAGCGCCGCATCGCAGGCACCCGAGCCGAGCACCTGCTCGAGCGCCCACAGCGGGCGCTCCCCGCCCACCACCGCCACGCGCTCGAGCACCATGCCCTGGGCGACGAGCCCGGGGGCGAACGGCATCAGGGGCGGTGCGACCCATACGCACCAGCGGGCGCTCGCGGCGCGCGACAGGTCCGCGAGCGCGGGCAGGATGAGTGAGAGTTCCCCGCTGCCAAAGCGCGGGATGAGGATTTCGATCAGCCCGCTGCGGGGCCAGCCGCCACCGGCAAGCGCTTCATCCAGGGCGGCAAAGCCGCTCGGCAGGACGGCGAGGCGTGCGGCGCTCCTGCCGCGCCAGATAGCCGGATGCTCGAGCAGGCGAGCAATTTTCGAATCGTCCATGCCGGCTGAGGTGCAATCAGAGTGAGGACCTTTGTGTGGGAGGGGGCGGCGGGCGTGCCGTCAAGCCTTCATATGAGCCCGCTGGAGCGGCCGCGACGCACGACACCGACGACGATGCCTTCGATGAGCAGCGGCTCCTCCTTGAGGTCCACCTTGATCGGCTCGAAGTCGGTGTTCTCGGGCATCAGCCACACGACCGAGCCCTCCTGGCGGTAGCGCTTCACCGTGACCTCATTCTCCAGGCGTGCCACCACGATCTGCCGGCTGCGCACTTCCGAGGTGCGGTGCACCGCCACCAGGTCCCCATCGAGGATGCCGGCGTCCTTCATGCTCATGCCGATGACCTTCAGGAGGTAATGCGGGCGCGGCTGGAAGATGGACGGATCGATATGCAGCCGCGCCTCGAAGTTTTCCTCGGCGAAGATCGGCTTGCCGGCGGCCACGCGGCCGATGAGCGGCAGCCCGATCTGCTCGCGGATCGTGTCCTTGAGCTTGATACCCCGCGAGGTGCCCGGCACCAGGGCGATGACGCCCTTGCGGGCGAGCGCCCGCAGGTGCTCCTCGGCCGCATTGGCGGAACGGAAGCCGAGCTCCTGGGCGATCTCCGCCCGGGTCGGCGGCATGCCGGTCTCGCCGATGTGGCGCTGGATGAGCCGCAGGATCTGGGTCTGTCGAGGAGTGAGGTCCGACATGGGCGTGTCCTGTCTATATATACAGTAACTGTGATTATATCCAGATTGAGGGTCGGGGCAAGGGGTGCAGCGTTCGGGAGTCCCAGTGAGGGCGTCTGACATTCTTGATGAGCGGGTGACCGCGGCGCAGGCATATACGGCGTGCGACATCGCAGCCCGTATCTCATTGCTGCGCCAACGTCTCAGGAGAGAAGTTGAACCGCCGTAAAGAATTTTGTTGCCCGCACGCGAAAAGGAACTCGCACGCTCATCGAAACACCTCACTTGCAGCGCACCACAGTGGCAAAACCACTCGCGGCGCGCTTTGCAAGTCTGATTCGAAGTGTCGCGGCCCGAAGACAAGTTACGTGTTTGGAGTTGCATTCCCCCGGTAAATTTGATGCAGTTGGGGGCGGCGAACCGGCGGAACTTGCCCGGCGGCATCGCTTCGGTTATTCAGGACTCCCGAATCAACAACCCAAAGGGGACGATTATGAAGTGCGCGAGCGTTGTGACGGCAGCTGCTGCCGTGGCTGTGATGGTTGGACTGGCAGGCTGCACGGATCTCAAGCCGCTGCAGGCCCAGGTTGATGATCTGAAGGCCCAGGTGGCCAAGGTGCAGGGCGATGCGTCCTCTGCCAAGAGCGCCGCTGATTCGGCCAACAGCGCCGCCGCTTCGGCCGGTCAGGCTGCCAGCGGTGCGCAGAGCACAGCGAACCAGGCGCTGGCCGCGGCTCACGCCAGCCAGTCGTGCTGCGATGCGACCAACGAGAAGATCGACCGCATGTTCAAGCGCTCGGTCTCCAAGTAATCGACGCCGCTTAGGTCGATACAGCAAAACGCCGCGCACTCGCGCGGCGTTTTGCTTTTGGGGAACCGAAACGGCGCGTCGCGTCGGGCGCGGCTTCCTTTAGTAGCGCACCAGCGCCGAACCCCAGGTAAACCCGCCGCCGAAGGCCTCGAGCAACAACAGGTCCCCGCGCTTGATGCGCCCGTCGCGCACGCCCACATCGAGGGCGAGCGGCACGGAGGCGGCCGAGGTGTTGCCGTGGTCCTGCACCGTGACGATGACGCGTTCGAGCGGCATGTCGAGCTTTGAGGCAGTCGCCTGAATGATGCGGATATTGGCCTGGTGCGGCACCAGCCAGTCGATCGCGGAGCGCTCCAGACCATTGGCGGCGAGGGTCTCATCGACCACCGCGCCGAGCTTGGTGACGGCGATCCTGAACACCTCCTTGCCGGCCATGCTGATGACCGGCTTCGGCTGCATGCCGCGCGAGACGCCGCTGCCGCAGTAGAGCATCTCGTGGTAGCGCCCGTCGGCGTGCAGGTGGGTGGAGAGCAGCCCCGCCTCGCTCGCCGGCTCGAGCACCACCGCGCCCGCCCCGTCGGCGAACAGCACTGCGGTGGCGCGATCATTCCAGTCGGTGATGCGCGAGAGGGTCTCGGCGCCGATGACGAGCGCGCGCCTGGACTCCCCGCAGCGCACGTACTTGTCGGCGATCGAGAGCGCGTACATGAAGCCGGCGCAGGCGGTCTCGACGCTGAAGGCCGGCACGCCGATGCAGCCGAGGCGCTGCTGCAGCAGCACCCCGCAGTTGGGGAAGATCAAATCCGGGGTGGTGGTGCCGAAGGCGATGAAGTCCACATCCTGGGGCGCGATGCCTGCCGCATCGAGGGCGCGCCGCGCGGCCTTCTCGGCAAGATCGACCGTGGTCTCCCCGTCGGCGGCGATGTGGCGACGCTCGATCCCGGTACGCGTCTTGATCCACTCATCGGTGGTATCGACCATCTGCTCGAGGTCCGCGTTGCTGACGATGCGCTCGGGCAGGTAGGAGCCGGTGCCGGTGATGCGCGAATAGATCAACTGCGGGTCCCTTCGGCGTGCAACGCCTGCGCAATGTGTCTCGTCAGATCACGCCGTGCGGCGAGCGCTGCCGTGGCGATGGCCCGCGCAAACGCCACGCGGTCGGCATGACCGTGACTTTTTACCACGATCCCGGCAAGCCCCACCATGCAGGCGCCGTTGTAGCGGCGCGGATCGAGCCCGGCGGCGGCGCGGCGCAGCACCGGGCGCGCGATCAGCCCGGCGATGCGGTCGGCGAAGGAGGCCTGGAACTCCTCGCGCATGCGGTTGGCGATGAGGCCCGCGACCCCTTCCATGGTCTTGAGCGCCACATTCCCGGTGAAGCCGTCGGTGACGACGACATCCACCTCGCCGGAGAAGATGTCGTTGCCTTCCACGAAGCCGACGTAGTTCAGGCCGCTCGCGCCGATCAGCGCGTGGGCCGCCTGCACTCCCTCGTGGCCCTTCATGTCCTCCTCGCCGATGTTGAGCAGGCCGATGCGCGGGCTCGCGATACCGTTGACGTCGCGGGCGATGATGCTGCCCATGGCGGCGAACTGGCGCAGCTGCTCGGGCGTCGCCTTGGTGTTGGCGCCGAGGTCGAGCATCTGGGTGAGGCCGTGGGCGGCGGGAATCGCGGAGATGATCGCGGCGCGCTCGACCCCGGGCAGGGTCTTGAGCACGAAGTGCGCGATCGCGGTCAGGGCGCCGGTGTTGCCGGCCGAGACCGCCGCCGCTGCGCGACCCTCGTGCACGAGGTTGATGGCGACCCGCATCGAGGAGTCCTTCTTGTGCCGGATCGCCTCGCGCGGCTTCTCCTCCATGGTGACGACCTGGGAGGCGGCGGCGATGGCGGCGCGCTGGCGCAGCGCCGCCGCGCTGCCTTGCAGCTCACGCTCGATGAGCGCGGCATCCCCGACCAGCAGCACCTCAAGCTGCGCATCGTCGCTGAGCGCGCGCAGCGCCCCGGCCACGTATTCGCGCGGCTCGGAGTCGCCGCTCATCACGTCGATCGCGATCGGCAGCACGCTGGCCCTTTGCGGTCCGGCGCAGTCTTAAGCGCGCCTGAGCGCGCTATTCCTTATCTTCGCTCTCAGCGGCCTTCTCGATCACGCGCTTGCCACGGTAGAAACCATCGGGCGTGATGCGGTGACGCAGGTGCGTCTCACCGGACTGCGGATCGGTCGACAGGGCGGGCTTGGTCAGACCGTCGTGCGAGCGGTGCATGCCGCGGCGCGAAGGCGTCTTGCGGCTTTTTTGAACGGGCATGGAAGCAACTCCTCGATCGAATTCAGTTCACTTACGTTTCAACAGGTCCGCCAGCTGCGCAAACGGGCGGTGCGTCTCACCGGCGCTCGCCGCCACCCCCGGAGCTGCGGCACAGCCGCCCTGCCCTTCGTGCAGCGGCACGATCGGCAGGCTCAGCAGCAGCTCCTCGGTCACGAGCTGCCCGATACTGATGCGCCCCCCCGCCGCCAGCACCGGCTCGAGGTCCTCCGGGACCTGCGCTACCTGCTCCTCGGAATCCGCCAGCGCCACCCGCGCACTCTGCTTCAGCGGCATCACGAGCGGCTGCATGCAGCGCTGGCACTCAAGCTGCGCCTCGCCCTCGAGCGTCAGCTGCGCCACCGCGAAGCCGCGCTCGCGCAGAAAATGCGCGCGCCCCCGCACCTCTCCCGCCACACCCGGGCGATCCGGGCGCAGGCCGGTCAGTTCGGCGAGCGGGATGGCAAAGTCGACGTCGGCTCCGCCATCAGCCAGCCGGTCTACCTCAAGCGGCTGCGACCAGGGCGGCGACATGGGGCGCGTATAATAGGTATCGGGTCTGCCTAAGTCAAAGCCGGTCTTGCCCCTAACCCCTTGTTTCTCGAAGGCGAATCGGGTGGCGACGTGAGTCGTCCGCCGCGGCTCGTCCTGGCCTCGACTTCCCGCTACCGCCAGGAGCTCCTGGCGCGCTTTGGGGTGCCCTTCGAGGCCTGCCCGCCGGCAGTAGAGGAGTCGCCCCGGCAGGGCGAGCTGCCCATGGACCGCGCCCGCCGCCTCGCGCTCGAAAAGGCGCAGGCGGTCGCCGCACGCTTCCCGGATGCCCTCGTCATCGGCAGCGACCAGGTCGCCGCGGCCGCCGGCGGGGAGCTGCTCGACAAGCCCGGCAACGCCGCCAGTGCCCGCGCGCAGCTGGCGCGCCTGAGTGGCACCAGCGCGCGCTTCCACACCGCCTGTGCGGTGCTGTGCCGCGCGGCACACCTGCACCTGACGCACCTCGATACGACCCAGGTGCGCGTGCGGGTGCTGACGGCTGTGGAGATCGAGCGCTACGTCGAGCGCGAGGCGCCCTACGACTGCGCCGGGGGCTTCAAGGCCGAAAGTCTGGGCATCACCCTGTTCGAGAGCATCGAGAGCACCGACCCCACCGCGCTCATCGGCCTGCCGCTCATCTGGCTCGCGGGCGCGCTGCGGGCCGCCGGGCACCGCCTGCCCTGAGCGGCGCGCCGCCCCGGCGTGCAGTCTTCTTCTGCGCACCGAGCTGGTCGAGCACCGCGCCGAGCTCGGCCGGGAGCGGTGTGTTGATGCTGAACTCCCCGCCCTCGGGCCAGCGAAAGCTGACGCTGCTCGCGTGCAGGAACATGCGCCGCAGGCCGAGCTCGCGCATCGCGGCGTTGAACTCGGCATCGCCGTATTTCTCATCCCCGGCAACCGGGTGTCCGGCGTGCTGCGCGTGGACACGGATCTGGTGGGTGCGCCCGGTCTCCAGGATCACCTCCATGAGGGTCGCGGTGCGGCCGAAGAACTGCACCGGGCGGAAGACGCTGACCGAGGGCTTGCCGCCGGCGGCCACCTTGACGGTGCGCTCACCGCCGACGCGGGTATCGGTGCGCAGCGGTGCATCGATGCGCTTCTCGCCCAGGTCCCAGGGGCCCTTCAGAAGTGCGAGGTAGCGCTTCTCGAAGCCCTCCTCACGCAGCAGCTCGTGCAGCGTGCGCAGCGCTGCGCCCTTGCGCGCCACGATGAGGATACCGCTCGTGTCGCGGTCGAGGCGGTGGGCGAGCTCGAAGTACTCCTCGGGCCTTCCGGCGCGCAGCGCCTCGATCACCCCGAAGCTCACCCCGCTGCCCCCGTGCACGGCCACCCCGGCGGGCTTGTCGATGACGAGGAGGCGCTCATCCTCATGGACGATGGCCGCGCGGATGCGCGCGATCATGTCGCTCGGGGGCTTGGCCGGATCCGCCGCCGGCAGCACCCGCACCGGGGGAATGCGGATCTTGTCCATGACATTCAGGCGGGTCTCCGGGCCAGCGCGCTTGCCGTTCACCCGCACCTCGCCCTTGCGGATGACGCGGTAGACGCGCGTGCGCGGCACACCTCCCAGGTGCTTCTGCACGTAGTTGTCCAGGCGCTGCCCGGCCTCATCCTCGGTGACCTCGAAGTGCTGGACGGAAGTGCGGATTTCGGGGGTTTCCGGGTCGGGCAAGGCGTCCTCGGCGTAAGGCATTGTTTCTTAAATGATCTGTAGTATACTCCGTGGGTCGTCCGCCATGCGGACGCGACAGAGGTGGTGACAGTTGTCACCGCCCGTTTTAGTTGGACCTCTTAATTCGAGGCCATCGCATTGGGCCGCCAAGATCGCGCCACCTGCGTCGAATCTCGCCACAGTCGAGACTTCCGCAGTCGGTGCCATCGGTCGGGTTCACCGAACGTTTCCTTTTCAGACCGCCCGTAACGCGGCGGTCACAAAAAACGTGAATACCGAGACTCGTTCTCATTCGCCGGATTCAAGGAAGCTTCGCTGCTGCGGACATCTCGTCACGCGGTCTCCCACCGTTTGTTGCTTGCCGGTCCCTCACCGCACAGTAGGGGCACATGAAGAGAATGCTAGTGAATGCAACTCAGGAAGAGGAGTTGCGCGTAGCTCTGGTTGATGGACAGAAACTGTTTGACCTGAGTATCGATTTACCTTCCCGCGAGCAGAAAAAAGCTAACGTCTACAAGGCCAAGATCTCCCGCGTCGAGCCCTCGCTCGAGGCCTGCTTCGTTGACTACGGCGCGCAGCGTCACGGCTTCCTGCCGCTGAAGGAAGTCTCCAAGGAGTACTTCCGCGAGCAGCCCCAGGGCGGCCGGATGAATATCCGCGACCTCCTCAAGGAGGGTCAGGAACTCATCGTGCAGGTGGAGAAGGAGGAACGCGGCACCAAGGGCGCAGCGCTCACCACCTTCATCAGCCTCGCCGGGCGCTTTTTGGTGCTGATGCCGAACAACCCGCGCGCCGGGGGGGTCTCGCGCCGCATCGAGGGCGAGGACCGCGACCAGATGCGCGAGGTCATGAGCCAGCTGCAGATCCCGGATGGCATGGGCGCCATCGTGCGTACCGCCGGCGTCGGGCGCACGGTCGAGGAGCTGCAGTGGGACCTCGACAATCTCAAGACCCAGTGGGACCAGATCGACGTGGCTTCCAAGGACCGCGCGGCGCCCTTCCTGGTGTTCCGCGAAAGCGATGCGGTCACCCGCTCGATGCGCGACTACCTCTCCGATGACATCGGCGAGGTGCTGGTCGATGACCAGGGCGCCTTCCAGAAGGCGCAGGAGTACATGCAGCGCTTCATGCCGGCGGACGCGCAGCGCAAGCTGAAGATGTACACCGACGAGATCCCGCTCTTCACCCGCTTCCAGATCGAGAGCCAGATCGAGTCGGCTTACGCCCACAAGGTCTCCCTGCCCTCAGGCGGCAGCATCGTCATCGACTACACCGAGGCACTGGTGTCGATCGACATCAACTCCGCGCGCGCCACGCGCGGCTCGGACATCGAGACTACCGCGACCAATACCAATCTCGAAGCCGCCGATGAGATCGCCCGGCAGCTGCGCATCCGTGACATCGGCGGCCTGATCGTCATCGACTTCATCGATATGGAGTCCCCGAAAAACCAGCGCGAGGTCGAGGACCGCCTGCGCGACGCCATGAAGATGGACCGGGCCCGCATCCAGATCGGCCGCCTGTCGCGCTTTGGCCTGCTCGAGATGTCGCGCCAGCGCCTACGGCCCTCGCTCGGGGAATCGAGCCACATCGTCTGCCCGCGCTGCGTCGGCATCGGCAGCATCAGGAGTGTCGAGTCGATGACGCTCGCCGTGCTGCGTCTGATCGGCGAGGAGTTGCGCAAGGACCGCACCGCCCGCGTCGTGGCCCAGGTGCCCGTCGCGGTCGCCACCTACCTCATGAACGAGAAGCGCGACTGGCTGCGCACGCTCGAGGATGAGAGCACCGCCGAACTCATCATCGTGCCGAACGAGAACATCCAGACCCCGGAGTACTCGATCCGGCGCGTGCGCGATGATGAGATGGAGCTGCCCGAGAACAAGCAGGCCACCTATCTCATGCCGGCCGCCCCCGCGGTGGCCGAACCCGGCTCCCAGGACAAGAAGCCCGTGCCCGAGGCCCCGGCGGTGGCGACGCTGCTCCCGACGACCTCCGCCCCGATCGGTGCGCCCCCGGCGGCGCCCGCGGCCGCAGCTCCGGCGGCGGCCGCGCCATCTGTCGCGGCCGCGCCGCACGGCGGTGGCTTCTGGTCGCGCTTCAGGAAAATGCTGGCGGGCGAGCCCCCGGCACCAACGCCGGCAGCAGCGGCCGAAGCCCCTGCGGCGGCGCCGGCGCGTGCCCCGCGCCGCGAAGATGGCCAGCGCCAGGACCGCGGCCGCAGCGACCGCTCGCGCCATTCACGCTCCTCCGAGGGTGCGCGCCGCGACCGCGGTGACGGCCGCCGCGACGGGCGTGACCGCAACCGCGATCGCGATCACCGCGGCGACCGGGACCGCAACCGCGATCCCTCGCGCCGTAACGAGCGCTCCCCGGAGCGCAGCGCCGAGCGTGGCGGAGAGCGCAGCGGCGCCCCGCGCTCGGACCAGGCTCCGCGGGATCAGGCCGGCGGACCGCGCGAGCAGGCGCCCCGGGAGCACACCGCGCGTGAGCCGGGTGCGCGCGACGACCTGGCTGCGGCGGATCCGAATGCAGCGCCGGGCACTGCGGCGCCGGGTGGCGAAGGGCGGCACGAACGTGGCGAGCGCGGCGGACGCGGTCGCCGGGGCCGGCGCCGCGGCCGGCGCGGCGGCGGCGGGGGTTCGCGGGATGCGGGTGCGTCCGGCGGCAGCGCCGGAGGCGCACCGCCCCAGGAGTTTGGCGCCGATGCCGGCGGTGCACCGGCGCACGAGAGCGACAACGGCCAGCAGGGCACGGCATTCGAGACGCCGGAGCGCGCCCCGCCGCCACCGCGCGAATATCACGCCGAGCCGCGTGACACGGGCGCGGCCCACGAGCCGCTGGCGCACTTCGAGCCGGCGCCACGTCCGGAGGGCGCCTCGGACAACAAGCAGCCTTACGTCGTGTGGTCTTCGGCTCCCGCCGAGAAGCCCGCAGACTCGCGCGGCCCGGACGAGTAAAGGCTGAGTCAGGCCGCGCGGGTGCGCTGGCGCAGGTGCGTCAGCAGTCCCCGCGCGGCCGCCTCGACGAGGTCGAGCACCTCCTCGAAGCCGTTGGCGCCCCCGTAGTACGGGTCAGGCACCTCGCGCACGTCCTGCTCGGGGGCAAACTCCAGAAACAATCGCAGCCGTGCCTGCGCCTGCTGCGGCGCGCGGCGGCGCAGCACCCTCAGGTTCTCCTCGTCCATCGCCAGCAGCAGATCGAAGCGCTCAAAATCCGCCGGCTCCACGACGCGGGCACGCAGAGGCTCGAGGTCGTAGCCGCGGCGCCGGGCGGCGGCACGCGTGCGCGCATCCGGGGGCTCGCCGACGTGGTAGCCGGCGGTGCCGGCGGAGTCGACCTCGAGCTCCAGCTCCGGCGCTTCTCTTGCAGCCAGCACGCGCACCACGCCCTCGGCGGTGGGTGAGCGGCAGATGTTTCCCAGACACACGAACAGGACTTTCACGCGAGATTCCCCGGCAGCGGATGAGGCGCCCGTTTGTCAGTGTCGGCAGGACGGGTGCAGCGGGAAGTGTGCCTAAAGGTAGCAGCTGCGACCAGCCTCCGCGGCGGCGCCGCAGCGTGCCGTGATTGGCACCCGCCACGAGCGGTAAACTTAGGCGCAGCAGGGCAGCCTCTAGCAGCTTGATGCAAAACGTTTTGAAGCCGCTAACGTTAGGCAGATCTAGAGTGAGTCACTCATTGAAGTCCTTGATTTCATTGCCCGACGATTTTCGCTTGAACGCAAAACACGTTGCTCGGAAGTGTTTTTGCATCAAGCTGCTAGGGAGCGGATCATGGCCAAGCTGCACGAAGTCGAGATCCACCGCCTGCGGCCCACGCAGATCACCGTCGGTATGATCGAGGTGCACGACAAGCGTGAGAAGCTGCTGGCGCTGAAGCACCGCGAGCAGCAGGACTTCATGCAGGCCCACCCGATCCCGGCGGTGTGGGGACCGGACGGACATCTGTACATCACCGACCACCACCATCTCGGGCGCGCCGCCTCGGAAGCTGGTATCGATACGGGCTTCTTTCTCGTCGAGGAGGATTTCTCGAAGCTCGCGATCGCAGACTTCTGGCCGAAGATGCAGCAGGCGCAGTGGGTGCACCCGATCGATGCGACGGGAAAGGTGCGCACCTTCCAGGACATCCCGGAGCACCTGGAGAAGCTGATCGATGATCCCTACCGCTCGCTTGCAGGCTACGTGCGCAACGCCGGCGCTTACGAGAAGACCCCGACCGCGTTCGCAGAGTTTCTCTGGGCGGATTTCTTCCGGCCACGCGTGCCGGTGGGCGACACCCGACCGGAATTTCATGCCAGTGTCGATACGGCAGTGAAGCTCGCCGTGTCCCCCGATGCGGCCCACCTGCCCGGCTACAAGGGTGCGGAGGGCGCGCCGTCGGTCAAGGCGACCTAACGCCCGCGCGCCGCGCTCAGCGCACGCTGTAGCCGCGGCCTTCCAGACACGCGCTCATGGCGCGCTGGTAGCTGTCGCGGGCGTTGCCGGCCTGCTCCGGCGGCACGCCGCCGCTGGCCTGGGTCGGATCGAAGCCCGACTGCGACTGCGCCCACTTGTGGCAGGCGTACTTGTCGCTCGCCTGCAGGTCGGCCGACTGGCCGGCCTGCGGGTAGACGTACAGGTCATCGCTCGGCATCGGCGCCACCGGCGGGGTCGCGCCGGGCGGGGCTGCCACGAAGTTAGGCTGGTTCGGCGGATCCACGACCTGGTAGCCGCTCTGGTCGCCGCTCCAGGTGTAGTAGGTGTCGTTGGCGTAGTAGTAGGGGATGCCACCGACCCACAGCGTCGTGTAGTACGCCGGCAGCACCGGCACGAACACTCCGATGGGGGCGGTCACCACGACGTAGCTGCCGCCGTAGGGGCGGTACCAGACCCCGCCCGCGTAGTAGTAGTTGCCGCCCGGCCGCGTGATCACGACCGGTGAGTGCGGCAGTGTCGTGACGTAGGCGCCATGCGCCGGGTAGGAGTAGTTGTGGCTGTAGCGCGCATCGTAGTGCTCGCTGCCGCCGTGCGGCGGGGGGCCACCCGGGCCGCCGGAGTGAGCGTGCTCCGGGGTCTGGGCCTGAGCGCCCGCGGCGAGCAGCCCGAGGAGTGCAACGACGCTCGCGCGCGATACGAAAGTCATGACCGCGTGTTTCATGGTTAGCGCACCGTGTAGCCGCGCGCGTCCAGGCACGCCGCGATCGCCCGCTTGTAGTCGGCCGCCTGCTGCAGCTGCGCGGCCTGTGCGCGGCGGTCCTGAACGACAACCGTGCGCGGCTGCGCGTTCGACTGCTCGGCCGCATTGCCGATGGCACCGCCGACTACCGCGCCCGCGAGCGCCGCGGGGGCGGCCTGCCAGGGCCGGGCGATGGCCGCGCCGAGGATGGCGCCGGTCACGGCACCGATGGCAGTGCCGGCACCGGTGGGTGCGGGTCCCGGGACTACCGCGACCCGCTCGTGCGGGGGCACGCCCGGGGCGCTCGGGTCAAAGCCGGTCTGCTGGGTTGCCCAGGTGCTGCATTCGTAGCGGTCGCGATCCTGCTGCTGAGGCGTCTGGCCGCGCTGCGGGTAGGCGTACACCTCGCTCGGCGGCGGCGCCGGCGGCGGCACGGCCGCCGGTGGCGGGGCCACGGGTCGCGGCGCGGGCTCGGTAATGCAGGCGCTGAGTAACAGCGCACCGCCCAGGACCGCGGCGGTGAGGGAGGCGCGGAGAATCGTTTGGCTGCGGTTCATATTCGAAAGCATTCCTGCTGTTGAAGGCCGACTCCAGGGCGTGGAAACGATCGCCGGGCGGCTGCGTTGACAGCGCCAAGTCCACGCGCCTGCTGCCAATTTGACGCCGCCGCGGGCACCCGAGTTCCTGAAGAGGCCTTGATCGGGGCGCAAGGACCGCGGCGCAACCGCTGCCCGCGCGGAAAAGTTGTCAGTAATTGTGTCCGGGGAACGCCGCTCAGCGCGCGCGCCGGGGGGAAGATTCTACCGCGTTTCAGGGGTGCCGCGACTCATGAGGGCCGCGACGCGCTCCAGGTCCGCGAGCGTGTTGACGTCGGGACCGGGGCGCTCGAGTGCCTCGCCCACCTGAATGCCAAGGCCGTGCTCGAGCGCGCGCAGCTGCTCGAGCTTCTCGCGGCCCTCAAGTGCGCTGACCGGCAGCTGCGCCAGGCGCTGCAGGGCCCTCACCCGATACGCATAGATGCCGATGTGGCGGCGCGCGCCGGAAAAATCGCGCTGGCTGCCGGCCCCCGCCGCGCCATCGCGGTTCCAGGGAATGGGAGCGCGGCTGAAGTAGAGGGCGCGACCGCTCAGGTCCGTGACGACCTTGACGGCGTTGGGATCGAGGAACTCATCGAGGGACTCGATCGGCGTTGCGAGCGTGCCAATGTCCGCCTGCGCGTGGCTCTCAAGCAGCGCCCCGACCTGGCGGATGAGTGCCACCGGGATCAGGGGCTCATCCCCCTGTACGTTGACGATGATCGCCTCCGCCCCCCAGCCGTGCTCGCGCGCGACCTCGGCGATGCGGTCCGTGCCGGAGGCGTGCACGCGCGCGGTGAGCACGGCGGGCGCGCCGAAGGAGTGCGCGGCGCTGATGATGAGATCATCGTCGGTGGCGATGAGCACCTCGGCGGCGCCCGAGGCACGGGCGCGCTCGTACACCCACTGCACCATCGGCTTGCCGGCGATTTCGCGCAGTGCCTTGCCGGGCAGTCGCGAGGAGCCGTAGCGCGCTGGTATGACGACCCGGAACACGCGCTTAATGCGAACTCTCAGCGATCCAGCAGCGGATCGTCGGCGGCGAGCTGGCGGGCCTCTTCCTCGAGCATCACCGGCACCGCATCGCGGATCGGGTAGGCGAGGCGATCCATGCGGCACACGAGCACCTGCGCCTCGCGCTGATAGCGCAGCGTTCCTTTGCAGACCGGGCAGGCCAGAATCTCGAGCAACCGGGCATCCATCTCGCTAGCTCCCGGCGACCTAAGGGCCGCCTAACTTCCCGCACACGCACCCAAGGAGCGCGCGTCCATCCGCTTCATTGAAGCGGGCCTCCACGGGCACGTACCAGAGGCGCGCGTCCGCGAACCCCTGGCATTTTACGGCATCCTTCTCCGTCATGAGCACCGGCAGGTCATCACCGAACGCCAGGTCCGCAGCGCTCAGCGGGTGATGGTCGGAAAAGACATGTTCGATGAGGTTGAGCTCCTGGTCGCGCAGTTCGCGGAAGAAGCGTGCCGGGTTGCCGATGCCGGCGACCGCGTGCACAGGGGTGGCCCCAAAGTCGGCGAGCGGCCGGCTGCCCTGCCCCGCCACGAGCGCGTACGCGGCTCCGGGGATCAGGTCCATCCTCAGGAGCGCGCCCGCGCCTGCCAGGGAGGCGTGCTCGGGGGCGCCGTTGACGACCTTCAGATCGACGCGCGCGAGCGCCGCTGCTTCCGGCTCGCGCAGCGGGCCGGCCGGCAGCAGCCGCCCGTTGCCAAAGCCACGCGCGCCGTCGATGACGAGAATCTCGCAGTCACGGGCGAGCCTCAGGTGCTGCAGCCCGTCATCGCACAGGATAACTCGTGCCCCGAGCTCGATCAGCCGGCGCGCCCCGGCCACACGGTCGGCGGCCACCACCGTCGGGCAGCCGCTGCGGCGGGCGAGCAGGAGCGGCTCATCGCCGACCTCGCTCCAGGCCGAGTCACCCGTCACCACGCGCACCTGCCCGCCCCGGCGCCCGTAGCCGCGCGAGAGGATCCCGACCTGAAGGCCGCGCGCCCGCAGTGCCTGGGCGAGCCACAGAGTAAGGGGTGTCTTGCCGGTGCCCCCGACGGTGAGGTTGCCGATGACGATGACCGGGCAGGCAACACGCGCGCTGCGGAAAAATCCTGACCGATAGGCACGCCGTCGCAGCCGCATGAGCGCTCCGTACAGCCAGCCTAACGGCTCCAGCAGCGAGGGGCCGCTCGGGGGTCCATACCAGCGCTCGGGCAGCCGTGCGGGCATCGGTACGAGGGCCGCGTGCCTAGTCGGAAAACTGCAGGCGGTGCAGCTGCGCGTACAGGCCGCCGTGCGAAAGCAGTTCCTGGTGCGTGCCCATCTCGGCGATGCGGCCGGCATCGAGCACCAGGATGCGGTCGGCCTGCTCCACGGTCGAGAGGCGATGGGCGATGATGAACGTGGTGCGGTTGCGCACCAGCTGGGCGAGAGCTGCCTGGATGTGACGCTCGGCCTCGGTGTCGAGTGCCGAGGTCGCCTCGTCCAGGATCAGGATCGGCGCATCCTTCAACAGTGCGCGCGCGATCGCGATGCGCTGGCGCTGGCCGCCCGAGAGCAGCATGCCCCGGTCGCCGACCAGGGTGTCGAGCCCCTGCGGCTGGCTGCGCACGAACTCCAGGATGTGCGCGGCTTTCGCCGCGCGCTCGACTTCCTCATCCGGCACGGCGCGCCCGAAGGCGATGTTGTTGCGGATGCTGTCATCGAACAGCACGATCTCCTGGCTCACCACGGCGATCTGCTCGCGCAGGTTCTTCAGCTGAAACTCGCGCACGTCGTGGCCGTCGATGCGCACCTGACCTGCGATGACGTCGTAGAAGCGCGGCAGGAGATTGACCAGGGTCGACTTGCCGCTCCCGGAGCGCCCGACGATGGCGAGGCTCTCGCCCGAGCGCACCTCGAGGCTGATGTCCGAGAGCGCCGCGGGCCGCTCGCGCAGCGCGCCGGCCGCCGCTGCGGCGGGCGCGGCGTGTCCGGGGTAGGTGAAGCAGACGTGATCGAACTGCACCGCGCCGCGCACCCGGGGGCTCACGAACGTGCCCCCCTGGGGCTCGGTCGGCTCATCGAGGAGTTCGAACAGGCTCTGACCGGCGGCGATCCCCTGCTGCAGCGGACCTGCGACGCCGACCAGGTCGCGCAGCGGCTGGGCGATGCCGACGAGCCCGGTGATGAAGCCGAGCAGATCCCCCATCGACATGCGCCCGTGCACGGCATCGGCGATCGCGATCGAGAGCACGAAGCCGCCGCCCACCGCCGCCACCAGCTGCACCACGGGGTTGGAGATCCCGCGCGTCAGGATCAGCCTCATGTTGGAGCGGAAGTTGTGGATGTTGACCGCGTCGAACTGGCGGTCGAGGTGGTCTTCGGCGTTGTAGACCTTGATGAGGCGCGGCGCCTCGAAGCCTTCCTTGGCGACCCGCGTCACGCCGCCCATCGAGTCCTGGATGCGGCGGCTGTAGCGGCGGAACTTGCGGTTGATGATCGACACCAGCCACGCCACGAGCGGCCCCATGATGAGGGCGATGAGCGTGAGGCGCACGTTCAGCCACAGCAGGATCACGATCGAGCCGATGATGGTGAGGGCGCTGCGCACCAGGGTGTTGACAGAGTCGGTGGTCGCCTGCCCCACTAGCTCGCTGTTGTAAGTGAGGCGCGACAAGAGCGTCGCCGAGGAGTGGCGGTCGAAGTAGCCCAAAGGGAGCGACAGCACGTGACGGAACACGTCCTGGCGCAGCTGATTGACGATGCGCCGGCTCACATAGCCCATGAAATAGGTCTGGATGAAATCCCCGAGGCCGCGCACCACGAACAGGCCCACGAGCGCGAGCGGCACCCAGGTGATGGTGCGCGGGTCACGCTGCACGAGCGTGCCGTCGCCAAAGCCCTTCATGAACAGGCTCAGGCTCGCCATGGAGCCCCCGAAGAGCACCCCGCCGAGCATGCCGAGCGCGAAGCGGCCGCGGTAGGGAGCGAGATACCCGAGCAGGCGCCGGTAGGCACGCCAGCCGCCGCTCTCGGCCGGGGCGAGCGCGCCCGCCTGCGCCCGGTCAGCGTCGTTCAAGGCTTGCCCGCCGGCTCATCCTTGACCGTGGCGATGTTGACCTCGGCGAAGCCGAGGCGTCCGAGCACGTCCATGGCGGTGACGACGGACTGGTGCGTGGCACGGGCGTCGGCACGCAGCGTGATGCGCATGCTGCGGTTGGTGCCGGCTTCCTTCAGGAGTGCGGCGCGCAGGGTCTCCGGACTTGAGTTGATGAGCTCGTGCTGGTTGACGAGATAAGTGCCCCCCTGTGTGACGCTCACCACGAGGGGCTCGGCGCTCTGGCGCGCCTCGGGCACATCGCTCGCGTGCGGCAGGTGCACGCGCAGCCGTCCCTCGTCGGTGAACTTCGCCGACAGGATGAAGAACACCACGAGCAGCAGCACCACATCGATGAGGGAGACCACGTTGATCTCCGGCTCCTCGGGGCGGCGGCCAGGCCTCAGGTTCATGGCAGGCGCTAGGCGACCGCCGCCGGCGCGGCGCGCTCGCGCAGCCGTGCCGCTTCCAGGGCGTCGGCCATGCGGATGGCGTGCTTCTCCATTTCCATGACGATGCCCTCGACGCGCCCGCGCAGGTAGCGGTACGCGATCAGCGCCGGAATCGCCACGCACAGGCCGGCGGCGGTGGCGATGAGGGCCTCCGAGATGCCGCCGGAGAGCGCGCGCGGGTCACCCATGCCCCCTTCCTGGATGGCGTGGAAGGCGCGGATGATGCCGGTGACGGTGCCGAGCAGTCCGAGGAGCGGTGAGATGCCGGCGATGGTACCGAGCGTGTTGAGGAAGCGCTCGAGCTCATAGACGACGTGCCGGCCGGTGTCCTCGAGGCGCTCCATGAGGATCTCGCGCGGCCGGTGGCGATTGGCAAGGCCGGTCGCGAGCAGCCGCCCGAGGGGCGAGTTCTGCTCCAGCGCCGCGATCACCTTGTCATTCACCTGGTTGGTCTCGACGAGCTGCCAGACGCGCTGCGGCAGCTCCTGCGGCAGCACACGCTTGTCCTGCAGCGTCCACAGCCGCTCGAGCACGATCGCCGCGGCAATGATCGAGCACAGGATGATCGGCCACATCAGCGGGCCGCCGGCCCGCACTATTTCCCACATCCGTAGCGACCCCAAGGACCGGTAAAGCGGGCATCATACATAAGGGACGGGCACGCTCAAGGTAAGTACGTCGCAGCTCCGGACCCGGGTACCGCGCCCGGGACCCCGCTTCTGCTAGAGTCCTGCGCTCGATGCCGCGCCGGTTCCTGCAAAAGATCACCCCGAACCCCGCGACTTTGCGGGATCGCTGGTTTCTGCGCCCGTTCGGCGAGCGCCTGACCGACCCGCAGCTGTGGACGCTGCACCGCCGCGGCGTGACCTACGCCTTCGGCATGGGACTTGCGATCTCCTTCATCCCCTTCCCCATCCACATGCTGCTCGCCTGCACGCTCGCCGTGCTGCTGCGCCTGAACATCCCGGTGGCCTGCGCCGCCACCTTCTTCGTCAATCCCTTCTCGATCATGCCGCTGTACTACTTCGCCTACCGCATCGGCATGGCGCTGCTGCACGAGCCGCGGCACCACTTTCACTTCGTGCCCACGCTCCACTGGCTGCGGTACGGTCTCGCGCCCGTGTGGCGGCCGTTCCTGCTCGGGTGCCTGGTGTGCGGCATCGTGGCCGGGCTCCTCGGCTGGCTCGTGCTCGAAGCCATCTGGCGCTGGCAGGTCGTGAGCCGCTACCGCAGCCGCCACCAGGCCCAGGCGGCCTGAAACCCGCGCGCACGGAGCGCGCTTCAGGCGGACGCGATCAGGGTGCCGCGCTTGAGCTCGTAGATGCGCTCCATGCGGCCGGCGAGCTTCAGGTCATGGGTGACGACGACGAGGCTCGTGGCGCGCTCGCGGTTCAGTTCCAGCATCAGGGCGAACACGCTCTCCGCATTGGCGCCATCGAGGTTGCCGGTCGGCTCATCCGCCAGCACGATGCGCGGCTCGGTGACCAGCGCCCGCGCCACCGCGGCGCGCTGGCGCTCACCGCCGGAGAGCTGGTGCGGGCGGTGCTCGAGGCGCGCGCCGAGTCCCACCCGCTCGAGAAGCGCGCGCGCGGCGGCGCGCGCCTCGCGCACCGGGCTCCTGCGCACCAGAAGCGGCATCGCCACGTTCTCCAGAGCCGAGAACTCGGGCAGCAGGTGGTGGAACTGGTAGACGAAGCCGAGCGCCTCGTTGCGCAGCACGCCGCGCTCCTGCTCGCTCAGGTTATGGATGTCGCGCCCCGCCACCGCCACCGTGCCGGAGCTCGGCGCATCAAGGCCACCGAGAATCTGCAGCAGCGTCGTCTTGCCGGAACCTGAGGCACCGACGATCGCGACGCGCTCCCCGGCGCCGATCGAGAGATTGACGCCCTCGAGCACCTGCAGCACCTCCGGTCCCTGGGAGAAACTCTTGTGCACGCCGATCGCGCTGAGAACGGGGTCATTCATGCCGCAGGGCCTCCGCAGGGGCGGTGCGCGCCGCGCGCCACGCCGGGTAGATCGTCGCCAGCGCACACAGCAGGAACGCCACGGCGCACACCTTGAACACGTCGGTGCGCTCCACGTACGCTGGCAGCTCGCTCATATAGTAGACGCGCGCGTCCAGGAACTGCGTGCCCGTCAGGTGCTCGAGGCCCCCGACCAGCGTCTGCAGGTTGTCCGCCACCAGCGTGCCGAGGGCCGCCCCGAGGAGCGTGCCGGCGAGCCCGATGAGCACGCCCTGGATGGCGAATATCAGCAGCACATTGCGCGGGCCGGCGCCGAGGGTGCGCAGGATCGCGATGTCGGTCTGCTTCTCCTTCACGATCATGACGAGCGTCGCGACGATGTTGAAGGCCGCCACCGCCACGATCATGAGCAGGATCAGGAACATCATCGACTTGGTGATCTCGATGGAGCGGAAGAAGTTGGCATGATCCTGCGTCCAGTCGTTCACGTAGTAGCCCGGGCCGCCGAGGGACAGCGCCGCCTCGCGCACCAGGGCGGGCGCCCGCAGGGGATCGCTGAAATGCAGCCGCAGTCCGGTGACCCCGCCGCCGGTACGGAACAGCAGCGCCGCATCACTCAGGTTCACCAAGGCAAGACCGCGGTCGAACTCGTACATCCCCGACTCGAACAGGCCCGTGACGCGGAAGCGGCGCATGCGCGGCACCACGCCGGTCGGGGTGGCACTGCCCTCGGGGGCGATGAGGATCACGCTGTCGCCCACCTTGACGTTGAGCTCGTGGGCGAGCGCGCTGCCGAGGATGGTCGTGAAGGAGCCAGGCCGCAGCGCATCGATGCTGCCCTGCGTGACGCGCTGCGCGAGCCCCGTGGCGCTGCGCTCCTCCTCGGGCAGCACGCCGCGCACGCTCGCCCCGGCCATGCGGTGGCCGTTGGCGAACATGGCCTGGCTCTCCACGTACGGCACGACCGCCTGCACGTCGTGCCCGCCGCGCAGCTTCTCCTGCAGCGGCTGCCAGTCGAGGATGGGACCCGCGAGCCCCGTGATGGTGGCGTGGGAGGTGACCGAGAGGATGCGCGTTTTAAGCTCCCGCTCGAAGCCGTTCATGACCGACAGCACGACGATGAGGGTGGCGACGCCAAGCGTCAGACCGCACACCGACATCAGGGCCACGAAGGAGACGAAGCCGCGCCGGTGCGTCGAGCGCAGGTGGCGGGTGCCGATCTGCA
Source organism: uncultured Pseudomonadota bacterium (assembly GCA_963824395.1). Taxonomy (GTDB): domain Bacteria; phylum Pseudomonadota; class Gammaproteobacteria; order Steroidobacterales; family Steroidobacteraceae; genus 13-2-20CM-66-19. The sequence continues at coordinate 301,856 of CAWGPF010000005.1, read as the reverse complement.
GTTCGTAGGCGCTCATGACTCACTCATAGCGCAGCGCCTCGGCGGGCGCGGTGCGCGCGGCACGCAGCGCCGGGTACACGGTGGCGATCCCGGTGAGGACGAGGGCGGCGGCGGCGATGCCGAGCACGTTCCCCCAGTGCACCTCGGAGGGGATGGAGGTGATGTAGTAGACGTCGGCATCCATGAACTGGAAGCGGAAGGTGCGCTCGAGGAAGGGCACGATGGTCGCGACGTTGAAGGCCAGCAGCAGCCCGAGGGCCACCCCGAGGAGCACCCCGAGCCAGCCGATGACCAGGCCCTGGGTGATGAAGATGCCCATGACGCGCCCGGGACTTGCGCCGAAGGTGCGGATGATGGCGATGTCGGTGCGCTTGTCGGTGACCACCATCACGAGCATCGCCACGATGTTGAAGGCGGCCACGGCTACGATCATGAGCAGGATGAGCGACATCATGGTCTTCTCGATGCGGATGGCGCGGAAGTAACTGGCGTTGTCCTGCGTCCAGTCGCTCACCTCAAGTGTCTGCGGCACGAGCGCGCGCAGGCGCGCGGCGACCTCGGGCGCTGCCAGCACGTCGTGCACCCGCACCCGCAGGCCCTCGCTCGCGGTGCCCGCGGCGCCGAGCGCGCGCACGTCCTCCAGGTGCGCGAATACCAGGGTGGCGTCGTGGTCCTGGATCCCCACCTCGAAGATGCCTGCGACCGTGAACTCGCGCAGCTTCGGGGTCGGTGCGCCATCGGGACTCACCGTGGGCACGAGCACGGTGAGTGAGTCCCCGGGCGCAAGCCCCAGCCGCTCGGCGATGATGGCGCCAACGATGACCCGGTCGGAACCGGCGACGAGATCAGTGAGGTGTCCCTGGGTCACGGCGGCGCCGAGGTCCGCCTGGCTCGCGGCGGCGGCAGGCTCGATGCCGCGCAGCAGGATCGGCACCATCTCCGGCTGGCGCACGGCCAGTGCCTGCACTTCCGCATAGCGCGCCACATCGCCGACGCCGGCCACCCGGGAAGCCCTGCGCGCGATGTCCTGCCACTGCGCGCCCGTAAGCTCGGTCCCGGCGCGGGCCGTCACGCGCACCGGGGCGCTCAGTGACAGGAGGCGGTCGCGCAGCTCGCTCTCGAAGCCATTCATCACCGACAGGATGACGATGAGCGCCGCCACGCCCACGCACACCCCGATCAGGGAGGCCCAGGTGATGAAGGAGACGAAGAACTTGTGCGAGCGCGCGCGTACGTAGCGCAGCCCCACGTACACCGACAGGGGGTGAAACATCGTCGCGATTTAACCACAGTTGACAGCGATTTCAGACGTGCGTCACAAAACCGCGCGCGCGTGCGGCGCGGGCGGCTTTGACAGATTCACCCCGGTGCTATAGTCAAGAATAGTTCCGGGAGAGTTCCATGCAGACCCGAATTTTCGCAGCACTCCTGATCGGTTGCGCACTGGCCGGCAGCGCCGTCGCCGAGACCGTGGTGGTTAACGACCAGGTGCAGGTAATGCCCTCGCAGGTGGACCGCCCCAAGCGCGGCACGACCATGGACGAGGTCGAGAAGCATTTCGGTGCCCCGGTGAACCGCCATCCGACCGTCGGCGCACCGCCCATCACGCGCTGGGACTACAGCGGCTTCTCGGTGTTCTTCGAGAAGGACCGCGTCATCGATGCGGTCGTGACCTCCGGCTGATCGGTACCCCAGGCGCGCCCTGCAGCGCCGCTTTCCTCACCCCTCCCGAGCGCTCCGGGGACCCGTCCTGCGACGGGATCCTCGCCCGTCTTTTTCAGCCCGTGCCCGCCCCTGACCCCCTGCAGCAGACACTTCATGTAGATGTGGTAGTCTCGCGTTTAACAGAATAATTTCATTGGGGAGCCTGTGGCGGGGGACAAGCCTTTGAGGGCCCATATCGAGGCCTTGGTGCGGGCGGGTACGCTGCGCAGAAAGACCGCCGCGGCCCAGCTTGAGGCGGAAATACGCCGTCGCGAGGAGGTGCTGCGCCAGACCTTCCGCCGCTATGTGTCGCCGCGCGTGGCGGACAAGATCCTCGAGGACGTGCAGCTGCGCGACACCCTGCTCGCGACCGCCGATGCGCGGGCGCACGCGGTGGTGCTGTTCGCCGACCTGCGCGGCTTCACCAGCATCTCCGAGCAGCTCGAGCCCACCCACGTGGTGCCGCTGCTGAATGAGTTCTTCTCGCTCCTCACCGAGATCACCTTCCGCCACGAGGGCACGGTGTTTCACATGGCCGGCGACTGCCTGATGCTCGGCTTCGGCGTGCCGCTGGAACAGGCCGACAGCGCGCAGCGCGCGGTGAATGCCGCGCGCGAGATGCTCAGCGGATTCGGTTCGCTCGCCAGCTCCTGGAAGGAGCGCTATCAGATCGAGGCGGGCCTGGGGATCGGCATTAACGAGGGCGATGTCGTGGCCGGCAACATCGGCTCCAATTCCTACATGAACTACACGATCATCGGGGACACGGTGAACATCGCCGCGCGCCTGTGTCAGCGGGCACGCGCCGGGGAAATGCTGTTCTCCGGCGCCCTCAAGCGCTCCCTCGACGCCACGGGCTGCGACATCGGGGCCACGCCGCTGCCACCCCTGCAGCTGCGGGGCCGCTCGCACCCGATCGACATCTTCTGCGTGCCGCTGCAGACGCGCGTGCAGCTGCACGCGGAGCCGGTCGCCGCCTGACCCGCGTGGGGTTCCCGGTCCGCTACCTTGCCCGGCCGGCCAACCCCTGGCACCTGGTGGGGCGCGGGGAGCTGTCGGTGAGCGACACCCAGGTGCTCCTGAGCGGCCACCAGCGACTCTTTCTCGGCGGCCGCGAGCAGCTCTTCGTCCCGCGCGAGCAGCTCATCAATGTTGCGGCCGAGGGGAAACTCGTACGCTGTGAGCTGACGGCCACCGCCAGCCCGCAGACGCTCAAATTCCTCGCCGCCAGTGCGCAGGACGCGCAGGCGATCGTCGCGCTCTTGCCGCAGACGGTCACGCCGCAATTTCGCCTGCAGCAGTCCGAGCGCCAGGCCTACCAGGACTCACTCAGCGCGCGCCGCGTGCTCGTGACCCCAACGCTGATCGCCATCAACGTGCTGGTGTTCATCGCGATGGTGGCCACCGGCACCAGCCCACTGGCCCCTGGCTCAGGGCAGCTGCTGCGCTGGGGGAGCAACTTCGGGCCCTTCACCCTCGATGGTCAGTGGTGGCGCGTGTTCACCTCGATGTTCCTGCATCTTGGACTGGCGCACTGGCATTCAACATGCTCGGGCTGTGGGCGCTCGGCAAGCTGACGGAACGGCTGTTCGGGTCGGCCGCGTTCCTCTTCGTCTACCTCTTTGCCGGCCTCTGCGGCAGCCTCGCCCAGCGTGCTGTGGCACCCGCTCATCAACAGCGCCGGCGCGTCGGGCGCCATATTCGGTGTGCTCGGGGCACTGCTCGCGTTCATGGTCAATCCGCGCACGCGCATTCCCGCGCACATCGCTGCGGCCCAGCGTAACAGCGCACTGATCTTCATCGCCTACAACCTCTTCAACGGCTTCGCGCACGCCGGCATCGACAACGCGGCGCACATCGGCGGGCTCTTCGCCGGCATCGGCATGGGCTGGCTCCTGGCGCTGCCGCTGGATCGCCAGGAATCCCCGGGCGCCGCCGCCCCGCGGCGGCTCGCGCTCGCGCTCCTCATCGGCATCCCCCTCCTGGCCGGTGTATGGGGCTGGCTCGCCTACGCACCCCGACTGAACGGCGCGGAGCGTGGTTTCCGCAGACAGTTTTTCGCCGTCATGCGCGGCGTCACGACTCTCGAGCTCGGCTGGCAGTACCTCGCCCAAGAGGCGCATGACCGCAAGATCGGCGACGCCGAGCTCGCCCGGAGCTTCGCCGAGCAGCAGACGCGCTGGCAGGCGCTGGCCGGGCAGACCTCCGGCATCACCCTGCCGGCCGGCTCAAGGCTTGAGCCGCTGCGGCAGAGCCTGAACTCGTGGCTGTCTGATCAGAGCGAGGCGATCGGCGGGCTCGCGGCAGGACTGCGGGCCAGCGACAAGTCAAGGGTCGAACTGGCCGTCATGGACGTCAAGAAGAACCGGGAAAAGGAGCTGCAGATCGTCTCCCTGAGCCGGGAGCTCAATTAGCACGCCGCTCGGGTAAGCTGCGGGTCCTTTTTTTCGCCCCGGCAGCCTCCAAGTTCCGTCGATGACTTCGCTCCTGCATCCCCCGGTCCCCACACCCGCCCTCCCGCACCTGCGCTGGCACCAGCTCTACGGCAGCGCCGCCGCGCTCGCGCTGGCGGAGGCGGCGCGCGCCGACCGGCGCCTGTATGTCGTCGTCGCGGACGCCGCCCGGGAGCTCGACCGCCTGACCGCCGAGGTGCGCTTCTTTGCCGGCGCCGGCCTGCCGCTCTTGCGGCTGCCGGACTGGGAAGTGCTGCCCTACGACCTGTTCTCGCCGCACCCGGACATCGTCTCGGAGCGCCTGAAGACCCTCTTCGAGCTGCCGCAGGTGTCCCATGGCTGCCTGATCGTGGCCGCCGACACCCTCATGCAGCGCCTGCCGCCGCGCAACTACGTGCAGGGGCGCGCCTTCACGCTGCGGAAGGGTCAGGCGCTGGCGCTCGAGCCCTTCCGCCAGCGCCTGGCGGAAGCCGGCTACGCGAGCGTGAGCCAGGTGGTGAGCCCCGGGGAGTTTGCGGTGCGCGGCTCGCTCCTCGATGTCTTCCCGATGGGCAGCACCACGCCGCTGCGCATCGATCTGTTCGACGCTGAGATCGAGGCCATCCGGCGCTTCGACCCGGAGACGCAGCGCTCCCTCGATGCGCTCGAGAGCGTGCAGCTGCTGCCGGCGCGCGAGGTGCCCCTCGATTCACAGGCGGTCAAGGAGTTCCGGCGCCGCTATCGCACGCGCTTCGAGGGCGACCCGACCAAGTCCGCCATCTACCGCGGGGTGAGCGAGGGGCTGGCGCCGGCGGGGGTCGAGTTCTACCAGCCGCTGTTCTTTGAGACCACGGCCACTCTCTTTGATTACCTGCCGCGCAACGCGGTGCTGGTGCAGGACGTCGCGCTGCCGCAGACACTCGAGCGCGCCTGGCGTGACGTCGAAGGACGCTACGAGGAGCGCCGCCATGACATCGAACGCCCGGTACTGCGCCCCGCGGAGCTGTTCCTCGAGCCTGCGCAGCTCTCGCAGGCGCTCGCGGGCCGCGCCTCCATCACCCTCGATGCCTTCAAGGCCGATACCGAGCTCTCCGGCGCCGCCGCGGGCGTGCACAACTTCCCCACCGCGGCGGCCCGCGAGCTGCGCATCGACGTACGCGCCGAGCAGCCGTTCGCGCCGCTCGATGCTTTTCTCAAGGCCTTCGATGGGCGGGTGCTGATCGCCGCGGATTCGGCCGGGCGGCGCGAGGTGCTGCAGGAGATGCTGCGCGCCTACGGGCACGCGGTGACGCCCGCCGCCAGCTGGGAGGCCTTCGCGCACGGCAGCGCGCGCCTGGCGCTCACCGTGGCCCCGGACCTCGAGGGGCTGACGCTGAAGTCACCCGCGATCGCGGTGGTCTCGGAAGCGCAGCTGTTCGGCGCGCGGGCGCGCCAGGAGCGGCGGCGTAAGCGCGCCGCAGACCCCGAGGCGATCCTGCGGGACCTGCGCGACCTCAACCCCGGCGCGCCCGTGGTGCACGAGGAATACGGCGTCGGCCGCTACCAGGGCCTGATGCCGATGGAGATCGGCGGGCAGCCCGGGGAGTTCCTGGTGCTTGAGTACCAGGACGGGGACCGCATCTACGTGCCGGTGCAGCAGCTGCATCTCGTCAGCCGCTATACGGGCGCGGCGCCCGAGAACGCCCCGCTGCACAAGCTCGGCACCGACCAGTGGGCACGCGCCCGCCGCCGCGCGGCCGAGCAGATCCGCGACGTCGCCGCCGAGCTCCTCGACCTCTACGCGCGGCGCAAGGCGCAGGTGGGCCTGGCCTTGAGCGCCGGGGAGCTCGACTACCAGGGCTTTGCCAATGCCTTCCCGTTCGAGGAGACCGAGGACCAGGCGCAGGCGATCGCCCAGGTGCTCGCCGACATGAAGAGCGCGCAGCCGATGGACCGCATCGTGTGCGGGGACGTCGGCTTCGGTAAGACCGAGGTCGCGATGCGCGCCGCGTTCATCGCCACGCAGTCGGGCAAGCAGGTGGCAGTGCTCGCGCCGACGACACTGCTCGTGCAGCAGCACCTGGCCAACTTCCGCGACCGCTTCGCCGACTGGCCGGTGCGGGTCGAGGGGCTGTCGCGCTTCGGCAATGCCCGGGAGACGCAGGCGGTGCTCGAGGGCCTCGAGCAGGGCAAGGTCGACATCGTGATCGCCACCCACCGCCTGCTGCACTCGCACGCGCGCTTCAAGGACCTGGGGCTCCTCATCATCGACGAGGAGCACCGCTTCGGGGTGCGCGATAAGCAGCGCTTGCAAGCGCTGCGGGCCAACGTGCACGTGCTCACCCTCACCGCCACGCCGATCCCGCGCACGCTCAACATGGCGCTCGGCGGGCTGCGCGACCTGTCCCTCATCACCACCGCCCCGGCGGCGCGCCTGGCGATCAAGACCTTCCTCATCGAGTGGCACGCGCCCACGCTGCGCGAGGCAGTGCTACGCGAGCTGCGCCGCGGCGGGCAGATCTACTTCGTGCACAACGAGGTGCGCACCATCGAGAAGATCGCCGCCGAGGTGCAGGCGCTGGTGCCGGAGGCCACGGTGCGCATCGGCCACGGGCAGATGCGCGAGCGCGACCTCGAGCAGCTGATGGTGGACTTCTACCACCGCCGCTTCAGCATCCTCGTGTGCACCACCATCATCGAGAGCGGCATCGACGTGCCGACCGCCAACACCATCATGATCAACCGCGCCGACCAGATGGGACTTGCGCAGCTGCACCAGCTGCGCGGCCGCGTCGGCCGCTCGCACCACCGTGCCTACGCCTACCTGATAGCGCCGCCCCGCCAGGCCCTGGCGCGCGATGCCGCCAAGCGCCTGGAGGCCATCGAGTCCATGGAGGAACTCGGCGCAGGCTTCGTGCTCGCCACCCACGACCTTGAGATCCGCGGGGCGGGCGAGCTCTTGGGCGAGCAGCAGAGCGGCCAGATGACCGAGGTCGGGCTGTCGATGTACCTCGAGATGCTCGAGCGTGCCGTGGCGGCGCTGAAGGAGGGCCGCGAGCCCGCCCTCGATCAGCCCCTCGCCGCGGCCACGGAGGTGGAGCTGCGCCTGCCGGCGTTCCTGCCGGAGGCCTACGTCGCCGACGTGCACGTGCGGCTGTCGCTCTACAAGCGCATCGCGGCCGCCGATGGCGCGGTGGCGCTCGATGAGCTCACCGCCGAAATTCACGACCGCTTCGGCCCGCTGCCCGCGGCGGCGCAGAACCTGCTGCGCATCACGCGCCTGAAGTTCGCCGCGCGCGCGCTCGGGGTGCGGCGGCTGGACCTTGGACCCCAGGGCGGCTCAGTCACGTTCGAGGAGCGCGCGCGCATCGAGCCTGCCACCATCGTGCGGCTCATCCAGAAGCACGCCCGCGAGTACCGGCTCGAGGGCCCGCTCAAGCTGCGCGTGACGCGGGCGCTGGCGGGCGAGACCGAGCGCTTCGACTACGCCACCGAGCTCCTGAAGCGCCTCGGCGAGGCGCCCCGAGTCCATTAGAATGAATGCCATGCGACCCACCCTCAGCGCCCTAAGGACCCCAGGACTCACCCTGCTCGCCCTCGCCTGCCTCGGTGGGCCCTTACGCGGGGTGGCCGAGGACGCGCCGGCGCCGTCCGGCACGGTCTACAACGTCGAGATGATCATCTTCCGCAACCCCGGCTCCCAGGGCGGCGGGGAGAACTGGGGTACCCAGGGGGTGAGCTCGCGCAACATCGCCGGCGATGAGACCGCGACGGGCACCGCGCAGGTCGGGCACTTCGTGGGCGTGCTGCCCTCATCCGGTTACCAGCTGGCGGATCTTGAGAACCGCCTGCGCTCGGGCGGCTACACGCCCGTGGCCCACGTCGCCTGGTCGCAGACCGCCAGTTCCTGGGGGACGCGTGCCGGGTTTCCGCTCTCGCGCCTGGGGGCGGACGTGGAAGGCCTGAGCGGCACCGTGTTCCTCGAGCACGGGCAGTTCCTGCACCTCGGCATGACGCTCAACTACGCCATCCCCTCCCCGCCCCCGGGTCTGAATGCCCCGCCCGGCACGGTGTTCACCATCAACGAGAGCCGCCGGGTGAAGTACTACGAGCGCAATTACTTTGACCATCCCGCCTATGGCGTGATCGCCCTCGTCACCCCCGCCCAGGGAGCGCGGGCGCCGGGACGCTAGCGCTGTAGACGGTCGGCCTGCTCGAATATCCAGCGGTGGAAGGCTGCGATCTTCGGCTCCTCCAGGCGCTCACGGCGGCACACGAACCAGAAGCCGAAGCTGCTCGGCAGCTCGGTCGCGAAGGGCTTCACGAGCCGCCCCGTGGCGAGGTCCTCGTCGACCAGCGGCGCGAGCCCGAGCGCAAACCCCTGCCCCGACACCGCGGCGGCGAGTGCCATGTGGCTGTTGCCAAAGAGCGCGCCACTGCCCTCGATCACGCGCGCAGCGCCCGCCTGCGCGAACCACTCGCTCCAGGTCGGCAGCCCCGGCGCCACGAGCGAGGACTCATCGTGCAAGAGCAGCGCGCTCTCGATGCGGGAGGGGTCCGTGCCGTAGCGGGCGGCGAGCGCGGGGCTGCACACCGGGAAGGCGCGGGCGCGGGCAATCTCGCGGCTGTAGAGCTCCGGGTAGTTGCCGTCCCCGTAGCGCAGCCCGATGTCGACCCCGTCGCGCTCGAAGTCCACGCGCCGGTCGGCCGCGACGATGCGCACCTGCAGCTGTGGAAACTGCCGCGTGAAGCTCGCCAGGCGCGGCGCTACCCACTTGGAGGCAAGGGTCGCCATGGCGCTGATCTGCAGTGAGGTCGCATCGAACTCGGCCACCTGCGACAGCAGCCGCTCCATCTCCAGGAACAGCGCCGTCAGGCGCGGCGCGAGGGTGCGCCCGGTCCCCGAGAGCGTGATGCAGCGGTGGCCGCGCACGAACAGCGGCACCCCCACCCACTCTTCCAGGCGCCGCACCTGCACGCTCACGGCCGCCGCGGTGACGCCGAGCTCGGCCGCGGCGGCGGCGAAACTTAAGTGGCGCGCGGCGGCGTCGAAGCTGCGCAGCGCGTTCAGCGGCAGGTTGCGGATCGTCGTTACCATGAATGCATTCCCGGCTCCGTCCGCTGCACAACAATTTATGCCAGCGGCCTGGAGTATTTGTCGTTTGCGGGCCGCGCAGCCGCCGCGGCACGCTTAGCGCCACCCGGCACGCAGCCCTGAAAAGGGCCCGCGCCCCCTGCCGCCTCACCGGAGAGTGTATTTCGTGCGCAGCCTCTGCATCGTCTGTCTCACCGCAGGATTCGCCCTGACCGGCGCAGTGACGGCACGCGCCGACGGTGCCGCCATCGCGCGCGCCGTGGCCGACCCCACCCGTCCGGACGCGGACCGCGCACGCGATGCCAAGCGCAAGCCCGCCGCGACGCTCGCCTTTGCCGCAATCCCCTCCGGGGCGATCGTGGCCGACTACCTCGCCAACGGCGGCTACTTCACGCGCCTCATTGCGGACCTGGTGGGGGACGGCGGCCACGTCTACGCGGTGGAGCTGAACGAGGTGGTGAGCTTCCCGAACGTCGCGGCGGGCTACGCGCAGCTGACCGAGTGGGGCCGCGGACGGCCGAACGTCACCATTTCCACGGTGCCGGCGAGCGCGGACCTGCAGTTCCCGCAGCCCCTGGACGTGTTCTGGATCTCGCAGAACTACCACGACCTGCACGACAAGTTCTTAGGTCCCAAGGACGTCGCCGCCTTCAATCGCCAGGTGTTCGCGGCCCTGAAGCCCGGCGGCCTCTACCTGGTCCTCGATCACGCCGCCGCGCCCGGATCGCCCGCCGCGGTCACCGAGACGCTGCATCGGATCGAGGCGGCCACGGTGAAGCGCGAGGTGCGGGCGGCGGGCTTTGAGCTGGTGTCCGAAAGTGCGGTGCTCGCGAACCCTGAGGATCCGCATACCAAGGGCGTCTTCGATCCGTCCATTGCGGGCCACACCGACCAGTTTCTCCTCAAATTCCGGCGACCGCCCGCCGCTGCCGTGGCAGCGCGGGAGTAACACCTCAGCCACCGACGGAGTTGCCAGCGATGAAGATCCTGAAACCCCTGTCGCTTGCCGCCTGCCTCCTGATGCTGGCGAACGCGACACTCCCCGCCGCGGCCGCCCCGGCCGCGGCCGCCTTACACGATGGCGCGCATGACTTCGACTTCAACCTGGGCACCTGGCAGACCCACATCCGCCGCGTGACGGATCCGCTCTCCGGCAATCCCGAGGGCATGGAACTTACCGGCACGGTCACGGTGCACAAGATCTGGGGCGGTCGCGGGCAGGTCGAGGAGATCGAGGCGAACGGCCCCAAGGGTCACTGGGAGGGACTGACACTTTTTGTCTACAACCCGCAGGCGCGCCAGTGGACCCAGGCCTTCATCGACAGCGCGGACGGGGTGCTGACCACGCCGACCATCGGCGAGTTCCATGACGGGCGCGGTGAGCTCTACGCGCAGGAATCGTTCCGCGGCCGCACGCTGCTGATCCGCGCCACCTGGTCGGACATCAAAGCCGACTCGCATCACTTCCAGGAGGACCTCTCCACCGACGGCGGGCGCACCTGGCTGCCGGCGTTCGTGGCGGAGCTGACGCGCAGCGCGCCCTGAAGAGCGGGCCGCGCTCAACCCCCGAGCAGCTGCGCGGCACTGAACTCGAATGCGCCCCCGCCGCGCGCCTCCTGCGCGCAGCGCACGCGCGCGCGCGAGGCAGCGATGAACCAGGCCTCCTGCTGGCGCGGCCGGCCACGCCCGAAGGCCTGAGGATCCAGCACCGCCACGCACGCGGCATGCGCAGGGTCGCGCACCGATTCGTAGCGGATGCACACAACACCGGCGGCACGCGCCGCCTCGCCGAGGGCCTGGGTGCGCGAGTAGTCGCGCGGGTCGGTCCAGGCGCTGCGCTCGCGCACAAACGGCTCACGGGTCAGGTCGAGCGCGGCGCCGCTGCGCACGGCGGCGCTGAAGGCGGTGTGCGGCACCGGCTTGAGGTCCGGGGTGGCAGGGGAATCGAGCAGAAAGCGCAGGCGCCAGTAGCTCTTCTCGGCGAGCGCGGTGCGTAAGTGTTCCGCCCCGTACCAGACGCCCGCCTCGAAAGGCTGGCGGAAGCGCGAGCCGGTGTGCGGGCGGTAGCGAAACGGCGTCGCGAGGAGGTAATGCAGGCGCTGCGCGGCCGGCGGCAGCGCGGGCTTGCTCTCCTCCAGCACCGCCTCGAGCAGCGCCTGCTCCTCGAGGGAATCGGTGAGGCGCATGGTGGAGGCGAGGTGCTGCGCCTCGACCACCCGATGCAGCAGGCGCGCGTAGGCGCGCGCCTCAGATGCGAGCGCGGGCGGCGTCCAGGTAGTCAACGGCGCGCACCAGGCCGGCGGGCTCGCGGATCAGCTCGAGCGGCACCCCGCCGAGCGCGCGGTTGTCACCGCGCAGCCAGGCGCGCGCCGCCGCGTCATCCGACCCCACGATGGCATCGAGCGAGCGGAACAGGCGCACGAACAGTGCCGCCAGCTGCCAGGGCTTGGACCCGGCCTCGAGCTGTTTCTGGCCGTTGGCGACGCGCGAAAGCGTCGCGCCGCTCACGCCGATAACGTCGGCCAGGTCCGCCTGGGCGAGCCCGAGCAGGCGCGCGGCGCGCACCGTGGCCCGTGACAGCACCTCCCCCGGTGAGGGCGCGGCGCGGGCTTTGGCGGGGCGGGAGGGCGACATTTCAATGGAAATAATACCAGCTATGCCTTTCACAGGCAAAAGCACTTGCCCCGAGGCCCGGGAGGTCCGGAAACGGGGTATCAGGGGCTGAAGTCGCCCGCTTCGGCGGTGACGATGGCGTCCTTGCCGTTCTTCTTGGCGCGCTTCATCGCGACCGTACAGGCGCGCAGCAGGCCCTCGAGCTCGAGCGTGCGCGGCGGCACGAGGCTCGCGATCGCGGCACTCACGGTGACGTAGCGCCCGGCGCCGGCGGTCGGGTGATGCATCAGCAGGTCGCGCACGCGCTGCGAGACGATCTGCGCGTACTGGGAGGCGCGCTCGGCGGCCTCCCCCTGCGTGAGGACCGCGAAGGTGCCCCCGTCCCAGCGGCCGACGAGATCCCCGCCGCGGCGGTAGGAGGCGCCGATCACGCGCGCCACACGGCGGATGCAGGCATCGCCTGCGGCGCGGTCGAACTTGTCGTTGTAGGCCCCGAGATCGTCGATGTCGAACAGCGTCAGCCCGATCTCGTGCGAGTCGCGCTGCGCGAGCGACCAGTCCCGCTGCAGCAGCTCCTCGAAGTAGGCGCGCGAGTGCAGCCCCGTCAGGCGATCCTCGCGCAGCCACGACGGCAGCCCCGAGGAGGCGCGCTCGGCGCTCTTCAGCCGCTCACTGGCGTCGCGGTGGTAGCCGATGAAGTGCGTCAGCTGGCCCTTGCTGCTGCGCACCGGCTGCACCACGCACTCGTTCCAGAAAAGTGAGCCGTCGGGGCGGTAGTTGCGGATCAGCACGCGGGACGGATTGCCCTTCTGCAGCCCCTCGGCGAGCCGCACGCGCCCGTCCTGGTCGCGGTCGGTCCCCTGCAGGATCCTCAGGTTCGTGCCCATGAGGGCCGCGACCGGGTAGCCGCACATCTGCGAGAACGCGGCGTTCACGAACACCACCGGATGATCCGGGGCCGTCGCCTCGCAGATGACGATGCCTTCCGGGGAGCTCTCGACCAGGCGCCGCCAGGCCTCCGCTGACCAGTTGTTCATGCCGGGGTGTCCCCGGGGTCCAGGGTGAGCGCCGGGGCAGCCGAGGCCCGGGCCAACAGCTCGCAGGCGCGGGTCCACTCCGGCAGCTGCGCCAGGGCCGCCCGGTCCGGGGCGCCGGCACGACCGTGCAGCCGCACCAGGCGCAGGCTCGAGGCCGGCTGCGGTTCGCTATCGAGCTTGTCCAGCAGTTCGATCACGCTCGGCCGATGGTTGCAGACCGGTAACATGTCACAGCCCGCCATGAGGGCCTGCCGGCACCGGGTCACGATGTCCCCGTACGCGGCTGCCCCCTTCATGGAGAGGTCATCGGCGAACACTACCCCCTGAAACATAAGCTCTCCGCGCAGCACGTCGCGAATCCAGCGCCTGGAGAGGCTCGATGGGTCCCGATCCACGGCCGGGAACAGGATATGGGCCACCATGACGGCCGGCAGGCCGTTCGGGATCAGGCGGCGGTAGGGGGTGAGGTCGGCGGTCAGGTCCTCGAGTGGCCGCCGGTCCACCGGCAGCACCAGGTGCGAATCGGCCACCACGGCCCCGTGCCCAGGGAAGTGCTTGGCGGTGGCCGCCATGCCGGCCTCGCGCATGCCGTGCATCCAGGCGTTGGCGAGCTGCGCCACGGCCGCAGCGTCGGGGTGGAAGGAGCGCTGGCCGATGGCCTCGTTCACCCCGTAGTCGAGGTCCACGCAGGGGGCAAAGGAGATGTCGACCCCGCAGGCGCGCAGCTCTGCGGCCATCAGCCACCCGAGCGCACGCGCCAGCGCCACTCCGGCCTTGGGGTCGAGGTCAAACTCATGGCCGATGCGCCGCGCCGGGGGCAGCCGCGAGAAGCCCTCGCGGAAGCGCTGCACGCGCCCGCCCTCCTGGTCGACGGCCACGATCAGCGGCGGGCTGCGCGCGGCGTGGATCTCACGCACGAGCTCGGTCAGCTGCGCAGGATCGGCGTAGTTGCGGGTGAAGAGGATGACGCCGCCGACGAGCGGGTGGCGCAGCAGCTCGCGCTCCTCCGCGCTGACGGCGGTGCCCTCAAGATCGATCATCAAAGGACCCAGGCTCATGCGCGCCGCGCTCCGCGCAGCAGCGCGATCGACTCCACGTGCGCGGTGTGCGGAAACATGTCGACCACACCTGCCGCCTCGAGCCTCATGCCGTGCTCGTGCACCAGCACCCCCAGATCCCGCGCCAGACTTCCCGGATGGCAGGAAATATACAACACCCGCTCGGGGCCGAAGGCTGCCAGCAAGGCCAGCACCTCGCGCGCCCCGGTGCGCGGCGGATCGAGCAGCACGTGCGTGTAGGGGCCGCGCGCCCAGGGAGGATCGGTGCCGGCGGCCGCCAGGTTGGCAACATGAAACTCGGTGTTGCCGAGGCCGTTGCGCGCCGCGTTGCTGCGGGCGCGCGCGATGAGCGCGGCATCGCCCTCCACGCCCACCACCGCGGCCGCGCGCCGCGCGAGCGGCAGCGTGAAGTTGCCGATGCCGCAGAAGAGATCGAGCACGCGTGAGCTTGAGTCGGGCTGCAGCAGCTCCACTGCGCGTGCCGCCAGCGCGGCGTTGACGGCACCATTCACCTGGATGAAGTCCGTCGGCAGGAACTCGAGGGTGAGGTCGAAGGCTGGCAGGCGGTAGTGCAGCGGCTCCCCCGGCGCGCTTAAGGGCGCCACCGTTTCGAGCCCCCCGGGCTGCAAATACAGCTGCAGCCCGTGGCGCGCCCCGAAGGCGGCGAGCTGCTCAAGGTCGGACGGTGCGGGCGGGCTCAGCACCCGCAGCACCAGGGCGGTGGCGTTGTCCGCGACCGCCACCTCGATCTGCGGCAGCTGCTCGCGGATCGAGAGCCCCTCGATCAGTTCGGCGAGCGGGGTGATGAGGGTGCCGGCCGGTGGTGCGAGCACCTCGCATTGCTTCAGCTGCGCCACGTAGGGTGCGGCGCGCTCGCGGAACCCCACCACCACGCAGCCCTTCTTGCGCACGTACTTCACCCCGAGGCGGGCGCGACGGCGGTAGTTCCAGGCCGGACCTGCCAGCGGGGGAAGCCAGCGCTCGGGGGCGATGCGTGCCACGCGCGCGAGGGTGTCGCGCAGCTGCGCCTCCTTGGCGGCGAGCTGCGCGTCGCCGGCGAGGTGCTGCAGCAGGCAGCCCCCGCACACCCCAAAGTGCTCGCAGCGCGGCGTGACGCGGCTGGCGGCCGGCTCGAGCACCGCCAGCAGCTGCGCGTCATCGTGCTGGCGGTGGCGGCGCGTGCGGCGCAGGCGCACCCGCTCACCGGGCAGCGCGCCGGCGACGAACGCGGTCTTGCCCAAGTGCACGACGCCCTCGCCCTCGGTGGTGAGCCCGCTCACCACGCCCTCTTCTTCCGCCGCCGGCGCCTGCGCGCGGCGCACGGCGCGGCTCAAGGCGGCGCCTCCCAGGCGGCGAGGAACTGCCCGAAGTGCGGCTCGCGCGCGGCGCGCAGGTAGCCCTTGACGCGCTCGATCTCCTCGGCGTGCGCCTCGCGCGAGAGCGCGCCGCGCAGCTGCGCGAAGCGCAGCCAGATGAGCCAGGTGTTGAGCACGTCGGTCTCGCAGTAGGCGCGGATGGCCGCAACGTTACCCTCAAGGAACGCCTGCCACACCTGGCTGCCATCGAAGCCGAGCTTGCCGGGGAAGCCTAAGAGCAGCGCCATGTTGGCGAGCGACACGCGCCCGCGGCCCTGGAACCCGGAGAGCACGTCCATGAGGTCGGTGTGCCGCCAGTGATAGCGGCTCAGGTAATTGTTGTAGCGAAAGGCGGTGTCCTCCTCGCCCGTCTCCCAGTAGCGTGCCGCCTGCACCCCGTGCAGCAGTGCCCGGTAGGTGAGCACCGGCAGGTCAAACCCCGTGCCGTTCCAGGAGATCAGGTCCGGGGAGTACTTGTCGATGCCATCGAAGAAGCGCTGCACGAGCTGCGCCTCGCCGGTGGCGGCCTCCCCGAGGCTCCACACCTTGAGCCCGTCGCGGCTGCGCAGCACGCAGGAGATCGCCACCACGCGCTGCTGCTCGTGCGGCAGGAAATCCCCGCCCGTCCCCTGGCGGCGCAGGGCGAACATCGCCTTCGCCACCTGGTCATCGGAAAGGCCCGCCAGGTTATAGAGCCGCCGCCCGAGGGCGACGTCCGGAACGGTCTCGATGTCGAACACCAGGGTGTTCACGCAGCCCTCATCAGCACCGCCACCGCCACCACGAGACCCTTCTCATCCGTGAGCGTGACGTGACCCTCACCGATGCCGAGCCGCCGGCACAGCGCCGCGCCGCGCTCAGAGAAAATCACCTCCGGCTTCCCCCAGCTGTTCTGCACCACGCCGACGTCACGGATCCACATGCCATGGCTGAAGCCGGTCCCCATCGCCTTGACGATCGCCTCCTTGGCGGCGAAGCGCATGGCGATGAAGCGTGCCGGGCGCCGGGTGAGCTTAAGCTGCGCGGCCTCCTGCGGCAGCAGCAGATGTCCGGTGAAGCGCTCGCCGAAGCGCTCCAGGGTCTTCACGATGCGCTCGGCCTCGAGCACATCGACGCCGATGCCATAGATCATGCGCGCGCGGCCTGCATCAGCGCCTTCATCTCGCGCACCGCGGCAGCGAGCCCGACCTCGAGCGCGTGGCCGATGATGGCGTGCCCGATGTTGAGCTCGACGATGTCGGGCAGGCGTGCCACCGGCTGCACGTTCTGGTAATCGAGGCCGTGACCGGCGTGCACGGTGAGCCCGAGCGAGGTGCCGAGGCGCATGGCCGCCTCGAGGCGCTGCAGCTGGCTTGCGCGCGCCGCGCCCTCGCTGTCGGCGTAGGCGCCGGTGTGCAGCTCGATCACGGGCGCCCCGACCGCGGCGGCGGACTCGATCTGGCGCGCGTCGGGGTCGATGAAGAGAGCCACGCGGATGCGGGATTTCTTGAGCTCGCCGACCGCCTCGCGCAGCCGCGTGGCGTCGCCGGCCACATCGAGGCCGCCTTCGGTCGTGACCTCGGCGCGCCGCTCCGGCACCAGGCACACATCTTGCGGGGCGACCTCGGCGGCGATCTTCAGCATCTCCTCGGTGACCGCCATCTCCAGGTTCATGTGGGTCCTGAGGAGTCCTCGCAGCGCGTAGACGTCGCGGTCCTGGATGTGGCGGCGGTCCTCGCGCAGGTGCAGCGTGATGCTGTCGGCACCGCAGGCTTCGGCCGTGAGGGCCGCGGCCACGGGGTCCGGGAAGCGCCCGCGCCGCGCCTGGCGCAGCGTCGCCACGTGATCGATGTTGAGGCCGAGTGCCAGGGGCTTCATGGCGCAGCTTTCCGCAGCATGGCGCGTGCCACCTCGCGCGTGGCGAGGGTGCGGCCCTCGAGGCAGGCGCCGAGCGCAGCCTTCAGCAGGCGCCGCGCGTCCTCGAGCGCGGCCGGCTCACTCAGATCGCCCGCCGCGAGCGCCAGCAGCGAGGCCCCGGCGAGTGCCCCCTCGCTACCGGCCGTGACTGCGACCAGGCCGGCGTCGGGACGGAATTCGTAATGCCCGTGCCGCTCGATGGCGCGGTCCCCGTGCGCCTCGGTCGCAAGATCGAGCCCGTAGCCGAGCACCTCCAGCAGGTGCTTCTCGAACAGGCGCAGCGCCGGGGCGAGCGCTGCCCCGCCGCGCAGGGTGCTCAAGGTGGCATGGTAGTGATCGAAGAGCTCCGGCTGCGGGTCGTGACGCGTGGTGAGTTTCAGGAGCAGCTCGTTCAGATAGAACCCGGACAGCAGCGTCGCCGGCGGCAGTGCCGCATAGCTCCCGGCGCGCTCGGCGCCGGTGAGGGTGGCAGCCTCACCCCGGCCGCTGAAGGAGAACAGCAGCGGCTGGAAAGGCTGCAGCACCGAGGCGAGCTTCGCCTGCGGCCCGCGCACGCCGCGGGCAAAGAGGGTGAGCCGCCCGTGCTCGCGCGTCAGCACCTCCAGGATCCGGCTCGTGTCGCGCCACGGCCGATGATGCAGTAGGTAGCCCAGGGCGAGCTCGATGCGGCGGGCGCTGCGGGTCATTCCAGTCCCAGCTCCTTCAGGGCGCGGGCGTTGTCGGCCCAATTCTCGCGCACCTTGACCCACAGGCTCAGGTGCAGGCGGCGCTTGAGCATCTCGTTCAGAGTGAGGCGCGCGGCGGTGCCGACGCGTTTCAGGCGCTCGCCCTTGGCACCGATGACGATCGGCTTCTGGCCCTCGCGGTCCACCCAGATCGCCGCGTCCACCATCAGCTGCCCCTCCTCCTCGGTGAGGCGCTCCACTTCCACCGCGATCCCATAGGGCACCTCCTGGTTGAGCTCCAGGGTGAGCTTCTCGCGGATCATCTCGGCGATGCGGAACTCGAGCCCGCGGTCGGTGAGCTCCCCGTCCGGGTAGAGCACCGGGCCTTGCGGCAGGTGCGCGGCGATGCTGCGGCGCAGGTTCTCGATGTTATCGGACTTCAGCGCCGAGACCGGCACGATGGCGAGGAAGGGATGGCGCTCGCCAAGCTCCTTGAGATACGGCAGCAGCCGCTCGCGCGGCCGCACGCGGTCGACTTTGTTGACCACCGCGAGCGCCGCGCGCCCGGCGCGCGCGATGCGCTCCAGGGCGAGCTCGTCCTCGCCCGTCCACCTGAGCGCCTCGAGCACCAGCACCACGATGTCCGCCTCCTCGAGGGCGGCGTTCGCGGTGCGGTTCATGGCCTTGTTGAGCGCCCGCGGCGCCTCGCGGTGCAGCCCCGGGGTGTCGAGGAAGGCGATCTGCTCGCTCTGGGAGGTGTAGATGCCGAGGATGCGGTGACGGGTGGTCTGCGGGCGGGGCGTCACGATCGAGAGCTTTTGCCCGACGAGCGCGTTGAGGAGGGTCGACTTGCCGACGTTCGGCCGGCCGACGAGCGCGGCAAAGCCGCTGCGAAAGGGCGCCTCAGGGGTGTTCACAGGAGCGATCCTAAACGCTGCCGGTGCCGAGCGTCTCGATCATGCGCTCGGCGGCCTCCTGCTCGGCGCGGCGGCGGCTGGAGCCCTCCCCCGAGGTCGCAAGCCCTAGCGCGGGCACCTGGCAGCTGACGCTGAAACTCTGGGCGTGGTCCTCCCCCGCCACCTGCGTGACGGTGTAGTGCGGCAGCTCGAGGCTGCGCGACTGCAGGTACTCCTGCAGGCGCGTCTTGGCATCCTTGAGCGTCTCGGGCGCAGGCAGGGCGGCGATGCGGGCGGCGAACAGGCGCATGAGCACCGGCTGCACCCCGGCCAGGCCCGCATCGAGGAACAACGCCCCGCACAGCGCCTCGAAGGCGTCGGCGAGGATCGACTGGCGGCGAAAGCCGCCGCTTTTCAGCTCCCCGGAGCCCAGCCGCAGTTCCTCGCCGAGGGCGAGTTCGCCGGCGATCTCGGCCAGGGGCTCGGCGCTCACGAGGCGCGCGCGCAGACGGCTTAAGTCCCCCTCGCTGGCGGCCGGGAAACTCGCGTAGATCGCGTGCGCCACGACGAGGTTGACGACCGCATCGCCCAGGAACTCCAGGCGCTCGTTGTTGGCGCCGGCGGCGCTGCGGTGGGTGAGCGCGGCACGGAACAGGGTGAGGTCATGCGCCTCGTAGCCTAAGCGCTCGCGCAGGAAGCGCGCCGGCCAGTCGGCGGCGCTCAGGGGGTCGCTGCGCCGGCCCGGCGGCGGCAACGCGCTATTCGCCGCCGATGCGCACCTGCTTGTCGAAAGCGAAGTGCAGGGAGACGTTGGAGAAGAGCGGCGCGTCGTCCTCGTACTGCGCCTCGACTACCCAGGTGCCCTCGTCGCGGGTGATCTTGAAGTCCTTGGAGTCGGGGTAGTTCACCATGTCGATCTCGAAGTGCTTGTCGATGGCCGCCTTGATGCTGGCGGCACTCGCGCTGCCGCCCTTGAGTTCGTTCTTGGTGCCCTCGAGCGTCTTCACGACCTTCAGGTAGTTCAGGTACACCGGGGCGGCACGGATGCCGGCGTAGATCACAATGGCGAACGGGGTCAGCAGGATCAGCCAGCCGAGCGCCGTGACACCCAATTGCCTGTTTCGCCTCATCGCTGCACCTCACTAAAGATGTTACCGCCCGCACCCGTGCCGCGGCGCCCGCAGGTCACGGGATCTTGGAGCCGATGCGGCTCCAGACCGGGCCGCCACTGCGCCCGAGGTCCCAATTGAACCAGATCCGGGTCGCCCTGCCGACGAGATTCTCCTCAGGGACGAAGCCCCAACTGCGACCGTCGTCACTGTTATCGCGATTGTCCCCCATCATGAGGTAGTGCCCGGGGGGTACCACACGGTCAAAGTCCGGGATCTTCATGCCGCCCGGGGAGTCCTCGTCCCCGCACACGTAGCCGCGCACCCCGCGGCGGTTGCAGCCCGGCAGCACCGGCTGGCGGTCGATGGCGACCGGGCAGTACATCGCGATGTGCTCATGCTCCCCCAGGCGCTCGTGGGCGACCGCGAAATTGATGTAGCAGCCGTCGCTGAAGCGCTCCTTGCCCGGCACGGCGGGCGCCGGCTGGCCGTTGATGTAGATGTGGTTGTCGCGCACCTCGACGTGGTCCCCGGGCAGCCCGACCAGGCGCTTGATGAAGTTGACGGAAGGATTCGGCGGGAAGCGGAACACCACCACGTCGCCGCGCTGCGGCTCCCCGATCGCGACCACCTTCTTGTTGATAACCGGCAGGCGCAGGCCGTAGGCGTACTTGTTGACGATGATGAAGTCACCATCGAGCAGCGTCGGCATCATCGAGTCGGACGGAATGCGGAAGGGCTCGAAGATGAAGGAGCGCAGCAACAGCACGACCAGGGCCACCGGGAAGAAACTGCGCGCGTAGTCGACGGTGCCAGGTTCGGCGACCAGGGCCGGATCACGTCCCGCCGCCTGCGCCGCCGCGAGGCGCCCGGGCTTGAAGAGCCAGGAGTCGATCCCCCACACCACCCCGGTCACCACCGTGATGGCGAGCAGCACCGCGGAGAAGTCGAGCGACTCGGACACGAGCAGCCGCACCACCGCGGCGATCAGCAGCACCGGCAGCGCCGTGTACAGCAGGGTCATCAGCGTGCTGTCGCGCACCACCTGCGCGCCCGGGGCGGCGGCGAGGGTGCGCCTGGGGCGCAGGAACCAGTCGTCCACGATGCAGATGAGGGTGACCGGCAGCGCCAGCCAGGAGAGCAGATCAATGAGGGGCTTTAGGCTCTGTAGCATGTCTATCTCTATTGTTTACGCCCGACTTGCAGCACGGCGAGGAAGGCTTCCTGCGGGATTTCCACGTGACCCAGCTGTTTCATGCGCTTCTTGCCCTCCTTCTGCTTCTCGAGGAGCTTGCGCTTGCGGCTGACGTCCCCGCCGTAGCACTTGGCGAGCACGTTCTTGCGCAGCGCCTTCACGGTGGCGCGCGCGATCACGTCCTTGCCGATGGCCGCCTGCACGGCCACCTCGAACATCTGGCGCGGGATCAGCTCGTGCATCTTGTCGACGAGTTCGCGCCCGCGCTGATAGGCACTCTCGCGGTGCGCGATGATCGAGAGCGCATCCACGATGTCACCGTTGATGAGGATGTCGAGCTTCACGAGCGGGGCGGCCGCGAAGTGGCTGAACTCGTAGTCGAAGGAGGCATAGCCGCGGCTTGAGGACTTCAGGCGGTCGAAGAAGTCGAGCACCACCTCGGCGAGCGGCAGCTCGTACTGCAGCGACACCTGGGTGCCAAGGTACAGCATCTTTTTCTGGGTGCCGCGCTTGTCATTGCACAGCTTGAGCACCGCGCCCACGTGATCGGGGGGCACCAGGATATTGGCGGTGATGATCGGCTCGCGGATCTCCTCGATCTCATTGAGCGGCGGCAGCTTCGCGGGGTTGTCGACGTAGCGCACCTCCCCGTCGCTCTTGAGCACCTCGTACACCACGGTCGGGGCGCTCGTGACCAGGGTGAGCTGGTACTCGCGCTCCAGGCGCTCCTGCACGATGTCCATGTGCAGCAGCCCGAGGAAGCCGCAGCGGAAGCCGAAGCCCAAGGCCCCTGAGACTTCCGGCTCGTAGTGGAGCGCGGAGTCATTGAGGCGCAGCTTCCCCAAGGCGTCGCGGAACTTGTCGTAGTCTTCGGAGTTCACCGGAAACAGGCCCGCGAACACCCGCGGCTTGATCTGCTTGAAGCCCGGCAGCGGCTTGTCCGCCGGCCGGCTATCGAGCGTGATGGTGTCGCCGACCGGGGCACCGTCGATCTCCTTGATGCCGGCGACCACGAAGCCGACATCCCCGGCCGCGAGCGTCTGCTGCACGAGGGGCTTCGGGGTGAAGCGCCCGAGGCGGTCGGCGATGTGCGCCCGCCCGGTGGAAACGACGCGGATCTTGTCGCCGGTCCTGAGGGTGCCGTTCATCACGCGCACCAGCGATACCACGCCCACGTAGTTGTCGAACCAGGAGTCGATGATGAGGGCCTGGAGCGGGGCCTGCGGGTCCCCGCGCGGGGGCGGGATCTGCCTGATGAGGCGCTCGAGCAGCTCCGGCACCCCCTCGCCGGTCTTGGCGCTGACCCGCGCCGCATCGGTGGCCTCGATGCCGATGATCTCCTCGATCTCCTGAGCAACCCGGTCGGGGTCGGCCGAGGGCAGGTCGATCTTGTTGATGACCGGGACCACTTCCAGCCCCTGCTCGATGGCGGTGTTGCAGTTGGCGACGCTCTGCGCCTCCACGCCCTGGGAGGCATCCACCACCAGGAGCGCCCCGTCGCAGGCGGCGAGGGAGCGGGAGACCTCGTAGGAGAAGTCGACGTGGCCCGGGGTGTCGATCATGTTCAGCTGGTAGCGCTCACCGTCCTTGGCGTCGTAGTAGAGCGTGACGCTCTGCGCCTTGATGGTGATGCCGCGCTCGCGCTCGAGCGCCATGGAATCAAGCACCTGCGCCTGCATCTCGCGGTCGGCGAGACCCCCGCACAGCTGGATCAGGCGGTCGGCGAGGGTCGATTTGCCGTGGTCGACGTGGGCGATGATGGAAAAGTTACGTATATGCCGCATGAAGCTTGAGACGCAAAGTCCTGAACGCGCAGTGCCGCGCCAGGGATCAAGCGGGCGGGCGGATTATAGGGAAAAACGCGGACTTACGAACGCCCGCGACGCCCGAGGGAGGTTTTCAGGCGCCCGGACGACGCAAGAGGCGCAGCAGCTCGGGGCCATCGAGCCGGTGCCGGCACACGACCGTGCCGTCCAGCAGCAGCACCGGTACGTCGAAATCATGCCGGCGCTTGAGCTGCGGATCGGCATCCACATCAATAACCTGCAGCGGCGGCAGTACGCGCTCGCGGCCGAGGCGCTCAAGGTCGGCGAGCATCGCATCGCACAGCTCGCAGTCCTTGCGGTGCACCAGCGTGAGGCGCTCCCCTGCCATCGCCGGGAGCCTAGCGGCGGCCCACGGCCGACAGGTCCTGCGCCTTCACCTGGGTCGCGATGAACTGCACGGTCTCCGGGGGCACCTCGCCGACGGCCGTGATCTTGTGGCCGTCCACCACGGTCGAGAAGGCGGAACTGGAGCCCACCGTCGCCGCCTCCGCCACCGGGGTCTCGGCGGAGGTGCTCGGCGGGTTCACCGCAGTCTCCTGGTGCTCGACGAACACCGAGACCGAGGCGACGCCATCGGTGAACACCAGGTGATCGACCGCCTGGCTGGAGCCGGGGAGCGTCTGCGCCGAGCGGATGCTCATGTGAAAGCCCGGCGGCAGGCGCATGGCATTCCACGCCGAGGAGTCGGCGGCCGGCGCCACGAGCGGAGTCTGCGTGTCGCGCACCCACTGGAAGCCGTCGGTGGAGAACTCGGGCCTGAAGAGGGCATCGGGAATGTGCGAGGGGAGCGTGAGGCTTGCGAACACGATCTGCTCGATCACCTGCCCGTGGGCATCGCACAGCTGCGTCTTCAGCGGCATCGCCGTGGAGTCATCGATCCACAGCCGGTAGCCGTAGCGGTACTCATCGCGCGGCGTGACCGTGATCACGTGGGTATTGCGGCGGTTCAGGCGCGTGCGTGCCACTTCCCTGATGTCATAGAAGTTCGCGGTCTGCTCGTTCACCGCCGGAAAGCCCACCAGCGACTCGGGTGCCGGGCGCTGCTCGACCACCACGGTGCGCTTGTCCGGCAGGTAGCAGGCGAGGCTTGAGCCGCTGCGGATGAACTCGCGCCGCGAGCCATCCAGGGACGCGAGGCGCTCGGACACGGTGCCGTCCTGCACGCGGTGGATGATGCGCAGCATCTCCACCTGGCCGCCGTGCCAGTGCGAGAAGGTGCCGTCGTAGTTGCGCGTGGTGAGCGCCTGGTTCATGCGCTGCAGCCACTGCGCCGGCTCATCCGCCCACGCCGCCGCAGCGCCCAGGCAGCTGAGCGCCAGCGCCGCCAGCGTCTCGCTACTTCGCATCGCCCGCGACATTGACCCTGACGTCCTCGGCGGGCGCCGGCTCGCTGCTGATGAAGGCCGACAGCAGGTTGCGCCCCGCTACCGGGGAGGAAACCATGCTGTGCGCGACCACGTAATTCGCCAGCTGCGTGCTCGGCACCAGCATCGGGCGCACCGCCGGCATGCGCGGGGTGACATAACTCGGCTCACTCAGGCCCGCCGCGGCCTTCAAAAGCGGCGCGCTCACCGGACTCACCGCGCGCTGCGCGCTCAGCGGCAGCGCCGCCGGGGTTTGCGCCCGCAGCCACAGAACCGAGGCTGCGGCGACGCCTGCGGCCATGGCCGCGCCGGCCAGCGGCTGCCACCAGCGCACCGTCGGGCGGGGCGTGCCGCGCGCGGCGGCCGCACCCGCAAGGGTGGGCTCGGCGCTGATGGCGGCGTTGACGCGCCCGGCAAGCGGGGCGTTCAGACGCACGCCGCGCTCGGCGCGGATCACCGCGCCGACGACCGCGTAGCGGCCCCAGCGCGCCTTGAGTGCCTCATCGCGCGACAGCCGCCGCGCCAGCAGCTCGCACTCCTGCGGCGGCAGCTCGTCATCGAACATGGCAGACAACTGACTGTCGAGTTCCTCGTTCATCCCAGTTCCTCTGCGCGGCCCAGTCCACCTTCGAAAACTTCCCGCAGGCGTTTGTCGATCGCCTCGCGGGCGCGGAAGATGCGCGAGCGCACGGTGCCCACCGGGCAGTCCATGGCGGTCGCGATCTCCTCGTAGGAAAGTCCCTCCAGCTCGCGCAGCACGATGGCGGTGCGCAGGTCCTCGGGGAGTGCGTCGATGGCGGCGTTCACGGTCGAGCGAATCTCGTCCGTCAGCACCAGCCCTTCGGGGGTCTCCGGATCCTTCATGCGGCCTTGCATCTCGTAAGACTCATCCGAGCTGTGACGGTCGAGGTCATATTCGATCGGGCTGCGGTCACGGGACACGACGGCATTCTTGGCGGTATTGATGGCAATCCTGTAAAGCCAGGTATAGAAGGCGCTGTCCCCCCGGAACTGCGGCAGTGCCCGGTAGGCCTTGATGAAGGCCTCCTGGGCAATGTCCTCGGCCTCCGCCGGGTTGCGGACGTAGCGCATGACCAGCTTGACGAGTTTGTGCTGGTACTTCAGGACCAGCGCATCAAACGCCCCCTTGTCGCCGCGCTGCACGCGGCGCACCAGACTGAGATCACTTACATCGGCGCTCACGCGCCACTACTCCCTCAAGGAAGGCCGGCGCGCTGTTCGCTGAGTAGACTGTAAGCCCGAGTGAAAGTTCAGCATCGTGAATGGCCGGCGTAGACGGGTAGCGAGGATAGCGCCTGGGGACCCCTCAGGCGACATAAGCCCGGATCTGCCTCACCAGATGCGCGGTTTCGGGGTCCTGCGGGGTCACCCCGCCCAAGAGGTACCCCGCCAGCACCGGGTCAGGCAGCTCCAGGAGCGCCTCGAAAGCCTGCCGCTCAGGGGGACTTGAGCGCGGGAGTGAGACGCGTCCGTAGCGCTCGAGCAGCAGGTCGAGCTCCTTCATGCCGCGGCGGCAGCGCCACAGCAGGCGCCCGAGCTGCGCCGCCGGCGGCGGCGCATGGGACGCATTCGCAGGCCCCTTCAGGACTGCCGCTCCACCATCATCTTCTTGATCTCGGCGATGGCGCGCGCCGGGTTCAGATCCTTCGGACACGCGTCGGTGCAGTTCATGATGGTGTGGCAGCGGTAGAGCCGGAAGGGGTCCTCGAGCTCATCGAGGCGCTCGCCCTTGGCCTCATCACGACTGTCGATGATCCAGCGGTAGGCGGCCAGCAGCGCCGCGGGACCGAGGAAGCGCTCGCTGTTCCACCAGTAGCTCGGGCAGGCGGTGGAGCAGCAGGCGCACAGGATGCACGCCGCCGGGCGGTCGATCTTCTCCTGCTCCTCCTTGCTCTGCAGGCGCTCGCGGTCCGGCGGCGCCGGGGTGCGGCTCTGCAGCCAGGGTTTCACGGCCGCGTACTGGGCGTAGAAATTGGTGAGGTCCGGCACCAGGTCCTTGATGACCGGCATGTGCGGCAGGGGATAGATCTTGATGTCGCCCGGGAGCTCCGCCATGGCGGTGGTGCAGGCGAGGCGATTGACGCCGTTGATGTTCATGGCGCACGAGCCGCAGATGCCCTCGCGACAGGAGCGGCGGAAGGTGAGCGAGGAGTCGACCGCGGCTTTCAGCTGGATCAGGGCATCGAGCACCATCGGGCCGCAGCTCTTCACATCGAGCGCGAAGGTGTCGACGCGCGGGTTCTCGCCCGAGTCGGGGTTGAAGCGGTAGATACGCACCGTGCGCAGCTCGCGGGCGCCGGGCGGCGCCGGGTACGTGACGCCCTTGACGATGCGCGAGTTGGGAGGCAGGCGGAATTCGGCCATCGTGCTCTCTATAAGATCAGTAGGTGCGCGCCTTGGGCGGAATGGTCTGAACGTCCGAGCTCAAGGTGTTCAGGTGTACCGGGCGGTAGTCGAAGCGCACCTGGCCCGGACCTTCGACCCAGGCGAGCGTGTGCTTCAACCAGTTCACATCGTCGCGCTGCGGGAAGTCCTCGCGCGCGTGCGCGCCACGGCTTTCGGTGCGGTTCAGGGCCGAGTGGATGGTCGCGGTCGCCTGCAGCAGCAGGTTCTCCAGCTCGAGCGTCTCGATCAGGTCGGAGTTCCAGATGAGGGAGCGGTCGGTGATCTTCACGTCCGCGAAGGAGGCGAAGGTCGCGGCGAGCTTCTGCACCCCCTCCCCGAGGGTGTCCCCGCTACGGAATACCGCGGCATCCAGCTGCATGGTCTTCTGCATCTCCAGGCGAATCGCGGCCGTGCCGCGGCTGCCGTTGGCGTTGCGCAGTCGGTCGAGGCGCGCGACGCCCTCCTCCCCTGCACCCTTCGCCCAGGGCCGCTGACGCGCGCCCGGCTTCACGATCTCCGCGCAGCGCCGCGCCGCCTCGCGCCCAAACACCACCAGATCGAGCAGCGAGTTGCTGCCGAGGCGGTTCGCCCCGTGCACCGAGACGCAGGCCGCCTCGCCAATCGCCATCAGGCCCGGCACGATGGCATCGGGGTCGCCATTCCTCGGCGCCACCACCTCGCCACGGTAGTTACAGGGAATGCCGCCCATGTTGTAGTGCACGGTGGGCTGCACCGGGATCGGCCCCTTGGTGACATCGACGCCGGCGAAGATGCGCGCGGTCTCAGCAATCCCCGGCAGCAGCTCGTGGATGACCCCGGGACCTAAGTGCTCGAGGTGCAGGTCGATGTGGTCGTGCTCGGCCCCGACTCCGCGGCCCTCGCGGATCTCCACCGTCATGGCCCGGCTGACGACGTCACGCGAGGCTAAGTCCTTGGCGTTCGGCGCGTAGCGCTCCATGAAGCGCTCGCCCTTGGAGTTGGTGAGGTAGCCGCCCTCGCCGCGCGCGCCTTCGGTGATCAGGCAGCCGGCGCCATAGATGCCGGTGGGGTGGAACTGCACGAACTCCATGTCCTGCAGCGGCAGCCCGGCGCGCAGCACCATGGCATTGCCGTCACCGGTGCACGAATGCGCCGAGGTGCAGGAGAAGTAGGTACGCCCGTAGCCCCCGGTAGCGATGATCGTCACGTGGGCGCGGAAGCGGTGCAGGGTGCCGTCGGCGAGATTCAGGGCGGTGACGCCGCGGCACTCGCCGTTCTCCATGATCAGGTCGATGGCGAAGTACTCGACGAAGAAGGTGGCCGCATGGCGCACCGACTGCTGGTAGAGGGTGTGCAGCATCGCGTGCCCGGTGCGGTCGGCCGCCGCACAGGTGCGCTGCGCGATGCCCTTGCCGTAGTGGGTCGTCATGCCGCCAAAGGGGCGCTGGTAGATCAGGCCCTGGTCGGTGCGCGAGAACGGCACGCCGTAGTGCTCAAGCTCGATCACCGCGGCCGGCGCTTCCTTGCACATGAGCTCGATCGCATCCTGGTCGCCGAGCCAGTCCGAGCCCTTCACCGTGTCGTACATGTGCCAGCGCCAGTCGTCCTCGCCCATATTGCCGAGAGCGGCGCTGATGCCGCCCTGGGCGGCCACTGTGTGACTGCGTGTCGGGAAGAGTTTGCTGATGCAGGCGGTCGACAGCCCGCTCTCGGCGAGGCCCAGGGTGGCGCGCAGGCCTGCGCCCCCGGCGCCGACGACGATCACATCGTAACTGTGATCAACGAAGGAGTAGGTGCTCATGCGCTGGCCCCGAAAGCCACCTTGAGCACCGCGAACACGGCGGCCGCGGCCAGAAACACGTGCAGGAAGGCGCTGAGCACCAAGAGCAGCGTCTTCGCGCCCGCCGTGTGCACGTAGTCCTCGATGATCACCTGCAGGCCGAGCTTGGAGTGCCACGCGGCGGTCAGGACGAAGAGCACCAGCAGCAGCGCGGTCCAGGCCTGCCCCATCCAGGCGGTGACCGTTATGTGATCGAGTCCCGGCAGCCACAGAATCGAGACCGCGAACCAGATCGACAGCGGTACGAGCGCGAGTGCGGTGAGCCGCTGCACCCACCAGTGGTGCACGCCCGAGCGCGCCGGGCCCGCCCCGAGCACCCGCCGCAGGGGATTGGCGAGGCTCACGCGGCGCGTCCCCACAGCACCCAGGCGATCAGCAGCGTCAGCACCACGCTCGCCACGCCGATCACCCAGGCACTCACGCGTGACTGGGAGCGCTCCAGTCCCCTGCCGGTGTCCCACACCAGGTGGCGGATGCCGGCGAGCAGGTGGTAAGCGAATGCGAATATGAGCCCGAGATACAGCAGTTTCATGGGTGAGCAGGCGAGCAGTCGCTGGGCGCGCGCCTGCGCCTGCGGGCCTGATGCCACGGCTATCAGCCAGCGGCACAGCACGAAGAAGCCGAGCGACAGGATGACGCCGGTGAAGCGGTTCAGAATGGAACTCGTCAGGGTGTACTTGAACTTGTACACCGACAGGTGCGGAGATAGCGGTCGGCTCGGCATACGCTCTTCAGAAATCGATACAGCGCCCGTTCCTCTCCCAGTCGCCGTAGCGGGTGGGCTCAGGGCCTGCCGGGCCGCCGCTCTCGTGCGGCGGCGCGCCCTGCGATTGCATCGCGCGCGCCTCGGCAGCTTCGCTGGAGGTGTTCTCGGAAGTGGAGTCGGGAGTCTTGCGATCGGGCATCGACATACCCATTTAGTCTGCCAGAATTCACGCCCAGCGGCCATGAAAGGCCGAGGAAAAACAACGCTCAACATGCGCGCGTCCCGGAACTCAGTCTCGCTTGACACCTTGGGCGTGTTGCGTGTGCGCGGGCCCGACGCGCGCAAGTTCCTGCAGGGGCAGCTGTCGAACGATATGTCGCGGCTCACCCCGGAGCGCGCCCTGCTCGCGGGCTATCACAACGTGCAGGGCCGCGTGATCGCCCTGCTGCGTCTCCTCGAGCTTGGCGCCGATGATTTCATTGCCATCCTGCCGCGCGAACTCGTGAGCGCCCTCGTGGCACGGTTGGGCAAGTTCATCCTGCGTGCCAAGGTGAAGCTCAGCGACGAGTCCGCCCAATGGCAGGTGCTCGGGATGCTCCCGGGCCCGGACGCCGAGCCGGCTGCCGGGACGCGCCTGCCCCTTCCGGGCGGGGTGCGTGAGGACGCCGGCGCTCATATCGTCCGAATCGGGGAGTCACCGGCGCGCCTGCTCATGGTGCGCCCGCGCGGCTCAGCACCGCCCGCACCAGACGCGCCGCTCAGCCTCGCCGACTGGCAGCTCGCGGCGATCGGCGCCGGTGAGCCGCAGGTGTACGCCGCCACTTCCGAGGAATTCGTGTCGCAGATGCTCAACCTCGACCTGCTGGACGGCATCTCGTTCGAGAAGGGCTGCTACACCGGCCAGGAGGTCATCGCGCGCGCCCACTTCCGCGGCCGCGTGAAGCGGCGCATGCAGCGCTTCATCACCGAGGGCGTCGCGCAGCTTGCCCCCGGGGACACCGCGCGGCTGGCGGACGGGCGCCCGCTCACCGTGGTCGCAGGCGCGCAGCACGCGGATGGACGCTGCGAGTTTCTCGCCGTGACCGCGCTCACTGCCGGGGCTGAGAGTCCGTCCGAGGTGGCGGAGACGCGCGCGCTGGCGGCGACGCAGCTGCCGCTACCCTACGCCCTGCCGCACTGAAGCGCCCCTCAGGCGGCGCATGGTTCCCTCAAGCCGCGCGGCGAGCGCACCGGCGAGCAATGCACCCGTGGAGGCGCGCCGGCCGCGGCGCGCGCCGTCATGCGGTTACTGCGACTCCGGGCGCATGTGGGGGAAGAGGATCACGTCGCGTATCGAGGGCGAGTCGGTGAAGAACATCACCAGGCGATCGATGCCGACCCCTAAGCCTGCGGTGGGGGGCATGCCGTACTCCAGGGCGCGCACGTAGTCGGCGTCGTAGAACATCGCCTCCTCGTCGCCCTGATCCTTGCGCGCTACCTGGGCGCGGAAGCGCGCCGCCTGATCCTCCGGATCGTTGAGCTCGGAGAAACCGTTGGCGATCTCGCGCCCGCCGATGAAGAACTCGAAACGATCGGTGATGAAGAGGTCGGCATCGTTCGGCCGCGACAGCGGTGAGACTTCCGCAGGATAGGCATACACGAAGGTCGGGTCGGTGAGCGTGCTCTCGGCGGTCTTCTCGAAGATCTCGATCTGCAGCTTGCCGGGGCCGTCCTGGGGGTCGAACTTCACGCCCAGCAGCTCGCAGCGCTTGCGCAGGTAGGTCAGATCGCGCAGCGACAAAGGATCGATGCCCGGGTTGTTGTCGATGATCGCCTGCTCGACCGTGACGCGCTGGAAAGGCCTGGAGAGGTCGTAGGGCCGGCCCTGATAGGTGAGCTGCTGCGTGCCGTAGAGTGTTTCGGCAAGTCCGCGCACCGCCTTCTCGATCCAGTCCATGAGGTCGCGGTAGTCAGCGTACGCAAGATACAGCTCGAGCATCGTGAACTCGGGGTTGTGCTGAGTGGAGAGGCCCTCGTTGCGGAAGTTGCGGTTGATCTCGTAGACACGCTCCAGACCCCCGACGATCAGGCGCTTCAGGTACAGCTCCGGCGCGATCCGCAGGTACATGTCGAGGTCGAGCGCGTTGTGGTGGGTCTTGAACGGCCGCGCGGTGGCCCCGCCCGGGATCGGCTGCATCATCGGCGTCTCCACCTCGAGGAAGTCGAGCGCATCGAGGAAGTCGCGCAGGTAGCGGATGATGCGCGTGCGCGTGCGGAACACGTTGCGGCTGTGCTCGCTCACGATGAGATCGACGTAGCGCTGGCGATAGCGCGTCTCGGTGTCGGCGAGCCCATGCCACTTGTCGGGCAGCGGGCGTAACGACTTCACCAGCAGGCGCACCGATTCCACCCGTACCGAGAGCTCGCCGGTCTTGGTACGAAACAGCACCCCGGCCGCCCCGATGACGTCCCCCACGTCCCAGCCCTTGAAGGCCTCGTAGGCGGCGCCGAGCTTCTCCGCCTGCAGGAAGAGCTGGATCTGCCCGGTACGGTCGGCGATCTTGGCAAAGCTCGCCTTGCCCATGACGCGCTTGAAGAGCAGCCGGCCGCCGACCTTCACCTGGGTCGGGTTGGCGCTGAGCCACTCGTCGCTGCGCTCACCGAAGGAGTCGAGCAGCTGCCCGGCGAGCGCATCGCGGCGGAAGTCGTTCGGGAAAGCGCCGCCGGTGACCCGCAGCGCGGCGAGCTTCGCGCGCCGCTCGGCGATCAGCTTGTTCTCATCCGCGCCGCCGTCATCGCCGCCGCCAGCGCCCTGCTTCTTGTCTGCCATAGCTATACGCCCGCTTTCAGCGAGGCCTCCATGAACTGATCGAGCGCGCCATCGAGCACGGAGGCGGTATTGCCGACCTCCACCCCGGTGCGCAGATCCTTGATGCGCGACTGATCGAGCACGTAGGAGCGGATCTGGTTGCCCCAGCTGACATCCGACTTGGAATCTTCCAGCACCTTGGCGGCGGCATTGCGCTTGTTGACCTCGAGCTCGTAGAGCTTCGCCTTCAGCATCTTCATGGCGGTCGAGCGGTTCTTGTGCTGGCTGCGCTCGTTCTGGCAGGCGACCACGATCCCGGAAGGCAGATGCGTGATGCGCACCGCGGATTCGGTCTTGTTGACGTGCTGGCCGCCGGCCCCGGACGAGCGGTAAACGTCCGTCTTGAGGTCGGCAGGGTTTATCTCGATCGCGATGTCATCGTCCACCTCGGGCGAGACGAATACCGAGGCGAAGGAAGTGTGGCGGCGGTTACCGGAGTCGAAGGGGGACTTGCGCACCAGGCGGTGCACGCCGGTCTCGGTGCGCAGCCAGCCGTAGGCGTACTCGCCCTTCACTTCCACCGTGGCGCTCTTCATGCCCGCGACCTCGCCCGGGTTCGAGTCGATGACTTCGGCGCTGAAGCCGCGCGCGGCCGCCCAGCGCAGGTACATGCGCAGCAGCATCTGCGCCCAGTCCTGGGCCTCGGTGCCGCCGGCGCCGGCCTGGATGTCGAGGAAGGCATTGTGGGCGTCCATCTTGCCGGAGAACATGCGCTTGAGCTCCAGGTGCCGCACGTCGGCCTCCAGGCGCTGCGCGTCCTTCTCGATGTCGAAGGCGGCGGGCTCATCGTTCTCGCTTTCGGCAAGCTCCAGCAGCTCGGCCGCATCGGCGATGCCCTTGCTCACGCGGTCGATCTCGCCCACATCGGCGCTCAGGCGCGCGCGCTCGCGGCCGAGCTCCTGAGCGCGCGCGGGGTTGGACCACACCGCCGGCTCCTCCAGCTCCCGGGCTACCTCCTCGAGGCGCTCCTGTTTGCGGTCGTACTCAAAGAAACCCCCGTAACGTTGCGATGCGTTCGGCGAGGTCTTTGAGCTGGCGCTTGGTCTGGTTGACTTCCATGGGGGCTGTCGCTGCGGGGACGGGCAAAGAAGGCGCAGGATGCTACCACGGCGACAGCGCCTTCAGGGCGCCGCGGGCAGCAGGTGATCGACGAGCAGCTGCAGGCGCCGCTCACCCTGGTACTCGTTCACCTCCAGGCGGTACACCAGATGCGCCAGGCCCTCGGGTGGCACGAACGGGCCCTCCTGGGGCACGTGGTTGAAGGCGATGGCATCGAAGCTGCGCCCGCCGCGTGGCACCTCGACCCACATCTTCAGGTGCCGCTCGCCGATCACGCGCGCATTGCTGATGCTGAAGACCCCATCGAAGCTCGGCTCGGGGAACGCCTGTCCCCACGGCCCCCCTTCGCGCAGCGCCTGCGCGGTCTCGAGCGCGATCTCCTCCTGCGTGAGCTCTCCGTCGGTCTCCACCGCGTCCGCCGCGCCGATTCCGGCCATCCAGCGCTTCACCTCCGCATCGAATGCCTGCGCGAAGCGATCGAGGCGCGTGGGCTCGAGGGTGAGGCCGGCGGCCATGGCGTGGCCGCCGAAGCGGCTGATGAGCTGAGGGTCGCGCACGGCGATGGCATCGAGCACGTCGCGGATGTGCACGCCCGGGATCGAGCGCGCCGAACCGCGCAGCGTCGCATCGCCGGCGAGCGCGAAGGCGATGACTGGCCGGCGCAGGCGCTCCTTGACGCGGCTCGCCACGAGCCCCACCACGCCCTGGTGCCAGCTGGCATCGAAGAGCACCACGCCGCTGCGCTCGCGCGCGCCGGGGGCCGGTTCCGCCAGCACCCGCACCGCGGCCAGCGCCTCCTGCTGCATCTTGGCCTCGATCGTGCGGCGCTCCTGGTTGAGCTCATCGAGTCGCGCTGCGAGCACCTGGGCACGCGCTTCGTCCTCCTCCAGGAGGCACTGGATGCCGATCGTCATGTCATCGATGCGGCCGGCGGCGTTCAGGCGCGGCGCCACGGCGAAGGCGAGATCCGAGGCGGTGACCTGCGCGCGCGGGCGCGCCGCGAGGCTCAGAAGCGCACGGATCCCCGGCACGCAGCGCCCGGCGCGGATGCGCTTGAGGCCCTGCGCCACGAGCACCCGGTTGTTGGCATCGAGCGGCACGACATCGGCGACCGTGCCGAGGGCCACGAGGTCCAGCAGCGGCGCGACCCCCGGGGTGGCGCTGCCGGTGAGGCCGAGCTCCTCCATGCGTCGCCGCAGCGCCGCCATCACGTAGAAGGCGACGCCGACGCCGGCGAGGTTGCGGCTGCCGAAGCGGCTGCCGGGCAGGTTCGGGTTGACGATGACGTTCGCCTGCGGCAGCTCGCTCCCCGGCAGGTGATGGTCGGTAACGAGGACGTCGATGCCGGCAGAGCGCGCCGCGGCGACCCCGGCGTTGCTCGAGACGCCGTTGTCCACCGTGACGATGAGGCTCGGGCTGCGCGTGCGCGCCAGGGCCACGATCTCCGGGGTGAGCCCGTAGCCGAACTCAAAGCGGTTCGGCACGAGGAAGTCCACCGTGGCGAAGCCGAAGCGCGTGAGCGCCCGCACCATGAGGGCGCTGCTGGTCGCGCCATCCGCATCGAAATCCCCGATGACGAGGATGCGGCCGGCGCGGTGCGCAAGCAGCAGCTCCACGGCCGCCGGGATACCTTCGAGCGTGCCCACCGGCAAGAGCCGCTCGAGGGAGTGATCAAGCTCAGCGTGCGAGCGCACGCCGCGCGCGGCGTACACGCGCCCGAGGACCGGGTGCACCTGCACCAGCGATTCCGCCGCGCCCGGCGTGCGCCGTACCACCCGCAGCTTCATGCGAAGGCCTGCAGCGGCGTGCGGGCGCGGCGCCAGAACCGCAGGGCGCTGCGCGGCCCGAGGGTGAGTACGCGGTCATTGGCCAAGAGGGTGAGACGCTTGAGCCCGCCGGCGCGCAGCGCGGCCACGGCGGGCGCGATGAAGCGCTCATCCAGGCGGGCCACTCCTTCGATAAAGCTCACGGGCATCGCGGTCTGCAACTCCTCGGCGACGCGCAGCGCGAGCACCACGTCCGCCCCGGCGTCGACTTCCAGCGCCGCAAGCGCCGGCGGCAGGGGCTCGCATCTTGCCCCCTCGAGACGCATCAGGCCATCAAGATAGGCATCCGCGCCAAAGGCGCGCCACGGCCGCGTCGCCCCGCGCACAGCGTCCGCTCCGAGGGGCGCGCCCGCAGCACCCCACAGCCACAGGGCATTCACCTGGGCAGCGCGGCCCGCACTCGTGCAGCCACATCTCGATTTCGGCGGCCGTGCGCCGCAACGCTGCCGAGGCTGTGTCGCGCGAGAGGCTCGCGGCGATTGCAGCGCCCGCGCAGCGCTCGGGCTCCTGGGTGTCCCCCGCGGGGATCGCGGCGGCGCGCAGCAGGAACTCACCGCTCGGCAGGGGTGCGAGTTCCAGGCCCGCACCGGCGAAGGTCTGCGCGAAGCTTGCCGCCAGCTGAGCCAGCGTCGCTGAGGGAAGTCGCAGGATGCCGCGGTGATCGAGGTGCACCTGCGAGAGCCCCGCCTGCAGGTACACCGGGGTTGCGATCCACTGCGAGCGTGTCGCCAGCGATGCCGCGGCTGCGGCGGCCGCCGCGACATGCGCGGGCGCGACCCCGGCAAGGTCCGCACGACCGACGCGGCGCACCAGCCAGTCGCGCCAGCCGCGCGCGACTTCGCCCCGCTCGGCGAAGCGCGCCGCCCGGGCGAGCCCCGCGAGCGCCGGGGCGGCCGCAGCGTGCGCGCCGGGCGCCTCGGCCGCGGCGTACAGATCCGTGATCACCATGACGAGTTCGCGCACCGGCGCTATCGTACCGCCATCGTGAGATTTACCCTGGAAGCCGGCTCCGCCGGCAATCTGATCCGCGGCTACTCGGGCACGGAGATCCGCATCGGGGAGCGCCTGGTGCACGAGAGCTGCATCGTGACGGCGACCGAGCTGCTGACGGGGTGGGGACCGCAGAGCTTCGCCGAGCTCAGTCCCGCGCATGTGGCGAGGCTCGTCGGCCTTGAGCCCGAGCTCGTGATCCTCGGCACCGGCATGAGCCAGCAGTTCGCCCCGCTTGAGGTGCGCCAGGCACTCGCGCGCCACGGAATCGGACTTGAGGCCATGCAGCTCGGTGCGGCCTGCCGGACCTTCAACGTTCTGGTTCAGGAGGAGCGGCGGGTCGCCGCCGCGCTGTTCCTGCGCTAAGGATGTCGACTGCCGGGAAGATGATCGGCAGAAGACACAGGGGGAGGATCAACCAACCAAACAATCATTCGAAGCTGACAGACTCGAACAATTGCACTGTTCTTCTTTTTGTTCGAATTTTGTTGCTCTTGTTTCGACTTCCTCCTCCCTGTGTCTTCTGCCGGTCACCCTCCCGTTAGTTGCCTGTCGTCGTTAGGAGACAGGGAGATCATGTTAAGCGCGTTGCAGAAGTCCGCGCAAGCGCCCTGACGCGCAACGATTTTTTGTGGTGGCCAGGCGGCGAAAGCCGCTGCGGCGCCGGCGCGCGGAAGGCTTGTTTTTCCGGCATTTTCGCGCGGCGCCTCCGGTATGGGCCCGAAATTTGATGTTTTTTGACAATCTAAATCAATGAGATACAAGAACTATCTCAGGTCATTGCACTTTTGTGCACAACGGCAAATCGCGCGATCTGCCGGGAAAATCAGGCCGTGCCGCCCAGCAGCGGCACGAAGGCCACCGCACCGAGCGTCTCGCGTTCGACGCGCTGCTCGCGGCGCGTGAAACGCACCAGCTGCTGCTCGCCTTCCGGCCCCACCGGCACGAGCAGCCGGCCGCCGACCTTCAGCTGCTTGATGAGTGCCTCGGGTACGGTGAGCGGGGCGGCCGCCACGAGAATGCCGTCGAAGGGCGCGTGCGCCTTCCAGCCGAGCGTGCCGTCGCCGTGACGGAAGCGCACGTTGCGGATGCCGAGTTCCTTCAGCCGCTCGCGGGCGCGCGTGAGGAGCGGCTCGATGCGCTCGATGGTATGCACGTGCGCCACCAGCGGCGCGAGCACCGCAGTCTGGTAGCCGCAGCCGGTGCCGACCTCGAGCACGTTGTCGACCGCGCCGCCCTCGAGGAGGGCCTCGGTCATGCGCGCGACGATGTAGGGCTGGGAGATCGTCTGGCCGAAGCCGATCGGGAGCGCGGTGTCCTCATAGGCGCGGCTGCCCAAGGCTTCATCGACGAAGATATGCCGCGGCACGTTGCGGATGCGGTCGAGCACGCTTAGGTTCGTGATGCCCTGTTCGCGCAGGCGCTGCACCAGGCGATCGCGCGTGCGCGCGCTCGTCATGCCGATACCTGCCATGCGTGTGTCAGCCATCGAGGCCACCGAGCCAGCTCGTGACTTCCGGCAGCGCGGCGTGGCGGGTGAGGTCCACCTGCAGCGGCGTCACCGAGACGTAGCCCTGGGCGATGGTGTCGAAGTCGGTACCCGGGCCCGCATCCTGCTCGGCCCCGGCCGGCCCGACCCAGTACACCGGGCGCCCGCGCGGGTCCTGCGCCTTCATGACCGCGGCGGAGCGATGGCGGTAGCCGAGGCGGCTCGCCCGAAAGCCCTGAAGCTGTGCGAAGGGCACGTCCGGGACGTTGACGTTGAGGATGAGCGCGCGCTGCAGCGGCTTCTGCAGCAGGTGCAGGACGAGCCGCCGCGCCACCTCGGCGCCGGTCTCAAAATGCCCGCCCGGCGCACCGCTCGTGCACAGGGACACCGCGATGGTGGGCAGCCCGAGGAAGCGCCCCTCGACGGCCGCCGCCACGGTGCCCGAGTAGAGCACGTCATCGCCGAGGTTGGCGCCGTCGTTGACGCCGGATACCACCATGTCGTGCTCGAAATCAAAGAGACCGGAGATCGCCAGATGCACGCAGTCGGTCGGGGTGCCGGGTACGAAGTAGACGCCGGGCTCGGCTTCGAACACCCGCAGCGGGACATCGAGGGTGAGGGAGTTGCTGGCGCCGCTCCTGTTACGGTCCGGGGCGACCACGGTCACCTCTGCCAGGGTTGCAAGGGCGGCGCGCAGCCGGTGGATACCCTCGGCACGGTAACCGTCATCGTTACTGACCAGGATCTTCACGTACGATTCTGAAGGCTTCAGTCTTGAGAAAAAGTGCGCGTGACTATACTTGAACCTCGACCCTTTGGGCGGAGGCGGACGTGAGCGGCGCACCCGATGAGGAAGACCCGCAGGAGCTGACCGAGGAGGCGCGTCTGTTCCGTGATGCCGTGCGCGGCGTCAGGCCCCTGGGCACCCGCACCGTCGTGCCCACTGCACCGAAAGTGCGCGCGCGCGCCCGCTTCACCCGCGCCGATCGCGCCGCCGTGCTGCGTGAGAGCCTCGAGGCAGCCGCGCCAGACCCGGCGCTCGCAGCCGGCGATGAGCTGGTGTTTCACCGGCCGCACGTGCAGGCCGCGGTGCTGCGGCGCCTGAGGCGCGGGGAGTACCGCGTGCAGCGCGAACTTGACCTGCATGGACTTACCGTCCTTGAAGCCAAGGCCGTACTGCGCCGGTTCCTCATCCGGGCGCTCGAGGAAGAGGTGCGCTGCGTGCGCATCATCCACGGCAAGGGACTGCGCTCCGGGCACCGCGGTCCGGTGCTCAAGTCCGCCGTCAGCGCGGTCCTGCGCCGCACCGGCGCGGTGCTGGCATACGTCTCGGCGCGCCCCGTCGATGGCGGTACAGGCGCCCTGTACGTGCTGCTCGGCTCCGGCTAGTCCTCAGCCGCTCTCGGGCAGCTCCCCGGGCGCGGCGAGGAGTTCGCGCAGCACTGCGGTAGCAAAGCAGCCCCGTCCCAGGCGAAAGCACAGCATCAGCGCCTCAGATTCCTCGGCAAGCGTGAGCTCCTGGACCGCAAGCCGCAGGCTGCGACGCTCCTGGCGCATGCCGGCCTGCGTGCAGGCGCTGCACTCGCGCACGTAGCGGGCGGCGACCGCCCTCTCCAGGGCGGCGACGCCGGCGTGGGTGGCCGGCTCCCCCAGCCCCCACATCGGGCCCGTGGGATGAATCTCCAGGCGCGCGGCGCGCCCCCGGAGCACCTCATCCACGGCCGTTACCGCGAAGAAACTGCCGCGCCCCTCGAGTGCGGCCAGGTCCCCGGCTTCAAGTTCGCCCCAGCTGCCTTGCGCGACGCGTTCGGCGAGCACGGCGTTGAAGATCACGCTGCGCGCAGCCGAGAGCACGAAGCCGCGCTCCCCCGGGTGCAGCGCCGCAAGGTCGCTCCCGAGTCGCTGCAGGTTCGCGCCGTCGCGGCCGAAGCGCTGCGGACCGAAGTAATTCGGGACGCCCTGGAGGCGGATCGCCTCGAGTCGCGGGGCGAGCGCGGCTGCCAGCTGCGCGCCGGAACCGTCGCGCGGGCGCAGGCGGATGCGGAAGCGGTTCCCCGCGAGCGCCCCGCGCGGCAGCTTGCGGTGGTGCGCATGCGCCTCGAGGACCTGAAACTCAGGGGATGCAATCGCCGTGAAGTCCACCGGCGTGCGCGGCAGCGGGGCGCTGAACCACTGCACGGCGACCGCGTGGCGGTCCTTGAGCCCGGCGTAGCCGACATCGTGGGGCCGGCAGTGCGCGAGGCGCGCCAGCTCGCGTGCCACCCAGGCGGTGTTGGCGTTGACCTTGCGCACTTTCAGCAGCACGTGCGCGCCGGCGCCTGAGGGCGCGAAGCCCAGGTCCTCCTCCACCTGGAAGTCCTCGGGAGCGGCGCGAAACTCGGCCACGGCCGTGGGCGCACCGTGAGCATGCGGCGGCGCCAGCGCCGCGGCGTGCGCGCTAAGTTCAGCCACCCGCGGGCGCGGACAGAAGCACCACCGCCTGCGCAGCGATGCCCTCGGCGCGCCCGAGGAAACCCAGGCCCTCGGTGGTGGTGGCCTTGAGGTTCACGCGCCCGGGCTCAAGGCCGAGGAGCGTCGCGATGCGGCTGCGGATGGCCTCGCGGTGCGGGGCGAGCTTCGGGGCCTGGGCGATGAGGGTGAGGTCGGCGTTCACCACGGCGAAGCTGCGCCCCTTGAGCATGCCGAGCACGGCGCTAACGAACAGCGTGCTGTCGGCGCCGCGCCACTGCGGATCGGTGTCCTTGAAGTGCTGGCCGATGTCCCCGAGACCTGCCGCCCCGAGCAGCGCATCGCACAGGGCGTGCAGCAGCACGTCGCCGTCAGAGTGCGCCACCACGCCCTGCGTATGCGGCACGCGCACGCCGCCGAGCATGACATGGTCACCAGGTCCGAAGGCGTGCACATCAAAGCCGGAGCCGATTCTCATGCGCGTTGCCTCCCCTACACGTGCCGGGCCCGCAGAATCGCCGCGGCCAGCACCAGGTCCTGGGCAGTGGTCACCTTGAGGTTGCTCGCCGCGCCCTGAATCAGAAGTGGGCGGGCCCCCTGCCACTCGAGCGCCTGGGCCTCATCGCTCGGCGTACGCGCGGCCGCGTGCGCGGCATCCAGCGCCCGGCACAGCGCCCCGTAGCGGAACATCTGCGGCGTGAGCGCCCGCCACAGGCCCGTCCGCTCCTGCGTGCCGGTGACACAGCCGGCCTCAGCCCCGGGGGCACTTTCCGCGCGCTTGAGGGTATCGGCCACCGGCACGGCCAGGAGCCCGCCGACGGCGTGTGCGGCGAGCCTCGTGACAAGGCGCTCCAGGTCCTGGGCGTCCAGGCACGGCCGCGCGGCGTCGTGCACCAGCACCCAGTCCTCGGCGGCGGCCTCGGACTCAAGCGTCGCCAGCGCGCGACGCACCGACTCGCTGCGCTCGGCGCCGCCTTCGGCGGTGGTCGCGCGCGAGCGCAGCGGCAGGCGCGCGAAGTGCTCATCGCCTGCGGCCAGGGCCACGACGATGCGCGCGCAGCGGGCATCGCCCAGGAAGGGAGCGAGCGCCCACTCGATGACGGTGCGGCCCTCGAGGGGTGCGTACTGCTTGGGGGTATCGGCGCCAAAGCGGCGCCCGGCGCCCGCGGCGGGCATGACGAGCCAGTAACGGGTCATGCGGGGTGCTAGCGTGCCTGGGCGGTGCGCGTCGAAGCCTGCGCGACGACGCTCGGATGCGGCACGACCTGGTAGAAGGTTTCGTTGCGCGCGATCATGCCCAGGTCGCTGCGCGCCCGCTCCTCGAGCGCGTCCATCCCGGTCTTCAGATCACGCACCTCGGCGGCGAGCTGCTTGTTGCGCTCGGCGAGCTGTTCGTTTTCCGTGCTCTGAGTGGCCACTGCCGATTTCAGGCGCGTGACCTCACGCACCCCGTCCTCGGAGAACCATACGCGGTATTGCAGCAGGATAACGGCGACAGCCAGCGCGGCGGCGAGCCACTTCATGGGAGCGAAAGCCTAGCAGACGCAGGCGCCGCGCGCGATGCGTTTTCACGCGCCGGCGCGCGCGGCGAGCGCGGCCGCAGCACGCGCGGCGGCGCTGCGTCGCTGCGGCCAGCTGGCCTCGAAGCGCTGCGACACCGCGGCCCGCACCCGCGGCGGCGCGCCCTCGGGGCGCCCGGCGGTAAAGGGCGGCTCCGGGGCATACTCGAGGGCGAGCTGCAGGCCCTCCGCAACATCGCGGCCCGCAATCTCGGCGGCGACGGTGAGGGCCATGTCCAGGCCCGCCGTCACACCCCCGCCGGTGAAGCAGTTGCCATCACGCACCACGCGCGCGGCATCCGGGATCGCGCCGAAGATCGTCAGGAGTTCACGGAAGGCCCAGTGGCAGGCGGCGCGGCGCCCGGTGAGAAGCCCCGCCGCCCCAAGAAGCAGCGAGCCGGTGCATACCGAGGTCACGTAGCGCGACTGTGCCGCCAGGCGCACCAGATGAGCGAGATAGGCCGCGTCCTCCATGGCCTGCGCAGTGCCAAAGCCCCCGGGCACGCACAGCAATGCGCACTCCCTCACCGCGTCGAGCCGCTCCAGGCGCGCGAAGGTGAGGCCGCCGGAGGCGCCCAGCTCCCCGCCCGCCACGGATGCGAGGTGCACGACCGCGCCCGGCAGGCGCGACAGCACTTCCAGCGGCGCGGTGAAGTCGAGCTGCGTGAGGTCCGGGTAGAGGGCGA
This sequence comes from uncultured Pseudomonadota bacterium, assembly GCA_963824395.1. Taxonomy (GTDB): domain Bacteria; phylum Pseudomonadota; class Gammaproteobacteria; order Steroidobacterales; family Steroidobacteraceae; genus 13-2-20CM-66-19. The sequence continues at coordinate 259,796 of CAWGPF010000005.1, read as the reverse complement.
AGACCACGGGGAAGGCGGCAGTCATAGGGGTGACCTCGGCGGCTGGGGCGTGACGTGGCCGACAGCATGCGCTGGACCCGCCCTTGGCGGAAATGACATGATTCCCACCTTTACCGCCAACGGTTAGCACCCTGCCGCGCCGCATCGCTCTTCTCATCTTCCCCGGTTTCCAGCTGCTCGATGCCGCAGGCCCGCTCGCGGCCTTCGAGGTTGCAGGGCGCATCCGTCCGGGCTCGTACGAGCTGAAGATCGTGGCGGCCCGCGCCGGCGCCATCCTCAGTTCCGCGGGCGCCGCGCTCGGCGCGCGGGACTTCAGGCGCGCCGGGGCGATCGACACGCTCATCGTCGCAGGCGGTGACGGCACTTACGCGGCGCTCGACTGCCGCGCGACGCGGCGCTTCCTGCGCAGCTGCCGCGGGCGCGCACGGCGCCTGACGAGCGTGTGCTCGGGCGCATTCCTCCTCGCCGGCGCCGGGCTCCTCGATGGGTGCCGCGCCACCACGCACTGGAGCGTCGCGGAGCGCTTCCGCGCCGCCTTCCCGCGGGTGACCCTGGAGCCGGATCGCATCTTCGTGCGCGCGGGGAACCTGTGGACCTCGGCCGGCATCACCGCGGGGATCGATCTGGCGCTCGCCCTGATCGGGGAGGACCTCGGGGAAGCGGTGGCACGGCGCACCGCGCAGTATCTCGTCGTCTATCACCGCCGCCCGGGTGGGCAGTCGCAGTTCTCGGCGCTGCTTGAGATGGAGCGCAGCGGCGGGCGCTTCGCGCAGCTGCTCGAGTTCGTGCGCTCCCACATCGGGCGTGATTTCACGGTCGACTCACTCGCGGCGCGGGCGTGCATGAGCCCACGTAACTTTGCGCGCGCGTTCCGTGCCGAGACCGGGGTGACGCCGGCGAAGGCGGTGGAGCGGCTGCGTGCGGAGGCCGCGCGCGCGCTCCTTGACGGCGGCATGCCGGTGGCGAGCGCTGCGCGTTCCTGCGGCTTCAGTGACCCGGAACGCATGCGACGCGCTTTCCTGCGGCTGTTCGGCGTTGCGCCCTCGGCGCTGCGCCGTCACACCTTGACGGGGAAGGCCTCGCGCCCTGCATAGCGCACCTTGCCGAGCTCGGCCTCGATGCGCAGCAGCTGGTTGTACTTGGCGATGCGGTCGGAGCGGGACATCGAGCCGGTCTTGATCTGGGTGGCGGCGCTCGCGACCGCAATATCGGCGATGGTCGCATCCTCGGTCTCCCCGGAGCGGTGCGAAACCACGGAGGCGTAGTGTGCCTTGTCGGCCATGTCGATGGCGGCCAGCGTCTCGGTGAGGGTGCCGATCTGGTTGGGTTTGATGAGGATCGCGTTGGCGATGTGGCGCGCGATCGCCTCCCTGAAGATCTTGGTGTTGGTGACGAAGATGTCATCCCCGACCAGCTGGAGCTTGCTGCCGAGGGCGCGCGTGAGCGTCTCCCAGCCGTCCCAGTCCGCCTCGCTCATGCCATCCTCAATGGTGATGATCGGGTACTTGGCGGCAAGCTCGGCGAGGTAGCGCGTGAACTCCGCGGGGGAGAAGCTGCGCTTCTCGCTCTCGAGCTCGTAGCTGCCGTTCCTGAAGAACTCGGAACTCGCGACGTCGAGCCCGAGGTAGATGTCCCGGCCGGGCTTGTAGCCAGCCTTCTCGATGGCCTCGAGGATGGTGCTCAAGGCGGCTTCGTTGGAGGGCAGGTCCGGGGCAAAGCCGCCCTCGTCCCCGACCGCGGTCGAAAGTGCGCGGTCGGCGAGCATCTTCTTGAGTGTGTGGAACACTTCCGCCCCGTAGCGCAGCGCCTCGCGGAACGTCGGCGCGCCGACCGGGAGGATCATGAACTCCTGGATGTCGAGGCTGTTGTTGGCGTGCGCGCCGCCGTTGATGATGTTCATCATCGGCACCGGCATCACCGGCTCGCGCTGGCCGCCGATCAGGCGCGCCACGTGCCGGTAGAGCGGCTCGCGGGCATCCTGGGCGGCCGCGTGAGCGTTGGCGAGGGACACCCCGAGCAGCGCGTTGGCGCCGAGGCGCGCCTTGTTGTCCGTGCCATCGAGGGCAATCATCTTCTCATCGAGCGCGGCCTGCTCGCGCGGATCCAGGCCGATGAGCGCCTGCTTCAGCACGGTGTTGATGTGCTCGACGGCCTTCAGCACCCCTTTGCCGCCGTAGCGCTTCTTGTCGCCATCGCGCAGCTCCACCGCCTCGCGGGTGCCGGTCGAGGCGCCCGAGGGCACCGCGGCGCGTCCCACGACGCCTGAGTCGAGCACCACGTCGGCTTCGACCGTCGGGTTACCGCGCGAATCGATGATCTCGCGCCCGCGGATGTCCTTGATCTTGCTCATCGGTGTCTCTTTAGGTCTGCGGCAGCAGGGATTCTTCGTAAGGCGTGCGCTTCACCGCGCGGTCAAGCTCGGTGAGCGTCGTGAGGAGCGCTTCCATGCGCTGCAGCGGCCAGGCGTTCGGGCCGTCGGAGAGAGCCGCGGCCGGGCGCGGGTGGGTCTCCATGAAGAGCCCGGCGATGCCGGCGGCGACCGCAGCCCGCGCCAGCACCGGGATGAACTCGCGCTGCCCGCCGGATGAGTTCCCCTGCCCGCCCGGCAGCTGCACCGAGTGCGTGGCATCGAACACCACCGGACAGCCGGTGTCGCGCATGATGGCGAGCGAGCGCATGTCGGAGACCAGGTTGTTATAACCAAAGGAGAAGCCGCGCTCGCACACCATGATGTGCTCGTTGCCGGTGGAGCGCGCCTTGTCCACCACGTTCTTCATCTCCCAGGGCGAGAGGAACTGGCCCTTCTTGATGTTGACGGGCTTGCCCTGGGAGGCGGTGTTGAGGATGAAGTTCGTCTGGCGGCACAGGAACGCCGGGGTCTGCAGCACGTCCACCACCGCCGCCACCTCGGCGAGCGGCGTATCCTCATGCACATCCGTCAGCACCGGCACGCCGATCGCGCGGCGCACGTCCTCGAGGACCTTCAGCCCCGCCTCGATACCAGGACCGCGGAAGGAAGCGCGCGAGGAACGGTTGGCCTTGTCGTAGGAGGCCTTGAAGATGTACGGGATCTTGAGACGCCCGGTGAGCTCCTTGAGGGTGCCGGCGATCTCCTGGCTAAGCGCCGCGCTCTCGATCACGCACGGACCTGCGATCAGGAAGAACGGCGCGCGGCCCCCGACCTCGTGTCCGGTGAGTTGCATCGCTTGCCTGCGGGCGCCCGACCGGCGCTCAGGCGCCCGCCGCCTGCGGCAGCAGCGAGGCGCGGTGGGCGCGCGCGGCGCGGATGAAGCCGGTGAAGAGCGGGTGCCCGTCGCGCGGGGTGGACGTGAACTCCGGGTGGAACTGCGTGGCGACGAACCAGGGGTGCTGCGGCAGCTCGATCACTTCCACGAGGCCGTCGCGCGAGAAACCCGAGAAGCGCATCCCGGAGGTGCGGAAGCGGTCCAGGTAGTTGTTGTTGAACTCGTAGCGGTGACGGTGGCGCTCCATGATCACGTCGCGCCCGAAGATCTCGCGCGCGCGTGTGCCGGCCCCGAGGAGGATCTCCTGCGCGCCTAAGCGCATGGTGCCGCCCTTTTCGGCGGCCTCATCGCGAGTCTGGGCCCCGTGCACCTGGTCCTGCCACTCGGAGATCAGGGCGATGACCGGGTGCGGCGTGGCACGGTTGAACTCGGTGCTGTTGGCATCCCCTAAGCCCTGCACGTGGCGGCCGTGCTCCACGATCGCCACCTGCATGCCAAGACAGATGCCCAGATAGGGCACGCCGTGCTCACGCGCGAAGCGCACCGCCTGGATCTTGCCCTCGATGCCGCGCTCGCCGAAGCCGCCCGGCACCAGGATCGCATCCATGCCCTTGAGCATGTGGGTGCCGTGCTGCTCGATGTCGGTGGACTCGATGTAGTGGATGTTGACGCGCGTGCGGCTCTTCAGACCCGCATGCATCAGCGCCTCGTGCAGCGACAGGTAGGAGTCGCGGATCTGCACGTATTTGCCGACCATGGCGATGTCCACCTGGCCGTCGGGGTTCGCCTTGCCGCTCACCACCTGGCGCCACTCGGCGAGATCGGTCGGCGGCACCTCCAGGCGCAGCTTGTCGACCACGATGTCATCGAGCGCCTGCTCGTGCAGCAGGATCGGGATCTTGTAGATGTCATCGGCGTCCACCGCCGAGATGACGGCACGCTCCTCGACGTTGGTGAAGAGCGCGATCTTGCGGCGCTGCTCCTCCGGCAGCGGATGCTTGCAGCGGCACAGCAGGACGTCGGGCTGGATACCGATGCCGCGCAGCTCCTTCACCGAGTGCTGCGTGGGCTTGGTCTTGATCTCACCCGAGCCGCCAACAATCGGCACCAGGGTGAGGTGCATGTAGACGCAGTTGTTGCGGCCGAGCTCGACGCCGAGCTGGCGGATGGCCTCGAGGAAGGGCAGCGACTCGATGTCGCCCACCGTGCCGCCGATCTCCACCATGCACACGTCCGCGCCGTCCGCGCCGAGCTTGATACTGCGCTTGATCTCATCGGTGATGTGCGGAATGACCTGCACGGTCGCCCCGAGGTAGTCGCCGCGGCGCTCCTTGGCAATCACGCGCTCGTAGATGCGCCCGGTGGTGAAATTGCTGTTGTGCCCGGTGATGGTGCGCACGAAGCGCTCGTAGTGGCCGAGGTCGAGGTCGGTCTCGGTGCCGTCCTGGGTGACGAACACCTCGCCGTGCTGGAACGGGCTCATGGTGCCCGGGTCCACGTTGATGTAGGGGTCGAGCTTGACCATGGCCACCTTCAGGCCCCGCGCCTCGAGGATGGCGCCGAGGGAAGCGGCGGCAATCCCCTTGCCCAATGAGGACACGACGCCACCGGTGACGAAAACAAAGCGCGTCATATGTTCAAGCTCTTGGGATCCCGTCGTAAGGCGTGCGGCCACGATCTGGCGAAGCATCGACGGGCGGGCAGATTAGCACATCGACCGCCGCCGAGGGATGAAAAATCCTGCGCGCGTCAGGGCGCGCGGTAGCGGAAGCGCCCGCGACGGCGCGTGCCCGCGACCGCCTGCACGCTCGCGTCCAGGAACAGGTCCGCGACCGCAATCAGGGTGGCGCCGCGGAAGACGAGCGGCAACCCCGCGCGCTCCTCGGCCGGTACGCGCGCTTCCTGCAGTAACCCCTTGAGCGCGCGGCGCACGCCGCCGCGCCGCGTGCGCAGGCGCTCCCCACCCTGACGCGCGCGCACAGTCAGGTTCGGCCCGAGCGCGTCCAGGTCGACCGGGCCGCGCGCATCGGCACGCAGCTCGAGCACGCCGCCGCCCGGCACGGGCAGACGCGGCTGCCGCGGCCACGGCCACTCAGCAGCGCCGGCGGGCGCAGCGCCGGCGCCCGCCCGCGCCCGCGTGAGCAGCAGCAGGCCGGCGCTGTGCTGCATGCGTACTCCGTCCCAGGCGACGAAGGGGTGCATATCGGGGGCGGCCGCCAGCAGCGCGCCGGCGATTTCCTCCAGGCGCCGCGCCGGCGGGGCCCGCACGCCGGCGCGGGCGATGAACCAGCGCAGCGCGTTCTTGCGCCGCTGCACGGTAAGCCGGCGCAACACCGGTACCGAGAGCGCAGCGCCGACCTGGGCGCGCCCGCAGTCCTCGCAGCCGAGCTCATCGAGCAGCCGCTGCGCCTCGGCGGCGTGGCGGGCGCCGCGGGCCACCGTGGCCGCGGCGCCCGGCCAGCGCCCGGCCACGAGCGGCAGCACCCGCGCGCGCAGGTAGTTGCGGTCGAAGTCCTCGCGCGCATTGCTCGGGTCCTCGACAAAGGGCAGGCCCGCGCCGTGCACCCAGGCGCGCAGTTCGCGCCCCGGGACCCCCAGGAGCGGGCGCGCCAGCTGCCCGGCGGCGAACGGCGCGAGTGCGGGCATGGCGGCGGCGCCAGCCACGCCGGCCCCGCGCAGCAGCTGCAGCAGTACGGTCTCGAGCTGGTCGTCCTCGTGGTGCGCGGTCAGCAGGACTTCCCCGCGCGCCAGGCCTGCGGCGAGCGCCGCGTAGCGCGCGGCGCGCGCGGCGGCCTCAGGTGAGGCGCCGTCGCCCTGCGCCACCTGTACGCGGCGCACCGTCAGGGGCACCCCGAGACGGGCGGCAATACGCCGGCAGTGCGCGCTCCAGCGCTTCGAGTGCGGGTGCAGCTGGTGATCGACGTGCACGGCCCGCACCTTGAGGTGGCGCTGCGCCAGCGCCGCCACGGCCGCGAGCAGCGCGGTGGAATCCGCCCCGCCGCTGAAGGCAACGCACAGGGAAACGTTGGGGAACTGCGGCAGGAGCTGCGCGAGCTGCGCGCGAAGGAGTGCCGGGGTGAATTTCCGGCGGCCGGCGCGTGCCGCGGCGGCCATGAGCGCTTACGCCGCGTCTTCGGCGAACACGCCGAAACCGGCGATCTTCTCGGCGCGCTGCGCGCGCAGCTCATCGCGCGGAATGGCCTCGAGCTGATCGAGGTAGCGCACCACGGCGCTCTTGACGCTCGCCGCGATCGCCACCGGGTCGCGGTGCGCGCCGCCCAAGGGTTCCTCGATCACCTCATCGACGAGCCCGAGTTTCAGCAGCCGGTCGGCAGTGAGGTTCAGGGCCTCGGCGGCCACTTCCTTCTTGTCCTGGCTCTTCCACAGGATCGAGGCGCACCCTTCCGGGGAGATGACCGAGTAGGTGCTGTACTGGAGCATCAACAGGCGGTCGCACACCCCGATGCCGAGCGCGCCTCCGGAACCGCCCTCCCCGGTGACGACGGTGATGATCGGCACCCGCAGCACCGACATCTCGAAGAGGTTGCGCGCGATCGCCTCGCTCTGGCCGCGCTCCTCGGCGCCGACGCCCGGGTATGCGCCCTGCGTGTCGATGAGGGTGAGCAGCGGCAGACTGAAGCGCTCGGCGAGGCGCATCAGGCGCAGCGCCTTGCGGTAGCCTTCCGGTTTCGGCATGCCGTAGTTGCGGCGTACGCGCTCCTTGGTGTCACGACCCTTCTGGTGACCGATGACCATGATGGCGCGGTCATCGAGGCGCGCCAGTCCGCCTACGATCGCGCCGTCGTCCGCGTACATGCGATCGCCGTGCAGCTCGCTGAACTCCGAGCAGATCGCATTCACATAGTCGAGCGTGTACGGGCGGTGCGGATGGCGGGCGAGCTGGGTGATCTGCCACGGCGTGAGGTTGGCGAAGATGCTCACCGTCAGCTGCCGGCTCTTGGCCTGCAGGCGGTTGATCTCATCGTGGATGTTGACCTCGGAATCGGAGGTCACGTGCCGCAGCTCCTCGATTTTTGCCTCGAGCTCTGCGATCGGTTGTTCGAAGTCCAGGAATGCGACAGCCATGGAGTGCGAGCCTACCCTAACTCAGCGACCGTCGGCGAATGAGGCCCCGGCGCTCGCCGCCGGGCCACCGTAGATGACCTGCACCGAGCCGCGTCCCATGAGGCCCTCGAGCTGCTCGAGCAGCTCGCGGCTCGCGCGCACGTTCCACTCCGGGCCGAGAGTGAGCGCACCGCTCGCCCGGTCACCAAGATACTCGACGGTGATCGGACAGGGGCCGGGACGCCAGGGGGTGAGGATGGCGCCGAGGCGCTCGCTCAAGGTCGGCGCATCGCTCTGCCGGCACTTGATGACGAGGCGCCGTGCCTCCTGCTCGCGCACCCGGTCGAGCTCGCTGATGCGCCGCGCCGAGAGGCGCCAGGCATCGCTGAACTCATCGAAGCGCAACAGTCCCTCCACGAGCACCAGCGCGTCCTTGGAGATCAGCTCGCGGTGTTTCTGGAAGGTCTCCTCGAACAACATCGCCTCGATGCGTCCGGTGCGGTCATCGAGGGTCAGGATCACGCGCGGGCCGCGCTTCTTCACCTCATCGATGAGGCCGGCGACCGTCACGGGCTTGCCGCCGCCAAAGCGCGGGGCCTCGAACCCGGCCACCGGGCGGTCACTGACGAGGTCGCCGATGCGGTGCGAGACGAAGCGCGGCAGCGCCGCCTCGAAGCGTGCCAGCGGGTGTCCGGTGAGGTAGAGGCCGAGCGTCTCGCGCTCCCCGGTGAGACGCACCGCCTCGCTCCACTCCGGCAGCACCACGGGCTTGCTGGCCGCACGCGGCGCATCGCGCGCCTCGCTCATCAGGCCGAACATGTCGTTCTGCCCGGCCTGGTGCATGCGCGTGTTCTGGTCGCCGAGCTGCATGGCGGCGGCGAGGCCGTCCATGAGGGTGGCGCGGTTGGGTCCGAGCGCATCAAGGCTGCCGCTGCGCAGCAGCGCTTCCAGCACCCGCCGGTTGGCCTTCTGCAGGTCCAGGCGCCGGCACAGGTCCGCAAGGCTCGTGTAGGGGCCGTGCGCGGTGCGCTCGCGGATGAGGGCCTCGACTGCGCCGGCGCCGACGCCGCGCACGGCCCCGAGGCCGTAGCGGATGCTGTTCTCGCCGCAGGCGGCAAACTCGTACACCGAGGCGTTCACATCCGGCGGCAGGACTTTCAGGCCCGTATCCGCGCACTCCTTGATGAGCGTCACCACCTTGTCGGTGTGCTCCATGTCGGCGGAGAGTACCGCGGCCATGAACTGCGCCGGGTAGTGGGCCTTGAGGTACGCGGTCTGGTAGGACAGCAGCGCATAAGCGGCCGAGTGCGACTTGTTGAAGCCGTAGCCGGCAAACTTCTCCATCAGGTCGAAGATGTAGGCCGCAAGTCCCTCGCGCACCCCGCGCGCCACCGCGCCCGAGACGAAGATCGAGCGCTGCTGGGCCATCTCCTCGGCCTTCTTCTTGCCCATCGCGCGGCGCAGGAGGTCGGCGCCGCCGAGCGTATAGCCGGCCAGCACCTGCGCGATCTGCATGACCTGTTCCTGGTAGAGGATCACCCCGTAGGTGGGCTTCAGTACCGGCTCAAGGCTCGGGTGCAGGTAGTCGATCGGTCCGTCGCTCCTGCCGTGCTTGCGGTTGATGAAGTCATCGACCATGCCCGACTGCAGCGGGCCGGGGCGAAACAGTGCCACGAGCGCCACGATGTCCTCGAAGCAGTCCGGCTGCAGGCGCCGGATGAGGTCTTTCATGCCGCGCGACTCGAGCTGGAATACCGCCGTGGTGCGGCAGGACTTCAGCAGCGCGAAGGTCGGCGCGTCGTCCATTGGCAGGGTGCTGATGTCGAGCGGCGCCGACTCCGCGGCCCGCTCGCGGTTGATGAGGGCCACGGCGCGATCGATGATCGTGAGCGTGCGCAGGCCGAGAAAATCGAACTTGACGAGGCCCGCCGCCTCGACGTCGTCCTTGTCGAACTGCGTGACCACCGCGCCCCCGGCCGCATCGCGGTAGAGCGGCGCGAAGTCGGTGAGCACGGAAGGGGCGATGACCACGCCGCCGGCGTGCATGCCGGCATTGCGTGTGAGCCCCTCGAGTGAGCGCGCCAGATCGATGAGGTTCTTCACCTCGTCCTCGTTCTCGTAGAGGCGCTTGAGCTCCGGCTCCTTCTCGAGCGCATCATCGAGCGTGATCCCGAGCTCAAAGGGAATGAGCTTGGCGATGCGGTCCACGTAGCCGTAGGTCATGCCAAGGACGCGCCCGCAGTCGCGTACCACCGCCTTGGCGGCCATGGTGCCGTAGGTGATGATCTGTGAGACGCGCTCGCGGCCGTACTTCTGGGCGACGTAGTCGATGACGCGGTCGCGTCCGTCCATGCAGAAGTCGATATCGAAGTCGGGCATGGAGACGCGCTCGGGGTTCAGGAAGCGCTCGAACAGCAGGTCATGCTTGATCGGGTCAAGGTCGGTGATGGCGAGGCTGTAGGCGACCAGGGAGCCTGCGCCCGAGCCGCGTCCCGGGCCGACCGGCACGCCGTTCCCGCGCGCCCAGCGGATGAAGTCCGCGACGATGAGGAAGTAGCCGGCGAAGCCCATCTGGCAGATGACGGCGAGCTCGCTCGCGAGCCGCTGCGGGTAGCCATCCGGCGGCTCGGCCCCGCCGAAGCGCGCCTTGAGGCCCGCGGCGGCCTGCGCGGCGAGGAAGGCTTCCGTGGTACTGCCGGCGGGCACCGGGTACTGCGGCAGCCGCGCCTCCCCGAGTTTGAGGGTCAGGCTGCAGCGGCGCGCGACCTCGACCGAGTTGGCGAGCGCCTCGGGGATGTCGGCGAACAGCGCCGCCATCTCCTGGGGGGTGCGCAAATACTGCTGCCGCGAATAGCGCCGCACGCGCCCGGGGTCAGCGAGCAGCGCCCCGTCGTGGATGCACACGCGCGCCTCGTGCGCATCGAACTCCTCGGCCCGCAGGAAGCGCACGTCGTTAGTCGCGACCACCGGCACCGCGCGCCGCGCGGCGAGCGCCACCGCGGCGGCGATATAGGTCTCCTCGGCCGCGCGCCCCAGGCGCTGCAGCTCGAGGTAATAGCGGCCCGGGAACAGCGCGAGCCAGGCCGCGAGCAGCCGCTCCGCGTCCGCCTCACGCGCGTTGCACAGGGCGCGCCCGACGTCGCCGTCGGCGGCCCCGGACAGCGCGATCAGGCCGCTGCAGTTCTCGGCCGTCAGCCAACTGCGCTCGATGCGCGGCACACCGCGCTCCTGGCCCTCAAGGTAGGCACGGCTCACCAGGCGCGCCAGATTCCGGTAGCCCTCCGGGCTCTGGCACAGCAGCGTCAGGCGCGAGGGCTGGGCGCGCTCGCCCTCCTCGCGCACCGCCAGGTCCACGCCGATGAGTGGTTTGATCCCACACTTGAGCGCCTCGCGGTAGAACTTCACCATCGCGAAGAGGTTGTTCTGGTCGGTCACGGCGACCGCGGGCATGCCGGCGGCGGCGGTGGCCGCGACCAGTTCCGCAATGCGCACAACGCTGTCGGAGAGTGAGTACTCCGTATGCACGCGCAGGTGAACGAACCCCGATGACATGGCGGCGCCCTTAGATCTCGCAGGGCTCTTGTGTCAAGAACTCGCGCACTTCCTCCGGCAGCGCGCCGCCGACCGGGCTGAAGGAGCGCCGATGCTGCCGCGTGGGGGGGCGCGCGCGCAGCGCGCTCAGGTGCGCAGGTGTCCCGTAGCCTTTGTGGGTGGCGAGCTCGAACCCCGGGTAACAGCGGTCGAGTGCCTCCATCATCGCATCGCGGCAGGTCTTGGCGAGGATCGAGGCGGCGCTGATCGCCGCCACGCGCGCGTCCCCCGCAACGATCGCCTCGAGCGTGCACGGCAGCGGCAGGTCGGTGATGCACGGGCAGCGGTTGCCATCGATGCGTACGTGCGTCGGCAGCACCGGCAGCGCCAGGAGCGCCCGGCGCATGGCAAGCATGGTGGCCTGCAGGATGTTGAGCGAGTCGATCTCGTCGCGGTCGGCCCAGCCGACCGCCCAGGCGAGTGCGCGCGCGCGGATGAGCGGCGCGAGTCGCGCACGCTCGGCCACCGAGAGCGCCTTGGAATCCGCGAGCCCACGGATCCTGCGGCGCGGGTCGAGGATGACCGCCGCGGCGACCACCGGACCCGCCAGCGGCCCACGCCCGGCCTCATCGACGCCCGCGATGCGGGCCGGATTACAGCCCGGCGGGAGGCGCATCGGTATCGCCGGCATCAGCGCGGCCGAGCAGCCCGAGGATCGCCTCGGCGGCGCGCGCGGCGCCGCCCAGGCGCAGGCGCCGATGGATGGCTGCGAATTCGTCCTGCAGTTCGCGCACCTTGGCCGGTTCCTCCAGTTGCTTGAGTAGTGCATCCGCCAGCGCCGGGCCGTCGACCTGCTCCTGCAGGAACTCCGGCACCAGGGCCCTGCCGGCGAGCAGGTTCGGCTGCGAAAAGTATCGTACCTTGACCAGCCCGAGCGCGCGCACCACGAACGCGGTGAGGCCACTGAAACGATAGGCCACCACCATCGGCCGCCCCGTCAGAAGGGTCTCGAGCGTTGCGGTCCCGGAAGCGACGATCGCGCCATCGGCGGCCGCGAGCGCCTGCTGCGCGCCCCCGTCCAGGAGCTTAATCTCAGGTGCGCCGGGAACTTGCGCAGCTTCCCTCGCAAAGAGTTCACGACTCTCCGCCGAGGCCATGGGCGCGATGAAGTGGTAGCCGGCGTTCACCTGTGCGATGCGCCGTGCGGCGGTCACGAACGGACGCGCAAGGCGCTTAACCTCGCCGTGCCGGCTGCCGGGCAGGAGCGCCACCACGCGTGCGCCCGCTTCGATCCCCAGCGCGGCACGGGCGGCGAGCCGGTCACTGTGAAGCGGAATCTCATCGGCGAGCGGATGGCCGACGAATTCGGCACGCACCTTGTGGCCCGCATAGAAGTCGACCTCGAAGGGCAGCACACACAGGATCAGGTCCACCGCCTCCCCGATGGTGCGTACGCGCCCCGGCCGCCACGCCCACACCTGGGGACTCACGTACTGCACGGTGCGGATGCCGGCGCCCTTGAGGGCCCGCGCCAGGGGCAGGTTGAACTCCGGGGCATCGATGCCGATGAAGACGTCGGGTCGCGCGGCGAGGAAGCGCGCGCGCAGCGCGGCGCGCAGGCGCAGCAGGCGCGGCAGGTGCCGCACCACCTCGGCGAGTCCCATGACCCCAAGTTCCGCCGCGCCCGCCCAGGCGTCGCATCCGGCCGCCACCATCTTCGGTCCGGCGACACCGAAGAACTGCGCCTGCGGCACGCGCGCGCGCAGCGCGGCGATGAGTGCCGCCCCCAGCGTGTCCCCGGAATGCTCGCCCGCGACGATTCCGACCCGCAGCGCGCGCGCGGGCGCAGGCGCAGCCCCCGCCGCGTTCATCGCACCAGGCTGCGGTTGGAGGCGTGGATGAAGTCGACGAAGGGACGCAGCTCCGCGTGCGCCTGCGCCAGCACTTCCAGACGCGTCAGCGCCTCGGCGAGCTTCAGGTCCGAGCGGTAGAGCACGCGGTAGGCGTCGCGGATGTTGCGGATCTGCTCTTCGCTGAAGCCACGCCGCTTCAGCCCTTCGGAATTGATCGAGTGCGGCACCGCGGGATTGCCGGTGACCATGACGTAGGGAGGTACGTCGCGCGAGAGGATCGTGCCGCCGCCGAGGAAGGCGTGCGCACCGATCTTGGCGAACTGGTGGATGGCCGAGAGCCCGCCGATGATGACCCAGTCCCCGACGGTGACGTGGCCGCCGAGCGCGGCGCAGTTGGCGAACACCGTCTGGCTGCCGATCTGGCAGTCATGGGCGACGTGCGCATAGGCCATGAAGAGGTTGTCGTCACCGATGCGGGTGACGCCCTGATCGTGGGTAGTGCCGCGGTTGATGGTGCAGCTCTCGCGGAACACGTTGCGCTCGCCGATCTCAAGGCGTGTCGGCTCGCCGCGGTACTTCTTGTCCTGGGGCGGACCGCCGATAGAGGCAAAGGGAAAGATGTGGTTGTCAGCGCCGATCGTGGTCGGGCCGCCGATGACGACGTGCGGCTCGATCCTGGTGCGCGCCCCGATCGTGACCTCGGGGCCGATGATGCTGAAGGCACCAACGCTCACGTCCGGCGCCAGCTGCGCCTCCGGGGACACTATCGCGCGCGCGTCGATCACTTGGAGGTCTCCGGAGCCAGCATCATGTCCGCGTGCGCCACCTCCTGCTCTCCCACCAGCGCCGCGGTGGAGAAGCGCCAGATGCCGCGCAGCGAGCGCTCGAGCTGTGCTGTGAGCACCAGCTGGTCCCCCGGCACCACCGGTTTCCTGAAGCGCGCGCCGTCGATGCCGACGAAGTAAAAGCGCGTGGTGTGATCCGGGATCACCCCGCCGGTCACGAAGCACAGGATCCCGGCCGCCTGGGCCAGGGCCTCGATGATCATGACGCCGGGCATCACCGGGCGCCCGGGAAAGTGCCCCGGGAAGAACGGCTCGTTGTAGGTGACGTTCTTCAGCGCGCGGATGCTCTTGCCGGGGAGCAGTTCGAGCACCCGGTCAACGAGCAGAAACGGATAGCGATGCGGCAGGCGCTCGAGGATGGCCTGCATGTCCAGTTGGAGGCCTTCAGTCATCGTCGGGTTCCTGTCCCTCTGCGCCCTGCAGGCCCGCGGCCTGCTCAAGTTTACGCAGCCGCCCCTCGAGCCGGGGCAGCCGCTTGAAGCGCGCCACCAGGCGGCGCCACGCGCGTGCTTCTTCAAACGGAATGCCGCTGGAGTATACGCCGGCGCGCTCGATCGAGCGGCTGATCATGGAGTAGCCGGTGATGACAACATCGTCGGCGATGTTGATGTGACCGGCAAAGCCGCAGTGCCCGCCGATCATGCAGCGCGCGCCCACCGTGGTGCTGCCGGAAATGCCGGTGCAGGCGGCGATCGCGGTGTGCGCGCCGATGCGCACGTTGTGCGCGATCATGATGAGGTTGTCGAGTTTCGCGCCCGCCTCGATCACGGTGTCCTCGATGGCGCCGCGGTCGATCGTGGTGTTGGCACCGATCTCCACGTCCGGGCCGACGCGCACGGTGCCGACCTGCGGCACCTTCACCCAGCCGCGCCGCTCCGGGGCGAAGCCGAAGCCGTCCCCGCCGATCACCGCCCCGGGCTGCACCACGACGCGCGCCCCGATCGCCACCCCGGCCCCGAGTGTCACGCGCGCCACCAGGCGCACGTCCTCCTCGAGGCTCGCGCCCGTGCCGATCACGCAGTGCGGACCCAGGAAAGCGCGCGGCCCGATACTCACGCCCGCTGCGATCACGCACTGCGGCCCGACCTCGGCGGTGGCATCGATGCGCGCCCCCGGTGCGACGCTCGCGCTCGGATGCACGCCGGGGGCGAGCGGTGGCGGCGGATAGAGCACCGCGGCGATGCGTGCGTAAGCGGCGTAGGGGTTATCGCTCACCAGCATCGCGCCCGGACACTCGGGAGCCGCGGCGGCGTTGACGATCACCGCGGCTGCCCGGGTGCTGGCGAGCTGGGCGCGGTAGCGTGGGTTGGCGAGGAAACTTAAGTCCCCGGGACCGGCGTTGGCGAGGGTGGCCACGCGCTCGAGCTGCACCGCCGGGTCACCGCGCAGCTCGAGCCCAAAGCGTACCGCCAGTTCCCCGAGCGTCACCGCCATGGAGAAGCCCGCTGTGCTGCCTTGGGGTAAGGCCGCAGCGCTACTTGGTCGGCTTGGCCGGCGGGGCCGCGGTGCCCGAGGCGCCGGAGGGCTTCGCCGTCGCACCGGCGTGCGACTGCATCGCCGCCAGCACCTGGGCGGTGATGTCGTTGGCCGAGGAGTTGTACAGCACCACTTCGGAGGTCAGCACCAGGTCGAAGTTCTGCGACTTGGCGTAGGTGCGCACTTCCTCGAGGATGGTGCGCTGCAGACGCGACATTTCCTCGTTGCGGCGCGCGCTGAAGTCATCCTGCAGCTCGCCCTTGGCACGCTCGAAGTCGCGGGCCCCGTCGCGCAGCTCCTTCTCGGCGCGCTGACGCTGGTCGTCCGACATGGTCGCCCCGTCCTTCTGCAGCTTGTCCTGCTTGGCCTTCAGCGACTGGCCCTGTGCCTGCAGGGTGCGCTCGCGGGGTGCGAACTCGGCCCGCATGGCCTCCATGACCGACTTGCCCTGCGGGGACTCCTCGATCAGCTGCGGCGCGTTCACGATCCCGATCTTCTGGTCAGCAAAGGCCGGCAGCGCGGCGAGAACCGCCCCTGCTGCAACCGCCCAGACCGCCATCTTGCTGCTGCTCAAACGCATCACGGAACCACCTACCTCATGTTTAACTGTTTACGGCCGGCCCCCTGAAGCCGGCCGGCTCAAACCCCTAGTATCGCGTAGAACGGGCCGCAACGGGCTCGATTCTTTGCGCCGGGGGCCCACTTTAGAAGCCGTTCAGAAGGCGTTGCCGACGGAGAACTGGAAGCCTTCCGTCTCATCACCCCAGGTATGCACTCCGTCGCTGCTCTTGGCGTTCAGGGGCACCCCGAAACTGAACCGGAACAGGCCCAGGGGCGCCAGCCACTGCACCGCGAGGCCCACCGAGCGCTTGACGTCAGAGAAGCTCGTGAGGTTGTAGCTCGCCGGGGTCAGCTGGTCGGGACCATAGAACTTGATCTTGCTGCCGGTCTGGTAGACGCCACCCATGTCGAAGAAGGCGCTGACGCGCGCGGTCTGCGCCCACTTGACGGGCATCGGGAAGATCAGCTCGTTCTGGCTGGTGAGGCGCAGATTGCCGCCGTAGGGATTGCCGAACTGGTCCTTCGGTCCCAGGCGGCTCTCGCGGTAACCGCGCACGTTGTCGGGGCCGCCGCCGTAGAACTGCCGGTACGGCGGCAGTGCGGTGGTGTCCCCTAAGGGCTGGCCGTAGTCGACGCCCTCGAGGAAGGACAACGTCCAGCGGTGGCCGAGCGGTATGTACTTGATGAACTGGAAGTTGGTGATGTAGTACTGGACGTTCTCGATCGGGACGGTGGCCGACAGCGACACGTTCATACGCATGCCCCGGTCAGCAAACAGCGTGCGGTTGCGCGTGTCCCAGTCGAAGCCGACGACGCTCTCGAGCGTCTGGAAGTTCGTGCCGTAGAACACGTAGATGTTGTTGGAGGCATCATCGTGCGCGACGCGATCGTAGGGATGACCGTTCTGCTGCACCCACTGCTGCGCCTGCTCGGCGCTCGAGAGCGAGTTGGTCAGCAGCTGCGAGCTGTTGAAGGACAGACCAAAGCGCAGGTACATGTACTCGGTGATCGGGTAGGCCCAGGTGGGGCCGAGACTCACGGTCTGCGACGAGAACTGCGAGGACGAGGAGACGAACTGCGTCACGTCGCTGTAGGTGATCGACTCGGTGCGCTGCAGGTTGTCGACGTTGGTATAGGGGTTGGTGTGCTGGATCGTGTACACCTTGCTGAACGCGCCACCGTTCAGGTTTACCGCCACGCGCTGGCCGGAGCCAAGGAAGTCCGAATCGGCATAGCTGCCGTTCAGCATGAACTTGTAGGTCTCGGAATAGCCGATGCCGCCTGAGAGCTGCGAGGCCGGGCCCTCCTCGATCTTGTAGTTCACGTCCACCATGTCGGGCGAGCCCGGGACCGGCGTGGTCTCGAAATCGACGCTCTTCACGTACGGCAGGCGCTGAATGCGCTGCTTGGAGCGCTCGAGCGAGGTATTCGACAGCCAGCCGCCCTCGAGCTGGCGCATCTCGCGCCGCAGCACCTCGTCGTTGATGCGGTTGGAGCCGGTGAAGCCGATGTTGCGCACGTAGACGCGGTTGCCCGGGTCGACGAAGAAGGTGAGCGCCACGGTGTGATTGGTGTTGTCGGCGGTCGGCACCGGCTCGACCTTGGCGAACGCATAGCCGTCACGCCCCATGCGGTTCTGCATGAGCTCCTGGGAGGTCGTGATCAGCTTGCGATTGAAGGTGTCGCCCGGCCCGATGAGCACCAGGCGCTGCAGCTCGGACTGCGGCACGACGAAGGTGCCGGCGAGTTTGATGGAGGAGACCTTGTACACCTGCCCGGGCTCGATGTTCACCGTGATGAAGATGTCTTCCTTCTCGGGCGCGATCGCGACCTGGGTCGAGTTGAGCTGGAAGTTGGCGTAGCCGCGGTCCATGTAGTAGTTGCGGATTTTCTCCAGGTCCCCCTGCAGCGATTCGCGCGAGTAGCGGTCGTCCTGCTTGTACCAGGACAGCCAGTTGGGCGTCTTCAGCTCCAGCGTGTCCAGGATCTCCTTGTCCTTGAACTTGGTGTTGCCGACGATATTTATCTTGCGGATCTTGGCGCGCGAGCCTTCCTTGATGTCGATCTTGATCTTGACGCGGTTGCCGGACTCCTCCTCGACCTTGGTGTCGATCTTGATGCCGTACTTGCCGCGCGAGTAATACTGGTCGGTGAGGTACTGCGTCACGTCCTCGAGCACCGAGCGGTCAAAGGTCTTGCCGGCCGCAAGTCCCACGGTACGCAGCGACTTCTGCAGGTCCTCGGTCTTGATGTCCTTGTTTCCGGTGATCTCGAAGCTCTCGATCGAGGGGCGCTCGAGCACCACCACCACGAGCGTGCTGCCCTCGCGGCGCATCTGCACGTCGCGGAAGAAGCCGGTGGCGTACAGCGCCTTGATGGCCTCGCGCACACGCTGCGGGTTCAGATGATCCCCGATGTTCACTGGCAGGTAGTTATAGACCGTGCCTTCGGAGACGCGCTGCAGGCCCTCCACGCGGATGTCACCGACGGTGAAGTCCGCCGGGAGCGAGGTCGTCTGGGCGAGGCTGAGCGCACAGCGAAGGGCGAGCGCCACACCTGCCAGGGCAATCCGCGTTTTCATGCTCCCATCACCGGACATCTCTCACCTTGCGCGCGCACGGCACGCTTCTTGAAATTCATACACTGCACTATCCACCAGCCGCGCAGACCTGCATCTGCCGGCGCATCTTGGGGGTGTCCCGCGTGGCGGCGGGCACCAATAACACGTTCAACTGAACTGGCGCGCGATGTCGTTGTATAGCGCGACACCCATCAGGACGATGAGAAGGGCAATCCCCACCTGCTGACCGAAGACCTGCGTGCGCTCCGACAGGGGGCTGCCCTTGAGCCACTCCGCCAGCTGGAACACGATCTGCCCGCCATCGAGGATCGGAATGGGCAGCAGGTTGAGGAAGCCGAGTGACAGCGACAGGAGGATCAGGGTCGACAGGAAGGAGCTCGCCCCGGCCTGCGCGGAGTCACCGGCGTACTCGGCGATCGACAGCGGCCCGCTCAGGTTCTTCAGCGACACCTTGCCGGTCACCATGCGCCAGAAGAGCCGCGCCTGCAGCACGCTCAGGTTCCAGGCCTCCGCGGTACCGCGGCCCAGGGCGGCGAGCGGGCCCAAATCCGTGTGCACGAACAGGCTGTCGGGATACTTCGGCTGACCGACGTGGATGCGGCCGATGTGCTTGCCGGCGAGCTCATCATCGGCCACCTGCACCGCGGCGTGCCGCGTCTGCCCGGCGCGCTGGTACTCGATGTCGAGGTGCTGGTTCGCGCGCGCATTGATGTAGTCGGCGATGGCGTGGAAGTCGTTCATGCGCACGCCGTCGATGGCGAGGATGCGGTCCCCGGCGGCAAGACCTGCGCGCGCCGCCGGCCCGTTGCGCTCGACGCTGCCGAGCACCGGCGGCAGCGGCGGCAGCCAGAACTGGAATCCGAGGCCGTGGAAGAGCTCGGCGGGTTCGGTGAGGTGGCGTCGGCCGTCGGCGTCCGGAAGCGCGAGCGCGAGGGTGCGCGCCGTGCCCTCCTCGCCGGTGACGCCAAGACTGATCTCGGTGCGCGAGCTCACGCCATCGAGGAGGCCGAGGACGACGTCGCGCTGGCCCGCGACCGGCGCCCCGTCGATGCTCGTGATCAGGTCTCCGGACTTAAGGCCGGCGCGCGCGGCGATCGAGTCGGGGAGCACCTCCCCGACGCGCGGCCGCACCTCGTTGATGCCGCTCGCCCAGAAGATGGCCCACAGGGCGATGATGGCGAAGAGGATGTTGAAGGCGGGACCGGCCAGCAGCACCGCGATGCGCTGCCAGGGCGGCCGGCGGGTGAAGGAGCGCGCCAGCTCCGCCTCGGCCACCGGGCCCTCGCGCTCATCGAGCATCTTCACGTAGCCCCCGAGCGGGATGGCCGCGATCACGTACTCGACGCGGTCGGCGCCGCCGACCCACTTCAAAAGCGGGCGGCCGAAGCCGACCGAGAAGCGCAGCACCTTGAACCCCAAGCGGCGCGCCACCCAGTAGTGGCCGAACTCGTGCACCGTGACCAGCAGCCCCACGGCGACGATGAACCAGAAGGGGTTCCACAGGTTTGACAACAGACTCATGCGTGAGCGCCCTTCGCCGTTGCACTTCGTGACATGCCGAGGATCCGCTCGCGCGCGTGCATTCTGCCTGCCGCGTCGGCCGCGAGGACGTCGTCCAGGCCGCCCAACGCACCCCCCGTGCCCTGCTGCACCACGGCTTCAATGACCGCCGCAATGCCGGGAAAGTTCAATCGGCGCTCGAGGAAGGCCTCCACCGCCACCTCGTTGGCGGCGTTCAGCAGCACCGGGTAGAGGCCCCCGGCACGCGCCGCGGCCTGGGCCAGCGCCAGGCAGCGGAACTTCACGGTGTCGGGCGGCCGGAAATCCAGCCGTCCGGCCTTGAGCAGGTTCAGGAATTCTACACCGGAGTCGATGCGCTCGGGCCACGCCAGGGCATGCGCGATCGGGGTGCGCATGTCGGGGGCCCCGAGCTGCGCGAGCACCGAGCCGTCCACGTATTCGACCAGGGAGTGCACGATGCTCTGCGGGTGCAGCAGGATTTCCACCTGCGCGGGCGGCAGGCCGAAGAGCAGGCAGGCCTCGATGAGCTCGAGCCCCTTGTTCATGAGCGTCGCCGAATCCACCGAGATCTTGCGCCCCATCACCCAGTTCGGGTGCGCGCAGGCAGCCTCGGGAGTGACCGTTTCCAGCGCCTCCGCAGGTGTGTCGCGGAACGGGCCGCCGGAGGCGGTGAGGAGGATGCGCCGCACGCCCGCCGGGGCTTCCCCGGTACGCGCCCCGGGGGGCAGACACTGGAAGATGGCGTTGTGCTCGCTGTCGATCGGCAAGAGCGTCGCGCCGCCGGCGCGCACCGCCTGCAGGAGCAGCGGCCCGGACATCACGAGCGACTCCTTGTTCGCCAGCAGCAGGCGCTTGCCGGCGCGCGCCGCGGCGAGCGTCGAGCGTAAGCCCGCCGCGCCCACGATCGCGGCCATCACGCAATCCACCTCGCTCAGCGCGGCGAGTTCCTCGAGCGCCCCGGGCCCGGCGAGCACCCGCGTGCCGCAGTCCTCGGCCCCAAGCAGGCTCTTGAGCTCGCGCGCCGCCTGCGCATCGGCGAGGGCAGCGTAGGCGGGGCGGTGGGTGCGGATCTGGCGGGCGAGCTTCGCCGCATTGGTGTTTGCCGCGAGCGCCACGAGACGAAAGCGCTGTGGGTGGCGCGCGATCACATCAAGGGTACTGTCCCCGATGGAGCCAGTGGACCCGAGGACTGCGACCCCGATCACCGTGCCACTCCGAGGAACATCAAACCCACGAACAGCACCGGGGCAGCGGCGGTCAGACTGTCGATGCGGTCCATCACCCCGCCGTGTCCAGGAAACAACGTGCCACTGTCTTTTACACCTGCATAACGTTTCAAGAGACTCTCCGTGAGGTCCCCGACGACCGAGAAGGCGACGGCGGCCAGGCACAGGAGGAGAAAGGTAAGCGTCGGCAGGTGAAACCACAACGCGCCCAGCCAGGCGATGGCGAGACTGAGCGCCACCCCCCCGAGCACCCCTTCCCAGGTCTTCGACGGGGACACCTGCGGGGCGAGCGGCAGGCGCCCGAAAGCCCGTCCGGCGAAGTAGGCGCCGACGTCGGCGGCCCATACGAGAAGCAGCGTGAAGAGCACCCACTGCCCGCCGTCGGGCAGTTCGACCCGCAGGCGCGCGAGCGCCAGCCAGGCGGGCACGAGCGCCAGCGCTCCGGCGAGGCCTGCCATCCAGGGTCGCACGTGCCGCGGCGCGCAGGTCACCCAGGCGAAGGCCACGCACCACCACAGCAGCGCACCCCCGAGGATCAGCCCGCGGCCGAGCGCGGTGACGGACAAGGACCAGGCGGCGAAGCCGAGCACTGCGAGCAGGAGCACGTAGGCGCTGCGCAGGGCTGTGGTCGGCAGGTGCAGGAACGCCGACCACTCCCAGGCGCCCATGAGCATGAGGACGCTCAGGATGAGGACCGCGGCCGGCGGCTTCATGAGCAGCAGCACCAAAAGCAGTGCCACGGCGAGCGGCACGGCTGTGAGCACCCGCTTGCGCAGCGACTCGTTCACGAGGCGCGCTGCGCCGGGGTCTGTCCGAAGCGCCGCTCGCGGCCGGCAAAGAACTCCAGGGCGCGCTCAAAATCGCCCGCCTGAAAGTCAGGCCACAGGCAGGCGCTGAAGTACAGCTCCGCGTAGGCAAGATCCCACAGGAGAAAGTTGCTGAGCCGCTGCTCCCCGCCGGTGCGGATCAGAAGGTCGGTTTCCGGCAGCCCCGCGAGCTGCAGTGCTGAGCCGAGCCGCGCCTCGGTGATGTCCTCCGCGCGCAGCGCGCCGCTGGCGCACTGGCGCGCGAGCTCCTGCGCCGCCTGCGTGAGGTCCCAGCGCCCGCCATAGCTCACCGCGATCTGCAGCGCGAGCGCTGAGTTCGCCGCGGTACGCGCTTCGGCGGCGGCGATGCGCTGCTGCAGCCGCACCGCGAGGCTCTTGCGCGCGCCGATGAAGCGGATGCGCACGCCCTTGCGGTCGAGCTCCTCGAGCTCGCGGTCGAGCGCCTCGACGAACAGACTCATGAGGCTCGCCACCTCGGCGGCCGGGCGCGACCAGTTCTCGCTCGAGAAGGCAAACAGCGTGAGCGCCCCGATGCCACGCTTGGTGCACTCCTCGACGCACAGACGCACTGGCACGAGACCCGCCTTGTGACCGGCGGCGCGGCTCTGGCCGCGCGCGGCTGCCCAGCGCCCGTTGCCGTCCATGATGACGGCCACGTGGCGCGGCAGGGAGTTGGCGGGGGCCTGGGCCATCTAGACCTGCATGACCTCTTTTTCCTTGGCCGCGAGCGCCGCATCGACGTCGGCGACGTGCTTGTCGGTGAGCTTCTGCACGTCGGCCTCCGCACGCCGCTCATCGTCCTGGGAGATCTCCTTCTCCTTGAGCAGTTCCTTGATGTCGTTCATCACGTCGCGACGCACGTTGCGCACCGCCACGCGCGCGCCTTCCGCATCGTGGCGCAGCACCTTGGTGAGGTCGCGCCGGCGCTCCTCGGTGAGCGCAGGCATCGGCACGCGGATCACGGTACCGGCGGTCATGGGGGTGAGCCCGAGGTCGGACTTGAAGATGGCCTTCTCGATCGCCTGCACCACGCTCTTCTCCCATGGGGAGATCACGAGCGTGCGGCCGTCCTCGACGGCGATGCTCGCCACCTGCTGCAGCGGCACGTCCGAGCCGTAGTAGTCGACCTTGAGGTGCTCGACGAGGCTCGGATGCGCACGGCCGGTGCGCAGCTTCTTGAGGTCGGCCTGGAACGTGGCCACACATTTGGCCATGCGCTCGCGCGCGTCCTTCTTCAGATCTTCGAGCATGGTTATCCTCTCCTCGCCGGGTAGGTTGCGCTCACTCGAGAGTGACGAGCGTGCCCACGTCCTCGCCGCGCACGATGCGCGTGAGGTCCCCGGAATTGTTGAGATTGAAGACCCGCAGCGGCAGGTGGTTGTCGCGGCACATGACGATCGCGGTGGCGTCCATCACGTTGAGCTTCTCGTTCAGCACCTTGTCAAAGGTCAGGCGCGGGTAGTGCTGCGCCTTGGGGTTGCGCACCGGGTCATCCGAGTACACGCCGTTCACCTTGGTGGCCTTGAGCAGCACGTCGGCACTGATCTCGATGGCGCGCAGTGCTGCGGCGGTATCGGTGGTGAAGAAGGGGTTGCCGGTGCCGGCGGCGAAGATCGCGATGCGGCCCTTCTCGAGGTGACGCACCGCGCGGCGGCGGATGTAGTCCTCGCACACCTCGTTGATGCGGATGGCCGACATGACGCGCGTCTGCACCCCTAAGGCCTCCAGCGCATCCTGCATGGCGAGCGCGTTCATGACGGTGGCGAGCATTCCCATGTGGTCGGCGGCGACGCGGTCCATGCCGGCGCGCGCCAGTCCCGCCCCGCGGAAGATGTTGCCGCCGCCGATGACGACCGCGACCTGCACGTTCATGTCGCGGATGTCCTGCAGCTCCCCGGCGATGCGCTTGATCACCGCCGGGTCGATGCCGTAGTCCCCGCCGCCCATCAGCGCCTCACCCGAGAGCTTCACCAGGATGCGCGAGAACACCGACTTCGCTTGGGTCATCTTCATTGCTCCCTGTCGCCTACGGAAAAAACCCCGCGCGCGGCGGGGTTATCTCCTTGAGGATCGCACGTGCAGGCTGGTGCTGCGTTGCGGTCAGTGCTTGACCGCGGCGCCCTTGACCTGGGCCATCACCTCGGCCACGAAATCGTCCTGCTTCTTCTCGATGCCGGCGCCGACCTCGAAGCGCTCGAAGGCGAGCACCTCAGCCTTGGCGCCCTTCAGAAGCTTCTCGATCGTGACGTCGGGATCCTTGACGAAGGGCTGACCGGCGAGCGTGATCTCGGCGAGCGACTTGCGCAGGCGCCCTTCCACCATCTTGGCGACGATCTCCGGCGGCTTGCCCTCGTTCGCGGCCTGCTCGCTGAGGATCTCGCGCTCCTTGGCCACCACCTCCGCGGGCACCTGGGCCTGCGAGAGGTAGCGCGGGTTGCTCGCGGCGATGTGCATGGCCAGATCGTGCGGCAGGGCCTCGGTGCCGCCCTTGAGCGCCACCAGGACCCCGATGCGGGTGCCGTGCACGTAGGCGCCGAGGTGCTCAGGAGAGCTCAGCACGGCGAAGCGGCGCACGCTGATGTTCTCGCCGATCTTGGCGATGAGCGCGCGGCGGCGCTCTTCCACGCTTTCACCCGAAGGCAGCGGCGCAGCCCCGAGCGCCGTGAGGTCCGCAGGCTCAGCCTTGAGCGCGCACTCGGCGACCGCGTGCGCGAAGGCACGGAAGTCCTGCTCGCGGGCGACGAAGTCGGTCTCGCAGTTCACTTCGACCATGGCGGCGCGGTGATGGTCGCTCGCGCGCGCCACCACCACGACCCCCTCGGCGGCGACCCGGGTGGCCTTCTTGTCCGCCTTGGCGAGGCCCTGCTTGCGCATGAGCTCGGCGGCGGCATCGAGGTCGCCCTTGGTCTCGACCAGGGCCTTCTTGCACTCCATCATGCCGGCGCCGGTGCGCTCGCGGAGCTGCTTCACTGCATCTGCTGTGATGTTCATGGGAAAACCCTAAACCCCTTACTCGGCCGATCCGCGCGCCCCGCCGCGTCCCTTGCCGCGTCCGGCGCCCCCTGCAGGGCGGCGCACCACGGCGACGGGGGGCGGCACGCTGCCGGCGGCCACGACGGCGGCTTCGCCGTCGGTCTCGACCTCATTCTCAAGCTCATCCTCGGCCGCCACCGGCTCAGCCCCTGCCACGGCCGGCACCTGCACGGCCGGCGCACGGCGGCGTGCCGGGGCCTTCTTGCGCACCGCCGCCTGCGGGCGCTGCCGTCCGCCGCGCGGGCTTTTCTTGCGCGGATTGCCGGCCTCGTCGAGCTCGACGAACTCGTCCTCGCCGACCGCCACCTGCGGCACCGATTCGCGGCCCTCGAGCACCGCGTCGGCGATGCCGGCGGTGTAGAGGTGGATGGCGCGCATGGCGTCATCGTTGCCCGGGATCACGTAGTCGATGCCATCCGGGGAGCAGTTGGTATCGACGATCGCCACGACCGGGATGCCGAGCTTCTTGGCCTCGTGGATCGCGATGTTCTCGTGACCGACGTCGACCACGAACAGCGCGTCCGGGAGCGAGTCCATGTTCTTGATACCGCCCAAGCTCCTCTCGAGCTTGTCCATCTCGCGGCGCAGCTGGGTCGCTTCCTTCTTGCCGCGCTTCTCGAGCGCCCCGGAAGCGGCGAGCTCGGTGATCTCGCCCAGGCGCTTGATCGACTGGCGGATGGTCTTGAAGTTCGTGAGCATGCCGCCGAGCCAGCGCTGGTTGACGAACGGCTGACCGGAACGCTCGGCTTCCTTCTGGATCGATTCGCGCGCCGAGCGCTTGGTGCCGACGAACAGCACCGTACCGCCGTCGCCGATCACCCCCTTGATGAAATTGGCAGCTTCCGCGTACATCGGCTGCGTCTTCTCAAGGTTGATAATGTGGATCTTGTTGCGCTCACCGAAGATAAAAGGGGCCATCTTCGGGTTCCAGAAGCGGGTCTGATGTCCGAAATGGACCCCCGCCTCCAGCATCTGTCTCATGGACACGCCGGGCATGTAAAACTCCTGTGTGGGTTAAGCCTCCGCGCATCCCCGTGACCATCCGCCTTTGGCCCCAAAAGGGCCGCCAGGGACACCCAGTCACTAAGGATCGTGATGCGCGTGTGGGTTGCGTTGCCAAAAAAGGCCGCGCTTTATACCATGAAGACCTCGTCGGAACAACGTCTTACACAGGTGCCTGTCCCCCTTGCCGGAAGGGCCCCGAGCCCCTATTTCGTACCCCTATGCATGTGACGATCAAGAACGCGGACGAGCAGGAAAAGATGCGCATTGCCGGGCGCCTGGCGGCAGACGTGCTCGACATGATCGGGGAGCACGTGGTGCCGGGGGTGACGACCGAGGAGCTCGACCGGCTGTGCCACGATTACATCGTCAAAGTGCAGCGCTCGGTGCCCGCCAACCTCAATTACCGCGGCTTTCCGAAGACCATCTGCACTTCGGTGAATCACGTGGTGTGCCACGGCATCCCGAACGACAAGCGCCTTAAGGCCGGCGATTTCGTCAATATCGACGTCACGGTGATCCGCGACGGCTTCCACGGCGACACCAGCCGCATGTACTTCGTCGGCAAGGCCCCGGCCCACGCGCAGCGCCTGGCCGACACCTGCTTTGCCGCCATGTGGCGCGGTATCGAGGTGGTGCGCCCGGGGGCGCACCTGGGGGACATCGGGCATGCGATCCAGCGCTTCGTCGAGGAGCACGATTACTCGGTGGTGCGCGAGTACTGCGGCCACGGCATCGGGCGCATCTATCACGAGGATCCGCAGGTGCTGCATTATGGGGAGCCGGGCACCGGGCTTGAGCTCAAGGCCGGCATGACCTTCACGATCGAGCCGATGGTCAATGCCGGCAAGCGGCACGTGCGCCTGCTGCCGGATGGCTGGACGGTGATCACCAAGGATCACTCGCTCTCGGCCCAGTGGGAGCACACCGTGCTCGTCACCGACTCCGGGGTGGACGTCCTCACGCTCGGCGCCGCCGGGCGTGCGCACTGACCACTGATAAGGAGTAGGCGTCATGGCTGGCGAGGATGAGCGAGCGCCAGCGAGGCCCGCCGCCAGCGTTGCCTGGCCGCGGCTGACGCGCCTGCCCGCGCAGCTTGCCGCACTCCCCGAGCCTGCTGCCTGGCGCGACCTCCTCAACCAGGCCCACGAGGAACTCAAGGAACGCTTCTTCGCCGAGGAGCCGGTGGAGGAGCTGGTGCACGCGCGCGCCGCCCTCATCGATGCGGTGCTGCGCGAGGCGTGGCGCAGGTTCTGCGGCACTTTTGACAGCTGGGCGCTGGTGGCCGTCGGGGGCTACGGGCGCGGTGAGCTGCACCCGGCCTCCGATATCGACATCCTGCTGCTCGTGCCGCGCGCCCCGGACATGGCCGGCAGCGCGGCGGTCGAGCGCCTGGTCACCTTCCTCTGGGACATCGGCCTTGAGGTCGGGCACAGCGTGCGCACCGTGGCCGAGTGCGCCGAGGAGAGCGTCGGCAACGTGAGCGTCATGACGACGCTGCTCGAGTCGCGCCTGCTCGCCGGCAGCGCCGAGCTGCTCGCCAGCATGCGCGCGGCCTTGAGCCCGGAGCGCATCTGGCCGGTGAGCCGCTTCTTCGAGGCCAAGGTGCACGAGCAGACCGAGCGGCACCTGAAGGCCAACGACACCGCCTACAACCTGGAGCCGAACGTGAAGACCGGCCCCGGCGGCCTGCGCGACATCCAGACCATCGCCTGGGTCGCCAAGCGCCACTTCGGGGCGGCAACGCTCGATGACCTCGTCACTCACGGCTTCCTCACGGATGCGGAGCTGCGGCGCCTCAAGCAGGCGCAGGCCTTCCTCTGGAAGGTGCGCTTCGGCCTGCACACCCTGAACGGGCGCCGCGAGGACCGCCTGCTCTTCGATCACCAGCTGCGCCTTGCCAAGACCTTCGGCTACGAGGACGCCTCTTACACCCTCGCGGTCGAGCAGTTCATGCAGCGCTACTACCGCACCGTCATGGACGTGAGCCTGCTGAACGAGCTGCTGCTCGAGCTGTTCCGCGAGGCGATCCTTACCGAGAGCGAGCCGCCGCGCCCCCTCAATGCCCGCTTCCAGGTGCGCAGCGGTTCGCTGGAAGCGGTGAGCGAGGAGGTGTTCGCCCGCAGTCCCTCCGCGCTCCTTGAGATGTTCGTGATCCTGCAGCAGAACCCCGAGATCCACGGCGTACGCGCCTCCACCATGCGCGCGGTGGCGAAGAACCTGTGGCTGATCGATGAGGAGTTCCGCCAGAACCCGCGCCACCACCGGCTGTTCCTGGAGATCCTGCGGGCGCCCGTCGGGGTGACGCACGAGCTGCGGCGCATGAACACCTACGGCGTGCTCGGGCGCTACATCCCGGCCTTCGGCCGCGTGGTCGGGCGCATGCAGTACGACCTGTTCCACGCCTATACCGTGGATGCGCACACCCTGTTCGTGGTGAGCAACCTGCGCCGCTTCATGATCCCGCGCTACGACCATGAGCTGCCGGACGCCTCGCGCGTCATGCAGCAGTTACCGAAGAGCGAGATCGCCTACCTCGCCGCCCTGTTCCACGACATCGCCAAGGGGCGCGGCGGGGATCACTCCACTCTGGGCGCGGTGGATGCCGAGGCCTTCTGCCTCGAGCAGGGGCTGACGCCCTACGATGCGCGTCTCGTGGCCTGGCTGGTGCGCAATCACCTCGAACTCTCCATCACCTCGCAGAAGCAGGACATCGGCGACCCGCAGGTCATCAACGCGTTCGCGCGCAAGGTGGGCGATGAGCTGCGCCTCGACTACCTGTACGTGCTCACCTGCGCCGACGTGCGCGGCACCAATCCCAAGCTGTGGAACTCCTGGAAGGCCTCCCTGTTCCGCGACTTCTACCAGCGCGTCAAGCGCGCGCTGCGCCGCGGACTCGAGAGCCCGATCGATGCGGAGCACCTGGTGCGCGAGAACCAGGACGCCGCGCGCCACCTGCTGCTCGGCCACGGCATCGCCGAAGAGGCGATCGTGCGCTCCTGGACGCGCTTCACGCAGGGCTACTTCCTGCAGCACTCCCCCGAGGAGATCGCCTGGCATACGCGTCTGCTCGCCGAGCGCAACGCGGCTTCCGAGGAGCCGCTGGTGGCGCTTGAGCCGAAGAGCGTGCGCGGTACCACCGCCGCCCTGATCTTCGCCCCCATGCGCCGCCACGGCTTCGCGCGCACCACGGCGGCGCTGGATCAGCTCGGCCTCAACATCGTCGATGCGCGCATCACCCCGACCGGGGATGGCTTCAGCCTCGACCTGTACCATCTGCTGGAGGAGGACGGCGCGCCGATCACCGATCCTGACCGCCAGGCTGAGATCGAGCGCGCCCTGTGGCGCTCGCTGCAGGGACCGGCGGATACGCCGTTCGCGGTCTCGCGGCGCGCACCGCGCCAGGCGCGCATGTTCAACACCCCGACCCAGATCGCGCTCGCGGTGGATGAGCGCAACCGCCGCTCGGTGCTCGAGCTGACCGCCGGGGACCGGCCGGGCCTCTTGTGTGAGGTCGGCAAGGTGCTGATGAGCGAGAGCGTCGAGCTGCACGCCGCGAAGATCATGACGGTGGGTGAGCGCGCCGAGGACGTCTTCTACCTCACCGATTTTGACAACAACCCGCTGAGCGCAACCGCCGCCGAGCGCCTGAAGGAGCGCCTGGTGCAGGCGCTCGATGAGCGCCAGGCGGCGCTGCGGTCACCGGTCCCCGGGCGCGTCCCGGCATGAACCCGCGCCTCGAGGCGCTGCACGCCTACCCTTTCGAACGACTGGCGGCGCTGAAACGCGGCGTGACGCCCCCGCCGCACCTGAAACACATCGCCATGTCGATCGGGGAGCCACAGCACGCACCTCCGGAGTTTGTGCTGGAGACCCTGCGGCGCAGCCTCGCCGAGCTGGGCAGCTATCCCTCCACCGTGGGCCTCCCCGAGCTGCGCGGCGCCTGCGCGGCCTGGCTCACGCGGCGCTACGCACTGAAAGAGGGCAGCGTCGATCCGGACACCATGGTGCTGCCGGTGAACGGCACGCGCGAGGCACTGTTTGCCTTCGTGCAGGCGGCGGTCGATGAACGCACGGCGCCCCTCATCGGCATGCCGAACCCGTGCTACCAGATCTACGAGGGGGCGGCGCTGCTCGCCGGCGCCACGCCCTACTTCCTCGATACGCGCGCGGAAGGCCACTACCTGCCGGACCTCGCCGCGGTAGCGCCCGAGAGCTGGCGGCGCTGCCAGGTGCTGATCCTGTGCAGCCCCGGCAACCCCACGGGCGCCGTGCTGCCGCTGGAGTTCCTGGCGCGTGCGCTTGATCTGGCCGAGCGCTACGACTTTATCGTGGCGAGCGATGAATGCTATGCGGACCTCTACCTCGATGAGGCCGCCCCGCCGCATGGGCTGCTCGAGGCCGCTGAAGCCGCCGGCCGCAGCCGTTTTGAGCGCTGCGTGGTGTTCCACAGCCTCTCCAAGCGCTCGAGCCTCCCGGGCCTGCGCTCCGGGTTCGTCGCCGGGGATCCGGCGCTGCTGCAGCGCTTTCTTCTCTATCGCACTTACCACGGCAGCGCCATGCCCTTGCCGACGCAGCGCGCCAGCATCGCCGCCTGGCGCGATGACGCGCACGCCGCCGAGAACCGCCGCCTCTACCAGGAGAAGTTCGCACGCGTGTTGCCGGTGCTGGCGCCGCTCCTCCCCGTGAGCCGCCCGGCCGGCGCCTTCTACCTCTGGCCCGAGGTGGGCGGCGATGATGAGCGCTTCGCCCGCGAGCTCTACGCGCGCCAGAACGTGACGGTGCTGCCGGGCAGCTACCTGTCGCGGCCCGGCGCGCAGGGAGACCCGGGACGGGCGCGGGTGCGCATCTCGCTGGTAGCGCCCGTGGCACAGTGCGTGGAGGCGGCGTCCCGCATCGTGGATTTCCTGCGCGTGCGTCCCGTGCGAGACTGAAGCCCATGAGTGACACCGACGCCATCCGCGAGCTCATCGAGGAATCCTTCGAGGAGCGCGCGCGCCTCACCCCGAGCACCATGTCGGATGAGCTCGATGAGGCGATCGCCGAGTCGCTCGCGCTGCTGGACTCAGGGGCGGCGCGCGTCGCCGAGCCCAAGGACGGCAAGTGGGTGGTGCACGAGTGGCTGAAGAAGGCGGTGCTCCTCTCCTTCCGCACGCGCGACAACGAGCTTATCAAGGGCGGCTACACCAACTTCTACGACAAGGTACCGCTGAAGTACGCGCACGCCAGCGAAGCGCAGCTGCGCGCCGGGGGCGCGCGCGTGGTGCCGCCCGCGGTCGTGCGCCACGGCGCCTACATCGCCCCGAACGTGGTGCTGATGCCGAGCTACGTGAACATCGGCGCCTACGTCGGCAGCGGCACCATGGTCGACACCTGGGCCACGGTCGGCTCGTGCGCCCAGATCGGCAGCAACGTGCACCTCTCCGGCGGCGTTGGCATCGGCGGGGTGCTCGAGCCCCTGCAGGCCGCGCCCACCATCATCGAGGATGACTGCTTCATCGGCGCGCGCTCGGAGGTCGTCGAGGGCGTCATCGTGGAGAAGGGCTCGGTGATCTCCATGGGCGTCTTCATCGGCCAGAGCACCCGCATCTACGATCGCAGCACGGGCGAGATCCTGCGCGGCCGGGTGCCGGCAGGCTCGGTCGTGGTCGCAGGATCACTGCCGGCGAAGGACGGCACCCACAGCCTGGCGTGCGCGGTGATCGTCAAGCGCGTGGATGCGCAGACGCGCGCCAAGACCTCGATCAACGAGCTGCTGCGCGCGCTGGACAGTTAAGCGCTGGCGGCAAGGGTGCGGACGGGCCGTCTGCATCGAAGATCAACCCGCCGCGCACCGGTGAGTTCACCGGTGCGCGGCGGGATCTGACCAGGCCGGGCGGCTAGTGCCCGGAGTCTTCCGCTACCGCCTGTACGAAGGACCAGCCATTGGGCGTGCCGAGGCCGGTCGCCATGTCCCAGCCCGGTCCGACCGGCAGCGTCGAGTCCAGTCCGAACGTGATGACGAACCAGCGGGTGGAGTGCGGGCTGTTGTACAGCGCGCTCACGAATGAGGGCAGGTTGCTCAGCGGCGCGGCCAGCTCAGACGCGCGTAGCGGGTCCGTGCCGCCGGCGTCCGTGATGGTGCCAGTGACGTTGTTCTGCGAGGTCAGGTTCACAACGTCGGTGATGGCACCGCTCCAGAAGGGCAGCCGGTACAGGTGCGGGGCTGCCTGCCCGAGCAGGTGATGCGCGCGCTGCGTGGCGATGCCCCACAGCGCGGTGAACATCGGGCATGAGGCGCTCGTGCCGCCGATCACCTCGATCCCCAGGTCCCCGGCCGGATCCGCCGTGTAGATGATCTCCACTCCGGTGTAGGGATCCGCGACCCAGGAGATGTCGGGTGTGCCACGGCGGTTACCGGGTACCCCCTGCTGCCAGAACGGCTTCGGGTAGGTGTCGCTCAGACCACCGGTGCCACCGAAGACGAAGCCCTCGTTGTTCGGCACGTCGATCGGCGGGCTGCCGAGCGCGGTCGTGTCAGCGATCTCGGTGAGGTTCGTGCCCCAGCTCGTCTGCCAGGCGATGTGCTTGTGGGCATCGAGAGCCACGCTCACGCCACCCACGGCGGTGGCATACGGTGAACTCGCCGGCCAGCCAGTGGAGGTGTAGAGGCCACCGAGCTGCGAGGCGTTGTCGCCGTAGTCGCCGGTGCTGAAGTCCACCGAGATACCGGAAGCGCCGATCGCCTTGAGGAGGCCGTCGGCCGCGGTGTAGAACTCCGAGTCGCCGGCGACGCCGATGTCGAAGCCGCTCCAGCTGTTGGAGATGGCCACCACGCCCGGTGTCGCCGCCGCCGTCGCGATCCCCGCGAACAGATCGTTGAAGGAGCTGGTCGGCGCGACCACGAGCACGATCTTCGCCCCCGGGGCGATGGCGTGCACCCATTCGACGTCGAGCGTCGTCTCGCCGGCCCAGCCCGCATTGGCGTCGGTCGAGAAGTTCGACTCGGTCGGCGTGCCGATGATGGTGAGGTTCGCCGGCGGCAGACCCATTGCCTGCGAGAACACCTGCACGTCGTTGGCGATGGTGGTCGAGCCATAGGCATCGACGATGGCGATGGTGGTGCCCGCACCGTTCAGGCCGCTCTTATAAAGTGGCTCCAGGTTGTAGGCCGTCTGGATGTCGCTCGGCTGGTAGCCGCAGGGCGAGGCGTTGGGCGGCCCGCTCGTGATCGGGGCGCCGTAGCCGTTACCCGAATAAGTCGCCGAGGCGCCATTGCCGCTGAAGTTGAGGGTGGTTGGCGGGTAGAAGCACTGCGCCGAGAAGTAGATGCCGTTTGACTTCGCGCTCAGGGGCTGTGCGTGCGCGGGGAAGCCTTCCGCTTCCGAGGTGGTATGTGCACCGATCGAGGCCTTCCTGCCGACCCGCGCGATCTGCGGCTCGGCGCCGAGGCTCGAGAGCCCGCCGACCGCGGCCACCAGCGGGACCAGTTCCGCCGGCAGGGTTGCGCTCTTGCCGCTGGCGCGGAAGGTGCGCCCATAGAGGTCGTACTGGTGCAGCTGCACCTGGAAGGCGCTCTGCACGAGCGCCACGGTCGAGGTGGCCGTGACGTAGAGGTTGCCCTCCCCGACGCTCACCGTGAAGCCCTCGGCCTTGAGGAATGACGCTACCCGGGCAGCATCGGCGCTGCTCGGGCCATGCTCGGCGCGCAGCTGCTGGAGGGTGAGGTAGGCAGCTTTGCCCGCCTGCTGGGCTGCCACCAGCGCGTCGAGCCCCTGCTCATCGTGCAACTTCATCCACAGAGTGAGTTGGATCGGGGCGGCGGTGTCCACAGGCCCGAGATCGGTGGCCTGCGACAGCAGCGTATGCCGCTCGCTGGCCAGCGCTGCCGGGGCGAGCGCGGCGCTCAGACATGTAGCAACCAATAAGGAACCGGCGAGCCGTTTGGCTCGAGAGACTGCTTTCATCGGTTTACTCCCTGGGCGCTTCCGCCCTTATTCGTGTTGTGGCGGCAGCAGCGCCGAGGTTCCCTTCGCCCCGGCACCGCGCTTATGAGGAATTGTAGTCCAATCTCGCGCGGCCGCCATAGGCACATCAGGCTGCCGGCGGCCTGCGCGGCATTTAACAGTATTGCGGCGGGAGCGGACTCAGTCTGTACCGCGCGGCGGATGCCGTGAGCGCACGAATCGAATGCTCCGGACCTTCAGCGCTGGTGCAGGCGCCGCACGGGTACGGCGCCGCCCCGGCGCGCTGCGCGCCGGGCGGGCGAGGCGCGGGCCTTGCCGGTCAGTGAGGCAAACGCCTCCCCGGCGAGCGCCTGGACTTCGACGTCGAAGACACGGTAGGACTCGATGAGGGCGCGACCGAACGGCGTGAGCACGGCGCCCCCACCCCCGCGGCCACCCTTTTGGGTCAGCACCACCGGCTCGTGGAAGGTCGTGTTGACGCTATCGAGGAGCTGCCAGGCCCGCCGATAGCTCATCTTCAGCTCCCGCGCCGCCTGCGACAGCGAGCCGTCGCGGCCGATCTGCTCCAGGAGCGCGATCTTGCCGGGGCCCACGGCCTCATCGACGCCGAAATCCACACGGAAACGCACTGAAGGCACGGACATGAGGCCTCCTCGGGGTGGCCATTGTAGCCGCAGTGGCCGCGGCGCTGACATCGCATGAGAAACGGGCCGCACCGCCCGGGTCTTCAGCGATATAGCCCGTCGCGCAAGCCCGCGGGCAGTGGCGCCGATCAGAACTTGAAGCGCAGGCCGACCGTCGGGTTGATGTTGGTCGTCTTGATGTAGCCGTTCGAGACGCCGTCCTTCACGCCGCTGTACATGGCGCCGAGATAAGCGTCGAAGCGGCGCGTGAACTGGTAATCGGCGTCGAAGGAGAACGAGTCGAAGTTGCCACTGCACTGTGCGGCGACCTTGGTCGTGCAACCGGCGTTGGCGCCGGTGGCGTAGGAGTTCTGGTGGTAGCCGTAGTAGGCCGCCGTCAGGTCCAGTTTCGGGATCACTGTGTAGCGCACGCCGGCCCAGTAGTTGTTCACTATCTTGGCCTTGTCATAGGCGCTGTTGTTGGCGAACGCAAGCACGTAGCCCCCGATGTCGACGAAGCCGGCCGGCAGTGGCTGCGAGGGGTTCTCGTACTTGATGTTCTCGTAGCCGATGAAGAACTTGAAGACATCGAGCTTGTAGAGGGCCATCAGCGAGTAGCTGGTGTTGTCCGAGACCGTACCGGAGAGGGAGTTCGTGACCGAGTAGCCCGTCGCCGGCAGCTCGGCAAACTGGGCGACGGACAGCGGCGAGAGCGAGATCGCGCTCTTGGCCTTCGCGTAGTAGCCATCGACCGAGAGACCCGCAAACTCAGCCCCGAGCTGCGCCTGGTAGAGCGTGTTGGCGCCACCGTTGGAGCCATTGAACTTGTACATGAGGCCGAGGTGCACGATGTTGTCGAACACGCCGTTGTACTTTAGCGAGGAGTCGACACGCTTGTCCTCGGTGTCACCGCCACCTGCGTAGGTGCCGGACATGCCGATGAGTGAGAACGCTTGCGAGCCGTAGTTCGGGTCGTACTTGGCGAAGCCATCGCCCACCAGCGTCACCTGGCGGCCGAAGGTGAGCGTGCCAAACGTCTTGGATGCGACGCCGACGTAGGACGTCTGGAACGCCTGGCCTGCGATGCTGGAATTGAGGTTGGTGCTCTGTGCATCGGCGGGCTTGCCATTGTTGAGCGTCATCGATTTCTGCGCATCGGAGATGTTGCCGGACTGGGGGTTAAAGAAGGTCTCGAGCCTGCCCACGAATACCCAGTCACCCATGGCGAGCGGCTCGAGCGCCTGGATGCCAACGCGCGACTGCGACAGGTTGCTCGGTGTGGCGCCGAACACCGACTGGCGGCTGTTCTTCTGCACGATGTTGGCGCTGCCCGCCGGGTGATAGTCGCTGAAGGGCGCACCATGGGTCTCGTACTGCAGGCCAACGTCGATGATCCCGTAGAGGGTGATGCCGTGCCAGGTCAGCCCCTGATCCTCTGCAGTCTGCGTTGCAGGCGTGACCGGCGGCAGGGTCTGCGCCAGTGTCGGGCCTGCAGAAGCTCCGAGGGCAGCAAGTACGGCCCAGGTCAGGGAACGCACCGAATTTCGGCTGAATGAGGGCGCTGAAATCGCTTTCATGAAAAAGATTCCTGTTAGCAGAGAGTTGATCGACGGCAGCGGCGCGCGCCGCTACCGAAGACAAGGGCCTGACAAGACGCGGGACGCACCATGGTTCGTTGTATTCGGCGGAATATATCACTCGCCCGGCGCATTTGTCGCATCAGCGCGGGCGCCGGCGCCTTGAATAGCGCTTAGAGGGCGGGCTGCGACCCGGGTAACGGCGGGGCGACGGGCTGGCGGATGCGAAAGGTGCTGCCGCTCCCCGGCGCGCTCGCCACTTCCACCGAAGCGCCGTGCGCGCTGCAGATGGATTTTACGATGGAGAGGCCGAGGCCGGCGCCACCCTGCTCGCGCGAGCGCGAGCCGTCCACGCGATAGAAGCGCTTGAAGACATGGGGCAGAGCCTCGGCCGGAATCCCGGGGCCCGTATCGATGACCTCGAGCACGGCCTCGGCTTCCTCGACCCGCACCAGCAGCGTCACCCGCCCGCCGCGCGGGGTGTACTTGATCGCATTGTCCAGCAGGTTGACCACGACCTGCTTCAGGCGCGCCCGGTCGCCCTCGACCATGACGTTGCCGCGACCTGCACAGGTGAGGCTCACGCCCTTGTCGAGCGCCAGCAGGCTCATCTGGTCCGCCGTGTCCGCGGCGAGCTCCGCCAGATCAAAGCGCACGCGCTCCGCCCCCGCCTCGCCGGCATCCAGGCGCGAGAGTGCGAGCAGCCCTTCGACGATCTCCGCGAGCCGGTCGACCT
Organism: uncultured Pseudomonadota bacterium; assembly: GCA_963824395.1. Lineage (GTDB taxonomy): Bacteria > Pseudomonadota > Gammaproteobacteria > Steroidobacterales > Steroidobacteraceae > 13-2-20CM-66-19. The sequence continues at coordinate 223,148 of CAWGPF010000005.1, read as the reverse complement.
CCTCGAGAACGCTGCCCAGGGTTTCCCGGGTCTCCCCGTGAAGGGCGGCATCCTGCGCCAGGCCTTCGAGCTCCCCGCGCATCACGGTGAGCGGGGTACGCAGTTCATGCGAGGCATCCGCCACGAACTGCTTGGAGGTGCGGATCGCATCCTCCAGGCGCTCGATCATGTGATTCAAGGATACCGACAGGCGCTCGATTTCATCCCCACTGCGTACCACCGGCAGACGCTCGCTCAGGTTGTGCTGACTGATCTCCTCGGCCTTCAGGGCGATGCGCTCGACCGGCAGCAGCGCGCGTCGCACCAGGACGAAGCCCCCGGACACCGCGGCAAGCACCGCGAGTGGTAACCCGACTGCGAGCATCGCCAGCACGCGGCGCAGCGTGGCCTCGCTGGTGGCGCCCGAGGTCCCGACCTCCACGCGATAGCGCGTACCGTCGCGGCCGCGGGTGTCGTGAGCAGACAGCAGGAGCGAACCGGAAGGCAGATCCAGGCGGCGCGCGCGCGCCGCCCCTGAACCGATCGGTACCTGCGCGGGATCGAAATGCGCATCCTTGGGCGCACCCGAAGCGTAGACCACCGAGCCGTCGGCGTGGGTAATGCGGATGAAGCGGTCGTTGGCCTCCGGGGAGTACAGGGTCTCGACCTGCGCCCCGAGGCCGGCCTCATCAGCCAGGCTCGTCTGAGCCACCAGCGTGTCGGCGATCTGACGGGCGCGACGCGCCTGATTGTCGAGCAGATTGGCTTCGAGGTAATGGCGCAGAAACACAAAGGTGAGTACGCCGAGGAGTACGAACACCAGCGTCAGCACGCCGGCGTACCAGGCGACCAGACGCACGCTGAGCGAACGGATGTTCACGGCTCGCTGCTGTCGGTCAGGCCGTAGCCCACGCCCCTCACGGTACGGATCAGTTTCGCCGCAAACGGATCGTCGACCTTGGCACGCAGGTGGCGCACGTAGACGTCCACGATATTGGTGAGGCCCTCGAAGCTCTGATCCCACACGTGCTCGATGATCATGGTGCGCGAGAATACCCGTCCCGGGTTGGTCGCCAGATATTCAAGGAGCGCGTACTCCTTGGGGGTGAGCTCGATGCGCCGGCCCCCGCGTCGCACCTGCTGGGTCAGGCGGTCCACTTCAAGGTCTGCCACCCGCAGCACGCTCGAGCGCGCCACGGGACCGCGCCGCAGGAGCGCCTTGACGCGCATGACGAGTTCCGCAAAGGCGAAGGGCTTGGTGAGGTAATCATCCGCCCCGGCCTCGAAGTTGTGCACCTTCTCTTCCATCGCATCGCGCGCCGTGAGGATGAGAATCGGCACCTCGTGGTTCTTGCGCCGGATGCGCTTGAGCAGCTCAGCGCCGCTCAGTCCGGGGAGCATGAGGTCAAGGATGATCAGGTCGTAGGAGTAACTTTCCGCCAGGGCCCACCCCTGCGTCCCATCCTCGGCGACGTCCACCGCATAGCGCTCCGCCCGCAGCGCGCGCGCCACGAGGTCGGATACTTTCTTCTCATCTTCGACGAGTAGCAGTCGCATGGGTGATTCCGTCAGGCCTAGGGAACCATAACCGCATTAAAGGGATCGAAAGCCGTGATTAAAACGCGTTCAGAGAGATTAGGTATTCGTAACTTACTGAAATAACTAAATTTAGTCTGTCGGATGACGCGTGGCACATACGCGACCCTAGGTCGCCCGATGTCATACAAATGTCACGCTTTCGCATCTGAACCGTCACATATCCGCAGCAAAGTGGGCGCGCTTGCCGTGGGCAGCACGGCCGGTTTTGCGGCGTCGCACTTACGCATCACCCGCGGGGCGGGCAATGCTCGAGGGGCCGACGAGGCGTGAGCTCTAAACCAAAGGAACTTTGACGATGACACCTATCCGTGCCTGTCTATTACTGTCCTCGTTGGCAGCAGCGGGAGTCGCCCACGCACAGACCGCTGCTCCAAAAGACGACAGCAGTCTTACCTGGAATGGCATCACGATCTACGGGATCGTGGACGTCGGCCTCCAGTACATCACCCACGGCGTGCCCATCTCGGACTACTTCCCGGCCGGCACGTATCCTGCGGCTGCCAAGGGCAACAATGCCTCGGTGACCGCAGTTACGCCCAGCAACCTCTCCCAGTCGCGCATCGGACTGTCAGGCCTTGAGCCCCTGCCGAACATGGGGGACCTTTCCTTTACGTTCCGCATGGAGACCTTCTTCAACCCGCAGTCGGGCAATATCAGTGACGGCCTGAAGTCTCTGACGCTGAACAACGGCAAGCCGCTCGCTGCGCAGTCCGTCGGCGTCGACACCAGCATCGCCGGCCAGGCCTTCGCCGGCGCCCTGTACGCAGGTTTCGCCTCCCCGACCTTCGGCAGCCTCACCTTCGGCCGCCACGTCACCCCGGTGGCTGACGGTATCAGCAAGTACGACCCGATGGGCGCCTCGCAGGCGTTCTCGATCATCGGTCTGTCGGGCTTTGCCGCCGGCGGCGGTAACACCGAAGACCGGCGCCTCGACCAGTCGATCAAGTACACGGGCAAGTACGGCCCGGTGCACGTCGGCGGCCTCTACAAGCTGAACGGCTCCAACGGTGGTGCCAACACCGGCTGGCAGGGTCAGCTTGGACTGGACTTCCTCGGCGGCGGCTCTGTGGACGCGTACTACTTCAAGATGAAGGATGCGATAGGCGCCTCGGCGCTGAGCGCCGCGCAGGTGCAGGACCTGCCGATGCTCGGGTACTCCTCGAGCAATTCGCTGTCTGGCACGGTCTCGGATACCAGCAGCTACGACATCATGGCGCTCTACAACTTCGGCGTCGTCAAGATCTACGGCGGCTACGAGCACGTGAACTTCAACAATCCGGCAACACCGCTCCCGGCAGGGTTCGTCACCATCGGTGGCTATGTGCTCGCCTTCGTGAACAACACCGCCTATGACCACCAGAAGACTGAGGAAGTGTTCTGGGGCGGTGCGAAATGGACCCCGAGCATGCTGTCGGGCCTGGAGCTGACGGTCGCCTACTACGGCTACCACCAGGATGCCTACGCCGGCGGTGCCAATGCGGGCTGCTCGAGCCCCGTGAGCTCACAGTGCAGCGGCGACCTGAAGGCCGTCTCACTGATGGGCGACTACCACTTCACCAAGCGCTTCGATGCGTATCTGGGTGGAATGTGGAGCGGGGTCACCGACGGCCTGGCCAACGGTTACCTCAACAAGGACACCACCGCCATCACGACCGGTCTGCGCTTCAAGTTCTGACGGTTCAGCATGGCAGCGTGATCGCCAGGACGGCGACCTCGGGCCCGCGCAAGCGGGCCCGAGTCGTTTCAGGCAGCGGAAAATCCGTCGCAAGCGCCCGGCCGAGGCACGCAGCGGTCAGCCGAAGCGGCCGGTAATGTAGTCTTCGGTCAGGCGGTGGCGCGGATTGGTGAACACGCGGTCGGTATCGCCGACCTCCACGAGCTCACCGAGATGAAAGTAGGCGGTGCGCTGTGAGACGCGCGCCGCCTGCTGCATCGAGTGCGTAACGATGACGATCGCGTACTGCTCGCGCAGCTCATCGATCAGGTCCTCGATGCGCGCGGTGGCGACCGGGTCGAGCGCCGAGCACGGCTCGTCCATCAGGATCACCTCCGGCTGCACGGCGATGGTGCGCGCGATGCACAGCCGCTGCTGCTGCCCGCCCGAGAGCCCGGTACCGGGACTGCTCAGGCGGTCCTTCACCTCATCCCACAGGCCCGCGCGCGTGAGACTCGTGCACACGATGTCATCCAGCTGGGCGCGGCTGTGAGTGAGCCCGTGGATGCGCGGGCCGTAGGCGACGTTGTCGTAGATCGACTTCGGAAACGGATTCGGCTTCTGGAACACCATGCCGACGCGGGCGCGCAGCTGCACGGCATCGAGCGCCGCGTCATGGATATTCTCACCGTCGAGGGTGATGGAGCCCGTCACGCGGGCGCCGGGAATGGTGTCGTTCATGCGGTTCAGGCAGCGCAGGAACGTCGACTTGCCGCAGCCTGAAGGGCCGATCATCGCCAGTACCTGGCGCGGCGCCACGTCCACCGACACGTTCTTGAGCGCCTGCTTCGCGCCGTAGAAGACACTCACGTCGCGGCATACGAACACCGGGTTCTGCACTACCGCGCCCGGCTCCGGCTGGCCCGCAGCCCGCGCCTCAGGATTCGTGCTCGCGACGCGGCCGCTGGGCTTCAGGTTAAGGCCGCTGCCGCCGCGCGGCTTTATGCCATGGGGGAAGGTGCCGTTGCCGCTGGCAGCGGGCGCAGGCGCGGGAGCGCCAGCCTCGGGCGGGCGGCGCGACTCGGGATGGGGTTCGGGGGTGTCGTTCATGGAAGCCGCCACTTTAGCCGAAGCGCCCGGTAACGTAGTCATCGGTGCGCCGGTTCTTCGGCGCCGTGAACATCTGCTCCGTCGGGCCGATCTCGATGAGGTCGCCGAGGTACATGAAGGCGGTGACGTTGGAGACGCGCGCCGCCTGCTGCAGGTTATGCGTGACGATGGCGATGCAGTACTGCTCGCGCAGGCTCTGCAGGGTCTCCTCCACGCGCAGGGTGGAGATCGGGTCGAGGGCGGCAGTGGGCTCATCGAACAGCAGCACCTCCGGGCGCAGCGCGAGCGTGCGCGCGATGCACAGGCGCTGCTGCTGGCCGCCCGAGAGGCTGCGACCATCCTCGTGCTGCTTGTCCTTCACCTCTTCCCACATGGCCGCCGCCCGCAGCGCCTCCTCTACGCGATCGGTGAGCTCGCTCTTGGAGATGCGCCGCGACAGGCGCAGCCCGAAGGCCACGTTGTCGAAGATCGACATCGGGAACGGAGTGGGCTTCTGGAACACCATGCCGACCCGGAAGCGCAGCTCCGCCACGTCGACTGAAGGGGCGAGGATGTCCTCGCCGTCGAGCCGCACGTCCCCTTCGGCACGGTGGCCCGGATAAAGCGCATACATGCGGTTGAAGACCCGCAGCAGCGTTGACTTGCCGCAGCCGGAAGGGCCGATGAAGGCGGTGATCTGCCGGTCGCGCAGGGTGAGATTAATGTCCTTGAGCGCCTGGGTCTGGCCGTAGAAGAAGTTGAGGTGCCGCACTTCGAACTTCAGCTCGTGGCCGACCTCCGGGGCCTGGGGCGGCGCGAACTGCACCTTCGGCGCGTTCATCGGCGCCCCGCCGGGTTCAGGCGCGCGACCACCACGCGCGCGGTGATGCTCAGCAGAAGGATGCTGGCCGTGATGAGCAGCGCCCCGGTCCAGGCGAGCTGCTGCCAGTTCGGGTACGGACTCAACGCGAACTGGAAGATCACCACCGGCAGGTTCGCCATGGGAGCTGCGAGGTTGGTGCTCCAGAACTGGTTATTGAGCGCCGTGAAGAGCAGCGGCGCCGTCTCGCCCGAGATGCGCGCGATTGCCAAGAGCAGTCCCGTGACCACCCCGGAGCGGGCGGCCGGGTAGATGACGCTCGTGATGGTGCGCCAGGGATAGGCCCCCATGGCGGTGGAGGCGTCCTTCATGCCCTGCGGGACGAGATTCAGCATGTCCTCGGTGGTGCGCACCGTCACGGGCATCGCGATGATAGCGAGCGCTACGGCGCCTGCGATGGCGGAGAAGTGCCCCATGGGCACGACCATGAGCTCGTACACGAAGAGCCCGATGATGATCGAGGGCGCCGAGAGCAGTACGTCGTTGACGAAGCGGATGACGCTGCTGAGGTAGGAGCTGCGCCCGTACTCGGCAAGATAGGTGCCGGCGAGCATCCCCACCGGGCCGCCGATCAGGATGCCGATGAGCGTCATGACGACGCTGCCGTAGATCGCGTTCAGCAGGCCGCCGCCTGAGCCCGGCGGCGGCGTCATCGCCGAGAACACCGCGGGCGTCAGTCCCGCGATGCCGTTCTTGACGAGCGTCCAGAGGATCGCCCCGAGGAAGAACAGCCCGATCGCGGTCGCCAGGCCGGACAGGCCGAGCGCCAGCAGGTTCACGCCCTTGCGCATGGTGCGGCGGTTCTTCATACCGAGGATAGTGCGCGCCGCTCGAGCCGCATCAGCATGTAGCGGGCGAGCGCGATCACGGTGAAGGTGATGAGGAAGAGGATCGCGCCGAGTGCGATGAGGGAGGACGTGTAGAGGTCCCCGACCGCTTCGGCAAATTCGTTGGCGATTGACGCTGAGATCGTGGTGCCGGGCGCCAGGAGCGAGGAGCCGATGCGGTGCGCGTTACCGATGACGAAGGTAACCGCCATGGTCTCCCCGAGCGCACGACCCAGCCCGAGCATGATGCCGCCGATCATGCCGGTGCGCGCATAAGGCACCACGACCTGCCAGATCACCTCCCAGGTCGTCGCCCCGAGTCCGTAACCGGACTCCTTGAGGACATCCGGCACCGTCTCGAACACGTCGCGCATCACCGCCGAGATGAACGGGATCACCATGATGGCAAGCACGAAGCTCGCACTGAGGATGCCGATGCCGAACGGGGGGCCCTGGAAGAGCTTGCCGATGAGGGGCAGCGCTCCGAACCACTTGATGAGCCACGGCTGCACGTACGCCTGCAGGATCGGGGCCAGCACGAACAGGCCCCAGATGCCGTAGATGATGGAGGGCACGGCGGCCAGGAGCTCGATCGCGACTCCGACCGGGCGCTTCAGCCACACCGGCGCCAGCTCGGTGAGGAAGATCGCGATGCCAAAGCTCACCGGGATGGCCAGCAGCAGTGCCAGGAAGGAGGTCACGAGCGTGCCGTAGACCGGGGCCAGCGCCCCGTACTGATCCGTGACGGGGTTCCAGACCTCGCGCGTCAGAAAAGCGAACCTGAAGTGCGAGAGCGCCGGCCACGCCCCGACGGCGAGCGACAGGGCCACGCCCCCGAGCAGGAGCAGTACCAGGAGCGCGGCAGCGAGGGTCGCGCCGCGGAACAGGCGCTCGCGCAGCCGTTGTCCGGCCGCGTGCCGCACCCCGATCACGGCTACGGTGTTCATCGCGGCCGGCAGCCTGTCACGCTTGCAATCATCCCCATGACTCAAAAGCCGGCGGCCGGCGTCGCGTGGACGTCACGCGAAGCGGCCGCCGGTGTGTTCTGAAGCAGGCCCGCACCCGCGGCCCCTGGGCGCCACCGTGCGCCGTCATGCGCGAAGCCAGGCGTGCTTGCGCTCGCTCTAGAGCGTCACGCCCTTGATCTGCGCCTTCCAGGTCGCGCGCACCTGAGTAATCAGGCTATCCGGCAGCGGCACGTAGTCCAGCTCTGCGGCCATCTTGCCACCGTTCTTGTAGGCCCAGTCGAAGAACTTCAGCGCCGAGCCCGTGGCGGCGGCATCCGGCGGCGTGGCGTAGAGCAGGATGAAGCTGGCACCGGTGATCGGCCAGCTCTTCGCTCCGGCCTGGTTGGTCAGGATCAGGTAGTAGCCCTCCGCGTGGCCCCAGTCGGCATTGCCGGCCGCCGCCTGGAAGGACTCCGCACTCGGCGCCACGGTGTGCCCAGCCGCATTGACCAGGTCCGCATAGGCCATCGCGGTCTGCTTGGCATAGGCGTACTCGACGTAGCCGATGGCGCCATCGGTCTGGTGAGTCATGTTCGCCACGCCCTCGTTGCCCTTGGCGCCGATTCCGACCGGCCATTGCACCGAGGTCGCAGCCCCCACCGAGCTTTGGAACTTCGGGCTCGCCTTGGAGAGGTAGTCGGAGAAGAGGAAGTTCGTGCCTGAACCATCCGAGCGGTACACCGGCGCGATGGTGGTCGCAGGCAGCGCCACCTTCGGGTTCAGCTTCTTGATGCGCGCATCGTCCCACTTGGTGATATCACCGAGATAAATGGCGGCGATGGTGGCGCCATCGAGCACCAGGGCCCCGGGCGCGACGCCCTTGAGGTTGACCACCGGAACGACGCCGCCGATCACCATCGGAAACTGCACCAGGCCCGACGCCTTGAGCTCCTCGGGCTTCAGCGGCATGTCGGAGGCACCGAAGGTCACCGTCTTCGCCTTGATCTGCTTGATGCCACCCCCGGAGCCGATGGACTGGTAGTTGAGCCCGATGCCGGTCTGCTGCTTGTAGGCGTCGGCCCACTTCGAATAAATGGGGTACGGGAACGTGGCGCCCGCGCCGGAAATGTCCGCGGCCTGCGCCCCGGCAAAGGCCATGAGGGCGGCGGCTGCGGCCAGCACGCGCTTCGGGAATCGGATCATGTTCGTCTCCTCGGCTCTGGAAAATTTCAGGAGGGAAGCCCATCAGGCCCGGCCGGGAGCCTAATTGCCGCTCGCGCGCATTAGATGACAGTCATGTGACGATCTGATTACACGCGTTCAGCCGCATACCGGCCGGGCATGACAGCCCTGCGCCAGTGTCACGCCCCGGCTTTGCACCGCCGTGACAGGCCGCGGCCCTTGCCCGGTTCGGCGCCGGATGCGTATAAACGCCCACGGCCGCCGCCGCGCGGGCTGGCCGGAAGGCTCTTGGCTCCCTGGGAAGGCTAATGTCACAGACGCTTGAACTGACTCGGGATCTTTTGGCCCGCCGCTCCGTCACGCCCGCCGATGAGGGCTGCCAGGCACTGATGGCACGACGCCTCGCGGCCTGCGGATTCGCGATCGAGAACCTGCGCTACGGGAGCGTCGAGAACCTCTGGGCGCGGCGCGGCAGCGCAGCACCGGTGTTCTGCTTCGCCGGGCACACGGACGTCGTGCCAACCGGGCCGCTCGAGGACTGGGCGTCCGATCCCTTCGTCCCCACGGTGCGCGAGGGGGTCCTCTACGCACGCGGCGCGGCGGACATGAAGAGCGGACTCGCCGCCATGGTCACGGCGGCGGAGGCCTTCGTCGGTGCACACTCCGCCCATCGCGGCTCCGTTGCGTTCCTCATCACGAGCGACGAGGAAGGACCCTCGGTGGATGGCACCAAGCGCGTGGCGCAGACGCTGGCCGAGCGCGGGGAGCGCATCGACTGGTGTCTCGTCGGGGAGCCCTCGAGCGAGGCGGTGCTCGGGGACACGATCAAGGTCGGGCGGCGGGGCTCTCTGAGCGGCCGGCTCACGGTGCACGGCGTGCAGGGCCACGTCGCTTACCCGCAGCTGGCGGATAACCCGGTGCACCGCTTTGCTCCGGCGCTCGCCGAACTCGTCGCCCGGCGCTGGGATGAGGGTACCGAGCACTTCCAGCCGACGAGCTTCCAGGTCTCGAATTTCACCGCCGGCACCGGTGCGCCCAACGTCATCCCCGGGGAGCTGCGCGTGCGCTTCAACCTGCGCTACTGCCCGGTGCAGACGCTCGCGGGGCTGCAGGCGCAGGTCGAGGAGATCCTCAACCGTCACGGCGTGCGCTTCAGCCTCGAGTGGTACGTCTCGGGGGAGCCCTTCTACACCCCGCCCGGCCCCCTGTCGCAGGCCGTGAGTAAGGCGGTGCGCGAGGTCGCCGGCATCACCCCGAAGCTCAGCACCGGCGGGGGGACCTCGGATGGGCGCTTCCTCGCCCCCTTAGGGGCGCAGGTGGTGGAGCTCGGCGTCGTGAACGCCTCCATCCACAAGGTGAACGAGTGCGTGGCGGTAGCGGACCTTGAGCCGCTGCACCGCATGTACCTTGCGGTTCTTAGGAACCTGCTCGCCTGAGGTTGGCGCGCAGACCGAGCGCGAGCAGCCCCAGGGACCACAGCAGCACCCACGCCGGCATGGCGAGCCCGAGGAAGCGCCAGTTCACTTCCCCGCACTCCCCGCTTCCGGTGAGCACCTTTTTGATGACCTCGAAGAACGGGCTGAACTTGAACAGCGTCCCCAAAGGGGCGCCGCAGGAGGGGAGCGAGCCGGGCGGCAGATGCTGCACGTACAGGTGCCGTGCAGCAACGGCCGCGGTGGCAAGCGCGGCGAGGCCGATCAGCGCCCCATAGACGGTGCGTCCCGCGCCGCGCGGGTTGTGCAGGGCGGCGAGCAGGAACATGAGTCCGGTGAGAACGATGCCGACGCGCTGGAAGATGCACAGCGGGCAAGGATCGAGCCCCAGGTGGAACTGCGAGTAGAGCGCGTACGCGAGCAGCGCCGCGCACAGGGCAAATCCGGCAAGATTGGGCAGGCGGCGGTTCGTCATCCGCCAAGCATAGCGAGCCTTGCCGTGGGCGCGCTAGGCGCTAGGCCGGCGTCGAGGCGCCGCCGCCCGGCGCGCCGGCGCGCAGCTCGCGCTCGACGTCATCGAGAGAGGTGTGGCGGATGTCCTTGCCGTGCACCATGTAGATGACGTACTCGCTGATGTTCTTGGCGTGGTCGCCGATGCGCTCGAGCGCCCGCACCACCCACATGACATCGAGCGCCCGGCGGATGGTGCGCGGGTCCTCCATCATGAAGGTGATGCTCTGGCGCTGGATGGCCTCGTACTCCTCGTCCACCAGGCGGTCCTGACGCGCCACCCGCAGCGCTGACTCCACGTCCATGCGCGCAAACGCATCGAGGGCGTCGTGCACCATCTCCGACACCACGCGCCCGAGGTGCTTGATCTCGCGGTACTTGTCGGCGGGGCGTTCCATGGTGGCGAGGCGCGAGGCGATGTAGCCGATCTTCTCGCCCTCATCTCCGATGCGCTCAAGATCGGTGATGGTCTTGATGATGGCCACGATCACCCGCAGGTCACCGGCGGCCGGCGCCCGGGTCGCGAGGATCTTGCTGCACTCCTCGTCGATCATGACCTCCATGTTGTTCACCTGGTGGTCATCGAGCGCCACTGATTCCCCGAGCGAGCTGTCGCCCTCGATGAGGGCGGTGATGGCCTTACGCAGCTGCTGCTCGACGAAGCCGCCCATGCCGAGCACCTTGCTGCGCACGCGCTCGAGGTCCTCGTTGAAGCGCCGGGAAATGTGGTGACTGAGATCGGCGGTTTCCATCAGTTGGCGTCTCCGGCCTGGCTCGGCTGCCTGCGCGCCGCTGTACGGCCGATGATAGCGGAACTGCGGCCGGCGGCCACTCTCATGCGCAGCGGCGCCGGGATGGGCGCAAGGCCGTCCAGGAACTGCGCGGTCGCCGCCTCCCAGGTGAAGGCACGCGCAGCGTCCGCGCAGCGCACGCGGCTCAGGCGCAGGGCGCCGGCGATGGCGGCGCGAAGGTCCGTGTCGAGGACGCCCGTCACGCCCGGCTCAAGCACGTCAATGGGTCCAGGCACCGGAAACGCGGCCACCGGCACCCCGCACGCCAGGGCCTCGATCATCGCGATCCCAAAGGTGTCGGTGAGACTTGGGAAGACGAGCGCGTCGACGCCACAGAGCATCCGGGTGAGCTCCGCCCCGGTGCGAAACCCCACGAACCGCGCACTCCCGTGCCGCGCCTCGAGGCTGGCGCGGTGCGGCCCGTCGCCGATGACGAGCTTGGTCCCGGGCATTTCAAGGCCGAGAAAGGCGTCGAGGTTTTTCTCCACCGCCAGGCGCCCGACGCAGGCCATGAGCGGCCTGGGCAGTCCCTGCAGCAGCGTGTGGGCGGGGGCGTCCGGGTGGAAGCGCTTGAGGTCGACGCCGCGCCGCCAGCGATGCAGGCTCGCGAATCCGCGGGCACGCAGCTGCGCTTCGAGCGTCGGACTGCTGACGAAGGTGCGCGCGGCGGCGTTGTGGAAACGGCGCAGCCAGGCGTAGGTGAAGCCGAGCGGGATCGGCCAGCGGGCGCGCAGGTACTCCGGATAATGCGTGTGGTAGGAGGTCGTGAAGGGCAGGCGGCGGGCGCGGCAGTAGCGGCGCACCGCCATCCCCAGGGGGCCCTCGGTGGCGATGTGCACCGCGTGCGGTGCGAAGGCCTTCAGCTCCCGCGCCACGTGCGCGCCCGGGGCGAGCGCGAGGCGGATCTCCGGGTAACTCGGGCAGGGCATGCACCACAGCCCTTCGGGGTGAATCACGCGCACCTCGTGCCCGAGGGCGGTCAGCCCGGCGGCCGTCGCCTTGAGGGTCGTAACGACGCCGTTGATCTGGGGCGTCCAGGCATCCGTCGCCAGCGCAATCCTCACGCCGGATCCGCCACCAGGGATACACCTGAGCGCGCCGTGGCCGCAGCCGTGTGCGGCCAGCGCAGGAGCGCGAGCTCCCCGCCCTCGCTCTCGGTGAGGGCGGAGCACGATTCCACCCAGTCCCCGGTGTTGGCGTACACCGTGCCGCCGACGGTGCGCAGGTTGGCGCGGTGGATGTGCCCGCAGACCACCCCGTCATACCCTTGCGCGCGCGCATGCTCGGCCGCGTGTTCCTCGAACCTGAGGATGTAGCGCGCCGACACCCCGAGGCTGAGTTTCAGACGCTCGGTGAGCGGCCAGTAGGGCTTGCCGAAGCGCCGCCGCCAGTTGTTGATCCAGTGACTGACGCCCACGGTGGTGCCGTGCATGAAGTCACCGAGCTGCTGCAGCCACGGCGCGCAGTGCACGACACCGTCGAACTGGTCCCCGTGCAGCACCAGCAGGCGCGCCCCCTTTGCTGTGCGGTGCACCCACTCGCGGTGCACCTCGAACTGCCCGCGCAGCATCTGCGCGAGCATCGCCAGACTCGCATCGTGGTTACCGGGGATGTAGATCAGGCGCGCGCCGGCGCGCTGGCGCGCCAGCAGCGTGCGCACCACCTGGGTGTGCTCGCTGCTCCAGTACGCACGCCGTGCGAGACTCCAGGCATCCACGATGTCCCCGACGAGGACGATGGTCTCCGCCTCGACGCCGGCCAGGAACGCATTGAGCTCGTGCGCCCGGGCGTGACGGAAGCCTAAGTGGATGTCCGAGAGGAACAGAGTCCGGGCCCGGGTCCGACTGCCGCGGGAAGGGGTGCCGCCTGCCATGATCCGTCCTTAGCGCTGCCGCCCATGAGGGCCGTAGTGGCCTTCGCAAGCCTCCGGCAGGCGCGTGTCGTTTCCATGACAGGCGCACGAAGTCTTTCTGACGGACGAAAGGCTTGCGGGACAACCTTAAGCCGTTGCGGCGGACGGCGTGCGCACGTTCTGGACGATGCGCTCGGGGGGAAAATGGCAGGTGAAGGTGCTGCCCGCACCGAGCGTGCTTTTTACCTCGAGCGTGGCCCCGTGCCGCTGCAGTACGTGCTTGACGATCGCAAGCCCCAACCCCGAGCCCCCGGTGGCCCGCGAGCGTCCGGCATCCACCCGGTAGAAGCGCTCGGTGAGACGCGGGATGTGCTCGGGCGGCACACCCATGCCGGTGTCGCTGACGGCGAAGTGGCCGCCGTCCTCATCGACCCACCAGCGGATCTCGAGCGAGCCCTCCTCGGGGGTGTACTTGGCGGCGTTGTCGACGAGATTGGAGAACGCGGAGTGCACCTCCGGCTCATCCCCGAGCAGGCGCGCCTGCGACTCGACTTTCACGCGCACATCCTTGGGGTGTACCGGGCGGGCGAGCACGTCCTTGCGCAGCAGCGAGATGAGTGCGGCGACATCCACCGGCTCCCCGCCGACCACTTCGTCGGTTTCTTCCAGGCGGGACAGCTCGATGAGATCGCGGATGATCGCCGTCATGCGCTCCGCCTGGCGGCGCATCTCGGCGAGCGGCGCATGCAGCTCCGCATCGAGCACCGGATCGGCCGCCAGCGTCTCGAGGTATCCCGAGATCACGGTCAAGGGCGAGCGCAGCTCGTGCGAGGCGTTCGCCACGAAGTCGCGCCGCACGGCCTCAAGGCGCATCTGGCGCGACACGTCCCGCACCAGCAGCAGCAGCTGACCGTCCCCGTAGGGCGCCACCTGCAGCGACAGAAAGCCGTCCTCGCCGGTCGTGGTGCGTACCACGACCGGGTTGGCGAAATCGGCGGCGGCGAGGTAGCGCACGAATTCCGGCGCTCGCAGCAGGTTCTCGATGCGCATGCCGAGGTCTGCCGTGCGGCGCAGGTTGAGGAGGCGCGCCGCCATGCGGTTGAACCAGACGATCTCGCGCTGCGCGTTCAGGATGACGACGCCATCGGGGAGCGCCGCGGTCGAGCGCTGCAGCTGGCGCATCAGCTGCACGAAGCGCTGCTTGTGGAAGCGCTTGCGCCGGTGCAGGCGCACGATCTGCGCGATGATCTCGCCCCACACGCCGCCCACATCCGGAGGCTCGGCGTAGTTGCGGTGGCGCAGCCACCACTCGAGGCGAAAGAGGTAGGTGAGTACCCAGGCGAGGTGCAGCGCGAGGGCACAGGCCAGTCCGCCCCACACGTTGCCGAACAGCCATCCGGCGGCGGCACCGACCACCACGGTGGCAAGCAGACGCCCGGCCGCGAACAACCAGGCCTGTGTCGCGGGTTGCATGGGCTTAACCGCGCCTCGTCCTAAGTGGCGCTCACTATACCGTGCGCGCCGAGAAGCGGTAACCCGAGCCGCGCACCGTCTGCACGAAATGATCGTAGCCGTAGTCTTCCAGCGCCTTGCGCAGGCGGCGGATGTGTACGTCGATGGTGCGCTCCTCGACGTAGACGTTCCCGCCCCAGATCCGGTCGAGCAGCTGGTCGCGGGTGTAGACGCGCTCGGGGTGCGTCATGAAGAACTCGAGCATCCGGTACTCGGTGGGCCCGAGGGCCACGGTCCGCCCGCCCACCATGACGCGATGGCTGCCCTGGTCGAGGATCAGTCCCTCAAACTCGATCAGCTCGTCGATCCCGTTCGGGGTGGAGCGGCGCAGGACGGCATTGATGCGCGCCAGCAGCTCGCGCGGCGAGAAGGGCTTGGTGACGTAATCATCCGCACCCCCCTCGAGGCCTGCGACCTTATCGCCCTCCTCCGCCCGGGCGGTGAGCAGGATGACCGGCAGCTCGCGCGTCTCGCGGTCGCGCTTGAGCGCGCGCGTGAGCTCAAGACCACTCATGTCGGGGAGCATCCAGTCGACCAGTACCAGGTCCGGGCGGGCATCGGCGAGCGCGGCGCGCGCGGCGCGGCAGTCCTCGGCCTCGCGCACCTCGAAGCCGGCCCGTTTCAGGCCGAAGGCGATCATTTCGCGGATCGGCCGCTCGTCCTCGACGATGAGTACGTTTTTTGCGGGCATGTGATTCGTTACCGCTCTGTAAAGAGCGCGGGTATTACAGAGGTCCAGTGTTGCAGATTCATGACAGTGCGCGAGGCCGTGTCAGGTTGATGAACCCGGCGCCGGCGGCCGCGCCGGCTGTGTCACATCATCGCGCAGGTAGACCGGCAGCGCCCGCTCCGCCGGCTCGAGTCGCCCGGCGGCCACCTCCGTAGCGGCCAGCTGCGCAATCTCGCGCGCGCGGGGCCACAGGTCACTGCGGATGCCGGCAAGCTGCCCGGCGCAGGCGGCCGCGAGCTCCGGGTAGACGGCAAAGCCATTGCCCACCCCCAGGGCTCGGGGCGTACCGGACCAGGCCTGCGGCACGGCGACCTTCCCGGGAGCGAGCACGCGTTCCGGGGCTGCAGGCGAGGCCGCCCCGCCCGGGCCGCGCTCGAACGCACCGCAGTAAACCTCGTGCATGCGGGCATCGGTGCAGGCGAGCACAGCCAGGCACTGCGGCGCTTCGCCGAGCGCGCGCTGGGCGAGAGCCTGAAGATCCGACACGCCGACCACCCCTAAGCCCGCCCCGAAGGCGAGCCCCTGGGTGACACTCGCGGCCAGGCGCACGCCGGTGAACCCCCCGGGCCCGCGGCCAAAGGCGATGGCATCAAGGTCGCACAGCCTCACCTCAGCCTCGGCGAGGAGCGAGTGCACCATGGGCAGCAGCGCCTCGGCCGCCTGGCGGCCGAGGCGCTGCTCGCGCTCGAGGGACGTGCCATTAATAAAGAGTGCGGCGGAGCAGTTCTCAGTCGCGGTATCAAGGGCGAGGATTTTCATAACGCTACGGCGGCCGTGGCTGGCGGGCGCGCGCCGTGACGCCGCAGGAAGCGCAGTGCCTCCGCGGACTCGCGCGTGACGGTCATCGGCGGGAGCGCGGCGAGGAATACGCGCCCGTAGCTGCGGCCTACCAGGCGCGGATCGCAGATGACGACGACGCCGTAGTCCTCTTCGCTGCGGATGAGACGCCCAGCTCCCTGCTTCAGCGTCAGTGCAGCCTCGGGCAGCTGGTAGTCGCGAAACGCGTTACCGCCGGTGGCCGTGAGGTGTTCGATGCGCGCCCGCACCAGCGGATCATCCGGCGAGGCAAAGGGCAACTTCTCGATGATCACGAGGCGCAGCGCCTCACCCTTCACGTCCACGCCCTCCCAGAAACTCGCGGTACCCAGAAGCACCGCGTTGCCGTCGGCACGGAATTCCTCGAGCATGCGCTCGCGCGGCGCCTCGCCCTGCACCAGGAGCTTGAACGGCAGCGGCAGCGACCAGCGCTGCCGCAGGATCGTCGCGCCCTGGGCGAGTGCGCGGTGACTGGTAAAGAGGATGAAAGCACCACCGCCTGCCGCACGGATCAGAGGCTCGGCGGTGTCGATCACGGCCTCGACGTAGCCGGACGCGGTCGGCTCCGGAAGTCCCGCCGGCAGGTACAGAAGACTCTGTCGTTCGTGATCGAAGGGACTTTCGATCTTGAGTGTCGCGGCATCGGTGAGCCCGAGGCGCCCTGTGAAATGACCGAACTCCTCCCCGAGACACAGCGTCGCGGAGGTGAAGATCCACGCTCCGCCACGCGCTGCCATGAGGGCGCGGAAGCGCTGCGAGATGTCGAACGGCATGAGGCTTAAGGTGAAGCTGCGCGGACCTGTCTCGAGCGTGCGCGCACCCTCAAGCTCATCCGCGCCGAGGCGCGTAAGATTCGCCGCCACTTCCGCGGCCCGCTCGGCGAGGGGCGCGAGGGGCGAGGATTCCTCAGCATCAGCGAGCAGGTGCTGCAGCGCCTGCAGCGCATGCTCGAGCGAGCCGACGGCGCGCGTCAGCGGCGAGGCCCCCGGCGCCCAGGCGATGCGGCCCGTCACGCGCGCCGCGTTAGCGCGCAGCTGCTGCAGAGCCTCCTCGACTTCAGAAAGCGCCGCGGGCAGGGCCTGCGAGCGCTCACCGGGGGCTGCGCCAGTCTGGTGCGCCGGCACTTCCGTCTTCAGATCCCGCAGCAGCGTCTCGACCTGACGGCTGCTCACCTGCGCGCCGAAGAACTGTGTCGCGAGATCCGGGATCTGGTGCGCCTCATCAAGGATGATGGCATCGGCCGAACCCAGCAGGTCCCCGAAACCGTCCTCCTTGAGGGCCAGGTCCGCCAGCAGCAGGTGATGGTTGACGATGACGACGTCGGCCTCGAGGGCCTCGCGCCGTGCCAGCACCACGTGGCAGCGCGCGAACTGGGCGCAGCGCGCCCCGAGGCAGCTCTCGCGCGTGGAGGTCACCTGCGACCACACCGGGTGGGTGTCAGAGAGCCCGCGGATTTCGGCGAGGTCGCCGCGCCGCGTGGTCCGCGCCCAGCGCTGCACACGCGCGAGCATCGCCTGCGCGGCGCGGGTGCGGCTGACGCCGAAGTTCTCGAGTGCCATCTGCTCCCCGTGCGAGTCCAGCCGCTCGATGCGGTAGCGGCACAGGTAATTGGCACGGCCTTTCAAGAGCGAGACCCGCGCGGGACGTCCGAGGGCGGCCGCGACCAGCGGCAGGTCCTTGCTGAAGAGCTGGTCCTGGAGCGTGCGCGTGCCGGTGGAGATCAGTACGCGTCGTCCGGAGAGGAGTGTCGGCACGAGGTACGCGAAGGTCTTACCGGTGCCGGTGCCAGCCTCGACCACCAGTGACTCGCGTGCCGCCAGGGCATCAGCGATGCGCTGCGCCATGTGCAGCTGTTCGCGGCGCGTGCGGAAGTCCGGCAGCGCCTGGGCCAGAGGCCCGCCGCTGCCGAATATGTCTTCAAGATCCAGCATGTCTGAGTGCGCCTACGGGCGCCGCGGCGGCCTCTAAAGACGCGCTGCTGCGGGTCGTATCTTCCTGAATTTCCTGCAAACTGGTGCGCGCGGCCCGGATGAAAGACAATGGCTGAGCACCGCTAGTTTATCAGGGCATGGAAGTCGGCCGGGATATACTTCACGGTTACTGAGGCCATCGAATAAGAGGACTTTGCGGATGGCTACCGCCGCCCATACCCTGCTGCCCCTTTCCCAACTGAGCCGCCCGGTGGCGCAGTGGGTGGCTGCCGTGCGCGAGCTGACCCAGCCGCGCGCCGTGCACTGGTGCGAGGGCACCGAGGCCGAGGCGCGCGAGATCACCGCGCAGCTGCTCAAGAGCGGCGAACTCAAGACCCTGAACCCTGAAGAGTTTCCCGGCTGCCACCTGTATCGCTCCGCGCCCTCCGACGTGGCGCGCGTCGAGCACCTGACCTATATCTGCACGCGCTCACAGGAGGATGCGGGTCCGAACAACCACTGGATGGAGCCGCAGGCGGCGCACGCCAAGATGCGCGAGCTGTTCCGCGGCTGCATGCGCGAACGCACGCTCTACGTGATCCCCTACTGCATGGGCCCGATCGACTCGCCGCTGTCACGCTGCGGAGTCGAGATCACCGACAGCCCCTATGTGGTGCTGAACATGCTCATCATGACGCGCGCCGGGCGCGCAGCGCTCGAGCGCATCTCGCGCGAAGGCAGCTTCGTGCGCGGCCTGCACTCAATCGGGGAACTCGATCCCGAGCGGCGCTTCATCATGCACTTCCCGGAGGAGCTCGCCATCGAGAGTTTCGGCTCCGGTTACGGCGGCAATGCGCTGCTCGGCAAGAAGTGTCATGCGCTGCGCATCGCCAGCTGGCAGGCCCGGCGCGAGGGCTGGCTCGCCGAGCACATGCTGATCGTGGGACTTGAGAGCCCGCAGGGAGAGACCCACTACATCGCCTGCGCCTTCCCGTCCGCCTGCGGCAAGACCAACCTCGCCATGCTGATCCCCCCGCAGTCGCTGCCGGGCTGGCGGGTGTTCACCGTCGGCGATGACATCGCCTGGCTGCATCCGGGTGAGGACGGACGGCTGTGGGCGATCAATCCGGAGGCCGGCTACTTCGGCGTCGTGCCCGGCACCAACCGCGAGACCAACCGCAACGCCTACGACATGATCCGCCGCGACACGCTGTTCACGAACGTCGCGGTCACGGCCGACAACCAGCCCTGGTGGGAGGGCCTGCCGAGTGGCAAACCGGTGCTCGACTGGCAGGGCCGCCCCTATGATCCGGCGAACGGGCCGGCCGCCCATCCGAACTCGCGCTTCACCGTGGATGCGCGCCGCAACCCGAGCTACTCCCCGCACGCGGAGGATGCCCGGGGTGTGCCGATCTCGGCGCTGGTGTTCGGGGGTCGCAGGCGCGAAGTAGCGCCGCTCGTCTACGAGGCGCGCAGCTGGCAGCACGGGGTACTGGTCGGAGCCTCGGTTGCCTCCGAGACGACCGCCGCGGCCGTCGGGCAGGTGGGAGTCACGCGTCGCGATCCGATGGCGATGCAGCCCTTCTGCGGTTACAACTTCGGGGACTACTGGCAGCACTGGCTCAACGTCGGCGCGAAGCTCGCCCACGCACCGCGCATCTACCACGTCAACTGGTTCCGGCGCGACGCGCAGGGCAAGTTCCTGTGGCCCGGCTACGGGGAGAATCTGCGGGTGCTCGCGTGGATGCTGGAACGCTGTGCCGGCCGGGCCGGCGCCACCGAGACCGCGATCGGTAACCTGCCGCGTCCGCAGGACCTCAACATGCAGGGCCTGAAACTCTCCCCCGACGCGCTGCAGGCGCTCCTGGCCGTGGACCCGGCGCTGTGGCGCCGTGAGGTCGGTGAAATCCGCGAGTATCTGGCCAAGTACGGCGCTCGTCTGCCTGCCGCCCTCACCGGCGAACTGGATGCGATCGAGCAGCGCCTCGGCTGAGGCGACGACGCCGCGGCTCAGGTATCTTCGCAGGTAAAGCGGATGGTCTGCGGCGAGCCCTGCTCGGGCAGTCGTCCGAGACCGATCATGCCCTGCCCCTTGATCTGCAGGCTGTCACGGCGCACGAAGGACTCCTCGCCATCCGCGCTCTGCACGAAGGTGCCGTTGGTGCTCTGGTCGATGAGGACGAACTTGCTGCGGTTGATCTCGATGCGGGCGTGCAGGCGCGAGATGAGGCTGCCCTTGACGACCACGTCGTTGTCCTCGGCGCGCCCGATGGTGATGCTCGAATGGCGCTCATCGACCACCAGCTCCCGGTCCTGGCAGCGCAGGCGCAGACGCATGACGCGTGCCGGCCGCGCCTCGGTGGCGATCCCGGGCACCATGCTCGTGACATCCTCGGTCTGCCACAGCACCTCGTAGAGCGCGACTTCGCTGCCCTGCCCCTTCAGGGTCGCGATGTCGATCTGGCGACAGGCGGCGCGCCACTCCGGGGAGAGTTTCTCAACCGTGGCCGCCGTGGTCACGATCTGACCCGCCTTGGCCTGGCTCGTCATGCGGTTGGCCGTATGCACCGCGGCGCCGAACACGTCGCGGTTCTCGAGCATCACCGGTCCGAAGTGACAGCCGATGCGGATCGCCACGGGCTGCCCGTCGACCTTGAGCTGGGCGTGGCTTGAGATCTGCTGCTGCATCTGGGCGGCGGCGTTCAGCGCAGCGTCCGCACTCGGGAAGGTCGCCATGACCTCATCGCCCATGGTCTTGATGACCGTGCCCTGGCGCTGCTCGGTGGCGCTGCGCATCACGTCGATGCAGATGGCCACCATGTCGCGGGCGCGCAGATCTCCCATGATGTCGTACAGCCGGGTCGATCCCACGACGTCGGCGAACAGTATGGCGAGTTCGATGTCTTTTCCCATGAGGCGCGGACGATTATACGCAAGCGCCCCCCGGCCGCTACAAAGCCCCTCCCTCAGGGTGCCACCGCCGGCATCACCTGGCGCAGCAGTTCGGGGCCCGCCTGCGCGCCGCGCGCCCCTTCGCTCAGGCTCCTGCGGTACTCGCGCGCCCCGGGTTGGCCACTGTAGAGGCCGAGCATGTGACGCGTAATGGACGCAAGCCGGGCGCCCCTGGGGAGCTCGCGCTGCGCATACGTCACCATGCGCTCAAGCAGCACCTCACGCGAGGGAGCCGGCGGCCCTGCCGGATCCAACACGCGCTGCAGCTCGGCGAGCAGGTACGGCCGGTGATAGGCCTCGCGCCCGAGCATGACGCCATCGCACCAGGTAAGCGCTTCGGCGACCGCGGCAGGGTCACGCAGCCCCCCGTTCACGATCATCGGCAGCTCCGGGAAGGCCTGCTTGAGACGCCGCACCACGTCGTGACGCAACGGGGGTACCTCGCGATTGTCCTTGGGCGAAAGTCCGCCAAGCACCGCCTGCCGGGCGTGCACGATCGCGACCTGACACCCTGCCGACCGTACGGTAGCCACGAACCCCCGCAGCTTCTCGAAATCGGCTTCCCCGAATTGTGCTAGCGCGGCCGCCGCTTCTCGCGCACGGGCCGTGAGTACACCGATGCGCATCTTGACGGTGACCGGCACGCTGACCGCGTCCGCCATCGCGGCGACACAGGCGCCCACCAGCTGCGGATTGAGCATGAGGCAGGCGCCGAAGGCGCCACTCGCCACGCGGTCACTCGGGCAGCCGCAGTTGAGATTGATCTCATCATAGCCGGCCACCTCGCCGGCGCGCGCCGCGAGGGCAAGCTCGCGTGGATCAGAACCGCCGAGCTGCAGCGCCACGGGATGCTCTTCGGAATCAAAGGCCAGCAGTCGCTCCCGGTCGCCGCGCACCAGCGCCACCGAGGTGATCATCTCGGTGTAGAGCAGCACATCGCGCGAGAAGCCGCGCAGGAAGTAGCGGCAATGACGGTCGGTCCAGTCCATCATCGGAGCGACCGAGATCCGCCGATCGATTATTTCAGGGCTTTTCCTGTGCGAGATGCCTTTTTCTGTAGGCTTTGGCGCATCTGGTGTTTCTGCGGGATTTTTGGCCATTCGGGGCAGTTTAGCGTTTGCCGGGGAGACGTAAAGGAGACAAGAATGTCATGTCTCCCCGAGACCCATCATGCCGACGATCAAGACTCGCAAGCAAACCGACGGAACTACGCGCTACACGGCGATCGTCCGCATCCGTCGTGGCGGTGAAATCCTGCACCGCGAGAGCCGACCGTCCGCGCACCGCTCCGCCGCCCTGAGCTGGGCCAAGCACCGCGAAGTCTCTCTTGAAGATCCTTCGGCGCTCATACGCGTCCAGGAAGGCGCGCCGACGATCGCAGAGCTCATCCGCTGGTACATCGACAATTTCGAGACCGTGTCGAAGTGGCAGCGCAGCAAGCAGGCTCATCTCCAGTTCCTGGAGCGCAATGCGCTCGGCAAGTTCAATGCCCTCACCCTGACCTCGGCTCAGTTGATCGATCATGTGCGCTCAAGGCGCGCCAAAGGCACAGGGGCCGCCACCGTGTTCCAGCGTAAGGCCTGCTGAAGGCGCTGTGAGGGCAATGGTCCGGACGTTCCGCCCCATGGCAGCTAACTGCACAGCAATCCCCTGCAGGGCCTCGATCTCGCGATCTGGCAGCGGCGACAGCAATCGAAGATGTGCTCGGATGAGCGTCGAAACGTAGGACGCGGCACGCATTCCACGGGCGGCGGCACGCTCCCGCAGCAGCGTCCGGTCAGCCGGGAGAAGGCGAATGGTTATTCTCGCGCCTCTCGCCCCGGCACCTGACGCCCCCGTGAGTGCGAGTTCAGGGTTCACTCCGACGAGCGTGCGCTCGACCAGCTGTTTCAGGAATGCCGACTCAGAGAGCCCACGTGATGCGGCGACCGCGGAGAACTTTCGCTTAAGTTCCTCGTCGATCCAGGTGGAGAGGTGCGTGCTACGATTTGCCACGCGGGATATTTGAACCAAAGGGCGACTGGAAAACCATCTCCCACCCCGCCTTGATTGACCCTAACACGCTAAGTTTTTTTGGCGTTGTCGCGGTATTCATGGGCATTTACTATTTCTGCCCGCCAAGGCATGCACGCAACGACGGCCAGGCATCCGCACGCTGAGGAATCGCATGACCCTCAAGCATTCGCGATCAGGTACTAGGAAGGCCGCTATGGATAATCCCGTTGAACATCACGCACTTCACTTTGGGACATTTCCTGGGTGCGCCGCGGTGCTGGCTCTGGCCGTCTCGTGTGCGGTGTACGCAGCCCCACCACAGCCGGAAAAGACGGGCGCGGAAGCGGACGCGCTTGTCGCGCAGTTGCGCGATTTACCGCCGCGGATAAGCCCTGACCCGATTAGCGTGCTTTGTAGCAGCGCGGGCCCATGCCCCCGGCCCGCGCCGCCGCCTGCAGAGGCCAAGAGGCGGCAAATTTACGACGAATTGTATGAACTAGGGCCCTCCGCGGTGCCCGCGCTGGCACGAGCGCTTCAGAGTCCCGATGTCGGCCTTAGACGGAATGCCACCCTGGCTCTGGACGTCTTGGGTGGCGGTTGGTGGTTTTATGATCGCCGCCCACCAAAGATCGACATTTTAGCTGCTCTGCCTGCGCTCATCGCAGCATTGGACGATTCTGATCCAAACGTAAGGTGGGGAGCAGCGTCGGATATTGGGTACATCGGCCCAGCCGCCTCACAGGCCGTGCCAAAACTTGCAGCGCTACTGAGCGACAGCAGTGAGGGCGTACGAAACAACGTTTGTTTCGCTCTCGGAGGCATCGGCCCTGCGGCAAAAAGCGCATTACCTGCGCTGAGGGAACGTCTTTCAGATCACAGTTTGGACGTGAGAAGGTCTGCGCAGTCTGCGATCGATAGCATAGAGAGAAATCCGAAAGCGACCACCGGTTAACGATGCCGTTCTACGGCTGATTACGGCACCAGGCTTGGTTCAAACAGCAGCCGAAAGGCTATCCTGCACTCAACTAATTCTGGTCCCAATTGTGAACTCGCGTTTAGGAACCGCCGTGCGACACTCGACCCAGCGCCAGCCAGAACTCACATGAAGTAACGTGCTCAACGCCCGGCACTACCTTAGGCATGCAAAGCAATACTGGAGAACTCGGTGACGACAGCGGTTGGACGGCTTCGTAGCCAATTCCTATTAGCGACGCTCGCCGCGGTGCTGGCGGGTTGTGGGGCCTCCTCGGCATCTAGTACCGAGGTCGTGCCTATCGCCTCTGGCGCGAATCCCGACAAGGGACCAGTGGCCAAGAGAGTGAGTGAGTTTAGGGAATCCTTTGACGTAGGAGGCCTCGACTTCAGCCCCGACGGCGAGCAGATTGCTGTCAACGCGGCTCTCGTCGGACCTGACGTTCATATTTGGAGTTGGCGCGATCGACCGAGCATTGTCAGAACATTGGCGCTTCCGCTGCCAACAGACGGTGGGCGTGCAATTGTTTATAACCCTGCTGGAACGCTCTTGGCCGTTGGCCATGAAAGAAGCGCTCCGGGATCCGAGATCATTCGAATATGGAACCCAAAGACAGGCGCACTTGTCACGGAAATTGCCGAGGCGGGCGGCGCGAGTGGCGTAATGGGGCTGGGCTTCTCCAGTTGTGTATCTGATCGCTGAAGGGCATTCCCCATCGCGAGTACGCTAGCAATTCGGCGCGAACGTCCCATCCCTTCTCGTATTTCTTGATCTTCGCGTCGATTCGCGAGAGATCAATGCCAACTGGAGCCCAACCTGGGTTCTCAAACCTTATTGCGTGCACCGAGAATTCCCTAATTCCCGGGCCGTCCCTGATCGGGACTCGAACAATGTCGGCCGATTCTAGTGCGGCGGGTATCTCGCCGAAGACCTCGCCCACATCGTCCGGCCCAAGATTTTCCAGCACTGCAATAAGACCGACAAGAGCAGCCCGCCTGTCGTTTTGTGAAGCGGCTCCGCGAAAGGTGACGTTGATTTGCGCGTTGGAGTGTCGCTTCAGGACCTCAGGCGCGACGCCTTTTAGCGCTTCTGCCCAAAACTCCTCGACCCGCTGAAAATATCCCATGCGCCGTAGCTCGTCACCCGAGTCCAGCGAGACAAGTTCAAACGCAACCTTCCCGAGATCATGCACTTCGCAGAGGATGTCGGGCGGATCCGGTTGGCTGATCGAGCCGCGGTTGACGTCAAGCCCCGCACTACGCGCGAATTCCTCAAAGATGCCGCGCTCCTCGGCTGCCACGACCTCTCTTCGGCTAACTCTCATGGTTGAGGACACCCAATCCCTCCGAGGCTCGACCTGGCAGCCATGCTACAACGGGACCTAGTGAGTTCTACGGAATTACCGGCGAGGAGAAGTAAAGGAGACAAGCCAACCTTACATTCTATAACCCCTGGAGCCGCCTAGATATTTTCCAGCGTCGTTCCGATCCAGCATCAGGGCAAGCTAGCTAACGAAGCGCGCCTGTTGCAAGTGAGACGCGTGGAACCTCCTGTTCGAGCGCGGTGATATCACCCGGAAGCCTTCATGGAGACGGCCCGTGCAGCAACCGCGGCCGAATGAGGGATATACATCACATATGCATATTACGAGTAATCGACATATGCGTCGATTGCTAGTAATGTGAACGTATGTGGAATGAACGCCAAACTATTGAAGTTTTCCACCTGCTATTCCTGCGGGCCTTCGGCGCGCGGGTGGACAAAGCCTTGTACGTCCTCAAAGGCGGCTGCAATCTGCGGTTCTTTCTCAAAAGCATCCGCTACTCCGAGGACATGGATTTAGACATCCATACAATGGCCATCGGCACCCTGCAGAACAATGTGAATCGCCTGCTTGAGGCACCAGGGTTCGCGCAGGCCCTGCGAACGCAGGGCATCGAACTGGCGAAATCGACTCAACCGAAGCAAACCGGTACAACGCAGCGCTGGAAGTTGTCCCTGCGCATTTCGACCTCAGGTGCCGAAGTGCCCACAAAGATTGAATTCTCGCGGCGTGGCCTGGCCGGCGAAAAGTCGGTGAACCCCGTGGATGCGGAGATCATTCAGACATACCGGCTCTATCCAGTGATCGTGCAGCACTACACCGTGCATACGGCGTTCGCGCAGAAGGTTTTGGCATTGGCCTTGCGCGAGCAGGTTCAATCGAGGGACGTGTTCGATCTGAAACTGCTGCTGGATGCGGGCGGGGCCAGGGAGGCATTACCGCCTGCGGCAGCGACTCGCCTGGCTACCGCGATCGACAATGCGCTGGCCGTCGACTACGAAGCGTTTGCCGGCCAAGTCCTGGCGTTTCTGGAGCCTGAATACCAGGAGCACTATAAAACTCGAAAGGCCTGGGCCGAACTGCAAGAACAAGTCGTTGACGGTCTAGAGGCGTTGATCTGATGACCCAGATCGAGGCCCTACAGCGACTGCAAACCCTCGCGACCCCAGTCGTCGAAACGCGCGATGTTGCCGCGCTGCTGCAGGTCTCAATCAGCAACGCGACTGCGATCCTCCGGCGGCTCGCAAGCAAGACCATGATCGTCCATCTAAGTCGCGGTCGATGGCTGGTGGACAAAACCACCGACCGTCTTGCGTTGCCCGAACTTGTTCAGGCGCCCTTCCCGGCTTACATTTCTCTGCAATCGGCGCTGTTCCATCACGGGCTGATTGAACAAATTCCATCAGTTGTCTACGCGGTCACGCCAGCGCGGCCCAGGCGTCTGCGGACTCCGCTCGGCACATTCTCTTTCCATCGCATCCCGCCAGCGCTCTTCACGGGCTTCGAGTTGGCACCCGCATCCAATGCCAAGATTGCGACGCCGGAGAAGGCACTTTTTGACCTGTTCTACCTGGCGCCTGGAAGATCGCGTGTCTTTGCGAGGCTGCCCGAACTTTCGATCCCGAAAAGATTCCAGTGGCAGCGCCTGAAGGAATACAACGCCTTGGTGAAATCGCCCGGTCGGCGGGCCTACATCTCCGACCGGATCAAGGCGACTCGATCCGTTTCTTCCAATTCATGACGAAACGATAGAACTTGGAGGAGACGTAAAGGAGACAAGCCCTCTGTACCGACTCCAAGTTGCTGATGTGGAAGATTATTTGCGATCGTCGCTCCAATCCATCAGCGGGGCCATTGCAACTCTTCGATCCAACTTTAGATATCGGCGCCCGGCCGATCCGGACGTACATCACCAGTAATGGTCATGCGGGTTCTTCCAGTCAGGCCAAATGAGCGCATCGACATCGCAGTCGCGCAAGACGCGATGCTCGAGACGATGAGTCTCTATCCGCGCTGGTTGAAAACCGTTGTGTGGGTCCAGCATCCGGGCTCGTTCATGACGAATCGGTCTATCCTTTGCCAGATCTGCCGTGCCCAGGCATGGCGGACCCAAGCTCACAGGCCGCAAGCCGGCAGACGGGACAGCTCATGACACGCTCTCCTAAATCTACGACAAGCCTGGAATACCCGCGTCTCTCCAAGCGCATGAGCGAACTCGGTCTGTGCTCACGGCGCGAGGCGGATCGCTGGATCACGAGCGGCTGGGTGAAAGTAGATGGCGAGATCGTCGCCACGCTCGGAGTACGCGTGTCACCCGATGCACGCATTGAGCTCGATCAGGCGGCGCGCGAGTATCAGAGCGAACAGGTCACGATACTGCTGCACAAGCCGGTGGGCTATGTCTCCGGCCAGGCCGAAGACGGCTATGAACCCGCCATCGTGCTGATCCGTCCGGAGAATCGTTGGGCGGCGGACCCCTCGCCCATCAAGTTCCGGCAGGCACAACTGCGTGCGCTCGCCCCTGCCGGCCGACTGGACATCGACTCTACCGGACTGCTGGTACTTACCCAGGATGGACGCATCGCGAAGCAGCTGATTGGCGAGGACTCCTCGATCGAGAAGGAATACCTCGTGCGCGTCGAAGGCCGCCCTTCCACCGACGGCATAAAGCGCCTGCAGCACGGCCTGACGCTCGATGGCGTGAAGCTGCGGCCGGCCAAGGTATCGTGGCAGAACGAACACCAGTTGCGCTTCGTGCTGCGCCAAGGCCGCAAGCGCCAGATCCGCCGCATGTGCGAGCTCGTCGGTCTTTCCGTGACCGGGCTGAAGCGCGTCCGTATCGGCAACGTACCGTTGGGAGGGTTACCGGTGGGAAAGTGGCGGTACTTGGGACCGGACGAGCAGTTCTGAGAGCGGCGAGACCCCGCTACCGGCTTGCACTCGGCGCGCTGGCGTTACCCTCTATCATGAGAGCCGCGCCTATGCGCATCACTCGGCAACTCTGAGCCGGAGAAAGTTGGAACCGCAGCTGTCCAGGGTCATGTAGGAACCGAAATAGCCCTGTTAGTGCCACCGCAGTGACTCGCGTCATTCGCCCGCATGCGCGACTGACGCTCGCAGCGTCCCAAACGCGCGGAGTTTTTCGTTCCGGGCCACCGCTCGTTTGCCAGGGTCATGGTTCTCGCGCCAGTGCTATGAAAGCAAGGACGAGCAGCATCCCCACACCGGAAACAATAGCCCACTTCGACAAGACCGCACTGCTGCCGGGGGCCTCTGCGATCGAACTAAATACAAACCATACAAAAACGAGCGAGATCGCGATTCCGAAGGAAAACACAAGCGAATCCCGAAGCCTGGGTGACTGCTTCACGATGCCGCCATGCGACCAGCGCCCGCGTGCCTAACGCGCCTCAATCGCGCCATCCCAAGTGCGGTTTGTGACCGACGCATGACCTCGTCGTTGATCGCCAAATCGCGCGGTGACATACATCCACTCCGTTGCAGATATGTTTTCATAAACTTGCATCCTGCCGCCATACGCGAAAGTCCTTATCATTTGCCTAGCGGCCCGCTGCAGTACTGAAATATCCCGCCTACGCTCACGTTGGCTGGCACGCCGAAAGTTTGACTGCTTCGCCAGGCTCCTCGCGCAGCTCAGTATGGATGGAGCAATGCAAAGACCGAGCGAGAGCCGGTGCGATCAGCGTTCAAGAACCGGCATGCTTCCGGTCAACAAAGCTGCCGTCTGGTTCTCTGTCATCCGCCGCCGCTGTCGTGTTCCGCCGGGCTAATACGATCTTCTGAGGGAGAACTGACGGCTCAGGTGTCCGTCAGCACCGCAGGAGCACCACCCGATGGGCCTCTCACCAGCCGCACGTGCCTCGATCCTCATTGCCGGCCTCGCCGTCGCGCCTCTGGCCGCGAGCGCAGGTGCGCCGCCCCCCCACTAAGCGCCCCGACCCTCATCGGCAGCCGCACGCAGATGCGCGACGGGCTGGCCGACGGCGAGCGGGGCATCTGGATCCAGATGCGCAGCCTGCGCTGGTTCTACGCGCGCCTCACGGGCCGCTGCCCCGGGCTGCAGTTCACCAATGAGCTCGCCTTCGGCCCGCAGGTCCCGGACCGTCTCGACCGGATGACGTCAGTGCGGGTTCCGGGACACGGCAGCTGCCGGGCACAGGCCCTTGAGCCGAGCGTCGGACCGGCTAAAGACCGCAACGCCAAGGTCGTGCTGCAGCCTTAGGGCCCAGTAGTCTGCTTTCCAGCGTCGGGGACTTTATCCAGGCCGCCGCTATCGTCCGTCGGGGTAACACACGTCCTAAACGGTCAGGTTCAGCGGCGCTGTTCTCGCCGGTGCGGTACCCGCGGGCGGCGCCCGGAACCGGATCTTGAGCGCCACAATGAGACCAACAATTCTGCGGTAGACTCGCCGTGTCAGCGAGCAAGCCCAGGGGACTTCTATGGTGGACATCACCCGGCGCCAGTTCTTGACCGTAACGGGCGCATCTCTTGCCGGATCGAGCCTTGCGCTCATGGGCTTCTCGCCCGCACGAGCGCTCGCCGAGGTGCGCGAGTTCAAGCTCGCCCGGGCGACCGAGACCCGCAACACCTGTCCTTACTGTGCCGTCGCCTGCGGCGTCGTCATGTATGGCCTCGGGGACGGGGCAAAAAACGCCAAGGCGAGCATCATCCACATTGAAGGCGACCCGGATCATCCGGTGAACCGCGGCACGCTGTGCCCCAAGGGCGCCGGGCTGCTCGATTTCGTGCACAGCCCGAGCCGCCTGCAGTATCCGGAGTACCGGGCGCCAGGCTCCGATCAGTGGCAGCGCATCCCCTGGGACGAGGCGCTCGAGTCGTATCGCCAAGCTGATGAAAGCAGGACCGGGATGCGAATTTCGTCGCGAAGACCCCGGAGGGGCTGACCGTCAACCGCTGGCTCACCACGGGCATGCTTGCCGCCTCCGCCAGCAGCAACGAGGTCGGCTACCTCACCCACAAGGTCGCCCGCAGCCTCGGCATTCTGGCCTTCGACAATCAGGCGCGTGTGTGACACGGCCCGACGGTGGCAGGTCTTGCCCCGACGTTTGGCCGTGGAGCGATGACGAATCACTGGGTCGACATCAAGAATGCCGACCTCATCCTCATCATGGGTGGCAACGCCGCCGAGGCACACCCGTGCGGCTTCAAATGGGTCACCGAGGCGAAGGCGCACAACAAGGCGCGCCTGATCGTCGTCGATCCGCGCTTCACCCGCTCGGCCTCGGTCGCCGATGTGTATGCGCCCGATCCGCACCGGCACGGACATCGTGTTCCTCGGCGGGGTGATCAACTACCTGCTGGCCAACGACCAGATCCAGCACGAGTACGTCAAGAACTACACCGACTTCACTTTCATCGTCCGCGAGGACTTCACCTTCACCGAGGGGCTCTATTCCGGGCTACAACGCCGACAAGCGCACCTACGACAAGACCAGCTGGGACTACGAGGTCGGGACCCGACGGCTACGTCAAGGCGGACCCGACGCTCGCGCATCCGCGCTGCGTCTATCAGCTGATGAAGCAGCACTACGCGCGCTACACCCCCGAGATGGTCGAGCGGGTGTGCGGCACGCCGAAGGAGAAGTTCCTGCAGATCTGCGAGATGATCGCCTCTACCGCCACCCCGACGCGCGCCATGACTATCATGTATGCGCTCGGGCTGGACGCAGCACTCGGTCGGCTCGCAGATGATCCGCACCGGGGCCATGGTGCAGCTGCTGCTTGGCAACATCGGCATCGCCGGCGGCGGCATGAACGCGCTGCGCGGGCACTCCAATATCCAGGGGCTGACGGACCTAGGGCTCATGTCGCAACCTCCTGCCGGGCTACCTGACGCTGCCGAACGAGCCCGAGCAGAGCTACGACCAGTACATCGCGGCGCGGGCCTTCAAGCCCCTGCGACCCAACCAGCTCAGCTACTGGCAGAACTACGACAAGTTCTTCGTGAGCCTCATGAAGGCGTGGTGGGGAGATGCGGCGACGGCTGAGAACCACTGGGGCTACGACTACCTGCCCAAGCTCGACAAGCTCTACGACATGCTGCAGGCCTTCGAGCTCATGCACCAGGGCAAGATGAACGGCTACATCTGCCAGGGCTTCAATCCGCTGGCCGCCGCGCCCAACAAGGCGAAGCTCAATGAGGCGCTCGCCAAGCTCAAATTCCTCGTGATCATGGACCCGCTGGCCACCGAGACGTAGCGAGTTCTGGCGCAACTTCGGCGAGCACAACGACGTCGACCCGGCGCAGATCCAGACCGAAGTGTTCCGGCTGCCGACCAACTGCTTCGCCGAGGAAGAACGGCGCACTCACCAACTCCGCGCGCTGGCTGCAGTGGCACTGGAAGGGCGCCGAGCCGCCCGGGCGAGGCGCGCTCGGACATCGACATCATGGGCGGCCTGTTCACGCGCATCCGTGCGCTCTACCAGACGCAAGGCGGCGCGCTGCCGGATCCGATCCTGAAGCTCTCCTGGCCCTACGCGCACCCCGAGAGCCCCAACTCCTGAGGAGCTGGCGCGCGAGTACTCCGGCAAGGCGCTCAAGGACCTCGCCGATCCGAAGGACGCCGACCAAAGTCACGCGCAAGGCGGGCGAGCAGCTGGCAGGGTTTCGCCGAGCTGCGCAACGACGGCACCACCGCGAGCGGCTGCTGGATCTTTTGCGGCGCGTGGGGCCCGACGGGCAACCTCATGGCGCGGCGCGACAACTCCGATCCCACCGGCATCGGCCAGACCGTGAACTGGGCCTTCGCGTGGCCCGCCAACCGCCGCGTGCTCTACAACCGCGCGTCCTGCGATCTCGACGGCAAGCCCTTCAACCGCGAGCGCGCGCTGGTGTCCTGGAACGGCAAGGCCTGGGGCGGGGCTGACATCCCGGACTTCAAGGCCGACGAGGATCCCACCCACGGCATGGGCCCCTTCATCATGAACCCTGAAGGCGTGGCGCGCTTCTTCGCCCGCGAGCAACATGGTCGAGGGCCCCTTCCCCGAGCACTACGAGCCCTTCGAGACACCGCTGGCGAAGAACCCGCTGAGCCCGAACGAGCCGCGCGCGCTCAACAACCCGGCGGCGCGCGTATTCCCGGATGACCGTAAGGCCTTCGGCACGGTCGGCGAGTTTCCGCACGCGGCGACCACCTACCGCCTCACCGAGCATTTCCACTACTGGACCAAGCACGTGCGCTTGAACGCCATCATCCAGCCCGAGCAGTTCGTCGAGATCGGCGAGGTGCTCGGCAGGGAGCTCGGCATCGCGAGCGGGGATACGGTCAAGGTGAGCTCCAACCGCGGCCACATCCGGGCCATCGCGGTGGTGACCAAGCGCCTGAAGGCGCTGCAGATCGAGGGCAAGACACTGCACCACGTCGGCATCCCGATTCACTGGGGCTTCAAGGGACTGGCGAAACCGGGCTTCCTCGCCAACACCCTCACGCCCTTCGTCGGGCGATGCCAACTCGCAGACGCCGGAGTTCAAGTCGTTCCTCGTCAAGGTCGAGAAGGCTTAGAGGATCCATCATGGCATTGCAATCCCTCGACATCGTGCGGCGTTCGGCGACCACTACCCGCTCGCCGCAGATCCGCGAGGCGCCCCCGGGCGGCGAGGTCGCCAAGCTCATCGACACCACCAAGTGCATCGGCTGCAAGGCCTGCCAGGTGGCGTGCATGGAATGGAACGACCTGCGCGATGAGATCGGCACCAACATCGGCCAGTACCAGAACCCGCACGACCTGAGTGCCAGCAGCTGGACGCTCATGCGCTTTGCCGAAGTCGAGAACTCCAAGGGCGATCTTGAGTGGCTGATCCGCAAGGACGGCTGCATGCACTGCAGCGACCCCGGCTGCCTCAAGGCGTGCCCCTCGCCCGGGGCGATCGTGCAGTACGCGAACGGCATCGTGGATTTCCACGAGGAGAACTGCATCGGCTGCGGCTACTGCGTGACCGGCTGCCCGTTCGACGTGCCGCGCATCTCGAAGAAGGATCACAAGGCTTATAAATGCACGCTGTGTTCGGACCGGGTGGCGGTCGGGCTCGAGCCCGCCTGCATCAAAGCCTGCCCGACCGGCGCCCTGGTATTCGGTACCAAGGAGGACATGCAGGAGCACGCCGCCGGGCGCATTGAGGATCTCAAGAGCCGCGGCTTTGAGCACGCCGGGCTCTACGACCCCTCCGGCGTCGACGGCACGCACGTCATGTACGTGCTGCACCACGCCGATCAGCCGCAGCTCTACAGCAATCTGCCTAAGGACCCGCACATCAGCCCCGCGGTGCGCCTGTGGAAGGGTGCCGCGAAGCCTTTGGGTCTTGCGCTCATGGCCCTGACCGCGCTCGCCGGCTTCTTCCACTACATGCGGGTGGGGCCGGACGAAACCGATGAACGTGACGAGGCTGCGGCAGCTGCCGCCCGCCGCGACCCGGAGAAAGCCGCATGAGCGCCACACCGCAGTTCAAGGACGCCGACGGCGCCGCTCCGCCCGTAGTGCCGCACCGCCGGGACCTCATCGTGCGCTACAACGCCTCGGAGCGCAGCAACCACTGGTTCGGAGCCATCGCGTTCGTGCTGGTCGCGCTCTCGGGGCTGGCGCTCTTTCACCCGGCGCTCTTCTTCCTCAGCAACCTGACGGGCGGTGGTCCCTGGACCCGCATCCTGCACCCCTACCTCGGGCTTACGATGTGCGTCTCGTTCGTGTTCCTGGCCGCGCGCGTGGCGCGCGACAACCGCATGCAACGGCGCGACTGGCAGTGGCTGCGGCAGTACCGCGACGTCATCGAGAACCGGGAGGAGCGCCTGCCGGAGGTCGGACGCTACAACGCCGGCCAGAAGCTGGTCTTTTATTCGGTGGTGGCGTGCCTGACGGTACTGCTCATCAGTGGCATCGTGATCTGGCATGTCTACACCGGAGCAGTTTTTGCCGTCGGTGTCATCCGTCTGGGCTCCGTGCTGCACGCCATCGCCGCCCTGGTGCTAATCTGCACCATCATCGTGCATGTGTATGCCGCGATCTGGGTGAAGGGTTCCGTGCGCGCCATGACACGGGGAACCGTCACGCCCGGCTGGGCATGGAAGCATCACCGGGCCTGGTTCCGCGAGATCATGAGTCATGCAACGCATCCTCGACCCGGCGCAGATTGAGGCCTTCGCCGAGCGCTCCATCCCGCGCCTGCGACTCCCCGACCCTGCGACGGTTTTTCTGAAGCGTGCGGAGCGGCTGCGCGCGCTGAGCGCCGGGCACGCCATCGGTGATTACCTCGAGTTCATAGCCTGCCTCTGCGAGGCGCAGCACCGTGCGCAGGCGACGGCGCCGAGCGAAGGCACCGACATCCGGCAGCTGTCGGCGCCGCTCGCGCGCGCCGAGCTGCACGGCCTGCCTGCGCTGCAGGCCTCGGCCTGGCGCCGCGATGCCTCCTGGCGGGCCACACTCGCAGAGCTCTGCCAGTCCCTGCAGGGCCGCATGCCGGCGGCGGCGCGCGCGCTCGGCGAGCGCCTTTCGGGGGAAGAACCCGCGTGGCTCGAGACCCAGGCGGACCGGCTGCTCGGGGTCACTGCAGGAGCGCCAGAGCCGCAGGCGACCCCGTTTCTGATGGCTGCGCTACAGGTGTACTGGACAGGTCTGGTGCGTGGACTGCGGCGCGACGCGTCCGTCCTCGCCGCGCTTGAGAACCGCCCGTCCGAGGCGGCGATGGGCGGGGTGTGTCCGGTGTGCGGAACGCTGCCCGTGGCGAGCGTCGTGCGCGCAGACTCCCCGTACCAGGGCTATCGCTATCTGCACTGCCCCCTGTGCGCGACCGAGTGGCACATGGTGCGCATCAAGTGCAGCCACTGCCTGTCGAGCGAGGGCATCGATTATCACTATGTCGCAGAAGGCGCCGAGGCGATCCGCGCCGAGAGCTGCGATGCCTGCCGCAGCTACCGCAAAATCCTTTACCACGAGAAGGATCCGGCCGGGGAGCCGGTCGCGGACGACCTCGCGAGCCTCTCGCTCGACCTGCTCATGGGGACGGAAGGCTACCGGCGTCCCTCAGGCAACCCGTTTCTGTGGCAGCCCGCGACCGACTGAGCCCCGGCACCCCTCGGATCGCAGCACGCCGCGCGAACGCTTAGACTCCCGAGGGTCATGAACGACTCCCCGCGGCTTCCCGCGCAGGCCGCGGATATCCCCTCGCTCGACCGGCTGCTGCGCGAGCCCGCGCTCGCGGACCTGCTGGCCACCTTCGGCCGCTCGGCGCTTGCCGCCGCCCTGCGACTGCACCTTGATGCGCTGCGCCAGCGCGTCCTGGCCGGTGTCGCCGCGGGCGCCGCCCTCAGTCCCGCCGCCATTGCCGCAGAGATCGAGGAACGGCTGCGCACACGGCAGCGGGCGAGCCTGCGCGCGGTCTTCAATCTCACCGGCACCGTGCTGCATACGAACCTCGGGCGCGCGCCCCTGCCGCAAGAGGCGCTCGAGGCGCTGCTGCGCTGCGCCGGGACACCGGTGAACCTGGAATACGATCTCGCCACGGGCAGTCGCGGCGATCGCGACGTCCATGTGGAAGCGCTGCTGTGCGAGCTGACGGGGGTCGCGGCCGCAACCGTGGTCAACAACAATGCAGCAGCGGTGCTGCTCGTCCTGAGTGCCCTGGCTGCCCGGCGGGAAGTTGTCGTGTCCCGGGGGGAACTGGTGGAGATCGGGGGCGCGTTCCGCATCCCCGACATCCTGCGCCAGGCCGGCGCGCGACTCATCGAAGTCGGCACCACCAACCGCACCCGGCTCAGTGACTACGAGCAGGCCCTGAGCGCGCGCTCGGCGCTGCTCCTGAAGGTCCACACCAGCAACTACGTGATCCAGGGCTTCACCGAGAGTGTGCCGCTGGAAGAGCTCGCCGCTCTGGCCCGCAGGCGCGAACTGCCCCTCATTGCCGATCTTGGCAGTGGCTCGCTGGTGGACCTGGAACAATGGGCACTTCCCCACGAACCGACGGTGCGCGAGACGCTGGAAAAGGGCGCAGACCTGGTGTGCTTCAGCGCCGACAAGCTCCTGGGTGGCCCGCAGGCCGGGATCGTGGCCGGTCGCGCGGAACTCATCGCCCGGCTGAAGCGGCACCCGCTGAAGCGGGCACTGCGCATCGGAAAACTCCCGCTCGCCGCGCTCGAAGCGGTACTGATGCTGTACCGCACACCCGAGCGCCTCGCCGAACGGCTGACGGCGCTGCGACTGCTGACCCGCCCGGCCGCTGCGATCGAGGCGCAGGCGCAGCGTCTCTTGAGCGGGGCGCAAAGCGCCCTGGGAGAAGGCTACGAGGTGCGGGTCGCGGCGGTGACGAGTCAGATCGGCAGCGGCGCCTTGCCCGTGGATCTCCTGCCGAGCCATGCCCTGTGCATCCGCGCCGCCGCCCGGGCCGGCGGCGCGCGACGCCGCGGCGGGCTGAGCTCGCTCGAGCGCTCACTGCGGCAATTGTCCCGTCCCATCCTGGGGCGGCTCGCGGATGATGCCCTGTGGCTCGACCTGCGCTGTCTTGAGACCGCCGATGAGCCTGAGTTCCTCGCGCAGCTGCGGCGCCTGCACGCATGATCATCGGCACCGCCGGCCACGTCGATCACGGCAAGACGACCTTGGTCAGGGCACTGACCGGAGTGGATACCGACCGTCTGAAAGAGGAGAAGCGGCGCGGCATTTCCATTGAACTCGGCTTTGCGTACGCGGATGTTCCGGGCGCTGAGCGGCTCGGCTTCGTCGACGTGCCCGGGCACGAGCGCTTCGTCGCCACCATGGTCGCGGGAGCCTGCGGCATCGATCTGGCGCTCTTGGTAGTCGCAGTGGATGACGGGGTGATGCCGCAGACTCGCGAGCACCTGGCGGTGCTTGAGCTGCTGGGCATCCCGCGCGCCGTAATCGCCCTGACCAAGTGCGATCGGGCCGACGCGCGGCGCACGAGCGAAGTGCGGGCCGAGGTGACGGCGCTGCTGGCCGCCACTTCGCTGCGGGATGCACCCACATTCGAAGTCAACGCCGCCAACGATAAGGATGCCGGCCTCGCGGGCCTGCGCGCGTATCTTGAGGACTGCGCCCGCCGTCACGCGCGGCGTGACAGCAGCCGGCTCCTGCGCCTGAGCATCGATCGTGTCTTCACCCTTGCCGGCCGCGGCACGGTCGTCGCCGGCACCATTGCCGCGGGCCTCATCCAGGAAGAGGACACGGTCGCTATTCTGCCCGGCGGCCGCCAGGCGCGCGTGCGCAGCCTGCACGCGCAGAACCGCCCTACGGTAAGCGCGCGCGCCGGTGAGCGCTGCGCGGTGAATCTCGTCGGCATCGGGCGCGAGTCGGTCGCGCGCGGCGACTGGCTCGCGGCGCCGCAGCTGCTGCGTCCCTCACGGCGCCTGGACGTGGTGCTGCGGCTGTTACCCGCAGGGCGCACACGCCTGGATGCGGGTGACACCGTACACCTGCATCTGGGTACCACGCGCCGCACGGCCCGGGTGGTGCCGCTTCAGTCAGGCCCGCTGTTGGCCGACAGCGCGGGGCGCGCGCAGCTGTTGTTGGATGCCCCGGTGTGCGCGCTGCCCGGCGACCGGTTCATCGTGCGCAACCCGCAGGCGACGGCGACCCTTGGCGGCGGAATCGTGCTCGACCCCGATGCGCCCGCGCGTGCGCGGCGCAGCCCGCAGCGGCTGCACACTCTCGATGCCCTGCAGCACCTCATCGCGAGCGGTGATCTTGCGCCTCTCCTGCAGGCAGCACCTCACGGGCTCGAGAGGGCGGATCTGGTGCGACTGACCGGCACCCCGGCCGCGGGCCTGAAGTTGCCGGCCGGGGCGTTGCAGCTGACACGCGGCTCGCACCCTCTCGTCATCCTGCCCGGGCACTGGCAAGGACTGCAGGCGCGCGTTCTGGCCGCCCTGCGCGAGTTTCACCAGAACCACCCCGAGGAGTCCGGCGTGGACCGCGGCCGCCTGCGGCGCATGTCGGTTCCGAAGCTTGCGGAACCAGCGTGGGATTGCCTGCTGGCAACGCTCGAGGCCGACGCCGCGGTGGCACGGTCCGGACCCTGGGTGCGCCTCCCCGAACACACCGCGCAGCTCTCGGCCGCCGACCAGGTGTTGGTGGCGAAGCTCAGACCGCTGATCGAAGCCGGAGGTTCCGACCCGCCGTGGGTGCGCGAGCTGGCCGGTCAGATCGGGGAACCTGAGGCGCGTGTGCGCGAGGTGCTGCGCAAGCAGGTCCTGCGCGGGGAGCTCTACCAGGTGGTGCACGACCTCTTTTATGCGCCATCGAGCGTGGCGGAGCTCGTCGCCGTGGCGCGCCGCCTGAGCGATGAGGACGGCGCGGTGAACGCCGCCCGCTATCGCGACGCCCTCGGGCTCGGCCGCAAGCGCACCATACAGATCCTGGAGTTCTTCGACCGCGTCGGCTATACCCGTCGCATCCGTGACTCACACGTTCTGCGTCGCGACAGCGGCTGGAACGGCCCGTGGAAGGCACACGCACCCGGCGGTGCGGCTGGGCTTCAAACCCAGGAGGGGGCGCCAGACGCTTCCTGGTAGGTTCGACTCCTGCTGCCTTCCGCCATCTCAGCTGAGCTCGCGCGAGTGGATGGTGTAACGGAAGGTTGTGGGGTCGAGACTGTTGAGGCGTTCATCCCCGCTCTCCCCGTTCGGGTACATGAGGAACGGGACCGGTGCCTGCGCTGAGCCCGGCAGCGCCACGTCGTGGCCGTGGTTGTAGACAACCCAGTTCATCTCCCAGGAGCCAAAGAGCGCCTGGCGCGCCGCCTGCACCTTCGGGTCGCTCAGCGGCAGGCCACCGGGCTGCTCTTCCAGCATCACCTTACGCACGTCGGCCGGGTCAACCGGTATCCAGCCGCTGCCGTGCGCGTAGAACTCGGCGCGACAGTGCTGGGCCTTGCTCACGTCCCCGCTCCTGCCGAGGCACTGATAGCCCAGGCGCGAGTCCGCGACTCGCACCCCGTAGGCGTCGCGTGCGGGAATGCCGGCAGAGCGCGCCAGTGCCACGAAGAGCGCATTGATGTCGGCACACTTGCCGCCGAGATACCCCGAACGCAGCATCGAGGCGACGTCCCCCATGCCGCATCCCGGGGTCTTGGGATCGCGCGTAGTGTTCTCAACCACCCACTCGTAGAGCGCGCGTGCCCGCTCGATCTCGCCGCGTCGCCCGGCGCAGATCCGCTGCGCCGTGGCGCGCACGATGCCATCGGTGGGCAGGAGCGCCGTCGGCTGCAGGTAGCGCCTGAGGGTCTGTGCCGACTCGGTGCCGGAGCTGCGCGTCGGGGTGGCCCCGTTGAGGCTCACGCGCCGGTCACGCGTTGCGACGCGGTGAGTCAGCGTGACCCGGCGCACCGCGGTAGCGTCCGGCCAGGAGACGTGCAGCAGCCGCACGTCATACCCGGGAACCGCCGCGAGTTCAGCCCGGCCGCTGCCGGGGGCCTCCCAGTCCGTGTTCAGCAGGCGCTGATAGTCGCCCGGCGCACCCAGTGGCAGCGGGAGCCACACCTGGGTCGGGCCCGAGGGCGCCATCACGTCCACGCTGGTGACGACCTCGAATACGCGGAAGCCCTGCGGCACCGCCGGTACGGACGCGTGCCCACGCTGCGGTGCAGCCAGCGTCGCGGCAGCGCCCAGGACGGACAGGTTCAGGAGAAACTCGCGGCGCCTCATCCGATTCCCTCCACGGCGGACCTCGCGTTATTCTGACCCAAGTTCCGCATTCGGTCACACCGGTGTGTGGCCTCAGCTGAGGATACCGGCGCGCCATGCCCCCGACAGTGCCCGTCCCGCGTCTGACTTCGCTCTCGCACGGCGGCGGCTGCGGCTGCAAGATTGCGCCCGCGGTGCTGACGGACCTGCTGCGCCGATCCAGCGCTGCGCAGACTTTCCCCGGGATGCTGGTCGGCACCGAGACCAGCGACGATGCGGCGGTCTATCAGCTGAACGACAGTCAGGCACTCATCGCGACCACCGACTTCTTCATGCCGATCGTGGATGATCCCTTCCAGTTCGGGCGCATTGCGGCCACTAACGCGCTGTCGGACGTCTACGCGATGGGCGGGACTCCCATCCTGGCGCTGGCGATCCTCGCGATGCCCGTCCAGGTGCTCGGCCCGCAGATCATCCGCGAGATCCTGCGCGGGGGTGAGGCGGTCTGCGCGGAGGCCGCCATTCCGATCGCCGGAGGCCACAGCATTGATTCGGTGGAGCCCATCTACGGCCTGGCCGTCATGGGCCTCGTTCATCCTCAGCGCGTCAGACGTAACTGCGACGCCCAAGCCAACGACGTGCTGATACTCGGTAAACCCCTGGGGGTGGGGATCCTCTCGGCCGCACTGAAAAAGGACTGCCTCAGCGAGGCGGCGTATCGGGCTCTCATCGACACCGCGACCTGTCTTAATCGCGCGGGGCCTGATCTTGCCGCGCTGCCGGGCGTCCATGCGATGACCGACGTCACCGGCTTCGGTCTGCTGGGGCATCTCATGGAGATGTGTCGCGGGGCGAATCTCGCCGCGCACATCCGGATGGGTTCAGTGCCCTTGCTCGAGGAGGTGCAGGAACTTGCGGCCAGCGGGGTGGTTACCGGTGCCTCGGCGCGCAACTGGGCCTCCTACGGTGACGACGTCCGCATCGCCGCGCCATTACGGGGCATCCCGCAGGCGCTGCTGTGCGATCCGCAAACCTCCGGCGGCCTTCTGGTCGCGTGCGCGCCGCATGAGGCCGACAGCGTGATTCAGATCCTCGCCCGTCACGGGTGCTCCCGCGCGGCACAGATCGGGACGATGAACGCCGGTACGCCTTCGATCACCGTGGACCCTTAAGAACCACGCGGGGCTGCACTTCCCTCACAAAAAGCCTGGCACTGTCCGACGACCGGACCGTGCCCCTGCCCTCGGGTGCCCCGCGGCGAGTGCGCTTCGAGGAGCTTCTACCGTGTTCTTGCCTTCGATGCGGGAGCGACCCGCGAGGCCGGCGCGACGTTCTTCCAGGCCGCCTCAAGCGCGGGACGCACAATGGCGACCGTTGCGACGCGCAGCTTCACGTTCGTCGCGCCCTTAAGTCCCCACCCGCCTTTGACCGGTATGAACACCCTCGGGTGCGCGCGCCCGAAC
This sequence comes from uncultured Pseudomonadota bacterium, assembly GCA_963824395.1. Taxonomy (GTDB): domain Bacteria; phylum Pseudomonadota; class Gammaproteobacteria; order Steroidobacterales; family Steroidobacteraceae; genus 13-2-20CM-66-19. The sequence goes on along the minus strand of CAWGPF010000005.1, from coordinate 182,064 downwards.
CGGCGCTGCTGGGCGGGCGTCAGCTTGACCATCCCCCAGGCAGCGTCCGGGTAGCCCAAGGTCGCGAATACCTTTTTGCCGGCCCGGAAGTCCGGATGTCCGACGTGGGAGGACTCCCAGGACTCGGGAAGCTCGAGCGCGAGTTTGCGAAAGCCGGCGGGGGTCACAGTGCTATTGAACCCGTGCATTTCTGCCTTTTCAACCCAAATGCGCCGGCAGAGCGCTACGATGCCCGCAGGGAGCCTCACCATGATCAACAAAGCCCTGCTCAATCGGGCCTGGAAAGCGGTGCGACCGGCCGTGCGCTGGACGCCGCTGCTGCGCTCGGATTACCTCGACACCGAGCTCGGCGCGCGCGTCTTCCTCAAGGCCGAGTCCCTGCAGGTCGGTGGCTCATTCAAGATCCGGGGTGCGTCGTTTCGCGTCAGCTGCCTGTCGAGGCAGCAGCGCAGTCGCGGTGTCGTGGCCTTTTCCTCAGGTAACTTTGCCCAGGGCCTGGCGCTGGCGGGTCGCCAGGCAGGTGTACCCGTCACTGTCGTCATGCCCAAAGATGCGCCGCTGCGCAAGATCGAACTGACGAAACGGGCGGGCGCGACGGTGGTGCTTACGGACCACGGGGACCGCAACCGTGAAGAAGTCGCCAGCGAGAAGGCGCGGGACATCGCGCACGAACTTGGCTACGCGCTGCTGCACCCCTTTGACGATCCGATGGTGGTGGCGGGCCAGTCGACCCTCATGCGGGAAGTGCAGCTCGATGCCGACCGGCAGCACATCCACATCGATGCCATTCTTTGCCCGGTGGGCGGGGGCGGCCTGATTGCCGGTACCGCCCTGGCGGAGAAGCACTTCGGGCACGGCGCGGAAGTGATCGCGGTGGAACCCGCCAGCTGCGATGACATGCGCCGCTCACTGCTCTCGCACCAGCGCGAAAGAAATGTCGGCACGCCACGGACGATCTGCGACGCGATGCAGGCGGTGACTCCCGGAGCGGTGCCGTTCGAGGCCGCCGAACACCTGATCTCGCGCGGCATCGCCGTGGATGATGAAGCGGTGCGACGGGCCATGCGGCTTGCGTTTGATGAATTCAAGATCGTGCTGGAGCCCAGTGGGGCCATTGCGCTCGCCGCAGCGCTTGAGAACCGCGCGGAATTTGCTGACCGTACCCTCGTACTTCTGTGCTGTGGCGGCAGCGTCTCGCTGGAGGACCTGCTGCGGCTCACCACCCCGACCCATTAGGGCCCGCAAATCACATGCCGGGCGTGAATCTGGCGCCCGGATCTGTGAGTCCCATCACGAAGCCCAAGGCCCATCCTCGCAGCCTGGCCAGGCGCCTCAAGTTTTCGATCCGCCAGGCCGAAAGCCTTCAAGGAGAATCCGCTCAGCACCTGAGCAATGACACGGAGGGCTCCAGGGCGCTTCTACCTTCCGCTCGAAGGACTCCCCTCACTGCGCGGCCGGCACGGCCGCCGCCAGACAGGACCGCGGGATATCTCACCTCCCGGAGGCGAAGCGGAAAGCAGCGAGCCACCTTCGCGCCTACCCCACATGTCACCGCCGGTAGACTTTGAGCGCCTGTTTGCGGAATCCCCGGAGCTGCTGCTCGTCCTGCTGCCCGATGCGCCGCACTACACGATAGTGGCCGCCACGAACTCGCGCTTGCGCGTTACCCACTGCGACAGCGGGAGTTTTGGCCGCGGCCTGTTCGAGGTGTTCCCGGATAACCCCGATGATCCCGCGGCGAGCGGCACCAGCAATCTGCGTGCCTCCCTGGAGCGGGTCCTGAAAACACGGCAGCCCGACACGATGCCGGTGCAGAAGTACGATATTCGAGGGCCGGACGGTGAGTTTCAGGCGCGTTACTGGAGCCCGAAGAATATTCCGGTTCTCGATTCCTCGGGCGCGGTGAGCTACATCCTGCACCGGGTCGAAGACGTCACCGCACTCGTGCAATCAAGCGCGCTGGGTGAAGCGCTTCGCGGGCGCACCCAGGAAATGGAGCGGGAAGTCCTCAGTCGCAGTAACGAACTGGCGGCGGCCATCCGCGAATTGCGCGATGCCAATGCCAGGCTGGCTGAACTGGATATCGCCAAGACCGCCTTTTTCAGTAACGTCAGTCACGAATTCCGCACGCCCCTGACACTCATGCTGGGGCCGCTCGAGGACGAGCTCTCCGATCTCGGGCCGGCCTCCTCCGCGGAGCACCGCGAGCGCATCGAAACCGCGCATCGTCACGGACTGCGCCTCCTCAGGCTGGTCAATGCGCTTCTGGATTTCTCGCGCATTGAGGCCGGCGGCATCCAGGCGCGTTTTCAGCCCGTGGATCTGGCACAGCTGACCACAGAGCTTGCGAGCCATTTCGAGAGCTCCATGGAGCGCGCCGGGCTGCGGCTCACCATTGACTGTCCCCCACTATCGGAGCCGGCCTATGTGGATGCCGGCATGTGGGAAAAGATCGTCCTCAATCTGCTCTCGAATGCCTTCAAGCACACGTTTACTGGCGGCGTGACGGTGCGCCTTGCCCGCCGCGGTTCGCACATCGAGCTGAGCGTGGCCGACACCGGGATTGGCATTGCGGCGCAAGAGATTCCACACCTCTTCGAGCGCTTCCATCGGGTTCGCGGTGCCCTGTCGCGGACCCACGAAGGCACCGGAATCGGGCTGTCACTGGTCAAAGAACTGGTCTTAGTCCATCGCGGCTCGATCCGGGTGCAAAGCGAGCCCGGCCGCGGGAGCCAGTTCATCATTGCCTTGCATATGGGAGCTGCGCACCTGCCGGAAGACCAGGTCGACCAGACACCGCCCGCGGCGGCGCAGGGGCGCCGTGCTGCCGAGGCCCATGCCCAGGAGGTCATCTCCTGGTTAGCAGACGGCCCGGAGGCACAGACGCCCTGTCGGGAGGCCGCGCCTGCACCCCGCACCTCGACCCGGCCGCGGATCCTGCTCGCCGACGATAACGCCGACATGCGTCGCTACATCGCCCGGCTTCTCGAGCGCTCGTATGAAGTGGAGGCGGTCGCGAATGGCGCCCTGGCACTCGAGTGCATCCGAGCGCATCCCCCGGACCTGGTGCTCTCGGACGCCATGATGCCGCGCCTGGATGGTTTTGGACTTCTGAAGGCGCTGCGCGCCGAGGAGCGCACGCGACAGCTGCCGGTGATCCTGCTCTCGGCGCGCGCCGGCGAGGAATCTGCCGTTGAAGGTCTCGACGCCGGCGCCGATGACTATCTCGTCAAACCCTTCTCGGCGCGCGAGCTCCTCGCCCGCATACGGGCCCATCTGACGCTGGCTCACGAGCGGCGCGGTCTGGAGCGCGAGCTGGAGCGGCGCGTGCAGGCACGCACCGTTGAGGTGGCGCGACTTACGCGCGTGCTGCAGATGCTGTCGGGCATCAATGCGGCGCTGGTGCGCATCCGGGACCGCGATGAGGTGATGGCCGAGGCGTGCCGCCTGGCACACGGCATCGGCGGCTATGCGCTCGCAACCGTCGCACTCATCGACCCCGTGACGCGCACCGCGCGCCCGGTAGGCTCGGCGGGCTTTGAGTTCATGAGCGGTCCCAGCCAGGTCTTTACGGTAGCCGACCGGGAGAATGACGATTCGAGCCTGATGGGCCGGGTCATCCGCAGCGGCAGCTCGGTGTTGTGCGAGGACATCCGCTCGGCTTCCCACCCCGTTAACCGGCGCGAGGCGCTGGTTGCCGCGGGCGTTCACTCCCTGGCGTGCGTGCCGCTGCGCGTGGACGGTACGCCGGTCGGAGCCTTCCTGGTCGGCACGCGCAATGAGGAGGCGATCCGACCCGAGGAGATGCTTCTGCTCGAAGAGGTTGGCGCCAATCTTTCCTTCGGCTTGCAGTACCTCAATCAGCAGGACGCGGTGCATTTCCTGTCGTACTTCGAGCCGCTCACCGGGCTCGCCAAGCGCTCGTTATTCTGCGAGCGGCTCAACCGCCTGCTCGCCCGCGGCGAAGCCGCACTACCGCGCCTCGCAGTGACGGTGTTCGATATCGCGCATCTCGCGGTCATCAACGACTCCCTCGGCCGTCACACCGGCGACCGTCTGCTGCAGTGTGTTGCGGATCGGCTGAAGGAGCACCTGCCGGATACTGAGCAGCTCGGTCACCTCGGCGGCGGAACGTTCGTTTGTGTCCGTGCGCTGCCGGAGCGCTCGAGCAACGATGAGGCGGCCTCCGAGGAGCTGTTCGTCGGCCATTTCTCGCGCACATTGAATGTGGACGGCGGGGACGTAAGGGTCGAGGTGCGAAGCGGCGTTGCCTGCTATCCCAAGGACGGAGGCGAGGCAAGCCTGCTGGTGCAGAACGCCGAAGCGGCTTTGAAGGATGCCAAATCATCCGGTGCGCGCCACCTTCACCACCAGCTCGGGGCCAATGCCGAACGGGCGCGTCGCCTGAGTCTCGAGGGACGGCTGCGTGGCGCGTTGGACAAAGAGCAGTTTTCGCTCTACTACCAGCCGAAGGTAACGGTGAACGACGGTGGCATCCGGAGCGTGGAGGCGCTGCTGCGCTGGAACGACCCGGAAGGGGACGTCCGTGCTCCCGCGGAATTTCTCTCGCTGCTGGAATCCAGTGGCATGATGCCCGCGGTGGGCCGTTGGGTGCTGCGACAGGCGATCGCCGATTGCCGCTGCTGGCGCCGTCACGGACTGCCACCGGTGCGCATCGCCGTCAACTTCTCCCCCGCGGAGTTGCGGCGTCGTAACATCGCCAGCGAAATCCTGGACGCCATCGGTGATCTGGCCGGTGTTTCCGCCTGGGGGATTGATCTGGAGATCACGGAGGGTGCCCTTGCCGGTGACGCGTCCTCCTGTCTGCATGCCCTGCGACTGCTGCGCGCCAGCGGCCTGCACATCGCCATCGACGATTTCGGCACGGGCTTTTCCTCCTTGGGGCGCCTCTCGCAGCTGCCGGTCGATACGCTGAAGATTGACCGCTCCTTTACGAGCCGGCTTCCCACTGACCCTCATTACCGGACCCTGGTTTCAACGATCGTCTCGCTCGCTCACGCGTTTGACATGAGCACCGTTGCAGAAGGCGTGGAAACCCGTGCCCAATTTGAGCATCTGAAGGTCGTCGGCTGTGATGAGTCGCAGGGCTATTTCCACAGCCGTCCCTTGACTGCCGCGCAATTCGAGGTCTGGCTGCGACAGCAGCCCGCGGGCCGCGGCTCTGACATGGAGAGTGGCGCCCTCGCGTAGACCATTCGCGCACAGAAATTTCGTCACCGGGCGCCACTCACACGCGATGTCAGCGAACCGGCGCGGCCTGCGCGCTTCGCTAGCGGTTCAGTTCGTAGGCGCAGATGCTGACCGCTGAGGCCAGATTCAGCGAGTCGACGGCACCTCGGCCGGCAATCGCGAACGGCTTGGCCTGCATCGCCGCAAGGCTCGCCTGGGGGAGGCCCCGCGCCTCATTGCCGAAAACATAGCAGTCAAAGGTCCGGAATTCCGGGGAAGAGACAGTCTCGCCCTGCACGGCAAGACAGGCAATGCGCTCGAAACGTCCGCGCAAAGCAAGCCAGTCCACCTCCAGCTCGACGGGCACATGGAAAATCGCGCCCATGCTGGCGCGCACCGCCTTGGAGTTGTAGGGATCCACGCTTGCCGGACTCAGCAGGCAGCGCAGGTTACCGAACCAGGCGAGCGTGCGCAGGATGGTGCCGAGGTTGCCCGGGTCCTGCGCTTCGTACAGGTAGATCGCGCGCTCGCCGGCGCGCGGCGGCGGGGGCGGCAACACGGGCACCAGCGCCACCACGCCCTGCGGGGTGCGGGTATCGGAAAGCTGCGCCATCCTCACGTCGCTGAGCACGTGGGTCGTGAAGCCGGCGCCGAGGTGCTCGCGCTCGCGCGTGACGTACAGTTCGCAGCGCTGCAGCTGCGGCTTTGTCAGGGCCGCCTTGCGCAGCTCCAGCACGAGGTGCTCACCTTCTGCCAGGAAATACCCGAACTCCTCGCGGTACTTCTTCTGGTGCAGCTTCCTGAGGTCCTCGAACTTCATGGCTCGCTCACGTGCTGGCCGTTTCCCGCGCCAGCAGGGAGCTGGCGAGCGCCTCGGCGACCCTGATCCCGTCGACCCCCGCCGAGAGAATTCCCCCGGCGTAGCCGGCACCCTCGCCGGCCGGATAGAGGCCGCGCACGTTGAGGCTCTGCAGGGTCTCATGGTCACGCGGGATGCGCAGCGGGGATGAGGTGCGGGTTTCGATACCGGTCAGCACCGCATCCTCGCGATCAAACCCGCGGATCTGCCTGCCGAACGCCGGCAGCGCTTCACGAATGGCCTCAATCGCATAGTCGGGCAGCGCGGTCGCCAGATCCGCGGGGCGCACCCCGGGCTGATACGACGGCTCAATCTCCCCGAACCCGGAGGATGCGCGGCCGCGGATGAAATCCCCGACGAGCTGGCCCGGCGCGCAGTAGTCGCTGCCGCCCAGCTGATAGGCGTGCGATTCAAGACGCTCCTGCAACTGCACCCCCGCGAGCGGGCCACCCGGGAAATCGAGCTGCGGGGTAATACCGACCACGATCCCGGCGTTGGCATTGCGCTCCTTGCGCGAGTACTGGCTCATGCCGTTGGTCACCACGCGCTCAGGCTCCGAGGTGGCGGCGACGACAGTGCCCCCGGGGCACATGCAGAAGCTGTAGACGGTGCGAGCGTTGCTGGCGTGATGCACGAGCTTGTAGTCCGCGGCACCCAGCTGCGGATGCCCGGCGTATCTGCCGAGGCGCGCGCGGTCGATCAGGGACTGCGGATGCTCGATGCGAAAGCCGACCGAAAAGGGCTTCGCTTCGATGCACACGCCGCGCCGCTCGAGCATGCGGAAGGTATCGCGGGCGCTGTGACCGGGTGCCAGCACCACGTGCCGGCCGTGGAGCGTGTCGCCGTTGGCGAGCACGACGCCCTCGATCCTGCCGTCTTCGAGCAGCAGGTCATCCACCCGGCTCTCGAACCTGACCTCCCCGCCCAGGGCGATGATTTCCTCGCGCATCGCCGCGACCACGCCGGTGAGGCGGAAGGTGCCGATGTGGGGCTTGCTGACGTACATGATCTCTGCCGGTGCTCCCGCGCGCACGAACTCCTGCATCACCTTGCGGCCGTAGAACTTCGGGTCCTTGATCTGGCTGTAGAGCTTACCGTCGGAGAACAGACCCGCCCCGCCCTCGCCAAACTGCACGTTCGATTCCGGCGTGAGGGTATTTCTGCGCCACAGGGCCCAGGTGTCCGCGGTGCGGCGTCGCACGTCCCGACCGCGCTCCAGCACGATCGGCTTGAATCCCATCTGGGCGAGCAGCAACGCTGCGAACAGCCCGCACGGCCCGAAGCCCACGATCACCGGTCGCTCACCGCCGCCTGGCGGCGCGTGCCCCACCGGATGGTAAGTCGTGTCGGGCGCCGCCCGCACATGCGGGTCATCCGCCAGGCGGCGCAGAATCCGCGCTTCGTCCCGCGCCACGACATCGATGATGTAGACGAAGCTGACCCGGCTGTTCTTCTTGCGGGCGTCGTAACTGCGCTTGAACACCGTGAAGTCGAGCAGCTCGGCGTCCGTGATCTGCAGCCGCGCAGCGATGGCGCTGCGCAGGGCCTGCGGGTCGGAATCCAGCGGCAGCGACAGTTCGGTGAGGCGGATCACGCGCAGCATCCTGGCCGGTTACGTCCGGCAGAGGAGATGACGATACAATAGGTTTCCCAGTATACCGGCGCTCCGGGCCGCCCCCACGCCCGATTCAGGCCTTTGTGAGTCTCCATGGCACGCTCCAAGAGCAGCGGCAGCTGGCTGCAGGAACACGTTAACGACCCTTACGTCAAGCAGGCGCAAAAGGACGGCTATCGCTCGCGCGCCAGCTACAAGCTGATCCAGCTGAACGACAAGGACCGGCTGATCCGACCGGGGATGCTGGTGGTGGACCTGGGTGCCGCCCCCGGCGGCTGGTCGCAGGTGGCCGCCAAGCTCGTCGGCGCGCGCGGCAAGGTCCTCGCCTCGGACATCCTGCCGATGGAGCCGATACGGGACGTTGATTTCATCGAGGGCGACTTCACCGAGGAAGCCGTGCTCGAGCAGATTCTCGCGCAGCTGGGCGACCGCAAGCCCGACCTCGTCATGTCCGACATGTCGCCCAACATCTCAGGCATCGATGTCGCCGACCAGGCCGCATCCATGTATCTGGTCGAACTTGCACTGGACATGGCCCGGCGCGTGCTGAAACCGAAGGGCGACTTCGTCGCCAAAGTGTTCCAGGGTGCTGGCTCGGATGCCTATCTGAAGGACCTGCGCGGGTCGTTTGAGAAGCTGCTGATCCGCAAGCCCGCCGCGTCACGGCCCCGGTCCCGGGAAGTGTATGCGGTCGCAAAAGGCTACAAGGGATCAGCCTCGGTCCAGTCCTGACGCGTTCACTGCGCGCACCCGTTTCCGGAGCGAGTCACCGCTGCGGAAGCCACAGGGCGCGCGAGCCGGATAGGCCTTTGGTCCCGGAAGATTGATCACCCGCCTTGGCCCACGCTTGATACTCTCAATCGCGGGTCGTCCTCCGTATTCGTCGCCCGCGGGAGTCTTATCGTGCAACCGGCAGGTCTGCCAGCCGTGACTTCCACCTTTGGGTCCGGGACGAGCCGTGCACGAGCGCTAGGCCTCCTGCTCCTGTCGCTCTCGGGCCTCGCGTGCTCAGCGGCTGTGGCCGAGGACGCTGACACCCTGGCGAAGCAGCTCTCAAATCCCGTCGCAGCCCTCATCTCGGTGCCGCTGCAGATGAACTGGGACAGCGGTTTGGGCGACAAGGGGCTCGGGGAGAAATGGCTGCTGAATGTGCAGCCCGTGATACCGCTTTCGCTGGGGGACAAGTGGACGCTGATCTCGCGCAGCATCATTCCCTTTGCGGCCCAGTCGGATGTCATACGCAGGCGGCAAGCAGGTATCGTGCGGACCGTCTCGGGTGGATGCATCACGGCACCACCGCACCGAAGTCGTAGGCGATGGAGGTCGTAAAGCCGTAGTCGAGGTTCACTTCCGCCCCGGAGGGCGGCCGGCTGTCGTAGTTGCCGAACTCGCTGAGCTTCAGCGAGAACCGGTCCGTCAGCTTGAAGGTCAGTGTGACGTTCAGCGTTGCGCGCAAGCGCGGCGCATCGGTGATACTCGGATACATGCGCAACCCTGTGGTGAGGTTGATCTTCGGGTAGCTGAACTTGAACACTCGCCAGTCCCCGCCGAGAACGCCCTCAAGACTCCCCTGGCTGCTGCTGCCTCCCGTCGCCCACTCCTGCTGATAGACGAGTCCGGCGATGCCCTGCAGGTCCGCGTCGGAGGTCTGGTAGAGACGCCGGCCGAGAGCTGCGCCAAACACCACGCGCCCGTTAATACCGAGGTTCTGGTCGCGCTCGAGTGTGTTCAGCAGTCCCCAGAAGTTTGGGCCGGGACGCAGGAAGTACAGGTTGGAGGCGATCGATGACTGATCCGAGTTGTTATCGCCTGCCGCGTGGGTGGAGGCAAAGTGCGCCGCAACATTCGCCTCGAGCGACACGTCGCTGTAGCGGGCGTCGAAGTCAAAGCTCGCCTGCGAGACATCGCTCGACCGCGTGAAGCTGTAACCGAGCGCGATCGAGCCATTGATGCGTTCCCAGAAGTTTGATTCGTACGGGACGATCCGATAGACCTCCTGCATCGGAATGAGCACGGTGTGCTCCCCGGAGCCGACCAGCAGGTTCTTGCCCTCAGGGTCGGTGTCAAGCACACCGGCGACGTACTGTCCGCCGAGTCTCTCGACCCGGAAAGCGTAAGTGCTGCGGATCGCACGCACGTTGTGCCACTCGATCGAAAGGTTCCCGGCCTGCCTGGAATTGACCTGCATCACGCCGAACTCGGCATAGAGGATGCGACCGGTTATCCGGTCACCGTTCAGGAGCGTGATGATGTCCGTCTTGGCCCGTTCAGTGGCCCCTGCGACGCCCGCAGCGACAGCGCACAACAGCAGACACAGCCGCGCCAGGGCTCTTGAGTTAGCCCTGAGGCTCAAGCGGCGTCCAGCTGTTGTCGGAGTTGAATTGCTTGATCGCAGCCGCCGCCTGCGCCCTGTCCGGACCCAGATCGCGCTGCCACACCACGCCGTCCCGATTGACGGTGAAGAGCATGATGCCGCTCGCGCCGTAGCTCGCAGGATAGGAGTTGATCGGCACTGCCGGCGACCAGTCCGTGGTGTACGCGATCGCGCGCCAGGAAAGCCTCACTCTCGTTTTTGTCCGGTACCGGGTCCCCGGAGGATAACAGCGACTCGGTGCCAGCACCCAGCAGTTGCCGCAGCGCGGTGACGTCGTGCATCCCGAGGGCGGCTACCAAGGCTGTGACCGCCTCCTCGGCGTAGCAAAGCTGGCGTGTGCCGCCGCGGGCGCCGACTCTTGAATCGTCCGCGCCAAGAGATACGGTTCCTGAGCTGCCGCACGCTGTGCCAGCGCCGGCAGCGTGCCGCGTGCGGATCCGTGCCCCCCGGCACGAAGACCGTGGGGAAAATCAGCCATCGGTGGACCTCCGCTGCCGTGCCGTACCAGGGCACCTCAAGCCACAGCCGACCTGCGCGGTCTGCCTGCGGCAGTGCCGAGTGAATAATCCCGAGCAGCGCTCCGGGCGGCCATCGGACCTTGAACCTATGGGCCTGCGCGAGGTGTAACCCAAAAACCGCGCTAAGGTCGGACCAGCCCCGGTGCTACTCAGCGGCAGTCGCAAGACGTGTACGCACCAGCCCGATGTGTGAGCGCAGCTCGTAGAGGAGATTTGCAAACGCGTTGGGGACCCGCAGATGACTCGCACGCTTGTCGAGCTGCTCGAGGGTCGCCGACAATCGCGCAGCATCGAACCGCGATGACTCCAGTTGAAGTTCGATGATCTTGAGTTCTCCATACAGCCGGGCGATCCGGCGTCGCACGCTCCAGCCGTACATTGCGGGCATCAGGCGCAAGAGCGGGTATGCCACTCCAACGATCGGAATCAGCAGTACCAGGAACTCATTCGCCAGAACCGCGAGCCAGAAAGGCAGGTAGCGCTGTAAGAAGGGAGCACCGGATTTATAGAATTGATGCGCATCCTTCGACAGGGGCAGGTCAATCTGCTCGGCCGCGGGAAATTCGCCGGACTTCTGGAACAGCTTCGGCTCTGAATGGATCTCAGCCGCCGCCTCGAGCAGTAAGTACTGTATCGCCGGATGCAGGTCGCTGCGTACGATCAGACTTGCCTTCGGCGCCACGAGGTTTACGTCCGCCGGCGGACGGTTCCTGGCAAGACTGCCCACGCCGGCCGGCAGCACGAGCTTGGTCAGGTAGGGGTATAGGGCCACGTAAGCGTCGGCCCTTGGGAATCCGAATAGGTTGACGTCCGAAGAGGCGAGCAGGCGGCGCACGACCTCGGTATCCCAGGCGACCACCATCGCCGCCCCGTCAATGTCTCCGCGCAACAGCGCGTCAGCCGCCTCCGTGGCGGGCAACGCAAGCAGCTCCAGCTGCTGCGTGTCGATGCCGTTCAGCGCCAGGAACTGGCTGGCGAGGGCGCGGGTACCGCCGCCCTGCGGTCCGATCGAGAACCGCTTGCCGCGGAAGCTGCTGTCGCGATCGGCACCGGGAGAGTCGCGGCGAAAGAACCAGAGCGGCTGATAAAAGATGGTGCCCAGCGAGACCAGCCCGGGCGATTGCTTCGCGTCCGTGAGGCCACCTTGCGCGAAGGCGACGCTGATTCCCGAATTCGAATCATTGAGAAGTCGGAGGTTCTCAACCCCGCCGGCCGTCGGCACGAGCTTCAACGACACGCCTGAGCGCTTGAGTATCCCCTGATAGCGCAGGCCGAACGCCTCGTAGTCACTGCCTGCCGCGCCGGTTGCCATCACGACCACGCGAGGCGGAAGCCGCCCCAACCACCAGATCGTCGCAACAATCGCGATCACAATAGCGAACGTCGCCAGCGGCCAGAACCAGCGGACGGGACGCTCAATCAAAGCCGGTCACCTCAGGTTGAATCTGAAATCCGGGCCCCGTCCGCGTCGAGTCAGTCGCACAGGTTGCGGGCTGGCGCCGCTGGGCCAACCGCATGGCGGGCCACTCCAGTGCAGTCGCCGGCGCCCGTACCGTGACGCTGCCGGCCGTTCATAGGTTTATCCGCACTACTGCTTAGCTTACAGGCCGTCCGCGCAAAGGGCGAGACGCTGTCATCGAGACTCTCGACACATAGCGGCTTTCGGGTCGGCGTCTGCGGGATCGCCGCGCCGTCTGAGACAACGGGACGAGTGGCGGCCTAGGTTTTAAAATAGTGCAGCAAAGCGGTGAACGCGCGAGGATCGGTAAGTACTACGAAGGCAACCCCCGTCAGGGCACCTGCGATGTGCGCATCGTGATTGATGCGATCCTTGGAGTTCCTGGAAGAGTAGTAGCTGAAGCCGAGGTACAGCAGTGCAAACAGCGGTGCCGGAATAGGAATCGGGATGGGCAGGATGAGCAGCCGGCTGTGGGGGAAATACACGATCGAGGCGAACAGCACCGCCAGAATCGCTCCCGAGGCCCCGAGTGACACATAGTTCGGCTCGTCGCGGTGCTTGATGCAGGTGCCGATGCCGCTTATCAGAAGACCGCTGAAGTAAAGGGCCAGAAAGCGCGTTGTCCCTATAGCGCGCTCAAGTCCAAACCCGAACGAGTAGAACGTGATGAGATTGAACACGAGGTGGGCGATGTCCGCGTGGACGAAGCCACTGCTCAGCAACCGCCAGTAACCACTGCCCCTGGCGATCAGAAACGGCCTGAGCGCGGCGCTGCCGAGGATCGCAGGCGATAGCAGACCGGCAATGCTCGCCGCGACAATGACTACGAGAATCGTCAGTGTGCCCATAGCAATTGGCTCTTCACGGCAATCCGCGCCACCTGCCGCCCCAAGCTGTCTTCTCCTGCCCGCATCTGGCCTGCAAACCCGCCCCCAGGCCGATTAGCGCGAGCGCGTCCTGATGCATTCTGCGCCGGAAGTGAGCGTCGACCAGTCCGCATCTATGGCGTGCGCGACAACGGAATGCTGCGCGCCACCGCATTGCCGTATCGAGCACCGGCAGGGCGCGCGATCACGTCGGCTTCGGCGCAGCCAAATCGCCCCGCGCCCTGGCGGCTGCCTTGTGCATGCGCGCGCGGCTGTCAGCCGCATGGGCGCGTAGCACCCGCCCCGCGCGCTGTGGATCGCGCGACGCGATCGCCTTGACGATCGCCTTGTGCTCCGCGTTGGAGACTTCGAACCCGCCGCCCTGCTGCAGCCCGTGCAGCCGGAAGAGCAGCAGCTCCTTGGTGAGTCTGCGGTAGGTCTCAGTAAGACGGGCGTTGCCCACGAAGTCGACCAGCGCATCGTGAAACTCAAGATTGAGCTTGTGATAGCGCTTCACATCCGCGGCCGCGGTTGCGCCATCCATCTCGGCAAGGAGCTTGCGCAGCAGGTCGAGCTGAGCGTTAGTGATGCGCTCGGCGAGGCGGCTGCCGATCAGTTCATCGAGTGCCTCGCGCACGTCATAGACCTCGTCCGCCTCGGCGACCGAGACTTCACGGACGAAGGTGCCGCGGTTTCTCTCCGCGCGCACCAGGCCACACTCCTCGAGCGCGCGCAGTGCCTCGCGCACCGGCCCGCGACTGGTGCGGAAGCGCTCCGCCAGCTCCACCTCGTTGATGCGCTGGCGCGCCGTCAGCTCGCCGCTCAAGATCATCTGTTCGATCTCGGCCTGCAGGAGGGAGGGGAGCGAGTTCGCCTGCAGGATCTGCAGTGCGCTCGGGGACTTCATGGGCGCGGGCCGCGGCACGGGTTCATACACTCATTAGATGACATGGCCCGCGCGTCTGCCACAGAATTCTGTCGGCAGCCAACTGTTGACACTTTTGTCGCCGCCCTCCTAAAATCGTACTTCTCGGCGGGCGTGCATTCGCCGCAGGGCGATTGCAGCATTGCCCGCATGAGGTGCGGTTCGTCGCGCACCACCCGCTCGCCCGCTGCTGCGCGCCTGGAGATACCCGATGAGTGCAGAGCCGCTCCTGCTGACCCCCGGTCCCCTGACCATTTCCCTGCGCACCAAGCAGGCCATGCTGCGCGACTGGGGCTCCTGGGACGCCGACTTCAACCAGATCACGGCACGCGTATGCGCACGACTGCTGCAGATCGCCTGGGCCGCCGATAGCCATGAATGCGTGCCCCTGCAGGGCAGCGGGACCTTCGCCGTCGAGGCGGCTATCGGCACGCTGGTGCCGCGCAACGGCCACGTGCTCGTGCCCCAGAACGGCGCCTATTGCCAGCGTATCGCCAGGATCTGCCGCGTGCTCGGGCGCAGGCTGACGACCATCGACTATGCGGAGAATGCGCAGGTGAGCCCCGCGGACGTCGACGCTGCGCTGCGCGCCGATCCCTCCATCACCCACGTCGCGCTCGTGCACTGCGAGACCAGCACCGGCATCCTCAATCCGCTCACCGAGATCGCCGCCGTGGCGGCCCGACACGGCAAGGGGCTGATCGTGGATGCGATGAGTTCCTTCGGGGCGCTCGAGATCGATGCCCGCCGTATCCCGTTCGATGCCGTGGTCGCGGCCTCGGGGAAGTGCCTCGAGGGACCGCCCGGCATGGGCTTCGTCCTCGTACGGCGCGAGGCGCTGCAGCGCTGCGAGGCTAACAGCCAGTCCGTTGCCATGGACCTGTACGATCAGTGGGTCTACCTGCAGAAGACCACGCAGTGGCGCTTCACGCCGCCCACCCACGTGGTTGCAGCCTTCGACTGCGCCATCGAACAGTATCTGGAAGAAGGCGGCCTGAGCGCCCGGGGTGCCCGCTACGCCCGTAACTGCGCCACGCTCATCGAAGGGATGGGGCGGCTCGGGCTACGCAGCTTCCTGCCGGCGGCCATTCAGGCCCCGATCATTGTCACGTTCCACGCACCGGACAATCCCCATTACGCCTTCAAGAGCTTCTATAACGAGGTCAAGCGACGCGGCTACATCCTTTATCCCGGCAAGCTCACGACGGTGGAGACCTTCCGCGTGGGCTGCATGGGGCAACTGGGGGAGCGCGGCATCGCAGGCGCGGTCGACGCGGTGGCCCAGGTGCTGGCCGAGATGCGGGCGGCCGCATGAGTGAGGCGCGGCGCAGTATCGAGGTCAACGGCCGCAGCTACCGCCTGCCGCGACAGCCCGTCGTGGTGGTGTGCGTGGATGGCTGCGAGCCGGATTACATCGCCCAGGCGGTGGCCGCCGGCCGCATGCCCTGGATGAGGCATGTTCTGGCGGCGGGCGCATCGGTCATCGCCGACTGCGTGGTGCCGACCTTCACCAACCCCAACAATCTTTCCATCGTCACCGGCGCCCCGCCGGCCGTGCACGGCATCTGCGGCAATTTCCTTTACGACGCGCAGCATGGCGTCGAGGTGATGATGAATGACCCCAAGTGGCTGCGCGCCCCCACCCTGCTCGCGGCGCTCGCGGACGCCGGCTGCGCCGTGGCGGTGATCACCGCCAAGGACAAGCTGCGCCGCCTCCTCGGGCATCAGCTGCGTGGCATCTGCTTCTCCGCCGAGAAGGCGAACGAGGTGACGCAGGCCGAGCACGGCATCACCGACGTCGTTGAACTCGTGGGGCTGCCGGTACCGGAGGTCTACAGCGCCGCGCTTTCTGAGTTCGTGTTTGCCGCGGGCGTACGCCTGATGCAGACGCAGCGCCCCGACGTCATGTACCTCTCCACGACCGACTACGTACAGCACAAGCACGCCCCGGGATCGGAGGCCGCCAACGCGTTCTACCAGATGATGGACGGCTATCTTGCGACGCTGGATGAGCTCGGCTGCGCGATCGCGGTCACCGCCGATCACGGCATGAACGCCAAGACGCGCCTCGATGCGACCCCGAACGTGATCTACCTTCAGGACCTTCTCGATGAGTGGCTGGGTGCGGCGCGCGCGCGTGTGATTCTGCCCATCACCGACCCGTACGTCGTGCACCATGGGGCGCTCGGCTCGTATGCCACGGTGTACCTGCCGGCCGATGCCGCGCCGCACGAGGTGGCGCGGCGCCTTGCCGGCCGGCGCGGGATCGAAGTGGTGCTGACGCGCGCACAGGCAGCCGAGCGCTTCGAGCTGCCCGCGGATCGCATCGGGGACCTGGTCGTCGTCTCGACCCGCTCGGTGGCCCTGGGCGGCGCGGCGCGCCGCCACGACCTGTCGGGGCTGGACGCGCCGCTGCGCTCGCACGGCGGCATTTCCGAACAGCCCGTGCCGCTCATCATGAACCGGCCCATCGCGCGACTGGATGAGAACCGCCGCTGGCGTAACTTCGATGCCTTCGACTGGGTCCTCAATCATGCCGCCTGAGGGCGCAGCGCACAGCGTCCCGGGCACCCCAGAAGGGGCAGCCCACGAGGAGCTGCGCATCGCCGGACAGAAGGTCGGCACGGCGCGCCGCGCCGCGGTGCTGAACCCCTATAACGGCACGACCGTTGCCACCGTCTCCCAGGCGAGCGTCACCGAGGTGCGGCGGGCGATCGAGAGCGGCCGGGATTTCCGGGCGCGACTTAGCCGCTACGAGCGTCACCGTATCTGTCATCAGATCGCCGCGCTCCTGCGGGCCCGCACCGAGGAGCTCGCCAATCTCATCACCGCCGAGAGCGGCCTTTGCAAGAAGGACTCAACTTACGAGGTGGGGCGCGCGTGCGACGTCTTCAGCTTTGCCGGCAACGCGGCGCTGCAGGATGATGGCCAGATCTTCTCCTGTGACCTGACCGCGCACGGCAAGCAGCGCAAGGTCTATACGCTGCGCGAGCCGCTGCAGGGCGTGATCTGCGCCATCACCCCCTTCAATCATCCGCTCAACCAGGTCGCGCACAAGATCGCACCGAGCATCGCGACCAACAACCGCATGGTGCTCAAGCCCTCGGAGAAGACCCCGCTGAGCGCGCTGGCGCTCGCGGACATCGTCTACGAGGCCGGCCTGCCTCCCCCGATGCTGAGCGTGCTCACGGGCGAGCCGCGCGAGATCGCCACTGAGCTGCTCACGCACCCGGACGTCGACCTCGTGACCTTCACCGGCGGTGTGGCCATCGGCAAGCACATCGCCGCCACCGCAGTCTACAAGCGCCAGGTCCTCGAGCTCGGCGGCAACGACCCGCTCATCGTCATGGAGGACGCCGATCTTGAGGAGGCAGCCACCCTGGCCGCGGCCGGCTCCTACCGCAACTCCGGGCAGCGCTGCACCGCCATCAAGCGCATGCTGGTGCATAACTCGGTCGCCGAGCGCTTTGTGGCGCTCTTGCTGCAGAAGACCCGGGCGTGGAAGTACGGCGATCCGATGGACCCTGCCACCGACATGGGCACGGTGATCGATGAGGCCGCGGCGCGCTCGTTCGAGGACAAGGTCAACGCCGCGGTCGCCGCGGGAGCCACGCTCCTCTGCGGCAACCTGCGCCGCGGTGCGCTCTACTCCCCCACGGTGCTCGACCACGTGACCGCCGAGATGGCGGTGGTAAAGACCGAGACTTTCGGGCCGGTGTCCCCGGTGATGCGCTTCGATAGCATCGAGGAGGCGATCCGGCTCTCGAACTCGACCTCTTACGGTCTGTCCTCCGCCGTATGCACCAATCGCCTGGATTACATCACGCGCTTCGTCACCGAGCTCAACGTCGGCACGGTGAACGTGCGCGAAGTCCCGGGCTATCGCCTGGAGCTGACCCCTTTCGGCGGCATCAAGGACTCCGGGCTCGGCTACAAGGAAGGTGTCCAGGAGGCCATGAAGAGCTTCACCAACACGAAGACCTACTCCCTCCCCTGGCCCCTCTAGGTCACGCTCACGCACCAGCGTCGGCATCAGATTCGGGCCTTGCGGTGGCGCGCACGCGCGTCAGAATGAAGCACCTGCCGCAGAAGGAGCGAGGCGATGAGCAAGATCACGTACGAGGTCGTGCAGCACGACGGGGGTTGGGCCTACCGCGTCAACGGCACCTATTCCGAGCGCTTCGCCACGCATGATGACGCCCGGCGCGCAGCGCAGCGGGCCGCGCAGGAACAGCGCGAACCGGGGGTGGCAACGCTCATCACGTGGGAGGACAGCGCGGGCCACTGGCACAAGGAACTCGCAGCCGGGGATGACCGGCCGGTCACGGACGTCGAGGGCTAGGCTAGCTGGCCGGCAACTTCCCTGGGTCAGCCCGGGCGCCGGGCGAGCGACAGCCACAGACCCCCGGCCACCAAGGTCACCCCCGAGGCGCGCCCGAGGAACCTGGCGCGCGCCGGCTTCATGAACCATGCGCGTCCGAGGCCCGAGGCCACGGCCCAGCAGGAGTCGCTGCAGGCTGCGAGCACCACCGTCACCATGCACATGAGTGCGATCTGCGGGGCGGGGGGCAGCGTCGGATCGACAAACTGCGGCAGGAACGCGGTAAAGAACGCGAGCGTCTTCGGATTCGACAGGGCCACGAGAAAGCCGCGCCAGAAGTGCATGCGGGGGCGCATCGGCGCCGTTGCGGCGCGCCCCGCGTGGCGCCAGGCCTGCACCCCGAGCCAGAGGAGGTAGAGCGCGCCGAGCCAGCGCAGCGCCTCAAAGAGGTAAACGGCGTGCCCGAGGATCCAGGTGAGTCCGCAAGCAATCACGGCCAGGAGCACAGCGTTGCCCGTCGAGGTGCCGGCCACCGTGATGAGTGCGGCACGCACGCCGCGCGTCGCTCCGGTTGTTATGACGAGCGTGACGATAGGTCCGGGGGTCAGCAGCAGCACGATCGTGATGAGGAGAAACCCTGCGAACAGCTGCCAGTTCATGGGCGCTCCTTAAGTGAGTGGGGTTCAGGGGCGGTGAGGAATCTCAGCAGGACGCCGAGCGAATAGCGGCCGGCGATCTCGCGGGAAAAACGCGGAAAGTCATGGACGGAATTCTCGTCTGCAGAATCCGATATGGTCCGCACGATACCAAAGGGTACCGAGTATTCCTCGCAAACCTGGGCGACCGCCGCACCCTCCATCTCCACACAGGCGGCATCGGGCAGCTGCCGGCGCAGCCGTGCCAGATCCGCCGTACTGGCGAAGAACTTGTCCCCGCTCGCAATCACGGCCTCGGTGACCTTGGGGGCGCGGATCCGGAAATGACTGAGCTCTGCTGCCGCAACCGCGCTCGTTAGGTCACGCTCGAGGAACGCCTGCGCCGCGGCCGCGAGGCGCGTGCGCAACGCGGCATCCGCGGCGAAGCGTGCCTTGCCGAGCAGCGGCACCTCGTAGCGCGGATACAGTGGAGTTGCATCCATATCGTGCTGCAGGAGCGCTGAGCCCACCACGATATCCCCGATGGCGAGACCCGCCGCGACCGCCCCGGCCACGCCGCTGAATATGACCCCGGTGGCGCCAAAGGAACTGATGAGGTGCGTGGCGGTGGCCGCTGCCGCGACCTTGCCCCAGCGTGAGAACACGACCACCACCTCGGTGCCCGCAAGACGGCCACGGTGGTAATTGCGGCGGCCGAGTTCCTGCGTCGAGGCGCCCGCGAGCGCGCCGACCACGGCTGCCAGCTCCTCGTGTGTCGCGCTCATGATGGCGAGCAAGCAAATATCTCCTGCGGCTGAGGGTGAGTCGGGTGCAAGTTTCCACGTCCGCCCGGTGGCGGTCCAGAGCGCGGCAGATTCAGGACGCGGGGAGAATCGCGGTCGGGGTGTTAGGCGCAGCGCGCCTGCAGCAGCTGGTCGCGATACTCGGCGACCGAGATGATCTGCTGCGCGCGCGTATCCCACAGGATGCATTTGAGCGCCGAGCTCACCTGCAGCAGATCCACCCGGGTGACATCGGTGAAGAGGTGCCGGTACTGGTCATGGCAGCCAATCAGGCGGTAGTTCGGAATGCGCGAGGACAGATGGTGGACGTGGTGGTAGCCGATGTTGGCCGTGAACCAGTTGAGCCAGGGCGGCAGCACGAGAAAGCTCGTTCCCTGGATGGCCCCGACGTCGTAGTCCCAGCGCGGCGCGTCGCTGGCGTGGGAATGGCGGAAGTTGTGCTGCACGGTGAAGAGCACGATCCCGGCAGCCCCCGCCAGCGAGAGGCTGATGAGGTAGATGGTAAAGAACAGCGCCGTACCGATCAGCGCGCACATCGCCACCCAGACACTCAGCAGTACGATGTTGTTGAAGGACATGTGGCGGTATTCGCGCCACGACTTCCAGTAGCGCGTTACGTACGTGGACGCGTGTGCGCGGATCGATTGGCGCGGCTGCGCGAGCTTCGCGGTCAGCACGTGCCACAGCAGCCCGAGACTGCCTTTCATCCAGGTGTAGCGGGGATTGAAGATGAGGTAGATGAAGCCGGCGATCGGTGCGCAGGCCATGCTGCACTTCACCCGATAGAGGCGCTGCTGGGTGCGCGACAGCGCCGCGTACTCATCTACCGAGAGCGTCGTGTACGGCCCGCGGTATGCATCCCAATTGCCGTTGTGGGCATGATGGTAGCTGTGATGCTGGGACCACACGTACTGCGGCATTCCCGCCACCACCCCCAGCACAAAGCCGAAGCCGCGGTTGAGCGCGGGATTGCGAAACAGGCTGCCATGACCGCACTCATGCATGAGCGCGAACACGCGCAGCGTGAACAGGCTGATCAGCGGAACGATCGCTACAGTCAGCCAGCCGGAAATTCTTAGGCTGAGAACCGCAAGCCACCACAAGAGCCCCAGCGCGCCGATGGTGATGAGGACCTGGGACAGTCCCTTGAAATTGTCAGATTTAGAGTGCTCGCTGATGAGGATCCGCTTCTGCTCTTTAATGCGGCGGATCGATGACACTTTAAGAAGTAGCCCCCCGGCTGGCGCAGGTACTGAAAACCGGCGCGCGCGGAGTATAGCAGGCACGCTGCGACTTCACCCGCGCGATCACCGTGACGTGATGCCCGGTTGAAGCTGACGGCGCGAATTCATGAGCGCCAGGCTCACGAATCCGCGCGTCGCTTTAGACAGACAGAGTTACTGGCAGCACGTGGCGATGCGCCACGGCGTGCACAGCAATTCTTAGTAGCGGCGCGGGCCGCCGCGGTTGCCGCCGCCCGAGCGCTCGCGCTCCTGGGCTTCATTGACCTTCAGCGCCCGACCCTCAAAGTCCTTGCCATCGAGTGCCTGCATCGCGCGCGACGCGTCCGCATTCGACATCTCCACGAAGCCGAAGCCACGCGGGCGACCGGTATCGCGGTCCGTGATCAGGGAGACCTTTTCGACCGTCCCGTGAGCCGAAAACAGGGCACGTACGCCATCTTCGGTGGCCGTAAAGGGAAGATTTCCAACGTAAAGTTTAGTCACTGCGCAATCCTCGCAAATCGATGTTTAGAACAAATCCAGGCGAAATCCGTCGCCCCGCCGCCCAACTGGGACTGCGGACGGTACCACGCCCGAGGGCCGCGCGAGGGCCTCAATGCGCCCCGGCCCCCGAAGGGGGCTAACGCGGGGGCTGGTAAGTGGTCTGGATCTGGTATTCCACGCGCAGCCCGCACGGCTCCCGCGCGCCGCGCTGACGCACCCGCAGGCCCGTGCACTCCAGCACCCCGTGGGCCTGCGGCCCGCTGCGACGGAGCGTCGATTCGACCGCCTGGGTGAGGTCAAAGCGGCCGTCACAGTCCGCGTAGGGGCAGGCGAACTCAAAAAAGGCCGCCGCGGGGGGGTAAAGCACGTGTGCCTGCGTGGCCGGAACGTTAGCGACCGGTCCTTCGAACTTAAGGTCCAGGCGCAGGGCCTGGACGGCCGGAAATGCGGCCCGCAGGGGTTGGGCGGCGGCCCGGGCGCGGCGCAGCAATTCCTGCCGCTGCAGCCTCGGGGCGGCCGGAGCACCGGAGGACAGTTTCATCCGCCGCTCGCGCCGGGAGGTCCCGTATCGACGCCCGGCTGGATGGTCCCTGCGGTCCCCTCGGCGTCGGGCTTGGAGCGGTCGGTGCGCCGCTGCTCCTTTTTGAGCTGACGGGACTTGCGGGCCTGCTCCTTCTGCTTCCGTGCGTGATGATAATTGGGCTTTGCCACCGCTTACTCCTGATAAGCATCCGTAAACTTCACCTGAGGGTACAGGGTCCCAAGGGCGCCTGCCCGCCTGATGTCGGCGTTGCGCCAGCGCGCCGGCTGTGCCGCTTGGCGGCGCCTCAGGCGCCCCCGGAGCGCTGCCGGGCGCCTAAATCTCGCAGGCGAGGCAAGAAATCGGCCGCCGCCAAGGTCTTCTCCACCAGAGGTTCTCCGTGGGACACAATGCCCCGCGTGGGATCAGTCCCGCATTAACCTGGAGCCCACCCCATGAGAATCCCAAATCGTTCGTTCGCACTGGCTGCCCTCACCACCCTCGGCGCGCTCGCCTGCGCCGCCGCGTGGGCCGATGACATGGTTCTGTACGCGACCCCCGGATACATCGAGGGCCTGCGGACCAAGGAAATGATGCACATGATCGATACTGACAAGGACGGCACCGTATCCAAGGATGAATGGATCGCCTATCAGGAGCGTGTGTTCGTGGCACTCGATAAGAACAAGGATGGCTTCCTTGAGGCCGACGAGTTCTACGGTCCGGCCAGCGGCAACGTCATCCCGTTTGCAACGCTCGCCTATACGCACGGGCTCATGAGCAAGGACATGTTCGGCAAGATCGATACCCATGGCGCGGGCAAGGTGTCGAAGGATGAATACCTCGCCTTCCAGATGAAGATCTTCGACATGATGGACGCCCACAAGAAACAGCAGCTGGGCGTTGCGGACTTCATCGTGCAGAAGCCGGCTTACTGAAGACCCGCCCCGACCCCGGCCCCCCGAGCCGCAAGTCCCGCAGCACCGCTTCGGCGCTGCGGGACTTACGTCCGTGCGCCCCACGAGTGCTGCCTCTTCCAGCAGATTGCCGCCCGATTTCGCCCGAGCGTAATGTCGCTCAGGTCAGCCAAGGAGGCCACTCATGGATCTGGGACTCAAGGGTAAGCGTGCACTGATCAGCGGCTCGACCGCCGGCATCGGCTTCGCCACCGCGCTGGCGCTCGCGCGCGAAGGCGCGCAGGTCATTATCAACGGTCGCACCCCGGCGCGGGTCGAGGCGGCGCTGGCGCGTCTGCGCAGCGCGGTGCCCGAGGCCCGCGCGGCAGGAACCGCGGCTGATCTTGGCAGCGCGCGCGGCTGCCAACAGCTTATCGAAGCCCATCCGGACGTCGATGTGCTCGTCAACAACATGGGGATCTTCGAGCCCAAGCCGTTCGAGGCCATCCCGGACGAGGACTGGCTGCGATTCTTCGAGAGCAACGTGATGAGTGGCATCCGCCTGTCGCGTCACTACGTCACCGGTATGCGATCGCGCGACTGGGGGCGCATCGTCTTCGTGTCAAGCGAGTCCGCCGTGCAGATCCCGGTTGAGATGATTCACTACGGGATGACGAAGACCGCGCAGCTGGCGGTGGCGCGCGGCCTCGCCGAGTCACTGGTGGGCACCAACGTGACCGTGAACTCCGTGCTGCCCGGTCCGACCGCCTCGGAGGGAGTCGGGGGCTTTGTCGCCCAGCTCGCCGCCGCGAGCGGCAGGAGCGCCGCGGACGTGGAGCGCGAGTTCTTCAGCAGCGCACGTCCCTCCTCCATCCTGCGCCGCTTCACGGAGCCGGCGGAAATTGCCTCCCTGATCACCTACATCTGTAGCGCGCAGGCCTCGGCGACTACCGGTGCTGCGGTGCGTGCCGACGGCGGAGTCATCCGCGCGATCGCCTGACGCTTCAGTCGGCGCGTCCCGTCGCGCACACAAAGAGCTGCGCCGGCGGCAGATTGCGGCGCTCGAAGCTGCGGCGCACGCTCCCGAAGGTGCGCTGCAGGATGGGCAGTACCCGTGCCGTGAACTGGTAGACCAGGAACGCCCCTCCCGGGGCGAGCGCGGCGCGGGTCTCGCCGACGATCTGCATGCGCACCGGGTCCGGCATGCTGCCGAGCGGGATCCCGGAGATGATGTACTGCGCGGCCGGCAGCCCGAGCCGCTGCAGCACCTTGCGTACGCCGGCCGCAGACTCGTGCACGACGTGCAGGCGCGGGTCCGGGAAGGAGCGGCGTAAGAAGCGCACGAAGTCGTGGTTAGTCTCGATGACCACGAGGTGAGCGTCGGCGCCCATGCGGCGCAGGATTTCACCTGTGAAGGTGCCCACGCCCGGACCGTACTCGACGATGACCTGCGCGCGCCCCCAGTCGATGGGCTCCAGCACCTGGTCCACGAGGAAGCGCGAGCTCGGGATGACCGAGCCGAGCATGTGCGGGTGAAGCACGAAATTGCGCGCGAACAGCAGCATCTCGGCGATGGAGGAGCGGGCAGTGGATTGCATGTCGGCCTCTCTTGATGGGAAACGTGCGTCCCTGGGTCGCGTGAGCGGCGCCTGACGAAATGAGCAGTGCCCGGGTGCCGGACTCATGGCGTGAGCCCCACCCAGCGGGAACTGAGCTGCCACAGCGACTCCTGCAGCGCGACGTCCCGCGCCAGGGCAGAGGCGGCCTGCGGCACCTGGTATTCATCGAAGTACTTCCCGCTCTGGCCTGCGACCCCGGGCGCCAGGGCGAGGAACAAGGTAGTGCGCGCGCCGCGCTCGATATCGAAGATGGGCCGGCTGAGGAGCGGCTTCACCAGCCGCAGCCACCAGGGCAGGAGGTTGCTGGCGACGACGCCCGGGTGCAGGCAGTTGACGCTCACCCCCGAGCCTGCAAGCCGGCGCGCCAGGGCGAAGGTGGACAGGACGTTGGCGAGCTTCGAGCGCGCGTAGGCCGCGGCGCTGCGGTAACGCGCGCGCGGGTTGCCGACGTCGTCGAGGTCCATGCGGCCGCGAAAATGCGCGCGCGAGGCGACGTTGACGATGCGCGCATCCTCCTGCAGATGTCCGCGCAACAGGTTCGTCAGCAGGAACGGCCCGAGGTGGTTGGTCGCGAAGGTAAGTTCGTAGCCGTCCACCGACATCCGGTGCGCCACGCTGACGGTCCCGGCGTTATTGATCAGCAGCCGCAGGCGCGGACGGTGCCGACTGATCTGCTGTGCGCAGCGGCGCACGGAGTCGAACGAGGCGAGATCACACGAGAGCACCTCGACGGACGCGCCCGGCACGCGCCCCAGGATGTCCTGGCGCACGGCTTCCCCGGCGCGCACATCGCGACACAGCATCAGGACCTGCGCACCGCAGCGCGCCAGCTCAAGACTCGTGACCCCGCCGATGCCGTGGGTGGTGCCGGTAATGACCGCAAGCCCGCTCATGGCTCGCTGCGCGGCAGGGTCAGCAGCGGCTGGCCCATGCGCACGAGGCCGTTCGGCGCAAGAGCAGGCGCGAGCTGCACGCCGGGAGGCGCGAAGGCGATGATCGTGGAGCCGTGCTGGAACCAGCCCATCTCCTCGCCCTTGCTCAGCGTCGCATCGCAGGGCATGGCGTTGGGTCCGCGGTATCTCAGGTGCAGCAGCACGTCGAGGAAGTGCAGGCGGATGCTGGCCACGAGGATCGCC
Source organism: uncultured Pseudomonadota bacterium (assembly GCA_963824395.1). Classification (GTDB taxonomy): domain Bacteria; phylum Pseudomonadota; class Gammaproteobacteria; order Steroidobacterales; family Steroidobacteraceae; genus 13-2-20CM-66-19. The sequence goes on along the minus strand of CAWGPF010000005.1, from coordinate 156,601 downwards.
GCCACGGGCACCAGCGTGATCAGGTGTCCGGTCGGCAGACGGCAGCGGATGATCGCGCGCTCGTTCTTGCAGAAAAGATTTTCAACCCGCCGCAGCGCGATCGGGTTGACGTTCCACGTGTCTCCGGAGACATAGGTGACCTGCTCCACGCGGCAGTCGTAGGGCGCGTGGAAGCGGTGATACATGCTCGAGCGCAGGCGCAGTGTCACGAAGGAGCCTTGCCCGTAAGCGCGCACCAGGTCCGGATCCCCGAGCAGGTCCATGAGCCGGTAGGGAAATCCCTTGGCCTGGAAGACGGCACCGCCGCGTACCGGCCCCATCGCCCCGACGATGCCATCGCATGGACTCACCACCACCTGCGGATCCGCGTCCACCTGCCGCGCGCCCTCCCTGAGCTGGCGGGTGAAGCACTCCTGCAGGCTGCGAAAGCGCGTGGTACGGGCCTCGCTCAGGTCCAGGTCCGTGAACAGACGCCACAATGCCAGGCACGCCTCGCGCACCAGCGGCTGCTCCACCCTGCTCAGCCAGCCGATGAACAGCGTCAGCCAGCGCCGCGGCAGGCGATTCGTCAGCAGGAAATTCAGGTCCTCCTGCTGCGTCAGGCGGGCCAGCGTGGTGCGCAGTGTCATCGGACTGTCACCGACTTGAAATACTTTCGCCCGGCAGCGACTGCAGGGAGCTGCACTTGAGCCGCCAGCGCGGCGCGCCGCTCCCCTGCTGCCTCACCGGAATCCAACATGCTCTGGTACCTGATCTTGGGGTTGGTCGTACTCGGGCTGCTGCGCCTGCTGTGGCTGCGGCTGCAGCTCTCGCTCGCCAAGCACCGCTCCCTCACCGGACACGCGCGCATGGCGCGCCGCCTCGCGCGCCTCATTCCCTTTTACGAGTATGACGAAGGCGGTTTCTTCAGTGCCGACGGCGCTCCGGATCAGATCGCCGCCCGGCGCCGCCAGGGCTTCGAGCAGCTCGCGACCCTCTACGCGCAGCGCTTCGCCAAGAGCGCCGCGCTCACCCGCCAGATCGAGGGCTCGATCTCGGACCTGCAGTTCACGTCCCGTTACCGCGTGCCGTTCCAGTTCAGCCGCGTGGTGCGCGAGCACCTGCGCGCCGGGGCCTTTCTCGAATCCTCCGCGGGCGTCACGGTGACCGACCTCGACGGCAATGCCTTTTACGACCTGACTGGCTCCTATGGCGCCAATCTCTTCGGCTACGACTTCTACAAGGAGTGCATCGCGCGCGGCAGCGAGCTCGTGCACGAGCTCGGTCCGGTACTCGGGGCCTACCATCCGGTGCTCGCCTACAACGTGCAGCGGCTGCGCGAGATTTCCGGCCTCGATGAGGTCTCCATGCACATGTCGGGCACGGAGGCCGTGATGCAGGCGGTGCGCCTGGCGCGCTATCACACCCGCCGCCGCTACCTGGTGCGCTTCTGCGGCGCCTACCACGGCTGGTGGGGCGACGTGCAGCCGGGCGTGGGCAATCCCCTGCCCGCGGACGCCACCTACACCCTCAAGGACATGGACGAAGCGTCGCTGCGGGTGCTGCGCGCGCGGCACGACATCGCCTGCGTGCTCGTCAATCCGCTGCAGGCGCTGCACCCGAACGCCGGCGCGCCGGCGGACTCGGGCCTCATCGACAGTGCCCGCAACGCGCGCTTCGACCGCGCCGCCTACACCGAGTGGCTGCAGAAGCTGCGCCGCGTCTGCACCGAGCGCAACATCGTCCTGATCTTCGATGAGGTATTTGTCGGCTTCCGCCTCGCTCCCGGCGGCGCGCAGGAGTACTTCGGGGTGCAGGCCGACATGGTCACCTACGGCAAGACGCTGGGCGGGGGCCTGCCGGTCGGCGTGGTGTGCGGCCGGCGCGCTCTGATGCAGCGCTTCAGCGACGCGCGGCCGGCAGATGTCTGCTTTGCGCGCGGCACCTTCAACTCCCACCCCTACGTCATGGGTGCAATGCATGAGTTCCTCAAACGCCTGCAGGCCGAGCCGGTGCGTGCGCTCTACCGCGGACTGGACGAGCTGTGGGAGCGCCGCGCCGCCGCGCTGAACGAGCGACTGCAGGCGGCCGGAGTGCCCGTTGAGGTGTCGCATCTGTCGTCCATCTGGACCGTGACCTACCTTGTGCCATCGCGCTACAACTGGATGCTGCAGTACTACCTGCGCGCGCAGGGTCTCGCGCTCAGCTGGGTGGGCACCGGGCGCCTCATTTTCAGCCTCAACTACACGGACGAGGACTTCGCCGCCGTCACCGAGCGGTTCGTGACGGCGGCGCTGGCCATGCAGCGCGACGGCTGGTGGTGGCAGGATGCGCACCTCAGCAACAAGTGGATAAAGCAACGGGTGCTGCGCGAGCTCCTTCAGGCCCGGTGGGCCACGTCCGCCATCGGATCGCGCAGCTCGCCGCGCAGCAGGTACAGCGGGGCGCGGCAATAGAGCTTCACGTCATGGAACGGGTCGGTGAGGATCTTGGTGAACCATACCGCTCCCGTCAGCACGCTCTGCTGGATAAATAGCTGCACGGTGCGGAACACGATCGCTCCCAGCCCGAGAGCGAGCCACAGCTGGCACAGGTGGCGCGTGAAGTCGGCATGCCCGCTGCCGCGGAATATGCCGAACAGCGTCGGATCGGACCACAGCACCACCGGGATCAGCGCCCACAGCGAAAGCAGCACGATCTTGCGGCTGAGGTTGTATCCGACCTTGATGCTCTCCTTGTGCTCGTGGGTCGCCTGGTTGATGGTGTCGTAGTCCTTGGGCTCAAAGAAGAAATGGCCCGCCTGCCGCGTGACCATCGCCACCAGCCAGCCGATCAGTGCCGCCGCGGCCGGATTGGTGAAGACGGTGACGTAAGCCGTCAGGAAACTGAGCGCACTCACCAGGTGCAGGCTCTGGTTGATCCGGGAATGATGGTAGTAACGATGATCGTCCCACCGCTGCTTCTTGAGCTCCGCAAAAAAGCCATCCATTCGGTTCACTCCCCGATCTGTCAGCGCAGGTGTGCGCGCATGAAGCAAATATAGGAAAAATGTGAACGCCACATGACCGTCGCGCATGGATTGCGGTGATTGAGCAGCAGGTCCGCCACGGCGCTCACCCGGCTGACGCGCTCACGCAGCGTCGTGGTGTATGCCCCATCCTTCACTTTCATGACAGCGCAGCGGGCGCACCGCGCGGACGGGTCGGCGATCCCGCTAAGCCCCCTGTTTGAAGGACCTTTCTGATGGCGCGGGCGCGGAACCAACGCCGCTCCTCATTGAAGGCGCGGGCCGGGAGCGCTAGCCGGCTCGGCCAGCAGCTTGCGGCCTTGCGCTCCGAGCAGAGCCTGACTGTCAGGATGCGCCCGCAGGTAGGCCCGAAAGAACGGGCACACCGGCAGCACTTCGAGCCCGCGCTCGCGCGCGAGCGCCAATCCCGCCTCGATCAGCCGGGTGCCGATACCCCGGCCGCGCAGATTCTCCGGCACACGCGTGTGGGTGAACGTGATCGTACCTGCGGCGAGCCGGTACTCGGCGAAGCCCGTCTGTCCTGCGACCGTAGCCTCGATGCGGCTGGCAGCCGGGTTGTCGCGGATTTGCGCGGCATCGCTGCTCATGACCATTGCCCTCCGCGAAGATGAGGCGCGGTGCTCATCTTCGCACCGCGCCGATCTCGGCGCTGCAGCCAGCGGCGAACTGCCTGACGACGCTGCGAGCGACGCAATCCCAGGGGACCGCAAGCACCCGTGCGCCGCCAGCGCTGCCCGCCGTCAACAGGAGGGTGAGCGCCGCGAAACTTTCCCTTCGCAGGAACCGGTTGCCCGCTTGCATGACTCGGACTCTCAGTAATCCACCGCCAGATATATGCCGTATCCGGCGATCAGCAGCACCAGCAGCGCCGACAGCATGAGCTCGGTGCGGACATTCGCCGCGGAGTGCGACTGGCCATCATCCAGCAAGCGCGTGATGCGCACGAAGCGCACCGTCGCCAGCACCACCAGCGCGACACCGCCTGCGATGAGTGCGAGACCGTCATAGCGCCCGACGCGTCCTGAGAGCGCGGCGAGCTGCAGCCGGCGGCTCTCATCGCTCACAACGGCCGTGGACGCCAGTGTCAGGATAAAGAGGTTGAATTTCTCGATCACGAACCCGAAGGCCGTTATGGCGATTCCGGTGCGCACCCACGCCAGGTACGTGCGCTCGTTGGCTGCATGGTCGCTGTACCCGCCGATCATCGTTGACTCCAGTCTCACCCTGACCTGTAGCTTTGTCGTTGCAAGCGGCGCTGCTACTGTGCAGCGCAACGTAGCCGGCCGGCTCGTTCCGCGCGTGAGTTTTCCGCATCGACGCACGGCTGGCGTATCCTAACGACCCGCACCGCAACTGACTTCCCGGAGCACCTACCCCGGGGCGGCGATTAGCTAAGCTCGGTCGATTATAAGGAGTATGAAGATGGCGAAGGCGAGATCCAAGAACACAGCGAAGTCGAAAACCCCGTCGGTGCGCAAGGCCGCCGCGCGCGTACAGGGCGAGGGAGACTACGATGCCACGCGCCGCTACCTGAAGGACGTCGAGAAGTTCGTCCACACCGCCGACATCGAGCGTGCCGCGCGTGCCGCGGCGCCACGCAATCCGCGTGAGGCCGCCGAAATGGCCGCAGCGGAGCGCGCGGGCCGACGCCGCGCCCAGCATTCAGGCCCGGCCAAGGCGCCGAAGCCGCTGTGGTTCCTGCGCGATGTCGAATCCATCCGGCGCAAGGCGCGCGAGCAACTCAACGAAGGCGCGATCACCAAGAACTACAAGGGCAGCGTCGAGCAGGCGATCGACACGCTCAACCACGCGGTCGCGACCGAGATCGTGTGCGTGCTGCGCTACAAGTATCACGCCGTCGTGGCCACCGGCATCTCGAGCGAATCGGTGAAGGAGGAGTTTGCGCAGCATGCCAAGGAGGAAGAGGAGCATCTCGACCTCCTGTGCGAGCGCATCAACCAGCTCGGCGGCAAACCGAAGATGAACCCTGAGGGCCTGCTGTCGCGCGCCGCCTCACAGTACGTCGAAGGCGACAACCTGGTCGACATGATCAAGGAAAACCTGGTGGCCGAGCGCATCGCCATCCAGACCTACCGGGAGATGGTGCGCTACTTCGGCGACAAGGATCCGACCACCCGCGTCATGCTGGAGGGGATCCTCGCCCAGGAGGAAGAGCACGCCAACGACATGCACGACCTGCTGGTGCAGCACGAGGGCCGGCCGATGCTGGCCGGCTAGCCCGACACTCAAACGCAGGCTGCGGGCACTTCAAGCTGCGAGGGCCCGCAGCCCGCGTCGGCTTTCCGCCCCCCCCAAAAAAACCACCGGCAGCGCAGTGCACTGCCTCTTGTGCCCGGCTGCGGCGCACGGCCGCGAGTGCCCTCCCCGGCAGGCCGACCGAGTGAGACCCCCCTCTCATATTTAGTCAAATCGGGGCTGCCGCACGCCGATTTGACATAGGCCTGTGAAGGCCGTCCCGCCCCCATAAGACGCCGATTCCCGACTATCGCCTTCAGCTTTCTTAACGGAGGTATTTCTGCCGTGCCCGCGGTCTTGTGGCCTGCGCGCGGCAGAGATCTATAAGAGTGCGGCAGGATCGGACAGTCCTGACGTTCGCTGCGCGGCGCGCCGGATGGCGACCCGCCGGCGCGTCTTCGGCAGCGCAGGCAGCCCCAGTTGCGCCCCGCACGTCATGCTGGCGTGGCGGGCGCAGGCTGTGGGCGCTCCTCGGCGCCCTGCTCTTCGCTGCATTCTGCGATCAGGCGCTCGGCGCGAGCTGCTCGCCGGCGGCCAGCGCCGGCACCGCACCTGCGGACTGGGCGACCTACTGCTGGCTCGACTTCAGCACCTACAGCGACACCCTCGCGCGCGCCCCCGGCGGGCAGCCCTTCACGTACGCGCTTCCGGATGGCTCGACACTGACCTTCACCGCGACGGTCACGTCGGGTAACCCCACCGCGCTCAATCCGGTCGCGGCTCCTTCCTGGACCGGAGCTGCGGTAGGCAACACGGCCTTCCTCGGGATCCCGGGCAAACCGATCCTCTACACCGCCAGCAGCGGCACCGTCACCGTGCAGTTCTCGGCCATCACGCTGACGCCGCCGCCCGGGGTCAGCGGTGGCACCACGTACTCCTTCGTGGCCGCCGACGGTGAATCGACCAACGGCGGCGAGTCGCTCGCCTTTACCACCAACGGGGCCAACTGGGCGCTGCTCGACCAGGTACCCCCGATCAGCGGCAGCAACTATCCGACGATCAGCAATACCGGGGCGACCTTCACGGAGACCGGGGTCGGCGGGGTGGTCGGGGGCTATATCGTCGGCTCCATCAACGCAACGCAGGTGTCGACCGTCCTGGTCGCGGGCGGCCTGCAGGGCGCGATGTTCGCGCTGCGCTACTCGATCATCTCGCTCAACAAGCAACTCACCGCCGGGCGCGTCAACGCGGCCGACCAGTTCACCTACAAGATCAGCGCCACCGCATCCGGCACGGTGCTGAGCACCGGCACCTCCACGGGTGCGGGCAACGGCCCCTTCAGCCCGACGTCCTCATTCCTCACCAGCGCCCAGTCCCTCACCCTGAGCGAGGCGATGGCGCCGGGCAGCGTGAGCCCGCTCAGCTACTACACACCGAGCCTCACCTGCACCAACGCCGCGAGCGGCTCCCCGACCCAGCTGCCGACCAACCTCGCCGCGACCTCCTACGTGATCCCCTCGATCGCCTTCGGTGACTCGATCTCGTGCGTGTTCACCAATGCCAAGAGCGGGCCGCTGCTAGGGGTTACCAAGTCAGCCCCCGCGCCCGGCCTGAAGGTCAGCAGCACGTCGGCCTATACCCTGACGGTGAGCAATTCCGGCTCGCTGGCGGCCAGCAGTGCCCAGATCAAGGACCTGCTGCCGGCGAACCTGACGCTCGTCTCCGCCACCGGCACCAACTGGAGCTGCAGCAGCTCCGGTGCACTGATCACCTGCAACTTCTCCGGCGGCTCCATCGCCCCTTCCGGCAGTTCCACGATCACCGTGACCGTCACGGCGGCCGCCGCGGCCGCCGGCAGCAGCGTCACCAACTACGCCGCGGTCGATCCGACCGGCGGCGCAAGCGCCCCGGCCCCCGGCGCCGCCTGCACGCCGGCCGCCTCCTGCGCGAGCTCAGGCCCGAGCCTCATCGTCTACATCAATCCCCAGCCCGAGAGCGGCAGCGCCACGGCCGGCACCAGCGGCACGCCGATCGCCAGTGTCATCGCCAACGATGCCGTCAACGGCACGGCCGCCACACTCGGCCCGGCGGGCAATGCCACCATCGCGCAGTCAGGCAGCTGGCCTGCGGGGATCACGCTCGATGCCGCGAGCGGTGCGATCAACACCACCGCCGCCGCGGCGCCGGGCACCTACGCGCTCATCTACCAGCTGTGCGACCGCAGCGCTCCGCCGAACTGCGCGACCGCCACCGACACCGTCACCGTCAAGGCCTCCATCATCGCCGTGCCCGAGGCCGGCACCGCGCTCGCAGGTGTCGCCGCCACACCCATCGCCAACATCGCCGCCAATGACTCGGTCAACGGCGCCGCGGCGACCCTGGGGAGCGCGGGCAACGCGAGTGTCGCCCCATCCGGCACCTGGCCGGCGGGGCTCGCGCTGAACCTCAGCAGCGGCGCCCTCACGAGCGCCGCGACGGTGGCGCCGGGCACCTACAGCGTCACGTACCAGCTGTGCGACAAGGCCGCGCCGCCCAACTGCGCCACCGCGACCGACACGGTCACCGTCAGCGGCAACATCATGCCGGGCTCCCCTGCCGGCACGGCGGTGGCGGGCACTGCCTCCACGCCCATCGCCAGCATCGTCGCGGGCAGCACGGTGAATGGTGCGCCGGCGACGCTCGGCAGCGGCGGCAACGCCACGGTTGCGACCTCCGGCACCTGGCCCCCCGGCATCACGCTCAACCCCACCACGGGCGCCGTCACCACGAGCGCCGCGGCCGCCCCAGGCAGTTACTCGCTCATCTATCGGCTGTGCGACAAGGGCACGCCGCCCAACTGCGCCTCCGCCACCGCCAGCGTCACGATCACCGCCGCGATCCAGGCGGTCCCCGAAAGCGGCACCGCGGTCGCCGGGATCGCCTCGATCCCGGTTGCGAACGTGGCTGCCAACGACCGTGTCAATGGAGCGGCCGCAACGCTCGGCACCGGCGGCAACGCCACGGTCGCGGTCTCGGGCAGCTGGCCCGCGGGGCTGACGCTCAACACCGCGACCGGTGCCATCGTCAGCGCCACCACCGTGCCGCCGGGCGCCTATGCCCTCACCTACCAGCTGTGCGACCGCAGCACGCCGCCCAACTGCGCCTCCGCCACCGACTCGCTGAAAGTCACCGGCAGCGCCATCCCGGTGCCCCTCAAGGGCACGGCCGTGGCCGGGATCGCCTCGACGCCGATCACGAACGCCGCCGCCGGGGCCACCGTCAATGGGGCACCGGCCACCCTCGGGGCGGCTGGCAACGCCACCGTGGCCGCGGTGGGCGCCTGGCCTGCCGGACTCTCCCTCAACCCCGCCAGCGGCGCGATCACAACCAGCGCGGACCTGCCCCCGGGCAGCTACGCCGTCGGCCTCGAGCTGTGCAGCCGCAGTACGCCCCGCACCTGCGGGCGCGCCACCGACAGCATCACCGTGAGCGCGCTCGCCGGCGGCGCGCTGTTGCTCGAGAAGAGCGCGAGCAAGTCCCAGGCGCAGGTGGGCGACAGCGTGCAGTACCGCCTGCGGCTGCGTAATTCCGGGAGCAACACGGTCACCGACGTGAAGCTCGTGGATGCGCTGCCGCTGGGCTTCAAGCTCATCCCGGGCACGGTGCAGCTCGGGCTTGAACCGTCGCTGCCGAAGAAGGCCCCCGATCCGCAGGGCACCCCCGGGCCGAAGCTGACGTGGCAGCTCGGCAATCTCGCCGCCGGTGCCGTCCTCGACCTCTACTACCAGGTGCGCATCGGGGTCGGGGCCGAGCGCGGCGATGGGGTGAACCGCGCGCAGGCGCACGGGCCGGGCGTGCAGTCGACGCTCGCCACCGCCCAGGTGCTGATCACGGCGGGCGGCGCGTTCGACGTGCACGCCTGCGTCGTCGGCAAGATCTTCGTCGACTGCAACGGCAACCGCGTGCAGGACGCAGGCGAGCCTGGCATCCCGGGCGTGCGCGTCTACTTCGAGGATGGCACCAATCTCACGAGCGACGAGAACGGCAACTACAGCCTGTGCGGCCTGAACCCGGTCACGCACGTCCTCAAGGTCGACCCGATCACGCTGCCGGCGGGCAGCCGCCTCATCGTGCTCGCCAGCCGCAATGCCGGCGACGGCAACAGCCTGTTCGTCGACCTGCGCAACGGTGAGCTGCACCGCGCCGACTTCGCGGAAGGTTCCTGCACCGACAAGGTCATGGAGGACGTGCGCCGGCGTCAGAAGTCCGGCGCCCTGCTCGCGCCGCTGCCGCCCGCCGGTCACGAGCACGTGGGGGTGGACTTTGACTCCAGGGACCCGCCATCACGCGTGGCGCCGCCCGCGCCCGTCGGCGCGCAGGGCGGGAAGCCGCCGTGAAGCGCGTGCTCGCCGTGCTGCTCGGGGCCTGTGCGGCGGTGAGCGCGTTCGCCTCCGACGATGCCACGCTCGATGTGCCGCCGCTGCACCCGAGCGTGCCGACCGCCCAGGCCGAGGTAGCCGGTAACGCGGTGCTATTTCGCGAAGTCACGGGCGGCGTCCTGAACTCCGCCAACAGCGGCCTGCCGGTGGCCGCGGATGAGGGCCTGTGGCGACGCTCCAGGGGCCTGCCCGTGGGCGACCGCATCCACCTGCACGTCTCGGACGCCTCACTGCCCGCGGACGGTCACTCGGCACTGCACCTGGTCTTAACCCTCGTCGACGCCGACGGGCACCCGGAAACCCGCCTGACGCGCGTGCGCATCGAGACCAGCCTCGGGCGGCTGCAGTCCCCCGCGGGCGCCCAGGCCGCGGCCTTCGAAATGGCAGTTCCCAAAGGCGTCGCGGAGCTCGACCTCATCGCCCCGGTCACGCCCGGGGAAGCGCTGCTGCGCGCCGCCAGCGGCGCGGTGCGCGTGCAGGGCACGGTGAGCTTCCTGCCGGAGCTGCGCCCGCTGATCGCCGTCGGCATCGTCGAGTCCGGACTGAGCTTCCAGCACGTCAACGCCGACGCCAACGCACCGGCGCTCGCCAACCTCAACTTCGAGGACAGCCTGCGCCACTGGGGCACGGATCCGTCGAGCGGCTCCTTCTGGAGCCCGGAGGCGCGTACCGCAGGCTTCGTCAAGGGCACGGTGTTCGGCGACACACTGCTCACCGCCTCCTTCGACTCGAACAAGGTGAACCAGGAACAGTTCTTCGCCGACGTCGACCCGAACCAGTACTTCCCCCTCTCCGGGGACGCCTCGCTCGTCAACTACGATGCGCGCAGCACCAGCAAGCTCTACGCACGCCTCGACCGCGGCGCGAGTCACGCGTTGTTCGGGGACTTCCAGACGCTGGCGCCGACCGAGACCGCCTGGCTTGGCAGCTACGTGCGCACCCTCACCGGGTTCACGGCGCACTACGAGACCCCGCGGGTGCGTGCCAACGTGTTCGGTGCCATGGAGACGACGCACCAGTTCGTCGATGAGCAGCCCGGGCGCGGCATCTCCGGACCCTACGCGGTGTCACAGGCGAACGCGGTCGCCAACTCCGAGACGGTGGAGATCCTGGTGCGCGACCGCAACCAGCCGGCGCTGGTCTTGAGCCGCACCACGCTCACGCGTTACGCCGACTATGACTTCGAGCCCTTCGACGGGCGCATCGTCTTCCGCCAGCCGGTGCCGAGCGTGGACGAGAACCTGAACCCGGTGTCGATCCGCATCACTTACGAGGTCGACAGCGGCGGTCCGCGTCACCTGGTGGAAGGCGTCAACGGTGAGTTCGCGGTGCGCGAGAACCTCACGGTGGGCGCGCGCTTCGCGCAGGACCACGATCCGGTCACGGCTTTCAAGCTCTACGGCGCCGACAGCGTCTGGCGCCTCAATACCACCACCACCCTCACCGTCGATGTGGCACGCAGTGAAGGCAACCAGCTCGCGAGCGCCGACGCCGGCGGCACGCTGACGCCGCTCGCAGGCGTCGCCGGACTCACCGCGCTCGACCCGTCCGGCAACGCCGGCCGCATCGAGCTCACGCACCACGATGCGACGCTCGATGCGCGCGCCTATGCGGCGAAAGCGGACCTGGAATTCGAGAATGCGAATGCGACTCTGTCCCCGGGACGCACGGAAGCGGGCCTGCACGCCTCCTACCGCCTCAGTGACCGCATTCAGCTGGTCCTCGACGGACTGCACTCGGTCGACCAGACCACCGACGCCCACCGCTCCGGAGCCACCGCGGACGTTGAGACCCGCATCTGGGCGGGCGCCAAGCTCGAGACCGGCCTGTCCTACGTCAACCAGACCTACAACGCAGCGCTCCCTGCGGTGGCGCAGTACGACGTCGGCGCGGTTCCGGGCACCGCCAGCGGCGCCCCGCTCAACAACACCGGCTTCGGCTTCAACGGCAGCGGCCTGCTCGGCTCGCCGCTCGGCGGGGCACTCGGGCTGCCGATGGGCGGGGCAAACGACATCATCGAGCAGGACTACCTCGCCGCGAGCGTCAAGCTCACCCAGAAGATCACCGACGACGCCAGCGTCTATGGCGAGTACGCGCACACCGTCACCGGCACCGATGGCCAGCTCGCCGCGATCGGCGGGGAGTACCGGGTGAGCGATGCGCAGCGCTTCTATGCCCGCTACGAGGATATTGATTCCCTCACCGGCATCTACGGGCTCGGCGACGGCTCGCGCGCCCATGAGCTCGTGGCCGGCTTCGACAGCGCCTACATGCGCGATGGCACCGTCTACAACGAATACCGCCTCGCCGGCACCGCCTCAGGGCAGACGGCCGCGGATGCGCTCGGGGTGCGCAACCTCTGGCACCTGACAGGCGGACTGAATCTCACGACCAGCATCGAGCGCCAGCAGGTCATCAACCCGGCGCCCTTGCCGGATGCGCCGGCCGGCCTGCTGGTCGGCACCCAGTCGGCCACCGCGGTGGCCCTGGGCCTTGACTACGTCGGCAGTCCGCTGTGGAAGACCAGCGAGCGGCTCGAGTATCGCTTCTCCGACGTCGAGACCGACTGGCTCTCAACCCTCGCCGTGCTGCGCAAGCTCTCCGATGACTGGAGCCTGATCGGCCGCAACATCTACCTCTCCGCCCGCCAGGCGCTCCCTGATGAGCCGCTGTCGGCCGAGGAGCAGGACCGCGCGCAGCTCGGGCTCGCCTATCGCGATACCCGCACCAATTTGTGGAATGCGCTGGCGCGTTACGAGTACCGCACCGACTACAACAATGCACCCGTCACCGGCAGCGACAGCCGCAGCCAGATTCTCGCGCTGATCGCCGAGTACCACCCGGCACGGGCGTGGGAGTTCGAAGGCCAGGTGGTCGGCAAGGTGGTGCGCGAACTGCTCGACGGCACACGCTCGGACTACAGCGCGGTGCTCCTGGCCGGGCGTGCCATGTGGGACTTCAACCCCCGCTGGGACGTCGGACTGCTGGCCTCCAGCACCTCCGGCGGCGGCACCCGCGATCAGGGTGCGGCGCTCGAGGTCGGCTACCGCATGATCGACAATCTGTGGCTGTCAGGCGGCTGCATTGCCGGGCGCTATGCGGACGCGGAGCTCTTCAGCGCCAATTCATCCTGGACGGGTGTGTACCTGCGCGTGCGCTTCAAGTTCGACGAGACCACCTTCCGGCGCAACGATCCGGCGCTCGACCGCTCGCTCGAGGGCGCCGCCACGGTGCCGCGCCTATGAACCGCGCCATGAAGCTGCATGCGGCTCTGGCACTGCTCGGCCTGCTGTGCGCCGCCACCGCGGCCGCGCAGACCGAGCCACCCGAGCAGCCCGGGCGACCCGCGGATCCGCGCCGCCCGCTGCCGCCTGCGATCGCGGCCCTGCAGGGGCGTCTTGACCTGTTCGCGGCCGAGGACAGCTCGGACTGCGAGGCAAACTACGCCGCCAACAAGACCCAGGCGTGGATCAACTTCGGCCGCTACGCGGCCGCCGAACAGCTGCCGCGCCCGGTGCAGTCGGCCGCGGCGGCCCGTGCCGAGGCGCTGCTCGAGAGCCTCACGAATCACTCAAGCCCGGTGCTCGAGACCGCCGAGCTGCCGTACGCGCGCCACGTGCGCGATGATCTGTGGCGCGGCATCGAGGCGGTCAAGCACGATGCGCGTCGCTGCGCCGCCCCGAAGATGACCGCCTACTGCGAGGTCGAGCTCGCCTGGGTGGACTACGAGGCCGGCGCCGGGGGCTGGCAGCACGTCGATCCGTATGTGCGCATCGCAGAAGACTACTGCCTCACCGCGATGCGGGCGACGCCCGCCGCCGCGCCCGTGCCCCTGGCAACTCCTGCGCCGCCCCCGCCGGCGGTACCCCCGCCCGCGGCGGCGGACACCGCGGTCACCGAGCGCTCGCTCATCGTGCTGTTCCCCCACAACCGCTCGGGTCGGGCCGACATCCGCCGGCCTGGCCGGGCGCAGCTTAGGCGCCTCGCGGACGAGATCCGGCAACTCCCCGCCGGCACCCGCGTGGCTCTGGTGGGCAATGCGGACCTGACCGGGCACGACGCGTACAACCTGCGCCTGAGCACGCGCCGTGCCGACACGGTGGCGCGCGAGCTTCAGGCCCTGGGCGTGCCGCGGGAATCGATCCGCATCAGCGCGCGCGGCAGCTCCGAACCCGTGGTGCAGTGTGCCGTTCACAGCGACGCGGGCGAGCGCCGCCGCTACCTGCGGTGCCTGGAACCGAACCGTCGCGTCGTGATCGAAGTGGTGGCGCCCTAGCCCCCGCGCCACGGTGCGGCGACCTGGTTCTGGCGCAACGTCCTGCCGCAGGCGCACGGCACTTCGTCTTGGCCGCGCGCTGGCAGCCGCGGGCAGCGGCTAGTCTTCGGTGCAGCCGTCCCGAAGAGGTCTTCCATGCCTACGCTGCTGCGCGCCCTCGTCGCCCTCACCTGCGCCGCGCTCATCACGCCGCGCGCACACGCCGGTGCGTCCTCGACCCCCGGCTGCAGCGGCCTCGCCCCCGCCGCGTGTCTTGAGCAGTCCCTGAACGCCATGGGCGGACGCGAGAAGCTCGAGGCGATCCACACCGTGAGGCTGGACGTGATCTCGCACACCGCCCTCATGGAGCAGTCCTACCGGCAGGCGCCCTTCATCACCTCCTACGAGCGTGACCATGTCACGCTCGATTTCGCAGGCGCGCGAGCGCGCACCGACGCCCATGGCATCTGGCCGGAGTCGGACCTGAACGAAGCCGAATCCGACAGCGTCCTGATCGCGACCCCGGCGGGCGGGGTCTACCACGGCGCACGGGGCGACTCGCCCTGCTCCAAGGCCGACCTCGAGCGCACGCGCGAGCAGCTGGCCCTGAGCCCGACCCGGGCACTGCTCACCGCGCTCGCGGCGCAGGACCTGCGCTATGCCCCGAGCGAGGTCCTGCGCGATACCGAGCATACGGTGCTCGCCTTCACCTGGAATGGCCACCCGGTGCACCTCGCACTCAACCGCTTCAACCACCTGCCGGGCGCGGTGGAGGTCAGCGCCCGCTTCAGCGACTTCTGGTACTACTGGGGCGAGGTGGCGCAGCGCACCTACTGGGACAACTGGCGCTACGTGGAGGGCATCACCTACCCGTCCAACCAGGTCATCGAGCGCAACGGCGCGCTGTGGAGCTCCGCGCAGGCGCTCGACATACGCTTCAACACGCCCCTCAGCGAAGCCGATTTCGCCATGGACGCGAAGGCGGTCGCGCAGAGTGCCGGCTCGAGTGGCTGGGAGCGCCCCTTCAGCACCGCTAAGGCGACCCCGCTCGCGCCGGGGATCGACCTGTACCAGGGTTCCTGGAACACGACGCTGGTACACCAGGATGATGGTGTCGTGATCCTCGAGACGCCGGTGTCGGAGGGGTTCACGCGCGGCATATTCGCGGAGGCGGCCCGCAAGTACCCGGGCGCGAAGGTCACGGCGGTCCTCATGACCTCCGACTCCTGGCCGCACGTGGGCGGGCTGCGCTACGACGTGCTCGCCGGTGCGCCCCTGTACGTGCTCGACCTGAACGTACCGCTGCTGAAGCGCCTGCTGTCCGCATCCCCCGCGACCGCCCGGCACCCCGTCACCTGGCGGATCCTGTCCGGCCGGCAGAGCCTCGGCACCGGGGAGAACCGCATGGAGCTGTACCCGCTGCGCGGCGCCTCGACCGAGCGGCAGTACATGGTCTACTTCCCCGCCCGCCAGCTGCTCTACGCGAGTGATACCCTGGTCATGAACGCCAATCACACCCTCTACGACCCCCAGCTCATGCACGAGGTGCGTCAGGCGGTCGAGCGCGAGCACCTGAACGTGCGCACCGTGTACGCGATGCACGAGGGACCCACGCCCTGGGCCGACGTGATCGCGCTCCTGGAGGCGAGCCGCTGAGGGGCGCGGCCGTCGCGGGCACCTGCCGTGCTGCGGGCAGTCACGCTAGTATGCGTCGCAGGCCCCAACAACGAAATGCACCCTTGCGAAAGCCCCCCGCCCCCGCTGCCGCGCTCTCGATGCGCGAGTTCCGCGACACCTTCACGACCGTACGCGCCGCGCTCGCCGCGAGCGACGGGATCATCCTCGGCCATTTCCAGCGGGTGAAGTTCAGCCACAAGGCCGACGGCAGCGAAGTCACCGTCGCCGACAAGGGTGGCGAGCGGCTGCTGCGGCGGCACCTGGGCGCTGCGTGGCCGCACGATCCGGTGCTCGGGGAGGAGTACGGCGGCAGCCTCGCGCGCTCCGGGCGTTGCTGGCTCATCGACCCGATCGATGGCACGGCCTCCTACGTACTCGGCGTGCCGATGTTCGGCACGCTCATCTCGCTCCTGATCGATGGTGCGCCGGTCTTTGGCTGCATCCATCTGTCGGCTCTGAAGGAGACGACCTATGCCGCGCGCGGCCTCGGGTGCTGGCTGACGCGCGATGGCGCACGCGCGCGGCGCGTGCGGGTCGGTCCCGCGCGCGCCCTCGACGTGGCGCAGGTCGGCCTCACGAGCTTCAAGGAAAGCGATCTCGCGCGCCGTCCCGGGGTGTGGCGGATTCAGGAGCTGGCGCGCGCCGCCAGCCGCCTGCGCCTGGTGGGGGACTGCGTGCAGTACGCGCTCGTGTGCCGCGGCGCCCTCGATGCTGCCATCGATCCGCTCATGAATCCCTGGGACATCGGGCCCCTGGCGGTGTGCGTCACGGAGGCGGGTGGCTCGGTGAGCGACCTCAACGGGGAGCAGTCCGCCATCGTCGAGCGCCGCTCGTTCGTGGCGGCGAGCTCTGACGCGCTGCGGCGGGAAATCTGCCGCCACGTCGGCAACCCGCGCGCGGCGTGAGCCGCGCCCCGGTGCCGCCGGCGTGATCGTGCATCTCATCGACGGCACCTACGAGCTGTTCCGTCACTTCTACGGTCTCAAGCGCTTCAGCCAGGGGGCGGCGCGCCCGTTCGGCGCCGTGACCGGGGTGCTGAACACGGTGCTCGAGATGATCGAGGGCGGCGCCACGCACCTCGGCGTCGCGACCGACCATGTCATCGAGTCCTTCCGCAACACCCTGTGGCCCGGCTACAAGACCGCAGACGGCCTGGAGCCTGCGCTGTGGGCGCAGTTTCATCCGCTCGAGGAGGCATTGCGCTGCCTCGGCGTTGCCACCTGGCCGATGGTGGAGCTGGAAGCCGATGACGGCCTCGCCTCCGCGGCCCGCATCGCCGCGGCGGAGCCGGCAGTGACGGGTGTGTCGATCTGGAGTCCGGACAAGGACCTCGCCCAGTGCGTGCGCGAAGCGCGGGTCGTGCAGGTGGACCGCCGGGCCAAGCAGGTGCGCGATGCCGCCGGCGTGCGGGCGAAGTTCGGCGTGCCCCCGGAGCGTATCCCGGACCTTCTTGCCCTCATGGGTGACAGCGCCGACGGCTACCCCGGCATCCCCGGCATCGGGCGCGTGACCGCGGCCCGGTTGATCACCCAGCACGGGGCGATCGAGGATTTTCCGCCCGCGGTGCTCGGCGAGCAGCGCCCGCTTGCGCTCCTGTTCAAGGACTTAGCGACGCTGCGCAGTGATGCACCGCTTTACGCCGACGTCGATGAACTGCGCTGGCGCGGCCCGACGGCGCCCTTCGCCACCCTCGCGGCGCATCTTGGGGATGAGCGCCTGCTCGCGCGCGCGCAGCGCGCGGCGGCGGTGCTGCCGCGCGCCTGACTGCCCGAAAAAAAAGGCGGCCCGCCAGGGCCGCCTGCACCTTGAGGCGCGCGGGCCTAGGCGCGCTTGATCAGCCGGACGAGGAACAGCAGCACCACCGCGCCGATGACGGCGACGATGAGGCTACCGATGAGGCCGCCACCGGCCGATAACCCGAGGACGCCGAAGAGCCAGCCCCCGAGGAGCGCGCCGACCACGCCGACGACCAGGTCGCCGACCATGCCAAAGCCACCGCCCTTCATCAGTACCCCGGCGAGCCATCCCGCCACCAAGCCGATGATGAGGAACCATAGAAAATTCACATGTCACCTCCGAAGTCCAGGCCAGCCACAGTTTTACCGGGACCCGCGCTGCGGGCCCGGAGGGTTCTTTTGAGTTCGCCCCCTAACATACGCGCCCTGGCCCAGAACACGCCAGAATCCTCGCCGGCCAACATGGCGGCCAACGTCGCGCTTGCGCTGACGCTGATGGGCGGTGCGCACGGTTATCATCGGTGCAGTGCACACATCATGCGGAGCCATCACGTGGAACGACCGTACAGGACCCAGACACCCGCCTGCGGCTGCGGGGCGTGGTGAGGGCGGACGTCATCATCATCGGCGCAGGCGCCGCGGGGCTTAGCGCCGCCGCCCGCCTGACGCGCGCCGGTCAGCGGGTACTGCTCCTGGAAGCGCGCGACCGCATCGGCGGGCGCATCTTCACGCGCCGCGAACCGCACCTCGCCTGCCCCATCGAGCTCGGCGCGGAGTTCATTCACGGGCATGCCCCCCTCACACGTCAACTGCTGTCGGGGATGGGGATCGGCAGCATCGATGCGTCGACGCAGCGCTGGGTGCTCGAGGCGGGCAGGCTGAGGCAGGCGGACGACTGGTTCGCGGGCGTCATCGAGGCGCTGGGTGCCAGCCACGCGCTGGAGCAGGCGGACATGTCCTTCGATGAGTTCCTCGAACGGCACCTCGCGCAGCTGACGCCCGCGCAGCGCGCCGGCGCGCGCCGCATGGCGGAAGGCTTCGATGCGGCCGATACCGCGCGTGCCAGTGCCCGCGCCATCGTCAGCGAATGGACCGGAGATACGCTCTCCGATTCGCCACAGTCGCGCCCGGAAGGCGGCTACCAGGGACTGCTCGGCGCCCTCATGGCGCAGATGGACGAGTCGTGCCTGACGCTGCGCCTGCAGTGCGCGGTGCAGGAGGTGCACTGGTCACGTGGCGCGGTGAAAGTGCACGCGCACTTTCTCGGACAGGCTTTTACAGCCACGGCCCCGCGCGCGATCGTGACGCTGCCGCTCGCGCTGCTGCAGGATCCGGCCGCCGTGATCTTCTCTCCGGCACTCACGGACAAGGCAGCGGCACTGGCAGGTCTTGCCACCGGCAGCGTCATCAAGGTGATGCTGCGCTTCGCCCAGCCGTTCTGGGAGAAACTCGAGGGCGGCCGCTATCGCGACGCCTCCTTCTTCATCGCGCCGGAGACGCCGCTACCGACGTTCTGGACGCCGGCGCCGCTGCGCGCGCCGCTCCTCGTCGCCTGGGTGGCCGGCCCGCGGGCGCTCGCGCTGTCGGGCACCGCGCGCGATGGCGTCCACCTGGTGCCGCCGATCCTCGCTGGCCTGGAGTCGATGTTCGGTCCGCAGGCCGGCATCGCGCAGCAGCTTGAGGCGCACTACTGGCATGACTGGCAACAGGATCCCTACGCACGCGGTGCCTACAGCTACGTGCTGACCGGCGGCACGCAGGCACGCGCCGCGCTGGCGCGTCCGCTGCAGGAGACGCTGTTCTTCGCCGGCGAAGCCACGGACACCGAGGATGAGTCCGGTACCGTGGCCGGAGCGCTTGAGAGTGGTGCGCGCGCCGCGAGTGAGGTGCTGGGGTCTGCGGCCGCGCGCTAAATGAGCTGCAGCTGCCGTCGCAGCAGCTCGTACTCGAAGTTCAGAAGCGGCAGCTGGCGCTCCAGGCATTCGCAGATCCAGGTGCGCTCGGCGGCGCGCGCCGCGGACACCTCGACCCAGCCCTGGACCACCATGACCGGCAGCCGGCGCTCGTCCCGGAACAGCTCCCGCAGCCACTCGTAAAGCGGCCGCAGTTTCGCTGATCGCACCCACCACGGGCGCTCATCCGGCAGCCACAGCCGCGCGGCTGCGACGTGCTGCTGCAGGCGCCGGCGCGGGTCGCGCGTCTGGCCGACGTAGCGGGGCGCGGCGAGTTCGCGCGGGTCGCACAACGAGTAGATCGCGATGCCCGCTGCCACTGCACCAGAGGCGTCACACAGGTGGCCGGGCAGCTGCGCGCGCAGGTAGCGCGTCAGCTGCGCGCGGTCGAGCCCGTACGAGTGGCCTGTCTCAGCGGCCGCGGCCGTCGGCTCTGAGGATGTCAACACTGCTCGTCTCCGGGTCGAACCAGATCTGCGCCTCGCCGGCCTCAAGCTGCGCCAGCACGCGGCGGACCTTGGCCTCGTGGCTGACCTCACGCTCGCCGTAGTCGGTGCCTTCGCGCAGCACGAAGCCATCGATCACCCCGCGCAGCGCCTCGGGCGACAGCTCGGTGTACGGCACCGCGATCGCTGGCGCGCGCGCGGCGCGGAAATCGACCGGAATCAGGGTGGAGTCTTCCTCGCTCATGTCCGGCGGGTCCTGAAGGTGATCGAGTAGCGCAGCGCCGGCGTCGGGGCCACCGCATGCTGCCAGCCCCAGCGGGCAGCGCCGCGCATGAGGTATGCGGAGCGCGGCTCGAGCTCGATCGCGCACGTCGAGCGGACGGCGGGCTCGGGCGGCCAGGGACGAAAGCGCATGCGTGCGTGTCCCTCGAGGGAGACGCCGGCGACGATTTCGAACTCCGGGATGTCGCGATGCCAGCCGAGCGGCGTGCCGGGCTGATACTCGGTGATGATGCCGTGGGCGATAGCCTCGCACGGCACGCCGGCCCAGTGCGCGACGCGTGCGCGCAGCGGCACGAGGAAGCTCGGGATGGGGGGCGCGGGCAGCAGCGCGCGATGCGCGAAATCGTAGCGACCCCCGAAGGCGACGATGCGCCGCCGCGCCTGCCACTGCCGGTACCGCGCGGCCTCGAACGGCAGCGCGTGCACGGCTTGCAGCAGCTGTGCCTCCTCGTGCGCATCGAGGAACTGCGGCAGGTAGGTGAAACCGGGCGGCAGATCGATGCGGGCACCGAATAATTCCTGCTGGGGCATGCGCACATTATGCCGCCGCGCCTCGCTGCCGGCGCAGCGCGCCGCTGTGATTTTTTTTCCATCCAGTAGTGCCGGGCGCGCACTACTGTGCAGATTCCCCGTGCATCGCCGGGTGCGGAAGGAGCCTGCGCACCGCCGCCCCTGGCTGCGATAACAACGAGCGCTTAATTACTGCCAACCCCTGACGAGGGCGCTTCAGGGCGTCTGCAGGGCGGTGTTGCGTGTGAGAAGTTCACGGAACATGGCCGCGACCGCCGGCAGCGGCTGGGTCACGGCCGGTACATCCTGGTAGTTCTGCCAGCCCCCGCCGAGGCCCCGATACAGCGCCACGAACTCCTCACCGGCGTTCACCTGCGCCTGGGTGTATTCGTCCTCCAGGGTGTACTCGGCGCGTTCGGCATCGACGACATTGAGAAAGTCGGTGAGGCCGCGCTCGTAGCGCTCGTTGGCGAGCGTCACCGCGCGTTGGCTCGCGGTGAGGGCCGCGCCGAGGCTCTGCAGGCTCTCCTGGCTGGCGCGGTAGGCGCCGAGCACCGTATCGATTTCCTGCACCGCCGCCTGGATCGTCTTGCGGTAGTTGACCAGCAGCGCGCGGGTCTTGAGGTTCGCCACCTGCAGCTGCGCATCCAGCGCCCCGAAATCCAGCAGCGGCCAGGTGGCCCCCGGGCCCACCGACCAGATGTGCTGCGTGAGGCTCTCGGGCGTGCTGCCCCAGCCCTGATGCTCGAAGCCCACCGAGGCGGAGAGAAACACCTGCGGGAAAAGGTTGCCGGCGGCGACGCCGATGCGCGCCGTCGCGCCGGCCAGTTCGCGCTCGGCGACCTGGATGTCCGGGCGCCGCCGCAAAAGATCAACCGGCAGACCGGTGGCCACCGCGGGCGGCACGAGGGGCAGCGCGCCCCCGGGCGCAAGTTCCGCCGTGAGCTCTTCGGGGTAGCGACCGAGGAGCGTCGCGAGCGCGTACTGATTGGCTGCGACCTGCGCATCAAGCGGCGCCACCTGGGATTTGAGCGACTCGAACTCGCGCCGCGCCAGCGTCACGTCGAGCTCGTTCGTGATGCCGCGCTCGTAGCGCTGGTTGACGATGTCGAGCGACTGCTGCAGCACGCCTAAGGCCGAGTGCAGCACCGCCGAGCGCAGCTGCAGTCCGCGCAAGTCGAGATAGGTGCGCGCGACGTCTGCGATCACCGCCACCAGCACCGCGTTGCGCGCCGCGGCGGCCGCCTGCGCGTCATCGCGCGCCGCCTCGATCTCGCGGCGGTACTTGCCGAAGAAGTCGAGCTGCCAGGCGGCATCGAAGCCTGCCAAGAGGTTCACCTGTGATAGGCCGGTGCCGCTCTCGGCCGACACCAGCTGCTGCGAAGCGCGGCCGCGCCCGAGGTCGCTCCCGGTGCCGCGGCCGCCGCCGGCGCTCGCACCGCCGAAGGGCAGCACCGTGCTGAAGGTGCCGATGGCGAGCGTGCGCGCGGCCTGCAGCCGATCGAGCGCTATCTCGATGTCAGGATTCCCCTGCACCGCCCGCGCGATGAGCGAGTCGAGCTCCGGGTCGTTGAGCGCGTGCCACCAGGCCGCAAACTCCACCCCCGGGGCATCGCCGGCGGCCGCCGGCGCGGCGACGGCGACAGTATCGGCGGCGAAGTGTGCCGGGGCCGCAACCTTTGGCGTGCGGTAGTTGGGGCCCACCGCGCATCCAGCCGCACACGCAAGTGCCAGCACGGGAGCGAGCGTGCGCAGGCGCCTCACGTGCCCGCCGCGCGCGCCGGCGCTTCGGGGCGCAGGTTCGGCCTTGCAGCGGGAGCCGCGACCGTGCGTACCAGGTCTCCGGAATTGACCTGGCCACTCAGGTTGAGCGCGAGCTCATCCCCCGGGGCCACCCCGCTCCCCAGTTCCACGACATTGCCGTCATCGCGCGCGATGGTCACCGGGATGAGCGTGACGCGGTGGTCGGCGCCGACGCGTGCCACCTGCGGACCGGTGCTGCGGAACAATAGTGCGGCGGCCGGTACCTGCACCAGGCCCTTAGGGGGCAGGGAGAACGCCACCTTCACGTAAAGGCCGGGCACCAGACTTGCGTCCGTATTGGGGAGGTCGACCTCCACGCGCAGCGTGCGGGCGCGCACGTTGATCGCCTGCGAAGTACGCGCGACCTTGCCGGGATAAGCGCGTGCGGCGCTGTCACTGGCCTGGATGCTGACCGGGACGGCACCCTGCATGAGCTCCGCCGCGGCGCTCTGCGGCACGTCGACGAAGACCCGCATCGGGTCGTTCTGCGTCATGACGTAGAGGGGTGTCGTCGCCGTGGTGCTGCCCGCGGTGACCAGATTCCCGATATCAATGTCGCGCGCGGTGATGGTGCCGTCGAAGGGCGCGGTGACGTGCTTGAACTGCCACAGGGCGCTGTACTGCTCGACCTGCGCCGCATTCAGGGCGACCTGCGCCTTGGCGGCCTGATACTGCGCGGTGGCACTGTCGTACTCGGCATGCTTCTGCTCGCGCTCCTGCTCGGACACGACGCCCTTGGGCGAGTCGCGCCAGCGCTCGTACTGCACCTTGGCGAAGACGGATTCTGCCTGGCGCACGGCCTCGTCCGCGCGCGCCCGCTGCAGCTGCGCACGCGCAGCGGCGAACTCGGCATCCACCTCCGGGGTATCGATGAGCGCCAGCACTTGCCCCTGCTTCACGTGATCGCCGATGTCGGCATACCAGTGGGCGACATAGCCGTTGACGCGCGCGTAGATCGTGCTCGTGTACCAGGCGGCCGTTTCCCCCGGAAGCGTGAAGCGCTGCAGCTCTGCCACTTTCTGCGCCACGATCACTTCGACCAGCGGGGCCTCCCCTGCCGCCGTATCGGCCGCCTTCGAGAGGGCGCGGTCGTGGAAGAAGCGCTCCACGCGCACGGCGAGAAACGCGATCAGCAGCACGATGAGGACGATGCGCACGCCGCGCTTGAGGCGGTCACGGGTGCGCGGGTCGTAGCCGGTGGCGACCGCGTGCGACTCGGTGCGCTGCACGTCATCGCCGTAGTCGCTCGGGCGGGTCTGTTCGTCCATTGCCGTTCTTCCGTTGTCAGACATGCGCCGCAGCCGAAGTGGCCGCGCGCGGCCGGCGCAGCAGCCGGTACATGGTCGGCACGAAAATGAGCGTGGCGAAGGTTGCGAACAGGAGCCCGCCGATCACGGCGCGCGCCAGTGGCGCGTTCTGCTCACCCCCCTCCCCGATTCCGAGCGCCATCGGGATCATGCCGAGGATCATGGCGCCGGCGGTCATGAGCACCGGGCGCAGGCGCGTGTAGCCGGCGGTGGCCGCGGCGGTGAGCGGGCTGTCACCGGCCGCCATGCGCTGGTTGGCAAAGGTCACGACGAGAATGCTGTTGGCGGTGGTGAGGCCGATGCACATGAGGGTCCCCATGAGGGCGGGCACCGACAGGTGCGTCTGCGTCAGAAACAGCATCCACATGACCCCGCAGAGTGCAAAGGGTACGGCGAGCAGCACGATGAGCGGATCGATCCAGCTCTGGAAGTTGATGACGAGGAACAGATACACGAGCACGATCGCCAGCGCGATGCCGCTGAAGAGCCCGGTGTAGCTCTCGCGCATGGTCTCGACCTGGCCGCCCAGAGTGACGCTGATGGCCCGCGCGGCCGCGGGGCGGTTGGCATCGAGTACGCGGTCGATATCCTGCGCCGCACCGTACAGGTCGCGCCCCTGCACGTTGGCGTGCACGTCGAACACCGGGCGGATGTTCAGCTGCGAGGTGACCATCGGCACCGTGCCGCGCCCGAAGTCGGAGAGATTCATGAGCAGCTGCTCCTGACTGCCGCCCTCGGCCACCGACACCGGCAGGGTCTTCAGGTCCTGGGCGCTCTGGATGCTGTAGGTGGGCTGCTGCACGACCAGCGGGTAGCTGACGCCATTGCGCGGGTCGACCCAGAAGTTCGGCGATACCTGGGCGCTGGAATTGGTCGCAACCAGCACGTTGTTGGCCGTCTCGCGCTGCGTCATACCGACCTGGGTGGCGAGCGAGCGGTCGACGGCGACGGTCAGCGCCGGCGCATCGGGCACCTGAAAAACATGCACGTCGACGATCCCGGGGATGGCGGCGAGCTTGCGCGTGAGGCGCTGCGCCAGGGCGTATGTTTCCTTCTGATCGCTCCCCGCCACGCGCACGTCGATCGGGGCCGGCTCACCGAAGTTCAGCACCTGGTCAACGATGTCGGCCGGCTGGAAGAAGAACTGCAGCTGCGGGAACTCCCGCGGCAGCCGCTCACGCAGCAGCGCCGTCAGCTCGGCCGTCGGGGTGTGCTTCTTACTGAGGGAGATGAGCACCTCGCCGTCCATCGGTCCCACGGTGGCAGAGTCGGAGAGCGCGATGTTGATGCCGCTGTAGGGCAGACCGATGTTGTCGAGCATCACCGCGATCTGTCCGGCACCGACATGGCGGCGGATGGCCGCCTCGACCTGTGCGAAGTACTCCTGGGTGGCCTCGATGCGGGTCCCGGGGGGTGCGCGCACGTGCAGGCGCATCTGGCCGGCGTCGACTTCGGGGAAGAAGTCCCGGCCCAGCTGCGGGAAGAGCGTCAGCGACAGCCCCATCAGCACGAGGAAGGCGATCACCGTAGGGCGCGCATTGGCGACCGCCCAGGCGAGGATGTTGCGATACACCTCGCGGAAACGCTGGAAACGGTTCTCGAACGCCAGGTGCACGCGCACCAGCGGGTTTGTCGGATGCCCGGCAGCGGCTGCGCGCCCGCCGTGAGCGGGCAGCACCGAGCGCATCAGGTACTTGAAGAGCACGGGCACCAGGGTGAAGGAGAGCACCAGGCTCGCCAGCAGCGACACGATCACCGACACCGAGAGCGGCGAGAACAGGTACTTGGCCGTGCCCTGCAGCAGGAATACCGGCACGAACACGATGCAGATACACAGCGTCGCGAGGAACGTCGGCGTACCCACCTCGCCCGCCCCGTCGATGATGGCGCGCTCGAGCGGCTCCCCGAGGCCGACGTGACGCTCGATGTTCTCGATGACCACCGTGCCGTTGTCGACGAGGATTCCCACCGCGAGCGCAAAGCCGCCGAGCGTCATGGTATTGAGGGTCTCCCCTGCCGCGCCCATCAGCAGCACTGCGGCAACCACCGACAGCGGGATGGAGGCGAGGATGATGAGCGTGAGGCGCCAGTTGCCGAGGAACATGAGGATCATGAGCGCGGTGAGGCCTGCGGCCATGAGGCCGCCCATGAGCACGCTGTCGAGGGCGGCATTGACGAACACCGACTGATCGAACAGCGGCTGGATGCTGACGCCGGCGGGCAGCAGGTGGCGGATCTCGGGGAGCGCGGCGCGGATGCCATCGATGACCGACAGCGTCGACACGCCGCCGGTGCTGCGGATGGTCATGAGCGCGCCCGGTATGCCGTTGACGGCCACCGAGTTGGTCTGCACCTGGAAGCCGTCATGCACGTGGGCGACGTCGCGCATGAACACCACCCGCCCGTTGACCTCCTTGATGGGGAAGGCGTTGAGCGCCTCGATGACATCCGGACTGTTGTTCATCGACAGCAGGTAATCACGGCTGCCGAGCTTCACATCCCCGGCCGGCAGGATGACGTTCTGGCGGGCGAGGGCATCACTCACGTCCGCCGGCGACAGCCCGCGCGCCTGCAGTGCCTGCGCCTCGAGGTCCGCCATGATGACGCGCGGCTTGCCACCATAGGGGTAGGGCACCTCCGCCCCATGCACGATCGCCAGCGCCGGGCGGATGATGTTCTGCCCGAGATCGTTGAGCTTGGTGTCGGGCAGGGAGTTGCTCGCCAGGCTCAGCTGGATGATCGGCACGTCGGTGGCGCCGTAGCGGATGACGAGCGGTGGGGTGATGTTGGGCGGCATGTATTTGAGCACCACGAGCGAGCTGCTCGCGAGCTGCGCCACCGCGCGGGTGACATCCGCCCCCTCGTGCAGGTAGATCTTCTCGACTCCGACACCCTCGTAGCTCGTGGCCTCGATGCGCGCGATGTCATCGACGAGGGAGGCCAGCTGGCGCTCGTGCAGCGTCAGGATGCGGTTCTGCATGTCCTGCGCGCTCATGCCGGCGTAAGTCCACACCACGCTCACCACCGGGATATCCATGCGCGGGAAGATATCCACCGGCATGCGCAGCGCCTCGCCGATGCCGAGCAGCCCGATCAGGATCAACGCAGCGACGACCGTGTAGGGGCGGCGCAGGACGTAGCTTACGAGCGGCATGGCGCGCCTTCAGGCACGATCGGGTCCGGCCGACGCACGAGCCCTGCGGCGCGCGGCGCACCCGACCCAGCACCCCCCATGACGTGCGCAGCTTTCACGGACGCCATTGGACCGCCCCCGCATTAGGCGCCTCTTAAGCGAAGATTAGGGCGCGTTCATGTTGGACATGTGACCGGATAAACCATTTATAATCAATGTCTTACGCGCAAATATTCCGGGCCGACGCTCACACCGGATGGGCGCCAGAACTCCTTGGCTCACTCGCCGCGCACGATGATCCGCACCAGGTCCCCGCCCTGCCAGAACCCGTGCGGCAGGCCGAAATCCGAGCGCCTGAGCGTGCCACGGCCAAGGAAGCGGCAGTGCCCGTCGCCCGGGGCGCGCGGCTCGGGGCAGTCAATGTCGCTGATGCTGAGACTCAAGGGCCGGGTGACCCCGTGCAGCGTCAGCTCGCCGAGCACCTGCGCGCGCTGCCGTCCGTCAGCCTCGATGCCGGTCGAGCGGAAGCTCATCTGCGGATAGCGCGCGGTATCGAGCCATTGCGGGGAGCGCAGTCGCTCGTTCCAGTAGGGACTGTGCGAGTCGAGCGAGCCCATGCCTACGCTGACACTGAGGCGCCCGCTTAAGCCGTCGGGGCTCGGCA
Organism: uncultured Pseudomonadota bacterium; assembly: GCA_963824395.1. Lineage (GTDB taxonomy): Bacteria > Pseudomonadota > Gammaproteobacteria > Steroidobacterales > Steroidobacteraceae > 13-2-20CM-66-19. Next base: position 129,215 of record CAWGPF010000005.1, on the reverse strand, counting down.
CGAAGTCCCCGCTGAGGTCAGAGAACGCCGCGCTGAACCAGTTAAGGCCCAGGCGCTCGATCTCGAAAGTGATCCGCGTATTGTCCCCGTCCAGATGGTGCGCGAGCGCGGCGCCTGCGCCGAGGAAGCACGCGGCCAGCGCCCGTGCGAAGAGCCGGTACATCCCCTGCAGTGCTGTGGCAGCCATGGTCTGTAAGTGCCGCGGCGGCAGCTGGCGGTTTCACGCGCACAGCGCCGCACGCGCACCCTTAGGGGGCGGCCGGCGGGGCCGCGCTACTCGGGTCCTTCAGATAGGTGGCGAGCCAGGCGTGTACCTCCTTGTAGAAGTAGCGACTGTCCTCGGGCTTGAGAATCCAGTGCCAGGCATCCGGCCAAACGAGGAGCCGGCTCGGCACCTGCATGCGCTGCAGGGTGGTCCAGTTCTCCAGCGTGTTGCCGATCGGCACGCGGAAGTCGCGCTCACCGATGCTAAGCAGCATCGGGGTCTTCCAGTTGCCGCCGTAGGTGATCGGACTCTGCTCGCGCCAGATGGGGCTGCCACCCCAGGGCGGGCCGCCGTTGTGGACCTCGCGTCCGTAGGCGAAGTCACTCTCGCCCCACTGGGTGGTCAGGTCCACTTCGCCGGCGTGGCTGATGAGGCAGCGGTAACGCGTGGTGGTCGCTTCGAGCCAGTTGGCCAGGTGGCCGCCGTAACTGGCGCCCGCCGCACACAGGCGCGTGGCGTCGATAAAGGAGAAGCGCCTGAGGGCCTCATCGACCGCCTGATTGATCTCATCCCCGGGGGTCTTGAGCGGATCGAGCTTGATGGCTTGGGCGAACTTCTCGCCGAAGCCGGTGGAGCCGGTGTAATCGGTGAGCAGCACCACGTAGCCGGGAGCCGCCAGCAGGTGGTAATTCCAGCGCAGGCCAACCTGGTCGGGGTTGTTGGCGGCAGCCCCGCCATGGATCAGCACCAGCAGCGGGTATTTTTTAGCCGGATCGAAGGCCGGGGGCCGCACGATCATGCTGTGGATGCTGCGCCCCCTGGCGCTCGTGAAGTAGAAGTGCTCCGGGACCGCCCAGTCGATCGCGGCCGCGGCCGCGCTGTCGATGTGGGTAAGATTCGCGTGGCGATGCGCGCCCGGGTCGATGCGCACCACTTCCCGCGGGCTCACGGAGCTCCCCCACTGCGCGATCAGCACGGTGCGGGGCGCCTTGCGCGCGCTCACGAGGGTGTTGTAGCCCCCGCTCGCCGCCATGATGACGGGCTCAGGCTTGCCGCCGGCGGCAGCCACCCGGTAGAGGTTGTCGTTGGCCGCCTCGGGCACGATGAGATAGACCGTGCGGCTATCGGGCGTGAAAGCGAAAGACCCCACGTCGCGATCGAGGTCGCGCGCGACGAGTACCGGCTCCCCGCCCTGCGGCCACGCCACGCGCTCGAGGCGGCCGAGGTGATACACCTCCTCATCGTGGGGCGTGAACTTGAAGAACAGCGAGCGGCCGTCCGGCGCGAAGGCGGCATCCCGGTAGTCACCGCTGAGCGGTGTCACCGCGCGCGGCTCCGCGGCGCCCTGCGCCGGCAGGCGGTAGAGGTGGTAGCCGACCTGAGCGAAGGCGGCGTTCCAGCGCTCGGTGGTCGCCGTGAAGAGGATCTCCGTGCCATCCGGGCTCCACAGCGGCGCGAGCGTCATGCTCGTCTCGTGGTACTCCCCGGCGAACCCCGGCGCGCGGGCGAGCGCTGAGCCCGAGAGCACGTCGCGCGCCGGCGCGCCCTCCTCCAGCGACTGCACCATGAGGGTCGGGCGACGCTCGTCGAACCACTGGTTCCAGTAACGGATGGGGAAGTGCTCGTAGATGCGCACGTTGTACTTGCGCGCCTTGCGCTCGGCGATGATCTTCTTGTTGGCCTCATCATCGGCCGCGCCCGGCCAGACGAAGGACTCGAACAGGACAGCACGGCCGTCGGGGCGCCACTGGGGGCTCGCCGCCCCGGTGGCGACCGTCGTCAGACGCCGCGCGTCGCCGCCCCCGGCAAGATCGAGCACGTAGATCTGTTCGACCTCATCGCCCTCGCGCTTGCCGGAGAAGGCGATCGCGTGACTGTCGGGCGACCAGGCCACGCCGTTCTCGCGGACCTTGCTGCGCGTGAGGCGCCGCGGCGTGCCGCTGCCGTCGGCGGCGGTCAGCCACAGGCCATTGACCTCTTTGTCCGGATCGTAAGCGGGTTCGAGCACCGAGAACACCACCCACTTGCCGTCCGGGCTCACGGCCGGACTGCCGACGCGCTTCATCATCCACAGCGTCTCGTGGGTGATCACCTGCCGGGCCGGGGTGTCGGCGGCGGAGCCTGTGAACGGGACGACGAGGCACGCGGCGATCAGCGCCACGCGCAGGGCGGCAGCGGTTGGCATCGGGAGACCTTAACGGCGGCGGGCCGCGGAGAATATCAAATTGCGCGGCTGGGCCGTCGCCGCCGCAACCCCACGCTGCGGCTCAGGCGCCGATGCCGCCCGGGCGCAGGCTGCGCGCCGCGAAGTAGTTCTCGAGCGTGGGCGGCTGCGCCTGCGGGTCCACCAGCGCCAGATACGTGTCCGGACGCAGCAGGTAGAGCGCGTTGCGTGTCAGGCCCGCGGCGGCGTGCTCGGGCGCAAAAGCGAACACGTTCAGGGCGAGCTCGCGCTGCCGGCACCAGGCCTCAAGCTGTGCCGAGGCCTGCCCGTAGACGTGCACCTGCCACTCGAGAGTATTGAGCGAGTCGTAGTTGTCGAGCCCCGCGGCACGCACCCACGGCAGGCGGTCGCCCCCGTGCACCCTACCGGCGGAGCCGGCGCTCAGCGCCCGCCCGCGGTAATTCACCCTGATCTGCGAGACGGTGCGGAAGAGAAACTCACGCACCGTCTCGAACGCGAGCGCCCGCGGCAGCACCACGGGGGCGATGCGGGTGCGCACGAGATCGGCCAGCACACCGTCGGCGGTGGCGAAGCTGAAGACCCGGTCGGTGGTAGCCACCAGGCGGCGCGCGAAGGGCATGCGCTCGGTCTCGTAGCTGGCGAGCAGACTCGCCGGTGCATCCGCGCGCATGACGGCGGCGATCTTCCAGGCAAGATTCACCGCATCGCCGATGCCGGTGTTCATCCCCTGACCGCCCGCGGGGCTGTGGATGTGGGCCGCGTCGCCCAGCAGAAAGACACGTCCGCTCGAGAACTGATTGGCGACGCGGTGATGCACGTGGTAGGTCGAGAACCAGTTCACGCGCTCGATGCGCAGCTTCAGATTCTCCATCGCGCGGTGGCTGACGTCCTCGAATTTCAGGGTCGCGGCGCGCTGCGCGCGCTCATCGCGCACCGTGCCGATGAGGCGTACATGGCCGCGTGAGGTGAGTGGGAACACCGCCAGGAAATCCGCCTCATCCAGATCAATGTGCAGCTCCCCGTCGACCGGCTCCCCGGCGCCTTCGATGTCCGCGACATAGAACAGCTGCCGGTAGGTGCCCCCGGGGAAGCCGGCCGCGAGGCTGTCGCGCACCAGCGAGCGCGCCCCGTCGCAACCGGCAAGATAGGCCGCCTCCCACTCCTCCGCAGTGCCGTCAGCGCGGCGCAGCTGCGCGCGCACCCCCTCGCCCGCGGCGGTAAGGCCCGTGAGCTCGGCGCTGCGCTCCACCTGCACGCCGAGCTCGCCAAGGCGTGCGATCAGCAGCCGCTCGTGCTCATCCTGGGGGAAGATCTCGAGGAACGGATAGCGGGTGAGTGCACCGCCGACTGACTCAAACGGCAGGCGTGCGCGGTGCTCGCCCCGCACCCACAGGTTGATCCCGGGCACCCGGTGGCCGAGTTCCAGCAGCGCGTCCGTCAGATTCAGCTGCTGGTACAGCTCGAGCGTGCGCGCCTGCACGGCAAGAGCGCGCGAGGTGGTGCCCGGGCCTGCGGTCTTGTCGATGATGCGTACGCTCACCCCCTGGCGCGTGAGCCACAGCGCGAGCACGAGCCCCGTGGGCCCCGCCCCGACGATCAGTACGCGCTCCGCGATCGCGCGCGCCACTCAGCCGCCCCGCACGTAGGCGGTCTTGCTCATGGTGTAGAACTCGCGCGCCGCCGGCCCGAGCTCCTTGGCCCCGTAACCGGAGGCCTTGCGGCCGCCGAACGGCGCGTTGTAATCGATGCCGGCGGTGGGCAGGTTCACCATCACCATGCCGGCGTCGGCGTTGCGCTGGAAGTGGCGCGCGTGCTTGAGGGACGTGGTGCAGATGCCGGCGCACAACCCGAACGGGGTCGCGTTCGCGACGCTGAGTGCCTCCTCATAGTCGCGCACGCGGATGACGCTCGCCACCGGCCCGAAGATCTCCTCCTGATTGATGCGCTGCTCGCTGCGCGTCTCGGTGAAGAGCGCCGGCGTGAGGTAAAACCCAGGGCGCGCACGCGCCGGGGTCTCCCCGCCCGCGACGAGTCGCCCCCCCTCGGCCCTGCCGATCTCCAGGTACTTCACATCCTGTGCCAGCTGGCGTGCATCCACGACCGGACCGATGGTGGTGCCGGGCTTGCGCGCGTCATCGATCACCTGCGCGCGCATGGCCGCCGTCAGAGCGGCGACGAAGCGCTCGTGCACGGCCTCCGCGACGATGAGGCGCGAGGAGGCGGTGCAGCGCTGGCCGGTGGAAAAGAAGGCGCCCTCGAGCGCCGCGCGCACGGCGGTATCGAGGTCGGCATCGGCGAGGACCACGAGCGGATTCTTGCCGCCCATTTCCAGCTGCACCTTCGCCGCGCGCGCAGCGGCGGCCTGCAGGATGGCACGCCCGACGGCGACCGAACCGGTGAAGCTGACCGCCGCGATGCGCGGCTCATCGACGATGGCCGCGCCCACGGTGCGGCCTTCGCCCATCACGAGGTTGAAGACCCCGGCGGGCAGGCCAGCGCGCGCGATGATCTCGGTGAGCGCCCAGGCGCAGCCGGGCACGAGCTCGGCGGGCTTGAACACCACGCAGTTGCCGAAGGCGAGTGCCGGGGCAATCTTCCAGGCCGGGATCACCAGGGGAAAGTTCCACGGCGTCACGAGTCCGACGACCCCGAGCGGCTCGCGGGTCACCTCCACCTCCACTCCCGGCCGCAGCGAGTGCTGGTATTCACCGGCCGGCCGCAGCGCCTCGGCGGCGTAATAGCGGAAGATCTGGCTGGCGCGGTTCACCTCCCCCAGCGCCTCCGCGAGCGTCTTGCCCTCCTCGCGTGCCAGAAGATCGGCAAGCTCCGCACGGCGCAGGAAGATCTCCGCGCCGATGCTCTCCAGCGCCTCGGCGCGCACCAGCGGCGTGCTGCGCGCCCAGGCGGGGGCCGCAGCCGCGGCCGCCTCGCAGGCCGCCGCGACATCTGCGGCATTCCCCCGGGCGTACTCGCCGATCACGTCGGTGGTGTCGGAAGGATTCACGTTCGGGGCAGCGGCGGCGGCGCTGTGCCAGTCGCCACCGATGTACTGGCCGTGCGTCACGAGGGGCTCACGGTCACCGGGGACACGCACAGACCAAGCCCGCCCGGTCGGGGTACGCACCGGCCATCGCAGGCTGCGCGGCATGGCAGGCGTGCGCGCCGGCTCACGGTACTCAGGATCTTCAAGTTCATCTCTCCCAGCTCATGCCCACCGCGCGCGACGGTGGCGCGGGCTTTGCGGCAAATATCGCACAACGGCGCGCGCTGCGGGCACCGCGGGGTGCGCGCGCTGCGTGCGTCCTACGGGTCGCTGCGGCGCACACCTACTTCGGCGGTCGCCGCATAGGCCGAAGATGCAGCCTCTTCCAATGGCAGCATTCATAAGGAGACAGGCATGAGCACCGCCAGCGGGCACACATCAGCGATCCGGGCCAAGAAGGTCATCGGCACCGCGGTCAAGGACAACACCGGCCGCAAGATCGGGGTCATCGAGGACGTGGTGCTGGACAAGGAGTCCAACAACATCATGTTCGCCGTGGTCGGGTTCGGCGGCTTCCTCGGCATGAACGAGAAGTACCACCCCCTGCCCTGGGAGACGCTCGACTACGACGAAACCGAAGGGGCGTACCTGGTGAGCTACTCAAAGGCGCAGCTCGAAGCCGCACCGGCCGGCTCGATCGAGGAGCTGACGCAGAACGACGGCCAGTTCCGCGAGCGGACCTTCGAGTACTACAAGGCCCCGCGCTACTGGTAAGGGCTGGGCCGGTACGGGTGCACCTTCAGGGTGCGCCCGTACCGATCAGCCGCACCTCGCGCTGCGGGAACGGAATGCCGATGCCCCGCGCGCGCAGCGCCGCGAGGATCGCTGCATTGATCTCCCCCGTGGCACTGCCCTGATCCTCGATGAGGACCCAGGGCCGCACGGCAATGTTCACCGATGAATCGGCCAGCTGCACCGGCTGCACCACGGCGGCCGGGTCCTTGAGGACGCGTGCGTTGTTCGACAGTACCTCGCGCACCGCCGTCAGCGCCGCCTCCAGATCCGCGTCGTAAGCGACCCCCACGCTCACCTCGAGCTGACGAATGCGCCCGTAGTTGTGGAGAATCTCGCCCACGATCTTGCGGTTTGGCACGATGACGCGGGAGCGGTCCACGTGCAGCAGCGTCGTGCTGAAGAGCGTGATGGTCTCAACCGTGCCTTCCACCCCCGCGATCTCGATGTACTCCCCGACGCGGAACGGCTTGGAGAAGATGATCGACAGGCCCGCCACCATGTTGCTCAGCACCCCCTGAGTCGCCAGCGCGATGCCCGCTCCTGCAACGCCCAGGCCTGCGATCAGCGGCAGCAGTTCCACGCCGAGGTTCTGCAGTGCCATGATGACGAACAGCGCAAAGCAGGCGGCCCAGGCGACGCGCGCCAGCAGCAGCCGCACCGGGGCCTCGAGCTCCAGGCGCCCGAGCATGCGCAAGAGCCAGCGGCTCACCCAGCGGCTGGCGACTGCGCCCGCGGCCAGGATGAGGATCGCCACGAGCAGCTTCGGCCCGAAGCGTATGGCGAGATCGAGCAGCGTGTCCTTCACCGAGCCGATGGTCTGGAGCTGATCGTTCAAGGCACCCTCCCCGTTCCTGCAGCGCTATATTACGGTCTTGGCGCACGGTGCGCGCTAAGCATGAAGCGACTTTCCGGTCCCGCCATGGCCCACCAGCTGAAGATCCAACAGGAACCCCACTTCCTGCACGTGATTGTGACCGGCACCAACGATGCCGACACGGTGGCGCGCTACCTCGATGAGCTGCGGCGCGAATGCATTGCGCGGCGCTGCTACCGGCTGCTGGTCGAGGAGCGCCTGGAGGGTGAGCGCCTGAGTACCTTCCCGGTCTACAAGGTGATCTCGGAAGCGAGCGAGCGGGCCCGCGGGCTGCTGCACGCACTCGCCTTCGTCGACGTGAACGCGCAGGGTCCGTCGATGGAATTCGCAGAAACGGTGGCCGTGAACCGCGGCATACCGGTCGCGGTGTTCAAGACGGTGGCGGAGGCGCGCGCGTGGCTGCTGCGCGGCGTGGCATCGGCTCAGGAGCCGGTCGCGAGGTAACGCGGATCGTGCGGGGGGCGGGCAAAGATCCGTCGCACCATCGGCTCGAACGTCGCCAGCGGCTCGCTCTTATAGTCCGGATCGAAGGAACTTTGATCCCAGGCCGCGCAGAAGTGCACGCAGGCCGCATACCAGGGATGATCGCGCAGCCGCTCGCGCGCGTTGCGGTCGCCGCCGAAGTGGTGCACGTAGTAATAGTTCTGGAACAGCCCGTGATGGCTGACGATCCAGGTGACCTCGGGGCGCACGTAGGGCTTGAGGATCGCGGCGGCAACCTCGGCATGGTTGTAGGGGGCGAGCTCGTCCCCTACATCGTGCAGAAGCGCGGCCACCACCATCTCCTCGTCGGCATTGTCACGCAGGGCGCGGGTGGCGGCCTGCAGTGAGTGACCGAGGCGGCTGACGGGATAGCCCTCCAGTGAGTGATCGAGCTTGCGTACGCTCTCGAGCACGCGGTCGGCCAGCCCGAGCGCGTAGCGCTTTTCGGCCTCGTCGAGGAGTTCATAGTCCTCCTTGGTGCCGTCCTTCATCTGCCGGAAGCTGACGATGCGGCTCATGCCCTGCGCCTCACGGTGGCGGCCTGCGCGCGCCGCCGGCGCAGCACGCGGTAGAGGCTGCGCGGCCCGTCGATGTCGATGTAGCAGCCCTGCAGGTGGCGCAGCCCTTCCACGGGGTTGAAGCCCGTGCGCCCGTGCAGCAGGCGGCAGTTATCGAACATCACGAGGTCCCCCGCCTTCAGCAGGAAGCGGATCTCGAACTGCGGCGCACGCAGACGCTGATCGAACTTGCGGCGCGCGCGAAAGTAAGCATCGAGCTGCTCGGGCGCGAACAGCGGCACGAAATCCAGGCGCGGACTGAAGTGAATGGCCTTTACAGCTCCCGTGACGTCCAGCTCGATCGGCGGCGCGCTGGCGGTGAGCTCGGTATCGGCGTCGATGTATTTGAAGCGCACCGGGGTAGCGCTGAGCACGCCAAACGCCTCAGGTTCCGAGGCGCGCAGCGTCTGCGCCACGGCGAACCCGTCCACCAGGGTCGAGAGGCCGCCGCTGGTCTCGTTGACGAGGCAGTGCAGCAGCTGGATGCCCGGCACCGGCGCGCGATAGGGATTGTCGGTGTGGGGATCGAGCGAGACGCTGGTGTAGGCCAGGTCGGTAGCATCGGGGGTCGAGCGCACGTCGAAGAGCGCGCCGAAGTTGGTTTCGCGCGTGAAGCCGAACATGGATCCGACTTTGAGCACCGTGCCGGGCGTCGTCGGCACCCCTTCAAAGATGACGAAGCCGAGTGTGAGAAAGGCTTCGAGCCATGTGAGCCGCTCGCTCTCGCCGGCATCGGCGCGCCAGCGGGCCCGCGGCAGATCCGTCAGGGCACCATCCCACAAGGTGAGCGGTGGGCAGTCATGATCGTTGGGGGCGAGCGCCGCCTCCTCGAGGATGTCCGCGGCGCTGAAGCTCGCCTCGTGGCCGTCGCTGAACTTCACGCGGAAGCTGCCCGGCGAGGGCTGCGTCAGCGACACGATCGACAGTGCAAGATCGAAATCGGACGGGTCAGCGAGGCGCTGCTGGGTTTTGAGGTCCATGCTGGCCACGTCGCGGCAGCGCTCGCGCAGCCACAGCGGATGGATCGCAAAGCTGCCGCCGCCGGCGCGCTCCAGCAGCAACTGCGTGGGGCCGCCGATTCTCACGGCCAGTGCGGGCGCGGGCGTTTCCATGCACGAAAGTCTAGCTTCGGCACTCCTCGAGTGTCCACCCGCTGCGCGTAACTGCCCGAGCGAGTCTGGTAGGCTCCAGAAAGATCCGCGGCCCGCATCAGGGGTGCGCGCCCCAAGGCGCGCCGAGCCGCGTTGTTTTAAGGTAAGTAAGCTCGCGCACCCGCACCGCATGTATTTCGACTCGACCGTCTACATCGTCTTCCTGGCCCTCGTGGTGCTCGTCTACTGGCGCCTGCGGCTGCGGGCACAGAACCTGTTTCTGCTCGGTGCGAGCTACTTCTTCTACGGCTGGTGGGACTGGCGTTTCCTGCTGCTCATGGGGGCCTCGACCGTCGTCGACTTTTTTGTCGGCCGTGGCCTTGAGAGCTCGCCCGACCCGGCGCGGCGGCGGGCGCTGCTCACGCTCTCGCTGCTGCTCAACTTCGGCTGCCTCGGCTTCTTCAAATACTTCGGCTTCTTCGTCGATTCCTTCGAGCACCTGGCGGCGACCCTCGGACTGCATGCCGTGCCGCGCACGATATGGAGCATCGTGCTGCCGCCGGCGATCTCCTTCTACACCTTCCAGGAAGTCGCCTACATCGTCGATGTCTACAAGCGCAAGCTGCGCGCCGCCGACTCGCTGGTGGACTACGCGTTGTTCGTCAGCCTGTTTCCGCACCTGATCGCCGGTCCCATCCAGCGCCCCTCGCACCTGTTGCCCCAGGTGCAGCAGGCGCGCACGTGGCAGGCGGACAAGGCCTTCGATGGGCTGCTCCTGATTCTGGAGGGCCTGTTCCGCAAGGTGGTGATCGCCGACAACTGCGCACTGATCGCCAACGCCGCCCTCGGCGGCGGCTTCGGCGGCCCGAACCTCGCCACCGTGGCGCTCGGCACATACGCCTTTGCCTGGCAGATCTACGGGGACTTCAGCGGCTACAGCAGTATCGCGCGCGGCAGCGCGCAGCTGCTCGGCTTTCACTTCATGGTGAATTTCCGCCAGCCCTACTTTGCCCAGAGCCTGCAGGATTTCTGGCGCCGCTGGCATATCAGCCTGAGCACCTGGCTGCGTGACTACCTCTACATTCCGCTCGGCGGCAACCGCAAGGGTCGCGTGCGCACTTATGTCAACCTCATGGCCACCATGCTGCTCGGCGGGCTGTGGCACGGCGCCAACTGGACCTTCGTCATCTGGGGCGCGATCCACGGCGGGGTGCTCGCACTCGAGCGGCTCTTGACCGGCGGCGGCGACGTGCCGGACGCGCGGCAGCTGCCTGCGGTGTGGGTGCGCCGCTTCGTCATCTTCAACATCGTGTGCCTCGCGTGGATCTTTTTCCGCGAGCCCTCGCTCCACGACGCACTCGGGCAGCTGGCCGGACTTGCGCAGCTGCAGTGGCGGCCGGTGTACGGCGTAGCGCTCGTATTCCTTTCGGTGTTCGCCGCGATGCTGCTGGTGCTCGACCTGCAGCTGGAGGCTGCCGGCACCGAATACCTCTTTGCCGACCGCAGCTTCGGCGTGCGCGTCGCGGTCGGCTTGTTACTGTGCGCACTCATCACGCTGCTCGGAGCGAACCAGGCCAATGCCTTCATCTACTTCCGCTTCTGAGTCGCGGCGCGCGACGCGGGCCATCCTGCTGCTGCTGGCAGGGCTCTTGGCGTGGTTCGCATCGCTGGAGGTGGCGATGCGGGTGGCGCTGCCGCGCCTGAGCGAGTCGCAGCGGCGCGTGGAAGCCGATGCTGCCGCGGCCGCCAGGCTGCGTCCGCTCGGTGCGCACGGCGAGCACACCGTGCTCATCGTGGGGAACTCGCTGCTCGCGCAGGGAATCAACCGCAGCCAGTTGCAGGAGACGATGGCGCCGGATTACTCCGTCGCGTACTACGCCATTGATGGCACGACCTATCTTGACTGGCTCTACGGGCTGCGGCGGCTGCTCGCGCAGGGCGCGCGCCCCGACACCGTGGTGCTGTGCATCTCCGGTCGGCACCTGCTTTCGAACGCGACCTACGGGGAGGTTTTTGCCTACCGCCTCCTGCAGCCACGCGACCTGCCACAGCTCATGCACGAGGCACGCCTCAACCTGATGACCGCGAGTGCCTACCTGTTCGCCACCAAAAGCGCCTGGCTCGGCAGCCGCAGCATCCTGCGCATCGGGCTGCTGCAGAAATGGCTGCCGCGCTCGGACTTGTTCGCCGCGCACGTCACGAACGTCGATCCGCTGCCGCTCGTGGCCGACGAACAGACACTGGCACGGGCGATCGCACGCCTTCGGTCCCTGCAGGCGCTCGCGCAGGCGCACGGCGTACGCTTCGTGTACCTCGTGCCACCCTCAATCTACAGCGCCGATGTCGGCGCAGCGCTCGCCGCACGCGCGCAGGCCGCCGGCATCGCCGTGCTCCTGCCCTATGGGCCCGCGGAGATGCCGCGCCAGAACTTCACCGATGGCCTGCACCTGAATCCCCTCGGTGCCACGCAATTCACCGCGCGCGTCGGCCCGGCGCTGCTCGAGGCCCTGAGGAGCGCCGCCGCACCGCCTGCGAGTGCCCGCTGAGAGCCCCGTGTCTTGACAGACGCCGGCGCGCCGGGGGAAAAGAGAGCGGGCAGCTGCTGAACCTCCCGGCGCGCCCCAGGAGACTTCCATGAGCCTGAACCGGCGCGATCTGCTTACCGCCTCAGCCCTGCTGCTGGCAGGACCCGGGATGACGCTGCGCCTGTCGGCCGCCGAGTCCAAGGGCAAAGGCCCGGCGGTGCTGTGCTGGAACGAGAACCCCTACGGGCCCTCACCGGCCGCACGCCAGGCGGTGGCACACTCCATCGCCGAGGGCTGCCGGTACCCGCCGATGCCCGAGATCGAGGGCCTGGAGCAGGCCCTCGCCCGGCACGAGGGCACGGATGTCGATCACATCGTGACCGGCACCGGCTCGGGCGAGCTCCTGTGCGCACTCGGGCTGCTCCTCGGGCGCGAGCGCGGGGAGTTCGTCGCCGCGCAACCGACGTACCTGGAGCTGCCGGAGTACGCCGAACACCAGGGGGCGAGCACGCGCTTCGTGCCGGTGGACTGGCGCCTCGCCCACGACCTGCCGGCGATGCGCGCGGCGGTCGGTGAGCGCACGCGTGCGGTCTACCTGTGCAACCCCAACAATCCGACCGGCACCGCCTTGCCCGCGGCCGACATCAGCACTTTCGTGGCGAGCCTGCCCGAGCATGTCGTAACGATCGTCGATGAGGCCTACATGGACTTCTGCACGGCGGCGGGCGTGCGCTCGGTGCGCGAGCTCGTGGACGGGGAGCGGCAGGTGATCGTGCTGCGTACCTTCTCCAAGATCCACGGCATGGCGGGGCTGCGCATGGGCTACGCGATCGCCCCGCCGGAGCTTGCAAAATCGCTGCGCCAGGTGCGCATGACCTTCCCCAACATCCTGGCGGTGCGCGCGGCGCGCGCGAGCCTCGATGACCACGCGTTCCTCAGGAGCACCCGCACCCGCATCCTCGCCAGCCGCACCCGCATCACCACCGAGCTCGCGCGTCTGAAGCTGCGCTACGCGCAGCCGCAGGGCAATTTCGTGTTCTTCGATACCGGCATGCCGCTGGCGACCTTCTCGCAGCGCATGAAGGAGCGCAACGTGCTCGTCGGGCGCCTGTTCCCGCCGTATGACTCCTGGTGCCGCATCACCATCGGCACGGAGCCAGAGGTAGGCTCCTTCATCACGGCACTGCGCCAGAGCGTCGCCGCCTAAAGCCCGCACGGCTACTCGAAGATCAGGCTCATGCAGGTGAGCGCCGCCTCCGCCTTATGCAGCTCGGTGACCTCGAGCGCGCGCGTCGCGACGCCGGCGGCCTCCAGTATCTTCTGGGTCCGAGGATAATCCGCACTCACCAGGGTCACCCCGCTCACGGTCAGCGTGTTGGCGCCGAAGGGCTCGTCCGCCGCCACTTCGATGATCTGACGTGCGCCAAAGAGCGCAGGATCGACCCACTGCGGATTCACCAGGATCGAGTCAGGCGCGATGCAGGTCACCGCGCTCTTCAGGTGCAGGCAGCCCTGCATCGGCACCCCCTGTACCGAGTAATCAAAGGGGGCAAGCGCTGCGGCCAGCTGCGCGATGCCATCGGCATTGCTGCGCGCGGACATGCCCACGTAGAGTGCGCGGCCGATGCGCAGCACGTCACCGCCCTCGAGGGTCCCGGGCTCGCGCACGCGCGCGAGGCGGGTCTGAGAGGCGAGCGTCGCGGCGACGGATTCGACTTCTTTACGGCGCGAGACGGCCCCCGGGCGGGTAATGACCGTGAGCTCCGGCACGATGACGGCGGTGTCCTCGACGAAGACGCCATCGGGATGCTCCGGCAGGGCCGGCAGCCACGCCAGGCGGCACCCGAGTGCCTCAAGTTCTGCAACGTACGCTGCGTGCTGGCGGCGCGCCACGGCGCCGTCGATGGGGCTGCGTCCGAGGAAGGACAGTTCGCAGCGCTCAAGGCGCGGGCTGAGTTCACGGATATAGGCGAGCATGGGGTCGAAGTATAGCCGTGCGCTCGACACTCCTTCCTGGCGCCTCTATCGTAGCGGGCGTGATCCCCGTCCCCCACATGGCCGGCACCGAGGTTGCACTGTCCGTGGCGCTCGGCGTGGGGCTCGCAGCGGCCGTGGGCTTCCGCGTCTTCCTGCCGATGCTGGTCATGAGCATCGCCGCCTACTCCGGGCACCTGCACCTGGGTAACGGCTTCACCTGGCTCGGCACGGCGCCGGCACTGCTGATGCTGGCGATCGCGGCCGTCATCGAGGTGATCGCCTACTACATTCCCGGTGTCGACAACCTGCTCGATGCGCTCGCCGCGCCCGCCGCCCTGATCGCCGGCACCGTCGTGGCGGCCGCCGTGATGGCCGACCTGCCCCCGATCGTGAAGTGGAGCACCGCGGTGATTGCCGGTGGCGGTGCGGCGGGACTCACGCAGGGCATCACCTCGCTGCTGCGCCTGAAATCCACCGCACTCACCGCCGGCCTCGGCAACCACGCCGTTGCCACCGGGGAGCTCGGCGGGGCGCTCGGCCTGTCGCTCCTCGCCCTGGGCGCACCGCTCCTTGCCCTGGCGGCCCTCGCCCTGTTCTGCTGGTTTGCGATCCGCCTGCTGCGGCGGCTGTTCCGCAGGTCCTCCGCCGGTTCTCTTGCGCCGGCAACCAGCGAAAAGACTTCCTCATCAGCCACGCCAGGACGATGAGCACACGGCGGGTTTGATCAGCCAGCCGCGCCCGCCCCCCATCCACGAGCCGCGACCCGCTGGAGTGGCGCCCGGCGGCGCGCGCGGATGGCTCGGCCGCGCGCCGAACAGGCAAATTGCCTAGCGCTGCCCGAGACCCGGTGAGACGCGCTCCTCGACCGTGAAGAAGCGCGTGAAGCCGCGCTCGAAGACATTCTCCTCGTCCGCGGCGATGCGCTCGGCGTTGCGTGGCTCGGCGAACGCGGCCATGGCCGCGCCGAAGGCCACCGCGTCGGCAAACCACAGCTCGGTGATGCAGTCGAAGTCGCGTACCGCGGCGGTGGGCCCGAGGATCGCGCCCTCGGCCTCGATGAAGTTGCGCCGGTAGCCGCACACCTGCGGGGCGATGGAGAGGATGAGAGGGACGTGGCGGGTCTCGTAGTACTCGATGAACTGCGCGCGCGTGAGCCCCGGTTTCATCTTCAGCAGTGCGATGGTCTTGATCATGGTTTGTCCCTCAGCGTACTTTGCGCAGCACGGCCTGCGCGTAGCGCTCCAGCGCCCTCTTCTTGACCGACAACTGCGACATGTCCTCCCCGGGGGTCAGCCACGAGGTGACATCCCACGGCGAGGGCAGCCACGGGGCGATCACCACGAGATCCTGCACGCCGAGCTCCTGCACCGCATCGACCGCCTGCTGCGTCACCGGCTCCGCCAGCGGCAGCCCGACCGCGAAGCCCTCCTGCGGCAGGCCCGCGTCGCGGCGCATGAGGCGGATCGCCGCGAGCGCCGTGTCCGCCTGCGCGACCGTCATGGGCAGCGGCAGCCAGCCGTCCTGGCGCGCCGCGCGGCGCATGGCAGGCGCAGCGCCCCCGCCGCACCAGATGCGCACCGGCTGCGGCGGCGCGGGGCGCATGATGCCGTGGAACTTGAACAGCGGCCCGTCGTGCCTGACCATCTCGCCGCTCATGAGCTCGCGCATCGCGACCAGGATCTCATCGAGGCGCCGGCCGCGGATCTCGAAGTCCACGCCCGCCGCCTGGTACTCCTCCTCGAGCCAGCCCGCCGAGACGCCGCACACGATGCGCCCCTCGGTCAGCACCGCCGCCGTCGCCACGCTCTTGGCCACCGTGAGCGGGTCGCGCAGCGCCGCCAGGTAGATGTTGGAGGCGAAGTGCAGACGCTCGGTGAGCGCGCCGAGATGGGCAAACAGCACCCATGGGTCGGGCCAGGGGGTGTCGGGCGGTACGAAGATCTTGCCGTCCGGGGAATACGGGTACGGGGTCTTGATATCGGCCGGCCAGATGAGGTGATCGCCCACCATCAGGCCGTGAAACCCCAGATCCTCGGCAAAGCGCGCCAGCTCCGGCAGCTGCTCCGTCTCGCGCACCGCCACCAGCGACAACCAGAATTTCATGGCTTACCTGACCCCCTTCGAAAGTATGACAGGGCAACGTAGGAGGGATCCTCGTGATCGGTGCGCCCCGGGGGCGCGCCGGCGGCAAACTGCCGGTAGGCGGCCGCGTCCACCGGGCTCACCCGGCACCAGTCGAGGGCGAGTGCCCGGCGCTTGAACTTCCACAGCCCGCCGCGGCGCTCATAGTGATCAAGGTAGCGCCCGCCGATGACGACGTCCTGCGCCTGCGCGGGATGGGTGCGGTGGTAGGCGACGGTGTAAATCTCACCCTGCGCCGCATCGCCCTCGATGACGAACAGCGCGTTCGCGACCGAGTGCACCGTGGCCTCGAAGTTGGCCATGACGCCTGGCAGCCAGGCGACGTACTCATCCGCAGTGCCGCGGAACATCTCGCCGTGATCATCGATGGCGTCGTCGTGATAGAGCGCGCGCAGCTGCACGAAATCGCGGCGGTCGCAGGCGCGGCAATACCTGAGCACGAGCTCCTGCAGGGCCTGCTTGTCCAGCAGCTGCTGTAATGGCTCAGGCATGGAACGGTGTCGCGCCTCCTTCAAGGACTGCGAGGTTAGCGTACCCGCTCCGGGCAGGCTAACCTCATCACGCATATGGGGGAACAGCGTGCACTCACGCATTTGGGCGATGCGCTAACCTTGTGCTTGACGCACGGTGCGCTCACCGCAGAGCCCGCGGCAGGAGAACGATGATGATCGACGTCTACGGGATGAGCAGTCCCAACGTGGTGAAGATCACCATCATGCTCGAGGAACTCGGCCTGCCCTACCGGCAGCACCACGTGAACGTATTTGCCGGCGACCAGCACGCGCCGGCGTTTCTGAAGATCAGCCCCAACAACAAGGTGCCCGTCATCCTCGATGAGGCGGGCCCGGAGGGTGCCCCGCTCGCCGTGTTCGAAAGCGGCGCGATCCTCATCTATCTTGCCGAGAAATCCGGGCGGCTGCTGCCGCCCAGCGGCGTGGCGCGCGTCACGGTGCTCGAGTGGCTGATCGTGCAGCTCGCCTCCGTCGGCCCGATGTTCGGCCAGCTGGTGCACTTCAGCCGCTACGCGCCGCCCGGCAACGATTACAGCGTCAGCCGCTACACGAGCGAGGTTCGACGCATCTTCGGGGTGCTGGAGACGCGCCTGGCGCAGGCACCCTTCCTCGGCGGCTCCGAGTACTCGATTGCCGACATCGCCACCTGGCCCTGGATCCGCACGGCGAGCACCATCTATCCGTGGCTCACCGCGGCGGCTCGCGCCGGCGATGCGCTTGAGCAATGGCCGGCGCTCGGGCGCTGGTTCCGCGGCATCGGCGCTCGCGATGCGGTGCAGCGCGGCGTGGCCAGTGGCGAGCGCTTTCTTGAGCACGACCGCGCCGCCTTCGGTGCGGCGGATCCGGATGCCTTTGACCGCTTCTTCAACCGCGGCAAGTACCAGCGCTGAAGGGGAAATGTCATGAAGTTCTGGCAGATGCTGACGTGGATGGAGCCGGAGCAGATCCTGGACGTGGCGCGCTTCGCCGAGGAGCTCGGTTTCGAGGGTGTCATGCTCGGGGACCACGGGGTGTTCCCGCGCGATGTCAAAACGCCATACCCCTATTCCAGGGACGGCAAGCCGCCTATGGCAGCAGATGCCTGGTACCCGGATTGCTGGGCCACCATCGGCGCCATCAGCGCGGTGACGCGGCGCATCCGTTTCGCGGTGGCCGTATACGTGCTGCCGCTGCGCAACATCTTCGAGGTCGCGCGTGCCACCGGCACGCTCGCGCTCCTGAGCAACGATCGCTTCGTCCTCGGGGCCGGCATCGGCTGGATGAAGGATGAGTTTGAGATCTACGGCGTCGACTTCCACACCCGCGGCAAGCGCTTCGATGAGCAGATCGAGGTGTTGAGGAAACTGTGGGCCGGCGGGATGGTGGAGCATCACGGTGAGCTGATCGACTTCCCGCCGCTTGAGATCTCGCCTGCGCCCAGGAAGACCGTGCCGATCTTCACCGGCGGAGCTGCGCCCGTGGCGCTCAAGCGCGCCGCCGAAAAGGCCGACGGCTGGATCGGGGCCGGCAACACCCCCGAGGAGGTGCCCGCAATCCTCGCCGAGTTCCGGCGGCTGCGCGCGGCCGCCGGGCGCGCGCACGTGCCCTTCGAGACCGTCATCGGCCTCTCGACGCCGCCGGATCTTGCCACCTTCCAGCGCCTGCACGAAGCCGGCATGTCCGGCGGGGTCAGCTATCCTTTCACCTTCACCGCCGGCAAGACCTCCACTCTCGAGCAGAAGAAGCACGTGATGGAAGACTTCGCGCAGCGCTTCATCCGCCCGCTGGCGGGGGGCTGAGGCGGAAAAAAAGCCGCCGCCCCGGAGGGCGGCGGCGCGAGTAAAGGTCGGCGCTGTCCTAGTGGGTCGTGGTGCCCGACAGACAGGTCTTCATATAGGCCTTGCGGTCATCGCCCGTGAGGTTCTTGCTGGAGGCAGTCGCGTTGCAGCTCTTCATCTTTTCCTGCTGACTGTTGGTCTTGGCCGGCGGGGCCGCCGACAGGCAGGTCTTCATGTAAGCCTTGCGGTCATCGCCCGTGAGGTTCTTGCTGGAGGCAGTCGCGTTGCAGGTTGTCATCTTGCTCTGCTGGCTGTTATCGGCCAGCGCGACCGGCCCCTGGGCCGCCAGGATCGTAAGTGCCGCACCCATTATCAGAAGCGAAGTCGAGCGTCTCATACCGTCTCCTCGTGTGATTACGAACCCTGCGGATCCCCGTGTCTTATGGTACGCCCCAAGGGGCGGCTACTCCATTTCCGGATAGGGTCCGCGGCCGCCCTCGGCGATGAAGCGCTCGATGCGCTCCTTCAGCACCGGCAGCGGCACCGAGCCGAGTTCCAGCACCGCGTCGTGGAAGGCGCGGATGTTGAAGCGCTCGCCGAGGGCTTTTTCCGCATGCGCGCGTCCCTCGAGGATGGCACGCTCGCCGAGGTAGTACGACAGCGCCTGCCCCGGCCAGGTGATGTAGCGGTCGATCTCGGTGCCGATCTCACGCTCCGGAAGTGCGGTGTACTGGCGGAAGTAGTCGATCGCCTGCTCGCGCGTCCACCCCTCGGAGTGGATGCCGGTATCCACGACCAGGCGTGCCGCGCGCCAGATCTGGTAGCCGAGCATGCCGAAGCGGTCGTAAGGGGTGTCGTACATGCCCATCTCGCTGCCGAGCTGCTCGCAGTAGAGCGCCCAGCCCTCCCCGTAGGCGGAAATGTAGGTGAGCTGACGGAAGGCCGGCTGATCCTTGTGCTCCATCGCGATCGGTATCTGGAACGCATGGCCGGGCGCTGACTCGTGCAGCGTGAGCGCCGTGAGGTTGTAGAGCGGACGGCTCGGCAGGTCATAGGTATTTATGAGATACACCCCGGCGCCACCACGGCCGGCGGTGTAGTACGGCGCCATGTCATCGGGCACCGGCTTGATGGCGAAGCGCGCGCGCGGCAGGTAGCCGAAGTACTGTGCCGCCTTGCCATCGAAGCGCTTGGCAACCCAGGCGGCGTGCATGAGCAGCTCCTCGGGGGTCTTCACGTAGAAGCGCGGGTCAGCGCGCAGGAACTTCAGGAACGCCGGGAACTCGCCCTTGAAGCCGGTCTCCCGCATCGCCGTGACCATCTGCGCGTGCAGGCGGCCGACCTCGGCCACGCCGAGCTCGTGGATGGCCGCGGGCTGCATGTCGAGCGTGGTGAACTCGCGGATCTTGGCGCGGTAGTAGTTCTTGCCGTCGGGCAGCGCCTCGGCGGCGAGCGTCGTGCGCATGCCCGGCACGTACTCCTCGCGCATGAACTTCAGCAGCCTCACGTAGGCCGGCTGAACCGAGTCGCGGATCACCCTGAGCGCCCGCTCGCGCAGCGCCTGCTGCTTCTGCGGCGCAACGCCCGGCATCTGTTTGAATGGGGTGTAGAAGAGGCTCGCCTCGGGCGCCGCGTCCGTCACCGCGGTGATGGAGCCGTCGCGCCCCTCCATGGTCACGCGCGGCGGCGTGAAGCCGCGCTTGAGACCGGCGCGCATCTCGTTCATCTGCTCCTCGAAGTAGCGCGGCACGTCCTGCATCTGCGAGATCCAGTGCTCGTAGTCCTCCAGGTGCCGGAAGGGCCGGCGCGCGGTGTAGCCGATGTCGGTCCAGAAGTTGGAGTCCGAATTGGCGGGCATCTCGAAGTCGCGGAACCGCTGATCGGCGATCAGCACGCCGATCTGCGCGCGGTAGATGTCGTAATTCACCTGCTCCTTGGGCGAGAGGCGCGCGCGCCGTATGGCGTCCAGCCGCGCGGCGACGTCCTCCCAGTACTTCAGGCGCATCTGCTGGGTCTGCGGATCCACGCGCGGCAGGTGCTCGGCGATGGGACGGGTGGCGTCCTCGTCATCGGGCTGCTGGTCGGTGCGCCACTTCCACTCGCTGTTGTAGATCGCCTGCAGGCGCGCATCTTCGCCGGCATCCGCCGCACGGCGCGCGCAGCCGCTGCCGGTCGCCAGGAGGATCAGGACCGCAACGAGCGGCGTATATGGAGTTTTGGGCATGGGTCGTGCTTTCCGTGCGCTTCGTCAGGCGGCACCCAGGATGCCCGACAGGATACTCGAACCATTGCGCGCGACTCACGCCCTACGGTACAAGGAGCACGATGTGGAAGGCGGTTGTTGCTGTTTGTATCGGCTCGGCGCTCGGGGCGCTCCTGCGCTGGTGGCTCGGGCTGTTTCTGAACGCGCAGTTTCCCACCCTGCCGCCCGGGACGCTCGCCGCTAATCTCATCGGCGGCTACGTCATCGGGGTGGCGGTCGCGGTATTCGCAGCCTACGCGGCCATCGCGCCGGAGTGGCGGCTGTTCGTCATCACCGGCTTCTGCGGCGGACTGACGACCTTTTCCACCTTCTCGGCCGAGAGCGTATCCCTCCTGCAGCAGGGTCGGCTCATGTGGGCGGCGGGGCATGTGGCCGCGCACCTGGCGGGCTCCCTCCTCATGACCTTCGCCGGGATCGGCACCGTGGCCTGGCTGCGCAGCTGACCGGACGCACCTTAAACGCCCAGGAGTTCCTGACATGCAAGGCTCGTTGCTCAGGTTTTACGTCCACGAGAACCAGCGCCATGCGCATCAGCTGCTGTGGGAGTGGCTGCTCGAGCAAGCCAACAAGCTCGGCGTCAGCGGCGGCTCGGCTTTCCGCGCCATGGCCGGCTTCGGCCGGCACCACGTGCTGCGCGAGAATCGCTTCTTTGAGCTCGGTGGCACGCTCACCATCGAGGTCGAGTTCATGGTCACCGCGCAGCAACAGGAAGCGCTCATGCAGCTCCTTGAGGCACAGGGCATGCGGCTCTTCTATGCCTGCGTGCCGGCGAGCTTCGGGGTCATCAACCCCGACGCCGCGGACCCGCCGGCCCCCGGCTGAACGCGCGCCGCTACTTGCGGGTGAGGGTGTGCAGCGGCACGGCCGCGGAACCTGCGCCGTAGCGCGGGCGGTCGCTCTGCGGGGCAGCGAGGGGTGCGCATTCCTTGAGTGACTGCTGGCAGCGCGCCGCCAGCTCCTGGTACTCGCGGGTGCCCGCGGCCTTCCAGGCGAGCTCCTCGGGCTTCAGCTCCCGCACGATGCGGGCCGGCACGCCCATGACGAGCGTGCGCCGCGGCACCACGAACCCGGCGCGCACGAAGCTCGCAGCTCCGACGAAGGCCTCCTCCTCCACCACCGCGCCGTCCATGACGACGGCGCCGATGCCGATGAGCGCGCCGCGACGGATGGTGCAGCCGTGCAGCACCGCGGCGTGTCCGATGTGCGAGTCCTCCTCGAGCAGCGCATCCTTGTCCGGGAAGCTGTGCAGCACGCAGCAGTCCTGCACGTTGGAGCCCGCGCTCATGATGATGCGGCCGAAGTCACCGCGCAGCGCCGCGTGCGGACCGACGTAGCAGTGCGGCCCGATGATCACATCGCCGATGAGCACCGCCTGCGGATGCACGAAGGCGCTCGGATGCACCGCCGGGATCAGGTTTTCCAAAGAGTAGATGGGCACGGGCGTTCAGCGCGCCTTGGCGCGCGCCAGGAAAGCCCCCACGGCGGCGCGGAACTCGTCGGACTTCAGCTGTGCGCCGAAGATGCGCGCCTCCTCCTCCATGCGTGCCACGATCTCGGCCGGATCCCCGCGCAGCAGCCGCCGCGTGGCGCCGAGCGCGAACGGCGGCTGGCGCACGAGGCCCTGGGCGAGCACGCGCGCCTCGCTCATGAGCGCCGTCTCCTCCACCACGCGGTTGACGAGCCCGAGGGAGTGGGCGGTGGCGGCGTCGAACGGCCTGCCGAGGAGCAACAGCTCCGCGGCCCGCTGCGGGCCGATCAGGCGCGGCAGCAGGAGCGAGCTTGCCGCCTCGGGCACGAGGCCTAAGCTTACGAAGGGCATGGAGAACTGGGTGGTGCGTGCGGCGATCACCAGGTCACAGTGCAGCAGCAGCGTCACGCCGATCCCGACGCTCTGGCCGTGGACGGCCGCGAGCAGTGGCTTCTCCAGCGTCGCCAGGCCCTTGAGGAATCCCATCACCGGGTGCGCCCCGGAGAAATCCGGGCCGGCGAGGAAGTCATGCAGGTCATTGCCGGCGCAGAATCCAGCCCCCTCCCCGCTCAGGAGGAGCGCCCGAACACCCTCGTCCGCCTCGGCAGCGGCGAAGGCTGCGCTCAAGGCTGCGTACATCGCAAAGGTGATGGCGTTACGCTTCTCGGGGCGGTTGAGGCGGATCTCGCACACACCCTCGGCACGGGTGACCTGAACGAGCTCGCTCATGACCTGATCCTGCGCCAGGGGCCCGCGCGCCGCGGCGCGCACCCGAGGGTGCGTCCTGTGCCTGCTGTCATTCTCAACTCCTGCGCCTCCTGCATCGTGCCGGGAGGAGCTTGCGGCAAGGGGCGCGGCAGGCGCAATGGTCACACCGGCAGGGCGACGCCGCAGCTGACGTAAGGCGCATGCACGCGAAAGCGGCCCTCGACGAGACCGCCTGGGTGGCGCAGCGTGAGCACCCGGCGCGGACGCACGCGAAACTCCCCGGTGGCACGCCCGAAATCCCCTGACTCGATGGCCAGGTCCTCAAATTCCAGCCACTCGGCGGTGAGGGGGAACTGGCACTTATAGAAGGCCTCCTTGGCCGCGAACATGAGCGCCGCCGCGCACTCGCGCGCGGCGCCCCCGAGGCGCTCAACCTGCACCCGCTCGGCTTCGCCCAAAATGCGCGGCCACAGCTCTTCGTGCACCGCGGCGATCGTCTCCGCGTCCACCCCGAGACTGCGGAAGTGCGTGTGCGCGCCGACCACCGCGGCCGAATAGCCTTCGGTGTGGGTGATGCTGCCGACATACCCTGGCGGCCACTGGGGCTGGCGGTCCTGCCCGGGCAGGAGCGCAAAATCCGTGACGCCGCAGGCCGCCAGCGCCCGCCGCGCACACAGGCGCCCGGCCGTGAAGTCGCCTATTCTTTTTGGCGCACAATGGCTTACGGCGCGCGCCTCGGATTCTGTCAAAAGCCCGGCGGGGGCGGCGCCGTGAAGCTCGGCGGCCACCACGCCCGGCGGAAACAGGGCCTCGAGCGCCCCGGCAGCCCGGGCAGGGTTCAAGGCCGGCGGCGCGGGTGCTACAGTTTCAAACATCGTCCGATCCTAGTGAGCAGCACCGGCCGTGCCAAGCGAACTCAGGCCTCGGTTCACGCGCTCGTACGGCAGTGCCCGGGTTCGCCCCGGAAGGTGACGCGATCGGCAATGTAAGGACCGCAGCGCCCCGCCCCTCGCGGAGCGGTATCGAGACGGAGCTCTCGCCAAGACGCCGGGACAGGACGCGCGGGTCCGCCGCACACTCCGCCCCCCTGACCGCCCGGGCACAGCACCTCAGCCACCATGTCTCGTCAATCCATCCCTGAAGCCTTCGCCGCGATCGCGGCGTCCGCGCCACAGCGCACCGCGCTGTGCGGGGACGGGCCGCCGATGAGCTACGCAGAGCTCCTGGCGCGCGCGGCGACGATCGCGGCCGCGCTCGCCGCACGCGGCGTCGGGCCCGGGGACCGGGTGGGCCTCTACGCCAACCGCTCGGCCGATGCCATCGCCGCCATTCTCGGCGTGCTTCGGTGCGGGGCTGCCTATGTGCCATTCGACACCGCCTATCCTGTGAACCTGCTGCGCTATATCTACGAGGACAGTGCCCCGGCGGCGATGCTGGCAGACGCGTCACTGGTGCACTCAGGCGCGCTTCAGTTCTGGGGCGGCGAGGCGCTCTCGCTTAGCGCCCTGGCCGCAGCGCCCGCCGCCGCGCCACCGAAGCGCACGCCACAGGGCACCGACCCCGCCTACGTCATGTACACCTCCGGCTCGAGCGGGCGGCCCAAGGGCGTGCTGGTGCCGCACCGCGCCGTGCTGCGCCTGGTGCTGGGCAATGATTACGCGCAGCTCGGCCCCGAGGAGGTCATCCTGCAGCTCGCGCCGCTGTCCTTCGATGCCTGCAACTTCGAGATCTGGGGGGCGCTGCTCAACGGCGGCCGCCTCGCCATCCTCTGCAACCCCTATCCCTCGCTGGCCGAGATCGGCGCGGCCATCGCCGCGCACGGGGTGAGCACCCTGTGGCTGACGGCCGGGCTCTTTCACCTGATGGTGGACAACAACCTCGAGGGACTTCTGCCGCTGCGACAGCTGCTGGCCGGGGGCGACGTGCTCTCGCCGGTCCACGTGGTGCGGGCCCTGAAGGGCCTGCCTGGCTGCCGACTCATCAATGGCTACGGCCCGACCGAGAACACGACCTTCAGCTGCTGTTACACCATCCCGCACGACTACTGGGGTGAGAGCGCGCTGCCGATCGGGCGCGCCATCCGCGGCACCGATACCTGCGTTCTTGATGACGAGCAGCAGCCGCTCGTGGCGGGCAGCGAAGGGGAGCTGTGTGTCGGGGGCGCAGGACTTGCGCTCGGCTACCTCAACCGCCCCGAGCTCACCGCCAGGTCCTTCGTGCCGCACCCGCAGCGACCCGGCGAGCGCCTCTACCGCACCGGGGACCGCGTGCGCGAGCGCGGCGATGGCAACCTCGAGTTCCTCGGACGTCTCGACCGCCAGGTCAAGATCAACGGCAAGCGCGTGGAACTCGATGAGATCGAGGCGCGCCTGCGGGCGACGGGCCTCGTGCAGGATGCCGCCGTGATGGCCGAGGGCGCTGCGGGCGGCCCGCGGCGCATCGCCGCCTTCGTCACCTGCGCCGCCGGTGCCCTCGATCAGCAGGCGCTGCGGCAGGCGCTGCGCGCCGAGCTCCCCGATTTCATGCAGCCCGCCTCCATCACGCAGCTGCAGTCGCTGCCGCTCTCGCCCACCGGCAAGGTCGACCGCGCGCGGCTGCCGCAGCTGGCATCGCGGGATGCCGCAGTCAAGGGACGTGCCCCGCAGGGCGCCACCGAAGCTCTGCTGCAGGAGCTGTGGAAGCGCGTCCTCGGCCGCGATGAAGTGGGCGTGGAGGACAACTTTTTCGATCTGGGCGGTACGTCGCTCGCGCTGCTGGAGGTGCACGCTAGCATCAGCCGTTCGCTCGCGAGCGATTTGACCGTAATCGAGATGTTCCAGTATCCAAGAATCAGCGCGCTCGCGGCCCGCCTGGCCCAGTCCCCGCTCACCCCCGCCACCGCAGCCCTCGGCGCCGCCGAGCGCGCCCGGCTGCGCGGGGCCGCCCTGTCGCGCCGCCCGGCGCGGCGCACGCCGCGATGACACGCGCCGACAGAACCGACTCAGCCGAAGAGCCGGCCGCCCCGGCCGGCGATGCGATCGCCATCGTCGGCGTGGCCGGCCGCTTCCCCGGGGCGCGCACCATCGGCGAGTTCTGGCGCAACCTCGAGGCCGGCGTCGAATCGGTGAGCCGCTTCAGCGAGGCCGAGCTCGAGGATGCCTTCAGTGACGAGGTGCGACGCGCCCCGAATTTCGTGCGCGCGCGCCCGATCCTCAACGACGTGGAAAAGTTCGACGCCGAATTCTTCGGCATGTATGCGCGCGAGGCCGAGCTCACCGATCCGCAGCAGCGGCTGTTCCTCGAGTGCGCCTGGGAGGCACTGGAGGATGCCTCCTGCGACCCGCGCCGTTACCGCGGCGCCATCGGGGTGTTCGCCGGCTGCAGCATCAACACCTACTTCCTGCACCACGTGTGCACGGACCGCCGGGCGCTCGAGGAATTCACCAGCAACTACCAGGTCGGCTGCTACCCGCAGCTGCTCGGGGCGGGCCTCGACTTCCTCGCCACGCGGGTCTCCTACAAGCTCGACCTGCGCGGGCCGAGCCTCGACCTGCAGGCCGCCTGCTCGACATCCCTCCTGGCGGTGGCGCAGGCCTGTCAGAGCCTGTTGCTCTACCAGGCCGACATGGCGCTGGCGGGGGGCGTGTCGATCAGCTTCCCGCAGAAGCGCGGCTACCTGTATCAGCAGGGCGCGATGGTGTCGGCGGATGGCACCTGCCGCCCCTTCGACGCGGACGCGAGCGGCACGGTGTTCGGCAGCGGCGCGGGCGTCGTCGCGCTCAAGCGCCTGGAGGATGCGCTCGCCGACGGTGATCACGTGTATGCCGTGATCCGCGGCTGCGGCGTCAACAACGACGGCGCGGCGAAGGTCGGCTTCACCGCTCCGAGCATCGAAGGACAAGCCGCCGCCATAGAGATGGCGCTCGCCAACGCCGGCGTGCGCGCCGACTCCATCGGCTACGTCGAGTGCCACGGCACCGCGACCCCGCTCGGGGATCCGATCGAGGTGGCCGCCCTGACCCGCGCGTTCGCCGCCGCAGGTGCTATCGCCCCGGGACAGTTCTGTGCCCT
This sequence comes from uncultured Pseudomonadota bacterium, assembly GCA_963824395.1. Lineage (GTDB taxonomy): Bacteria > Pseudomonadota > Gammaproteobacteria > Steroidobacterales > Steroidobacteraceae > 13-2-20CM-66-19. The sequence goes on along the minus strand of CAWGPF010000005.1, from coordinate 102,640 downwards.
CGGCTCGGTGAAATCCAACATCGGCCACCTCGACGCCGCCGCCGGCGTCGTCGGGCTGATCAAGACCGCGCTCGCGCTCGAGCGCGGCGTGCTGCCGGCCTCCCTGCACTACAGCCGCCCCAACCCGCAGATCGATTTCGCGGCCACTCCCTTCTACGTCAACGCGCAGCGCCGGCCCTGGCCGCGCGGTGCCAGCGCGCGCCGCGCGGGCGTCAGCGCCTTCGGCATCGGCGGCACCAACGTGCACGTCATCCTCGAGGAAGCCCCGCCCCCCGCGGCAGCGGTGACCGCGAGCGCGGCGCCGCAGCTGCTCGTGCTCTCGGCGCGCTCCCCGGCGGCACTGGCAGCGACACGCGCCAACCTCGCCGCCCACCTGCGTGCGCACCCGCAGACGCCGCTCGAAGACATCGCCTACACCCTGCAGCTCGGACGGCGTGCCTTCGAACACCGCAGCTTCCTCGTCACCGGCGCCGATGCGGCAGGCGAGCTCGAAGCGCCGCCCGCGAGCGGCTGCAGTCAGCGCGCGGCCGCGCAGCGCGCCGCGGTCGCCTTCATGTTCCCGGGGCAGGGCTCGCAGTACCCGCAGATGGCGCGCGACCTGTACCTGGGCAACGCCGTGTTCCGGCGCCACTTCGAGGCGTGCGCGGCGATCTGCCGCCCGCACCTTCACGCAGACCTGGCGGCCCTCGTCTATCCGGCCGCCGCTGCTGCGCAGGCCGCCGCAGTCCTCACCGCCACTGAGGTGGCGCAGCCGGCGATCTTCGCGGTCGAGTACTCGCTGGCGCAGCTGTGGATCAGCCTCGGCATCGAGCCGGCCGCCATGATCGGCCACAGCGTCGGGGAGTTCGTGGCGGCGGTGCTCAGCGGTGTCATGCGCCTCGAGGATGCACTGCCGGTCATCGTCGCGCGCGGCCGCCTGATGCAGGAGCTCCCCGCGGGCGCGATGCTCGCGGTGCGCCTGCCGGAAGATCAGCTGCGCGCACTTCTCGGACCCGGCAGCGCGATCGCCGCGGTGAACGCGCCGTCCTTAAGCGTCGCCTCAGGTCCTGAGGCTGAGATCGAGGCCCTGGCAGCGCAGCTCGCGGCCCGCGACATCAGCGCGCGCCGCCTGCAGACCTCGCACGCCTTTCACTCCCCGATGGTCGAGCCGGTGATCGCCCCGTTACAGGCGCTCCTCTCGCGTCTCACCCTGAGTGCCCCACGCCTGCCGTACGTGTCGTGTGTGAGCGGCGGCTGGATCACCCACCACGAGGCCACCTCGCCCGAGTACTGGGCGCGGCACGCGCGCGAGACCGTGCGCTTCGCCGCCGGCATCGCGGTGCTCGCCGCCGGCGATCCTCAGCCGATTCTGCTCGAGGTCGGGCCCGGCAACGTCACGAGCACGCTCGCCCTGCAGACACTCGGTGCCAAGGCGGCAGGGGTCGTGACCTCGCTCCCGGATGGCGCGCGCAAGGCTTCCGACCGCGACGGCGTGCTCGAGGCCCTCGGCAGGCTCTGGACGCTCGGCGCGGAACCGCGCTGGGAGGCCCTGCACGAGGGTGCCAGACGACGGGTGCCGCTGCCGACCTACCCCTTCGAGCGCAAGCGCTTCTGGATCGAGGCCCCGGCCCGCAGCGGCGCGCCAGCAGCCGGCGCCGCCGGGGCGCAGCTCGAGCGCGAGGCAGCCGCTGCCGAGGCCGCCCCCACGCCTGCGGCCCCCGGGGGTGGCACGGCGGCGATGAGCGCGGCGATCGGCGCGCTCCTCGAGCAGCTCTCCGGGAATGCCCCGGCCTCCCTCACCGCCAACACCAGCTTCCTCGAGATGGGCTACGACTCGCTGTTCCTCACGCAGGTCGCGCAGAAGCTGCAGGCGCAGACACGCGTGCCGCTGACCTTCCGCCAGCTGCTGCGCGAATACCCGAGCATCCCGGCGCTCGCCGCCTTCCTCGCCGAGCGCAGCTCGAGCGCACCGGCGGCGGCCGGCGCCGCGGCGGCGCCGGGCGCGCAGTCCCCGCGCCCCTCGCGCTTCGCGGTGTTCGCACCCGCGAAGGCCCTCCCCGGCCAGAGCCTCACACCGCAGCAGCAGCAGCACATCGCTGAGCTCACGGCGCGCTATACGCAGCGCACCGCGGGCTCCAAGCGCCAGACGCAGGCCGAGCGCGCAGTGCTCGCCGATCCGCGCGCGGTCGCCGGCTTCCGCGCCGAGTGGAAGGAGCTCATCTATCCGCTGATCGTGACCCGCAGCGCCGGCTCCAAGCTCTGGGACGTCGACGGCAACGAGTACGTGGACCTCGTCAACGGCTACGGCGGCACCGCCTTCGGGCACGCCCCGGACTTCGTGGTCGCGGCGGTGCAGACGCAGCTCGAGCGCGGCTTCGCCATCGGCCCGCAGACCGAGCTCGCCGGCAAGGTGGCCGCCCTGCTCTGCGAACTGACCGGCAACGAGCGCGTGACCTTCTGTAATACCGGGTCCGAGGCGGTGATGGCCGCCATGCGGCTTGCGCGCACGGTGACCGGCCGCGACAAGATCGTGGTCTTCAATGGCGACTACCACGGCCAGTTCGATGAGGTGCTGGTCAAGGGCGTGCAGCACGCGGGCGCCGCGCCGCGTTCGGTGCCCGTGGCGCCGGGCATCCCCGCGGCGGCGGTCGAGAACATGGTCGTGCTCGAGTACGCCACACCGGCAACGCTTGCGTGGCTGCGCGAGCACGCCTCCGAGCTCGCCGCGGTCGTGGTCGAGCCGGTGCAGAGCCGTCACCCGGACCTGCAGCCGTTCGAATTCCTGCGTGCCGTGCGCGCCCTCACCGCCGCCAGCGGCACCGCCTTAGTGCTCGATGAGGTGGTGACGGGCTTTCGCAGCCACCCGGGCGGCATCCAGGCGCTCGCCGGCGTCCGCGCCGACATGGCGACCTACGGCAAAGTGGTCGGCGGCGGCCTGCCGATCGGCATCCTCGCCGGCAAGGCGCGCTTCATGGATGCCCTCGACGGGGGCAGCTGGCAGTTCGGCGATGCCTCGGTCCCGGAGGTGGGCGTCACCTTCTTCGCCGGCACCTTCGTACGCCATCCCCTGGTGCTCGCCGCCGCGCTCGCGGTCCTCGAACACGTGAAGCGCGAGGGCCCGCAGCTGCAGGAGCGACTCGCCGCGCGCACCGCACTCCTGGCGGCGGATCTGAACGCCCTCTTCGGGCGGCACGGGATCGGCGCGCGCGTGGAGAGCTTCGCCAGCTGGTTCCACTTCAACATCCACGCCGAGCACCCCCTCGCCACGCTCCTCTTCTATCACCTGCGCCTGCGCGGCCTGCACATCCAGGACGGCTTCCCCTGCTTCCTCACCACCGCGCACTCGGACGCCGACCTTAAGCACATCCGCGAGGCCTTCAGCGAGAGCGTCGCGGAGCTTGCCGCCGTCGGCATCTTCCAAGGCGCTGCGGCCGCGAAGCCGGCGGCGGCCGTGGCGGCGGCCGCCACGGCCGAGGAGGCACTGCCCCTCACCGAGAGTCAGACCGAGATCTGGCTCGCGGCGCAGATGGGCGATGAAGCCTCCTGCGCGTTCAACGAGTCGGTGAGCCTGCGGCTGCGCGGTGAACTCGACGAAGGCGCCCTGCGGCGCTCACTCGATCTCCTGTTCGAGCGCCACGACGCCCTGCGCACCTGCTTCAGCGCCACCGGGGAGGTGATGCGCGTGAGCCCGCCGCGCGCACCCGAGCTCCCGCTGCACGACCTCTCGGGCGAGGCCGCGCCCGAGGAGGCGCTCGCGCGCCTCATCGCCGCCGATGCGAATGAGCCCTTCGACCTCATCAACGGCCCCCCGGCACGCGTGGCGCTCGCGCGCCTGGCGCGCGATCACCACGTGCTCCTCTTCACCGCCCATCACATCGTCTGCGACGGCTGGTCGATCAACGTGATCGTGAGCGAGCTCGCGACGCTCTATCCTGCGTGCCGCGCGGGACTCACGCCGCAGCTGGCGCCGGCCCTCGCCTTCAGCGCCTACGCGCGTGCGCAGGCGCAGCGCGACCCGGGCGAGGTGGCGCAGACGGAAGCCTTCTGGCTTGAGCGCTTCCGCGAGCCGGTGCGCCCGCTGGAGCTGCCCACCGACCGGCCGCGGCCGCCGCTGAAGTCCTATCGCGGCGCGAGCCGCACGCGCCGCCTCGATGCCGCCTTGTACCGCGCCATCAAGCAGGCGGGAGCCAAGTCCGGCAGCACGCTCTTCGTCACCCTGCTCGGTGCCTTCCAGGGGCTCCTCGGGCGACTGAGCGGCCAGCGTGAGGTCGTCATCGACGTGCCGACCGCCGGGCAGTCACTCCTCGGCGATGAGATCCTGGTCGGGCACTGCGTCAACTTCCTGCCGATCCGCGCGCGCTGGGAAACAGATACGGCCGTCAGCGAGCACCTGCGCAGCCTCGCCCGCGAGGTGCTCGATGCCGCCGAGCACTCCAACTACACCCTGGGCACGCTGGTGCGCTCGCTGGCGCAGCCGCGCGAGCACAACCGCATGCCGCTTGCGGAGATTCAGTTCAACCTCGAGCGCCTGTCCGAGCGGCTCGAGCTGCCGCAGCTGAGCGTCGAGGTGACCCCGAACCCCAAGGCGCACGTGGTGTTCGATCTGTTCCTCAACATCATCGAGTCGGAGACCGGCCTGCGCCTCGACTGCGACTACAACACCGACCTGTTCGATGCGGCCACTATCGATCACTGGCTCGAGTGCTACCAGGTGCTCCTGGAGAGCCTCGTGGCGGATGCGGCGCAGCCGCTGGCGCGCCTGCCCTACCTCCCGGCCACCGAGCGCGAGCGGGTGCTCTACGGCTACAACGACAGCGCCCAGGAGTTCCCGCGCGATGAGCTCATCCATGAGCTCATCGCCGCGCGGGCGCGCGCGCATCCTGAGGCCGTGGCGGTCGAGTGCGGCGCCGAGCGCCTGAGCTATGGCGCGCTCGAGGCGCACGCCGCGCGCCTGGCGGCACTGCTGCGCGAGCGCCTCGGTGCGCGTGCCGTGCCGGGGTGCCGCGTGGCGGTGGCGGTCGAGCGCTCGGCACAGCTGCCGGTGGCCCTCCTCGGCGTGCTCAAGGCCGGCTGCGCCTACGTGCCGCTCGAGCCGAGCCACCCGCGCGCGCGCCTGCGCTACATCCTCGAGGACGCCGGCGTGGCGGCCCTCATCACCGACGGCTCGATCGACACCGAGATCCTGCCCGCCGGCATCGCGGTGGTGCACCTGCGCCGGGACGCCACCGCGCTGCGAGCCGCCGAGCCGGCGGCAGCGGCGAGCCGTGTCACCCCGGCGGATCTTGCGTACGTCATATATACCTCCGGGTCTACAGGAATGCCGAAGGGCGTCGAGGTCGAGCACCACTCGGTGGTGAACTTCCTCGCCGCCATGGCGCGCTCTCCGGGGCTCGCCCCCACCGACGTGCTGCTCGCCGTCACCACGGTGTCCTTCGATATCGCAGCGCTCGAGCTGTACCTGCCCCTGAGCGTCGGGGCGCGCCTCGTGATCGCCCCGCGCGACACGCTCGGCGACGGCTTTGCCCTGCGCGCCGAGCTCGAGACGCACCGGGTCACGGTGATGCAGGCGACGCCTGCGACCTGGCGTCTGCTGCTCGAGGCGGGGTTCCGCGCGCCGGCGGGTTTCAAGATGCTGTGCGGCGGGGAGGCGCTGCCGCGCGAACTCGCCACGGCGCTGCAGGGCGGCGCGGGTGCCTTGTGGAACCTGTACGGCCCGACCGAGACCACCATCTGGTCCGCCTGCGGGGTGGTGGTGGCCGCGGCGGATGCGCCCGTGAGCGTCGGGCGGCCGATTGCCAATACGCAGCTGTACGTGCTCGATGCCGAGCTGCAGCCGGTCGCCCAGGGCGTGCCGGGAGAACTCTACATCGGCGGCGAGGGCGTGGCGCGCGGCTATCACGGCAATCCTGAGCTCACCGCGCAGAAGTTCCTCGCCAATCCGTTCGCCCCCGGGCGCCTGTACCGAACGGGCGACCGCGCGCGCTGGCTGCGCAACGGGGAGCTCGCGCTCCTCGGGCGCAGCGACGGGCAGGTGAAGCTGCGCGGCTTTCGCATCGAGCTCGGCGAGATCGAGAGCACGCTCGCGCGGGGCCTGGCGCTCGAGGCCGCGGTGCTCCTGCGCGAGGACACGCCAGGCCACGCGCGGCTCGTGGCCTACTACCGCGACGATGGCAACGTCCGCACGCCGGCAGCCCTGCATGCCGCGCTCGCTGCGTACCTGCCGGAGTTCATGATCCCGAGCGCCTGGGTGGCCCTCGCGGCATTGCCGCGCAACGCGCATGGCAAGCTCGACCGCGCCGCGTTGCCGGCGCCCGAGCCCGCCGCCCTCGCTGCGGAGGAGTTCGTCGCGCCGCAGACGGCCGCCGAAATATGCCTGGCGAGGATCTGGAGCGAGGTATTGCATGTGCCCCGCGTGAGCGCAACCATGGACCTCTTGAGGCTCGGAGCCGACTCGATCCAGCTGTTTCAGATCATTGCGCGCTCCACCCGGGAGGGCTTTCGTTTGACGGCCAGGCAGCTTCTGCAAGCGCGCACCCTGCGTGCGGTCGCCGCCCTCGCCGAGGCGGTACCGGCCGCGGATCCGGGCGCCGCGAAAGCTGCGCTTCCCACACTCGGCCAGTTCCAGCGCGAGCGGCGCCCGGCGGCGACCCGCAAGCGGTGATGGCCACGGTCAGCGACAAGGTCCTCGGCGGCGTGGGCGCAGCGGCGCCGGATGACGGGGCCACGCGCCCCGCCACGGTGCTGCCGCAGTCCCTCGAGGCGCTCGCGGACCCCCCGGGGCACTGCGACTTCCCCTGCTCGGTCGCGCAGGAGCGCTTCTGGCTTCTTGATCGCCTGGAGCCGGGGAATCCGGCCTACAACGTCGCGGTGCGCTGGCAGCTCGAGGGCCCGCTCGACACCGCGCTCCTGGAGCAGGCCTGGAACGAGATCCTGGCGCGCCACGAGATCCTGCGCACCCGCTTCCTGGAGATCGACGGCCGGCCGGTACAGCGGGTGGCCGCACAGGCGCAACTGAAGATCTCCGAGATCGATCTTGAGTCCCTCGCCCCCGAGGCGCGGGCCGCCGAGGGCGAGCGCATCGGTCTCATCGAGGCGCGCGCGCCGTTCGATCTCGGGACCGGGCCGTTGCTGCGCGTGGTGCTGCTGCGTCACTCGGCCACCCTGGCCGTGATCCTCGTGACGACCCATCAGATGGTGGCCGATGGCTGGTCGATCGGCATCATGGCGCGCGAGATGGGCACGCTCTACGCAGCGTTGCGCGCGCAGCGCCCGGCGCCGCTGCCGGAGCTCGCCATCCAGTACGGCGACTACGCGTCCTGGCAGCTCGAGTGGCTGCGCCAGCGCGGCACCGAGGCCGAGCGCCGCTACTGGCAGCGGCAGCTCGAAGGCGTGCTGGCCTTCGAGGTCGTGCCCGACCGGCTGCGCCCGGCGGTGCCGACCACCCATGGCGCGATCGCCTCCCTCGTGCTGCCGCGCGAGCTCACCGAGCGCATGGCGCACCTGAGCGCCGAGGCCGGGGTGACGCTGTTCGCCACCGCGGTCGCAGCCCTGTGTGCGACGCTCGCCCGCTACACGGACAAGCGCGGGGTCGTCATCGGCACCCAGGTGTCCGAGCGCGACCAGGTCGAGCTTGAGCCGATGATCGGGCAGTTCGTGAACTCGCTGATCCTGCGCAACGACCTCTCCGGTGACCCGCCGTTTGCGCAGATCATGCGGCGCGCCGGCGCCACCATCACCGAGGCGCTGGAGCAGCGTCACATCCCCATCGAGCAGCTGCTCGACATGCTGAAGGCCGGGCGCGGCGGCAGCAGCAGCCCGCCGATCTCGGTGAACTTCATCTTCCAGCGCACCTTCATCGACAACCGCACGTACGGCGACCTGAGCCTCACGGACATGCCCTCGCTCCCGGCCGGGGCCATCTACGACCTGAACTTCTTCATGGTGGAGCGCGCCGACGGCTGGCGCTTCTCCTGCCAGTACAACACCGACCAGTTCGAGCCGCAGACCGCGCAGCGCCTGCTCAGCTACTTCCAGTCGGCGCTGGAAAGCGCGGTGCACGAGCCTTCGCTGCCGCTCTCGCAGCTGCGCCTCGCCGAGCCCGCCGAGATGCAGCGCCTGGCCGCGCGCCTGAGCGGCCCGAGCGTCGCCCACCCGCCGACCCAGACGCTCGCCGCGCAGCTGAGCAGCCGGGCCGAGCTCGCCCCGGCATCGATCGCCATTCAGCACGGCGAGCGGCGCCTCACGTTCGCGCAGCTGGAGGCCCAGGCGCGCGGCGTAGCGCGGCGGCTGCAGCAGGCGGGCGTCACCCCGGGCGCGCGCGTGGCGCTCGTCCTCGAGCGCTCCCCGGAGCTCGTCATCGCCATGTTCGCGGCCCTGAAAACCGGCGCCGCCTACGTGCCCCTCGATCCGCGCAGCGCGCCAGGAGAGCTTGCCCACCTGCTTCAGGTGAGCGGCGCACGGGCGCTCGTTATGGCAGCCTCGGCCGCGGACATCCCGGGCACGGCGCTGCCCGTGATCAGCGATTTCAGCGCCAGCGATGCAGGGCCGGACGAGGCGCCGGTCTTGGCCGCGGCCGGCGCGGCCGCGGTGTGGTTCACGCGCCGCGACCCCAAGGACCCCCTAGCGGTGGAGGTCACGCACCAGGGCCTGATGAACATGCTGAGCGGCGTGCAGATGCGCATCGGCCTGTACTCGGCCGACACCGTCATCTCCTTTGGCCCGGTGGCGCCGGAGTCCGCGCCCGTCGAGCTGCTGCTGCCGCTATTGTGCGGGGCGCGCGTCGCGATCCCGACCGCGGCCGAGGCGGCCGACCCGCAGCGGCTCGCGCACCTGGTGCGGCGCGGCCGCATGCCGGTCGTGGCGGCCGCCGCGGATTTGTGGCCGGCGCTGCTGCAGGCGACGCCGCAGCGACGGCGCTTCACCAAGGTGCTCTTCGAGCGCGGCGCGCTCGATGCCGCCCTCGCCGCGCGCCTGCTGGCGCGCGGCGCGGAAGTGTGGGCGCTGCACGGGTACCCGGAGACCTCCGGGTGCGTGGCCGCGCGGCGCGTGCGCGAGCCGCACGATCTTGCGGTGCTCGGCGAGCCCTTCGCCAATACCCGCCTGCGGGTCCTTGATGAGTGCCTGTCGGCCCCGCCCGTCGGGGCCACCGGACGGCTCTACGTCGGCGGGGACGCGGTCGCGCTCACCTACCTCAACGGCCGCGACCCAGAGCGCTTCATCGCAGATCCCGCCGGCGGCACGCACCTGTTCAATACCGGCGACTCGGCCCGGGTGCGCGCGGACGGGACGGTCGAGATCCTGGACGTGGAACTGGCGCAGGCGCGCCCCGCGCAGACGCCGCTCGCGGCTGCCGCCCCCGCGGATGCCGCGCTCGAGGGCGAGCTGCAGGCACTGTGGAGCGAGCTCCTCGGAGCGCAGGTCATCGATCCGCGCGCGAACTTCTTCGAGCTCGGCGGCCACTCGCTGCTCGCGGCGCGCATGCTGGCGCGGGTGGAGAAGCAGTACGGGCGCCGCATCACGCTCGCCGCCCTGTTCCGCGCCCCGAGCGTGCGCGGACTCGCGCGCCTCCTGCGCAGCACGCCGCGCGACTTCGACTTCCGCCAGATGGTGCGCCTGCAGGCCGACGGCACCAACCCGCCCCTCATCGCCATCAACAATACCGGCGTGTACTACCTCCTCGCCAAGCGCCTGGGTGCGCAGCAGCCCGTGACGTCGCTGCAGGTGTTCGACCCGTCCGTGCGGCGCGCGACACTGCCGGGCACGCTCGAGGAGATCGCCGCCGAGTACGTGCAGCTCATCCGCCGCGTGCATCCGCGCGGGCCTTACGTGCTCGCCGGCTGGTGCGTCGCCGGGGCGCTGGCCTTCGAGATCGCCCGCCAGCTGGTGGATTCCGGGCAGCCGGTAGCGCAGCTGTTCCTGATCGACACCTGGCTGCCGCGCTACTTCGCGCGCTTGCCGGTGTGGCGGCGCGTGATCGGCAGTCAGTCGATGCGCTGGCAGATGACGCGTCTGGAGTGGGCCAAGTTCACGAGCGGCCAGCAGACGCTGCGCGACTTCTTCAACCGGCTCATCACGGTGCGCCGCGCGACGGCGCTCCTGGAGCGCATCGCCGGCACCGCCGCGAGCGCCGAGCCCCAGCAGCCGGCCGTCGCGCCGCAGGACTACGACCAGTGGCTGCTGCAGTACCTGCGCTCACGCACCGACCGCTACGAGCCGCAGCCCTACCGCGGGCGCATCACGCTCTTCCGCAGCAGCCACGAGCCGACCGGCTGGTGGTTCGATCCGCTCGCCGGCTGGGGGCGCTATGCCTCCGGGGGCGTCGAGCTCGTGATCGTGCCCGGCAACCACTTCACGATGTTCCAGGATCCGGGCTGCGCGCAGATGGCCGCGCGCATGGCCTCCCTCATCGGCGCCAGCGCCGCCAGCGCCGCCGCCGCGCAGCCCTAGCGCTCACGGCAGCGCGCGGGCAAAGAACCCGCTCAGGCGCCGCCCGTACTCCTCGCCCGCAACCGCGGCAAAGCCGGCATGACCGGCGTGCGGGACGATCCACAGCTCCTTCGGCTCACGCGCGGCCACGAACAGCACCGTCAAGGCGGCCGGCGGCACCAGGGGGTCGCGCTCGCCGCCGAGGATGAATACCGCGCGCGGCGCGAGCGCCGCCACCGCCGCAGGCGGGGGCAGCTCGCGCGCGGTGCCGCGGTAGTGGTGCAGCACCCACAGCGCCGGCAGCGCGCTTAAGGGCCCGAATCTGCCATTGGCGCGCCGGGTCTCCGCGTCCAGATCCTCGGGCGTCGAGGCGAGCACCAGGGCCTTCAGGCGCGGCTCAGCGACCGCGACCTGCAACAGCACGTAGCCGCCGAAGGACAGGCCAAACGCGCCGAGGCGCTCAGGATCGACCTCGGGGCGCGCGCACAGCCAGTCGACCGCGGCGCGCACGGCCCCCTCCTCGGGTGCCCCCCAGCGCGTGTGCCCGGCGCTCAGCCCCTGACCCGGCAGGTCGAGCGTCAGGACCCCGAAGCCGCCCCGGGCCAGCAGGCGCGTCTCCTCGAGGAGCGAAGCACGTTCCGCACCCGTGCCATGCACGAGGATGACGGCGGCGCCATTGCGCGAGGGCACGTGCCAGGCCGCGAGGGCGGGCGGAACACCCGGGCCAAAGACCACGGACCGAAGGCCGGGCACCCCCGCCGCGCCCGGGTCGAAGGAGAGGGGGCCGGCGGGCGTGCGCAGGAAGTCGCGCACGGCGCCTGCGCAGCTATCCCAGGCGATGCGCGCCGCGCCGAGCGTGAGCGCGGCGGCGAGGAGACCCGACATAACGAGCGGCAGCGTGGCTCTCATGCCAATCAGGGACAGGGTTTATCCGGTGTGGCGGCGCCGGCGGCGCGTGGCTATTCTAAGGCTGAGCGTGCGCGCCGCGGGCTTTGGAAACTTTCGCAAGCGACGAAAGCGGCCTGCGGTACGCCGTACCACCCAAAGACACATGCAGCCCACGCTGGCCAGGCCGAGCCCCAAGGATGAACGCGCGCCCCCGCCGCGGTTCGAGGCGGACGCGCGCGCCGCGTTCGAGGCGCACTACAACCGCGCGAGCTTCCTCTTCGGGCACACGCTGCACCTGAACCCGCTGTTCGAACTGCCGCAGCTGCTTAAGCTCGCCGCGCGCCGCCCGCCCGAGCCGCAGTACGCCTACTGGTCCAACGGGCGCGTCGGGGTCGCGCAGCGCTGGGATGCCAGGGTGGCGCCGCGCCGCACGCTCACCGACACCGTGGCCGGCATCGCCGACAACGACTCGCTCGTGCTGCTGAAGCACGTGGAGCGCGATACCCTCCTCGGGCCGCCCATCCGCGCGATCTGCGAGCGGGTGATCGGCCTTGCCGGCGCGCGGCTGGGCGCGGACGTCACCGCGGCGCGCGGCACGCTCCTGATCGCCTCCCCCGGTCGCCTGACCTCGTATCACCTCGATGCCGACGTCAACTTCCTGTTCCAGATCGCCGGGGACAAGTGGCTGAGCGTCTTCGACCAGCAGGACCGCACGCTCACGAGCCACGAGGAGCTCGAGCGCTACTACGAGGGTGACCCGAACGGGGCGGTGTTCAAGGAGAGCCGCCAGAGGGAGGCGCGCCTCTATGACTTAGGTCCTGGCGCGGGGGTGCACATCCCGAGCATGGCGCCGCACTGGGCGCAGAACCGCGAGCGGCCCTCGGTCGCCCTCAGCATCAACTTCGACCTGCGCTCGGTGGGTCGCCTCGGGCGCATCTACCACTTCAACTGCAAGCTGCGCCGGCACGGCATCCGCCCGCGCCCCCCGGGGGCTTCCGCGTGGCGCGACTCGCTGAAGCTTGTGGCGCTGTCCGGGCTTTCGGCCGCGCAGCGCATCGTGAAGCGCGCCGCGCACCCGCCCGCGGCGCGCAAGGGCTGAGGGGCCTTCAGTCCTTGCGCAGCGGCCCGTAGCGGGCGTTCTTGTACTTCAGGATCAGGGCGCCGAGGGGTCGCTTCACTGCGTCCCTGAGCGGGGACTGCCACGGCGGCGTCGGCCGCACCTTCAGCTTCTTCCTCAGGTAGTGGTTGGCGCAGTAAAGGTCGGCGTACTCGCGGTTCCAGCTGTGGTAGTTGATGCTCACCGAGACGGAGATGTTGTCATCGTTCTGCACCCAGTGCGGGCAGTTGACCGGGATGTGCACGCCGTTGCCGGGCATGAGGCGCACCACCGCGGCGCGTCCCTGGAACTGCGGCTTGTAGACGGCGGCGTTGCGGTCCTCGCTCCAGAAGCGCTCGATCTCCTCCTCCGGCAGTACCTCGCGGTCGTACTTGCTGAAGATGCTGATGTCCTTTTCCCCGCGCACCTGCAGGAGGAAGTTCGTCTCGCTGTCGATGTGGTAGGTGGAGATGCGCCGCGGGGAGGTGATGAAGACGATGACCTCGCGGCGGCGCATCTTGCGCTGCATCTCGCGGCCGCTGACCTCGAGCAGGTCCGACATGCAGCGCTCGAGCAGCTGCGCGTAGGCCGGGTCGGTGTCGGCGCGCTTGAGGATGATGAAGGCACCGGCGCTCTCGATGCGGCGGATGGTCTCATCCACCGGCAAGGCACAGCGCGAGCGCTTCGTGCCCCAGCGCTCGTTCAGGTCCTCTACGCCGGCGTCGTAGTACAGGTCATCGGGCCGCTGCTGCGCCGTGCTGCGCGCAAGCTCGATGAGTCGCGGCAGCTCGAACAGCGGGTGGGAGGCGAGCGCATGGTGCAGCACGAAGTGGCGCTTGTTGAAGCGCTCGGCGAAGACGGCGGGGTCGAGCTCAAGAAGGGCCATGGCTCAAGTCTAGCCATCCTCAGGGAGGAGTGTCGGCGCGCGAGCGCGGCTGCCCTGAAGCTGCGCTCAACGCCCGGGGGCGATGCGACAGAATCCGCCCGATGCCCCCTCAGGCGGGGCGCTTTGGCGGCCGCGGGTCGCCGAAGGCGCCCTGCTCCTGAAGCTGCGCCAGGTCTGCCCGCGTCAGGCCCAGGCGCTCCTCTAGCACCTGCGCGGTGTGCTCACCCAGAAGCGGCGGCGCGCGGCGGTACTCGAGCGTGCTGCGCGAGTAGCGGATGGGGTTGCGCACGCCCGGGACGCTGCCGGCCGGATGCGGCAGGTCGAGCCGCAGCTGGCGGTGGCGCACCTGCGGCTCGGCGAAGGCCTGGGCGATGTCGTTGATCGGTCCGCACGGCACGCCGGCGGCCGCGAGGCTTTCGATCCAGGACGCGGTGGGACGTGTGCTGAGCGCCGCCTGGATGCGGCGCACGAGCTCGGCGCGATGCGCCACGCGCGCGCCGTTGTCGGCGAAGCGCGCATCGTGGGTGAGCTCCGCCAGGCCCGCGGCACGGCAGAAGCTCGCGAACTGCCGGTCGTTGCCGACCGCGAGCATGACAAAGCCATCCGCGGTGGCAAAGGTCTGGTACGGGGTGATGTTCGGATGCGCGGAACCGTGGCGCTGCGGCGCCACCCCGCTCAGGAGGAAGTTGAGATTCTGGTTCGCGAGCCACCCGATCTGGGTGTCCAGCAGCGAAAGATCGATGTACTGGCCGCGCCCGGACGCGGTGCGCTCATAGAGCGCCCCTAAGATCGCGGTGGCCGCGTACATGCCGGCCATGAGGTCCGCCACCGCCACGCCCACCTTCAAAGGGCCCGCACCCGGCTCCCCGTCAGGGATGCCGGTGATGCTCATGAGTCCGCCCATGCCCTGGATCATGGCGTCGTACCCGGGGCGCGCGGCGTCCGGGCCGTCCTGGCCGAAGCCGGAGATCGCGCAGTAGATCAGCTGCGGCTGCAGCGCCGCGAGCTGCGCATAGCCTAAGCCGTATTTCGCGAGCCCCCCGACCTTGAAGTTCTCCACCAGCACATCGCAGCCGAGGGCGAGTTCGCGCGCCAGACGCGCGCCAGCCTCGTTGGCAAGGTCGAGCGTGACGGAGCGCTTGCCGCGGTTGGCGCTCAGGTAATACGCCGACTCGCGCGTCGGCTCCCCCTTCGCGTCGTGCAGCCACGGTGGTCCCCACTGCCGCGTGTCGTCCCCGGCACGCGGCTCCTCGACCTTGATCACGTCCGCGCCGAAGTCCGCCAGGAGCTGCGTCGCCCAGGGGCCGGCGAGCACCCGCGTCAGATCGAGCACGCGCACGCCGGCGAGTGGTCCCATGGGGTGAGCTCAGCGCCGCCGCGGGCCGCAGCGGCGCCTCACGGCTCGCCCGCGGCCGCGGCGGGGGCGGCGCCGCGGAACACGACGTCGCTGTCGGCGGCGAGCCACACGAGCGCCGCCCACGCGGCCACGTTCTGGTCCAGCTGCACGCGGTCGACCTTGTCGAGCGTGTCATCGGCGGTGTGGTGGATGTCGAAGTAGCGCGTGCCATCCTGCTTCAGCGCAAAGCCCGCAACGCCCGTCGCCTGCATCGGCTCCACGTCCGCCCCGACCTCCCCGCGCGGGGGCGCCTGCGCGATGATGCCGAGGGGACCGAGCACCCGCAGCGCGGCGTCCGCGAACGCACCCTTGCTCACGGCCTGCGGCAGCGCGAGCGCGTAGATGCGATCGGCGCCGAAGTCGCTCTCCCCGGCGAGCACGTGGCGGGGCAGCTCCGCCTGATGGTTCGCCACATAGGAGTTGCCGCCGAAGTCCCCGAACGGCTTCACCGGCTGCGCGATCTCCTCGGAGCCGAACAGCACCACGCGCACGGTGCGCAGGGGCTTGTGCGGCAGGTCGCGGATGAGCTTCGCGGCGGCGACCACGATCGCAGTCCCGGTGCCATCATCGATCGCCCCGGTACCCTGGTCCCAGCTGTCCAGGTGCGCTCCCAGCACCACGAACTGCTCGGGCTTCAAAGACCCCTTAACGTCCGCGATGACGTTCTGCGAGTGCGCATCACTCAGGTAGGAGGCGCCGGAGAACACCCGCACGCGCGGGGTGACGCCGAGCGCGGCGACGCGCTCGAGCTGCTCGGCGTCCGGCGCGCTCAGGGCAAAGGCCGGCACCGCGACGCGCCCGTCGACGTACAAGGTGGTGCCGGTGTGGGCGATGCGGTGGCTGTCGGTGCCGGCCGAGCGCATGAGAAAGGCGATCGCGCCCGCCCTGCCGGCCGCCTGCGGACCCTCGGTGCGGGCGGCGACCGCAGGTCCGTAGCCCGCCCCGTCCTGCACGCGCACCATGCGGTTGCTGACGAAGGCGATCTTGCCCAGGAGCGAGCCGGCGGGCGCGGCGTTGAGGTCCGCGAGGGTGGCGAAGGTGACGACGTCGCCCTCGAGGCCCGCCGCGGGCGTCGGCGGCGACTCCCCGAGCGCTGCCACGACGAGGGGCTGGCGGGAGGGCGCGATGAGCTCGGCGTGCTCCGTGCCGCGCACCCAGGCGGTGATGGGGAAGGTCTCGAGGTGCACGTTGTCGAAGCCGAGCGCCTTGAGGCGCGCCGCGGCCCACTCGGCCGCGGCCTGCTCGTTGGCAGAGCCCGCCGGGCGCGCCCCGAAGCGCGTCGTGAGCTCGCTCGTCCAGGCATAGGCGATGTCGTGGCCGGCGAGCGCCGCATCGCGCAGCTGCGCGGCGACGCTCTCCGGTGAGGCTGCGGCGGCGGCGTCCACGCCGGCGCTCACGGTGAGGAGCATCAGGGCTGCGCCGAGACGCAGGCAGGCGGGCGTCAGGTTCAGGTCGCGCACGGGTTTCTCAGCCTTCCTGTGGGGTCTTCATGAAGGAAGCGGCGCATTCTACGGGAAGCGTGCGCGCTGGCACCACGCGCGCGCGGCGGAACGGGCGCCGGGTGCGGCGTGCCTCAGGGCAGCTGCGCCACCGGCAGCGGGGTGGCGAGGTGGAAGCCCTGCGCGTAGTCGACGCCGATGCGGCGCAGCTCGTTGAGCACCGCCTCGCTCTCGACGCACTCGGCCACGGTCGCGATGCCGAGCGCACGGCCCACCTTGGCGATGGCCTCCACCATGCTGCGGTTCACCGGGTCCTGGGTGATGTGGCTGATGAACTGGCCGTCGATCTTCAGGAAGTCCACCGGCAGTGACTTCAGGTAGACGAAAGAGGACACCCCGGTGCCAAAGTCATCGAGGGAGAACTTGCAGCCGCGCGCCTTGAGCTCGCTCATGAGGAAGCGCGCGTTGGAGAGGCTGGTGACGGCGGCGGTCTCGGTGATCTCGAAGCACAGCGCCGCGGCGAGCGCGGGCTCCCCGACGCTCTGCAGCACGAAGTCGACGAAGGACTGATCGTTCAAGGAGGTACCCGAGAGGTTCACCGCCAGCAGCGGCAGCGCCCGCCCCGTGCGCTGGCGCTCGTGCAGCAGCGCGAGCGCGCGCGCGACCACCCAGCGGTCGATCGCCGACATCACGTTGTAGCGCTCGGCCGCCGGGATGAACTCGGTCGGCGCCACGAGTTCACCGTTGTCATCGCGCAGGCGCACGGTGAGCTCGTGGAAGGCGCCGCCCGGCTGCCCGGCGAGCGCCACGATCGGCTGGAAGTACAGCTCCAGGCGGTCATCCTCGGTCGCCCGCGTGACGCGCGCCACCCAGTGCATCTCCTTGTGCCGGTGCGAGACGCCGTCGGCGCCATAGACGTGGATGCGGTTGCGGCCGGCGTCCTTGGCGGCGTAACAGGCGATGTCGGCGGCCGACATGACGCTCGCGACGTTCTCGGTCTCGGCGCGGATCTGCACGATGCCGATGCTGGCGCCGACCGAGAGCGTGCTCGCGCCCCACACGAAGCGAAAGTCGCGGATCCCCTGGCGCACCCCTTCGGCGATGCGCGTGGCCTGCTCGAGAGAGACCCCCTCGAGCAGCACCCCGAACTCATCCCCGCCCAGGCGCGCGATGATGTCGGTGGCCCGCACCCGCGTCTGCAAGAGGCCCGTGACGTCGCGCAGCAGGCGATCGCCGGCCTGGTGGCCGCAGGTGTCGTTCACGACCTTGAACTGGTCGAGGTCGATGTAGAGCAGCGCGTAGGCGCCCTCGCCGCGCTGTGCCGAGAGCAGCGCCCCGTGCAGGCGGTTGTCGAACTCGCGACGGTTGATGAGGCCGGTGAGCGCATCATGGCTCGCCTGCCAGGAGAGCGCGCGCCGCAGGCGCCGCTCCTTGGTGACGTCGTGGAACACCACCACCGCGCCGATGACCTTGCCCTGGCGGTCGCAGATCGGGGCGGCGGACTCTGAGATGGCCACCTCGTGCCCGGTGCGCGTGAGCAGCACCGAGTGATCCGGCGCCGGGGCGCCGCTGCCGCCGCGCCCGAGCGCGGCATCGGCCGAGCTCTCGAGCGGCTCGCGGGTGATTTCGTTGACGAGGTTCAGCACCGCGCCGATCTTCTGCCCGCGCGCCTCGGCGAGGCTCCAGGCGGTGAGGCTCTCGGCGACCGGATTGATGTACTCGATACGCCCTTCCGCATCGGTGCTGATCACGGCATCGCCGATCGACTCGAGCGTGACCTGGGCGCGCTCCTTCTCGGCGAAGATCGCCTGCTCGGCGCGCTTGCGCTCGGTGATGTTGGTGATCGTGCCCTCGTAGCCGACATGGCGCGCGGCGGCATCGAGCATGGGGCGCGCGTTCTCGAGCACCACCAGCTGCTGCCCGTCGCGGCGGCGCATGAGGAACTCCGCGTCCCGGATCTCGCCCTGCGAGTCGACGCGGCGCGCAAATTCGGCGCGGTCGGCCGGATCCCAGTAGAGCGCGGCGGCCGAGGGCAGCGCGTAGATCTCCTCGGCGCTGCGGTAGCCGAGCATGGCGACGAAGGCCGGGTTGACCGACAGCAGTCGCCCGTCGCGGCCGCTCTGGTAAACCCCTTCCGCGATGCTCTCGAACAGGCCGCGGAATTTCGCCTCGCTCGAGCGCAGCGCCTGCTCACCGAGGTGGCGCTCGATGGCGATGCCGGCGAGCTGCGCGGCGCGCGCCATGACGGTCTCCTCGGCCGCGCTCGGCACGCCGACTTCGGTGCGGTAGACCCCGAGGGCTCCCAGCACCTGGCCACCGGCGGCCGTGATCGGCATGGCCCAGGCGGCGCGCAGCCCGGCGGCGCCGGCCGCCTCGCGCGCGTCGGCCCAGAAGGGGTCCTTGGCAAGATCCGCGACCAGGACGCGGCGGCCGAGGTAGACACTCGCGGCACACGAGCCGTTACGGATGCCGACGCGGGCCTGCCCGAGCGCTGCGCACACCGCGCCCGGCAGCCGCGGAGCGACCAGGGAGGAAAAGGCCTGCCCGTCGGCAGCCAGCAGGCTCACCGAGGAGAGCGAGCGCGCGATGGCCGATTCGATGAGGCCGGTGACCGAGCTTAAGACCGCCTCGAGCGCGGCGTTGCGGGTGATCTGCTCGAACACCTGCCGTTCGGCCTCGGCGATGCGCTCGGCGCGCTTGCGCTCGGAGATGTCGGTGATGCTGCCGCGCACCAGGCGGCGGCCGCCGCTTGGCAGGTGCGCGAGACGCACCTCGCAGATGATCTCGCGGCCGCTCGCGTCAGCGTGCGACCACTCGAACTGCTGAACTTCGCCCGCGAGCGCGCGGGCGATGGAGGCGTGCGAGCGATCCTCGGCAGCCGCCCCGCCCGGCTGCCGCGGCGGGCTCAGGCGCACCCGCTCGAGCAGCTGCTCGCGGTTCATGCCAAAGAGCTTCTGGGCATTCTCGTTGGCGTCGACGAAGCGCCCGGAGTCCACGTCGAGCACGACGATGGCCTCGGGGGCGTGATCGACCAGCAGCTGGTAGCGCTGCGCGCTCTCGCGCATGGCCTGCTCGGACTCGCGCCGCTCTGTGACGTCGCGCAGGCACAGGACGAACATGTCGCGGCGTGACAGCGGCGCCTTGCTGACCGCAATCTCCGCCGGAAACAGCTCCCCGCTCTGCCGCCGTGCCCACAGCTCGCGCGCCGTGAGATCGAGCGCCGTGTCGCCGAGGCTCGCGGCCAGGCGCCCGAGCGCCTCAGGCAGGCTCTCGCCGTCGGCGATCTTCGGCAGCAGCACATCGACGCGCTGGCCGATGACCTCGTGCTCGGCGTAGCCGAACACGCGCTCGCCGGTGGGATTGAAGGTGCGCACGATGCCCTCCTCGTCCACCAGCAGCACCACGTCCTTGATGTGATCGAGGATCACCTGCAGGTGCTCGCTCGACTGTGCGCGCGCCTCGTGGGCCAGCGCCTGCGCCTCATCGGCCATCAGGCGCATCGACTCGACGATGCCGCGCCGCTCGCGCTCGCTGCTGACGTAGTGCTCGTTGATCAGTCGCAGCAGCATCGGCACGTCGGGTACCGCGTTGCCGGTGCGCAGCTGCAGTTCGCGCAGCTGCACCTTCAGCTGCGGATGCAGCTCCGGGTAGGCCTCGGCATGGGGGCGCGCATCCGCCCGAACGAGCGTGGTGGTGGCCCCGGGAGTGCCGTCCGGGCCATCGGGGGGCGTGCGGAAGGGATGCGTTTTTGACATAACCAAGGCCGCTGGACCCGATACAGATCATACGGGGGGTGGCGGGGGGCGCTGTGAACCCCCTCCCGGTTTGCAGTGAGAGCGCAAGTCCGCGAGGACGCCGCGAGACGGAACCGCCCCGTAGGCGGGCGATCCGTATGCCTGGCTGACCACCCGTCCGGGTGGCCCTGCGAAAGAAGCCTAGCCGGACAAGGCTAGGCCGGATCGGGGTTCAATCGGAGCCAGCGTCGCTGCTGACTCGGGCTAGTGCGCAGCGCCGGAAGCCTGGGGCTTGGTGGCGGCGGCCGCCTTAGGGGCGGGGAGGTCCGCGAGACCATTGCCGGCGATCACCGGAAACACGTAGGTCTGACTCGAGATCGAGCCGCCCATGTCCACCGAAACGACGGCAGTCAGGGTGTAGATGCCGTCCTGCTTGGGCAGCACTTTGACGGTACGCTGGATGGCGGTGTTCTCGGGCGGCCGGTCGGCCCCCTCGAGCTCCCCGGAACTCACGAGCTCCAGGCCCTCCTCGCCCTCGACCTTGCCGAACACGCGATCAAGGTTACTGGCGGTGGGCGTGATGGAGATGGTCACATCCAAGGGCTGGGCGGGCTCGGGCTTGTTCTCGAGGCCGAACTTCACCAGGACCGGCAGGGGGGCACTCCCGGGCTTAGTCTGTGTCACCCCGCTCACGAAGCCCTGGGCCAGCCGGTCTGCCGGGCTCAGTGCCCTCTTGGCCATGTGCGAGCCCTTCCCGGTCGCGCCGTCCTTGCCCGAACCGCAGGCGGCGGCGAGCCCGGCCAGGGCAACGACGAGGAGCAGATTGCGCGTGATGTTCCACATAGGTGAGTCGTACGCTCGCTTGGGCTGATTTGTCTTAAGTTACATGGGGCTTGAGGGGGCACAATAACGCGTCTGGCGACCCGAAGGCACGTGCGCCGTTCCCCATTTTGGTGCTCTCACTCGCGCAGCAGCGGGGGGTCCTCGATCTGGGCCATCTGCTCCATGAGGTCCTGCAGGTAGCCCTCCCAGTAGCGCTCCTCCCCGAACCAGGGAAAGGCCTTCGGGAAGGCCGGGTCTCCCCAGCGGTGCGCCACCCAGGCCGCGTGGTGCAGCATGCGCAGCCCCCGCAGCGGTTCGATCAGCCGCACTTCGGCATAGTCGAAATCAGCGAACTGGCGGTAACCCTCGAGAATCTCGGCCCACTGGCCCTGCTGCTCATCGGCAGACCCGGACAGCATCATCCACAGGTCCTGCACGCGCGGCCCCATGGCGCAGTCGTCGAGGTCGACGAATACCGGTCCCTGCTCGTTCCACAGCAGGTTCCCGAGGTGACAGTCCCCGTGCAGGCGGATCTGGCGCACGTCCGGGGCCGTGGCAAAGGCATCGCTGATGCGCTCCAGCAGCGCCCCGCTCACGGACGCGTATCGCTCGTGCAGCCGCTCGGGCAGCAGGTCCGCCTCAAGCACCTGCGCGCGCGCTTCCCAGCCCAGGCGCTCGACGCCGATGCGCGGGCGATGCGCAAAGGGCTGGCGCGCCCCCACCTGGTGCACCCTGGCGATGCTGCGGCCGAGGATCTGCCGCGCCTCGGGGGCATCGAGCTCCGGGGCCCGGCCGCGCAGGAAGGGGAAGGCGCTGAAGCGAAACCCCTGGAAGCGCAGCAGCGTCTCGCCGCCGATATTGAGCGCCGCCGCGACGGGGAGCTCCGCCTGGGTGAGTTCGTGCGTGAAGGCGTGCTCCTCGGCGATCTGCGCGTCGCTCCAGCGGTGCGGGCGGTAGAACTTCAGCACCAGCCCCCGCTCCCCGGACCACAGCTGGTAAACGCGGTTTTCGTAGCTGTTCAGGGCAAATAGGCGCCCGTCCGGGTCCAGACCCGCCGCCGCGGCCGCATCCAGGACCACCTCGGGTGTCAGTCCTGCGAAGGGCTGCACAGTGCTGTCGCGGCTTTTGTTTATCATTCTGACCCCATGAAGCACGGCAGCATATTAGTCACCGGGGGTGCGGGCTACATTGGTTCGCACGTGGCCCTGCAGCTCGCCGCGCGCGGTGAGCGCGTGGTCATCCTCGATGACCTGTCGCGGGGCTTCCGCCAGGCGACCCTCGATGCGCCCCTCATCGTGGGCAAGGTGGGCGACCGTGAGCTCGTGGCGCAGCTGCTGAAGACCCACGCCGTCGACACCGTCATGCACTTCGCCGCCTTCACCATCGTGCCCGAATCGGTGCGCGAGCCGCTGAAGTACTACGGCAACAACACCTGCTCGACGCGCACGCTGCTCGAGTGCTGCGTCGAGGCCAACGTGCGCAACTTCGTGTTCTCCTCGACCGCCGCGGTGTACGGCACGCCCGCCGACGGGGTGGCGGCCGAGAGCACCCCGACCGCGCCGATCAATCCCTACGGCACCTCCAAGCTCATGTCCGAGTGGATGCTCGCGTCCGTGGCGCAGTCCTCGAGCCTGCGCTATGCGGCACTGCGCTATTTCAACGTCGCCGGCTCCGACTCCGGCGGCCGCATCGGCCAGGCCACCCCGAACGCCACGCTCCTCATCAAGGTTGCCTGCGAGGCGGCCGTGGGCAAGCGTGCCCACGTCTCGATCTTCGGCACCGACTATCCGACCGCCGATGGCACCGGGGTGCGCGACTACATCCACGTCGAGGACCTGGCGACCGCGCACGTGGACGCCCTCACCTACCTGCGCGGCGGCGGGGACTCGACCACCCTGAACGTCGGCTACGGGCACGGCTACAGCGTGCGAGAGGTGCTCGAAAGCGTGGAGCGCATCTCCGGCCAGCGCCTCTCGGTGCGCGAAGAGCCGCGCCGTGCCGGTGACCCCCCGGCGCTCGTGGCGCGCGCCGAACGCATCCGCCGGGAGCTCGGCTGGCGACCGCGCCTGGACGATCTGGACACGATCGTGCGCACCGCGTACGCGTGGGAGCAGCGCCTCAAGCGCGAGCCCTGGTGAGCGCCTGAAGGATCGCTGAACCGACCGTCCGAAAACGCGCCGCCACACGGAGACGCTAGGTAGAATGCGCCCCCATGCAGTGGGGGCGTCCCAAGTCATTGAGCGGATTGATGCTGGTCGGCCTGGCCCTGATGGCCGTGCCGCTGCTCATCGCCGTGCTGATCGCGGTGCTGCAGATCCGCGACCTGGCCGACAGCGGCCAGAAAATCGTGCGCCAGGGGGTGACCAACGCCGGCGCGAGCCAGTCGCTGTTCAGCCAGACCGCCTCGCTCGAGCGTGATGCGCGCCTCTACGGCGTGCTGAACGATCCGAAGCTGCTCGAGCCCTTCCGCAGCCAGGACCTCTTGCTGAGCAAGACGCGCGCGCAGCTGCGCCTGCAGGCGGCCGCCAATGCCGGCCAGACGCTCGATGCGATCGGGGATCTGCAGCAGAAGATCCGCGACCTCGTCATCGAAACCCCCACCCCGAAGGATGCCGATACCCAGGCGCAGCTCAACGAGCGCTTCACGCAGCTCACCGCGCTCGTTGAGCAGGTGGCGAAGCAGTTCGGCGCGCAGGTGAACGCCGACGTGGCCGCGCTCCAGGAGCGCACGCTCGAGGCGCGCAAGCGTCTGCTGTGGACCGCCGCGGCGCTCTTGCCCCTCGCCGTGATCGCGGTGTTCGTGCTCACCGTGGGCGTCGGGCGCCCGCTGCGCCAGCTCGACCGCGCCATCAGTGAACTTGGCCAGGGTAATCTTACGAACCCGATCGCCGTGGCGGGGCCGCGCGACCTGGAGCGCCTCGGCGGCCAGCTCGAGTGGCTGCGCCAGCGCCTGCTCGAGCTCGCCCACGAGCGCAACCGCTTCCTGCGCCACATGTCGCACGAACTGAAGACCCCGCTCGCCAACATCCGCGAGGGGACGGAACTCCTCATGGACGGGGCGGTCGGGGAGCTCGACTCCAACCAGCGCGAGGTGGCGGCGATCCTGCGCGAGAACGGCATCAAGCTGCAGCGCATGATCGAGAATCTGCTCTCCTTCAGCGCCTGGCAGACCTCGAGCGTCGGGCTCGAGGCCACCGAGTTCCGGCTGCGCCCGCTCGTGAAGCAGGTGCTCGAGAACCAACAGCTGACGCTCCTGTCTCAACGCGTGCGCCTCGATGTGCACGTCGAGGACCTGACGCTCGTGGCCGACCGCGGCAAGATCCGCCTGATTCTCGAGAACCTCGTGTCCAATGCCGTGAAATACTCGCCCAAGGGGGGCACCATCCACCTCATGGCCCGCACCGCGGGCACGCAGGTGATCCTGGATGTCGCCGACAGCGGACAGGGGATCCCGGTCGAGGACCGGGCCCACATCTTCGACGCCTTCTATACCGGACGCGCGGCGCGCACCACCGCGGTCAAGGGCACCGGCATCGGCCTGTCGGTGGTGCTCGAGTTCGTCTCGGCCCACGGCGGCACGGTGCAGATCGTCGACGGCCAGTTCCCGGGCGCGCACTTCCGCATCACCATGCCGCTGCGCGCCAGCGAAACCCCGCTCACGACGCTGCCGAAGGCGCACGCCCATGCAGCCTAGGGCGGCGGCACTGCTTAGCGCAGCACTCGGCGCCTGCCTCGCCGGCGGCTGCACGGGCCTTACCACGCAGCACGCGCCGGCACCGGCCCCGGTGGTGAACCCGCAGGCGACCGCCTCGGCGCTGCTCGCCGGCTACCTGCAGCTGCTGCAGCGCCTGGTGACGGGGCCGCCCGCCGAGCAGGCCGAGATCGTCGCCACCGCCCAGCACGACTTCGACCTCGCCCCGACGCCGAGCCACCAGCTCAAACTCGCCCTGATCCTCGGCACCCAGGGGCACCCGGCGACCGATCTGCCGAAGTCCCAGACCCTCTTGCGCGAGCTCATGGCGAACCCGGAGGTGCTGTTACCGGGTGAGCGGGCGCTCGCGTTCCTGGAACTTTCGCAAATTGACGACCATTTGACGCTCGAGGCGGAAAACCGCAGGCTGCAAACCGATGCGGCGCGGGCCGACCGCGAGCACATCGCCAAGGCGAACACCCGCCTGCAGGCGGAAGCCGACGAGAACGCGCGACTGCGCAAGGAACTCGACGAGGCGCGCGCGAAGCTCGCGGCGATCGCCAACATCGAGCGCTCGCTCAATGAGCGCAAACCCGGCACCACGGGACACTGAACCGGTGTCGGTACCAGCGAGGGATACGATCTTGAACCAGACCGGCAAACGCAAGGCCCGCATCCTGGTCGTCGACGACGACCCGGGACTGCTGCGCCTCCTCACCATCCGCCTGCGCGCGGAGAGCTACGACGTCGAGGCCGTGGAGAGCGCCGCGCAGGCGATCGCCGCCTCCAGCCGCTTCCGCCCGGACCTCGTCATCACCGACCTGCGCATGGACCAGATGGACGGCATTGGTCTTTTGAAGGAGCTGCAGAACCGCTGGCCGGGCCTGAAGGTGATCATCCTCACCGCGCACGGCACGATCCCGGATGCGGTGCAGGCGACGCAGATGGGCGCCTTTGGCTTCCTCACCAAGCCCGTCGACAAGCAGGAGCTGCTCGATCAGGTGCAGAAGGCGCTGCGCATCTCAGGGTTCGGCGCCTCCGACGAGGACTGGCGCGCGGAGATCGTGACGCGCTCGGCGGCGATGGAGGAGAAGCTCGCGCAGGCGCACATGGTTGCCGGTACCGATGCGCGCGTGCTGATCACCGGGGAGAGCGGCACCGGCAAGGAGCTGCTGGCGCGCGCCATCCACAAGGGGAGCCCCAGGCGCAACAAGCCCTTCGTCGCCATCAACTGCAGCGCCATGGCGGAGGACCTGCTCGAATCGGAGCTCTTTGGCCACGAGAAGGGCTCCTTCACCGGCGCCACGCGCGCGCACCGCGGGCTCTTCATGGCCGCCGACGGCGGCACCCTCATGCTCGATGAGATCGGCGACATGCCGATGCGCCTGCAGGTGAAGCTGCTGCGCGTGCTGCAGGAGAACGTGATCCGCCCGGTAGGCTCCACCGATGCCATCGCGGTGAACGTGCGCGTCATCTCCGCGACCCACCGCGACCTGCAGCAGCTGATGGCCGGCGGCCAGTTCCGCGAGGATCTCTACTACCGCCTGAACGTGGTGCACATCGAGATGCCCTCCCTCAACCGCCGCCGCGAGGACATTCCGCTCTTGGTGGCGCACTTCCTGGCGCTGATCGCCAAGGAGTCCGGGGTGCGCAAGATCTATGCGCCCGAAGCGGTGGAGCTTCTGGCCACGGCCGACTGGCCGGGCAACATCCGCCAGCTGCAGAACGTGGTACGCCAGAACGTGGCGCTGTCGCAGACGCCGATCATCCCGGTGGAGCTGGTGCAGCAGTCCTTAGGGGGAACCCCCGGGCGCCTGCCCTCCTTCGATGAGGCGCGCGATGAGTTCACGCGCAGCTACCTGTCGCAGATCCTGCAGATCACGGGCGGCAACGTCAGCCAGGCCGCACGCCTGGCGCGGCGCAACCGCACCGACTTCTACAAGCTCCTCGCGCGCCACCAGCTCACCCCCGAGGAGTTCAAGCAGCGCTAGTTCAGGACTCCTCAGCCCCGGGCAACGGCAGCGCCGCGGCAGCGGCGGCGGCGGCCGCCGCCGCCTCGGTCAGGTGCGGGCCGTTCTTGCCGAACTGCGCCGCATCGATGCTGTGCTTGCCGAGGAGGTCATAGAGCGTCGGGCGCGTGACGCCGAGGAGTTCTGCGGCGCGCGACAGGTTGCCGCGCGCGACCGCAAGCGACTGGCGCACCGCCTGCGCCTCGGCACGCTGGCGCGCGACGCGCAGGTTCAGGTACTCCGGGTCATCGCCCGGATCCTCGAGCCCCAAGTCCGCCGCGGTCACCACCACCCCTTCGGCCATGATCACCGCGCCCTTGATGCGATTCTCCAGCTCGCGCACGTTGCCCGGCCAGCGATAGGCCTGGATGGCGCGGATGGCATCCGGGGCGAGCCCGCGGGTGGGCTTGTTGAAGCGCTCGGCGGTCTGCTGCAGCAGGAACTGGGCGAGCAGCAGGCTGTCGCCCTGGCGGTCCTTGAGCGCCGGCACGCGGATGGTCACCTCGCTGATGCGGTAGAAGAGGTCATCGCGAAAGGCGCCGCTGCCGATGAGCGCATCGAGGTTCTTGTTGGTGGCGCACACGATGCGCAGGTCGAGCGGCACCAGCACGCGCCCGCCGACGCGCTCGACGCTGCGCTCCTGCACCACGCGCAGCAGCTTCGCCTGCAAGGAAGCCGGCATCTCGCCGATCTCATCGAGGAACACCGTGCCGCCCTCGGCGGACTCAAGCTTCCCCGTAGTGCGCTTGGCGGCGCCGGTGAAGGCGCCCTTCTCGTAGCCGAACAGCTCGCTTTCGAGGAGCGTATCGGGGATGGCGGCGCAGTTGATGGCGACGAAGGGCTTGTGGGAGCGCCCCGACAGGCGGTGCACGGCGCGCGCCAGGAGCTCCTTGCCGGTGCCGCTGTCCCCGAGCAGCAGCACCGTGGCGTTGGTGGGCGCCACCTTCTCGACCGCGCGGCACAGGCTCCGCATCGAGTCGCTGACGCCGATGATGCCTTCGAGCGCCATCGCCCCGGTGCGCTCGCGCAGGCGCCAGTTCTCCTCCTCGAGCTCGCGCATGCGCAGCGCGCGGCGCACGACGATCGAGAGCACCCCGGCATCGAGGGGCTTGTGGTAGAAGTCCGCCGCCCCGAGCCCCACCGCCGAGACCGCAAGCTCGCGCGCATCGTGCTCGGTCATGGCGATGATCTTGGTGTCGGGGGAGATGTTGAGGATCTGGCGCAGCAGCTGCAGGCTCTGCGCGGCCAGCGCGCTGTCCCGGGCGGCGCCGAGATCAAAGAGCACCACGTCCGGCTCGGTGCGCCGCACGAGGGCGAGCGTCTGCTCGGAGGCCTCCGCGGCGGTTACGTCGAGATCGGAGAACACCGCCTCGAGCTCGCGGCGCAGCGCCTTGTCGTTCTCCAGGATGAGTAGCTTGCGACGTTGCATCACGGCGGCCATCAGCGGGCTCCCTTGCCGAGGAGCACTACCTCGGCCGTCTGCACCAGGATCGCAAGATCGAACAGCAGGTTGTTGTTCTTGATGTAGTAGAGGTCGTACTGCAGCTTCTCGAGCGCGTCCTGCTCGGAGGAGCCGTACGGGTAGCACAGCTGCGCCCAGCCGGTGATCCCAGGCTTCACGCAGTGGCGCTGCACGTAGTAGGGGATCTTCTCGGCGAGCTCCGCCACGAACTCCGGGCGCTCCGGGCGCGGCCCGATGAAGCTCATGTGGCCGCGCAGCACGTTGAGGATCTGCGGCAGCTCATCGATGCGCAGCTTGCGGATCACCCCGCCGACGCGCGTGACGCGCGGGTCGGCCTGCTGCGCCCACACCGCGCCATTCACCTCCGCGTCCTGGCGCATGCTGCGGAACTTGAGCACTTTGAACTCGCGCCCGCCGAGACCGACGCGCCGCTGGCTGTAGAGCGCAGGCGCCGTGAGGCCGTCCTCGAGCTTGATGGCGATGACCGTCACCAGTATCACCGGCGCCGACACGGTGAGCACCACGAGGCTTGCGGCAAGGTCGAGCAGGCGCGAGGAGAACAGGCGCACCGGGTCGCGCCGGAACCCCTGGCCGAAGATCATCCAGCTCGGATTGAGCACATCCAGCCGCACCCGCCCGGTCTCGCGCTCGAGGAAGGTCAGAAGCTCGGTGACATCCACCCCTGCGAGGCGGCACTCGAGCAGGTCGCGGATCGGAAAGCCGCGGCGGCGGTCATCCATCGCCACCACCACCTCATTGACGTTCAGCCGCTCGCACAGCCCGCGCAGGTTCCCCTGCGGGTCGAGCAGGCGCTCGGCGTCCACCGCGCGCGGCTCCTCGGGCGGGGGCACGAAGCCGATGAGCTGGAAGCCGCGCCGGTCGGCCGAGCGGCGCAGGCTCGCGAGCGAGGCCGCCGCCGCCCCCGCTCCGTACACCAGTACGCGGCGCTTGAAGATCTCCTGACTCACCACGCGCACGAACACCACGCGCGAGAGCACGATGCCGCAGCCGGCGAATACCACCGCGAGTGCCTCGACGCCGCGCCACAGGTGGATGCTCGGCAGCAGGTAGAAGACCGCCGCGACGGCGCAGGCGGCCACGACGAGCGCCGCCGCGACCCGCACCAGGACCCCCGAGAGCTGGGCGCGCTGGCGCGCACTGTAGAGGCCGAAGGCCATCAGGCACACGAGCACGGTGAGGGCGAATATGGCGGCCCGCGGCCACAGCACTCCGATCTCCTGCTGCAGCTGCGGCAGGTGCCCGGGGCTCACCTCGAAACGGATCAGGACGGCGGCGTAGACGGAGACAAAGGCGACGGCCGCCTCGGCGAACGCGAGGACCGCGATCGAAGTCGGAACGTTCTGGCCGAGAATCCGGATTCGCATGCTGACGGGGTGAGATGGCGAGGCGCCGAGATGGCTGGCGGGGCGACTTTACACCAGAGTGTAAAGGCGCCGGCCATAAGGCGCGTGAACGCCGTCACAATTGCGCGGGCGGAACGCTATTTAACTTAATTCAGGAGGGACATCAGCGCCGGATGCCGGAGGCCGCCGGCGCAGGCGTCGGTTCCACCGCCCCGCTGCCGATGCCTTCCAGATGCCAGCGCTGCGGGAAGAACACGACCCCGTGGCGGCTGTCGATGCGGCGGGTCGAGCCGTAGATCGGGCCCTCCTCGATATCCAGATGGACCGCGTTCTCGAGCCCATCGTAGAGGTGCTGGCTCATCGAGGAGTCCAGCTGCAGCGAGAGGTAGTAGCGCCCCGGGATGAGGTTCAGCGAATCGATCTCAAGATCGAGGTACCCGTCGCCCGCCGGGGCGAGCGGGATGTCCAGGCCGTGCAACCAGGTGCCGGTGTCGGTCACGAGCGTGCCGAGCTCGGTATACATCTTGAAGCCGAAGCTCGGGCGCTCGATCGGCTCACGGGCGCGGTAGTGCAGGCGGATCATGAGTCCCTTGCCGCTGCGCGTCACGGTCTGCAGCCGCCCGTCGGCCGTCAGGAACTCGACCTTGGTGAAGCGGATCTCGCCTGAACCGCGCCGGCCGTCGATCGCGGTGAGGTCACTCGCGGCGGCTTCCGCTGAGGCAAAGGAGCCCATGTAGGCCTCGATCACCTCGTGCGTCGGGCCATCCAGGCGCACGCTGCCGTCGGCGATCCAGATGCCGCGCGAGCACAGGTTCTCAACCGCCGCCATGTTGTGCGAGACGAACAGCACCGTGCGGCCGCCGCCACGCAGGTCCTGCATGGCGCTGATGCACTTCTTCTGGAAAGCGGCATCACCCACCGCCAGCACCTCATCGACGATCAGCACGTCCGGCTCCAGGTGCGCGGCCACGGCAAACCCCAGACGCAGCCGCATGCCGCTCGAGTAGCGCTTGATGGGCGTATCGATGAAGCGCTCCACGCCCGAGAAGCTCACGATCTGCTCAAGCTTCGACTCGACCTCGCGCTTGCGCATGCCGAGGATCGAGCCGTTGAGGAAGATGTTCTCGCGCCCGGTGAGCTCCTCGTGGAAGCCGGTGCCGACCTCCAGGAGCGAGGCCACGCGGCCGCGGGCGCGCACGCGCCCCGAGGTCGGGTAGGTGATCTTGGAGAGGATCTTCAAGAGCGTGCTCTTGCCGGCGCCGTTCCTGCCGATGATGCCCACCACCTCGCCGACGTCGACCTTGAAGGACACGTCGCGCAGCGCCCAGAGGATTTCCTTGCGGCGGCGGCCGCGCCACGGCGCGCGCAGCAGGCGCACCAGCTGATCGCGCAGCTGCGTCTCCTGACGCAGTGCCCCAAGCTCATAGGACTTGGAGAGGTTCTCGACGGTGATGGACTCTGACATGTGCCCTTGCTGTGCCTTCAGACGATGTCCGCGAACACACGCTCGGTGTTGCGGAAGTGCAGGCCGCCGAGCAGCAGCAGCAGCAGCGTCATGACCCAGGAACAGGCCACCAGCTGCCAGTTGATCGAGCTGCTGCCGAGCAGGCAGCCGCGGAAGCCCTCAATGGCGCCGGCCATGGGATTGAACACGAGCAGCCACTGGTACTTGCCCGGAAGATAACTCACCGGCCAGAAGGTCGGGGTCACGAACAGCCCAATCTGCGTCAGGAACGGGATCGTGTACTTCACATCGCGGTAGCGCACGTTGAGGGCCGCGAGCAGCATCCCGAACCCCATGACGAGCAGCGCCGTCTCCACCACGAAGAAGGGCGTCAGGAGCAGCGTCCAGTGCGGAGTCACGCGGTAGTAGATCATCATCCCGATGAGCAGCACCGAGCCGACCAGAAGATCGAGCAGGCCGCCTAAGGCTGCCGCCCCGGGCAGCAGCACGCGTGGAAAGTAGATCTTGGTGATGAGGCTCGAGTTGGCGATGAGGCTGTTACCGACCTGCGCGAGCGTCACCGAAAAATAGGTCCACAGCAGCAGCGCCGAGAATGAGAACAAGGGATACGGCGCCCCGTCGCTCGAGAAGCCGGCGATGCGTCCGAAGAGGAACGTGAAGGTGATCATGGTCAGGAGCGGCTGCAGCACCGCCCAGGCGACACCGAGGGCCGCCTGCTTGTAGCGCACCTTGATGTCGCGCCACGCCAGAAAATAGAGGATCTCCCGGGAGCGCCAGATCTCCGCCAGCCATGCGCCCATCAGGCGAGCCCCCGCGCTGCGCGCAACACCACTCCCTGGCGGGCCGCCCAGTCGCCGCGGCAGGCAAAACAAAGTCCCACACGCTCTCCTGGCATAGATCCAATCGGGACGGGGCCTATCATAAGCCGGGCGCGCCGCACACGGGAACCTGCAAGACCGCGACCTGACGCACAGACTTTTGTCAACCGCCGTCTGCCACGGTGGCCTAAAGGATGGTTATACGCGTTTCCGGGCCCGCCTCGGGGCAACGGCGCCGCGAACGGCAATCCGCGCCGGCCGGCACGGCCCACCCGGGGGGCCATTTGGTAGTCTCGCGCCCCAAAGGACACCAGCGAGTGCTTGCGCAAGATGACTCAACCCTTCCCGCCGCGGCGCTCAGCCGCGAGGCGCCCATGACTGAGCCGCTGCGCGTCAGCGTCGTGATGCCGCTGTTCAACGCGGCAGCGACCGTCGAGGCGAGCCTGCGCTCGGCCCTGGACTCGGGCTTGAGCGCACTCGAGGTCATCGTGGTCGATGACGGCTCGCAGGATGCGTCGGCGCAGATCGTGCGCGACATCGCCGATCCGCGCATCACGCTCCTGCAGCGAGCGACACCGAGCGGCGGCGCAGCGCGCCCGCGCAACCTCGCCATCGCCCACGCCCGCGCCCCCTACATCGCATTCCTCGACGCCGACGACCTGCTCAAGCCCGGCAAGCTCAAGTCCGCCGCCGACGCGCTCGATCAGCACCCGCAGGCCGGGTTTGCCTTCGGGGAGTTCGAGCACATCGATGCCGAGGGCCAGGTGCTCGAGCCTTTCGTGGTGCGGGACAAGATGGCCGAGTGCGCGCTCGAGCGCACGCCGCTGACGCAGGGCTGGAGTTTCATCGCGCGGGCGGAGCTGGCGCGTGGCTTCCTCTACCGCAACTTCATCAGCCCCTCGGGCGTCATGGTGCGCAAGAGCGTGCTTGCGACGGTCGGCGTCTTTGATGAGTCCCTGCTCTACAGCGAGGACCTCGACCTGTGGTTCCGTCTGCTGCATCACTGCGGGGCCCTCTACTGCGAGCGCGTCGGCCACTCCTATCGGCGTGCCGCCGGCAGCCTCACCTATCGCCCCTCGGTGCGCCGCGAGCGCGACCGCATCACGGCGCTGCGCCGCGAGCGCGCGCGGCGCAGCAGCGCCGCCGAGCGCCGCCAGCTCGACCGGCTGCTCGCCGAGGCGCAGGCGAGCATGGGCTGGGAGTACCGCCGCAGTCATCGCCGCCTGCACGCCGCGGCCGCCTTCGCGCAGGCGCTGGTGCGCGAGCCGCGCGCCCTGTGGATGCGGGCGCTGCTCGGCTCGCTGGTGCGCTGACCCCATGCCACCGCAGCACCTGCCCGAGACGGGCGACCGTGAGCCGCTGCGCGTGAGCGTCGTGATGCCGCTCTACAACGCCGAAGCGTACGTCGAGGCGGCGGTGCGCTCGGTGCTGGCTTCGGATCTTCAGGCCTTCGAGCTTCTGGTCATGGACGATGGCTCCAAGGACCGCTCGGCCGACATCGTCGCGGCGATCGACGACCCGCGCATCGTGCTGGTGCGCGGCGAGGCGAGCGGCGGTCCCTCGCGCCCGCGCAACCTCGCCATCGCCCGCGCGCGCGCCCCCTACGTCGCGTTCCTCGACTCGGATGACCTGCTGTGCCCGGACACCCTGTCCGCTTCTGCCGCGGCGCTCGAGGCGCACCGGGGCGCCGGCCTCACCTTCACCGACTACGAGTCGATCGATGCCGAGGGCGCGCAGATCCAGTCCTCGGTACACGTCGACTACCCGACGCTCAGGGCGCTGCAACGCACCCCCGTCGCGCAAGGGTGGGAGCTGATCGCGCAGCCGCAGTTCGCGCGCGCGCTGCTCTGCGAGAACTTCATCAACACCTCGGGCGTCATGGTGCGGCGCGAGCTGCTGGGTGCCGTGGGGCCCTTCGATGAGTCGCTGGTGTACTCCGAGGACCGCGACCTGTGGTTCCGCCTCGCGCACCAAAGCGGAGCGCTCTACCGGCCGCGGCGCGGCCTGTGGCGGCGGCTGCGCGAGGGCAGCCTGTCCTTCGGGCCGCAGATCCGCAATGCCCGCGACCGCATCACCGTGCTGCGGCGCGAGCGCACACGCTGGCGGGAGCGCGCGGCGCTGCGCCAGATCGACCGGCGCATCGCGGAGAACCTGGCGGTGATCGGCTACGAGGAGCGCCGCGGGCGGCGGCTGCATGCCCTGGCGGCGTTCGCGCGCGCCTACACGGTGTCACCCGAGGTGCGCTGGCTGCGCGGCCTCATCGGCTCGGTGCTGCCTTAGCGCCGGCGGTCGCGCCAGCGGTACAGGCGCGGCAGGAGCGGGCCGCGCAGCATCTGCACGCAGCTGAGCGCGCGGCGCGACTGGCTCAAGTGCCGTTTGTAGTCATTGGCGCGCCCGGGGCCTGCCAGGAGGTCATAGAGCGTCACGCCCTGTTTGCAGGCCTCTTCCATCGCATAGCCAAGATGAATCAGTCCGAGTGATACACGGCTGCTGAAGGCCGGATCGAAGGCCATCTTGATGTTGTACTGGCGTACGCCTTTGCGGATATCGTACAGCACTGAGACCACCTCGCCCGCCACGTGCAGGCGCGACAGCGCAAGTTCCCCGCGCGCCGCCAGGCGCTGCGCGAGCGTCGTGTGGAAGCGCAGGCGCCGGCCGGTGAATGCCGGGCGCTGCCAGCGCAGCCGGTGCAGGCGGTTCAAGTCCTGGAAGGCCGCCGAGATAGCTTCTGCGGTAACGCTCTCGACCGTCACGTGCCCCTCGCCCCCGAGGCGATGCCGCAGGTTCCACACGCTGCGGCGTGTCGATTGCTCCAGCCCTGCCAGGTAGGCGGTGAAGCCGCCGCTCAAGTCCGCCTGGTAGGCCACCGAGCGGTCGAGCTCGCGCGCGTAGTGCCGCTCGCCGGCCGCACAGCGCTGATAGGTCTCGCGCCACTGCGCGCCGCTCGCCGTGAAGCCGATCACGAACTCCGACCAGGTCGCCTCCTGAAGAAGCTGCGCCACGCACGCCTCGCGCAGGAGCGCAAGATCGCCTTCCGCACCGATGACGTCCAGGTACTCCGAGATCAGGGGCTCCGGATCGCGCCATGCGAGCCCCATCATCTGCACCGAGTGGGCCGGCAGAAAGCCGTTGCGCAGCACGCGCTGGCGGTAAAGCGGCGCCAGTCCCACCAGCTGCGCGCCGCGGTAGAACGCCAGCACCTGCGGGGACTGCCCGAGGGAGTCCCCGAAGCAGCTCCACCAGCTGCTCAGCCACTCAAAGGACAGAAACAGCGGGTCGGCCGCAGAGCGCGCAAGCAGCGCCTGCCAGTCCGCGGCGTGCGCATGCCACTCCCCCACGTCCCAGCGGCGCGCCAGGAGCGGCTGCGGCGGCAGCGGCAGATGCGTTGCGCTCGCCATCAGGTGTCCTTGTCTCCCTGGGTGAGCTGCCAGTTCAGTTGCGCGCCGAGACCGTCGCGCGAGTGCACCTGGAACACCGCCTCGGCGGGCCGCGCGATGAAGCCGAGACGCCGCAGCTCGGCGCGCCAGGGATGGCGCTCATCGAGCAGCACGCGCACGTTCTTGAGCTGTGCCGCGGTCAACGCCCGGCGCATGAAGAGCGCGAGCAGCGCGCGCGCATCCGCGGTGCTCGCCGCCCACAGGTCATAGATCGAGCACGTGCCCGGATGCGTGCTCTCCTCGAACACGAGGAAGGCACGCGCCACACCGGCGCGGCTCAGGGTCGCGAAGCGGAACGCGGTGTGCGGATGGCGCGTATAGCGCCAGCCCAGGACCTGGGCGCTCAGATCGCGCGCGGCCACGGCCGCTCCCCACGCGCGCCCCCCCGCACCGATCGCCGGACCAGGCAGGTCGCTCACCTGCAGCGTGCCGTCGCGCGGCACGTGCCGGCGCACGAAGGCGCGCGCGCCGGCGCGCACGGCACGCGCCACGGTGCGCGCGAGGAGCGTGCTGCGCACGAAGGGGGTGAGGTAGTCAGCGGCATCCACCACGCACACCCAGGGCGCAAGACTTCCGGCGGTGACCCAGCCACAGCGCTCAAGCGCGCGCCGCGCGCTCTCGGTCGGTATCACCAGCGCGGGGTGCGTGGGGAAGTTCTCAACCAGGTGCTGCGTCATGAAGCGCAGCAGCTGCTCGCCGAGGCCGCGTCCGCGCCAGCGCGAATCCAGGGAAATGTCGCCAATGACGGCCACCTGCATGAGCGTGCCTTGCACCCAGTAGGGCCGGAAGATCGCCGCGGCCATGCCGATGCGCTCCCCGGTGGCGCTCAGGAGCCAGTAGACGCACGGGGGCGGCGCGCCCGCGGTGCTCTGGTAGCGCCAGTTGAGGTAGGCGATCGTCTCGGAGTTGTCGCGGTTGGTATTGCGCAGTCGCAGGATTTCCTGCTCCATCCCGGCAAAGGCACTCACCGTACAGGAGGTCCCCTCCTTCATCGGGCGCCTGCAGGTTCGCCGAGCAGGCGGCGGTAGAGCTGCGCGTGGGCCGCGCACATCTGCTCCAGCGAGAAGCGCTCCTCGACCCGCGCGCGCGCCGCGCGGCCCATGGCGGCGCGCAGCGACGCATCCTCATACAGGCGGCGCAGCGCCTGCGCCAGCGCATCGCTTGCCCCGGGGGCGATGACGTAGCCGCTCTCGCCCTCGGCGACGGCCTCGGCGTTGCCACCGACGTCGGTGACGATCATCGGCAGCCCGGTCGCCATCTGCTCGATCACCGCGTTCGAGAAGCCCTCGTTGGAACCGGGCGTCAGGCAGCCGACGTCCATGGCCCAGGCGTACTCGCGCACCTGCGGCACGTCGCCCGTGAACACGGTCCCGGCGGCGAGCGGGCCGTGCGCCACCTGGTCGCGGTAGTGCTCGAGGAGCGGCCCGGCCCCGACCAGCAGCACCCGCAGGTTAGGAATCAGCGGTGCCAGGCGTGCCAGCGCTGCGAGCAGCACGTCGTGGTTCTTCTCCGGCCGCAGGCCGGCGATCATACCGACCACGAAGTCGCCCTCCGCGAAGCCGAGCCGCGCGCGCGCGGCGGCGCGTTCGGCGGCCTGCGGCGGGCGGAACTCGCCCGTATCCACGCCATTATAGATGGTGACGATGCGCCGCCCGGCCCCGAGGCGGTCGCGCGCCACGACCGCGGTGCGCACGCCCTCGGCCGCCATGATGATGGCCTCGAAGAGGCCGCTCAGGCGGCGGTTGAGAAACGTATGCAGGGGCTTGCGCAGCTGCCCGGTGTCGCGTTTGCTCGAAACCAGGTGCCGCACACCCGCGCTGCGCGCGATGAGGGCGCCGTAGGTGTCGGCCTTCTGATGGTAGGTCTGCACGATGTCGTAATGGCCTCGGCGGATGAGGCGCGACAGGCGCCACGCCTGCAGCAGCGCGTTCGGCACGTACTCGCGCCCTACCGGCAGGTGGATCACGGGTACGCCAGCGGCGACCATCCTTTCCAGCAGCGGATTCTCGCCGCGGTCGAACACCACCACCGCGGAATCGAACGCCCACGCCCTGAGGCCCGCCACGAGCTGCGCCAGGTGCTTCTCGGTGCCACCGGTACGGTGGAACCAGTCGATGATGAAGAGGATGCGGCGCGGCGCCTGGCTCATGGCGGGCCTAGGCGGGGGCGGTGAGCGGCCGCGCCGACCCCACGACGCACGCGCGCGCGGGCGCCGCGCCCGCCTTGGGGCACCGCTTGAGTCATAGAGTCCCGCAGCAGCTCTTCGCGCCCATCCCCCCAGTATACCGGGGGTGCACGATACTGACTGGCAAGCGCCAGGCGCGCTGAGCGCCTGAGGAGG
Source organism: uncultured Pseudomonadota bacterium (assembly GCA_963824395.1). Classification (GTDB taxonomy): domain Bacteria; phylum Pseudomonadota; class Gammaproteobacteria; order Steroidobacterales; family Steroidobacteraceae; genus 13-2-20CM-66-19. The sequence goes on along the minus strand of CAWGPF010000005.1, from coordinate 65,388 downwards.
GCTCTCAGGCGCTCTTCTGCAGGATCGCGATTAAGTTAGGTCGCAGGGCACGCCCGGCGCCGGTCATCAGGAAGCGCAGCCACAGGAGTTCCAGCACCGCCAGCGGCGGGATGATGATGAACTGGGCCACGGAGTTGCTCTGCCGGATCTCCTCGATCCCGAAGCCCGAGCGGCGCGCGATGCTGCTGATGTCGGTGGTCGAGTTGATCTTGTAGAAGGCCGGAAAGACGTCCTCTTCCTTGCGCCGCTGCAGGAGGTACACCAGGCGGTCCTTGAAGGCCTCCGGAAGCAGCTTCGCCATCAGCGTGGCGTAGCCGTACTTGTTGGGCGTGTGGAAGATCAGGCGGCCGCCGGGCGCGAGCACGCGCGCGATTTCGCGCAGCTGGGTTTGCGGATCGTCCAGGTGCTCGAACACCATGTTGGCCGTCACGAGGTTGAAGGCGCCATCGACGAAGGGCAGCCGGCCGATGTTGGCCTGTACGCGGTTGGTGATCGTGCGGTGCTTGGTGAGGGAGAGCGCGTCGGCATCGACCCCCACCAGGAAGTTCGCACGCCCCACCAGCTTCTTTTCTTCCTCGAAGCGCCAGGTGGGCAGCAGATGGTGGCCGCACCCGACGTCGAGCCAGCGCAGCTCACCGGCTGCACAGCGATCCAACACGTCCTCATAGTCCTGCTGCGAGTCAGTGAGGCCCGGCGCGATGGCGGCCTGCAGTCGCCAGTAAAGTTTGTAGACAGCCTTCCTGCTCATGCGAACTCTCCTTGGCCTCAGGAGCTGCCGAACGCGCGCCCGGATTTGCTCAGATGCGATCTTATGTCGCAAGCCTCGCTGCGCAAAGTAGCGCGAAAATGCCCGCGCCGCGTGTCTCCATTTGCAGAAAGCTGCACCACCGCAGGGCGTGCCGTACCGGCACAGGTGAAGCCTGCGCGTGCCTGCGTGCGTTCTTGTGCGATCCCAGGGGATGTGGGAACCTCGCTGCGATGTGCGCTGCACCGAAGGCCGCACCCCCGCCCCGAGGCGCGGACGTAAGCTCGGGAGATTGATGAGTACCGAAGACCCGCTCCTGGAAGCGCGCCTGCAGCGCGAGGCCCAGTTCCACGACACCAAGTACGCCGGCGGCGACTCCATGCCGCGGCACTACGCCGCCTGGCCGACGCAGTACGTGTACACGGAGATGCGCGACGCGCTCGGGGATCTCAACGGCAAGCGCGTGCTGGAGTACGGCTGTGGCGAGGGCTGGATCACCCGCGATCTGGCGAAGCGCGGGGCGCAGGTGTGTGCCTTCGACATCTCGCCCCAGGCAGCCGAGAACACCCGCGCGACGCTCAGTGCGGCCAAGCTCCTGGAGCGCTGCACCATCGGGGTCATGCCGGCCGAGCGGCTCGACTATCCGGACGCCTCATTCGACCTCGCCGTCGGCTTCGCCATCATCCATCACCTGGACCTCGCTCCTGCGCTCAAGGAGCTGCACCGCGTGCTCAAGCCCGGCGGCAGCGCCTACTTCGCCGAGCCCCTCGCGACCAACCCGCTCATCCAGGCCTATCGCCGGGTCACGCCGCAGTTCCGCACCCCCGATGAGCAGCCGCTGGAGCTGGCGAAGCTGCCGGCGCTCCTGTCCGGCTTCACCTGCTTTGAGCACCGCGAGTTCTACCTGACCGCGCTCGGTGCCGTCGCCCTCACTTACCTGCCGGGCGGCTCGCGGGTCTTCCCGCCGGTCAGCGCCGCGTTGCATCGGCTCGATCGCCGGATCCTGAGCCTGTTCCCCGGGCTCGGTACCTGGGCCTGGTACACGGTGCTGAAGATCACCCGCTAGCGTTCATCCGCGCTGCGGTCGCGGCTGTCGGTTCGTGGCGACGTGCACTTTCCCCAGTGATTACAGAGCGTGGCAGCGATTTGCCGGCGACGCGCGCAGACGAGTGTCGGCATCCCCCGACGGCGCGGAATCATAAAGTTCGTGACACTCCGCACGCTGGCTTAAAACGCCCTTATATACAGTCGATTAGCCGCCCACCGGCGACGGGACTCACGGGCACGATTCTTGTATCGCGTATGGGTCGTTCCTGCTCAGATTCAATGCCGAACCGAGGTGCCGCGATGTTCTTTGGCCAATTACCGATCCCCTTCGTAACCTCACGCGCACTTCTGCGCAGCGTCGCTGCCTCGATCGCAGCGCTCGGCGCCGCCAGCGCCACAGTGGCGGCGCCCGCCGTGCAGCAGGTCAGCGGGACCCTGGACCACAACGGCACGATCACCATCAGCGGCAGCGGCTTTGGCGCGAAGGCGAGCGCAGCGCCCGTGGTGTGGGACAACGCTACCGCAAGCTCGCTCGCCAACGTATGGACGGGCGCGTGGCCGGACAAGCTGCCCGGCTACAACACCGGCTACTACTCACCGATGCGCAACATCGCCCCGCCCCATAGCCACGACGCCCGCTACATCGCCGGCGCGCATGCCGCGAACACCGGGGCCGACTCCGGCTATGCAGTCATGGTGTTCAAGGCCTTCCAGGCGCCGGCATTGCCCTATTTCATCTACGCGAGCTGGTACCAGCGCGCCGATGACCAGTGGCACTTCGGCGGCGACAACAACTTCAAGACTTTCGACTATTCCACCGGCACCGAGCCGTACGCGCAGCAGAGCTGGTACACCGCCTACGGTCCGCCGCATCCCTCGAGCCCCTCGGACAACGCGCAGCAGTGGATCTACGAAACCGGCACGCCGCTCAAGGACCCTGACCAGAACGGGCACAACGCCTGGTGGGGCAACGCCGTAAACCCGATGGGCGGCAGCTGGTCGAAGGTGGAAGTCAGCGTCCGGGTGAGCAGCGGCTCGGACGGCTATGTGAGGGTCATGGAGAACGGGCGCCCGGTCATCAGCTATTCCGGCGTCACCGACAACTGGGGCGGCTCGCAGCGCACGATCTCCGTGGGCGGCTACGCGCGCATGCAGGGCTTCAGCAGCAACTGGCGCTACTTCGATGACATCTACATCGACACGACACTGCAGCGAGTGGTGCTCGCGGACAAGCCGCTGCTGACTCAGGCGAGCATCATCGAGCCGCAGATCCCGACCGCGTGGAGCGATGGCTCCATCACAGCCACGGTCAACCTCGGCAAATTCACCCAGGGTCAGACGGCGTACGTCTTCGTGGTCGATGCGACCGGCACCCCGAGCGCCACGGGGCAGGCAGTCACCGCCGGTGGCAATGCCTTCATGCCCACCGCGCCCTCCAGTGTCGCGGTGCATTAAAGAACGACTCAGGAGGTCTGACGTGCGGGCCGTGGGCCGCCGATGCAGAACTCCACCACCTCGATTCCCAGGCGCTGGCACCGGAAATGCCAGCGTAACAGCTGAGACGTGGATTTCAGCGCCGCCCGCGGATCGCCACGTTCCGCTCAATGGCCGGCGCCCAGGACGGGGACACGTCGGTCCCGCAGACCCGGTGCAGGTCATGCAGCCCGATCTGACGGTACCAGTCGGCCACCTCCTCGTACTCGTGGCGATGCGCGTAGAGCGGCGTGAAGCGATCGCGGGCCGCATGCATGGCCTGCTGCGCCGAGTAGGTTGTGCCGTGGGAGCCTGACAGCCGGCCGAGCAGGCTTGCGGCCTGATACACGGGCACCAGTGGCAGCAGCACGCCGGTGGCTACGCGCCGCGGAAGCCGCGCGAGCCACGGGCGTGTGGACTGCTCGAGGGCAAACGCCAGGCGCCGCAGCACGGAAACGCGCACGTCATCGTAGCCGTACAGCCATAGGTACAGTCCCCCGCCCGGCCGCACCAGCGCCGCGGCGTGACGCACCGCCTCCTGGGTGTTGAAGGTGTGATGCAGGACGCCGTGGCTATACACGAAGTCGAAGTCCTGCCCCCGAAAAGGGGCGGCGAACACCGAAGCCTGGATGAAGTGCACACGCGGGTTGTCGCGGAACTGCGCCGCGGCACGGAATACCGAGGTGCTCAGATCGATACCGAAGCTCTCGGCCCCAAGTGTCGCGGCGGCCTCGTGGGTGAGGATCCCGAGCCCGCAGCCAACCTCGCAGAAGAGCTTGCCCCGCAGCTCCCCTTCCGCAAGCCCGCACTCACCGCGAAAGGTCTGCAGCCGCTCCGCGGTCGAGGCGGTCCACAGCGTCGGGCCGTAATCGTAGTCCTGCCATTCGCTCGAGAATGACGCACACACGAAGTCCTCCCCCGGAGGCGACACATCGCGCGGGAAGTCGTAGCCGCCGCTGCTCAGCTGTATGCGCACGGCCTCGGGCCAGCCCTTGAGGGCCGTCTGCGCCGTCGGCGTGACGTAGCGCAGCAGGATCGGCACGCCCTCGTGAACGGGATACAGGCACCTGCAGCCATCGCAGGTGAGAATGCCCGTCTCGATCCAGATATCAGCTGTGGCAGGATTCGCGGGGCTGGCCGCCAGCGTGTGCAGTCCGAGGGCCCCCTGGCAACCGGGGCACGCAACCCTCGCAGCGGCGCGCTCCCACATCGCAACGGTCTCCGTATACAGCGGCATCGCCCGCGGCGTAGAAAAGCTCGGGCAGCTAGCTAGCGCGGCGCAGGGATCTCCTGATTCTTTATCACACCTGCCAAGTCGCGCGCACTCGCACTCCAGCGCTCGGCGAGCTCACTGCGCTTGAGCTCGGCGGCAAGCTTGAGCTTGTCGGTGTGTGAGCGCAGCAGCTGGAGGGCGCGGCGTATGTCCGGCGCGGTGTTGTCCGTGAATGTGGCCGCCTCGCCAAAGAGTTCGATGCTGGCGCGATTATTCGACAGCAGCATGGGCGTGCCGACGGCCAGTGCTTCATAGGCGCCCGACACCAGGCAATCATCCATGAGCGTCAGGTCGATCACGCCATCGGCAGAGCGCAGCAATCCCCAGTATTCGGCGTCGGGCAGAAAACCCGTCAGGCGCACGTTCGGCGGCACGTTCCCGGCCAGTGAGGGCGACAGGCGCTGCGGATTGCCGGTCACGTACAGCTGGATGTCGGTACCGCGTACCGCCTCGAAGATCTGCGCCACCGGCTCATCGCGGGCGTGCGTGGCGACCAGCACCACATTGAACGGGCCGCCGAGGGGACTACGGACGCCGGGCGGGGGCGTCGGCACCCGGTCCGGCAGCGTGAACGCGCGACCGCCCAATTTCTCGACCAGTTCCGCAAGATGGCGGTTGCTCACGATGGTGAGATCCGACCTGCGGATGACCCACTGCGACAGGGTGCGGATCCAGCGCTGTCTGTTGATGTAGGGATCCACGGCCTCGTTGTGTGCATCGACGATCAGTCGGTACCCCAGGGCGCCGCGCAACAGCACCGCCAGCGCTGCCAGAATGAGCGAGGGGTTCTGCACCAGGAGCACGCGCGCGCGGCGGCGCGCCAGCAGCGCCACCGTGCGCGCGCCGAGCACCAGGTAACGCAGCAGCCCGCGCCGCCGCGTCTGCAACACCACGAGCTCAAGATCCAGTCCCGCGCACAGCTCCTCGGTGCGGCGCTGGTTCATCCAGGTGAGGGCGAGCACGCTCATGCGGCGAAGGTGATGGAGGGCGCAGCCCCAGAGCCGGCTCCGGAGCGCTGATAGCGGCGGTGCCACAGCTGGAACATGAGGAGCGAGAACAGGATCTTGCTGTGCTTGCGCTGCCCGCTCAGGTGCTCCCGCTTGAGGCGCTCGACCTCGCCGGTCTCGAAGATGCCGCCGCCGGATATCGACCCCGGCGCGAGCGTGTCCTGCATCAGCGCCTTGAGCGGCCCGCGCAGCCAGCGTCCCATCGGCGCCTCGAATCCCTGTTTGCGATGGTTGATGACCGCTTCCGGCAGCCAGCGAGCGGCCACCTGCTTGAGCAGGTGCTTCTGGCGCAGGCGCCGGATCTTGAGATCGGCAGGCATGGTCATGACGTCGGCGACGAAGTGGTGATCGAGGAACGGGACGCGCAGCTCGAGCGAGTGCCACATGGAGAGCCGGTCCGTCAGGGTGAGGATGTCATCCGGCAGGTACCAGCGCAGATCCGTCTTCAGCGCGCGCTCCAGGCTCCCACCGTGCCGGAAACCGGCAAACGTGTCCGTTAACACCTTCACAGTTGCCTCGCGGTTGATCTGCCGGGCGGCATCTAAGGTGTAGAGCCGCGCGCGCTCCGCCGGCGGCAGCGCACTCATGGAGTCCTGATAGCGCTCGGCGGCGTGCGCGGAAGAAGCACGCGAGAAGCGTTTCAGGTGATCCACGAGGTCACTGGATGACTTCGGCTCCGGCAGCCGCCGCACCGCCGGGTCGATGAACCCCTCGCGCAGCCAGCGTGGCACGCGACCATATGCATCCCCGATACGCACGCCGAGGTGGCGCCGGTAGCCGCCGAAGAGCTCATCGCCACCGAGCCCGGTGAGAGCCACCTTCACAAACCGGGCCGCAGCCTGACTCACGTAATAGCTCGGAATCACCGAGTCATCGGCGAAGGGCTCATCAAACGCCGTCACCACGTCCTCGATGATGTCGGCGACGTGCGGTTCAACGCTGATCTCGTGGTGATTGAGACGGTAGCGCTGCGCGATCATGCGCGCGTAGATGCGCTCATCGATGAAAGACGAGCCGGCATCGGCAAAGCCCACGGTGAAGGTCTCGACTGGCCGCTCCGACGCCTGGGCCATCATGGCCACCATGAGACCGCTGTCGACACCGCCGGAGAGAAAGGCTCCCACCGGAACGTCGCTGATCATGTGCGACTCGACCGCGCGCCTGAAGCTGCCCTCCACGCGATGGACCCACTGCGCCTCGGAGAGCTTCACCGGGGCGGTATCGGGGATCGACCAGTAGGTGCGCGCTTCGATCTGCCCGCCGGGCGTGATGGTGAGCGTCGTGCCCGGGGGAACTTTGCGGATACCCCGATAGATCGTCTGTGGAGCCGGAATGAAGGTGTAGGTGAGGAAGGCATCGAGCGCCTGCCAGTCCATGTCCGCCGGTACCAGGCCGGTCGCGAGCAGCGATTTCATCTCCGACCCGAACAGCACCCCGTGCGGGAGCTGGGCGATGAACAGCGGCTTGATGCCGAGCCGGTCGCGCGCCAGGAGCAGCGTCTCGCGCCGCGTATCCCACAGGGCAAAGGCGAACATCCCCTCCAGCTCCCGCACCAGGTCCGCGCCGTGCTCCTCGTACAGGTGCACGATCACCTCGGTGTCCGAGTCGGTACGAAACTTATGGCCACGCGCCTTGAGGCGCGCGCGCAGCGTCTGGAAGTTGTAGATCTCGCCGTTGAATACCACCGCGACCGAGCGGTCCTCGTTGTAGACCGGCTGCGCGCCGCCCTCGACGTCGATGATCGCCAGGCGCCGCATGGCGAGCCCGACCTGGGAGGTGTGCAGGAACCCTTCCCCGTCCGGTCCGCGGTGGATGATGACGTCGTTCATGCCGCGCAGCATGTCCTCGGGCCACGCGGTGGCGGATACGAAGCCACAAATGCCGCACATCGCTCGGGCTTCCTAGCGTGGGCGCGGGCGGGTAAGCGCCCCGCTCCCGAGGAGTCCGCGCGGGCGCGAGGCCGGGCGCGTCAGCCGCCCGCGCACGAGACCGCGACGCTGGCGCGTGGCGGGCGCCGCGGCAGCGCTGGCGGGGGCAAGCTTCACCGCGAGGCGGGCGGTCACGACGGAAAGGCCACCGAAGAAGTACCAGTACGGCTCGGAAAAGCCGAAGGACGCGAAACTGAAGAACAGGTCGACCGCCACCACGACGACCAGCGTCGTGGCAACGTCGTGCAGAAAGCGCAGCCGCTCATCCGTCAGGGGCGCCGCCGCAAGCAGCCGCTGTGCCGTCCAGCAGGCGCGCAGGAAGCTCCAGATCAGGGCGAGGGCGAGGGCGAGTCCGATGTAGCCGAGCTCCTCGGCCACCTCGGTGTAGAGGTCGTGCGAGGGCAGGTCCTCGCCGCGGAAATTGGCGTTCGCCTCGCGCGAGGTTCCAAGACCGTGGCCGAAGAACGGCCGGCGCAAGGAGACCTTAAAGTCACCCTCCACGCCGGTGAGGCGCGCCTCGGCGGTGGCCGCGCCCTTGGCGTGGCTGGAGAAGATCGACACGTAGCGCTCGCGCTGCAGATCGGTCATCAGCGAGAGCGAGATGAGCCCGACCACCACGGCCACCGCCAGGTAGGCGGCGCGGCGCTGGCTGCGCCAGCTCACGAACAGCACCAGGAATATAAGCCCAAGGAACCCGGAGCGCGAGGCGCTCAAAACCAGCGCGTACGCCATCGCCGCGCTCAGGCCGAGGAACAGTGCCCAGCGCAACGCGGTCGAGGGGCGCAGCACCAGATACAGCAGCGGCAGCGTCATGATGATGACGAACGCAAGGCCGTTCGGATTGATGATGTCGTAGGGGGACCCGGCGAGCCGGTCCATGTATTCCCAGTTTCCGAGCGATGTGAAGGAGCCCCAGTAACCGCCGCGCAGGTGCATCTCGAGCGGTTCGAGCACCCGGACCAGCTGACTCAAGGTGTAGACGGCGATCAGGATGCGCAGCTTCCTGGTCGTGTCGACGGTGGCCACGACGAAGAAGAAGAAGCACAGGGACTTCGCGTAGACCTCAAGATTGCGCATGACGCTGCCGGGCCACTCGACGAACGGAATCGTCACCAGGATGTAAGCAAGCAGGATCCACAGCCGCCTCGCCACCGGGTCAAGCTTGGGCGGCGGACCGGTGCGGCGCGGGCGCGGTGACATGAAAATGGCGAGCGCGACCAGCGCCGCCAGCACGAGGTCGAAGTGCGCCTGCCCGAGCACCGGCACCCGCGCGGTGAGACGCGTGAAGTAGCCGAGGATGAAGACGCAGAACAGCCAAAAAGCGGCATCACGCGCACCGTACTCCGGCGGCACGCCAACATCCTGTTTGTTTCGCGTCCGTTTCATGGATTGATTATGTCACGCCGTGCGCGGTGACGACGTTGCGCGGCGGGCTTCGCAGTCTGGCGGGTTGTGTGCAGGGATTCACCACAGCCTTCACGTAATCTGCTCGTACAGATCCAAGTATTGCTGCGCCATGCGGGCGCTGGAAAAACGACTGTCACGATCCTCCGTCGTTGCAGGCTCTACTCCAGTTTGGGCCTGCATCAGGCGCTCCAGACCCGCACTCAGGGCTGAAACGTCCCCAGGGGGAACCAGCTGTCCCGCCCCACCCCCCAGCAGGTCCGGAATCGCGCCCACGGCGGTCGCGAGGATCGGCACGTCCCACTGCAGGGCTTCCAGCAAGACCAGCGGCATGCCCTCGGTGAGCGAACTCACGACGAAGCCCGACGCCTGCCCGAGCAGGCGGTCCGCGCCGGGCAGGTAGCCGCCGAGCCGCACGCCATCCTCCAGTCCCAGAACCTCTATCTGGCGGGCCAGCACATCGCGCTCCGGGCCCTCGCCCATGATGAGGAGCTGATGGGCGCTGCCGCCGCGCGGGCGTGCGAGTGCGAAGGCCTCGATCAGGCCTGAGAAATTCTTCTCAGGTGACAGGCGACCGATCGCAAGAAGCGTCGGCGCGCGCTGCATGAAATCCACCAGCGATGCGGACGGTGCGGGCGCTCCCTGGGCCACAAGGTCAGCCAAGCGGGTGGCGCGCGGCGGTATGCCGTTCTCGATCACGTGCTTTTTTGATGGCGCGAGTGTCCGCAGCGCCGGAAGCTCGAGCATGCAGCGGGCCACGACCACTGCCGCCTCCAGCCTGGCGATGGCCTGACGGTCGAGCAGCTCGTAGAGCCGCAGGCGGGTGAAGCCCTGGCTAGTCGTCCAGCCATGAAGTGTAGTCAGCGCCGGGGGTCGCGCGCCGCCTGGCACCAGACCCAGTAGGATGTTGGCCTTGTAACCGTGCGAGTGCAGGATCTGCGCCTGCAAGTTACGCGCGCATTGTAGGAGCGCGCCGCGCACCCCCGGCGTCGGGCGTGGTGCGATGCGCAGTGGCGCAACAGGCACGCCGTAGCTCGTCGCCAGCGTCTCGAACGGCGTCGGTGGCGTACCCGGGTCGCGCATGCTGCCCACCGTCACCTCATGCCCGCGCTGCTGCTGCTCGCGGGCCAAGTACAGTAGAATCCGCTCTGCGCCGTACACGCCCTCGCTGTGAATAAGATGAAGAATCCGCATGGGTTCAGGATCTAAGAGCCATCAGCACACGAACTAACTGGATCCGCTGCCGCGCGCTGATCGCCTCGGACCTGTGGCGGCACGCCGGCCGACTCGGAGCTGCCACCTTCTGGAGTCACTATTTCTCGACGCCGGGCTTTCGCTACACGGTGCTGCTGCGCCTGTACGTGTTCGCGCGCGAGACCGCCTGGTGCCGCTACGGTGTGCGGCAGTTCGTTGTACTCGCCCTGCACCACTACTCGATCCGCTTCGGCATAGACATCTCGCGCGATGCGCGCATCGGCAGCGGCTTCTACATCGGCCACTTCGGCGGCATTTTCGTAAATGCGGACGTCGTCATCGGCGATAACTGCAATATCTCCCAGGGAGTGACGCTCGGGCGTCAAAACCGCGGCGAGCGCGAGGGGTGCCCGACTGTTGGCAACAACGTCTACATCGCGCCCGGCGCCAAGATCATCGGCCGCCTGAGCATCGGTGACCGGGCCGCGGTCGGGGCGAACGCGGTCGTCGTGGGCGATGTCACGCCCGGCACCACCGTGGGAGGCGTGCCGGCCCGGCCGATCTCTGCGAGCGGCTCGGAAGGCTACGTCAACCGCACCGATTATCCGCCCATCCCGGGAAGCTGAACGCTGCGTGCGCGGCGGACTCACGTTGGCGTCCGTGTCGTGATGAGGCCGCGCAGCAGCGCGCGCCAGGCGGGCCAGTAGCCGGGTTGGTAGCGAAGCGCCCGGCCGTAGTCGCCGAAGGCGGCCGCCCGGTCCTGCTCGCGCCACAGGGTGACGTTGCCACGCCCGACGTAGGTGTGGGCCCATGCCTCGCGCACCAGCTGCGCCTCGACCACGCCCGGATGGCGCGTAAGGAAGCTCTCCATGATGCGGATCGCGGAGGCGTAGCGCTTCTTGAAGTTCTTGGACATGCTGCCCGGCCAGACGCGGTAGCGCAGCGTGGCCTGCGGCACGAAGTCGAATGCGTAGTGCGCCGAGAGACGCAGCCACAGCTCATAGTCGATGCCCATCTCCAGGGACTCATCGAAGGCCCCACAGGCATCAAGGCAGCTGCGCCGCACGATGCTCGAGGAGAAGCTGACGAAGTTATCGATCAGGAGGGGGGCGGTGATGCGTCCGCGACGCATGGGCGTCGGCCCCTTGGGCAGAGGCTTTCCCTCCGCGTCCATGCACTCGTAGTCTGAGTACACCACCCCCACTTCGGGATGCATCGCGAACAGCGCCATCTGCCGCGTGAGCTTGCCCGGCAGCCACACGTCGTCCGCATCCAGAAACGCGATGAAGGCGCCGCGGCTGTCGGCGATGCCCTGGTTCTTGGCACGGGTCTGGCCGGCATTCGCCTGGCGGTGCACGTGGATACGCGGATCGGCGCGCCAGCGCTCGAGCACCTGCGGCGTGTCATCGCTCGAGCCGTCATCGACGATACGCACCTCGATGTGCGCATAGTCCTGCGACAGGGCTGACTCGAGCGCTTCGGGCAGATAACGGCCCATGTTGTAGGTGGCAATGACGATCGAAACCAGCTGTGCAGTGTCGGGGCTCATGGGCTGCCTCAGACCTGGCAGATCGAGAAACGGTACTTGCCCGAGCGCTCCTGCGGCATGCGCTCGAGGAACTGCGTGCGGAAGGTGATGCCCTCACCGAAGACGCTGCGGAACTCCGCCACGAGGGCCGCTTCGCTTGCAGCGGTGAAGTCCGCGGCGCGCACGACATTCAGCACGATCTCCTCCCGGCTCGGCTGCACGATCTGCAGCTGCTCGATGCCGCTGATGGCGGTGAGCGTGCGCTCCACGAGCGACACGCCCGCCACGAGCGAACCGTCGCGGCGCTTGAGGTAATCGGCCACGCGGCCGGTGACGCGCTCCATCAGCGGCAGGCCGCGACCGCAGGAACACGGACGCTGCGTCCATACCCCGACGTCCTCGATCCGGTACCGGATGAAAGGCATGCCGCGGTTGTAGAGGTCGGTGAGGACGATGGCACCCTCCTCGCCCGCAGCCGCCGGGCTGCCGTCCTCGCGCAGGAACTCGATGTACAGGTGCTCGATATCTAGATGCATCCCCTCGTGGCGCTCGCACTCGCAGGCAATTAACCCCACCTCCTCGCAGCCGTAGCGGTCGGTGACCCGGCAGCCGAAGACCTCTTCGATCAGCGCGCGCTCGTGAGCCACCAGCATCATCGAAGTTGAGACGATGCCGCGCGGGCGCAGGTCCGTGATCCGCTCGTCCTTCAGATAGCGCGCCAGCATGTAGAGCGAGTGTGAGTGCCCGAAGAGCACCTCCGGGCGCTCGCGGCGCCAGGCGTGGACGAACTGCGCGAGCGAGCGCGCGTTGAGATCGATGGTGTCGAGGAACACGAAGCGGTCGATCAGGAAGCGCCGCAGGCGCTCCTTGGCGGAGCGGGCGACCGGCGGGTTACCCCACAGGGCCGCCACTTTCATGCCATGGAAGGCGCCGGCCCACTGATCCGAGCGCAGCGCATCCGCGGTGCGGATCTCGAGCCAGTCACGGTCGAAATAGGTCGTGAGCGCCACCCCGGTCGAGCCACCGGTCTTGTGCTCGCCGAGCTCCTCGCGTGTGAACTGCCGCGACAGGATCTCAGCGGTGCAGCTGCGGATGATCGACTTCGTCAGGAGCGGCAGGCGCATAAATGCCGCCTCCTCGAAGTGCGCCGGATCAAACCGGCTCTGCCTGAAGATGCGCTCGTAGTAGGGCGAATGGGCGGCAGCGTAGGCGAGGATGTGCTGCAGGCGCTCGCGCTGGCGGGCGCGCAGGGTTGCCTGCGGCAGCCACTGCGAGCGCTCCAGTTCGCGCAGGACCTGCAGGCGCCGGCTGCCGTCTTTCAGGTCCCATAAGGGATGGAACACGTGCCGCGACAGAGAACTCATCACGGACATGGGGTTCAGCCAGTGCGCGGCTGCCAGAGTACCTGTTTCTCGCCGCGCAGGAAGCGGGCAAACGCGACGGCGGAGGTCCAGTTGAGCAGCAGGAAGTAATAGCTGTAGCGGGCGAGGCCGAAGCTGCGCAGCCGCACCGGCCCGCACGCCGCGAGCAGCGCGAGGACGGCCGCGCAGCACTGCAAAGCGGCGAGCGCATCGTAGATCCACCCGCGACCCACGAGCAGCCAGTTGAGCACCGCCGCGGCCGCGAGCGGCAGAAAGCTCATGTAGCGCAGGAGTTTGTGCGAGAGGAGCTGCCAGCTGAAGAGCGGGTAGCGCAGCGGATTCAGCAGCGCGCGCTTGTCGCGCAGCGCCCAGAAGGCGCGCAGCGCCACGCGCACGCGCATGCGGTACTCCGCAGCCTCGCTGATCAGGGTTTCCTCCTCGAGTACTGCATCGGGCACGAATACCACCCGCCGGCCCTGCTCCACCACGTTCAGGGGCAGCACGAGGTCCGGCAGCTGGTCGGCACGCATCGGCTGGTACAGGCTGCGGCGTATCGCATCCACGCCCCCGTCCACCCCCACGATGGAGCCGGCCAGGGTCTCAAGGCTGCGCAGCACATTCTCATAGCGCATATAGGCGGTGCAGCCATCCCCGACGAGCGAGCCGTGCGGATCGACGTAGAGCATGCAGCCGGTCGCGTAGCCGACCTCCGGATCGGCGAACGCCGCCACGAGCTTGCGCACCGTGTCCGGGCGGAACATCGAGTTGGCATCGGCAAAGACTACGATCTCGCCGGTGGCGCGCGCCACCAGCGCATTCAGGGCTGCGGTCTTGCCGTTGCGCGGCTGCTGGCGGAAGTAGCTGACACGGGACTCCGCGTGCGCCAGGCCGCGCAGCAGCCCGTCGGTGTCATCGGTCGAGCCGTCCGAGGCCACCATCACGTCCAGCAGCGCCGTGGGGTAGTCCTGGGCGAGCTTGTTGCGGACCGTCGCCTCGATATGGCTGGCCTCGTTGTAGGCCGAGATCACGACCGTGACCCTTGGGGTAATTGCACCGCCGCGTACCGGACGCGGCCGCACCAGCCGCAGCAGCGCCACCGCCAGGGGATAAAGCAGGTACGGATACAGCCCGACGCCGAGGCAGGTCCAGAACCAGACTTCAGCAAGGGTCATGATGCGCTCATCCCTGCACTCATTGCATTATGGGCTGCGAGATCGCCGAAGCGGGCGTCAACAGCGTATCGGGCATCTTCGCCCCGGTAGTGAGCGCGTAGGAGGCCGTCACCCCGACCTGGTTGTCGGAATACAAGCCCGTCAGGGTTGAGTGCGCGTAGAGGAAGCGCACGCTGATCCTCGGGCCGACGTGCCAGCGCAGGTCTGTCAGTAAGGTCCACGTGTTCTGAGAGAGCGTCGAATAGTCGTCATGTTCGTAGGAGCCGCCAAGCTCAAAGACGAGCGACTGGCTCAGTTGCCGCGTCGCGAAGGCATTGAGCTGCTTGCCCTGGTGGTTCGACTCCGGGGTCAGTTCGTACTTGTTGTCGAAGTCGAGCGCCCCGACGGTGAAGCGGGTGCGGCCGGTGTCGTACGTCCAGGTTGCCCCATACTCGGTGTAGGTGAAGGGCTGCCCGCTGGCAATCTGCTGCGGCTGGTTACCCGGCACTGGCTGATCGAGGTTCAGGCGGAACAGGTTGGCCGCATCGGTCACCTGCCGCAGCGCGTGGATGGCGATGCGCTGCTTGGGTGAGATCAGGCGCGACAGATCCACCTGCCAGTTGACCCCACTCGGGCTGTCATCGGTAGTGGGCGCGGTGCCCGTACCGGTGGTGGCGTCGGTAAGGAAGGAATAGAAGTGGATGCGCGGGATGGGAAACGCCGGCGGCGGCGGCGCGTCGAGGTGCGCCAGGGTATAGCCGATTGAGGCATCGAATACGGTGCGCGCCGTGCTGAGCTTGAAACCGACAACTCCCACACGGTAGTCGAAGTCCGTGTTGATCGTGGTGTCCTGGAAGCGCACCTTCTGGTAGCTGCCGGAGATGTAGGCGGTGAGGATGTTCGAGAAGGCGTGGTCGAGGCGCACGTCGCCACCGTAGCGATTACTGTTGATGTTCACGTACTCGGGCGACTTGGAGCTCGAGTAGACGTAGGCATAGTTGCCATCCACGGTGATCGTGGTCTGCAGCGTTGGCTTGAGGATCAGCTGCGGGCCGGTGGTGAGATAGTTGATGCTCTCGAGGTTGTCGGGCGTCGGCGGACCCACCGGGTTGATCGACACCTGGCTGAAGCTGTCGCGCGCGGTCCACACGAGCGTCCCCGGCACGATCTTGAAGTCGGCGGTGCCATCAAGGTAGCCAAGCGGCTGGGTCTGATACTGCGAGCCGAAGTACTTCACCAGCATCAGGTCCGAGTTCAGACGGTAGTCGAAGCGTGGCGCCCCCTGGCGCTCGGTCTCGCCGACGAGGCCGATCATCGCCAGTTCGTCTCCAGCGCCGCCCGGCTCCAGATTGACGTTGGACGTGTAGATGAGGCCCGCCTGCGCCTCGAGGTAGTCCCCGTGGTGAGCACCGCTCGCCTGGTCGAAGAACAGGCTCTGCGTGGTGATGGGACCTGAGACCTGCGCCGCAGCGGGCAGCGACAGCAGGCACAGCACAATGGCGACCGCGAGGCCACCGCCGAGGGACAGCCTGGCGCTCGATGTCACTTTCATGTGGCGCGCCCCTTCAGCGTCGCTCAAACGTCATCGTCTGTCTCGCCCGCCCGGCTGGCGGCGTAGCGGTAGTAATAGCCCGCGTGCGGCTGCTTCATGCTCTGGTTGAGGATGAGCGACACCGACTTGCTCTCGGCCAGCATCTCCACGGCCTCGAGCACCACGTGCTGCGGGGTCTGATCGGCGCGTACCACCACCACGATCTGTCCGGCGACCTGAGTGAGCGCATGCGACTCGGTGGTCAAAAGCAGGGGCGCTGAGTCAAACAGCACCAGGCGCGTGGGGTCCTGGCGCGCAAGCTGCGCCACGACCTCGCTCATGCGGGTACTGGCCAGCAGTTCCGTGGCGTTGGGCTCCTGATGCCCGGCGGGCAGAAACGACAGGCCCGGCACGCTCGTCGGCAGGATCGCCGAGGCAAGCGCGAGGTTCGGGTCCTTGATGACGTCGAGCAGCCCGCGCGCATCGTCCGCCCCGAGAATCTGGCTCAGACGCGGATTCACGACGTCGCCATCGACGAGCAGCACCGTCACGTCCTCCTCCAGGCGCATGCTCAGAGCAAGGTTGAGCGAGGTAAAGGTCTTGCCCTCCCCTGGCACGGCGCTCGCGATCATGACGAGGTTGCCATCCTGCAGGGCAGCAACCCCGCCGCGACCCAGAGCGTTGTTGATCAGGGGCCGCTTGATCTGGCGGAACTGCTGTGCGAGCTCGCGCTCCTGGTGGGCGGGGGGCAGCAGGCCCGCCTCGCGCAGCGCATCAAGATCCAGTGGGAGGGTGCGCACATTGGCAGCGCCGTCGGGCGCCCCTTCCGGGCGGTAGCCCGCGCCGCGCCGATCGCGTGCACCCCCAAGCGCGCCCCCGCGGGAGGCCTGCAGTCGCTTGATGGCGTTTTCGATGACGCTCACGTGCCAAATCCGTGCAGCAGGCGCGCCGCAATGCCCTGGGTGGCGAGCGTGATGAGCGCTACGACGACGAGGGTGCCGGCCGCGGCAGAATAGGTCCAGACCGCGCGGCGCTCTTCTGACTTATGACGCTCAAGCCAGGTCATGCTGACCGAGCCGAGTACCGGCAACTGCGTGAGCTCGTTCAGCTGGCGCGCGGAGGTGAATACCGGCCGCAGCTGGTGCATGAAGTAGGCCGCGCCGATGCCGGCGGCAAAGCCGCCGACGAGTACCGTGAGAATCAGCCGGATGCGATCGGGTGCCACCGGTTTATCGCTCCCCGTCGGCGGATCGACGATCTGGAAGCGCACCACGCCGGTCGCATCGGCGTCGTCCGAGAGCTTCGCGCGGTTCAGGCGCTCCAGCAGCGCCTGGTACTGCACGCGGGTCACGTCGTAGTCGCGCGTGAGGCGCGAGTACTCCTGCTCGACCTGTGGTGCGGTGTTGATCATCTTTTTCAGATCATCGATACGCGCCTGCTGGTCGCTCACCTGCCGCTGGGCCGCCGCCACCTCGACGTCCGCCTGACTCAGCTGCAGCCGGATACCCTGATAGACCGGGCTTACCGCCATGCCGCTCGCCGCGATGGCGGCCTGGTCACCGTGCCGAACGGCGGCGAGCTCTGCGGCCTGCCGCGTCCTCAGGTCCTCGACCGCACGGCGCGCCGCGATCACATCAGGGTGCTTGTCGGTGAATCGCAGCAGGAGTTCATCCAGCCGCCCCTGGGCCTCGCGCAACTGGCTGGCGGTATCCAGGCCCGCACCGCCGGCCCCGGCGAGGTTACCTATCAGCGGCTGCTCACTAGAGAGCTGCCGATGCAGTTCGTCGCGCTTCTGCTCTGCCACCGTGAGGAGCGCGCGCTCCTTATTGAGCTCATCGGTCTCAGCCTGCAGACGCGAGAAGTAGTCCCCGCCGGTGGCGCCCGGGACGAGACCTGCGTTCTGGCGCTTGAAATCGGCAAGCGTGGCCTCGGCCGCCTGCAGCTTGTGGTCGTACTCCTCGATCTGCTGCGAGAGGAACTTCTCGGCCTGTTCGGAGCCGAGCTGGCCTTCGCCGAGCGAATTGGACATGAAGAGGTTGAGCAGCTGATCCACCACATGGTGCGCGTTCTGCGGGCTGTGATCGGTATAAGAGATCGTGTAGAGGTCGGCGGGCGCGGTCTTGTCGGCGTTCACCTCCACGGTGAGCCGCTGGCGCAGGCCCTCGATGATCTCGCGCTGTCTTGCCGGAGTCGCGCCCGCGTAACTCGGCAGCGCCAGTTTCGCCACCTTCTCGAGCTGCGGGCCACCCAGGAGCGCGGAGCGCACCGCCTCGACCTGGGAGGCGATATTGGATTCCACCGCGATGCCCTGGGTCACCTGGCTCAAGCGCGTGCGGGTGTCGACGTAGACGCGCGCCCAGGCGCTGTAGGTGTCCGGGATCAGGAGAATAATGAGCCAGCCGGCGAGGCACACGACCCAGGCCACCAGCATCGCGATCCAGCGAAAGCGCCAGACGCCCCGGATCTGCTCAACGAGAAATTCGAGTGCGGCGTTCATGTCCCTTAGAAGATCGACTGCGGCACGACCAGCACATCCCCGGCCTTGAGCGGAACGTTCTCGTTCGTCGCGCCGCTGTTCATGAGATCGGCGAGCTTCACGTGAATGACGGTCTCCTTGCCGTTCACGGTGCGCACGATGCGCGCGCGGTTGCCCGAGGCGAACTGGCCGAGGCCGCCGACCTCGAGCACGGCATCGAGCACCGTCATGCCCTCACGATAGGGCAACGCCTGCGGATGGGCGACCTGACCGACCACTTTGACCAGGCTGAAGGCGCTGGCGGCGGTAGTCACGATGATGTTGACCTTGGGCGAGCGCACGTACTCGCCGAGCACCCCCTCCATGTCACGCGCCAGCTGCGGCGCGGTCTTGCCGACCGCCACCATATCTTCGACCAAAGGGGTTGAGATCTTGCCGTCCGGACGCACCGGCACGGTCACGGTGAGTTCGGGGTTGCGCCACACGAACACCTGCAGAGTGTCACCGGGCCCGATGATGTAATCCGGAGCGACGGCAACCTTCGCCGGCACGGTCGCCGTGCCGGTCGGGGTCGCGGCGGGCACCGCGGTCGGGTGCCGAGGGGCTTGATGCGCAACTGATAATTAGTGGAGTTATGGCCAGCCATCCGGCCAGCATCAGCACGCTTGGTCGCATACCCGTTCCTAGGGTTTCAAAAGTTGAGCCTATCAGAAAGCAAGGGAGCGAAACCCGTTGAAATAATGGAACTGTCACTCGCAAATTAAAACAGTCCGATCAGGGGTTTGGATGTTCTTTACACACCGGATATAACGTCCGCTGCGTCTCCCAATGGCGACGCAGCTTAAAGGCCTTCGAGTGTACCGGGTGTGAACGGCATCACAGACGCCAAGGGCATCGCGGCCTAGGCGCGCGAGGCGTTCGATATGTCTCTTGCGGCCGCCGGGGATGCGCCGCTCCAGCTCGGGAGTGCCCAATTAACCAAGGAATCCAGAAACGGCAGATAGCCGGAGTCCTGGATCCCTGCCCTCAGCGCAAAGCATCGAGTCGCTCGGCGCGAGCTTGCCAGTTTGCTTCATGCCGGCACCCTGGCTCGAAGCCTTCCTAGGGTCGCGAAATCGCTGGAGCGCGAATGTCTGAGGCCGCGAGCGGGTGAGATTTTGCCACTGCACGCCCGCTGCACTCCGAATCAACCTGTTCGAGCGTGCGTTCGAGCCGGACCCCAACGGGGTGACGGAGTCGGTCGAGCGCCTCGCCGAGGCGCCCTGAGCTATCGCAGATGCTTCGATCTCATAGCGTGACCAGATGACCTGAGCGATGGCGCCCGGGCCCCGGGCCGGCCGGTCTCACGGAACTAAAGTTGCAGCCCACTTGGCCAGATCCGTCCAACGCGCCACAGGCTGTCTTGTTCCTACCCGCGGTCGTCGCAGCACCGGTTATCGCAAAGCTGTTGGCGTTCAACGCAGCAGGGGTAGCAGCAAACGGCGAGCGTCCCGAGACGGAATTCCGTCCTAACCGAGGCCTCGCCAGGCGCTGGCGAGATGCCGCCCGAGGTGCGAACTGGTCATTCCGGTTCCAACGTAGCTGTTGTTAATTGCACTCCCCGACATTCCCGTAGCGGGCGTGTAACTGAGACATCCGCTGTTCCAGCCGTTGGCTTGGCCATAGGTCTTAAAGTAGACGAGATTGTTGTACCAACTGAACGGCCCAGCTCCTGAGTTGTTGTCGAACCACGCGGCGTATGCCGCGCCCTGGCCGCTGCGAGATGAAGCGCGTGCTGTAGGGTAGCACCTCGATCATGGCGCCTTCGGTCATGTGGTGTATCCTGGATTCGGAACGGGAGTCACTCCGTAGAACGCCTGGCCCATGGTTATCGCTGTGGCGCTCACCGGAGCGCTGCCGCTGGATGGATCTGCGCCGTCGATGATTGCCCAGCCCACTTTGTAGGCGCCCGCACTCGTACAGGACCCGAGATAGGTTGAAGCACTTGCGCTGCCGCCATTCACTTTGATCGCTGCGCCAGTGCTGCTGTTGCTCAGCATCGAGTGCAGCGTCGTCTTGCTACCGCCGACCGTACCGTACTGAATCGCGGTCTGCGTACCGCCCACATCGCCGATGATCCCTACCCGTTCCCGGAATAAGTGCCCATCTTTGAATTGAGCGCCGTAATAGACCATGGACTGGCGAGGGTGCCCCGATTGTTGTCTTCCCCGTTTGGCGCAATGTAATAGTCGAACGACGACGTAGTCTGCGCGTGGGCCGTCGGTATCCATAGCTCTGAGGAAACCGCAGCCAGAGCTGCAATACCGCGGACTGACGGCCGTGAGGTACTCATTGTCGTCCGCGCCCTCGAACTGCGGCAGCCAGAAGGAGCCCCCGACCGGCGTGAGCGCCGACCAGGGCGCCGTGAGCGTGAGGAATGGAGCGGTGCTCAGGGGCGCCGGCGGGTGGGTGCGGCGTGCCAGAAGACTCGCCCCGGGCAACACGAGCAGCACCAGCACTGCGGCCAGGAAGCCGCCCAGGGGTGTCGCTGCTGCCGGCGCCGGGGACAGTGGCGGCGTGCCGGCCGGTGCGCCGGAAGTTTCCTGCGCTGGCGTGAACCAGGTCGAGAGCCAGAAGAAAGCCACCAGCGCCACCGCAAACACGCCCCAGCCGAACCAGTAATGGCTGACGCTTACGAGGTAATTGCGCATATCGCTCAGGTAACCCGCCTCGATCACCGTATATACCCGCACCCAGTTGGCCAAAAGCGCAAGCCCCGCCATCAACACCAGCTGCCCGAGGCGCGTTCGCCAGGGGTCGCGCCGCAGCTGCCCGTGCAGCGCCGCCACCGCAAGACCCACGATCATGAAGTGCAGCCCGCTGCAGCCCTCCTCGATCACGAAACTGCCATTGGGTATGTGGATGGTGTCGCCGCTGATCACTGCATTGGGACCGGTCATGCCGAGAAACAGCTGCATCGCGAGCACAGTCAGCTCTTGCAGCGAGTTGCCGAGCTGCGCCCACGAGGGTAGTGCGAAGCCGAAGAACGCCACAGGAAAGAACATGAGCCGCGCGATGGGCCAGCCAAAGGCGGCCGCGATGGCGAGCCAGAACACGGCCGGGAAGATGGTGATGTGCAGGTCCTGGATGCTCGCGTAGCTGCAGATGAGCCAGGCGACGAGCATGCCCGCGAGCGCCAGCTGCGCGAGCGGCCAGGGCTGAACGGGCGCGCGCGCGATGGCGGCGCGCTCGCGCCATACCAGATACACGCACACGGCGAGTATCAGTGGACCGTGCGTGAACGTGATGTTGACGAAGTCGGTCCACTGCCCGTAGAGGACCTGCGCGCTCGGCCAGCACACGAGCGTCACCAGTAGCGCGAGTGCCAGGATCATCCACAGACGCACAGAGCCGGAGGTTGGCATCGCGCACAGTCTACCGAGATACCCGCCAGGGACAGGTAGGGTCCTGATGCGCCACTGCGACGGCGGTCACGCAGGCGCCGCCACAGCGCGGCGATGCCCGACGGACCAAATTCAGCTGATCGTCTTGCTCACGACGTCCGACAGCTCGCTCTCCACGCCCGCCGAGGTCACCGCCTTGATGGCGAAGTACCAGGTGCCCAAGCCGAGGTTGTCGATCACGTAGGTCTGGATGCCGACACCATTCAGCGACACGCTCTCGGAGAGGTTGTTCTGATCGACGCCGTAGTAGATGTGATAGCCGGAAAGATCGGTGAGCGCGGCGCCCGTGGTGGTGGTGGTCGGAGCCTCCCAGGAGAGCGTCGCCACGCCGTTGCCGACCGGCAGATCCTGCGGATTGCTCGTCGTTGAGGCCGAGGAAGCCTGGTCGCTGGAGTTGCAGCCGGCGAGCACCGCCAGTAGCCACGCTGCGAGAACGATTTTTGCTAATTTCAAGGCGCAAACCCCCATATGCCCGGCCAGGACCGGACAGTCCACGTCGTTTCAGGAATCGGCGGCTGAGGGAGCAAGCAAAGCCCGGTCAGCGACCGTCGGAGGACTTAATGCAAGGGGTGTGCCGAGGAAGTTAATCAGTTATTTTTCAGAGTCCTACGCGTAGGACTCTGCTGGCCACACCGGGAAGGGAACTTCACACGTCGCGCATCCCCGACGGGAGGTGTTGTGAAGCCGGTCACAGTGGCAGCCTAAGTCTTTAATTTACATGGGAATAGCGGCAGTCGCGGCGGGCCGACATAGCGACCCTTTGGGGTCAGTGCGCGTCACTGTGTGAGCTGGACCACATTTCTCCCCTGATATGTTGCATCGCACACACCCGCAGCGGAAGGCTTTGATATGCTTCTTCCAAGCTCCCGCTGTCCAGCTTGCACGCTGCAGCAGGAGTGGCAGAATCGAGTTCAGGAACCAACAAGACTGATGACCGAGTACGGCGACGAGCCGTCCACTGGAACTCAAGGACAGGTCATTGGAGGGATCAGCGATGAAGCGAATTACTTTGATTGCAGGGATGGCGAGTGTTGCGGCGGTTGCTGCCGTGACGTGGAGCGTGCCGGCAGCGGCCTCCATGTGCGGATCGAGCGCATGCGCCGTCGTTCACAACCGCTGGCCCGGTCGCCCGGTCGCTGACCAGCAGAACAGCCGTCCGTCTCAGACCTCGACGGCGAGCGGCGTGCCGGAACCCGGCATGATCCCGCTGCTCGCTCTGGGTCTGGGTGGGGTTGGCTTTCTCGCCCTGAGACGCAAGCGCGCACAGGTCTGAGCGTTTCCTCACGTTGACGATCCCGTGAACGGCTCCCTTCGGGAGCCGTTCGCTTTTGCGGGCCCATTATGTCGCGCGTTGCGCTGCGGAGCGGTCCCCGGATGGGAGCGCGCAGTGCGTGCGCCGCGCTGCGGCAGTCGACAGATGGGGTGTTTTACCTACTTTATCCGGCAGAGCACTTCGCTATAGTCCTACTCCCATGGAAGGCCACACCGACATCCGCTCAGACGCTGCAGCTCCACCATTGAATGCGTTCACGGTGGACGTGGAGGATTACTTCCACGTGTCGGCCTTGAGCTCTGCGATCGCGCGCGACACCTGGCAAGGCCGCGAGCTGCGCGTGCAGGCCAACACCGAGAAGCTGCTTGAGATCCTCGACGAGCGTGGGGTGCACGCGACGTTCTTCGTACTCGGCTGGCTGGCCGAACGCGCCCCCGCGCTGGTGCGCCGTATCGCGGATGCCGGTCACGAGGTGGCCTGCCACGGCTACTCCCACCAGCTGGTCTATACGCAGACCCCGGACACGTTCCGCGCCGAGACCGTGCGCGCCAAGCACTTCCTCGAGGACACCGTCGGACATGAAGTCGCCGGCTACCGTGCCGCGAGTTTCTCGGTGACGCGCGCCTCGCTGTGGGCGCTCGACGTCCTCATCGATCTCGGCTTCCGCTATGACTCCTCGATCTTTCCCATTCACCACGACCTCTACGGCCTGCCCGGAGCCAACCCCGAGCCGCATCGCGTGAGCGCGCCCTCGGGGCGCACGATCGCCGAGTTCCCGATGTCTGCGGCCAGCTTCTTCGGGGTGCGGGTGCCGGTCTCAGGCGGCGGTTACTTCCGCATCCTGCCGTACTGGCTCACGCGCGCCGGTCTTAAGCAGATCAACGAGCGGCGCGGCCGGCCGTTCGCCTTCTACCTGCATCCCTGGGAAATCGATCCGGGGCAGCCGCGCATCAAGGTCGGGGCCTTCTCGCGCTTCCGCCACTACACCAACCTGTCACGCTGCGAGGCGCGCCTGCGCCGCGTACTGCGGGACTTCGCCTTCACCACCATGCACGAGGTGCTGCAGCAGCGCGGCCTGCTCGCCCCGGAGCGCGGCGGCCTTACGCGGCAGCCGGCGCCGCTGGCTGGTACCGCGCTCGTACCGGGACGCCTGACGGCAGGCTGACGCGCACGATCAGGCCGCCCCCTGCGGCGTTCTGGGCCTCGATCTGGCCCCCGTGCAGGGCAATCGCCCGGGCCGCGATCGCAAGACCCAGGCCCTCTCCGCCCGCGCTGCGGTGCTCGCGTGCGGCATCCACCCGGTAAAAGGGCTCGAAGATCAGTGCGAGGTCCCTCTGCGGCACCCCGGGGCCCTGGTCGCGTACCAGCACTTCGACCGCCTCCCCTCCCCCCGTCTCGCGCAGGGCGCTTGCGCTGATGTCGATCACGGCATCGGGGGGGCTGTAGCGCACGGCATTGCGGATCACGTTCTCGAAGGCGCTGCGCAGCACTTCCGGGTCGCCCTGCACATAAAGCGTGCCGGTGGCCGCCACGTCGACCCTGCAGCCGCGGGCGTCGGCCTCGATTGCGACGTCGGCGGTGATGGTGCGCAGGAGCTCCGTGAGGTCCACGTGCTCCTGCTGCAGCTCGTGCACCGGGCGCTCCAGGCGAACCAGCTGCAGCGTGCGCGCGATCAGCTGCTCGAGACGGTCGGCCTCGTGGGCCGCCCGCGCGATGTGTCGCTCGCTGGCGTGCTCGTCGCGGCGCGCCAGGGACAGGGCGAGCTGCAGCCGGGCGAGCGGTGAGCGCAGCTCGTGCGAGACGTCACGCAGGAGCTGCTGCTTGCCCTCCAGCAGCTGGCGCAGCCGTGCCGCCATGGCATCCAGGTCGGCCGCCAGGAGCCCGAGATCGTCCTGGCGTCCCTTGAGCGCCGGCAGCACCCGGATGTTCAGATCGCCGCTGGCGAGCTGGCGGGTCGCCAGCCGCAGGCGGTCGACGGGCGCGGCGAGGTAGCGTGCCAGGACCAGACAGACCGCAGCGCTCACGGCGAGCGCAATGATGAGGAGCGTGAGCGGCACGCCGGGGAGCTCGAGCTCCCCGAACAGCCGCGGGCTGTCACGCACCGGGCCGACGACCACGTGGTAGGTGCCGCCCGCGGCGGTCATGAGGACGAGCGCGCCGCCGATGGGCGAGATGGCCGCCACCGCGGCGTCGGTACCGGCGCCGGGCGGTGCCGGGGTGCCGCCCGGACCGTAGATGGACGCGGGCAGCGGCCGCCCCAGGAGCTCGTGGCCGTCAGGGCCGACCACGAAGGTGCGCGCGAAGAGCTCACCGCGCAGCGAGCCGAGCCAGCGCCTGAGGGCCTCAGGCCCCCCGGCCTCGAATTCGCGCGCTGCCTCCCCGTAGAGACGGGCGCGCTCGACCCAGGGCTTGTCGGTGCGGTGCGCCGTCGCATTGACGGCAACCGTGAGCGTGCCGACGAGGATCAGCGCGAGGGCGACCCAGAAGGCGAGGAAGATCCGCCAGTAGAGCGAATGCACCCGCGCCCCCGCGTCAGGCCTCGGGCGCCGGCGTCAGCGCACGCGCGGCGCTCAGCGTGAGTGCGTACCCTGAGCCGCGCACGCTCTGCACGCTCACGCGGTCGGTGTAGCGCAGCAGTTTGCGGCGCAGGTTGCTGACGTGCGTATCGAGGCTGCGGTCGGTGGGCAGCAGGCGGCGCCCGAGCGCCTGCAGCATCAGTTCATCGCGCGTGACGGTGCGCGTATCGGCACGCACCAGCAGTTCCAGGATCCGCAGCTCCGCGGAGGTCAGCTCCAGATCGTTGTCGCCGACCTCAGCCCGGCGCGCCCGCAAGTCCAGTCGCAGCGGGCCCCAGAGGATCGCCCCTTCGGGTGCTGCGCCCTCTGCGGGTGTGCGGCGCAGGACGGCGCGGATGCGGGCCACCAGTTCGCGCGGGCTGAAGGGCTTGGCGAGATAATCATCCGCGCCCATCTCGAGGCCCACGATACGATCGACCTCCTCGCCGCGCGCGGTGAGCATGATGACCGGCACGCGGCTGAGCGCGCGGATGCGTCGCAGCACCTCGAATCCGGACAGCTCCGGTAGCATGACGTCGAGGATGACGAGGTCAACCGCCGCGCGCGCGAGCTGCTCGAGCCCCAAGGGTCCGGTCGGCGCCGTCACGGCGACGAAGCCTTCGAGCGTCACGTACTCGACCAGCATGGCGCACAGGCCCTCATCGTCATCGATGATGAGGAGGGTGGGCTTGGGCTCTCCGGGGGCAAGACGGCTCTCCATGGAAAATGAAGATACACGCTCTCCCCGACCCCGGGTCCGCGAGCCTGCGAAACGTAGAGTTCTTGACACTTCTTTGCCCGTCACCCTGCCCCTCTCACGCACCGCTCATGCGAGCGTGCGCGCTGTCCTCCGCCGGGTCACCACGGCCGTCCGCGTCGCCCGTTTCTTCGTGCCGCCGCCTTATGCGGGATTCTCCAGGCTGAAGGCCTGGCGGTTATCGTCGTAGGCGAACACTTCGGCGTAGCGCCCCCAGCTGATGATGGTGCGCAGCGTCTGCTCGGCGGCGTCCTCGGCCATGTAGTCCTCGAGCTCGTCGAAGAAGCGACTCTTCGGCGCGGTGTGGCTGGCGCGCTCATCGAGCACGCGGCGGATGTGCGCGGCGAGGGGCACGTAGGTGATGAGGTGGCGCGCGAAGAGTTTCTTGCGCTCATCGATATCCCCGTGCGCGAACTGCTGCCCGGCCTCGGTGAGCTTCATGTCGCCACCCTCGACCTCGGCAAAGCGCAGCAGCTGCAGCGCCTCGGCGGCCGGAAACAGATCATCGACCTCCAGGTGCTGCTCCTCGGCGATCGCCGGCAGGTCGGCCTTGCCGTTGAAGGGTGGCCCGCTCACGGCCTCGACGAGGCCGGTGAGGATCGTCGAAGACACGTGCGTCAGCACCGAGCCTATGCCCGAGCCGGGGAAACGCTCTGATTTGACGCCAGGCCGCGCCTCGCCGCGCGGACGGGCGGTCATCTCCACGTAGACGCGGTCGACGAAGGCACGGAAGCGCGGATCCTGGGTATGCCGCGGCTGCGGCAGGTCGATCGGAATCTCGCTCACTACCCGCCCGGGATGGGTGGAGAAGATCAGGAGCCGGTCGCACATCTGCACCGCCTCCTCGATGTTGTGCGTGACGAGGAGCACTGCCTTGATCGGCAGCTGCCCCTCCCCCCACAGCTCGAGGAAGTCCGTGCGCAGGGTCTCGGCCGTCAGGATGTCGAGCGCCGAGAACGGCTCATCCATCAGGAGGACGTTCGGGTGCACGACGAGGGCGCGCGCAAAGCCTACGCGCTGGCGCATGCCGCCGGAGAGCTCGCGCGGATAGGCGGATTCGAAACCGTCGAGGCCGATCAGGTCGATGCCCCCCACCGCTGGCGCATGCCGCCGGAGAGCTCGCGCGGATAGGCGGATTCGAAACCGTCGAGGCCGATCAGGTCGATGGCCTTGAGCGCGCGCGCGCGCATCTCGGCCTCCGCGGTACCGAGCGCCTCGAGCCCGAGCTGCACATTCTCCAGCACCGTAAGCCAGGGGAAGAGCGCGAAGCTCTGGAACACCATGGCAATCCCCGCCGCCGGGGCCAGCACCGGGTGCCCGAGGTAGCTGACGACGCCGGCGGTGGGCGGATCGAGGCCGGCGATCGAACGCAGCAGGGTGGATTTGCCCGACCCGGAGCGCCCGAGCAGCCCGACGATCTCCCCGGGGCGCAGCGTCAGATTCACGTTTTCGAGCACGATCAGCTCATCGCCGTCGGGCTTGCGGAAGGACTTGTTCTGACTCCCTGCACGTCCAGCAGCGGCGCGAGATTCAGTCGGTGCAGCAGCATTCACGGGAGTAGCTCCTTCGGATCCTCTAGCTCATGCGGAACTTGCGTTCGGCGCGCGCATACAGCGGGCGCCAGAAGATGCGGTTCAGCGTCACGACAAACACGCTCAGCACCACGGTCCCGAGCACCACGCGCTGAAAGTCGGGGGGGCCGCCGCCTGGGCACCGGCAATGTACGCGCCGAGGCCATGGGCGGTCACGGTCTCCCTGCCCCAGGAGACGACTTCGGCGGCCACACTCGCGTTCCAGGAGCCCCCGGCGGCCGTGATCGCACCGGTGACGTAGAACGGAAACACCGCCGGCAGCGCCAGGCGCTTCCACCACAGCCAGCCCTTGAGTCCTAAGTTCTGGCTGGCGCTGCGCAGGTCGGGCGAGATCGCGGACGCTCCCACGATCACGTTGAAGAGGATGTACCACTGGGTGCCGAGAATCATGAGCGGGCTCAGCCAGATGTCGGGTGTGAGGTGAAAGAGCACGATCGCCGAGACCACGAAACCGAAGAACAGGTTGGTCGGGAAGGCCGCCAGAAACTGGGCGACCGGCTGAATGACGTCCGCTACCCGCGGGCGCATTCCGACCCAGACCCCGATCGGCACCCAGATCAGGCTCGCGAGGGCAATCAGCACGGCCACCCGCAGAAGCGTGATGAAGCCGAGCACGATGACGTGCCGGATCTCCCCGACGGGAACGTCACCGTGCACGAAGAGCGCGGTCTTCCACAGCGCCAGAAGCCCGATCGAGAATCAGGATGGCGTACCAGACGAAGTCGCCGACGCGCGAATTGCTGCCGCCCCGGACCTGCGAGCGGCGAGCCGCCGCCGCCGTGCGCTGCGGCGGTTTCATGCCGGCGCGCAGCACGGCCGCGAACAGGCGGCTGAGGAGCCCGAGGAAACGCGAGCGGCGCATCATGGTGAGCGCCCAGGGGCTGTTGCTCGTCTGGCCGGCCTCCTGCTCGAGGCGAAACCAGTCGGCACTGGCAATCAGAGGCCGGAACAGCAGCTGGTCGAAGATCAGGATCACCACGAACATGGCGGCAATGGCCCAGCCTAGCGCGCCGTAGTTGCGCTGGTCGTTGGCGAGCGCGATGTAGGAGCCGACCCCGGGCAGCGCGATGCGGTTATCCCCGACCGTGAGGGCCTCGGAGGCGACCACGAAGAACCAGCCGCCGGATACCGACATCATCATGTTCCAGATGAGCGGCGGCATGGCGAAGGGAACTTCCAGGCGCCAGAAGCGCACCCAGGGGCTCAGTTGAAAGTTGCGTGCCGCCTCCACCATCTCGTGCGGAATGCTGCGCAACGAATGGTAGAAGCTGAAGGCCATATTCCAGGCCTGGCTGGTGAAGATCAGGAAGATCGCGGCCATCTCGGCGCCGGCGACGCGCCCCGGTGTCAGCTGCACGAAGAAAATGATGACGATCGAGAAGCTCAGGATCGGAACCGACTGCAGGAAATCCAGCAGCGGCACCAGTAACACCTCGGCACGGCGGCTCTTGGCGGCCAGGGTGGCGTAGGTGAAGGTGAACACCAGGGAGCACACGAGCGCGATCAGCATCCGCAGCCCGGTGCGTGCGGCATAACCAAAAAGCGCCTTCGGGTCGAGCGAGATGGGCGTCGCCTCCAGGTGCGCCAGTGACCCCGCGAGCCCGCGCCCGGCCTGCGCCAGGTAGATAAAGAAGGCGAACACCAGAATGAAGGCGAGCACGTCCCAGCCGCCCGGGACGTAGCGGTTGCGCAAAACGGCGATAGGCAGGCGGTCGATGCGCATCCGCCGGAGTTTGCCCGAACCGCGTGATGATTGGCACCGCGCCGGCACTCTTCCTGAGGCCGTGCGCCGGCCGGCCCTGCCGTGCAAACAGGGGGCGACTGTCGTAGGATAAACACCATGAAAACAGCTTCTCTTCGGGCAATTACCGCCACGGCAGCGACCCTCGCTCTGGCGGCCGCGGCGCAGGCGCAGAGCCTGGGCGCGACCATCAAGGAAGACGCCACGAGCGCCGGCCATGCGATCGCCGAGGCCTCCAAGACGGTCGGTCACGAAGTTGCAGACGCCTCCAAGAAGGTCGGCCATACGGTGGCCGACAAGTCCAAGGAAGCCGGCCATGCCATCGCCGACACCTCCAAGAAGGTCGGCGGCAACATCAAGGAGGGCGCGACGAAGACCAAGGACGCCGTCACCACCGACGGGTCTACGCCTAAGTCCTAGGCGATCGGCGTGCAGCGCAAGCGTGCACCCGCAGGTCTGCATCTCGCCTATGTCTCAGGGGCCGAGGAAGCACCGGGCTGGGATGACGTTCTCGGGATTGCCACCTTCAGTGGCTCCCCGCTCCTGACCGCGGACGCCGGGGTACCGGTAGCACAGGTCAATACCCCGATCCTTGCGGCCAGCGCCCACCGCTACGAGATCTGGAGTTCCGGGCGGCCGGCCGAGTCCGGGCAGCATGGCCGCGTGCGCTTCCGGCGCACCCCCGAGATGCTCTTCGGCTGCATCGCCCTCCCCGAACGCGACTTTGCGGGCGCGGCCGGGGGGACCGGAGGCGGCCCGACATCGCCCCTGCACCGGGCGACCGAGGAGGCTTACCAGGAGATCTGCGCGACGCTGGAGGCCGAAGGCTATCCGCACCTGCTGCGGGTATGGAACTACCTTGCGGACATCAACCGTGACTCGGACGGCACCGAGCGCTACCGGCAGTTCAATACCGCGCGCCAGCACGCGCTGCACACCTGCGGACGCGCGGTCGCCGGCAGCGTGCCGGCCGCCTCGGCGCTCGGCGCCCGCAGCGAAAGCCCGCTCGTGGTGTATTTCCTGGCGGGCAAGGTTGCGCCCCTGTTCGTCGAGAACCCGCGCCAGGTGAGCGCCTATCACTACCCGAGTGAATACGGCACCCATAGCCCGGTGTTCTCACGGGCGGCGCTGCTGCGCCAGTCGGGAAGCGTCACGCTCTTCATCTCCGGCACCGCGAGCATCGTCGGGCACCAGTCGCTGCACCCGGGCGATACCGCGGCCCAGACGCGCGAGACCCTCACCAACATCGAGGCGTTGGTGGGCGAGGCCAACCGCCGCGCGGGCGATGCCCACTTTGATCTCGCGACGCTGGCCTACAAGGTATACGTGCGCCGCCCGGCGGACCTGCCGGTGATCCAGGCGCTGCTGAACTCGCGCATCGGAGCCAAGGCACAGCTCCTCTACCTGCAGGCCGATATCTGCCGCCAGGACCTGCTGGTGGAGATCGAAGCGACGGGAATATGTGCGCTTGCGGCGGCTGCCTGAGATCTCGCTTCAGCTGCTGAGCGCCGCGGCGCTTATGGCCCTGGTGGTCGTCGCCGCGGCGCGTGCCGACGAGCAGAAGCCGCTGTGGGAATTTGGGCTCGGTATCGGCGCCTACGCGTTCAATGATTACCGCGGCTCGGACACCATGCATGCCTACCCGATTCCGGTGCCCTACTTCATGTACCGCGGCGAAATACTGAAATCTGACCATGACGGCCCGCGCGCGCGCTTCTTCAACCGCGACGCGATCGAGTTCAACCTGAGCATCAATGCCACCACGCCGGTATGCAACGATCCGCACGCGACAGGGAATGCCGGATCTCGAGCCCACTCTGGAACTCGGCGGATCGCTCAATTTCCATTTGTGGTGCAGTCACGATCGTCGCTTAAACTGGATCTGCGCCTGCCTGCGCGAGCCGCCGTTACGGTCGAGGCATCGCCGCGCATCATCGGCGTCTACGCTGAACCCCAGATCAACCTGGATGTCGCCCACTGCTGGGGGCGGAGGGCTGGAAGCTCGGCCTGCTGGGCGGGCCGCTGTTCGCAGACCGACGCTACGACAGCTATTTCTATACGGTCGCGGCGCAATACGCGACCCCAGAACGCCGCGCGTACGAGGCGCGCGGCGGCTATGCAGGTACGCAAGCTCTGATCTCACTCAGCCGGCGGTACCCGAGTTACTGGATTGGCGCTTTCATCCGCCACGACTTTCTTGGCGGTGCAAGCTTCGCGGCAAGTCCTCTGGTCAAAACCCACAGCTACTGGTCTGCCGGCATAGGGGTCACCTGGATCATTCGCCAGTCATCGCACAACGTTGCGAGCGACGCTTGATAGCGTCAAAGACCCATTTGGTTCTGATTCCGAGCTACAACCCCGGCGACAAGGGCTTAGAGACCGTTCGCGCTGCGAGGACAGAATGGGCACCCGTTTGGGTGGTTATCGACGGCAGCACCGACGATAGCGTCGAGCGATTGCAGACGCTGGCCGAGGCCGACGCGCAGTTGCGCGTTCTGGTGCGTGCTGCAAACGGTGGCAAGGGCGCAGCCATCTTTGATGGCATGCTGGAGGCCCAGCGGGCCGGCTTCACACACGTCCTCACCATGGATTCCGACGGACAGCATCCGGCGCAACGTATCTCGCAGTTTATGGCTGCATCCGCTGCGGCGCCTCGGGCAATGATCCTCGGGGTGCCTGTGTTCGATGCGAGCGCGCCCGCCCTCAGGGTTAGGGGACGCAGGGTTTCTAACTCAGTGGCAAATCTCTTAACCCTCTATGCCGGGATTCGAGATTCGCTGTTCGGCTTCCGTGTCTATCCTATGGAGCCGCTGCTGAACATCATGCGTCGCTCGCGCTGGATGCGCCGCTTCGACTTCGACGCCGAGGCGGTAGTTCGTCTTAGCTGGCGCGGGGTCACTGCGATCAATATTCCGGCGCCCGTGCGCTATTTTGCACCCACGGATGGCGGGATATCGCACTTCAAGTACTGGCGCGACAACGTCCTATTGACAGCCATGTACCTACGCCTCGGCGCCGCCTGGCTTGTGCGAATCCCGGTGCTGATCGCACGACGTCTCGCCCGACGGACCTAAGCGGCCTTCAGTCGACGCGCCACCACCGGCGCGGCATGTTTGGCGCCATACATGAAACGCATGATGGGCCCGAATACCGGAGCACTGGTAATGCCTACCATGAAGAGTCCGGGCACTGAGGTCTCGAAGCTGGAGTCAAGGCGCGGTATGCCGCCGGCCTCGCGCTCGATACTGTCTACCAAGGACTTCTCCAGATAGGCGAGCCGGGCAATATCCACTTTGTAGCCCGTGGCCGCAATCACGTGGTCGGCAGTGACCTCGCCCCTCCCTGCTGGGCCCTCCACTTGCAGCTGAGCCCGACCATTCTGCTCGCCGACGGAATGCACCTTGGTGCCGAGACTGACTTCGACGTTGCCCTCCACGCGCCTACGTAACCACCAGGAACCGCTCGGGCCGTAAGAGCGAGCTACGAACCAGTGACGCTTCTCAGGTGGGAAGTACCAGCGGAACGTACGAGGCATCTCGGAAATCGCCCAAGACTTCCACCCGGTCGCCACACCGGCATCAGGTTCCAGCAACCGCGCAAGGACGGACCGAGACTTCGACGGCGCATTCCACTCCAAGCGATCGCGGCGCACCAACATTCGTACGCGCGCCCCATTCTCGTGAAGAATCGCCGCAGTCTCCAGGGCCGACTGCCCGGCACCAATAATGCAGACATCGCGGTTCGCGTACCGAGCGACGTCACCGATGCGGGCGCTGTGTAATACCAGAGGTTCAGCTGCTCCAGCAAGTTCGACGGCAACTTCTGGTATGCCAAGTGGCCGGTTGCCAGTACCACGCGACGACTGCTGAACTCCGTGCCGTCCGATAGTTTCAGCGCAAAGCCGCGGGCACCGCGCCGCAGATCGACGATCCTTAAGTCGCGCGGTTCGCCTGCTGCCTGAGCCCGGAACCAGTCTGCATATCGCAGGAAGTGTTCAAGGCTCAGAGGACTGCCGACGGGCTGATAAGGCAACTTATTTGCTCGCAGAAGCGCTTCAGCGAGTAGCGACGCTCCGGGTCCCACAGATTCGACGCGAAGCGCTCGGACTTGAGCACCATTCCCCGCGGCATGAAGGTGCGCCAGCTATCGAGCGGTGTACCGAATTGCTCGAATGGCACCCGCGCGCTGCGCAGATGCGCCGCTATGGATAATCCATAAGGACCGGCTCCGACTATTGTGGTATCGACGTCCAAGTTCACTCCTCGGCGGTGCCTACTGACGCGGACCCTCACCTTCGTGGCCTAAGGATCAGACGCCACGCGCGCAAGAGCGCGCGCTCGTAGCCGTAATAATAGAAGGCGGGGATTGGATCAGACCAGCGAAAGAACCCATCGGTCATCGTCACGCCCGGAGGCAACGGACTGCTAAACCGCACGGAAGAGCGCCAGGCGACACGCGGGTATGGCCGGTCGGGCACTGGGACGTCTGCGTCCGACTCGGAGAAATATTCAGGAGGGGCAAATTTACGCCGCAAAGGGTCGCGATCTCCTCTTGCCAATCGGTTCGACCCACCGTCGGCTCGATGATGAGAAAGCGACCGGTGCGCGCGTCCCGCTTGAACTCCAGACTTCCTAGGCCGCGGTAGCCGACCTTTCGGACGAACTCGAGAGTCTGCGCAGTCAATTCCGTGGCAACCTCGGGGGCGGCAATACAAACGGCGGTACTGCCAACGGCCGGTGGGTGACATACCAGCTTCCGTCCTGGGAACAGTCCCAACAGCTTCCCATCCCGATCGCAGGCAAAGAGTGAAAAAAAGATCTCCGTATCCGGTCCGTCGATCCACTCCTGGACGACCACCGCCGGCACAGACTGCAGCATTCGTGTCACGAGGCTGCTGGCCTCATCCAGCGATTCGGCCCGTACCGCGCGCTCGGCGCGTCCACGCAGAACGAGCGTCTTATCCGCAGGCTTGATGATGAGTGGTGGTTGCAATTCATCTAGACGCCCAAGCGCATCGTTAGCCGCAATCCCGACCGAACGGGGGACAGCGAATCCCTCACGTTCCGCAAGCGCCTGGAATAGCACCTTGTCGGCGAGTGCGCGCACCATGTCGCCTGCCGGCAGGCTGATTCGATAATGCGGCTGGAGCTCCTCCCAACACTCCGACACGGTGTTAACACTTTGGTCACTTGTCAGAAGTAGAACCGGGCGACACTTCAGCAAACTCGCTAGTTTCAGCAGCTCATCGATCAGACCGCGGCCTTCTAGCGACACTATCCGGATGTAGCTGGAACACGCGCTCCATCCCGCGGCGCACTGGCGGGTGGTGTCAAGGAGATAGATCGACATGCGCCCGCGAGCGAGGCTGCGCACCACTCCGAGGCCGTTGAGGGTACCCCCGACAACGACCGCCGGAAGATCTCTCCCCGGTCTATGACCGGTGGGCATCTCGGCGAGTCTCAGAGTACGAATTCACCATGTCCTCGCGCGCCAGGCGAAGAACCGGCGGAACCGCCGCAACGTGCAGTTCAAGCGCGCTTCTTGGGCATGCGCCAAACGGCTGACCTCGCAACATGCCTCGGCCGCCTAGATAATCGATGAGCATGACGAAATCCGAACAGCTAGTACAAGGAAATGCTTGCGATTACAAACAAGAAAACGCCGCCAACCCATACTGGCTCGGGTACCGGCCGGTAGCAAGCCTCGCCAGCGCGCTGCTCCGGGTGGCGCTTATAAGAGCCAGCGCTCACTCGAACGACCGCAAAAATCCAGTTGAATTTTATCGAATAATCAAAGCCATTGGGGACTCGCTGGAGCACCCCCATTTGCGCCGGACAGAGCCGCATAGCCAGGCGGCCAGGCGCGCGCCCAGTGATACGACTAGGCCCAGTGGCATCGAACGAGTCGAAGCATTCTCTGGAATGCAGCGGCGCCGACACTATTCGGCGGAGCAGAAGCTGGCAGTGCCGGCCGAGGCGGCCCAGCGCGGCATGAACCATCTCACATTTACCCGCATCGGATGGAAGGCTCAATTCGTCAGCCTAGACAGACGCGGAAGAGACCACGGTCTGAAAGACCTGGAGAAATTCCGCGTTCGCGGCCTGCCTGGAGAATCGCAAAATGTCAGACTCAGCAGGCGCTGTTAGCTTACCGGCCCTGACATGGCGGTCATAGAGTGAGCGTAGCATTGTGGTGAGGGCCACGAAGTTTGTAGCGTCGACTTGATTAACGCCTTGAATGCCGGCCACCAATTGCGCGGTTTCGCAATCGTCCTCGCAGATCAGAAGGATTTCCCGACCGCTCGCCAGATGCTCGTATGTCTTGGCTGGAACAGAGAGTTGCTGCCCCTGCGCAAGGTTCAGCAGGACCGTCGAATCCGCCGCCGCCGCCGCGACGGCCTCTGGAGATTGGGGTGGGAGAATTCTCACAACCCGCGCGCACCGCTTGCCGTCAACCCACCGTGCAAGAGATTGCCCGGCATAGGATTCGACCCTGCCCATGAAAGTTACCTTAACCCGTGCAGGATCGATTGCTGGATCAGAGAGAAGCGACTCTAGCGCCGAGAGGAATGGAAACGGATCTCGTCCTACGTAAAGCTCGCCCGCAAAAAGAATCTCGAGTCGGCCCTCGGTAACACCCGTACTTAAATTGAGAGGACCGTCATAGCCGTTTCGAATCAGATGTACCTTGGGTCTGAAGCTCTCATTCCTTTCGCACAGCAGCTTCGCCACCGTGGCCCCTGTAGAAGTAATTGCGGCCGCACGATCGAGCACCCGCTGCTCCAGGCGCCGTAAGAGGGCAATCTCTAGAGTTCGGAACGGGAAGGCCCAGGCCAAATGATCCGACCATGGGTCACGCAAGTCGGCAACGAAAGGGATTCCGAGCTGCCGGGCGACCCACGCACCCGCCACGAGAGCACTGTGCGGTGGTCCGGAAGCGAATACCAAAGACGCACCGTGTTCCTTGGCCGCCCTAGTCCCGACAACCGCAGCCCGCCGGCTCCATGCCTTGTAATCGTCAACAAAGTATAAGAGCCGAAAATACAGCTCCCGAAGTGGCCGGCGCCGCGACGAGACGGCTGATGACAGGTGATCGGTCCCCTCCGGGGGTAAGTCGGGTCTCGCGACGAATCGCCGTTGCAGTGCCACCAGCGCATTTAGAAAGACCGCCCTGGGACGCTTTACGGGGACCGCAATAATCTGTGGAAGCAACTGCCGCCCGGTTTCAATCGGCCGGTTATCGAAAGCGCTGACAACGACTACCTTAATTCCCTTATCTGAAAGGAATCGCGCCAAGGACGTCACACGGCGCGCACCGATCTCATTCGAGGGATAGAAATGATAGGAAAGCAGCAGAACCGTAGATGGAGCCAGAGTCGCTTCCTCCTTCACGTATTATGCGCGGCACCGTTGCTTTCTGCAGCGATTGCAGCCTTACCCCGGCACGTTCATAGTGCGCTGGAAATGATCCACGCAATGGCTCGACATGAACAACCATCATAGTGCCGCCGAGCGACGCCCCACACCCCGATGATAAGAGCACTCTGTAGAAAGCTTGTCCCTGCGGCCGCTCGGCGCGCCACGCGCCAGCGCATTTCCAGATGGCAAATTGAGCGGGCGATCAGACCGCTAAGGGCGCAAGGCTATCTTACCCGATCCGAACTGGCCGAATTCCGTAGCGCCTGGTCGAACGAGGGCTTCTCTGCGGACATTACCTATCTGGCTGAACTGATGCGCCTGATCGACAAGAACCCCGGAGACGTACTTGAATGCGGAACCGGCGCGACGACCATAATTGCAGGAGTGCTGGCAGAGCGACTTAAGTTCAGAGTGTTCTGTCTCGAGCAGGACGCGGAATGGCTAGCCGTGGGGCAGAAAGCCGTCAAGTACCACCGCCTGAGTCGCGTCGAGATCCTGCACGCGCCCCTTAAAACCTTCGGCAACTATTCGTGGTATGACATATCGCCCGCTGCACTTCCATCATCGTTCGGCGTCGTGATATGTGACGGCCCGTTCATTGATAAGGCGTTGGGAGAGCCGCACTACTCTCAGTGGCGGTACGGCATATTGCCGTTTCTTAGATGCAAGAGAGCCAGCTTCGGCTCGCTCCTTCTTGACGATGTAAATGACCCCCGAGCCCCCCATGTGCTGGAAAACTGGAAGAAGCAATTTGGTATCTCGTATGACCTCATCCAATCAGGCGACGGGCTAGCGGGAATCCTGAGTAGCCACTCCTTCAACGGTCACACCGATTAAGTGACGGATTTGGTGCCAGCGCCCAATCTTCGACGCACGCTCATCACCGGACTACGCTGGGTCACCGTCTCAAGAATCATCGCCCAAGTAGTCACTTGGGTAAACACGTTCTACGTCATTCGCCTCCTGTCCCCGGCCGACTTCGGCCTGGCGGCGCTCGCTGCTGTCTTTGCAAATTTCTTATCCTTACTGAATGAGCTGGGTTTCAGCGTCACGCTCGTGCAACGTCAGACGCGTGATGAGGAAAGCCTTCGGCATGTTTTCGGCGCCCTGTTAACGATCGGGGCCATCTTCGCTTCAGGCTTGATTATCGCAGCGCCGCTCATCGGGGATCTGGCGAGAGAACCCAGAATCGTGCCGCTGGTGCGTTTCGTCTCGATCCAGTTCGTCGTGATGGCTTTCAGCGTGATTCCGCAGGCGCGACTTTCCATGGACATGCGCTTTCGCGAACTTGCGGCGACAGGGATTGCGTCAGCTCTCGTCGGCGCCGCGAGTACCCTGCTCATGGCACTGAGCGGCGCGGGAGCGTGGAGTCTTGTGGTCGGCAGCGCCGCACTTGCTGTGATGAGAATGATTCTTCTGAACGTTTTTTGTCCATCACTTCGAATGCCGCGCCTTCGGTGGGATCGGATACGTCCATTTGCGCGCTTTTCCGGACTCGTACTGCTAGAGCGAACTCTTTGGTACTGGTACATGCAGATCGACAGTTTTGTTGTGGGTCGCGTGTTGGGCGTAACTCAGCTTGGCGTCTATGCCGTTGGCAAGCAGCTAACAAACATCCCGTTGGAGCGTGCAATGGAGATCGTGAACTCCGTCGCTCTGCCGGCGTTCTCACGGCTGCGGGAGGATCTGGCGGATGTGCGCGCCGGCTATTTG
The DNA here is from genome assembly GCA_963824395.1 of uncultured Pseudomonadota bacterium. Lineage (GTDB taxonomy): Bacteria > Pseudomonadota > Gammaproteobacteria > Steroidobacterales > Steroidobacteraceae > 13-2-20CM-66-19. Next base: position 26,778 of record CAWGPF010000005.1, on the reverse strand, counting down.
AAGATTCTCCGTTTGGGGGCTGCTTATGCCTTTCCGGTATTTTGGGGATTGGGCGCGGTTTGCGATCCTCTTATAAGAGCTGTCATCGGGACGAAGTGGATTGCTGCAATCCCGGTGATACAACTTCTGTGCGTGTCGATGCCGCTCCGGATGCTGAACTCGTTCACGGCAGCGCCGGTGACCGCAGTTGGCAGGCAAGACGTCAACATAAAATCACTGTTGCTGGCGATCTGCGTAATACCGCCAGGAGTAGTCATCGGCGTGCACTACGGGGTGACCGGAGCCGCTTTGGCATGGGCTGTCGGCTTTCCACTGGTCTACTTGATTAACGCCGCACTGGTGTCTCGAGCTCTGAATATTACCGTGCTCGACATGTGGAACTCAGTGTGGCCCGCAGGCTTTGCTGCCGCGGTAATGAGCGCGTTGTTGGCTTTGTTTGGCGAAGCACTGCGTTCCTTGCATCCGCTGGCACATCTCGCGCTGGCAATTCCCTTCGGACTGCTAGTGTTCTTACTGACCCTGTCGGCAGTTTCCGCTGAATCAGCCCAAGAAATGATGCGGTTTGCGCGAGATCTCACGTCACGCAACCGCGTCGCTTAGTCGGCGCGTTTGGATAAAGCGGGGGACGCGGCAACCGTGATCTGCTTCACGGGAACCCCCTTGCCTCATTGCCCGAAGTTGGCGCGGATTGGCGACAATTGAAACGCGAGTAAAGCGTCGCTAACCTCGCACCACTCTTTACACAGCATTCCCGCAGAAGCCTGAGAGTCGCCTTGCGGGCGTGAATGGAATCCGCGGAGCTTTTTCATGAAGAAACGACCCACCTACCGTCACTCATCTCACGCACTGTCTCGGCGCGATGTATTGCGCATGGGCAGCGTGATTGGGCCTGGATTGATCGCGTTTCCCAGCCTTTTTGTTCGCGCAGCCTGGGCTCAGACGACGTCAGCCTTCGACTACTACGTCTCGCCCAGTGGTTCCGACAGCAATGCGGGCACTCAGGCCAGCCCATGGGCGATTACATCCCTGAACACAAAGCAAAGCGTGTACGGCGGCAAACGCGTGGGTCTGCTGGATGGCACTTACAATGTCGGTTCCATGATGACGCAAAATCGCGACGTCCCGGCCTTAGGGCTCAATGGCGGGACGTCCTCCGCCCCGACGGTAATTGCGGCCGTAAACAGTGGCGCGGTGACGATTACAGCAAACAACGGCTCTTACGGCGGCACCGGCGGCAACAATACTTGCGCGATGATGGGTCACAAGAGCACGGCCGCGCAGCAGGGCTATCTGACCATCGACGGGCTGAAGTTTACCGGTGGAAGCTACCAGGTTATCGAGATCGGCAACTACGACTTTAGTGGTCCGATTGTTTCTGGGGTTACGATCCAGAATTGCGAGTTCACCGCAAACAACTGTGCGTCCACCCCATTAGCGCAAGGTGGAAATTGCGCGCAAATCTCGATCTACCGCAACAGCGGGACTGCGCTGCGAAACAACTACCATCATGACAACGTAGGAATTTTCGGCGTGGGAAGCGCGGACCACTTTAGCGCCCTCTATCAATGGCAATCGTCAGGCACGCTCATCGAATACTGCACCCTGGTCAACACTGGCAACTTCCATGGTAAGGAAGGCGGCAATCAGGGAACCACTATTCGGTATTGCTACATTGACGTAACCCCTTTCAGCAGTGGACAGAACCGCTCCGGAATACAAGGGTTCGACGGTGCGCCAACTCCCGGACTAACCCAGAGCAGCTCGTTCCACAATAATGTGATCTTGTATAGTTATATTGCTCTCGACCTTCAGGACGAATTAAATGAAGGCGGTTGGACAACCCCGCTGACGATCTACAACAACACATTTGTTGCATCTTCCAGCTGGGCGACTGGTATTGATTATTACGAGCAGACTAGCGGCTCCCGACTGCTCCGCTTCTACAATAACCTCTATTTCGACAATGGACTCTCCTCGTCGGGTGGATACGGGTACGTGCTCGCGAATGTTGATGCCTTCGGTCTCATTGATTACAACATCTATGGCGGTCATCCTTCGTGGTCCTCGGTGACCCCTGGCCAGGTGAACTCGGATGGAGTAGCGAGATATTCATCGCTGGGCGCGTGGCAAGGTTCGCTGGGCGGAAGTACCGGCGCGGATGCCCACTCGCAAAGCGCCGTAGCGACTTTTTCAAATGCCGGACAGAACGCTGCGCAGTACCAAGTCACAAGCGGCATAGCCTTCGGCTCCGGCCGCACAGGCGGAACTTCCAGCGGAACTGCCGTGAACATTGGAGCGTGGGACGGCATTGCCACACAAATCGGGGCGAGTTCGGGAACGACAACCACGGTTCCTATGGCACCGGTCCTTAGTGTCAGCTAAGGTTCGAATTCGTCTGGCCAGATTCAGGGGAGGCAGACCCGCGCAGGACCCGGCGAATGACCTAGGGACGCGCGGGATCGAGGCAACAACGGTATGAAGGCAGAGCTACCGACTCGTCACCAGATGTATCCGAGATCCCTTGACGTCGTCCCTGCGTACAAAAGCGCGATCCACAAGGAAGAAACCGAAGAAGCCCGCTAAGTAAGCGGCGTTTCGTTTTCCGGCCTACTTGATTGCCAAGGCCAACGGCGTCGAACCGCTCGGCTATCTGTCGCGGTTGTTTGGGCGGCTTCCGCACCTGACGGTATTTGAGGACTACGAAGCGATGCTGCCCTGGAACATCAAACCGCCGACCTCTATCGCGCACTAGGCCCACCTCCGCCAGAACGCGGTTATCTGACCGCTTACCGCAATATGGGGATGCGAGGTCTTCGGGCCGAACAGTCGTCAGCAAGACGCGCAGAATTGCGTAGTGACGACGAGTTAACCAAGCAGCCACTGTAGGCGCGGCTGGCTCGTAGTGTTGCACTCGAAGCGCGCCACGCCCAGCGTTGGCAGTCATCCACGGGATCTGCGAGGTGAAAGAGTGCTCGCCGCAGGCGGAGACGCCGCCCAAAGCTCGCCGCCACCTTGGTGACGGAGGTCACTCGGTTGTTTCTTGCCTTCCGTTTCTTGTATCGCGGGACAGCATCGATGATGCGATTTGCGAGGGCGATTCACGTTCAATCGAACGAGATTGCGCAGTTGTTCAGATCAGCTCCGGCCTCCGTGGGTGAACTCGCTCATCACTACGACCGTAACCCGTTGGTCACCGCAAATTGTGCAAGCGCGGTGGATCCGCGTGCCCGGATCTCGCTGGAAGGGTCAAAGTGGAACGAGACAAGAAGAATTGTGCGTGGCTTCGTCACGCAATAGCCATCCTTACGATACTGTGTTGGCCGAGGACTGCGGCACCTACTTGTTGCTTCCAAGCAACGCCCGGTCTAACCTGCTGATATATAGTTCAATAGCTATTGGTTTGCGGATCGCCGCGAACTCGCCGGTAGCGCAGATATTCGATTTACACGCGCGCGGTTCGGCGGCGTGTGAAGCCGGATCCACGGCCGCGGGGACCTATCCGATGTAGCCAAGGCAAACAGGACGCCGCCGAGATCGAACTTTGGAACTCGAATCAGAACCTAGCCAGCCGCATCGCGAAATTCTCGGCCCGCACCGGCTTCTCGTATTTGTCTGGTTTCTGTACCTCTTCTCTCCCAGAAGATCATCATCTTCTATGTCTCCGGCGCTCGCCCACTAAGTTGGCTTCCAGAACTGCTCCTATGGGTATGCGCGTTTAAATGGATCCGGTATCCCGATAAGAAGGGCTACCCCGCGTACACGCGTTTTGTCTTCCTGCTGCTCTTTGGAACTGGCGTCGCCTACGTCATCGGAAACGCAGGTCCCGCAAGAGATGTGCTCCGGCAATTCTACCAGTGGTATCTGTTGTGTCTCATTACTCTTACCTACTGTTCAACCCTCGAGCGCGCTAGCCGGATCTTCCGACTCTACTTCGGATACTTTCTCTGGTTCGCCTTGTGGGGCTTGATCAGCCTCAAAACAGCCCCCTTATCCGCGTACTCCAATCTTGGTGCACGCCCGATCGTGTATTGGCATCCCAATTTTGATAACCGAGATGCCTTCGGTCCGCTAATGGTTGCCGGATTGGCTTACTCGATCTACTACTACCATGCTACGAAAGAAACTCGGAAACGCGCCGGGGTAATTTGGTTTGCCCTGTGTATGAGTCTTTGCGCGATTGGATTCGTTGTCTCATTTGGTCGCGGAGCATTTATCGGTTTCCTAGTTACGGGGGCTTCCATCTGGCTTAGGTCGCGCCGCAGAATGGCTGCGTTGGTGTGGACGGCAGCGGCCATCGTTGCGTTTGCGGTGTTGGCCCCAAACCTCACAAGTAAATATTGGGCTTCAATGCAAACGATCACGGCAGAAGGAACCGAGAGCGGAACTGGCGCCGATCGAATGGGACTATGGGGCGTGGCCTGGCGCGAGTTCCTATGGAGCCCCATAGTGGGGGTAGGTACCGCCAATTACGGTCTCGCGACCCAGTTAGTCGTAAACGAATCTGAGGGCGACGTTGGCCACGGCTATACCAAGGGGACTCTTTGGGGAAGATCTGTTCATTCAACTCCGATGACGATCTTGAGCGAATACGGCCTCCTCGGGGTGGTCGTTACGTTGCTTCTTGTCGTCGACTTCTACCGCACAAATCGAAGAATTCGCGTTCGAGCAGAACAAGCTGTTGCTAGGGGATTGCAGCGCGATTCGCCTCTCTCCCCGCAGTATGTACGAGCCATTGCGTTGGGACTGCACGGCGCCTTTCTTACGTTCTGCGTCAGTGGGGTTATGTACGAAATTATCTACACGCCGCTGTATTGGACTGTAATCACGCTTAACAGACTCCTCTATCTGGCGTACGGCGCGGATGCGGACGACAGCGCGGAGTCCAAACAGGGATCTGTCAAGGTGCAGTAGGTGGAGAGTTCGGCTGGCGCATCTGCCGCGACGAAATCCGGAAGGCTGGAGCTCGTCGATTTCCTACGAGGCGTGGCCGTGCTCGAGATGCTGGCCGCGCACTATTCCGGCTACTTTCCGGCGCTTTTCGGAAAGGTCGTAGACTACACCGAAACTGCGATGCCGCTGTTTCTTGTTATGGCTGGATTCATAGTCGGCTGGGGGTGGCGGAGATTCGCATCGCGCCCAACGAACGAGTCGCGCATCCTAATTAAAAGAGCCTTGCGCATAGTTGCAGTGCAGTACGTGATCATCGCTACCGTGGGCGTCCCGCTTTACTACCTCGGGATGGCTGGCGTCACGCCTGAGCAACAGTCTCTCGGCAAGTTCATTCTCGAGTCAGTAACGTTCACTAACCAGATCGGAATTATCCACATACTGCCGACCTTCGTTCCGCTCTTCTTAGTCAGCCCCATCATTCTTCTTGCACTAGCTCGCGACCGAGATCTAACAGTTCTAGCCTGCAGCGCAATTCTCTTCTTAATCGGGTGCCGTAATCCCTACCTACTCAGTATGGGTCGGCCGACCGTGTTTCCATTTATTCTGATGCAGTCCTACTTCGTCATCGGATGTCTCACGGGCAAGAAACTGGACTTGAATGGCCTCGCCGAGCCAAGTAACCCACGCCGCCTGCTACTTCTGTCGCTCACCGTAATGAGCGCGGTAGTGCTGTGTGTTCACGAGAAGGTTGTGCCTGCGCGGCTATTCTCAATTCATCCATTGAACGCGCTTGGCTTCATTTATCAGTCCGCAATCATGCTTGCGCTGGTGTCGGCTTTGTTGGTTTGGCGTCCAGGCTAACTCGCTGTTGGTTCTATCCGTACGTGACCTTGTTTGGGCGTCACGCACTTCTCGCGTTCACGATTCATATCTATCTTGCCAAAATTCTCGATGTCGTCAATGTCACGGCCGACATGCCCAACTGGGTCAACTGGGGTCTAGTTCTATTGAGCGTTTTCTTGATGAAGGTACTGGTGGAAGCCTACGAGAAAAACCTTGCCCGTACGGTGCGGCCCGTCTGGGTAAATACAGTGCACGCACTGTTCAAATAGCCACATCGGCTATACGCTGCGGACATGATCACAATTCCTTGGCTGCTCTTTGCAACTTGCGTGGCACTCATCGCCTACTCCGAATCAGTCTTCACGGAATTGCCGAAGTGAGCTTTTACGATTGGATGAGGCGTCGCGACACCCCGCTTCAGAGGGCTGCTTACTCCTCGGCAAAGAAATTATTACTCGCGGATTTCCCGTCTGTTCCTCTGATCCATCCGTTGCTCGCAGCTGAGCGACGATTCCGCAAGGGCATTCTGCGGCACGTGGCATCAAAGCTGTATCACGCACCGCTACTGCGACGCCGAGCAAGCGCGGTCGGAAGAAATCTCGTTCTCTACGAGAATATGCCCAAGATTTTGGGCAATTTGGTGATCAGGCTTGGCGACCGAGTTACCCTTTCGGGAGAACAGGTGTGGTGCGCTTGCGGGGACTCGAATCGAAAGAATTTGCTATCGGAAACGACAGCTACGTTGGTTTCGGTGTTGAAATCTTCGTCGGCACGGAGGTAACCGTCGGCAAGCATGTGTTGATCGCAAACCACGTGCTGATTAACGGTTACGACGGACATCCGACCGATCCTCTCGCGCGCGCCAGGGGTGAAGGACCCGGCGAGAGCGGGTGCGGACCTATTCACATAGGCGACTATGCTTGGATAGGTAGTAAGGCGATCATCCTAAAGCGAGTGCAAATCGGGCGTGGGGCGATTGTGGCCTCGGGTGCAGTAGTGACCAACGATGTACCCGAGTTAGCGATCGTTGCTGGGAATCCCGCACGGATAGTTCGAACGCTTGAGCCGCCTGCCGAGTGGCAATGATTCACGGCCCTCGGTCAACGGGACGCGCCAGTCGCACAACCGTTAGCCAACAGAAATTTCCCATGAGCGGGAATAGCTTCAGAATTCCAGAATCCGCGGCCTCTAACCAAGGAAGCAGACGAACCGCAACTCGCCGTAATCCAGGTATCATCGCGATGCCTGCGCATAGGGGCGTTAGCAGGCCATAGTCGCTTCTCTGTACTACGGCAAAATATCTCGCCATGAGTCGGAAGTCGCGAGTTCGAAGCGGATGCTCGTCGGCGGTCCGCATATGCGGCGTCAGATTCTGAAGAGTGCCACGAAAGGATGCATCGCAAGCGGTTCGAAGAGCACTACGGCCCCCTCGGGCTTTAAGCTGCGCGCCCATGAACGCAACGCCTTCTCGGTATCGATATGGTGAAGGACGCCGCTGCAGGTAATCACATCCAACGACCCGGGCGCGTACTGTAGGTCTTCCGCGTTCATCACCCGTGCACTTGCGAATTTTCCTAGGCCTTCTTTCTCAATCGAACGTAGCAATTTCTCGATGGAAATGGGCGAGATGTCCGTGCCCTCCACGTAGACGCCCTCCCGTGCTAGAGGCGTGACGCCGCAGTCGCTTGATCCGACTACGACTACGCGTTTGCCTCTAAGACCCGCGAGCATCCCGTCGTATCGGGCGTTCGCGGCTCGGTTTATGAAGTAAAACCGATCACGCAGTTCGAGCTCACCGGCGAGCGCATGCTCCATTCGGCGGTTTTGATGCCGCGCCTCCCGTGCAATCCTATCGGTAGCGTTTTCGGTATCCACGGGATGTCCAGTGCGAGGGTCGTCAAAAATATAGCAGTTTCGGAGCCGGGCTTCCCGAGTGAAAGCCCTAAACCGTGAGCTGCGCCACTAGACCGCATAGGAAATCCTCTTGCTCCGTTCTGAACCCATGTGCGCCCCACCCTGTTTGCCCCATATGCTCACGGTTGGCGCATCGGTAATCTCTACCCGCGTGCGTCACAGCGTCCATCGATCAGTGGTATCGAAAATTTGCATTAATTGTGCTTATATCTTTGAAGACAATACAAATATCGCGTCTACAAGTCGAATCTACCGCCATGCGTCCCGTAATTGCTGAAGGCCTTTTCTCCTATCAGATCGGGGGATCTGAAAGAGTCGGCGTGGACGTCGCCACGGAATTCGCACGTCGCGGTTATGACGTCGTCTGCTTCGCATTTTACGACTCTGACGGTCCGATGCGAGCAGAGCTCGAAAGCAAAGGCATCCGCTGCGTCAACCTGAACTACGAGACGTATCGCGGTGCGCTGAAACGGCCAGCGTATCAGATGGAATTTTGGCGGATGCTTCGCCGCGAGCGCGTCCAAGCTCTACACGTGCACCACGCAACCGCGCTGATTTTGTGCGCGATCCCAGCGCTTCTCGCAGGCGTCAAACACATTGTGATGACGGAACACGGTCTACATCAGCTAAAAGAGCGCCCCGCCTATCGTCGCAGCGCATCCTTCTACTGCCGCTTCGCCAGCGACATAACTGTTGTCGAGCCCACGCAGGCTCAGTATTTTCGAACCGAATTGAGCGTCCCGTTGCGCAAGATCCACTACATTCCCAACGGTGTAAGTACCAGTGTCAGGACATCTGCTGGCGTTGCCAATGCACGAAGGACACTGGGCTTGGATGACAACTTGTTCGCATTCTTCAACGTCGGACGTATGAACCCGGTAAAGGATCTCGGAACCTTGCTAACGGCCTTTTCCTTACTTCCATCGGAAACTAGAGGGCGTTCTAGGTTGTTTATGGTTGGAGACGGACCGGATCGGGGCATGCTCGAGGCGAGGCGGGACTCGCTGGGCTTACACGATCACGTGAAATTCCTCGGTGCTCGAAACGACGTTGCCAACCTCCTGATTGCAGCGGATGCTTTCGTCATGAGTTCCCGAACAGAGGGTTTGCCGATGGCTCTGCTTGAGGCCATGGCATAGGGGTGCCGTGCGTGGCCACAGAAGTCGGTGGGATTCCGGAGCTATTGGGCGATCAGCGGGGACTGCTTGTCCCCCCGGAGACCCGGAAAGACTCGCTGAGGCAATGACCTCAATCACGCGTTCCGAGAACCTGCGCGCGCAATTGTCGAGCAAGGCTTTGGAGAGGGTGCGGGCCAGCTATGCGCTAGCGCCGGTTGTCGATAAATACCTGCGGCTGCTTGGCTTACCCCCGCGACTTGTCTGAATGAAGATCGTTTGAACGCAACCCAGGTAGATATCTTAGTGCTTGGGTGCGCAGACCCCGCACCAATTCGCGAACGCCACAGATTTCGGCCTCGAATACGATATCCGGCGTCTCTTCGCTATCCAGATAGCGCCTCAGGACCATGGGAGACACGCGATGGTCATTCAGCCCGGGCTCGCATGTTGTGGCAGATTTGATCTTGAGCCTTCGAAGCCAACCTGGGTGATTTGGGCGAACGATACCGCTCGGGTAACAAAAGTGGCGTGGCTCTTTGCCCGTTATGGATTTCAAAGACAGGCTGTTTTGTTCAAGTTCCCAGCTAACAGCGTCGAACCGATCATCTGAGAGGCGATGTGTGTGCGTGTGGAGTTCGATCTCTACTCCCCGCGCCGCCAGATCACGAATCTCGTTTGCGTTGAGCAACGTAAAGCGCCCGTCTCTAAAGACGTCGTCATAATCAACCTGGAGCGCTGCCGCGATAGGCCTGAGAAGCAGCTGTCTCTCCCGAAGAGAGAGAATGCGCTCAGTTGCTCTAATCAATTTCTCCAGAGCCTCTTGGGGATTGGCGCGAAGATCGTAACTCCCATCCACCGACTCGTGAACTCCACTCAGGTTCAGCGTCTCGCTCTCAGACGTCCGAATCATGTAATTGAGAGCGACATTGAAGGCTTCACAGCCGGCGGTGAGATGCTCGGTAGCAACATAAATGCAGGCGCTATAGCCATACTTTTCTAGAATTGGCAGCCCGAGCGTGAGATTGGATCGCCAGCCATCGTCCAGGGTAATAACTGTCTCAGCGTTTCCGATCTCGCGCCTTTCTAGGCGTTCGACGGCTTCAGCGAGCGGAATTACCGGAATGCGTCGGCGCTGCAGAATTTTCATCCTTCGCTCAAAGGTCTGGGCGCGCATAAACATTACAGGCAGGATCCTGAATTCGTCGCGCACGGAGAACCCGTGATAACAAAGAATGCGCAGACGCCTGCGTGTAAGTGCGCGCGCTAGTGAGAAACCACCGATGGCACGGATCGCGTAGAGCGCAATAGATTGCAAAGTCATGATGGCGCGAAGTTACCTGAAAGCGACATTCTCGAACCGGCCGGGCGGGGGTGGATCCGGCAAGCTTCCACAGCCGCAGCTTTCGTATCTTCACACATCGTCAGCCACGACCCAGCGGCTCACTGAAGCTTGATCCCCGACGTGAGATCTCCTCGCAAGATCTGAAGCATAGGATGCAATTCGATAGGGGACCACTGTGAGCAGGTTCTCAATCTATGTGCATAATTGGCAGTAAAAATAAGGTGTTATGAGAGCTTGTGTGACGGACCAAGCCAATATGACCGAAGTCAATTGACGAGGGGCCAAATCCACGAGACGATCCCGATTCCGACAGATCGCTTAATCCAAATAATAGATCTGCTCTTACGGTAGGCGATTCCCCTCGGTACCTTTGGGCCAACTATGTGCGGCATCGCTGGCATCTACTCCCTGGAAGCACGTGTTGATGCTTCAAATGTGGGTTCGATGCTCTCATCCATGGCTCACCGGGGCCCCGACGATCGAGGAATCCAGCTCCTTGCTGGCGGTATGCTCGCGTTCGGGCATTTGCGGTTGTCGATTATCGACCTCTCACCGCTCGGCCATCAGCCGATGGCCACTTCCGATGGCAACACATGGATCGTCTATAACGGAGAAATTTATAACTATCGAGAGCTTCGCGATGAACTTCGCCAGCTCGGATGGAACTTCAGAAGTGACTCGGACACTGAAGTCATACTAGCGGCCTACCGCACCTGGGGTTTAGGCGCGGTGACGCGCTTCCGTGGAATGTTCGCGTTTGCGATATGGGACAGCTCAGAGAAACTGCTGCACCTGTGTCGCGATCGCTTCGGCGTAAAGCCCCTATACTTTTCAGTGCGGGGAAGACGACTCGCATTCGCGTCCGAGCTCAAGGGCCTTCTGGCCACAGACATCTCAACTCGCCCACTCGACTCAGCATCGATTGCTGAGTTCGTGCAGTACGGCTACATCTCTTCTCCCCGAAGCATCTTTGCTGACGTCTGTACGGTCCGCCCAGGAACCGTCTGTTCGTTTGACGCACGGCTGAAGCGTGTTGAATGGTCGTACTGGAGCGCCCGCGACCTTTACGACGGTCCGCGCGCATCCGCTCTTCGTGCAGAACTCAATTCGATGCCAGAACCGGAGCTGCTCGAGCGCGTTGAAAAATCACTGCAGGAGGCTTTCTCCTACCGGATGGTTGCAGATGTACCGGTAGGCTTGTTTCTGAGCGGCGGGATCGACTCTTCACTCGTTGCAGCCGTGCTCGCGCGACGTGGCGGCTTCAAACTAAAGACTTTTACCATTGGATTCGGCTCCTCGGAATTCGATGAATCTGACTACGCCCGAACCGTCGCCACCACGCTGGGCACCGAGCATTTTGAATTCTCTCTATCACCTCAGTTGGCAGTCGACACGGTTGCAGAGATACCAGACATCGCCGACGAACCGATAGGCGACAGCTCACTGGTACCTACGCTGTTGGTTTCGCGGCTCGCCCGCCGTCATGTGAAGGTGGCGTTGTCCGCGGATGGTGCGGATGAGTTGTTCGGCGGCTACGCGAGGTACGCTTATTGCGGACGGTTCGTCAAATCAATCGCGCTTGGTCGCGGACTTTATTCTCTGTCAGGAGAGATACTGGACTCACTGCCGCCTGAAGTGGTCGCACGCGGATATGCAATTACTCGCGGTGGTGGCCCCAAGTTTGCGGCAATAAACGATAAGCTGCGCAAATTCATCCGCATGTCAAAGGCGAGCGACGAATTTGACGCCTACGACGCCGCAATTTCCGAATGGCCTGCAGCGACGCGCCGAAGCCTAATGCAGGGTGAAAGCGTGGAATCTGATGGCCCACGCGATGCCTACAGATCCGTCCGAGGGACGGATCCACGCGATCGATTCATGCACTTTGACATGACGCGCTACCTTCCGGGCGATCTGTTGGTCAAGGTCGACCGCGCCTCGATGGCGACTTCCCTTGAAGCTCGGGAGCCCTTTCTCGATCATGAATCAGCGAGGCTCGCCGCGGCGCTATCGATGCGCTGGAAGGTGCGGGGAAATCAAAACAAGTACATCCTTCGAACGCTATTGAAGCAGTATTTTCCTCCAACTTTCTTTGAGCGACCCAAGCAGGGCTTCTCCGCTCCGATTGGTGCCTGGCTGCGCGGTCCGCTGAAACATTTGTTGCGTGACCAGCTATCGGCTGAGCGCGTGCGCCAGTGGGGGATATTGGATTCTGGGACGACGGACGGGATCGTCGATAACTTTTTCATCGGGAGCCGAGGTGAGTCCGCGGCTGGGGTCTGGATCCTACTGCAACTACAGCAGTGGGCGGGGCGCTGGCTGAAACAGCCCGCTCGCGAGGCACCTCAGTTACTCATCGCGTAGCGCAATCAAATGGCGGAAGTACTCTTCTGGACGGCTGCTTCGATTCTCGCCTACGTGTATGTCGGCTATCCGTTCATTGTCCGGGTGTTGGCTTCGGTGGCCGGGAAACCCGTACGGTGCGTTGCTGCACAATACCCGTCAATCACCGTGATCATCAGCGCTTATAACGAGGAAAAGAACATCCGCGCCAAGATCGATCATGTTCTTTCGTTGGACTATCCAGCCGCCCTTCTCAACATAATCGTGGTTTCGGACGCATCGACTGATGCGACCGATCAGATCGTGGAACGTTGCAAGCCCGATCGCGTGGAGTTACTACGTATAGAGGGGCGACGCGGAAAGACAGCATGCCAGAACGCAGCAGCGGAGAGGGCAAGGGGCGAGGTCTTGATTTTCACGGACGCTACGACCCGAATCGAAACCTCGGCGTTTAAGGCGATAGTTGAGAACTTCGCCGACCCGAAGGTGGGTTGTGTTGCTGGACTATTGGTTTATCAAGGAAAGGGACACAACCTTACCGCTGCGGGGGGAGTGTCGTACTGGAGATACGAAGTTACGCTCCGCCTGGCTGAAAGTCGGCTCGGGACACTTATCGGCGTGAGTGGCTGCCTCTATGCAGTTCGCAGGCAAGCGTACCGGCCGATCTCGCTCAAACTGGTGAGCGACTTCGTAATCGCGATGCGCATGCGCGAGCAGGGACTTCGAACCATTCTGGAACCCCGCGCGATTTGCTTCGAGGACACGCTTGATCAACCGCGCAATGAGTTTTCCATGCGGGTGCGCGTTGCTATTCGTAGCATCGGCGCTCTTGTTGAGGAGCGCAGATTTCTCAATATCTTCGCCTATCCGCTCTTCGCTTGGCAGCTGTGGTCACACAAGGTCCTGCGGTACTTCTCGCCCTACTGGCTGCTGGTGACGCTCGTGACGTGTTTGATCCTGTCTGAGAACCCGCTCTACCGCGCCGTCCTGATAGTCCAGTCGGTTGCTTTTGGGGCTGGCGTTGCGGGATTTGCCCTGCAGTTGGATGCTCGGCGGCACAGCCTGTTGAGCAAGCCGTACTATTTCCTACTCACAAACCTCGCGTCGTTGGTCGCGACGCTCCGCTATCTCAACGGCGACCGCATGGTAACTTGGCGTCCGCTTCGCGAGTAGCTCTGTGAGCCAGTCACGGTTGAAGTCCGGGCCCGGATACACGTGTCCGGCACGCACATGATGTTGTGCAAGCTATCGCGATCCGATCCCGCGAGGAACGGATGAGTTCGTCCGTGCTAGTCAAAAAGCGCATCGCCGCAATGCTCGGTCAGCTTTCGGGCGTGACGGGCGCTTATCAACGCGAGTTTCGATCGAAGTTCACAATCGTTGCGTTTCATCGAGTAAATGATGAACTCCCGGAAGACGGGATAACCTGTGGCTCGAAGAAATTCGAGGCATTTTGTGCCTTCTTTCGCAGGTACTTCCGAGTAGTTCCTCTTGCGGATCAAATCGACGGATGTCGCGCAGGAAGCAACATGGGAGGGACACTTTCAATAACCTTCGATGATGGCTATCTGGACAACGCAGAGGTCGCCGCACCAATACTTCGTCGGTTCGGACTTCCCGCAACGTTCTTTGTAACCACTGGATTTCTTGGCACGAACGAAGTTCCATTTTGGGATCAGGGTTTCAAGAAACAACCTGGGTGGATGACGTGGGATCACGTACGCGCTCTTGCAGCGCAAGGTTTCGAGATCGGTAACCACACAGACTCGCATATCAACATGGGACTAAGTGCCCCTGATGTTATCCGCAGGGAGCTGGAAGTATCTAAGCAGAAATTGGTGCGTGAGCTAGGCAAGCCGTGCAATCTCTTTGCCTATCCTTTTGGCGGCCGCGAACAATTTTCCGAAGAGGCCCGAAGTTTGGTTCGCGCTGCGGGATTCAGCAGCTGCGTATCCTGCTACGGGGGAGTAAACGCGATCCCCGCCGATCCATTTTCACTCAAGCGCGTCGGGATCGGTGATTGGTTTGCAAGGCCACACCAGCTCGGATTCGATCTTCTGCGCTGGTCGGAAAGTGGCGCTGCTCAGTCCTTGGATACGGCGCACCCCTGAGGAGTCGTTGGCGCCGATTGAGAGGCGCGGCCTCTGACCCAGTACTTAGTCGGAGGTTTCGGCGCCTTCACCGAGTGCTCCATAGCTTCCGTAGTCGTAGTAGCCGCCGTCTTTACGAAAGACAGCCTGGTTTATGATCAGCCCCTGCAACTTAGATTTATCAACCTGCGCTATAGCGTCTGACACTGCCTGGCGCGGGGTCGCGCCGGCCCGTACGACGAGAACGACCTGTCCGGCGACTCGATGCAACACGCGAGCCTCGCTCGAGACCAGCAATGGGGCTGAGTCCAGTAAAACAAGCCGTCGGGGGTTTCGAGCAGCAATCCGCGTCACAATTTGACGCATCCGATCGCTGGCCAGCAGTTCGGTGGCGTTCTCAATAAATCTTCCCGCTGGAAGAAGCTCAAGTCCGCGTATGTCGGTGCGCACGACGAGTGATTCAACATCGATTGACTCGTCGGCGAGCGCATCAAGGAGTCCCCGCTTTCCCTTCAACCCCAAGACCTCGCTTACACGCGCTTTTGGACCATCCGCATCAATCAATAGAACCGAGGCATCGCGTTCGCGAGCCATACTGAGCGCCAGGTTGATGCTCGTGAAGGTCTTGCCGTCTCCGGGCAACGCACTGGCGACCACTAGAATTCTCATCTCCGGGCCCCCGGAGAGCGCCTTCTCGATCAGCGGACGCTTGATCTGCCGATAGTGATCCGCAAAGCGACGCTCGAGCCCTAGCTCCGGGAGGTAACCGCGACTGCGCAACGCCGCGGTATCGATAGTGATGCGCTCAAGAGTCTGCTCGGCAGGGGCAGGGACCACCGGAATCTTGGCCGAGACTACTGAGGCGACCGCCGGCGTCTCCGCTCGCAGGCTCGCGTCAACTTCCCGATCTGCGCCTCTACGCAGCTTTTCGAGAGCACTTTCGATCAAGCTCACGAACTCACCATGCCCTTCAGAGCTGTGACACTGAGGCGATATCCCTCGAGGCTAAGAACCACCGCAACGGAGAACGCAACGAGCAAACAAGCCGCGGCAACCGAGATCTTTACGAGGTCGCGCCTAACCCTTAGTCGTGCTTGCGCCGGAAATGCCGCACTCACGGTCCCCAGCACCGGTAGACCAAACGACTGAGTGGTGGCTGAGGACACAACAGGATGCAGGTAGCTCAGGCCGTACGCCAGGGCACCACCGGCGGCGAGGGCCAGCAAAAGCACCATAGCCAGCAGCGCGGGGCGTTTCGGCCAAACAGGACGAAAGCTCGCCGTGGGCGGCTGCACTACCTCGAAACGAATCGAACCCGCATCGTCGGCTCGCTCGCCGAGGCGCGCCTTCTGCAGACTCGCGAGCAATGCCGTGTATTGCGCCTTGTTTACGTCGTAGTCGCGATTAAGCTGCGCATACTCCGCCTCGACCTGCGGGGCGGTATCCAACATGCGTCGCAGCTCGGCGACTTTTGCCTCATGCTGGCTAAGTTCAGTGCTCAAATCGGCAATGTCAACATCAACTTGATTGAGCGCCAGTTGTACGCTTTGGTAAACGGGATTGCTGCTGGCACGACTCGCGGCGGCGGTGGCAGCGTCGCCCTGACGCAGGCTATCGATCTCAGCCGCTCGCTTCTTCTTAAGATCCGCGAGCGTCTGACGCGCGGCCAGAACATCCGGATGCTTGTCGGTAAATCGCAGCAGCAGATCGTCGAGTTTCGCCTGCGCCTCGTCTATGCGACCAAGGGTATCGAGGCTACCGCCACCGGCGCCGGATCCGGATTGGCCGGGCGCGACGGCGGCCACTGCGATATCACCGTGAAGCTGTCTGGTTAGCGTTGCGCGACGCGACTGCGCCTCGGCCAACTTAGTCTTGAGATTTGCGGCAGCCTCAGCTTCCTTCTGGAGCTGTGCGAAATAACCGCCCTGCTCGGTCGGCATCATCCCCATGTGCTTTGACTTGAAGGCAGCCAAACGGTCCTCCGCCGACCGCAAGCGCTTTTCATAGTCATGAATCTGTGTTTCCAGAAATTGCTGAGCGCTCTCCGAGCCTTCACGTTTTCCGCCGAGAGTTTCGTTAACCAGCGTGTCAACCAGAATGCCGGCAACCCGCAGACTGCGAGCTCGATTTCGATCTTGATAGACGACTCTATAGATGCTACCCGCTGTGGTTCTATCCTCCTCACGGCCATCTGCGCTATGCACGCTGATGTCTATTCGACGACTCATGTCCTCTACAAGTTGTTCGCGAAGCCGCGGATCGATGCTATCCGAGGGAACGACGCCGCCCACGAGTGCTATGCGCTGGAGCGAAGGTCCAGCAAGCAGGGACTGACGCACAAAGCTTATTTGTGCGTCAACGTCCTGGTCCGCGGTCAGCCCCTGGAGCACCGGCTTTAACGACGTGCGAGTGTCCACAAACACACTCGCGACGGCTTCGTACCGATCCGGAAGGGCGAAGACGTACAACCAGCCCAATACGACGACTAGAGCCGCCAATGCAAGCGCCAGCCAGCGGTAGCGGTACGCACTCGCAACTTCGTCCCATACCTGCGCAATAAGCGGATTCACGGAGACGCTTCCTGTTCTGCACTTACGTTGGGGCGCGGAGCAAGCGCCGCGTCCCGACTATTTTGTGGGTTGGCCGCGCTCAGTACCTGCGTGCCCATACCCCGAATGAACTGTCGTAGTGTGGCACGCGCCGCATCGCAAGAGGGTAAACACGCTGCCCGAAACGCGAACTGCGCCGAGTATGGAGCACCGCTGATCGAGCGTATCCCATACCAGAGCCTAGACAAGAGCGGGACCACGAAGGTTCTGCCACCAATATCGTAGACCCACCAGATGACTGAACGATTGCCTTCTTCGTCACTGGCGACTATCTCCCGATAGGTGTCTTGATCCACATCCGCAAGCGTCGAGGTGAGTGCCGACAGACCACCGTCACCCAAGAGGGAATTGCCTTCAGCGACCAGCTCGCTACGATGCTTCTGTGAGGAGTATCCGACCGCAACTACCTCGATGGCCCGTCCTTGGGGATCTTCATAGGCGGCGTGAAGCTGCGCGTCGGCGCCCACGAAAGTCGGTCGCCAACCGCCTTGCAGAGCGGGCAGCGGCCCTCGCCACGTATTGCGGCCAACTGGAAGCACCAAGCGTGACAGACCGTTCTGAGCGGCTGGCGGCGACCAGACAGACAGGACCAGCGGCCCTGCAACAAGCGCAGCTAGAACGACAATGCAGCTACTCCACGCGTGCGCGTTCGCGCGCGGCATCACGCCGGTCGTGCGCTCAGTCAAAGGCGCGAAGGTTGTCGCCCAGACGAATGCCACAAGCACGACTACGAACAGCGCGTAACCGAATTCCAGATGGTACTGCGAAACAAGTACGTTGTTCATTCCGCTCACATGGCCAATCAGCACCAGCAGTAGTACCCGCACCCAGTTCGTGGCGACGGCAACTAACAACATGCTCCCCAAGAGCCGTATACGACGACCAATCGTGGCATCCTCAAGCTCACCGATAAGCACGGCTACCGCGAGGCCCTGCTCCAGAAACCCGACTCCGCTGCAAGCCAGCGTGACAGCAAACTGTGCACCGTCAGGAAAAGAGACGATTGTTCCCGAGACTGTCGCTGGCAGCCCCATCAATGTGGCAGCAAACCCCACGATCCGCACCGTCAGGCTCTGTAGAGCGGGGCTCAACACGTTCCACGCGGGCACCGCGAAGTAGAGGTAACTGATCGGCACAGCGGCGGCACGAGCCACCGAGCCGCCGCAGGCCGCAAGCACAGCGAGCCACATCAGTGCTGGCAGCATCAGCACCTGAAGTGACTGAATGCCTGCCTTCCAGAGAATCAGCGCAGCGATACTGCAAGCTACGAGAGGCAGCAGAGCCCAGGGCACCGGCCTCACGGGCATTGAATCGATCCGGGCGCGGGATCGAGTACAACAGCCAGATCGCCAGAGCTGCCACGAGAGGCCCATGGCCACCCAGATAGGGCTGCTCGATCCAGTACTGCCAGAGTGCAGACGTGGCTGGCCAATACGCCACGGCCACAAAGGCAATCAGCATGGCGATCAGCGCTGTTGTAGCGACCGTTCGCGGGGATTCGTTGAGGGCATGTACGTGGATATTCAGTTCCCCCGTAGAGCCGTCAATGTTATCTTACCGACTGTCGCGCATTGCCGACGCCCGGGAAACTGTGACGCACTGCACGAAAAGCGACGTGGTCATGGTCGGTGTATTGTCGAGATTCTTTACGTTTATAGTGGAAGTAACTGCCGGTTAAGTATAGGCAGTCACTAAGAATCAATGGATTAGGCCGCTTGGTCCGGTGCTTGCAAAGGCTTCAGGAGGATCAATTGGCGCGGGGTCGACTTATGAAAAACATTGTTCTAGTTCTTGTCGCTGCGGCGGGCCTGGGCGCCCTGGGCACGACCCCGGCTTATGCCAGCGGCGGCGGGGGAAGCTTCCTCTGCGACCTGCCGATCATCGGGAAGCTGCTATGCCCTCCCCCTCCGGGCTCGGGCCACGGCGGGGGCGGAACATCAGTTCCGGAGCCGGCTACGCTGGCGGTACTGGGCG
The DNA here is from genome assembly GCA_963824395.1 of uncultured Pseudomonadota bacterium. GTDB lineage: Bacteria > Pseudomonadota > Gammaproteobacteria > Steroidobacterales > Steroidobacteraceae > 13-2-20CM-66-19. The sequence continues at coordinate 7,655 of CAWGPF010000005.1, read as the reverse complement.
CCGGTGCAGCTGCCGCGATCGCCGCCAAGAGGCGCCGGCGACGGGACAAGAAATAAGGCCGGCGAGTCCTACGCTCTGCTAGGGACCTGGCAGCACGCCTCAGCTGCCGCGACGCGGCACTCACATTCACTAGAGTACCAGCCATACGGGGACCTAAAAGGTCCCCGTATGCGTTCGCCAGTCACGCTAGCGGCCCCACCAAGAACCAACATTAGCGTACCGCGTTAGGTTCCTGAACCTGCTGGCTGTTGCACCACAAGATCAAGCAGCCTTCTAGCCGCGCGCTTGCGCAGCTCGGACCATCTGCTTCGTCGTTTCAACACGGTCAGATAAAGGCACTCGCGAGTGGGCGCGCTTCATCCATGCCGCGCGCAGTTCATTTGACAATGCGCGCTCATCGCGCAGGCGTCTTCGCCACACGTCGATTCCAACATTGCCCGAAGCCTGTCGGTACACGGAGACATATTGCACTGCTTACTTGAAGCGCTTTACTGCCGCGAAACGTTAAGGGCAAACCCCCCGTGAGGCGGGGACGCAAAGCTTCCGGTCTCAAGTTTTTGTCGCTCACTTGAGATAGCGGAGTTACCGGCACTGCGGCGCCAAACCGCGCTGCCGTAAGTTCTGATACGGGTCTTTGCTCGCCCTTGCGTTCGTGAAACGCCGCTAAAGCGAGAACTGCAAGGCATGGCTCAATTCCGCTCGACTACTTTGCGTCGCCTGCGCTAAGGTGCGCTGAGCATTGCGCTTGAGTCTCGCGCTTAGCTGCTTGCGGCTCTGTCGGAGTTTCCGGCGGACCGAACAAGCTCCGCATCGGGCGTTACGGGCACCGGAGTACGCCAGACAAACACCCCGCCACAGATTTCGGGCACTCCCGCCACAAGTGTCATCGCCGGAAGCGCCTACGTGTTCGCACCGGTCGCCTCCGATGCGGATGGTGACTCGCTCACGTTCGCAATCACCAACATGCCGGATTGGGCGAGCTTCGACAGCAGCACCGGAAAGCTGACGGGAACCCCTCCCCCGGCGAGTGTCGGAACGCTACGGCAACATCCTAATCAGTGTCAGTGACGGCCAAGCGACTGACATCGCTGGCTCCATTCGCGATTCAAGTAGTAGCGCCGCTGACTATTTCGGGTAATCCGCCGACCGTTGTTGATGTTGGCTCGACCTATGCTTTTCAGCCGACGACCAACGCGCCGGCGGGCACGACAGCTCACTTTCTCGGTAACTAACAAGCCGAGCTGGGCCACTTTTGACACCACGACTGGAACACTCTCAGGTGCTGCCGACACAAGCGGGAACATTTCGCGAATATTGTCATTAGCGTGACCGACGGGACGCAAACCAGCTCGATGGATGCGTTCTCGATCTCGGTCGCCGTCCCGAACCCGACGACCAGCCGCCTACTATTTCCGGACAGCCCCCTACTTCAGTCAGAGCCGGCTCGTCCTACAGCTTCACGCCCACCGCGTCGACCCACTGGCGATCAGCTGACGTTCAGCGTCTCCAATCGGCCCGCTGGCTCACCTTCAGCAGCGCAACGGGCACTCTCGCCGGGACCCCCGCTGCTGCGAATGTGGGTACGTATTCCGGAATAGTCATCAGCGTGAGTGACGGACACCAGTTCCGCCTCCCTGCCCGCCTTTTCCATTCAGGTTACGGCTGCCCTTACCATATCGGGAACGCCCCCAGGCGAGCGTCACTGCCGGCACGGGGTACTCCTTCCAACCCCACACTAACGCACCGAGCGGCACTAACCTCACCTTCTCGGTACAGAATGCGCCCGAGCTGGGCATCCTTCAGCGGCTCGACAGGGACCCTCTCCGGCACGCCCTCGAGCAGCCAGGTTGGCGACGTACTCGAACATCATCATCAGCGTCTCCGACGGCTCGCAGACGAGTTCGCTGCCGGCGTTCTCGATCAAGGTAACGGCGGCCCTGACGATCTCCGGAACTCCGCCCACGCAGGTCACTGCGGGCACGGCCTACTCGTTTAAGCCGTCGACAAATGCGTCCAGCACCACGGCCCTGACGTTCTCGGTTCAGGGCAAACCCTCGTGGGCGTCATTCAGCCCCTCAACCGGGTACGCTCTCCGGCACGCCCTCGAGCACCCAGGTCGGCACCTACTCCAACATCGTCATCAACGTCACTGACGGCACGCAGACAAGTTCACTGCCGGCGTTCTCGATCAAGGTAGTGACGGCCGGGACGCTCACGATCTCAGGAACTGCGCCCATTGCGGTGAACGTCGGCTCGAGCTACAGCTTCACGCCGACCGTGACCAATCCCAACGGAGGCACGCTGAGCTTCAGCATTCAAAATAAGCCCTCGTGGGCTGAGCTTCAGCAGCGCAAGCGGACAACTCACAGGCACTCCCGCGGCCGCCGCGGCCGGCACTTACTCGAATATCCTGATCAGTGTGACGGACGGGACCAGCACGGCATCGCTGCCCGCATTCGCCATCACAGTCAATCAGACAGCGAGTGGATCTGCGACGCTCGACTGGACGTCAGTAACGCAGAATATGAACGGCACCACACTGACAAACCTGGCGGGCTACTACATTCACTACGGGACCTCCGCCAGCAGTCTCAATCAGGTGATTCAGGTAACCAACCCGACGGTGACCACGTACGTTGTGACCAATCTCGCGGCCGGAACCTGGTACTTCGAAGTCGACGCTTACACCAGCTCCGGCACCGCGGGTGAACTGTCCAACGTCGGCGCCAAGACCGTCCAGTAATTCACCCGGCTGAAGCGCTTTCCGGGCCACTGAACAGCTGGCTTTAGCCTTAGGAAGCGCTTCTCCAGCAGCTGATAGCTGCCGAACCCGAGGATATAGCTGATCACAAGCACGCCAGTGGCGTAGAGCAGCACGGTGCCAACGGGGGGAGGGACGCCGTATCTAGCCAGCAGCCAGGGCTCGCCTACCAACTTGTGCAGCAGCCCGTGAAATAGGTAGATCGCGTAGCTGTATTTTCCAAACGATCTTAGTGGCGCCGAGGAAAGCAACGAGAAGCGCCGGACATGAACCGTCGGCGTAGCTTCGAGCGTCACAAACACTGCACCGCACACTGCCAGTACACTGTAGCCGACGGTCTGCCCCGGCCACGCATAGCGATCAAAGAGGTGAGTTGCAAGGGCGCCCGCTATCAGCAGAGTGGTAGCGAGGACAGCAATCGTCCGCCGCCGCGACTCAAGCCAGCTGAGTTGACTGAGGCATGCGAGACCAAACAGGCGCCAGCCGCTCCCAGGGAAAGGGCATCCATACGGGCAGGCGTGATTTCGTAGAGTGTCCATTCACCCGCACCCGCCAACACCAACCCAACACGCAACAGGAGCGCGCCAAGAGCAATCCACAGACAGACGAACAACAGCTTCCGCGGCGCGAAGCAGAACACCAACAACGGCCACACCAGATAGAACTGCTCCTCGACGGCCAGAGACCAAAAGTGTGCGAATCCGTACGGTACACCGTGGTCCCAGTTCGACACGAACAGCCACAGCGGCCACTGATGCGAGGTAGAGAATGGTGCGGCCGGGGTGAAGACCCACGGCACCAAGACGAGAAGAACGAACAGCACCGTGTAATAGAGTGGCAGGATACGCAGCACCCGGCGCGCGAAGAAGCCACTGAAGTAGTTGTCGGCGCCGCGGCTATCGAGCAAGCCAGCGGTGATCAGAAATCCCGAGAGCGCAAAAAACAGCTGCACACCGATCCAACCAGCTGTGACTCAACACCGCGAGCACGTGCAACGCCCCCCGCGGTGCCGGATACGGCATGTCGGTCGCGTTGTGAAACACGACCCAGATGATGGCGACGCCGCGGATACCGTCCAGAGCCGGGACGCGCGGCGTACGTATTGGTGCGACTGGTACTCATGCGGGCTCGGCATGGGGAAAGGCGCCGCTCGATCGCTGGGTGCGGAGGAGTCTAGAGGGCCCAGCCGACGACGGCACCCCTCGGTCAGTGGACGTGTCGCCCTCTGATCTCTGGCGTAGCAATGAAATGGTGCCGGCTCAAGAGATTCACACCCGCGAGGTATTCAGCCGGCCCTGCCTGTGCGAACTGCAGCCGCAGTTCCCTCGCGATCGTCAGAAGATGAATCTGCATCTCGACGCGCGCGAAAAACTCGCCGATGCAGTTACGCGGACCTGCCCCAAACGGACACATGGCCAGGCGGTGCGGATCCGCCGACTCCTCAAGCGCCGGCGGGTCGCCCGCAAAACGGTCTGGATCGAAGAGCTGCGGGTTCTGCCACAGGCGCGGATGCCGCTGCAGCAGGAAGGGCGAAATGTAGACTTCGGTTTTCGCCGGCACGAAGTATTCGCCGAGCCGGTCAGGATTGATGGCCTTGCGCGTCATGAGCCACAACGGCGGATACGAGCGCAGCGCTTCCTCGATGACCCTGCGGGTATGGGTATAGCGCGCGAGCGTAGCCATCGTCGGCAGCTCGTCGCCGAGTAACGCATCGATCTCGGCGAAGACCTTGGTTTCCACGAGCGGATGCTGCGACAGCAGATACCAGATCCAGTTGAGCACGCTCGCCGTGGTTTCGTGGCCGGCGATGACCAGCGTCAGCGCCTCGCGCGCCAACTGCACGTCGGGCATCGACTGTCCCGTGTCCCGATCCCGGGAGCGCATCATGATGCCCAGAATGTCCTCGGCATCATTGTGTGTGCTGCGCCGGCGTTCGGCAATCTGCACAATCGATCTTCGACAAGGCGCTGCAGGTCTGCGCAAACTCCATGTTGCGCGACTCCTCGGCAATGATATGGAAATTGCCCAGACCACCTTGTCGTAATCATCGCCGAAGATCGAAAGCAGTGTCACCTCCAGCACGGCAAGACTCACGTCGCGGGTGACATCGACGCTCTCTCCGGCATGTGCCGCCTGCTTCCACTTCTCCGCCAGCACAATATTTGGTTTGAGAAAGACATCCCGCAGTGCGCGCCGACCGCCTCGCGCCTGAACGCGGGCTGTATCATTCGTCGCTGCGACACCCAGAACTCGCCGTTGCTCGATATAAGCCCGTTACCGAGACTCAGGGCGATACGCTTGACCGCCTGCCCCTTGCGCAAGAAATTGCGCCAGTTGCCGAGCAGCACATGCTCGGCGTACTCAGGCGAGCTGATGACATACACCTCGCCGCCGTAGATAGTCGCCCGGTAGATGTCACCAAAACGGTCGAAGTTCAGCTGCATCCAGCCGAGCAGATCCTGGCTGGGATCATAGGACTCCGGTGGACCCGGCGGGATCCGCCCGTCTACGGTTGTCGGAGTGGCATCCACCGTTTTTGCCTGCCTGGTGCTACCGACGCTCTTTGTGGCGCGGTTGAGATCGATAGTAGCATGTTGATTTTGGGCTGCGCGCTACGCGCCTCGAAGTATGTAATGTGGCTCTGCAGGCTACCCTGCGGTGCGGGCAGCGCGGCGGCCGGGGCGGCATAGCCTTCCGGTGAGTGAGCCAGTTCACAACCCCCGGCAAACATAGCCGACATAATATGAAGGGCGACGCGCTACGGCGATGATGGTATAGGCGGCACTCGTCGTTTGGGTGCCGCGGCGCGCTGGGCGGGCTGCGTCTAGGGTTGCCTACGGTATCGCGCTGCGCGGCAGTTCCACAGTCTGCGCGCCATGGGAGAGTTTGCCTCAATGGCCCGCTTGATTCGGCCTTCGACGCCGAAAGATGCTGCAGCGATTGTCAGTCTGTTGACAGGAGTCGGGCTACGCCCGAACGTCGATGCGCCACACCTGTACTGGAAGTACTGGCAGCCGCGTGCTGATCAGCCAGGCCCGCGATCTTTCGTGCTGAGTAACGGCAATGAGATTCTGGCACACGGCGCCAACATTCACGCCACCTGTATTTGGGAAGGGCGGCGCCTCAGTACCGTCCATGTAATCGACTGGGCAGCGCGCGCGGGCGAAATCGGCGCGGGGGTGGCCCTGATGAAACACATCGGGCAAAGCTCAACGCTGCTGGCCATCGGTGGCAGCGCGCAGACACTGCGCATCCTGCCGTACATGCTATATAGCTATGTGATTCTCCTGGGCATCAAAGGGCTTTCTATTCTCATAAGGAGGTCACAAGATGTCACCCTGGACGCAAGCCGTGCAAGTCTTGCAAGCGGCCTTCACCGGCCCGATCGCCACGGGCCTCGCGCTCGTCGCCATCGTGGTCGGAGGCCTCATGTTCGCTTTCGGAGAAGGCGGGGCCAAACGCACCCTCGCCGGCGTGGTCTTTGGCGTCGGCATGGCCGTCAGCGCCGTCAACTTTATGGCCTGGCTCTTTCCCTAGTCACCCTGGGGAGGTCAATCGTGCAGCGAAGAATCAATCCCGTTTTCCGCTCTCTCAACCGCCCCCTCACGGTCATGGGCGTCGAGAGGAAGCTTTTCTTCCTGGCGCTGCTGATGGGCGCGGCGGTCTTTAACCTCCTCCACACCTTCCTCGGTGGAATCCTGATGTTCCTTCTCCTCTACTGGTTTGCCCGCTGGGCGACCCGGACCGACCCGCAGATTCTCCGCTTCATGATGAACTCCACCCGGCTCCGTACCCTTTACGATCCTTCCAAATTCGCGCCCGTCAGCGTGCGGAGGGTTGGACGTGTTTAGAATCGACCGCGCCCTCCAACCCTACCGCGAATCCGGCTCGCTCAACGACCGCATCAATCTCTTCGGGTTTATCGACGACCGCGTCTTCCTGACCAAAAGCGGCGGCGTGGGCGTGATCCTGGCCGTCAAAGGCGTCGATTACGAGGGCCTCGCGGCCGCCGAGATCGACAACTACACTAAGCGCCTGGAATCCGCATTCAAAATCTTCGATGAGAAGTGCCGCGTCTACCAGTACCTGTTCAAGCGCAGCGGTGAGACCGTCTCGCCCCAAACTTACGAAAACCCCATTGTCAATGCCGCGATCCGCAACCGCGCGGCTTTTCTTCGCAGCAAGGCCCAGGACCTCTATGCGCTCGACATCTATTACGTGGTGCTGATGGAAGGCCCGGAAGCCCGCAAGGCTATTCTGGCTACGCTCGCCCAGGCGGGTCGCAGTCCCCGCCGGGCTTGGCGGGAGCTCCGCGCCCTCGTTTCAACGCGCCGCCAGGTCGTGCTCATGGACGATGAGATCACCCGCGTCCAGCGGCTCCTCGTCCAGCGGGCCGAGAATTTTATTCTTCAGGTCAAGGACTTCATGCCCGCCGAAATCCTCGCAAGGACCGCGCTTTCCGCGCCCTGAAGCGCCTCCTCAACTTCTCTCCGCTGAAGATCGAGTGCGCCCGCCTCAAGCACGACACGTTCCTCGACTTCTACCTCCCCGAATCTCCCATCGAGTGCCACCGGGGATTCCTTCGCCTGGACGATTACTACCTGAAGACCCTCACGCTCAGCGAGCCCTCCGCCGCCAGCTTCCCGCTCATGTTCGGGCGCCTTCTCGAAATCCCGGCCAACTTTTTTATTGCCACCGAATGGAAGAAGCAGACCTCCGACAAGACCCACCGCCTGATCCACTCCCGCCGCCGCCACTACCACACCACAAAACGCTCGTTCCTGAGTTACCTCAACACCTCGGATGTCCCGGCGAACGCCCAGGACGTACTCGTCGACGACTCCAAGGAAGCGCAAATCCGCGAACTCGGAAAGGCGCTCGAAGAACTCGAAGT
>CAWGPF010000004.1:0-353371 GCA_963824395.1 uncultured Pseudomonadota bacterium | reverse complement strand
AAAGGTGTTCAGAGTCGGTTTCCCTGAAGCCTTCGTGATCGAGGCAGCCAAATGTGGGCGTTAGTCCCCGCAAGGTCAGCACGAGGCCCAGCTGCTGTTCGCACAGTTCAAGAATTAATCCGAACCGCAGGCGTTTGTTGAATATGACGCCGTTCTCACAGTCAGCTTGGATTTCTTGCAGCGGATCCCCAGCCGCGAAGCGCACCGTAACGAGTTCCGGCCAGCTGTACGAAGCAAAGGTCAGATCGCCTTTCCGATACGCCGCGTCGAAGGCCCGCCTAACGAGGTCACGACCCGTGGCAGGATGCTTTGCCCAAGGCAGAACGCCGGAACCCATGTTCATCCATATTCGCGCCTGATATCGCGTCAACCCTCGCTTCTCCACCAAGTCAAAGCCCAGTTGGCCGAACCGAAAGCCTTCCTTATAGTGGTCGAATCGCGGTCCACCGAACATGGCGAACCAAACGTAGGCGAAAGCATGACGCATCGCAGTTCCCATGCTCGAGGCTCAAAGTCACCATTCGACACATGACCAGCGAAGACAGATTGTCATCGAAGACCTGGGACGGCGTCATGATCTCCGTGAATACGTCGAGTGTGTCGAGGAGTATCTGGGTTCGTAATCACAGGTAGATCGATCAGGTCCTCAATGTCCCTGTCGCCGAGCAGCGACCAAATACGGTTGAACTCGAGCATCACGGCATCACGAGTGGGATGCGGCGCCCACCCCCCGTTCCTCTCGCGCCCGAGCCAGTCCGAGAAAGACTTCTATGCAGCGATCACTCCGATCCAGGGTCATGTAGAGCGTCAGCCGCAAGCGCGTCGCGCTACAGAAATCGTGCCGATTGCCAGCGCGTTGCGCCCAGCTTCAGAATCCTGGCCTCTGCTGGAAGCCTTGTCCGCAGTCAGAAGTTCGCAATCGGCGATCATGTATTCCATTGCGAACATGAGTTCGTAGTTGTGCCCCCACGTCTCCTCAGTGAGCAGTGCACTTCCGGCTCTTAGGTATTTGAGCGCCGAGTCGTATGCAGTCGATAACCTTCGCCCGCCGACCTGCGGTCAGGTTCAGGCCAGCGACGCGTTCGCGCTCCTCAACTGAGTTATGAAAGGTGAGAACCCCGATTCAGCTGGTTTACGATCTCGAAAATCGCCTCCTCGCGTTTCTCCGTTGGGATCTGGGCGGCAAGCAGCATGCCGATACGCAGGTGTGCCTCGGCGCGCTGTTCCTTCGGAATGAGCGAATACGCCGCTTCCTGCACTCGGTCGTGAAGGAAACGGTAGGAGACATCGGAGCGGAAGATCAGACCCATTGCGCGCGGCCTCCCACAAATGGTCGTGCAACTCTTCGATTGAGGTCTGAGAGGCAATTTGCAGCATGTCGAAATCAGCACTGTTGCCCATGCAGGCAAACCATTGAAGTGCTTGCTGCGTCTGAAGCGGCAGCCGGCTCACCTTTCCCTCCATCAGCTCCACGACGTTGTCGGTATAGCCCTTGGCGTGAATGCGGTTCAAATCCCAATCCCACTGGCCCTCACCGTAGTCGAACGCTACGAAGCGCTCCTCCGCCAGCGTGGAAAGGAATTGGATCGCGAAGAACGGGTTGCCCGTCGTCTTGTCATGGATCAATTCCGCGAGCGGGGCAGCGCGCACCGGCGTCGCAGCGGAGAGAATCAGCCAAGCAATTGGCCGAGATCGTCACGACTCAGCGGTGCTAGTACGACGTCCTGCACGGCCGCGCCACCCTCGGCGGATCGCATCCAGCTTGCGCATCAAAGGATGAGTGGGGCTGACTTCATTGTCACGATAGGCGCCGATAAGCAGCAAGTACTGCAGATCGGTACGCTTCTAATAGATCATCGAGCAGGTCCAGCGTTGCCGCATCGAGCCATTGCAAGTCGTCGAGGAAGAGCGCAAGCGGATGTTCGGGTCGCGCAAAAGCGCCGATAAATCTTCTGAACACAAGCTGGAAACGCCGCTGCGCTTCCTGCGGCGGGAGCTCCGGTACCGCCGGCTGTTCACCGATGACGAGTTTCAATTCCGGGAACGAGCTCGACGATGAGCAATCCGTTTGGATCGAGCGCCTCGCGGAGCGCATCGCGCCACCTGCCCCAAGTCTTCTTCGTTCTTGCTCAGAAGCGGCCGGATCAGGCTCTGAAAAGCCTGCGCCAGGGTGGCGTACGGAATGTCGCGTTTGTATTGGTCGAATTTCCCCAAGCGAATAAGCCACGTGGAGGAACGAGAGATTTGTGCAGCTCGTTAACCAGGGCGGACTTGCCAATACCGGAGTAGCCGGAGACGAGTACCAGCTCCGGTCTGCCGCCGGCAACGATGCGTTCCAAACGCCGTAAGTAGAGTATCAATCTCGCCACTCGCGGCCGTACAGCTTCTCGGGAATCAACAGGCGATCCGGGATGTCTTGATCGCCCGGCGCAAAATAGCCGGATGCACCCCCGCGTCTCCCATTCATCGAGACAACGTCGCAGGTCGCTTTCGACACCAGCCGCCGTCTGATATCGCTCCTCGACGGTCTTGGAGAGGAGCTTCATCGTGATTGCGGCAACCGGCGGGCGGCACGCTCCCTGATCCTCATCCTGGGTGATACGGCTTGTCTGGCGATGTGACAATGCCCCCATTCCATCGGATCGACGGCAGTGAACGGCAGGCTGCCTATCAACATTTCGTACAGCGTGACCCCGAATGAGTAGAGATCGCTTCGGGAATCAATTGAACGGTTCACTCGCCCCGTCTGCTCCGGCGCCATATAGGCGAGCGTTCCTGCGATTAACTCCGGGGGTTCTGGCGTTTGACGCTCGCGCAATAGACGCGATGCGATTCCGAAGCCGGTTAGCCACACTTGCGCAGTCGTGGAATTCACAACGACGTTAGCCGGCTTGATGTCCTTGTGAATCAACCCACGGCCATGAAGTCTTTTAAGGGCCGCTGCCAGAGATACTGCGAGCCGCAGGAAGCTGCCGATCTCCATCGGCTTCCCGGTGAGGCGATCGAGAGGCTCGCCTCCCGTATACTCGACCAGCAGCATCACGCGACCGCCTTCTCGCACCAACTCCAACGGTCGCAATGCCCAGGCGCAATCGAGAAAATCTTTAAGCTCGTATTCGTGCGCGAGACGGGCTAACGCCCTCGAGCTTGGGATAGTCGGCGCCTGCCACGGCAGAAATGAAGGCGTGCCTATAACCCCCGACATCGTTGCGCGACAGTCGGCAGAAGGCGTGTTCCCCGTCCTTCCACAAGACCTCCAACAAGTCGCCTTCTCGCCCCGTGCCCGACAATACGTTGGATTCATGACTCGCGCTGCATCGCCGAAGTGAAGCTTTTCCGTAACGCTGTTTTGGCGTCAACCACGCGCGACAGCGGTGTGGAGGCAGTCGATCAGCACAGCCTCCTCCAATGGCTTGGAAAGATAGCACTGGACCCCCTCCTTTAACATCCGCTCCTGGACACGACCCTCCGGGTACGCGGTGACGAGAATCGTGGGTATGGCTTGTCCAGTTCCGATCAGGTGCAGGAACAGCTCGATACCGGTCATATCCGGCATATGAACATCGGCGACTAGGCAGTCGGTCGCCGCAATTCTGGGGGACGCAAGGAATTCAGCCGCGGAGTCGAATACCGCGACGGTATACCCGAGCGACGTGACCAATCGCCGCATCGAGTCGCGAAAGGACGGGTCATCATCGACGATCGCGATGAGTGACGATTGGGACAACAGGCCTCCGGAAATGCGGCAGCGCAGTGCCTAAGGATGACCCGATAACAAGCCTGGATCCCTAAACCTTGGTTTAGGCGCCCCCAGCGGAGCCCATTGCATGCTGTCTAAACCCCTGCGTTAGGACTAGGATCAACCGATGGGCTTGTCCGGATCTTACGAACTCGAGCCAAAAGCCGTGCCAGATTCAAGAGCTTGCGTGGCCGTGATCGACGACGATCTGGAGTTTCGCGAATCGCTCGGACGACTCCTGAGGTCTGTCGGTCTGCGTCCACAATTGTTTGACTCCGTCGCCGCCTTTGTGGCCGCGGAACTCGCCGATGAACCAACTTGCCTGATTCTCGACGTGAGAATGCCCGGGCAGAGTGGGCTGGATTTCCAGCGCGATCTCACCGGGGCAAGCACTACACTGCCAATTGTCTTCATCACCGGACATGGCGACATTCCCATGACGGTGAAGGCGATGAAGGCAGGAGCCGTTGAATTTCTAACGAAGCCATTCCGAGACCAGGACCTTCTTGATGCTGTCAATGTGGGCATCGCTCGCGATCGTGCGCGCCGCGACAGTGCAGAGACACAAAGCGCCCTCAAGGCCCGGCTCGAAGTCCTGACACCGCGTGAGCGCGCTATTCTGATTCAGGTCGTGCAGGGGCGGCTGAACAAGCAGATTGCGGGTGAGTTAGGTATTACTGAACACGGTGAAAGTCCATCGCAGCAACATGATGCGAAAGATCAACGCCACGTCAATCGCAGAGCTCTGCAGGATAGTAGATCAGCTGAAGCTGCTGCCGGAGAACTCCAAACACTCGTGAGCGCTGCCGCTTATGTCGCGAAAGCGATTACCCCGCCTGCCAATTTTCTTGCCATGGGTTGTTTCCAGCAACACGCCCAGCCGGTTCGAGATCAAAACCTTGGATAGCCAATGACGAACTCCGTCGCCATGCCGCATTTTGATTTGACGCCGCCCAGTGAGGCACAACTGAGAGAACTTCGCGACGGCCTCAGCGATGACGAGCGGCGCGTCATGCTCCATCACGGTGACGAAGAGCCGTTTTGCGGGATTTTCCTCGGCGAGAGGCGAGAAGGCGTGTTCACCTGCCGTCTATGCGGGCTGCCCCTCTTCAAGACCGGAACCAAGTTTGAAAGTGGCACCGGCTGGCCCAGCTTCACCGCGCCATTCGAGGAAGCTCACCTGCGCCGCCTGCGCGACGCCCGCTATCCGACTGAGACGTTTGAGGTCGTGTGCGCCCGTTGTGGCGCTCAACAGGGGCATGTGTTTGACGACGGTCTCCGCCGGCTGGGCTGCGTTACTGCATCAACTCCATAGCCCTTCGCTTCACGCCGAAGGGCGAGCGCCTGCCCGACGTCTTATGCCGCGGGATGCCCGAAGGCGAGGAGTGGGAACAGTTGAAGCCTCGTTCTCGAATTGCTGAGCAGGCCAGCGTCCCTTCACTGCGATAGGAAGAGGTGCTGTCGGCGAGGGCGGCCCACACGCAGGGGCCACGGGGCGTATGGTCGCACAGGTGGACTCTCTCGCCCATGAGTCTAGAGCGCTCCCCTCAGCCGCGAGATATAGAGAGATTTTGGACGATCTATGAAAATCCTACTTCAGACCACTATTCCCTTCACGGAAAATGACTGGCACATCGGTCGGTTCAGCGCCCTCCGAAAATGCCTTGGTGAACTGGTTCAGGCGGATGGATCGCAGGCGGCGTTGATCACGGCGCGTGACCGGGACCCGCTGGGCTACCCGGACCCTTTGCTATCGGCTCTCGACCGATCCGGTTTTGACCAGCTTTGGCTCTTTGCCGTGGACACGGGCGACGGACTGACGCAGGAAGATTGCGAAGGTATTTCCAAATTCCGCAGACGCGGGGGTAGCGTTCTGGTCACCCGTGATCATAGCGATTTGGGTAGTTCGTTGTGCTCGCTAGGAGGTGTAGGAGCCGCGCACTACTTCCACTCAAGGAATTTGGATCCCGACTTGGCGCGACACAGTTCCGACGATCTCAATCCGAGCATCAGTTGGCCTAACTACCACTCAGGCCGGAACGGAGACGTCCAGGAGATTGCCATGGTCGGTCCCGTGCATCCCGTACTAATGATTCCGGGTCGTTCCGATCAAGTAATCAGGTACCTCCCAGCTCACCCGCACGAAGGTGGCATCGGCGCGCCACCGGAAAAGAGCACGACGGCTCGGGTAATTGCCACGGGTCGCAGTGCCATTACGCACCGGGTCTTTAACCTAGCCGTCGCGTTCGATCCCAAAGATGAGACTGGCGGGCATTGGCCGATTCCAGCTTTCACCATTTTGCCGACTACAACTGGGATCTGGCCGCCGGCTGCCCAAGCTTCGTCGACGACCCTCCCGGCCAGACCTTTGCAACCACCCCCAGTGCGATTCACGACACTCGAGCTTATGTGCACAACATCGCGCGATGGCTAGGCAGAGCGGACATATGACTGCGGGGAGAACGCGCGGCCAATTGCAGGCTAAGCTGGCCCCGGACGACTGCTGATTACGCAAGTCTCATCGCTCAATGCCTCCCCTGTCGTCATCATGAATTTCCGTGTCAGCAAGTCTCGTCCAGCCGGCGGTTCACTTCCCGCGCGCTTACGCGGAACCCACTGGCTTCGACAGCTCCAGACGCGCCCTCTAATCATTCGACCCGGAATAAGTTGCTCGACGTTCTAGTTCCGCTGCCTTAGCATTCTGGTCATCCCGCTCAGCCGTGAGCTCGAGTATCAGCTTGCTTCGCGCTTGTACGTCCATCTCTCCCCCCTTTTGCATGGCCGCCGTTAGTACAGACTTAAACTGTAACTGATAATCAAGCGTTTCTATGACTTGGGTCGGGATCCAATTCGAGTCAAAAGTGGGCGAGGAATTCGAATCTCGCAGACTGCAAGCGCAGCGCATACCCCAAGAAGTACCCCAGCGTGTATGGCCCTGCTTCGAGAGGGATGGGGAGCGGCCCGCCGTGAATTTGCCAGCGAGTGTCTTTGGGCTGATTTATGCGCGCCTCCGGCGCTGCTTGGGACCAAAGTGGCCACAGAGGTGGCCACAGCCTCTTACCCACCTGCTCGTTTTAGCTGGTCGGAACGCCGAGATTTGAACTCGGGACCCCTTGCACCCCATGCAAGTGCGCTACCAGACTGCGCCACGTTCCGACTCTGGATTGTTCTTATTGGATCGAATGCGCGGGCGGGGAGCGGCCGCGCGGGCGCCGATGATACGCCGTTTTAGACTCCCGTTGGGAGCCTTGGGCGTCAGCGGCGCAGCACTTTCATCAGCTCTTCAAGCTCGACGCGCACCTGCTTCACGATCTGCTGGCTCTGGGAGACGTCCGTGCGCGCCTCTTCGCCACCGAGCTTGTTGCGCGCACCGCCGATCGTAAAGCCCTGGTCGTAGAGCAGGCTACGGATCTGGCGGATCACGATGACATCCTGGCGCTGGTAATAACGGCGGTTGCCGCGGCGCTTCACCGGCTTCAGCTGCGGGAACTCCTGCTCCCAGTAGCGCAGCACGTGCGGCTTCACCCCGCACAGCTCACTCACCTCACCGATCGTGAAGTAGCGCTTGCCGGGTATCGCCGGCAGCTGAGCGTTATTCTTTGGCTCCAACATAGGCTTCGACCCGTGCCTTTAGCTTTTGCCCCGGACGGAAGGTCACCACACGGCGCGCGCTGATCGGGATTTCCTCGCCGGTCTTGGGATTACGACCGGGACGCTGGTTCTTGTCGCGCAGATCGAAATTACCGAAGCCGGAGAGCTTTACCTGCTCCCCGCCCGACAGCGCGGCACGAACCTCCTCGAAGAACAGATCCACGAGCTCGCGTGCTTCACGCTTGTTGAGCCCGAGCTGATTGAACAACGCTTCCGCCATCTCCGCTTTAGTCAGGGCCATTTCTTTATTCTCGAATTCTTGCGTTCAGTTTCTCGCGCAAATCCGCCACTACGGAGGCCATGAGGCGCTCCACGTCTTCGTCAGTAAGAGTGCGAGAAATATCCTGAAAAATCAAGCCTAAAGCAATGCTTTTTCGACCTTCTTCGAGGCCTGGGCCCCGGTAGACGTCGAAAACGCGGAGTTCACGCAGGAGGCTTGATGCCGACAAGGTTACACGCTCGGTGAGGGTACTTAAAGCCACCGACTCATCCACCACCACCGCAAGATCCCGCCGCACCTGCGGGAAGCGGGAGATCTCCCGGTACGCGGCCCGCCGCACCTGAAGCCCTGCGACATCCAGCTCGAACAGAACCGGCGGATATGTAAAATCCATCGACTTCGAGAGCTGCGGGTGCAGCTCGCCGATCCAGCCGACGGGCTCACCGCGGCGCAGCACGCGCGCGCTGCGGCCCGGATGCAGCGCCGGGTGCTGCGTGGCGGCGAAGGTGAATTCCTCGGCGGCGCCGGTGCCCGTAAGGAGCGCGGCGACGTCAGCCTTCACATCGTAGAAGTCCACGCGCTGGCGGCCCTCCTGGCCCGTGCCCCACTGCTCGGGTGCGCGTGCGCCGCAGGCGATGCCGGCGAGGGAATCAATCTCCCGCGTCACGCCCTGCACCAGCGCGAAGCGCGTACCGTGCTCGAACAGGCGCACCCGCTCGGCTTGCCGGCGCTGATTCTCGAGCGCTGCGCGCAGCAGGCCCGGCCACAGCGACACGCGCATCACCGAAAGATCACTCGCGATCGGGTTGGCGATGGCAAGGCCTGGCTCGGCGGGGAAGAGCTGCGACTGCAGCGCCGGGTCGACGAAGGCGAGTGTGATCGCTTCCTGGTAGCCGCGCGCTGCGAGCACCTCGAGCAGCGCGCTCTCGACGGGATGTGCTTCCGGGAGCGCACGGAAGTGCTGCGGCACCGGTGCATCGGTCTGCGGTATCGCGTCGAACCCGACGATACGCGCCACCTCCTCGATCAGGTCCGGCTCGATGTTGATGTCGAAGCGGTACGAGGGCGGCGTCGCCTGCCAGCCGGTCGCTTCGGGCACGACATGCAGCCCGAGACCTTCCAGGGCGCCCCGCACCTTTTCCGCCGGCAGCTCCACGCCGAGGAGGCGCCGCAGTTGTGAGGTCCGCAGCTTCACCGGCGTGCGCTTCGGCAGGTACGCGGAAGACTCGGTCACGCTGACGGCACCCGCCGCGCCGCCGGCGATGCCGATCAGCAGCCCGACCGCCCTCTCGATGGCGCGCGCGCCCCCTTCCGGATCCACCCCGCGCTCGAAACGCTGGCCGGCGTCGGTGAGGAGGCCTAGGCGCCGCGCACGCCCGAGGACTGCGTCGGGGGTGAAGAATGCGGCCTCGAAGAAGATGTCCCGGGTCTCGGGGGAGACGGCGCTTTCGAGCCCGCCCATGATGCCCGCCAGCCCCACCGGTCCCGAATCGTCCGCTATCACGAGCATGTCGGCGTCGGCCCTGAAGGTGCGGCCATCCAGGAGCGTTACCGGCTCGCCGGCCCGCGCATGACGCACCTCGATCCCGCCCTTGAGCTTGGCGAGGTCATAGGCGTGCAGCGGCTGGCCGAGTTCCAGCATCACGTAGTTGGTCACGTCGACGATCGCCGAGATCGAGCGCACGCCGGCACGCCGCAGGCGCTCGCGCAGCCACTCAGGCGTCGGCGTGCGGTTGTCGATGCCGCGCACGATACATCCGGACAGGCGCGGGCAGGCCCCCGGGGCACTGAGCGTCACGGGCAGACGCTCCGGGTGCGCAGGCTTCACGGGAGCAATCGCAGGCCCCGACAGTCGCGTCCCGGTGAGCGCTGCCACCTCGCGCGCAATGCCGATGACTGACATGGCATCCCCGCGGTTGGGCGTGACGTTCAGATCCAGCACCGCCTCATCGAGATCGAGGTACTCGCGCAGCGACCGCCCGGTGGGCGCATCCGCGGGAAGCTCCAGGATTCCGGCGGAGGTCTCGGCAAGACCGAGCTCGCGCGCCGAGCACAGCATCCCCTGGGATTCGACGCCGCGCAGCTTCGCCGCCTTGATCTGTAGCCCGCCCGGCAGCACGGCGCCCACCGTAGCGAGTGCGCTCTTGAGCCCGGTGCGTGCGTTCGGCGCCCCGCATACGATGGTGAGCGGCGCCCCGCTGCCCGCCACCACGCGGCACACGCGCAGCTTGTCCGCCTGCGGATGCGGCTCGCAGCCGACGATCTCCCCGACCACGACATGGGTGAAGGCTGGCGCCGCCGCCGCGATCGACTCGAGCTCAAAGCCCGCCATGGTGAGGCGCGCGCCAAGCTCCTCGGGCGTCCAGGGCACCTTCACCCATTCGCCGAGCCAGTGGACGGGGATTTTCATGCGCTCAAGGTCCGGAACTGCCGCAGGAACCGCAGGTCGCTCTCGAAGAAGAGCCTGAGGTCGTTCACGCCATAGCGCAGCATCGCCAGGCGGTCGATCCCCGCGCCGAAGGCGTAGCCGGTGAAGCGCTCCGCATCGATGCCGCTGGCGCGCAGCACGTTAGGGTGCACCATGCCGCAGCCGGAGATCTCGAGCCAGCCGGTGTGCTTGCAGGTGCGGCAGCCCTGCCCCTCGCAGAAGACGCACGACATGTCGACTTCAGCGGAGGGCTCGGTGAAGGGGAAGTACGAGGGCCGCAGGCGTATCGCCACCGGCTTCTCGAAGAAGGCCGCGAGGAACCCCTGCAGCGCCGCCTTCATGTTGGCGAAGCTCACGTTCTCACCGACCACGAGTCCTTCGAGCTGGTGGAACATCGGCGAGTGGGTCATGTCCGAGTCGCAGCGGTACACACGCCCCGGCGCGATGATCGCCAGCGGCGCCCCGTGCTGCTGGAGGGCCCGGATCTGCACCGGCGAGGTATGGGTGCGCAGCAGGCGCCCGTCGGCAAAGTAGAAGGTATCGTGCATCGCCCGCGCCGGGTGGTTGGCGGGGATGTTGAGCGCCTCGAAGTTGTGGAAGTCGTCCTCGATCTCAGGACCCGCGGCGACCTCAAAGCCCGCGCGCCGGAACAGCGTCTCGATGCGCAGCCGTGCCTTGGTCACCGGGTGCAGGCCGCCCGCTTCCTCGCCGCGCCCGGGCAACGTCACGTCGAGGCTTCCCGCGGCCAGCTGCCGTTCGATGGCGGCGCGCTCGAGCTGCGCGCGGCGCTCCTCGAGCGCTGCCTGCACCCTGGCCTTCGCCTCGTTGATGCGCGCACCGGCCGCCGGCCGCTCGGCGGCCGCCAGGCCGCCGAGCGCCTTCAGCTGCTCGGTGAGCGCACCCTTCTTGCCCAGCCAGCGCACGCGCACGTCCTCGAGCGCCGCAAGCTCCTGGCATGCGGCGACCTCGGCGAGCGCCTGGCCGGTCAGGGCCGTCAGGTCCGACAAGACCCGCCCCCTTTACCGCTCAGGTGATGCCGAGAGCGGTCTTGGCCTGCTGGGCGATCGCACCAAACGCTGCCGTGTCATGCACGGCGATGTCGGCGAGCACCTTGCGGTCGATCTCGACGCCGGCCTTGTTCAGGCCGTTGATGATGCGGCTATAGGACAGCCCATACGCCCGTGCCGCGGCGTTGATGCGCGCGATCCACAGCGCGCGGAACTCGCGCTTGTTGGCGCGCCGGTCGCGGTAGGCGTACTGGCCCGCCTTGATGACGGCCTGCTTGGCCGCGCGATAGACCTTGCGCCGGGCGTTGTAATAGCCCTTGGCCTTGGAAAGAACTTTCTTGTGACGACGTCCGGCCGTCACGCCACGCTTGACTCGTGCCATGGTGTGCTCCGCTTACTTGTGATTCGGAAGAAGCTGCTCGAGACGACCTACGTCGGTCTTGTCGACGAGGCTCGAGCCGCCGGAGCGGGCATGACGCTTCACCTTGCGGGTCTTGTGACCGAGGTTATGGCGACGGTTGGCCGCGTAGCCCTTGAAGCCTTTCGCCGTTTTGCGAAAGCGCTTGGCCGCGGCCCGGTTGGTTTTCAACTTGGGCATCAACGTTACTCCTGTTGTATAGCCCCGTTCGCAAGGTGCAAGTGCACCCGCTGGCGGGCGAACGCCCCGCCTTTACCGCCTTGCGGCGCAAAGACTGGAGCGCTACTTCTTTTTCGGTGCAAAGACCATGATCATCTGCTTGCCTTCCATGAGCGGGTTCTGCTCGACCACCGCATGCGGGGCGAGGTCAGTTGAAACCCGGTCAAGGAGCTTGCGCCCGATGTCCTGGTGCACCATCTCGCGGCCACGGAACCGTAAGGTCACCTTGGCCTTATCACCCTCGGCGAGGAAGCGGGTCAGGTTACGCAGCTTGATCTGGTAATCCGACTCGCCCGTACCGGGACGAAACTTAACTTCCTTTACCTGAATCTGCTTCTGCTTGCGCTTGGCGGAGTGGGCTTTCTTGTTCTGCTCGAACAGGAACTTGCCGTAATCCATGATGCGCACGACCGGGGGCTCTGCGGTCGGGGAAACTTCAACGAGATCCAGCTCCGCCGACAACGCCATCTGCAGCGCGTCGTATCTGGACATCACCCCCGCCTGCGACCCGTCGGCCGCGATCACCCGCAATTGCGGCGCACTGATGTCTTCGTTGCGCCGTACGCGCTTTGTTGCACTAGCGATTCGTCATCCCTCCACTACCTCGCGCCCGCGGCTTTCGAGCTCGACACGGAGTCGTTCGGCGAACGTCTCCGGGACCATCGTGCCCAGATCCTTGCCGCTACGTGTGCGCACTGCAAGTGAGTTTGCGGCCACTTCCTTGTCGCCCGCTACCAATAGATACGGAACACGCCTGAGCGTGTGCTCGCGGATTTTAAAGCCGACCTTCTCGTTACGCAAGTCGGATTCAACCCGAAATCCCTGATTTTTCAGGGATTCCGTAATCTTGCGGACATAGGCGTCCTGGCGGTCGGTAATGCTCAGGACCACCGCCTGCGTCGGGGACAGCCAGGCCGGGAGCTTTCCGGCGTGATGCTCCAGCAGGATGGCGAAGAAACGCTCGAGCGAGCCGAACATCGCGCGGTGCAGCATTACGGGGGTGCGCTTGGCGCTGTGCTCATCGATGTAATAGGCCCCCAGGCGCTCGGGCATGTTGAGGTCGACCTGCAGCGTGCCGCACTGCCAGTCCCGGCCGATGGCATCGCGCAGCACGAACTCGAGCTTGGGTCCGTAGAAGGCCCCCTCCCCCTTGTTCAGCGTGTACTCGATGCCGGCGGCAGCCGAGGCGGCCTTGAGCGCACTCTCGGCCTGGTCCCAGATCTCATCCGACCCGACGCGCTTGGCGGGACGGTCGGCGTACTTGATACGCACGTCCTCGAAGCCAAAGTCCCGGTAGATGTCGAGGATCAGGCGGGTGATCTTCACGCACTCCTCGGTGATCTGCTGAGGCGTGATGAAGACGTGGCCGTCGTCCTGGGTGAAGGCCCGCACCCGCATGAGGCCGTGCAGCGCGCCGGAGGGCTCGTAGCGGTGCACCTTGCCGAACTCGGCCAGCCGCACGGGCAGATCGCGGTAGCTCGTGAGCCCGTGCTTGAAGATCTGCACGTGCCCGGGGCAGTTCATGGGCTTGATGGCGTAGGTACGCTCATCGGGGGTCTTGGTGAGGTACATGTTCTCACCGAACTTCTCCAGGTGCCCCGACTGCGCCCACAGCGCCGCATCCATGAGTTCCGGCGCACTGACCTCCTCGTAGCCGGCCGCCTGCTGGCGCTCGCGCATGTAGGCGATGAGGGTCTGGAACACGGTCCAGCCCTTGGGGTGCCAGAACACCGCGCCCGGGGCCTCCTCCTGCAGGTGGAAGAGATCGAGTTCCTTGCCGATGCGGCGGTGGTCGCGCTTCTCGGCCTCCTCCAGGCGGTGCAGGTACTCGTCCAGCTGCTTCTTGTCGGGCCAGGCGGTGCCGTAGATCCGCTGCAGCATCTCGTTGCGCGAATCCCCGCGCCAGTAGGCGCCGGCGACCTTGGTGAGTTTGAAGGCCTTGAGCTTGCCGGTGGAAGGCACGTGCGGCCCACGGCACAGGTCCACCCAGTTGCCCTGGCCGTAGAGGGAGATCTCCTCCTTCTGCGGGATCGAGGCGATGATCTCGGCCTTGTAGATCTCGCCCATGGCGCGGAAGAACCTCACCGCCTCATCGCGCGGCATGACGCGGCGGTTGACCACCTCGTCCTTCTTCGCAAGCTCGGTCATGCGCGTCTCGATCGCGGCCAGGTCCTCGGGCGTGAAAGGCCGCGCGAACGCGAAGTCGTAGTAGAAGCCGTCCTCGATCACCGGTCCTATCGTCACCTGCGCTTCCGGGAACAGCTCCTTCACGGCCTGCGCCAAAAGGTGCGCGGTGGAATGGCGAATGACCTCGAGCCCGTCCGGGTCCTTGTCGGTAACGATGGCGAGTTCGACGTCATCGTTGATGGGATAAGCGGTATCGACGAGCCTGCCGTTGACGCGCCCGGCGAGCGCCGCCTTGCGCAGCCCGGGGCCAATGCTGGCCGCCACCTCGTCCACCGTCACCGGGTGATCGAAGCTGCGCTTGCTGCCATCGGGCAATGTGACTACGGGCATCGCTTCAGGACCTGACTTTTCTCACCACCGCTTATCACCGCGCGCGCCTGTCGCAATGGTAAAAAAAGGGCGCTCCGGGGGGTACCCGGGCGCCCTCTTTCAACATTGGTAGGCGCGAGTGGGATCGAACCACCGACCACCACCATGTCAAGGTGATGCTCTACCACTGAGCTACGCGCCTGAATCGATCATCCCGCGCACGGCAAGGGGGCGCGAACGATACAAGACGCCGCCCCGGTAAGCAAGCTAATGCGTGACTTTCCAAGCACTTACGTTTGGGTGACGGGCGGTGGGAAGCCGAGCTCCAGCTGCTTCAGGCGTCCGATCTCATCGCGCAGGCGCGCCGCGTCCTCGAACTCAAGGTTGCGAGCCTTGCGCAGCATCTCCCCCTCCAGGCGCTTGATCTGCTTGACCAGCGCCTCGGGCTTCATATCCCGCGCCGCCTCCCTGCCGCGGCGCTTCTCGCCCGGCAGTGGCGCCTCGGCGCGCGCGCCCTCCATGATGTCCTGGACCGCCTTGATGATGCCCTTGGGCGTAATGCCGTGAGTCTCGTTGTACTCAAGCTGCTTCGCGCGCCGCCGGTTGGTCTCCTCGATGGCGCGCTGCATGGAGCCGGTCATGCGGTCGGCGTAGAGGATGGCGCGGCCATTGATGTGGCGTGCCGCGCGGCCGATGGTCTGGATGAGGGAATTGTCCGAGCGCAGGAAGCCTTCCTTGTCGGCATCGAGGATCGCCACGAGTGAGACCTCCGGCATGTCGAGGCCCTCGCGCAGCAGGTTGATGCCGACCAGTACGTCGAATTTGCCCAGTCGCAGGTCACGGATGATCTCGGTGCGTTCCACCGTTTCCACGTCCGCGTGCAGGTAGCGTACCTTCACGCCGTGCTCGTTGAGGTAATCGGTGAGGTCCTCCGCCATGCGCTTGGTGAGCGTCGTGATGAGGACCCGCTCGCCCTTGTCGGTGCACTTCTTGATCTCGGAGAGCACATCGTCCACCTGCGTGCCGACCGGGCGCACCTCGACCTCGGGGTCCACGAGTCCGGTGGGGCGCACCAGCTGCTCCACGACCTGCGCGGAGTGGCGTGACTCGTACTGTCCCGGGGTCGCGGATACGAAGATCATCTGCGGGGCGAGCTGCTCCCATTCCTCGAACTTCAGCGGTCGGTTGTCGAGTGCGGAGGGCAGACGGAACCCGTACTCCACCAGCACCTCCTTGCGCGAACGGTCGCCCTTGTACATGGCGCCGAGCTGCGGGATCGTCTGGTGGCTCTCATCGACGAACAGGAGCGCGTTCTTCGGCAGGTAGTCAAAGAGACACGGCGGCGGTTCACCTGCGGCGCGCCCGGAAAGATAGCGCGAGTAGTTCTCGATGCCGGCGCAGTAGCCGACCTCCTTGATCATCTCCATGTCGAACATGGTGCGCTGTTCCAGGCGCTGCGCCTCGACGAGCTTGCCGTTCTCGCGCAGGTCCTTGAGGCGCTCGCGCAGGTCCTCGCGGATCTGGTCGACCGCACCGATCAGGCGCTCGCGCGGCGTCACGTAGTGGGTGCCGGGGTAGACGGTGAAGCGCGGCACCTTGCGGTTGATGGCGCCGGTGAGCGGGTCAAAAAGCGTGAGTGACTCGATTGAGTCATCGAAGAGCTCCACCCGGATCGCCTCGCGTTCCGACTCCGCCGGGAAGATGTCGATGACGTCGCCCCGCACCCGGTAAGTGCCCTGAGTCAGGTCGAGCTCGTTGCGCGTGTACTGCATGTCCGCGAGACGCCGCAGGAGGCGCCGTTGATCCATGCGATCCCCGCGCACCAAGTGCAGCACCATCGCGAGATAGGAGGCCGGGTCGCCGAGACCATAGATCGAGGACACGGTGGCGACGATGATGGAGTCGGGGCGCTCAAGCAGTGCCTTGGTCGCTGACAGGCGCATCTGCTCGATGTGCTCATTTACGGACGAGTCCTTCTCGATATAGGTATCGGAGGACGGTACGTAGGCTTCTGGCTGGTAGTAGTCGTAGTAGGAGACGAAGTACTCCACCGCGTTGTTGGGGAAGAACTCGCGGAACTCCCCGTAGAGCTGCGCAGCGAGCGTCTTGTTGTGGGCGAGCACCATGGTGGGGCGCTGCAGGCGCTGGATCACGGCCCCGGCTGTGAAAGTTTTTCCGCTGCCGGTGACTCCGAGCAGCGTCTGGTGCGCCAGTCCCTCGCCAATGCCCTCGACGAGCTTCTCGATCGCCTGCGGCTGATCCCCGGCGGGCGAATAGTCCGCCACCAGCTCGAAGGGCCGCGGTCCCTGGCGGTCCGGGTACTCTTCTATAGGGATGGGGGGAGCTGTGTGGGGGCGCATCGAACCGCCATGGCTTGGCCGAGGGGTAATCCCGTAATATAGCTGCGCGTTGAGAATTGAAGCGAACCGCAGGAAATTCAAGTGACTGTGCCGATATCCCGCCGTGTCCAGCGCGTCAAACCCTCCCCCACGCTCGCCGTGACCGCGCGTGCGGCCAAGCTCAAAGCCCAGGGGAAGGACGTGATCAGCCTCGGCGCCGGTGAGCCGGACTTCGACACCCCGAAACACATCGCCGATGCCGGGATCGAAGCCATCCGCAAGGGCTTCACCCGCTACACCAATGTCGATGGCACCGATGAGCTCAAGGACGCCATCATCGCCAAGTTCCGGCGTGACAACGCCCTGACCTACGAACGCTCGCAGATCCTCGTCTCCTCGGGCGCCAAGCAGACGATCTACAACCTGTGCATGGCGATCCTGGATCCGGGCGATGAGGCCATCATCCCGGCGCCCTACTGGGTCTCCTACCCCGACATGGTGCTGCTCGCGGACGGCCTGCCCGTCATGCCGTTCGCCGGGATGGCCCAGGGCTACAAGATCACGCCGCGGCAGCTTGCGGCTGCGATCACGCCCAAGACGCGGCTCCTGCTCCTCAACAGTCCCTGCAATCCCACCGGCGCCGCCTACACGCGCGCGGAACTCACGGCCTTAGGGGAAGTGCTGCTCGAGCACCCCCGCATCGTCATAGGCACCGATGACATGTACGAGAAGATCTACTGGGAGCCGGAGCCCTTCACGAGCCTCGTGACGGCGGTGCCCGAGCTCTATCCGCGCACCGTGACCATCAACGGGGTGTCCAAGTCCTACGCCATGACCGGCTGGCGCATTGGCTACTGCGGGGGACCCAAAGAAGTCATCCAGGCAATGAGCACCATCCAGGGGCAGTCGACCTCCAACGCCTCCAGCATCTCGCAGAAGGCCGCGGCCGTGGCGCTCAACGGCGACCAGAGCTGCGTCGCCAGCATGAATGAGGCCTTCAAGGCGCGGCGCGACTTCGTGGTGCGGGCGCTCAATTCCCTTCCCGGCGTCAGCTGTTTGCCCGGCGCCGGTACGTTCTATGCATTTGCGGAAGTCTCGCGCGCCATGACGGCGCTCGGCTGCCGGGACGACGGGGAGTTCGCGGAGCTGCTCCTCAATGATGCCGGCGTGGCAGTGGTGCCAGGATCAGGTTTTGGCGCCCCAGGTCACATGCGCCTGTCCTTCGCGACCAGCATGGAGACGCTTGAGAAGGCGCTCGCCCGCATCGCGCGCCTCCTGACCGAGCGCATCGCCGCTTAGGTCCCTGCGGCCGGCCGTCGCGCGCGATCCGGCGACTGCCCCGAGATTGCACGCGGCAGCCCGGAAGTGCCGGCCGGTTTCCTTGACTCGGGTGACGCGCGTGCCGGAGAATTCGCGCCCTTCGAGAAGCCTGCTCGTTCCCCGGTAGCTCAGCGGTAGAGCGTCGGACTGTTAATCCGTTGGTCGTTGGTTCGATTCCAACCCGGGGAGCCAATTAGCCCTAATCACCGTTGCTCAAGCCGTCTCATCGCGCTCGCGGCTCAACTATTTTCTTCCATAAAACAGCGACTTACGCGCTCAGCGCGTCACACTCAGTAAATTGACAGCACCTTCGGTGCCGGGTACTCGGCGGGTGGTCGCCGTGCGGAGAATTTCCATTCCCGCCGACCTCTTTCCCAAAGCGCCCTTTTCCGAGGTTTTATTCCCCACGAGACTTACTCGATGCCGCGATCCGCAATGCTCGGCCGGACCCGCCGGCCACTCTCGTCCAGCACCCGCTCACCGTCCTCCTTCACGAATGATCCGCGCTGAGGAATCGGCAGAATGTCGAGCACCACCTCCGACGGTCGGCAAAGGCGTACGCCCCAGGGCGTGACCACGATCGGACGATTGATGAGGATCGGGTGCGCGAGCATCTGTTCGACCAGCTGCGCGTCGGTCCAGTGGTCCTCACCCAGGCCGAGTTCCGCATACGGCGTCCCCTTCTCCCGAAGCAGGTCATGCGGCCGTATGCCCATCCGGGCGATCAGGCCTTCGAGTGCTGTCCGATCCGGCGGTGTCTTCAGATATTCGATGACTGTGGGTTCGACGCCGGCGTTGCGGATAAGCGCGAGAGTGTTCCTGGACGTGCCGCAGTCGGGGTTGTGATAGATCGTAACTGCAACCGGTTGGTCCGTCATGGGCGCGCTCCGGCGTGGTTGGCAGCAGGTGTTACCGGCTGATCAGGCGCGGCATCTGCGAGGCCGTGAAACAGCAATCGCGCCGTACACAGCCCCAGCCCAGCACCGATCAGCTGCGCGACGATGAATCCCGGGACGTCGAGGGGCCGAATACCGGCGAATGTATCCGACAGTGAGCGGGCGATTGTGATGGCCGGATTCGCGAAGGACGTGGATGCCGTAAACCAATATGCAGCGCCGATCCAGGCGGCCACCATCCAGGGGGCATCCTCGGCGCGTCGGTGACCGAGAACTACCAGTATCAGCCCAAAGGTCGCCACCGCTTCTGCGAGCCCTTGGGACCATCCGGCGCGTACGTGAGTCGCCGTCTGCAGCCAGGGCATCCCAAACATTCCGTGCGCGAGCCAAACCCCGAAGCAACAGCCCGCAACCTGCACGACGATGTAACCCATCGTATCTGACCAGGCCAGCTTTCCCCGTATCGCCTCAACGAGAGAGACCGCGGGATTGAAGTGCGCGCCGCTTAAAGGTCCCAGGAGCGCAATAAGAGTTGCCAATACCGCAACGGTGGCACCCGTATTGGCCAGAAGCGCGACCGCAACGTTACCCGAACTCAAACGCTCGGCCATGATCCCCGAACCCACGACCGTCGCGGCAAGAAGCAGCGAGCCGATCCCCTCGGCCGCGAGTGCGGTGGGACGCCTCATTCAGGGCTCGCCGGCGCGTTGCCGACTGCGTTGAGCCGCTCCTGCAACTTGATCCGGTCGAGCGACGCCAGCGGCAGGCTCGTGAAGATCCTGATGCGATTCTCCAGAGCCTGGAACGCGCTCCGGAATGCGATCCACCGATCAGACTCCGGGCCGGTGACGGCCGCCGGGTCCGGCAATCCCCAGTGCGCAGTCATGGGTTGGCCCGGCCAGTACGGGCAAACCTCGCCGGCCGCGTTGTCGCAGACCGTAAATACGAAATCGAGCGGCCGGGCGCCGGGGGTAGCGAATTCATCCCAGCTCTTGCTGCGCAGGCCATCGGTCGGCAAGTGCATCCGACTCAGCAGCTCAAGCGCAATCGGGTGCACCTCGCCCCTAGGATGGCTTCCGGCGCTGAGTCCAAGGAACCGACCCCGGCCCCAGTGATTGACCAGCGCTTCCGCCAGAATGCTACGGGCCGAGTTGCCGGTGCACAGGAACAGCACGTTGTACGGACGTTCCGCCATGGATGGGTCACTTTCCCACGCCGAGGACCTTGGCCATACACGTCGCAGAGCTCGGACAAAGCGAGCGGAACTCGTCGGTCTCCTGCAAGGCGGCGGGAGCGCTATCGCGCTCGATAGCGCGATACCCTGCGCGCTCGAAGAAACTTGCCGCGGTGGTAGTCAGCAGAACGAGCTGGCGGATCTGACGGCGAACGGCTTTCCGTTCGAGCGCCTCCACCAGCCGTTCGCCATAGCCGTGCTGCCGACGGTCCGCGGCTACGACAATCGACCGCAGCAGCGCGACTGGTCCAAAGATCTGCAGCGCGCCGGCGCCGACCACTGCCCCACCGTCCCGAATCACCAGGAATTCCGGCTGGGCGCACTCAAGGTCGCTGGTCGGAAGGCCTGCGGCCTCGAGCAGCTCACGGATCGGGGGAATATCTGCCGGAGTAGCGGTCTCGGGCGGCGACATCTGCGGGACCTCAGGGGGTCTTAGGGCTGCAGCAGCTGGGTACGCACGCCGAGGTGCTGGAGGCCTTGTCGGCCTTGGCTCGGACTTCGTCTGTGCCGTACACCGTGCTCTCGCCAGAAGTCAGGAACGTCTCCCACTGCACGCCCTGGGGGTCGTCGATCCAGCTCTTCTCGCTGTGCGCGTAGCAGCAGGTGGTCTCGCCCTCTTCGATCACCGGGGCGTCGGCGCGCTTTAGGCGCTCGTATACCTCGGTCAATTCCGAGCGGTTCTCGACCTGGATCCCGAGATGCTGTACGCCGGGTTTGGAGTCGCGCTGGCTGATCGCAAAATTGACGCAGGGATCATCCAGCATCCACTTGGCGTAGTCTGTCTTCCGCACCGTCGGCTCGGTCGCAAACAGATTCGAATAGAAGCGGATGGATGTACCAAGATCCTTCACCGATACGTGCACATGTAGTCGCTTCACGCTCTCCTCCTCCGTGGGGTGGTAGCAGGCGCCGCCTGGGGCTGGCAGGACGGTTCGCAGCCGGCATCGGCCAGGCTGCAGCAGTTTTCCGTCAAGAATCCGACGAGCTCGTTCATGCGCTCGAAATTCGGGCTGTAATACAGGTTCCTGCCCTCGCGGCGGTACTGGACAAGCTCCGACTGCACCAGGGCCTTGAGATGAAAGGACAGCGTAGGCGCCGGCAGCCCCAAGCGTTCCGAGAGTTCGGATGGGGTGTAGCCTTCAGGTCCCCTTTTTACAAGGAGCCGGTAGACAGCCAGCCGGGGTTCTGACGCCAGGGCACTCAGGGTGGCGATCGCGTCGGGTGGTTTCATTGTTCCAATTATATGGAACTACTGAGAAACGGCAATAGCCGCGGTCCGACAGCGACGCCCCTGCCCACGCGGTAACTTCCGGTGGGACCCTTCCACCTGCCGAACCCGAACCGGTCGCCCTATCGTGTGTGGTGCGGCCGCTCGGGATGTCAGGCTCGTTGTGCCGATGCCTCGCGGACCACGCAAGGCGTTATCGATTGAACCGACACAAGCGGATAATGCGCCCGTGCGCCGCTGCCTAATCATCGAAGACGATCCGTCTAACGCCGAATTCGTTGTCCGCGGGCTGACGGACCAAGGCTGGCTGGTGACACTGTGTGCGGATGCGAAGGATGCCGTGGAGCGTGC
Source organism: uncultured Pseudomonadota bacterium (assembly GCA_963824395.1). Lineage (GTDB taxonomy): Bacteria > Pseudomonadota > Gammaproteobacteria > Steroidobacterales > Steroidobacteraceae > 13-2-20CM-66-19. The sequence continues at coordinate 331,825 of CAWGPF010000004.1, read as the reverse complement.
AGTTGGCCAGGTCTGGGACGTCATCGTCCTGGACCGGATGCTCCCCGACGAAGTCGACGGACTGTCGATTCTGGAAGCGCTGCGTGGCCAGGGGCGCCGGACACCCGTTCTTGTGCTGAGCGCGCTCGGGGCCACAGATGAGCGGATCAGGGGTCTGAAAGCGGGCTGCGACGACTACCTGACCAAGCCCTTCTCGCTCGCGGAGTTGGCGGCACGCGTGGAAGCCCTCGCGCGCCGCTCACAGCCAGAGGGGGTGCCGCGCGACATACACGTGGCGGACCTGAGCATCGATCTGATCAGCCGCAACGTTGAGCGTGCGGGCCGGCCCATTCCGCTGCAGCCCCGGGAGTTCCGGCTCCTGGCCTACCTGATGCTGAATCAGGGCCGCACGGTCACGCGGACCATGCTGCTCGAGTCCGTGTGGGACTACCGCTTCGACCCGCAGACAAACCTGATCGACGTGCACATCAGCCGTCTTCGCAACAAGATCGACCGGGACGCTACCGTTCCCCTGATCCACACGGTCAGAGGAATTGGTTACAGCTTGGCGGCAGAGCCCCCTTCGGGTCTGAGTGGACCCTGATGCGACGGCTGGCTCTCTGGTGGTCCTCCATCGCGTTCCGACAGGCGCTCACCTACGCAGTCCTCGTAATCGTGACGACGGTGATAGTCCTCATCATCGTGTACGAGGAGAGCGTCGGCACCTGGCGCGCTCGCATCGACCGGCAGATCGAGTCAACGACGCATCGGCTGGTGGAGTACTACGAGCAGAACGGCTCCGGAGCACTCGCCGCCCATATCGCAGGCCTTCTCGGCGACGGCATCGACTCCGATACGGAGGTCTATACCCTGATCGACGCCGATGGCCATAAGGTCGCAGGCAATCTGGCCATCACCCCGAACATTACGCATCCCGCAGCCGCGATCCGGGAGTTCGCTGTCGAGCGCGCCGGGCGTCCCTCGCAGAGCCGCCTGAGCGTAACCGCCTTGGGCGACGGGGCTCTCCTCGTGGTCGGACGCGACATGCAGGACCAGAAGGCACTCGATCAACTGATGCGGCGAGCCAGCCTCTGGGGCGGCCTCGCGACAATCGCGATGGCCATCGCCGGCGCGCTCCTCTTTCGGCGGCAACTCGAGCACCGAATTGGTGCAATCCGGCGGACCGCGCTTGAGATTGAGCGCGGCGATCTCGCGCAGCGCGTTCCGACCTCGCAGAACGACGACGAGTTCGCCCGGCTGAGTCGCGATCTCAATGCGATGCTCGAGCGCATTCATGACCTGATGGAGGGTGTCCGCCACGTCTCCAATACGGTGGCCCACAACATCCGCACGCCCCTGTCGCGCGTCATGGCACGTCTGTACACGGCGCAGGCGGCCGCGGCCGCCACGACGCCGGTGTCCTTGGCAGTTGAAACGGCGATCACTGAGATCCAGGACATCAATATTGTCCTCGACAAGCTCCTGCGTATTGCCGAAGTCGAATCGGGCGCCCGGCGCCAGGCTTTCAAACCGGTCGCTCTCAATGCGGTCGCAGTCGACGCGCTGGATCTCTACGATGCCCTGGCCGAAACCAAGGGCTTAACGCTCTCCCACGCCTTTGCTGAAGATCCGAAGACCGACGGCGACGGCGATCTTCTGGCGAACGCCGTGGCCAACCTCCTGGACAATGCGATCAAATTCACACCACCGGGAGGCCAGATTCATGTCGAAACCCTCGCCGAAGCCTCTCAGGTCTCGATCAGCGTTCGGGACAGCGGTCGGGGTATTCCGGAAGCCATGCGCGCGCAGGTGGGCACTCGATTCTTTCGCGTCGACCGGTCCGTACCGGGTTCGGGTCTCGGCCTGGCCAGCGTGCGTGCCATTGCGCACCTGCATGGGGGATCGCTGGAACTTCTGACCGGCGATCCGGGGCTGGTCGTCCGGCTGATCCTCCCCGCCAGCTCGCCACCCTAGAGCTGCAAGAGACGCACCTTACCGATCGGTAATGTTGTTCGGGCGGTTCCTGCCTGAAAGTGCGCTGTCCGTCTTTGGCGCCTACCAAGTCGCTTGCCATGCTCTATTGCTTGCTCTTACGGAATTCACCGTGACACGAACCGTTGCTCTGTGGGCACTGGCGGCCTGCGCGTTGTTGCAGCTGGGCTGTCAGCGCTCGCCCGGGCCTCCGCCCGATAAGGACTCGCCGCCTGCTGCCTCAACCGCACAAGATCGTTCCGTCAACCTATCGGCAGCCCAGTTGCCGGCCATCCAGATCGAACCTGCCGGAGCGCGTAAATTTCCGGTTGAATTTGAAGCCGTTGGCAGCATCAGCTTTGAAGAGGACCCCGCCATCGTTCAGGCGGAATCCGTGCTTCTCACCGCTCAGGCGAATCTTGAAGCGAGTCACCGCGAGCTGCTGCGGGTCCAGGGACTTGGGGAAACCAACGGGATTGCGCCGAAGGAGCTGGAAGGAGCGCGGGCCGCAGATCTCGCCGCCGCCGCAGCCGTCAAGGCCGCGCGCGAGACGGTCCGGACACTTGGCGTCTCCGGCCAGGAGCTCGACGCGCTTCAGCGTACAGGACGGTTCGCGCCTCCAAAGACACACGGATCGGGTACCTGGGTCCTGATCAATGTGCCCGAGAGCGACACACCCAAGGTACGTGCGGGGGAGCCCATTCGTGTCGCGGTGCTGGCCTATCCGGAGCGGTGGTTCCGCGGAGTCGTGCGGCGCGTCTATGCAACAGTCGACCCCGGGACCCATCGGACGGCGCTGCGAGCGCAAGTGGACGACCCGCACAACTGCCTGCGGCCCGGAATGCTCGCTGACGTCATGATCCAGTACGCGGTGCCGGTCACGGGTGTCGCGATTCCGACCACCGCGGCGGTGCGGGAATCGGACGGAACGATGATTGCGTGGGTTACGGCTGACCGCCGCCGGTTCATTTCCCGCCGGATCACGCTGGGTCAACAGGACGATGGGCACTATCAGGTGCTCGCGGGGCTTAAGACGGACGACTTGGTGGTTACCGAGGGTGGTGTGTTTCTCACCAATCTTCTTGAAGCGCCGCCGAGCGACTGAAGCCCCGTGTTCAAGACGCTCATTGCTTTCTGTCTTAGTCGCCGCGCCATCGTGGTGTTCGCGCTGCTGCTGTTTGCGCTTGCCGGCGTCGTGGCCTTCCGCGACCTGAACATCGAGGCCTACCCGAATCCGACGCCCGTGATTCTGGAAATCACCGCCCAGGCCCCGGGCCTGTCAGCCGAGGAGATTGAGCGTTACTACACGCGACCCATGGAGATCGCGCTGTACACGACGCCCGGGATTGATGTCATCCGCTCCACGTCGTTTTACGGGCTTTCATTCGTGCGCGTGGTGTTCAAGTACGGCGTGGATTTTCACTTCGCCTACGCCCAGGCCGCAATCGCGCTGCAGCAGAACGTCAACCTGCCCGGCGGCATCACGCCCACCATCCAGCAGAACAGCACCACCGGCGAGATCTACCGCTATCAGGTTGCGGGTCCGAAGAACTTCGGAGTCACGAACCTGCGCACCGTGCAGGACTGGATCGTGCGCCGTCGGCTGCTCACGATTCCGGGAATCGTGCAGGTCAACAGCTGGGGTGGCCCGACCAAGCAGTTTGAAGTTGAGATTGACCCCCACAAGCTCGAGGCCTTCAACCTCACGCTGGCACAGGTACTCAGCGCGCTTGGAAACGCCAACCTCAACGTGGGCGGACGGGAAATCCGCATGGGCCAGCAGTCAATCAACATCCGCGGGCTCGGTTTGATTGATGACGGTGGCAATGACGATCTCACGCTGGGCGATCACCTGGAGGACATCAACCAGGTGGTCCTGTCCCAGAACAATGGCGTGCCGATCCAGGTACGGGACGTGGCGGCCGTTTCGGTCGGCTACGTCCCCCGCCTTGGCATCTGGGGTCACGACGAGGAGGACGATGCCGTCGCCGGCATCGTCGTCATGGGACGCACCGAGAGGACCGCGGACATGCTCCCGAAGGTCAAGGCCGAGATTGAACTCATGAACCACGACGGCAGCCTGCCGCCGGGCGTGCGGCTCGTGCCGATCTACGACCGGGGCGCGCTCGTCGACGTCACGACGCACACGGTGCTGCACAACCTCGTCTTCGGCTGCCTGCTGGTCTTCCTGATCCAGTGGATCTTTCTGGGCAACCTGCGCAGCGCCGTTCTCGTCGGGCTGAATATCCCTTTTGCGCTGCTATTTGCGATCGTGGTTCTTGTAGTACGCGGCGAGAGCGCGAACCTCCTGTCTCTGGGTGCGGTCGATTTCGGGATCATCGTGGAATCCGCGGTAATCCTGGTCGAGAATCTGTTCCGCAACCTTCAGGCTCCTGCCGCGCAGCGCCAGAGCCTCCTGCAGCAGCTCGCCGCAGGCACCTGGGGGGCCGATCCCACGAGCGGGTCTGCCGCCATGTCTTCCGGTACGGGGTGGTCAGACCGGCTGAGGCTCATCCTGATCAGTGCCCTGCAGGTCGACAAGGCGGTGTTCTTCGCAGCGTTGATCGTGCTTGCGGCCTTCGTGCCGCTGTTCACTATGGAAGGCGTCGAAGGAGCCATCTTCGGGCCCATGGCGCGCACCTACGGCTACGCCCTGGCTGGAGCCCTGATCGCGACGTTCACGGTCACCCCGGTGCTGGCCAGCCTACTGCTGCCCGAGCGCATTGTGGAGACCGAAACAATCATGGTGCGGGCACTGCACCGTGCCTATGACCCCTTGCTGCGCCTCATCCTTAACACCCGGCGGCTGTTCGTCTTGGTCGGCGTACTGCTTCTGGTCGCTGCCGCCTGCCTGATTCCCTACCTCGGCAGCGAATTTCTGCCAGCGCTCGAGGAAGGAAATTTCTGGATCCGGGCTTCGATGCCGATGACGCTCTCGCTGGAAGATGGCGAGGCCGCGACCCGCAAGATGCGGCAAATTCTGCGCCGCTTCCCGGAAGTGCTCACCGTCTTTTCGCAACACGGCCGGCCGGATGATGGCAGCGACGCGTCGCCCTTCTCCAACGTGGAATTGTTCGCGGTTCTGTCACCTCGCGGGGAATGGCCGTCTGGGACCACCAAAGAGTCCCTCACGAACCAAGTCAATGCGGAATTTGAGCGCGAGCTGCCGGGCGTGAACTTTAACTTCTCCCAATATATCCAGGACAACATCCAGGAAGGCATTTCCGGCGTCAAGGCGGTCAACTCAGTCAAGATCGTCGGCCCGAACCTTGAGACGCTGACCCAGCTCGCCGAACAGGTGCGCGCAGCTCTCAGCCGCGTGCGCGGTATCGCGGATCTGGGCGTCTTTCCGGTACTGGGGCAGCCCAATCTAGACATCAAGATTGACCGGGCCCAGAGCGCCCGGTACGGACTCAACACTGGGGATGTGGATGCAGTAATTCAGGCGGCCAGCGCGGGCACCTCGGCGACCACGGTTCTGGAGGGGGATCGGCAGTTCGACCTGGCGGTCCGCTACCCGCTCCTCTACCGCAGCAGCGTTGATCAGATCGGCAACATCCGTGTGCCCGCCCCGTCTGCGAACGGTACGAACGCGTATATCCCGCTGCGGGAGCTGGCCCATTTAAGCCTCGATACAGGGGCGGCCTGGATCTATCACGAGAGCAACCAGCGCTTTATCCCCGTCAAGTTCAGCGTTCGTGAGCGCGATCTCGGAAGCACGGTCGCGGATGCACAAGCCGAGGTGGCACGCAGTGTCACGCTGCCGAGCGGCTATCGGTTAGTGTGGGCCGGTGAGTTCGGGCAGCTTCAGGCGGCAAAGAAACGTCTGGCCATCGTTGTCCCGGTGAGCATCGTGCTGATCCTCGGGCTGCTATATACCTTGTTCAATTCCGCGCGGCAGTGCCTGCTGGCGCTCCTGGGCGTGCCGTTCGTCATGAGTGGGGGCGTATTCGCGCTCCATGCCTTCGGTCTGAGCTTCAGCATCTCGGCGGCAATCGGATTTGTGTCCCTGTTCGGAGTTGCCGTGATGATCGGCATTCTCATGATCACCTCGTTCACGCAGGAGCACGCCCGGGGCGGCTCGGTTCAAGAGGCCGTGTACCAGGCGACCACGCGGGTGATGCGACCGCTTCTGATGATGAGTTTGTCTGCCGGTATCGGCCTCCTTCCGGCCGCACTTTCCACGGGGATCGGCAGCGAGGTGCAGAGACCGCTGGCCGCGGTGGTGGTCGGAGGCATGCTCCTGGGATCTGTGCTCCTGCTCGTCGTCGTGCCGCCGTTGTACCTGACCCTCCTCGGTCGGGGCGCCGCCAGCGAGGTAGCCCCTTGAGTCACGCTCGTCTCTCGCGGCCCGCGCTGATCCTCAGTGTGCTCTTGGCGGGGGGCTGCACGGTCGGCCCGAATTTCGTACGCCCGGAGCCGCCCGCTGTATCTGCCTACACACCCGTACCGGTACAACGCACAGCAGATACTCCCAACGTAGCCGAGGGCGGAGCCCAAGACCTGGCTCCGGGACAGGAAATCCCCCAACGCTGGTGGGAAATCTTTGAGTCGCCCGCCTTGAACACTCTTGTTGAGCGCTCGCTCCAGACTAATCATGACCTGAAGGCCGCGGAAGCCGCCCTGCTGAGCGCGCACGAAAACGTGCTGGCCCAGCGAGCCGCGTACTATCCGGCAATCGCCGCGACGGTCTCGGCCACCCGCAGCAAGAGCTCGGCTGACCTGTCGCCGACCCCGAGCTCTGGCGCCCTGCTTTACAGCCTCTTCACGCCTGCCCTCAGCGTGGCTTACGTTCCCGACGTCTTTGGTGCTAACCGCCGTCAAGTCGAGTTGGTCTCCGCTCAGGAACAGGCAACCCGCTACCAGCGGGAAGCGGTACACACCACGCTGGTATCCAACATTGTGGTTGCGGTAATCCTGGAAGCGTCCCTGCGAGCGCAGATTTCGGCGACGGAGCGTCTGATCGAACTCAATGAGCACAGCCTGAGCGTGCTGCGAGCGCAGAAGTTGCACGGCTACGCCACGCAACTGGACGTAGCCGCGCAGGAGGGCGCGGTAGCGGCGGCGCGCGCCACCTTGCCGCCGCTACAGAAGCAGCTCGAGATGCAGCGCGATCTCCTGACCACGCTGTCGGGCAATTACGCCGCGAACGGTCTACCCGAGCGATTCGAACTGGGTCAGCTTCATCTCCCCGGTACTTTGCCCCTAAGCATCCCCTCGCAGCTGATTGAACATCGCCCGGATGTGCGCCAAGCGGAAGAGAACCTCCACGCAGCGTCCGCCGCCGTGGGCGTCGCGGTTGCGGCCCGCCTGCCGAACATCACGCTCACCGCGGATGCGGGCAAGTCCGCGGTGACGCTGGGCGCGCTGAGCTCCGCCGGCACGAATTTCTGGGATCTGGGAGCTGCGCTCACAGAGCCAGTGTTCGATGGCGGCGCCCTCCTTCACAAGGAACGCGCTGCACGGGCCACTCTTGAGCAGGCGCGTGAACAGTACCGGAGCACGGCGCTCAGCGCCTTTCAGAATGTCGCCGATGCGCTGGTCGCCATCCAGCGGGACGCGGAAGCTCTTCAGGCAGCGGCGGCGAGTGCTTCAGCGTCAAAGGCGACCCTGGACACGGTACGTGCGCAACGGCGCGCCGGCTACGCGAATTATCTGCAGGAACTTTCCACCGAGCAGGCCTATGAGAACGCACTCCTGCAACAGATCCAGGCACAAGCGAGCCGCCTCGTCGATAGCGTGGTGCTGTTGCAAGCACTCGGCGGCGGCTGGTGGAACCGTGCGACTGACTCGAATGCGCTAAGCAGCGGAAACTAAACTCCAAGACCCTACCTCAGCACGTGGAGTATCGGCAAATTTGCGCCGGTACCGCCGCAGCCGAAAGGTCATGGGGACCCGGAAGGGAGAGTTGGAAAATCCTGCACCAGGATCTTCCAATGCTTCAATGAGTTAGGGATGCGCAACTTGTGCAACCCGGGAAACCAATAAAAACCGCTAGTTACAAGCCTCGCCGACGCTAGGCGGCCGAAAAATTAGCCGCACGTTTCCACTCGATGTGCACCCGCCCCAAAACCAGGGCGTCTCCTGTTCCACCGCCAGTGCTCTTAGGCGTCGCGTTGAGCACGCTGCTCCAGCGCGGCTATCCGGCCGAGCGACTCTGTAGAGTCTTCATCTGCGCAACTTGGACGCGCGGCGCAGGCGCCAACATTCGAGCGGCAGTTGCGGCCGATCGTGTGGTACTGGCGGCATCCGGGTGCGCCGGAACAATCCGCAGCCGCGGAGCCGGCCGAGGCGCAGGGGAGCTGACGTACTGCCTCGGTCCCTGCCAATGCTGTAGTGCGCCAAGGTAAGCGACCGTTGACCAGTCGAAAGGCGCGCACAATGACCCTTCGGCGCCTACACTAACTCTGTCGCACCAACAGAAAAATACAACGGGGTGCGACGAAGGACCATGCCCCTCACGGCGAATCCGTTTGGTCAAACCTGGTCATCCCGGCGCCAGGCACCTGCATTTGGCGACCGATTATCAAAAACGCTGCCAACGGCCTTGTTCACCTCCGAGCCTCAGCAATAAGAATCAACCCACGCGAGGAAAACTCCCATGAAACGCTCCCGTATAACATCTCTCGTATTGACCGCCGCCCTATGCACACAGGGGCACGCATACGCTCAGCAGCCGCCCGACGTGGTGCAAAGTGATGCTGAACGGAACACTGCCATGGGGACAGGGGCGCTTCAGTCCGCATCTGTCCCTCCGGACCCGAAGGCGCCCGATTCATACAACGACACCGCGGTGGGATTCAATGCGCTCAACAGTAATTTCATCGGCGACAACAACACGGCCATCGGAACAAACGCACTTGCTACAAACACGGTTGGCTACGGCAACACGGCGACCGGATCATTTGCGCTTCATCTGAACACGGCGGGCAACGACAACACCGCTGCAGGAATTTCCGCAATGGAATGGAATACGACGGGCGTGGAAAACACCGCTTCCGGATTTGTCGCGCTCCAACAGAACACCGCAGGAAACGATAATACAGCGCTCGGGGCATACGCCCTTTGGAACAGTTCGACAGCCTCCGAAAATACTGCCGCGGGCCATGGTGCGCTCGTCACCAATACCACCGGAAGCTACAACACTGCATCCGGATCAGCGGCACTCTCGGGAAACATCTCTGGCAGTTACAACGTCGCGGCAGGATTCGAGTCAATGGCTTCGAATACGACGGGAAGTAATAACACTGCCATCGGACTCAACGCGCTGGGCACCAATCAGGGCGGTTCCAGCAACATCGCCATTGGCGCCAATGCCGGGTATTACATCCGAGGCAGCAGGTACAACATCGATATCGGCAACACAGGTAACCAACAGGATGTGGGACTTATTCGGATCGGGACTTCAGCTCAGCAGTCGGCAGCGTACATCGCCGGTATCAGCGGCGCCCATGTCACCGGCAGCGCGGTCTACGTCACGTCTACCGGCCAGCTCGGCGTGCTGGCATCATCCGAGCGCTATAAGACTGGCATCGCCCCCATGGGTGCGAGCACTGAGAAACTTGATCAACTACGGCCGGTCACTTTTCGTTTGAAGACCGACGCTAAGCGCACCGTCCAGTACGGGCTCATAGCCGAAGAAGTCGCGAAGGTATATCCGGAACTCGTGATCCGGGACGGTGCCGGCAAGATCCAGGGTGTTCGTTATGAGGAACTAGCTCCGATGCTACTCAACAAAGCGCAGCAGCAGCAGCAGCAGATCGATCAATTGAGGCAGCAGCTGGAACAATTGCGGGCAATGGTCAAACTTCAAACTGAGAGCGAAATCGTCGCACAGCGCTGACGCACCCCGGGGGACTCGGGCTCAGAACCGGAGTCTCTTTACCTACCGGCAGACGCTCGATGTACAGAATGAAATGCAGGGCAGCCGGATCAGGTGCAGCGCGTTACCGACTTAGCTCGGCGCAGACTATGGGACCCTGCTCGCTGTCGACAACCCTCCGCACTAGCCGAGCGAGTGAGCGCCAGGCTGGTTGTGCATACAGTAGTTCTCCTCGTACGGTGACGGATTTCTTGGCGGCCGCCCTTCTTTGGGCTAATCGGGCGCGGACGTTTTGTTCGCTTCAAATACGTTCTGCGGGGCGGCCGCTTCGCCCTCCGACATCAGCCCAGGATTGCGCCGGCTGCCGTCTGAGGCGGGACTTTCCGAGCTACGCACAATTAGGCCACACGCTGTATCTCAATAGTCACGTGCGACAGCGCTCGAATACGTCCCAGTTGCTCCCGGTAGAAGCTCGCGTCCCGGGGCTGTCGGGTCTCGATGGCAAGAATGGCGCCGAGGTGCCCTGGTCCCAGTCGCCACAGATGTAAATCCGTCAACCGATCCCCCGCCATCTGCACAGATTTCTGAATACGCGCTTCAAGGGCCCGGTCCGGAGTCATGTCGAGAAGGACGCGGCCGGTGTCGCGGACGAGACCCAAAGACCAGCTCGCAATTACGCATGCGCCGACAATGCCCGCCAGCGGATCCATCCATAACCATCCGAATGTCCGCGCGAGCAGCAAGCCTGCGATTACCAGCACCGAAACCGCGGCATCTGCGGCGACATGAATGATCGCCGCACGCAGATTGTTGTCGCGGTGAGCCGCGGCCAGCGAGTCCCGTCCAGCGTTTCGATGTTCGTGCTCGCCAGAGGCGCTATGCGGATCTCGGTCTTGGTCGTGAACATGATCGTTTTCATGATGGTGATGATGGACGTGGCTGCCGCGGGACAGCAGCCACGCCGAGACCAGATTCACTCCCAATCCCAGGACCGCGATCGGGATTGCCTCCCGGAACTGAATCGGGATCGGGTTGAGAAATCGACTGACCGCCTCGAAGGCGATCAGCAGCGCGATCATTGCCAAAATTACAGCGGAGGTGAATCCGGCCAGATCGCCGAGCTTGCCGGTCCCGAACACAAATCGCCGGTCGCCCGCATGTCGCCGCGCATATCGGTACGCCAGTGCGGCCAGGAGCAACGCGCTGGCATGAGTGGACATGTGCAAACCGTCGGCAACCAGGGCAAGTGAACCAAAGAGCAATCCGCCGGCGATCTCGAGCGCCATCATGACGCCGCACAACCAGATCACCGCCCAGGTCTGGCGCTCGGCGCGCTCATGGCCCTCACCCAGGAACACATGATCGTGTTGTGGCTCGAAAAGGGGCGTGTCGGGCTCAGCCATCTGACTCACCGTACGTAGGTACGAACGACGGAGAGGAGTTCTTCGACGGCTTGCGGCTGCAAGGCGGGAGGATGGGCCTTAGGGTCTACAAGGTGTGTCCGAACATGGTCCTCAACGACTTCGGCCATTAATCCGGCCATCGCCGCACGGGAGCTTGAGAGCAGGTGCATGACGCGCTCGCAGCCCGCCTCCTCCTGCAATGCACGTTCTATGGCCTCAACCTGGCCCCTGATGCGCCGAACCCGCGCCAGAAGCTTCTGCTTTTCGATGATTGTGTGTGACACCGCCAGAATATAGCATAGGGCCCTACCCTATATTGCTACGGCATGACTGAGACCAGGCCCACTCAACCTACATGGCGCGACGCCGTCCGAAACTGGCGGCTTTGGGCGCTAATTGCGGCTTGCCTGGTAGTCGCCGGGGTTGCAGCGTTTCTGGGCTACGACTGAGCGAGCGTATGCATGGAATGCTCATTGCTCTGACGGGCCGGAACGGCGGAATGACCAACAAAAAGTACGCGCGTCTGACCCACGTCAGTCCCGCCACCGCCCTGCGCGATCTTGCCGAGCTCGCCGAACAGGCAAGTACTGCGTTACGCAGGGGTGCGGGTCGCAGTGTGCGTTACGAGCTCATCGACTAGCGGTGCGACGCGGATCGCGATCGCGCCTTTGGTTCTCTGAACTTCGAACCTCGCGAGCCCACCTGCTCCTGGGAAGAGGCATGAGCCGCCCAAAGGTCTGTACCGCGGCCATGCCATGCGCAATCAATGCACGCAAATCTCAACCCGTGTCACATCTTTGAACCCCACCCTTCACCTGGCGACTAGGAAACTGGACCGATGAGGGGCTACACTGCGCAGCTGGCCGTAGGCCGATTCGCGTGAATATGCATAGACGGTCTCTTTCGTGGGTTCTGTCGCTGCTGCTGCTGCTCGCTCAGCACGGAGCGGTATTGCATGAGCTGAGCCATCTCAGCCATGGCACCAGCACCCATGGTGCGACGCTGGATCAGAGTGACCAGCTGCCGGACAATGGCTCGTGCCCGACCTGCCAGGCCTTCTCGCAGGTTGCAAATCCCGGGACCGCCTCGACGTTGGTCCTGGCGCTTTGCGCAACCGCCTGTATCCCCGCTCCCGAGCCTTCCTACGCGATTCTCGGCGCCGAAATTCCGACGCCGCGCAGCCGCGGTCCTCCGCAAGTCTGAACTGAGCTTTCGATTCTGACCGATGCAGCGCGCGAGCATCCGCGCTGCGTTGTCTCTTCAGTTCTTGCGGAGTACTTTCATGGTTAATCCCCGAAACCGGGCCGCCACGCGTAGCGTGGTCGCCGCAGTTGCGTCTATTGCATTCGCACTCTTGATGTCGCCCGAGATCCGGGCTGAAGCCAGCGATGACAGTTCCCCCATCGCGACCGCGGACTCAACCACTGCACCCGGCGGCGCTTCCGCGGCCTCCGAGGCCAATGGCTCCTTAGCTACCGTCGTGGTCACGGCTCGGCGCCTGAATGCTGCGCGTTCCGAGATCGAAACGCAGACCGGCGCTTCGACTTACACGATCACGAGCGATGCGATTGCCGCAACGCCAGGGGGCGAAAACGTACAGCTCAACCAGGTCCTGTTGCAGGCACCGGATGTCGTGCAGGACTCCTTCGGACAGCTGCACGTGCGTGCCGACCACAACGATCTGCAATACCGCCTGAACGGGGTGATCCTCCCGGAAGGCATCAGCGTCTTCAGCCAGACCTTAAGTCCGCGCCTGATCTCCTCGCTGAGCCTGATCACCGGCGCGTTGCCGGCGGAATATGGCCTGCGGACTGCCGGCGTCATTGACCTCACCACCAACAGCGGCTTGCTACAGCCTGGCGGCGAGGTGTCGTTCTATGGCGGCAGTCACGGCACGGTGCAGCCCGCGGCCGAGTATGGCGGAAGCACCGGTAATTTCAGCTACTACCTGACGGGCGACTACAAACAGAATAACCTGGGGATCGAATCACCCGACGGAAGCTCAGACCCGCTGCACGACCACACGACGCAGGGTCATGCGTTCGGTTATTTCGAGCAGATTCTTGACCCGCAGAATCGCCTCTCGCTGATCGTCGGGCTGTCCAACGATCACTTCGAGATCCCGAACCAGCGCGGGCTGCAACCGAGTCTGGGATATCAGGTGCTGGGGCAGAGCGAGTTTCTCAGCGACAACCTCGACGAAAACCAGCACGAACTCGCCGAGTACGCGATCGTCAGCTGGCAGCACTCGCAGGGAGATCTCAATTGGCAGACTTCCCTGTCCGCCCGCTACACCAGCCTTCATTTCGCACCCGACTGGGTCGGGGACCTGCTCTATAACGGCATCGCCCAGGATGCGTTCAAGGATGACACCGCTTTCGCATGGCAGACCGACGGGTCATACAAGATCACCGCCGCACATACCCTGCGTGCGGGCTTCTACCTGCAGCACGACAGTGCCGAGAGCGAAACGAGCTCCAATGTCCTGCCCATCGATGCTCAGGGCATGCAGACGAGCGATATCCCTCTCACCATCCCCGATAACGGGAAACAGTCGCAGGCGATTGAGAGCGCGTACCTGCAGGATGAATGGCAGGTCTTTGCCCCGCTGACGCTCAACTATGGCGTACGGTTCGATCACTACAGCGCCTACTCGAGCGGCAGCCAGGTGAGCCCGCGCGTGAACTTCGTCTGGCAGCTTCCGACGGCGACGACCGTCCACGGCGGCTACTCGCGCTACTACACACCGCCACCGTTTGAGCTCGTCGGCGGCGAAACCTTCACCAAATTCGCAGGCACTTCGGCGATACCTCCGGGCACGGTGACGCAGGACACCCCGCCGATCGCCGAACGCGCGAATTACTACGACTTCGGCGTTCAGCAGAAGCTGCTGGACAACAGCCTGACGCTGGGAGTGGACAGCTTCTATGAACAGGCGCAGCACCTGATCGACGAAGGACAGTTCGGCGCGCCTATCATCCTGACGCCGTTCAACTATCGCTATGGTCTGATCGGGGGCGTGGAATTCTCGGCGAACTACACCGTCAAGAATTTCTCCACTTATGCGAACCTCTCATTCCAGGCCGCGCACGGAAAGGACGTCGAATCCTCGCAGTTTAATTTCGGCGCCGATGACCTGGCTTACATCCAGAACAATTACATTCACTTGGATCACGAGGGACGCGTCGCGGCCTCCGCAGGCGCCTCATATCTGTGGTCCGGCACCCGCTTCAGCGCCGATATGCTCTTTGGCACCGGACTGCGGCAGGATCTGACTCTGCCCGACGGATCATCGATCCCGAATGGCGATCACACCCCTAGCTACACCCAGATAAATTTTGGTGTCACTCACGAGTTTCGGCTCGCCAGCACGGGACCGCTCACGGTGCGATTCGACGTCATCAACGTAACGGACAAGGTCTACCAGATTCGTAGTGGCACAGGGGTAGGCGTATTTGCTCCTCAGTACGGTGCACCGCGAGGATTTTTCGGAGGTGTTGCTTGGCAGTTCTAGCCTTCAGGTCCGCGATTCACTTTTTCCAGTGAGGCGCGGCAGCCAGCGGCGTTTGCGCCGGTGGCTGCCCCGTTGCCAGTCTCGTGAGCGGTGGTCGCAGAGTGCACTGCCTGCCGGCCTGTCCGGAAACGTCAGCAAACAGGGCGGAATGTACGGCTTTTGTCGCGATACGCAAGCACGCGAAACGCGCGCGCAGCCGTTAGCGGCGAGGTGGTTGCTCTGAACAAGATGCTGGTGACGAGCCGCAAGCGCGCAGCGACGTCCAGCACCCCCAGGGTCCATTAACCCGTTGCTCTGAAGTTCGATTGACCTCGGTGACCATGGACACGCAGGCTCCCACCCCATCGCTTCAATGCTTCATTTCGCGAGCGGCTTCCCATGGGCGCTCGCGAGCAAGCAGCACGTTCAGCAGGTTGTCCTGGAAATTTATGTTACCCGTGAGCCTATCGTGGCTTTCGCAGAGAAAAAACGCGTAGGCAAGCGGGAAAAACAATGCGTTGTTACGTGGCGCGACCGGGCTGAGCGCTTCACGCGCGAGCAGCGACGGCTTGGTTACCTCGCCGTCCCCCGGCTCCAGCATCAGGCGACCGTAGTCCACGCCAGACACTTTGTGCTGCACATCTTCGGGAAATAGCCGCGCCACCGATCGCCCGGCCTGTGGCTCAATCACGATGCGCGCGGGCGTCAGGACGCAGTCCCCGCCAAACACGACGAATTTGACCGGCGAGCTCGGCTCCTCGAACGTTACCGACCATATGAAGCGTCGTGCACGTTCCAGGTTCCGGGCAAAGTAGGCCTGAAGCGCGGAGATGTACGCGTTTGCCTCGCCCGGCGCCTTGAAACGGGCTCGCAGACGGGCAGTTACCGCCGGGTCAAACACCGACCACTGCATGCGCTTCCAGGTGGCGACGTCATAGAGGTCCAGATCCAGATCCTTACCACTGGGATCTACTGACCAATCCGTCAACGGATGCGGTAAGAGCTGGTAGACGCTTGGCATGGTCGCCAGTACCTCCGGCTCAACTCGATGGAGTCCAACCCGGTGGCCAAGAAGCATGCTGTCCAAGGAACTCAGCGAACCTAAATTTGGGGTACCCAGTAACACAGCGGTACCGACTTTTGCCGCGCCCGCCATGTTGATGGGGAAAGCGCCATCGCCTTCGAGCGCGTCGACCGTGCCATAGCGGAGGTAGTATCGAGTGATGAGACCGCCCATGCTGTGGGCGATCACATTGACTCTCAGCATCGGGTTCCCATAGTCGCGGCGAATCTGTTCGATCAGGGCGTCAAGACGCTTCGCGGTCGTAACATTGTCCTGCCGCCAGTCATAGGCGAATACGTAATAGCGCCGCACCCGCGGGTCCGCCGGTGCTCCGAGTTTTCCAGCAACGAAGCCGCCCGATTGGCGCAGTGTGCGAAGGATTGCGCCGTAGAAGTCGGCGTTCAGCACCTCTTCAAAGAGCCCGCTCGGTTCCAATCCGTCATCGACGGGTTGCAGAGTCGCCGCGTCAAAGGAGAGTGCCAGGTCCTGTTTCGAACCTGCCAACAGATGCAGCGTCGATCCCGGCCATACCTCAGTCCGTTTGTTCTTGTCGAAGAGTCGCGAGCCAAGAACTCCGGGAATCAAAATGACCGGCGGCGTACCCCCTTCTTCCATGCCTGAGGCATAGAGCCGACTCAAATCCGGCGCCGCGTCGCTATGGCAGGCACCGAGCGCCCCAGCGAGCACTAACGCCCAAATACATCTCAACGCCATCATCACGCCCCTCGGAGAGGACTCACGCCATATCGCCGGGCCCGTCGCTCATTTACTAAGGGTACCGGTCGGAGTACGTCATGTCCTACCGCCGGGAACCCGCTTGAGATTTCAAGGCCTAATCGCTGTGTGCGACAACCCGGAGAGCCACTAAAACAATCACTTACGGCGGATACATCCGCTTGGTTCCTGCCGGTTGTTTCGCGCCCACCGGAGGCTGAGAGCGCCTCCGACTACGTGAGATGGCGGTCGCGCTGTCGTCAACGAATAAGCCCGCTTAGTTCCATTCCCTGAGCTTTCTTCGCCGCCGTGCCGAACGGGCCGAGCTGGTAAACCGCCGCGCCCGCGGGCGAGAAGATGAACGTCTCAAACGGTTCGGCCAGCATCGCGTCGAGGTACGCGCGGGGGCAACGCCGGTGCTGACGTGCGGATTGAAATTCTCGCCGGTCATCTTCGGGTCAAACGTCGACACATATCCGATGAGGGCCGCGTCAATGGCAGGATCGTCGTGCGTGCGCGGTGAACGCGCCGATCGGGCCGGTTTGCACCGATGAACGGCTTCGCGGCGGCGATGATGTCCGCCTGCAGCTTGAGGATTTCCGGGGTCGGCTTGGCGCAGATGCCGGCCACGCCCGTTGCGCCGGCCGGGGCGTAGTAGTATTTGAACGCCTCCAGCTTTATCGCGTTGATGTTGGCGGCGGCCAACACCTTTTCTTCGGCGGCATAAAGCTTGTCGAGGTCCGCCGTGCGGACGAAGCACTGGAGCATCGTGATGTGCGGACGGTGCGCCGCATCCAGCGCGAAACCTTTCGGGAAGACCCCGAGCAGACGGGCGTTGTTGGCGGCGGCATTCTGGAGCATCGTGGCGTCTGGTTCCAGCAGGATGTCAATGGCGGTGACCTCGGGCTGCGCGGCCGGGAAGACCTGTTTCCAATCGTCCTTCATGCTGACCACGGTCCAGCCCTCCTTCTTCGCCTGCTCTTCGAGCGCCGGCGTGAAAGGCACCGATTTGACGTCCGGCAATCCGCGCGCCGGACCGTAGGCGTATTCGCGCGCTCGCGTCGTCGTGCAGCACCAGACAGCTCGAACCGCGCACCGCTGCCGCTTTGCGTGTATTCCAGCATCTGCTGGTCGCCACGGGAATTGCCGAACGCGGCGATGGGCCGGCGGCCGATGTGCTGGTTGATGCCGACGGGCTTGTCGGCCTTGTCGTCGTTGAAATTCAGCTCCGGCAGGCGCACGAGCACGGGCTTGCCGTCGCGCAGTTCGAACTTCGTCTTGATGCTGCTGCCGACGACCTGTTCCGGCGGGATGCCATAGACCTGCTCCGCCCACGGCGCGCATGAACTCGATGCCGCCGCCGGAGACGATGAAGTTCTTGAAACCTTGGCGCGCAGATAGGCGAGCACTTCGAGCATCGGCTGATAGATCATTTCGGTGATAGAGCTTGCCGGTCTTCGGATGCTTCGCGGTGGCGATCCAATCCTTGACGATCTGCTCAAACTCGATCGTGGTCATGCCGGTGTGCGTGGCCATGAAGAGTTCCATCAGCCCGTGGTCGCCGCCGGCGAGCGTCGTTCTTCACGTCGCCCTTGAGCAGCGAGGCGAATGGTTCCTTGGTCTTCCACTCGGGATGCTGCGGCGCGAGCGCCTTCACGCGGTCGACCACGAAGTACAACTGGACCGGCACCGGCTGTTCGCACCAGAGCGTGCCGTCGTTGTCGAACGTGGCGATGCGTTCGGGCGACCGGCACAAAATCCGGCGAGCCGGGTTTCGTCACCTTCTTGACGAAGTTGATGATGGATTGCTTTGGCCTTGCCGTCGTTCCAGGAGGGCAACGGGTCGGCGGCTGCGCGCAATGGTTGCGGTGAAAGCCAGCGCGCAAACGAGCGCAGGCGGCGAGAGGGTTCTGTCTGCGGGTGGTTTTCATGTTTTGCGTTCTATCTTGGTCGTTGAGTTGGAACCGGGCCGCACACGAGATGTCGCGGCCGTCAGGTGCAGGCCCGGTGGGCCTCGCAGTCAGCGATTCCGGGCTGCGCAGATTCAGGCCTTAGTTGCTGACCCGTCGCGCCTTCCCGCAGCTTTTCCAGAACCTCGTCCAGGCTGAAGCTGCCAGCCTTCTGGCGCTGCGGGAATTCCTTGAACGTGGCGAGGAATTGCCAACGATGGCCTGCGCCGGGACGAACATAAACGCGTGGTTGAGCAACCAGTCGTAATAGGTGTTCGACGTGATGTCCGCCCGCTCGTAGGGGTCGGTGCGCAGATTGAAGATCTTCGGCACGCGCAGGGTCAGTGAACGGCTGGCCCAGATCTGCATCGTGCCCTGGGCCTCGCTGTTCCACGAAGACGATCTTCCAGTTGTCGTAGCGCAGTGCGACCAGGTCGCTGTCGTCGTTGAAGTAGAAGAACGATCCTTGCGCGGACTCTCCGTCGGTCTGGCCGGTCAGGAGCGGCAGCAGGTTGTAGCCGTCGAGATGCACCTTGAAGGTCGTGTCGCCGACCTTCATGCCCTTCGAGTTGCTCTTTCACTGATCTGCGGAACGCCCGCCGCGCGAGGAGCGTCGGCAGCAAGTCGAGGTGCGACACAATCTCGTTCTCCACCCTGCCGGCTTTGATGTGGCCCGGCCAGCGAAGCATCGCGGGCACGCGGTAGGCGCCTTCCCAGTTCGAGTTCTTCTCGCTGCGGAAGGGCGTCATGGCGGCGTCCGGCCAGGAGTTCATGTGCGGGCCGTTGTCGGTCGAATACATGACGATGGTGTTGTCGGCGATGCCCAGGTCATCCAGCGCCTTGAGGACCGTGCCGACGTTCTTGTCGTGGTCAATCATCGCGTCGTGGTATTCGCTCTGCCAGCGGCCGGACTGCCCCACGCTCTCGGGCTTCACTGCGTGCGGAAGTGCATGTGCGTGAAGTTCACCCAGACGAAGAACGGCTTGCCGGCCGCGTTCTGGCGCTTGATGAAGTCCACCGCCCGGGCGGCGAAGTCGTCATCGAAGGTCTCCATCCGCTTCTTGGTCAGCGGGCCGGTGTCCTGATGGTCTGCTTGCCGACCTTGCCGAAGCGCGGGTCCACCGTCGGGTCGTCCATGGTCGTGGCCTTGCAGTCCAGCACGCCGCGCGGGCCGAACTTCGCGAGGAAAGTCGGGATCCTTCGGGTAGTCCGGCTGTTCCGGCTCTTCGGAGGCGTTCAGGTGGTAGAGCGTGCCGTAGAACTCGTCGAACCCGTGGACGGTGGGCAGGTGCTCATTCCGGTCGCCCAGATGGTTCTTGCCGAACTGGGCGGTGGCGTAACCCTGCGCCTTGAGCAACTGGGCGATGGTCACGTCGCCGTTCTGGAGGCCCTGAGCCGCGCCAGGCAGGCCGACCTTGGTTATGCCCGGTGCGCAAGCCGCATTGGCCGGTGATGAACGAGGAGCGCCCCGCCGTGCAACTCTGCTCGGCGTAGTAGTCCGTGAAGATCACGCCTTCCTTGGCGACGCGATCGATGTTGGGTGTCTTGATAGCCCATCAGCCCCATGCGAGTAGGCGCTGATGTCGGATCTGGCCGATGTCGTCGCCCCAAATGATGACGATGTTGGGTTTCTTGTCTGCCCTTGCCCACGCCGTGGAGCGCCAGGTGGCAGCCAGTCGGCCTATCTCATATAATCTCCCAGGGGCCCGCTCTACGGCGCGCGGTGCAACGTACATCCACCAGGCACCTAGGCCGCGGAGCTCGGACTGTCTTATGCGCCCGCGGCCGCCGGTAGAGTTTCGTCCCCGCGCGCGCGCACCTAGACGGCAGAGGACGTCTGAGAGGCCGGGCAGATGTCCGCGCTGGCTATCGCTCGGTTTGGCTTCCAGCGCGTCCCCCAGTTGCTCGGGAGCTTAAAGGCCGCTCGCATCCCCGGACTCGGACCCGACCGCGCGGGGCCGAGCGGCACAACGGTCGGTTTACGATGTCTCCCGATCCCGACCGGACGAGGTAAGCGCGCCCCGATCACATAGCCAGAGGGGAGCCGCGACCAGCGATCGAGACGGCTGAGGCGCGACGAGACATCAGAGCGAGATGTTACCTGCACGTTCTTCATGACGCCTGACTTTCGCAAGCCCCCCTCTGTCATCACGCCGCTCTTCACGCCGCATCACCGTCAGCTCGATACTCTAGCCACACTCAAGATCTTTTTACTCTGTCAATCCTCACGACTTCAAGAAGATCTCCCTAGAGCTCCATTTTCGTATTTGCCGTCCCAGCAGAGAACGCGACGGCCGCATCTGTTCGAATCCTCACCCGACCTGTACATGGTCCTGACCGCCCGTCATGTTGAATCGCCCGTGATCCAGGCATCTTTCCCGGTCAGACAGTGAACAACCCGCTCGAGAGCCACGTCCGCGCGCTGACGTCGACATTGGCATCAACTCGTTTGGCGTCAGGTGAATGAAGCGACCAACCAGCAACCGACGCGCTGACCTCGACGATAGTGGCGGTGAGCGACTCGCTATCTGCAGGCCACCAGAACCGAGCCCACGCACGCACGAAACTCGCGCTCCTGGCGGTCCTGAGAATCCTCGCCGGGGCGCCAGACCACCTCGCGCGGTGATTTTGAACCGACCGCTGTTCGAGATCTTTCCCCATAACCCCGCCGATACCACTGCGAGCCTCTCTCGGACGCTGACTCATCGTCGCATCATCTGCGTCCGCAATCTGCGCGCCTCCCTGCAGCGGGTCCTGGAGAATCGCCGCTGAGCAATCCCATCCAAGTCGACATCCCCAACTACCCGCGCGCCAGGGTTCGGCGGCTAGCACCCCTGAAAAGCCCATGTCTATCACCGAGCCACGCTTCGAATACACAAGGCTCGCATCGCTGTCCCGATCTTTGATCTCGAGGAGCGTACGCTGAGCGCCCCTCCAGATTCCGACATCCCGTCTTCGACGCCGCTGTCGATGTTGCGCGGCACCAACATCATTCCCATCGTCGTTCCACTGAACATGGGACGCCGCAAAGATCAGCGGCGTAGCTGGTCTTAGGCGTTTTGGAAGGTGCGCGCGCCGCCACTGCCAATCGATCAGGTTCCGCTGCGCGACGCCGTCCGTCACGCGCGCCGTCACGACCGGCCTGCCCTTTAGGCCAGTGACTTCATCTCATACGGTCGTCGAGGAATCCAGCACGGAGTCTGACTCTCTACACCATCAACGCCGGAGTATCGAGCAGGCCCGCGCCAATAACGAGCTGCGAAGATTGCGCCCTTCCGAGCGCGGCAGGAGGGAGCCAGCGCGTCGGTTCGCGAGCTGCTCGATCCGTTACGCGCCGCGACTTGCGCGTCGCCGCGCACCGCGGGAATCGCGCCGAGGAACCGGGCAAACGGCTGACGCCTTCGCAAGTCCGGCAACAGATCCTCAAGCACGAGGCTCGCATCCCCGTGCGCCCGCTCCAGCCGCCTGGGCTCCTGAAAGACAACATCAACGCCTGAGTCCCGAAGCTCCGAGGCGCCCAGGCGCGCCGTCACGTCGCGTATAGTCAATACGCCATCCCGCAATTCCGCGCGTCCGGCAACGTCCGTGACCTCGCGCTCCAGCGTCGGCACCTGTGCGCTGCCATTGACAAGTCGCACCCCGCCGCGGAGAACTGACAGGGAAAAATGGTCCCTATCGTCTTGAGCTTCCGCCGACAGGCTGAGATCGCGCAGCTTTCCGTTGTGGAGTCTGGTCCGTAGCGCGGCAGGAGGGATTGAGCGCTTTCGCGAGCGTCTGCTGAGTCGCGCACCGATGCGGCGATCATCATCGTCGACCGCAGCGGCAAGATACAGATCGTGGGCTTATCCCCCGCCAACCTGAGGGTCACGCGCGCCTCAGTTGCAAGTTCCCCCAGTTTCACCGCCTCGAGACTGGCCGACATCGCCTGGCCGTCAATCCGGCCCGTTCCAGTGATCCGCACCGGGCCTGCGTTGACCCTCTCACCCAGCGTTTCACCTCCAAACTCACAGGCGGAGATCAGCGCGAGGTTATTACTGTCCGGCTATTCGTCGCGCTGAGCTGCTCGGAAAAGACATGGAATTGCTGTTGCCAGGACGGCTGCGCGCATCCATGCGCAGCATCGTTTCAACCCGGGTCGTCCGTTGCTCGCGCTCGCCTGGACGCCCCATGGGGGCTGGACTTGAGCTCCCTAGGTTGCAGCGCAAAGACGGCAGTGAGTTTCCGGTCGAGATCATCTCAGCGTACTCAAGACCGAAGCGGGCATTCTCGTTTCAAGCGCAATCCGAGACATCACGGTCATCCGGAACGCATTGGAACGAGAGTTGTAGGAAAAGAACTCATGGCACCGCGGTAGGGCGCTAACACGTCAGCGGACGACTGCACATCCTGCATTGCCCCCCCTCGCTCGCTGGTCGACGCCCCGATCCGGAGGGCGACGGTCGGCTGTACTATAGTCACCGCGCTCACACGGGTCGTCCCATGCAGGAGGGGCCACAGACGCAGCTAGAGTTCTGCCCTCGGAACATCGGCGACTCCCAGGTCGCGAATCTGGTGTGCAGCTGGCGCACGACCGCTTGGAAACCGCAAGCCGCGCGAACGATCTTTTCCTGGCGAGCATGAGTCACGAAATCCGTACTCCGATGAACGGCGTATCACCAGTCGTTGCGCCACCAACACCGCCACCACCAGAAAAGCGACGACGCTAAGTACAATGCCGATAGTCCAGCGAACCAGCGTGCGCACGCGGGGCGGCATCACATCCGCGCCCTGCCGCTTGGGCGCTGCACTTTTCCGCGGGAGTTGATGCCTGGATCCATTGGGATTCTCGAGCGTTCTGCATTAAAGACAGCCACATAACAGCATCACTCACTCGGCGGATGTACTACGCCTTCCAGCGCCTTACACGCTGCGCAAGGCCGCGACAAACTCAGCGCAATGTCTGGCGCCTGCAACAGACATATCACTGTGCCAACTGTTGGATTCACAGCTGGAATTTTACGGGGTACTCGCCGTTTGATTCGTGAGTCGGCAGATTCGCTTCACGATTACGAGTTATTCTGGAGGGTTTCTTTCCACAGATCTCGCAAGAGCTCGCTGGCCGCCTGGAACCTTTGAGCCGCCGAACCGAAGTCGGTCTCCCGAAGGTGGTGAGAGAAGAGCTTCAACTGGCTCAACCACCTGGCGTGGGCACTTGGGTGCACTCGCGTATACCCTTGTCTAGGTTGCCACTGCAACCCGCGAGCCGACAAAACAACGGCTTAGAGCTGATCCATCGACCTTATCCGGCCGCAGCGCGCCGAGGGTTCGCGAGGGCAACGCCGCACCGTGATCCGTCGCGACCGGCCAGTGAAGGTCCAGTGACCCCCGCGCCTTCGGTCCGCCCGGGTCATCAAGCCAAACCGGGCTGGTCGCGGAAATGCTGCCAGCGGTCGGTTGCGTGGGTCACCACTTCAGTCCCGCCGATACGCCATAGGTGCGTGGATCGTTGAAGTTGGCGATGTTCAGCTCCCCGAACGAGGGGCCGAAGTCGATTCCGTTCTGCTTCTTGACCACGTTCGCAAGATTTTTGCACCACACGGACACCCAGCCTGTCTGCGAGGCGACGGGAATGTTCTCCCAGCGCAGCTGCGTATCGACGAGGCCGAGGGCCTCCGCCTGCGTCAGTGAGGCCAGCGACACCAGCGGGAAATCCGCGGTCGCCGTCTTCGCATAGGGGTACAGGTAGTAGCTGCTCGTGTAGCGGGCATCGGTGATGAAGTGCAGGCTGTCGCCCTTGCCGGCACTCAGCACCCGCCAGTCGAAACCCCCGGACAGCTGCCACTTCGGCGCATGCGGAATGACACGGTTGTCCGCCACGTTGATCACCTCGCCACCGGCGTCAGTGTCGTAGTATGTGTTGTACCTGGCATTGAGGTAGGCGAAATTTGCGCTGATCCGCAGCGCCTCCACCGGGCGAAACGCGGCCTCGAGCTCAACGCCGCTCATTTTGGCGGAGCCGGCATTCTGGATGAGACTCTGCAGCGACGACACGGCTGTGAACACCGACAGCTGCATATTCTTGTGATTGTTGATGAAGCCGGCGAGGTTAAGGTCCAGACGCCGGTCCCACAGGCTCGACTTGAGCCCGACTTCGTAGGAGTCGACCGTCTCGGCATTGAATGGCGTAGTGGTGGCCTCGTTCGAGCCGGCCTCGCCGTTGAACCCGCCGCTGCGGTAGCCCTGGGCGTACTTTGCGTAGGCGTTGAGGTTGTCGGTGAACTTATAGGAGAAGACAACCGTCGGATTGAGCGCGTGGAAGCGGTGCGAGGCCTCACCGACGTCGACCAGCACCGTGTCGGGCAGTAACACTTCCGAGCGATGAATGCTCTTGTCCTCCAGCGTGTAGCGCAGGCCGCCGGTCACGGTGAAGCGGTCGGTGACAGCGAAGTCCGCCTGACCGTAGGCTGCGCCTGCGTGCGTTTTGCCGCCGTAGTTGGTGTCGTAGTTAACACTGCCGAAGAAGAAGCGCTGCGGGTTGGTGGTGTCACCCTCATCCTGAAAGTAGTAGAGGCCGCCCACGTAGTTGAGGCGCGTGCCCCACTTGCCCGTCAGCTGGAACTCCTGGCTGAACGAATAATAGGAGGTCTGCAGCCCGCCGGTCGCGAGCCACAGGGGGGTGCCATCGAGGTCCGCCGGGAAATCGTTGTAGCTCATCGTGCGGTACCCGGTGATCGACTTCAGCGTCACGCTATCCAGATCCCAGCTCGCCGTCAGCCCGTGGCCGGCGATCGACACATAGTCCGACGGGGTGTTGTCGATGAACCCCGTGTTTGAGTACTTCGGCTGCACGTAAAGATAGGCCGGGATACACCCGGCCGGCCCGTACGGACAGTTGGCTCCGAGGAACCCGTTCGGATTGACTGACTGCAGCTGGCTGTACGTCGGGGTGTCCCGCGCGCGGCTGTAGTCGAGCATGTAGTCGAGGGTGAGGTGGTCAGCGGGCAGCCAGCGCACCTGCCCGAGGAACGCCACGTGATCCTTGTCACCCATGCGTCCGCTCTTCGCCTCCGCGCCGAACGGGTCATGCACCACGGAATCGTTGTAGAGCTCCCCGAGCGGCACCCCGCCGACGTTGTACGGGTCGCCGATGAGGCGCACGTTGCCGTCGCGCCGCAGGCCTGAGCCGGACAGCCGCACATATAAAGAGTCAGTGATGGGCACATTTACCGTGAGCTTCGCCTCCATCTCGTTGTAGTTGCCGAAGCCGAGCTCTGCGGACCCGCCGAAGTGGCCGTCCGGCTTGTTGGTAATGAAGTTGATGGCGCCCGCCAGAGTGTTGCGGCCGTAGAGCGTCCCCTGCGGCCCACGCAGCACCTCGATACGCGCCAGATCATCGATCTCGAAGATCGCGCCCTGTGCCTTGCCGATATAGACCCCGTCCAGGTACATGCCTACCGAGGGATCGAGGACGATGTCACCGTTCTGCTGCACGGAGCCGCGGATGCCGATCTGCGCGTTGTTGGACTGCGTCGGATACGGAACGACCACCAGTCCCGGCGCCAGGCCATCGAGCTTGTCGACCGAATTGATGCTGCGCTGCTCGAGGTAATCGCCCTTGAGGGCCGTGACCGCGATCGGTACGTCGATCAGGTTCTGCTCACGCTTCTGAGCCGTCACCACCACCTCTTCAAGGGTGCCGGCCTCCTGGGCGCGGGCCACGCTCCCCACGGACACTGCGCCCAGACAGGCCGCAACGACGGACAGGTGGCGCGCGGCAGACGCGCGGTACACAGAAACGGCTGGTCGCTCGCTCACACAACCCCCTCATCGTGATGACAGACGGTGCGTCACCCGCAGTCACTATCCGGACGTCACGGCAACTGCTACGGCGGGAACTGTACGGGTGGCGCGCGCGCGCCGGCGCGACAGGAATGAGCAAAGATCGACTCAGCTTTGAAGGAAGGCGGGCGAGATGCAACCCGCGTGCGCGCTCAGTCGGCGATGAAACTCTTGATCTGAGCGGACATGACGTCGATAGCAATCTCGTTGTTCACATCCCAGCCGCGCACCGCCAGGGTGTAAGTGAACTCATCGAGCTGCATGAGCAGCAAACAGGCGCGGATATGCGCCAGCTGACCGGCGGCCGTGCGCACCAGCGCCTTCTTGAAGGCATTGAGGCCCGCGGCGAGTACGTGAATCACTTCATCGTGGGTGCGTACGACGGCCGCAGCGCCCGCCGGCTCCAGCGCCACGGCCTCGCGCATCATGAGGAACATCGAGCGATGGCGGTGGTAGAGCGCAAGCCTGCGCCGCAGCCAGTCCTTGAGGACGCTCTCGCTCGGGTTGCCGAAGCCTGCAAGCTCGTGCCAGAGCTGCCAGGCCTCAGGCATCACCTCGCCGCACAACGCGCTGGCGACCTCCCATTTGCTGTCGAAATGGCGATAGAACGAGGCACGGCTTGCGCCCGCCGCCACGATGATGTCCTCGACAGAAGTGGCCGCATAGGAGCGACCGTCGAATACCTGCTGCGCAGCCCGCAGCAGCCGCTCGCGCGTCTCCTCCTTCTGCTCCTGCTGCAGCTTCGTGCGGCCGCTCGGGCGCGCGCGCGCCCGGCGCGTGCGTGCGTCCTGCGCCACGCGAGAGGCTTCCGGTTGGTACTTGCGTACGGGCTTCATGGCTCGGAATGCATCCTGGGGACACCCGCCATTGTGCGCTCTTGCGCTCTTTGGAACCAACTGCGCGCACGGCTGCAGATGGCGCCGCGGGGAGCGAGCGCCTTCAGGTCGCCGCCGTTGACGATGATATACAATGATGATACACAGTATCGCATCATCGAGGGGGCGATGGGCATGGACTTTCCCGGCAAGCCTGAGACGTCGGCACCTGCGGATTCGCTCGCAGCGCCGCGCTCGCTCTCACACAAGCACGTCGCGCGCCCCGACTGCGCCCGCGTGCCCCCGACGCTGCTGCACGGGCTGCTGAGTGGCATCGATGAGCTCGGCGCCAATCCGCATGACATCCTGCGGGCCGGGGGTTGCGAGCCGGCCGAGGTGAGCCGCGGTTCCATCGAGCCCGGCACTTTCATCCGCGCGACCCGCATCTGCCATGAGTATCTGCGCGCTTACATCGAGCGCACCGACCGCGGGTCGTGCCTGACCGCCGCTCAGCTCGTCCTGCTGAGCAAGTGCCTCCTCGGCTGCGCGGACCTGCGCGACGCCATCGCCACGACGGCCCAGTTCTTCGAGGTCCTGGAGGGGCGCATCGGCCGCGTAGCGCTCACGAGCGACCGGGGCCGTGCGCAACTGCGGATAACGACCGTACTGGGGAGCGCAAGCCCCGCCGCACTGCCGATGGAGCTGTGCAATATCGTGCTGCTGCACAAGCTGTATGAGTGGCTGATCGATGACGCCATAGCGCTGGAGGCTGCCGAGTTCGGCCACCCGCAGCCACGCCGCTCGGTCCTGCATCTGAGCCTCCTCAGCTGCCCGGCGCGCTTCGGCAGGACCGAGACCTGCCTGACCTTCGACGCCAGCGCTCTTGAGCATCCGGTGATCCGGCGCCCCTCGGAGTTGAGCACCCGGCTCGCCGACTTCCCGTTCAATCTGCTGGCCGGGGAGCGCCAGCGCACCGCGCTGTCCGAGCACGTCTACCGCGCCATGATCGACAGCCATATGCGGCTGCGGAAGGTCCCGAGCGTCGACGAGGTGGCGCGCCGCTTCGGCATCACGGGCTGGACGCTGCGGCGCCGGCTGACCGATGAAGGAACAAGCTATTCCACGATCCGCAAGCGCGTGCAGCTGAGTCTCGCGACCGAGTTCCTGCGGCGCAGCGACCTCACCATCAACGAGGTCGCGGACCTGGCTAACTTCAGCGATGCGGGTGCATTCCGGCGCGCCTTCCAGCAGTGGACCGGCTGCTCGCCGTCGGCGTACCGTGAAGACGTACTGCAGGCCTGAGGGCCGGCCGGGCGCTCACCCGTGACCCGTTCTTTGTGCGGCGCTGTCGCTGCCGCGCAAGCCGCGGCGCCCCTAGAGTACGGGTGCGGCAACCGGACCGCGGTAGACACTTAAGGAAGGGGTGCCAAGTGGGGCCGCAACTGGAGACCGGGACCTCTCTGGATGCTTTCCAGCCCTACCCGAACGACTGCGCGGAGTGGACCGATGCGGTCTGGTTCGCAGCCTACGTCCCTGAGCAGGCACTCACCGCTTACGTCTATCAGTGGTTCAGGCCGGCATTCGGCATCTACGGAGGCGGCTGCATCGTGTGGGAGCGCACCGCAGCAGTTCCCTGGGATGCCACCGTCTTCCAGTACGACGTGAACCGTCCCATTACAGGCCCCCTGCGCCTCGAGGCCCTGTCGCTGGACAACGGCACGGCCATCACGGCGCTGCAGGAGGGGCGCGAATACCAGGTGCGCTTCCAGAACGCGCGTGCGCTGCTGGAATTCCGGTTCGAGGCCCTGACCACGCCGCACGTCACCACGCGCGGGGCGGCCGGGGACTTCTTCGCCGGTCACCTGGACCAGGGCGGATGGTGCACCGGGTTCATAGAGATCGAAGGTCGCCGCCACGCCATCAACGCCTACGGGGTGCGCGACCGCTCCTGGGGGCCGCGCGTCATTCGCGACGATGTGCGCCTTGGGTATTTCCACGGCGGCTCGCGACGCCGCTGCTTCCTCGGGTTCTGCCACGCGGCCGAACACTCCCAGCCGGTCTTCAACGGCTACCTGAGCGTCGACGGGCACCGTGAGACGGTGAGCCGCGGCGAGCGCAACGTGCAGTACCGCGACGGTCAGCTGGAGCGCATTACCCTCGATATCGAGGATTCCGCCGGGCGCTCCCTGCACGCGTCCGGCGTGCCGCTCAACGAGTTCGCTTACACCCCCTACCCGAACCTGCTGAGCAGGCACTATCTGATGCGCTGGGATATCGGGGGCGAAATCGCCTACGGGGAAGAGCAGGACCTGTGGAGCGTGCCCCTGTGGCGCGAGCATCGGCGCGCCCGCTTCCTCTTGCGCGGCGCCCCTGAATGACCGCCCCTCCTTCCCGCCTGAGCACCTGGGCCAGCGCTGCGCTCAAGACCCCCCAGGTGAACCTCGAACTCATCCCGGGCGGCGGCTCGCGCACGAGCTACATCGCAAGCACCCCTGAGGGCGCCCGACACCTGTTGCGCGTCGACAACGGCGCGGGGCCCCTCTCGGGCACTGAGTTCACGATCGAGCGCGAGTACCGCGTCATCTCGGCGCTGCGCCGCAGCGGTTTTCCGGTGCCGGGGATCCACGCCTATGACGCCGCGCAGAACGCGATGCTCATGGAGTTCGTGGAAGGCACGACCAGCTACCAGATCGAGGCTTCCCCGCAGCTGCAGCGTGTCATCCAGGCCGACCTCATGCGGCACGTCGTGGCCCTGCACACGCTCAACCCGGGCGATCTTGCGCTCGCGGACTTCGCCGCCACCGCGACCATCGGCGCAGCCCTGGAACACGACCTCACCCGCCTGCAGTCCATGTATGCGCCGGCCGCAATTGTCAAAGAACCGGAGATCGACTTTGCCCTGGGCTGGCTGCGCAAGAACATTCCCGACCCATCGCAGCCGGCGCGCATCGTGCACGGCGACGTGGGACCCGGCAACTTCATCTTCGGGCCCGACGGGCGCCTGCGCGCGATCATCGACTGGGAGGTCGTGCACATGGGGCACCCGCTCGAGGACCTGGCGGCCGTTCTGTGCCGCTCGCTCGGCGTCCCGTTCGGCGATGCTGCCGACCACATCGCGAACTACGAGGCCTGCTCCGGGTCACGCGTTGACCGCAACGCGCTCGCCTACGGCGTCATCCTCGTGCTCACGCGCTGGTACATCGGCCTGAATCTTGCGGTGTCGCGGCCCTCGTCCAGCCAGAACCTGCCGGTGCTTCTCACCTACCGGCAGTCGGTTGCCGATGCACTGGTGCGCGCGCTCGCGGAGCGCCACCAGGTTGCCGATCTGCCGGGAGGTCAGCTCCGAGGCGCTGCACCCGAGGCGTACCTGCACGACTACATCCTGCACACGCTCGAGCAGGTCGTGGTGCCGGGCCTCGCCGACCCCTATGCGCGTGACCGTGCCCAGGGCCTGGCTAAGCTGTCGCACTACCTGCGCGATCGTGCCGCCTATGGTGCCGAGCGCCTCGAGCGCGAGGAAATCGAGGATGTGCAGCGCCTGACGGGTCGGCGCTTTGCCAGCCACGCCGCGGCACGCGCGGCCCTGCGCACTGCGTCCCAGGGCGCCGCGGGCCCGCTGGCGGCGGACGTGATTGGCTGCCTCCAGCGTATCAACCAGCGCCGGCAGCTCGTGTGGCGCGCGGCCATGGGCCCGATGGCCGACCGGCGCCTGCAGTACTGAGGGGGCGAGCGCGTGCGTACCCCTGGTCCCACCCGGCCTCA
The DNA here is from genome assembly GCA_963824395.1 of uncultured Pseudomonadota bacterium. Classification (GTDB taxonomy): domain Bacteria; phylum Pseudomonadota; class Gammaproteobacteria; order Steroidobacterales; family Steroidobacteraceae; genus 13-2-20CM-66-19. The sequence continues at coordinate 301,036 of CAWGPF010000004.1, read as the reverse complement.
CTCGTGAGGAGCCCATCATGAACATCGCCTTCCGGTTCGACATGCGCGCGCCCTCCTTCGGCACCGACCGGACCTGGCTTTACCACGAGATGCTCGAGATGGTGAGCTGGGGCGACCGGTGCGGCTTCACTCACGTGCGGATCTCGGAGCACCATGGCGTAGCGGATGGCTACCTGCCTGCGCCCCTGATCGCGGCGGCGGCCATCGGGGCGCGCACCGAGCGCCTGCGCATCGTGATCGCCGCCCTGGTGCTGACGCTGCATAACCCGGTCACCGTCGCCGAACAGATCGCCGTCCTCGACCACATCAGCCGCGGCCGGCTGGACGTCACCCTCGCCGCAGGCTACGTGCCAAGCGAGCTGCACATGTTCGGGGTCGACCCGCGACAGCGCGGCGCGCTGCTCGAGGAGAACCTCCGGGTACTGCGGGCCGCCTGGAGCGGTGAGGAGTTCGAGTACCTGGGCCGTCGCATGCGGGTCACGCCCCGGCCGCTGCAGAGGCCTCACCCACCGCTGTGGCTCGGGGGCTCGACGCCCGCCGCCGCGCGCCGCGCAGCGCGGCAGGCGATGGGGTTCGACACGCACCTGAAGGACCTTCACGAGCAGTACGTGGTGGAGGCGCGGCGCCTGGGGTTTACCCCGACGGCTGCCATGAACTTCGGACCAACGTTCCTGCACGTGACGGAAGAGCCGGAGGCCGACTGGGCCCGGATCGCACCCCACGCCCTGCACGAGACCAACGCCTATGGCCAGTGGGCCGCGGAGGCCGGTCTCGACTCCTCCTACCAGCCGGTGGACTCGGCCGACATCCTGCGGCGCCGGGGCGGCTATGCCGTGGTAACGCCCGAGGAATGCATCGAGCTCGCCACGAATCTGGGACCCTCGGGGACGCTGCTGTTCCATCCCCTCATGGGGGGCCTCGATCCGGATCTGTCCTGGAAGAGCCTGCGCCTGTTCGAGCGTGAGGTACTGCCCCGGATCGGCCACCCGTAGCGCCCCTGAAGGCACATTTGCGTCCTGCTCTTTGCTCTTTCCGGTCGCGCTCAGGCCCTGAGCCGCTCGCTACAGTCGCCCTGAATCCCTCTTAAGACGGAGCTCGCCGCGCATGCGTATCTATCCTGAGGCTGAAGTGCGTGCCGCCTGGGGCAAGGTGCTCGCCACCCGCGAGCGGGTGGCCAAGGGAATCGCGGACTGGAGCGAGATCGCCGAGCACTTCACCGAGGACGCGATCTATATAGACCCCATCTGGGGTCGCCTGGTCGGGGCCAAGGCCATCGCCACCCTCATGCATGATGGGATGGTCGGGTTCGAGGAGTGGCGCTTCCCGACGCTCTGGACGGTGGTCAAGGACAACCTCGTCATCTGTGCCTTCTGGAGCCGCGTGCCGGGCAAGCTCCCCGACGGCAGCTTCCCCGACTGCTTCTCGCTCAGCCTCGCCATCTACGCGGGCAACGATCGCTTCTGCTACGAGAACGACGTGTTCAACGTGGTCGAGCTCGGGGAGCTCATCAAGGAGTCCGGCTGGGTGCCACCGCAGAGCGGTCATGCGCCGCCCGCCAAGATCGACCGCAACCAGCGCCCGCCCGAGCGAGCCGACATCGGCACCTGGGGACTCTCGAACCCGTGAACTGACTGCCACCGATCCATCCGCCAGGCTTTACAGGAGACCCGCATGAGCACTCAGACTCCCCCGGATCTGGGCAAGATCGCCTATCTCGGGGCCAATTCCGCCGCCCTCGGCTGGCAGACCCTGCTGCGCACCGGCCCCGCCTACCCGCACGAGGAGGTCGAGGCGGCGTTCCAGGACTATGCGGCACGCGCCAACATGAACGACTGGGAGCACTGGTGCGACATGTTCACTGACGAGTGCCTGTACGTCGACCACCACTTCGGCACGTTCCGGCGCCGCGACGACATTGCCGAGTGGATGGTGCCGCTGATGGCCACGCAACCTGAGCTGCGCTTCATCCCCGAATGGCACGCGATCCAGGGAAACCTCGTCATCAACTACAACTGGAACCGCTGGCCGAACCCGGATGGCAGCAAGGTCCCCTACGGCGAGTGGCGCAATCCGGGACCCGCCACGGACTACCACTATCAGTTCCCCTGCGTGACGCTGAATCTCTACGCCGGCAATGGCAAGTTCCATTACGAGGAAGACCTCTACTGCGCTCCGGCGTATCTTGAGATCCTGAAGACCTGGAAGCGCGATATGGGCAGGACCTGAACGTCGCTCTCGTCTCTACACACTGACTGACATCAGGCGGCAGCGGTGGCCACCACCAAAGACTACGGCCTCGGGGAATTCGCCTTCCCCCGCGGCTGGTTCATGATCGCCGACGCCGAGGAGCTCACGGATCAACCGTTGCCGCTGCGCTTCTTCGGCACCGAGCTCGTGCTGTTTCGCGGCCGGGCCACGGGTAAGCCGGTGCTCCTGAACGCTTACTGCGCCCACATGGGCACGCACCTGGGTCGCAACACGACCTCCTTCGTGATACGCAACGGCACTCATATCGAGGGCGACGCCATCCGCTGCCCGTATCACGGCTGGCGCTACCGGGACGACGGCCAGTGCGACGACATCCCCGGCCTGCGCGGGCCGATCCCGAAGGCGGCCTGCGTGCGCAGCTGGAGGGTTCACGAAAGCCTCGGCGTCATCTGGATCTGGCACGACCCGGAGGGACTCGAGCCTGAGTGGCCACCCCCGGAACAGCCTGAGTGGTCAGATCCTTCGTGGGTGCGCTGGAAGATCGATCACATCGGAACGCTGCCCATTCACGGCCAGGAGGTCGTCGACAATATCGCGGACCGGGCGCATTTCGGACCCATCCACGGCATGGATCGCATCGATCTGTACGAAAACGAATTCGAGGGTCACATGGTGACCCAGCGCATGGCGGGCACCCACCACACCCTGACCGAGGCAGCGGCAACCCTGCGCATCGATGCGACGTACCATGGCCCCGGGTACCTCCTGGCCTCTATGGCCGGCACCTATCCGACGGTGCTGTTCATCGCCAATACGCCGGTGGACGATGGCGTGACGCGCGTCTGGCACGGGCTGCTGGTCAAGTTTCCCCACGAAGTGACGCGGCCGGAGGATGTCGCCGCCGCCCGCGCCTTTCAGGAAGCCAGTCGGGTGGCCTTTGCACAGGATTTCGAGATCTGGACCCACAAGGCGCCCGCGCTCAGGGTGCTGCAGGTCGGCTGCGACGGGCCGTTCCACCTCGAGCGCGCCTGGTACCGGCAGTTCTTCAATCCCCGCGCCCAGGCAGAGAAGCATCGCCGGCGCGTCACCTGGGTACACCGCCTCACCGCGCCCGGCCAGTGACCGGGGGTGTCTGCGCGTGTCGCGCACGACGCCGGTTCGCAAGGCTCAGAGAAAGCCTACGGTTGCCGGACTGAAAGCTGCCAGGTTCGGCAGTACGGCGGCGAGCCCGCTGCCGCTGACACCGAACCAGCTCGCCAGCGTGGCCGCGTACTGGTCGACCGCCGTGGTCGGGACCCAGCGGCCCGCGTTGCCGATGTCATCCGGGCCGCTCATCTCAAGCGTCGGCCAGGTGCCATAGAACTGACCGCCCTTGACCGCCCCTCCAGCCACGAAGTGGTTGCTCCCCCAGGCGTGGTCGGTGCCGCCGTTCGCGTTGGCAAGATAGGTGCGCGAGAAATCCGACAGCGTGAAGGAGGTGACGCCGCTGCCGGCGCCGATCGCCGCCATGGCGTCGTGGAACGCCTTGACGGCGGGCCCCATCTCGGCGAACAGCGTGGCCTGCGTGTTGAGCTCATCCGAATGGGTGTCAAAGGAGCCGAGCGACACGAGAAACACCTGTCGTGACACCCCGAGCGTGGCCCGCGCCTCGATGACCTTCGCCACCGCGAGCAGCTGGCTCGCGATGCCGCTGCTCAGCGAGGTGAAGTAGCCGCTCACGGTACTGGTCGTGGCCTTGAGAATGGGGTTGAGCACGGCGCTGCTTTGAATCGCGCCCGTCATGACATCCTGTGCGGCATCCAATAGGTCGGTTCCGCGGTCGATTCCGAGCAGCGCCTTGAGCGCGCTCAGGCGCGCGAGCGCCCCGGTGGAGCTGGTGAAGCCGTTCAGTCCGAACGAGCCGCTCGTCGGAATCGCGAGCGCCTGAGTCGCGCGACCGGTGACGAAGAGGTTGTTCCCCACCGTGGAGATCATCGCGGGGATGCTCGCGCCGGCATTCATGCTGGCCAGCTGATCGGCGAGCCGGCCGCCCCAGCCCGTGGTCGAGGGTGCACTGGAGAGGGAGGCCTGCCACTGCAGCTGCTGGTCAAGATGCGAGAACAGGCTCTGGGGCCTCGGGGTGGTCGTCGTGTTATATGAAGTCGCCGTCAGCGGCGCGACCAGCGTGCCGACATTGGCCACGATCGCGAGCGCCTTGGCGTTCCACATGGCCTGCAGGCCGTTGGCGGCGCCCAGGGACGGGTGCATGCCCAGGGTCGCCGTGCCGCTGCCGTCCACGAGCGGCAGCAGGCTCGCCTGCGGCAGGGCAATCTGCGGACGCTGCGCTGCGTAGCTCGCGTAGCCGGCCGCATCGATCGGCACGATGGTGTTGTTGCCGTCATTGCCGCCGTACATGAAGATGCAGACGAGGGCCTTGTAGTCGCTCGCGGTCTGCGCGCGGGCAGCGAAGGCACCGAGCTGCCCCAGTGCGGCTCCCGCCCCCAGGGCGCCTGCGTGCCTGAGAAAGTGTCTGCGATCCATGTCAGTGCTCCACCTGGAACTGGGGCGAGGTTGCAACGAGGTAGGCGGCCGCCCTGACCTGTCCCAGTGGATCGCTGGTCGGGGCCGCCTGAACCGCCGTGACGAGGGCGGCGTGGGCCGCACTCGAGAGACTGCCGTGCATCAGCAGAGAGTTCAGCTCATTGACCAGCTGGTCGGGCGAGTAGGCCGGGCTTCCGAGCAGTGCATTGAGGTTCACGGTGGTGCCGGTGCTTGCGGTGACGGTCGGGTCGGCCGCCGCACCCCCGTTCAGGATCAGCTGATTGACGAAGTTGTCGCGGGCGAGCGCCGTGGCCGCGGTCTGAATGAAGAACTCAGGGGCGAGAATGCTCGTACCCGGCAGCTGGTAGCCCGGCGGGTAGTAGTTGAACACGGTCGGGGGTGAGAACAGCGGCTGGCCCATCGCGGAAGCCTGCGACCTGAGGTAAACGCCGTCCGACTGCGCCCCCAGTCCGCGCAGCAGGGTCGTTATAAAGAGTGCCGGCTCGCGCAGATGCCCCGCATCCGGGCTGGCGGGCGCATCGCCGCGCGCCTCGACATCGCCGAGGATGGCCTTCACCACCGCACCGAGGTCCCCGCGCACGCCGCTGCCGTTGTCCGCAAAGACCGCGGCCACGCGTGCCACGTACGCCGGGCTCGGATTGCTGGTCACCAGGTGCTGGATCAGCTGCTTGCCGATGAAGGGGCCCACGTTCGGGTGGTTGAACACGTTGTCGAGCGCGACCTTCAGGTCCTCTTCGGGTGTCTGCCCGACAGGTGTCATGGCCCCGTTGAGGAGCAGTTTGGCCGTCGTATCGTGATAGCTCGCCACCGAAACCATCGGGGCCTGATAGTTGATGGGGGCACCGTAGAAGTTGACGGAAGCCCCGGGGAGCGGCGCATAGGTCCAGCCGGTGAACACCGCCGCGAACCCCTGCACCACGCTCTCCGTATAGGTGGGCTGCGGATTCTGGCTGGCATCGAGCAGCTGCGAGCCGTCGGGATTGAGTTTGTAGAGTCCGATGGAGAACAGCTGCATCAGCTCGCGCGCATAGTTCTCGTTCGGCTCGAAGCCTGCGCCGGGGTTCGCCTTGGCGTTCTGCGCCATGGTGAGGTAGCGCCCCATGACGGGGCTCAAGGTGACGTCCTCGATCAGCTGCCGGTAATTGCCGAAGGCATCATTCAGCAGCATGTTCTGGTATGCGGCCATCCCATAGGCTTCGTAAATCTCCACCCCGGAGACGACGAAGATCTGCGACAGCGCAAAGGCAACGCGCTGGCGCAGCTGATCAGGGGCCTTCAGGGCGTTCTCGAAGAACTGCCGCTGCACCTGGTAGAGGGAGTAGTTGTCCCGCGCGCACAGGCTCGCCGCGCTTGTCGGCGCCGTGGGATCGCTACGGCACGTCGAGGGCGCGGTATGAGGCACGTAGCTGAAGCCGCTGTAGCCGGTGGCCGGGATCGCCTCCTGCTGGGTCATGTACCCGGCAAAGCCGAGCGCGGCGACGCGCGTGACTTCGCTCGGCGTGGGCCCGAAGGTGGCTTGCTCGAGAAGCCTCTGCGCATCCGTTGCGCTGAGTGTGACCGGAGGACTCCCGCCGCTGCCGGTGCTGCCCCCGGTACCACTCGTGCTCCCGGTGGTGCCCGTCGCCGCGCTGCCACTACCGTCGCTGCCGCCGCACGCCGCGAGTGCCAGCAGCAGCCCGGCGAGGAGAACTCTTAAGTTGCGCATCATGAGCCAGATCTTCCCTGTGGCTGATCGCATCAAAGACACTGAGACCGCGAACCTGAAGGGCAACGCGCCGGCAGATGAGACGTTGACATCACGTCGCGCTCTGTTACGGAAAAGGCGCACACCGCTGCAGCGCCATGCATCGCTCGCCCGTGGCCATCGTGCGCGCGGGGAAGTTCGAAGGCGAACGTCGCGAGGCGGCGACAAGTGCCGCAGCCCGCTGGTGCGCGAATAAGTTACCTGGCGGCGAGGCGGTGCCTTCGACCGCGGGTTGCCAACGGCCGGGGGCGAGTCCTGGGTGAACGGGAGCCGCGCGCGCGATTGGCTGCCTGTCAGGTGAATCGAATATGCTCAGCGCACGGCCGAACCCGCCTCAACACAACAACATCACGGCCTGACATTGAAACACTATGAACAGATTTCTGATCGCGCTGGGGCTGATGTTATCTTCGATTGCCCTGCCCGCCTGCAGCACACTCCCGGGCCCGCCCGGCGCTTTCAATCCCGTCGTCGGCACATGGTTCGTCCACGAGGTTGATGCGCCCTTTCCGTACCACATGTACGTCTTCAACAGTGATGGGACTTTGCAGCAGGCGAACCCTGACGCAGGCGACCCACACTCGAGCGATAGCGATGGCAAGGGAGTCTGGGTCAGCGCTGGCGAGCGGGTCAGGGGCAAGTGGGTGGAGGTGACAGCCGATCGCGCCACGCATCAATTCACCGGCCGCGCAGAGATATCCTTCGATATCAGGGTGACTGACGATACCTTCGTCGGCACCGCGACGGCGCGCTCGTATGACGCCAACGGTGTTCTGACGGGCGGCCCCACTCCGCCGGGTCAATTTGAGGGCCGGCGCATCCGCTATCCGTGATCTGCGGGGCGCAGGCAGGTGCATCCCCTGCGGTTAGCGAATCGATTTTCACCCGTGCCCGGCTTTCGCACTGCACCGAAGCTGCACGAAACACCTCGCGGTTGCTGCCACGCGCGATGCTTTCCCGCCCATTGCGGTCCGCCTCAACGGATTGCCTACCCGTTGAACCCGCCCCGCCCTTACCTAGCGGCATTTGGCAGCGTTGCGCCGAGCTTGCGCCCAAGAGGTGGGGCCTGTGCCACCGCCTTCGGCAGGCCCCGGGGTCACACAACTGCAGTCTTTTTCCTGAGTCCGCAGGCGCCCTCGGGGCCCGGTGGATCTGTCGGGGCGACTGACTCCGCACGCGGTACAATCGGCGCCAGCCCGTTCCCGGCCAGGTGCCGCGCTAGGAGACCCCCGCCTTATGAAGACGCTCTTTCTGCATCCCCCCTCCTTCGGCGGATACGACGGTGGCGCCGGTGCCCGTTATCAGATGAAGCGCGAAGTGCGATCCTTCTGGTACCCGACCTGGCTCGCACAGCCGGCCGCGCTGGTGGAGGACTCGAAGCTCATCGATGCCCCCCCGCACCGGCTCAGCTTCGAGGATATCGTCCCGGAGATCCGCAACCGGGATCTGGTCGTGATGCACACGTCCACGCCGTCCTTCAGCTCGGACGTCAAGGTCGCCGAACAGATCAAGGCGCTAAAGCCCGACATCAAGATCGGCATGATCGGGGCCAAGGTCGCGGTCGAGCCCGACAAGAGCCTGATCGCAGGCGCGGCGGTGGATTTCGTCGCGCGCAACGAGTTCGACTTCACCATCAAGGACGTGGCGGACGGCAAACCCTGGAGCGACATCAAGGGGCTGTCCTACCGCAATGCGAACGGCGTGATCGTGCACAACGAGAACCGCGAGGTGCTCGAGAATATGGATGCCCTGCCGTGGGTGACGCCGGTCTACAAGCGTGACCTCACCATCGAGAACTACTACGGCGGGTACCTCAAGCACCCCTATATCTCCTTCTACACGGGACGGGGCTGCAAATCGCGCTGCACGTTCTGCCTGTGGCCGCAGACCGTGGGCGGGCACAAGTATCGCGTGCGCTCGGTCGAGGACGTGGTCGCGGAGATGGCCTGGGCCAAGAAGGCCTTCCCGCAGGTGAAGGAGTATTTCTTCGACGACGACACGCTCACCGACAACCTGCCGCGCGTCGAGGCCCTGGCGAGGGAGCTCGGCAAGCTCGGGGTGGTGTGGTCCTGCAATGCCAAGGCCAACGTGCCGCGCAAGACGCTCGAGGTCATGAGAGACAACGGCCTGCGTCTGCTGCTGGTCGGCTACGAGTCCGGCAATCAGCAGATCCTCTTCAACATCAAGAAGGGCATGCGGGTCGAGTTCGCACGGCGCTTCACCAAGGACTGCCACGAGCTCGGCATCCTCATTCATGGCACCTTCATCCTCGGCCTGCCCGGGGAGACCAAGGAAACCATCCAGGAGACGCTGGATTTTGCCAAGGAGATCAATCCGCACACCATCCAGGTCTCACTCGCCGCGCCCTACCCCGGCACCTACCTCTACCGTCAGGCTAAGGAGAATGGCTGGCTGTACAACGAGGAGGTGGACCTTCTGACCCAGGAGGGCACGCAGATTGCGCCTTTGAGCTATCCGCATCTGAGTCACACCGAGATCTTTCAGTCGGTCGAGGACTTCTACAAGAAGTTCTATTTCCGGCCGAGCAAGATCGCCTCGATCGTGGCCGAGATGGTCATGAGCCCGGAGATGATGCGGCGCCGTCTGCGCGAGGGCGTCGAGTTCTTCCACTTCCTGCGTACCCGCCAGGACGCGACCTGAGGCGCTGAGGGGGCCGAAGCGGGGGCGCAGGCTCAGCCGTTAGAGCCTGGCCCGCTTTCGCCTGGCGCCAGCCGGCGCGCGCGCAGGTGCCGGGCCTCCATCCACTGCCAGGACAGGAGCGCCGCGACTCCCCAGACGATTTCGCGCACGCGCTTGGCCATGGAGACGGCAAGCGCCAGCTCCGCATCGATCCCCAGGGTGCGACCGAACATGACGAGCCCGGCTTCCTGCACGCCGATGCCGGCAGGGACGACGAAGGCGATGTGCCGTACCGCCTGGGTGAGGCTCTCAAGTGCGATAGCGCCGCTCCAGTCGAGCGGGTGCCCAAACAAGCGCAGCGCAAACCAGACCTCGAATGCCCCCGAAAGCAACGCGCACAGCTGCAGCAGTGTCGTCGCCAGCAGCGCGCGGTGACGACGCAGCATGGCGCGGATCGCCTGGTCAAGAGCGGCGACACCCTCGGACAGCGAGTTCACGCCCACCATCCCGAGCAGGAAACCGTGGACACCCTTGAAGAGGAAGCCGTACTTCAGGAGCCACGCGGTCACGACCGGAATGGGCAGCGTGAGCAGCAAGGAAAGCAGCAGTCGTGAGTGCTCCTCTGCGTCCACGCCGCGCCGCAGCAGCAGCACGACCCCGAGGACAAAGAAAAAATAGACGGCGAACAGCGTCAGCAGGATTTCGACGATGACGCTGGCGCCGACCTCCGCCGTTGGCAGACCGCGCCAGCGCAGTAATCGCACCCCGACCACACCCCCGCCGACGCTCGCCACGGGCAGCAGCCGGTCGATCCCCTCGCGAACCGTGGTCACCCAGAAGAGGTAGCCGAGCCCGGCGCGCCGGGCGCCCTGCACGCCGCGCAGCAGGATCGCCCACCCCAGGGCGTAGGGCAGGAAATAGAGCATGCGCCACGGGATGAGCACGAGCAGCGACCAGCCGGCGAGGCGCAGGGCCGCGAGCATGGCGGGCAGATCGGCATGCACCGCCAGCGCGACCAGCAGCGCCACGCCCAGGGCAGCGCCCACGTACAGTACAGTTCGCACGCTCTTGGGCTGCCGCTAGGGTCTTCGGTCAGCGCATGATGCCATCGGCATCGACGTCAAACGCACTGCCCCGCCACTGGACCTTCGACGTAAAGAAGCAGGCGCCCCAGACCCCGAGCATCAGCAGCTCGCGCACCGACAGCAGCCAGAAATCAGACCACATCGGGCGCTCGGCGCGCCCCCGGTGAAACCAGTGAATCCACAGACGGGCAATGAGTGCGACGCCGAATAGCTCCCAGGCAATCGTTGCCACTCCTGACTGGCCCGCCGACAGGCACAGGCCGAGCACGGCCAGCGGCAGGCTGAAGCTCAGAAACAGCATCGCGAAGCTGCGCGGTCGCAGCACCCGCAGCGTCCGCATCCAGCGTAGCTCATGCCGGATCAGCGCGCGCAGCGTCGGCTCATGGTGCTGCGCGGCGACCCAGTAGCGCGACATGTGAATTTTGAGGCCCGCGCCGCGCACCAGCTCGCCCAGCCGGAAGTCGTCGGCCAGGTGATCGCGGATGGCGTGCAGGCCGCCGATCGATTCAAGTACGTCGCGCCGCAGACCCATGGTCTGCCCCGAGGCGTATCCCTGGTAACCCATCAGTCGCGCCACGAGTACCGAGGGCATGTACCACTCATTGAGGTACATGGCGCCCAGACGCGAGGCGACGCGGGCCGTGGGCACGCCCCGGTAAACACACGTCACGAGCCCGACGCCGGGGTCGCGGAGCGGCGCGGTCACGGACCTCAGATAGTCCGGTCCCACCCAGGTGTCGCTGTCCGCCACGACCAGCCAGTCGTAGCGGGCGGTGCGCAGCATATTAATGAGATTGCTGATCTTGTAATTCTTCCCATGCAGTGCCGAATCCACGACGACGTCGATCTGCAGCTGCGGGAATTCAGTCACGAGTCGGCTGACGATCTTGAGCGCGGGATCGTTGCCGTCGCGTACGCCAAAGATCAGCTGGAAGGTCTCGTAGTCCTGCAGACAGAAGGTCCGAAGGTGCTCATAAAGTCCCGGCTCCGCATCGCACAGAGGCTTCAGTACCGTAACCGGTGCCGACGGATGCGAGGACGCGACGGCACCGCGATGTCGCCAGATCACGATCGCCACGAGCGTCAGCAGCGAATAACCGGCGGCGAACACCAAGCTGAGCAGGCCAGCCGCGGCAAGAAACGTGTGCAAGGAGGGCACGGAACGTCCTGTCCGTCAGCCCGCCACCGGCACAGCGCCTTCAGCTGCACCACGTCGGATAACGTCGCCTGCGACGTGGCCGGTTGCCCCGTGTCCGACACCTCCGCGCGGGTGCAAGGCGATCCGAAAGTCGGTCATCCACAGCCTCAATTGAAAGGACTGCCCGCCACTATACCCATTCCGATGACCATCTCGTGAGTCTGGCAAAGGGAGTATTGACCGTAGCGTTGCCGCCCAAGGCCCACTGAGCGCCTGGCAGGGACTGCGCGAGCACCCGCCCCCGAAACATCCTGGGTCAGAATGCCGCTCTTTCGGGCTGCAGCCGCGCGTGGGGCCCGCCGCTGCCTCTCATCCCTATCCCCGGAAGCGCCCCTCCAGCATCTTCAGCTGGCTGGTGAAGACCCTGACGGACGTCTGCGTGAACTCCTCGTTGTGCAGCGGCGCGATCGTCGTCACCATGCGCACCGCATCGCCTGACGGGAAGAAGTCCACCGCGATCGCCTGCTCGTAGGGCCTCACGCCCGGCACAAAGTCCATCACATGCGTGAGAACGAGACGCTGGTAGGGTCTGAACAGCGTAAATCGGGCGCGCACCGACGAGACAGGGACCAGGCCCAACTGGCTCCTCTTGTCGATGTCCGCGGGCGCGACGGCAATCATGTCGTAGTAAAGCGCGCCACCCTCGCGAGCCTCGATCGTGTGGACGTCGACACGGGACCCCTCGCCTCCCCACCAGGACTCAAAACCCTCCTTGGTGGTCCACAACTCCCACAGCTCCTCGACGCGTGTCCGGAAGGTACGCTCGAGCACCGTGCTCGAGCGGCTGGTGCTGACCTGCTGCGTGCTCATGTGCGCGATCTCCTGTGCGGAACCCGAGAGGGTTTGGGCTGCTTCAGCGCCTCTGCGAAGCGGTCAAGCCGCTGTTCCCAGAGGCTGCGGTAACCGGCGAGCCAGGCTTCGAGCTCGCGGAAGGGCTCGGGCTTCAGTGAGTACAGGCGCTGCTGCCCCAGCGGTCGCACCGAGACGAACCCTGATTCGTGCAGGATCCGCAGGTGTCGGGACACTCCGGACTGCTGGATCCCGGAGGCTTTGACGATTTCCCCGACCGGCTTTTCTCCGCTTCTCAGGGATTCGACGATGCGGCGCCGGGTTCTATCGGCGAGTGTCTCGAAGGTGTTTATATCCATATTCGTGTATATATATTCCTGTGCACTTGTTGCGTCAAGCGCCCTTTATGTGGTCGCCGGTGTAGCCGAGGCACTGTTTAAGATAATGAGGTCCTCTGCCGCCGGGGCATCCCTTGTCTACGCCCCATTCCTATGCTAGATACTGAACCTTATGGTTCAGTCTTACCAGACCTGCCTGGATGCCTCATTCGCCGCGCTCTCGGACGCCACCCGCCGTGGCGTCCTGGAGCAGCTCGGGCGTGCAGACGCATCTATTACGGACCTAGCCAGGAGGTTTCACATGACCCTCACGGGCATGAAGAAGCACGTCGGCGTCCTGGAGCAGGCGGGGCTGGTCACGACCCACAAGCTCGGCCGCGTGCGGACCTGCAGGTTCGGCCTGCGCCGATTGGAGGAAGAGACAGCATGGATCGAGAGGTACCGCCAGCTCTGGGACGCACGCTTCGACGAGCTGGACAAGGTGGTCGAGGAACTGAAGCGGAAAGAGAAGCCCCATGGACGCAAGCAGAGGAAGTGAGCGAACCCTTTTGAAGAATCGCACCACGCTGGAGCAGAAATCCGAGCGCGAGCTGCTCATTACCCGAACCTTCGACGCCCCGGCGCACATCGTGTTCGGGGCGTGGACTAGGCCTGAGCTCCTCAAGAAGTGGTGGGCACCGAAGTCGGCCGGGCTGTCGCTGCTCTCCTGCGAAGCGGATGTCCGTATCGGAGGAAGCTACCGTTTCGAGATCGGCAAGGCGGACTCTGCCGCGAAGCCCATGGCTTTCTTCGGTCGATACCTCGAAGTGATACCGAACGAGCGCCTCGTGTGGACGAATGAGGAAAGTGACGGGGGGTCCGTTACCACGGTGACCTTCGAGGAAAGGGATGGCAAGACAGTGGTTGCCATACACGAACTTTATCCCTCGAAGGAAGCTCTCGAGGGCGCCATCACCGGGATGGAGGATGGGATGCCCGAGTCGTTCGCGCAGCTGGACGAGTTCCTCGTCACCCTGGGCGTGAGCGTGGGACGCTCCTGAAGTCGTCGAGCCTGCGGTGAGCGGTGACAGACCCCCGCCAGCCTGTCCCCGGTGCACGCCGACGGCGCTGACCTCCAGTTATCGAGTTCCTGGGAAAACGGGTGACCGACGCAATCGAGGGGCATCGCGAGGCACTAGGACGCGACCCGTCGCCTCGCCGTCAGTCCCCCCGCTTTTCTATCTTTTCGATGAGCTCGGACAATTCCGCGAGGTCAACGCCTTCCTCAGTGCCCTTGGGCTTTTGCACTGCGGGCGGGCGCAACTCGACAGCGGGTGCCGGCGGCCTTACCACGGTATTGGGTACCGGTCGCACTCTCGGGACCACCCAGTCCGTGCGTTGCTCCATCCAGCGCCCGTAGCGATCGAACGACCACAGGCCCTCCTCGCCCCCCGACTGAATCACGTTCGCCAGGTGGCTGAAAGTCCCGGCGCGAATGGTACCTCTGGCGCCAATGCTTCCGAGAAGCAGTTCGCAGCGCGGCACCCGCAGCTTCTTGCTGCTGAGGTAATCGAGTCGCTGGCACAGCACCCCTACGAGGCAGTCGGCAAGCTGCGCGCGGATGCTGCCCTGAATCTCGGCTGCAAATGACATGCAAATGCGCGTCAGCGCCTCGGCGCACGTGGCCGAGTGCATCGTCGCGAGCACGAGGTGGCCGGTCTCTGCCGCACTCAGCGTAAGACGCATGACCTCCGGAGTGCGCATCTCGCTGACGACGAGCACGTCGGGGTTCTCCCGCAGCGCGTCCGTAATCGACTGTTCGAAGCTCGGGGAATGGGTCGGGATCTCACGCTGCCGTATCAGGGAGTGCCGGTTGGCATGCAGGAATTCGAGCGGGCTTTCGAGCGTGATGACGTTGCGCGACTGCGTCGCGTTGATTTCCTCGATCAGGGCCGCGAGCGTCGTGGACTTACCGCTCCCGGTCGGACCCGAGATGATGACGAGACCAGTCGTCGGCTCGATCAGCCGCCGCAGATCCGGGTGAAGATTGCAGGACCGCAGGTCGCTGATCGAGGAAGGCAGCAGACGCACCGCCAGTGCCATGCCGCGGATGGTCTTGAACAGGTTGACACGGCAGCGGACCCCCGCGATTTCCACGGAGATGTCGGCGGAGCCTCGCTCCAGGAAGGCGGCCCATCCCTGAGCGCCCAGGAACTGCTGTCCCGAGCGCTGCAGCTCTGGCGCGCTTGAGCTTTCGCCGAGCGGCTGAAGCTTGCCGCGGATGCGGACCATCACCGGGCCGTCCGCCTCCACGTGCAGATCACTCGCGCCGAGCTCCTGCGCTTTTTGAATCCAGCCTTGGAACATCATGGCCTTATGTGCCTCCATCGCCGCAACCTTAGAGCACCGCGCAATCCGCCAAGTTCCGCTAGAAAGTGCTGAGCAAGCCTGTACCGTGCTGGAAGGGACGTTCGCCTGCGAGGAGCGCCCCCAAATTCCACGCCCGAAACCCCGCGAATCTGAGAGCCGGCCCTTGTGGATTGCGCAAGGCAACCAGCGCAGACTCCCTGTCTATCTTCATTCTGGACTGCGAGGAGCGAAGTCATGCCTGGCGAGGACCTGGAGCTCCGGGTATCTGCTCTGGAGCGCAAGATCGACGATGAACGGCGGAAGACCGATATAGCGCTCGAGCATCTTCAGCAGCAGATTCGTCAGTTGAAGCGAGAGCTTCAGACGATGAATGTACGACTGGCTAATACTGCTCAAAGGCGATAGTGGACGGGTACCAGATGATGCGGTAGGGCATTGCGGATGCAGTCCGAAGGATCCCGACGCGGCGGGATCAATATCACTGCTCACCGCTGCGTGGCGTACTTTGCATGCCGGCAGTGCGCTGCGTGAACCAACGGCCGACCCACACCAACCCCGCGAAGTAAGCCACGCCGCAGGCCAGCGTCGCAAACAGGTTCGGAAAGCTGACGTGCGCCTGGACCAAGGGCATCGACGCGATGGTCAGGAAAGTCATCGTCGTAAGATTCACCACCACCGTGAGCCACCCCATGATCTGGCAATAGACCATCGCCAAGATCACGCCCAGAATTGGCACAAAGGCCACCGTTCCCATGACTGGCGGCAGCCGTTGCATTGCGTACGCGACGAGGACCCCAACCAGGGCGCCGACGGCGCACTCTGCCAGCCTGGAAAGATCCAGCTGGCTGACCGCCCAGCACACGAGAAAGAGGAAGCCGGCCCAGCTCTCGGTGAGCCCCAGTGCACGGTTCACCCCCAGGTAGGCTGCCACGAAGACGACTACGCCCGCGAGTACCAGCAGTCCTTTGGCCGGGGTCATCCGGATATCACTCTGCGCGCTGTTTCCATCTGCCACAGACGGCGCCTCTTGGTTCATCTGGCACTCCTGTTTCGCACATCAACCGCCGAGGTAAGACTCCCTGCGCATGCACGACCAACCGCTTTACGACATATATATCGCGGCGGGGACAACATAGCGCGCGGCCCTCGTCGCCAACCCCGCCCCTGAATTCTCGTTACTCATACGCCCTGCCCCTGCCGCCGCCGCCGCCCTGTCGCCCATGCCATCCGCGCCAAATACCGCGGCTCACTACTCGAGGGGCGTGGCCAGAGCGACGGCCGGCTCCCGTTCCAGCGCTGAGCGGAGCATCGCGATGGCCGCATACGTAATGATTCCAGTGACGGCCCACTGCAGAAGCGTGAGGTGATCGCTCAGGACCCTCACGAACGGGAATGCCGCGAGCGTCCCTGCAATGCCGCCGAGCGTCAGGCCAACGGCGACTGCAGGGGAGAAGCGCCCGGAACGGACGAACGCAATGCTTGCCACTGGAATCAGTACACCGTCGCTCGCAATCATGATCGGGTAGGCGGCGATCGGGTTCATGCCGAGCAGCGCGAGCAGCGCCATGCATGGTGCGTAGTTGCCGATTCCGACACACATGAGCGCACCCAGGACAAAGTTTGCCGCGACCGCAACCGCGAAGCGCCAGCCGCTTAGAGCCATCGCCGAACCCCCTGCGGGGGTCAGCCCGAGGTTGCTCGTTGCGAAGAATGCGGCGGCAACCAGGAGCGCTGCGCCCATGGAGACCTGAATGACCCGCCGCGGCAGCCGGCTTACGATTCCGGCGCCGATCCAGGCGCCGGCTCCGGCGCTGACGACCATTGCGAGAAGCAGCCTCGGATCTACCTGGAAAGTCGTGATGAAGAGCGCCGCGCTGATGATGATTCCCAGGGCGTTGCCGACGTTCAATGTGCCTGGGATCAGCTCATCGGGGGGATAGCCGCGCAACTTGAACAGGGCCGTGATTTGCGCGTAGTTGCCGATGCCGAGCGTATCCAGGAAGCAGGTCACGGCCCCGATCGCGAGATCGCTTTTGGATGGGCGATAGGGCCACTTGTGTCTGCGCGCCTCGCGCACCCACACGACGGCCAGCGGCACCTCAACCAGTGCCAGACAGACGTAGACCGCCGCTAATGCTATCGACACAAGTCCCCCGGATAGCCCAGAAAGCTTAAGCGGGTCGCGCCTGAGATAGCCAGAATCCGGCTGGGGCTAACCCAGGCTCGCAGGTACTTATGAGGGCCGGCGCGCCTTCGCCAGCCGTGCCTTCACCTGCCCCACTATGCTTATGAATCGCGGCTCGTCGCGGATCAAGTCAAAGTCGTTATCGGACTCCAGCCAGCTCACCATGCCTGGCGACAGGTTATCGGCAATCTCGGCGAGGGTGTCGAGTGCCATATCAACCTCTTTTAGCGCCGCCATTGCGCACGCGAGGTTGTAATGAAGATTGATGTTTTCCGGGTCTACCAGCCGGGCGCGGATCACCCACTCTTTCGCGCGCTCACCCTCATTCAGATCAGACAGCATGCACGCGCCTATGCCGATCGCCCGGCTGTGTCCCGGATCGGTTGCAACTAACTTTTCGATCCGGCCCAGGGTCGAGCGCGCAGCAGCCTGCTGGCGTACAGGATCCCCCAGAGCCCTGTAGCACTGAGATACGAACGAGAACGCCGTGAAGTCCGACTCCATCGCGGCGGCCGCGATTTCAAAATGTTTGACGGCCTCTTCGTAGCGCCGCAGGCCCATGTAGTTCAGTCCGGCGATCCGGTTCGCGACATACGAGCCCGGCTCAAGTCGCAGAGCCTCGCGGCACGCCTCGATTCCCTTCTCGTATAGTCCCTTGGCACGCAAAGCTGCCGCCATTGCCGCATGGGCATCGGCGAGGTGGGGGTCGAGCCTCAATGCAGTCTGGGCAGCGCTCTCCCCGTCGTCCCCTGAATCGCTCAGCCAGAACATGTTCCATTGTGCGAGCGCCAGCGTTGCCCACGCCTGCGCATACTTCGGATCGATCTCAACCACCCGGCGGCATATACGCACCACGATCTCGTTATTGCGTTCGTTGTCCATCAGCCAGAACTGGCGCGCCATCAGGTAGAGTTTGTACGCCTCGCTGCTGGAGGTGGAGCGCTGCTCGAGAGCCTTCTTTTCCTCGGGCAGCAGAGTGAGGCGTAGGGCTGCGACGATTGCTTTTGAAATCTCGTCCTGGAGCGCGAAGATATCGTTCAGATCACGGTCGTAGCGCTCGCCCCAGATCTGGGCATCGTTAGCCGTCGCCACCAGCTGGGCGGTAATGCGCACGCGGGCCCCTGCTTTTCTGACGCTGCCGAACAGGATGTACGAGGCTTTGGTCTGGCGCGCAATGCGCGCCATGTCGCTCGAGGAACCCTTGAACGAAAAGGCCGTGTTGCGCGAAACCACCGACAGCGCCGATACCTTGCCTAAGTCGGTGATGATGTCCTCGGTGATCCCGTCGCTGAAGTATTCCTGCTCCGGATCCCCGCTCATGTTGCTGAAGGGGAGGACGCAGATGGATACCGCCGTGCGCTCATCCTTCGGCGCTGTCACTACCTTGGGCTCGGAGCGCCTGAGTTTCGTCTCGAGTGCGGCACACAGAGCCTGGAACGGAGCGCTGTCTCGGCTTCCGCCCCAGCCGTCCATCTCCGTCGTATGGATGGAGCGCACGTCGATCGGCAAACGCGCGTTCTCAAAGCGCACCGGCACCAGGATCTCGCGGTCGGCGGCGTCGCGGGCCTCGCCCTTCACCCAGCGCGAATCCACCGACGCGCGGGTCCAGACCACTACCACGGCGCGCGCGGCCTCCAGTTCCGCCCCGATGAGCTTGTCGAACTCATCACCCGGAGTGATTTCCGGGTCCCACCAGACCGACCAGCCCTGCGCCTCGAATGCCGCGACCAGGGGCGCGACGCGCGCCTTATCCGCCCGGGAGTAAGAGACGAATATATCTGCCACCAACCGCCCCGCTGGAAGTTTTTTAGTTCTTAATTCAATAGGTTAACACGTTTGGTCGTAATTCTGCGCGCTTCCGCTCAGCCTGGAACTGCGTGCCCGGCCTCTTATATTCAAGGCCTTAGGTGCGCGAGGGTGCCGCGGTCAGCCCGGCCTGTCCCAAACGCTCCCGAACTCGCCTCCACTGGCCGGATTGCCTGGAAGGTCTGCGATCAATCGCGGCACGGCTAGCGAACGCGCTGAGCCCCCTTCAGCTTTGCCAAGTCCTTGTCGAACGTACCCAGCGGCAGGTGACCCGCCTTGCGCGCGATCTGTAGCGTCAGACAGTCAGAGAAGCCCAGCGCGGGTCGATGCTGAATCCTTCAAGCGCAGAGATCACCACGTCAGTGTCCTGCACCGCGAGATCCGTTTGGTTCAGCGGCATCTCGAGAGCCGCCGCGATCTGCGCCGCAGTGCGCTCGTAGACCGCGTCAAGCACCCAGACGGTCTCCGCGAGAACCAGGTGAGCTACCCCAAGCCCCACCCGAAATGAAGTCGTGCGCAGAGCGCACTTGCTCCACGTCGTCGCGCACTATCAGCCACACCAGGACCTTCGTATCAATCGCGCGCATGCCCTTTGCGCACATACATTCGGATGCCGTCCTTCACCTCAGCAGGCGCGGTAGTCGACTGCCGATGGCCAAACAGGGCCTGATGCACTTCTTCCGAAGTGTGCCGACCCGCCTTGCGAACCACGACCTGATCGCCCTGCTCCTCCCACTCGAGGATGCAACCGGGGCCGACCCCGAGCGTCTTGCGCACTTCGGCCGGTACCGAGATTTGACTCTGCGCGGTAAGTTTCGACTTCGCTATTGCCATGTTGGTTCATTACCACGGTAATGACATGCTCACAATCCTGCCAGACGCGGGGAGAGCTGTCCCTCAGGTCACCCCAGGACCCGGGGGATTCATGACAAAGCGTGGATGCACTGAATGTGCCCCACGACGCCGGCTGCCGAATCAATGTCTTGTATCGGTTGCCAGCGGTGTGCCTCTCCGCTGGTGACCGGGCGGCCGTCAAGGTCGTCCAGCTTCGGTCAGCGGGCCTTGGGCGCCGCCCGGGGTAAGGAGAGTGCGCCCTCATGCGCAACCGGGACAGCGAGTGCCGGCAGAGAATTGAACCAGACCCGGAAAGGCCCGTCCTCATATCTCACCGGCGGCAGCCGTAGCGGTGCTGCCGCGGAATCGCGGGCAACGAGCTCGATCAGCGGGGCTCCCTTCACCTGCGAGTAATAGCGCACGCCGAGAATGTCCTCTCGACTCATGCGGGCCCCGCCGACGAGCGCGCGTACGCTCACACCGTCCTGCTCGAGCACCACCCGGGCGGTAAAGCGGCTGACGATCATCAGCGCCCCGGTGACCGACAGCATCACGAATCCTGCCATCACGATCTGATGCACCAGCATGTCCGGGGTGTCCCCGTGGGCCACCACGTAGGTGCACGCGCCCCCGCCGAGCATCATCCACACTGACAAGCGAATGAAGTTCGGATCGCGGGACGCTGCCGCCGCGTAGCTGCGCGGGTAGGCCATCGGATTGAAGCTCTCGCTGAATCCCTGAGACCCGGGCCAGGTCACTGAGCGGTCCGAGAGCATGGCAAGCAGTGCGAGCGCGCCCTCCAGCAGGAAGAATGTGGCGAGAACTGCCCAACGCAGGCGCTCCCAGAAGACATCGCCAAAGCTGCCAAGAAACGCGGAGTAGCTGCGCACCAGATGCGTCAGCGAGTCGCGCTGGAACTTGCCTTCGAATGCCAGGTCATTGCAGGACTGCCGCCACCGGGCCTCATCCCACCAGGCGACAGGCACGAAATTCTTCGTATCGAGGCGCCCGAGGGCGCGCATCTCACCCGCGCGCCCGGTGAAGCAGGTGATTACACGCTGGATGTCCTGATTGAAGACACTCGGGTAGGCCTTCACGAGGTCGGCGAGACCCTGCTCCAGCAGAGGCCACTGGACTCCCATCTCACTCATCTCCACGCCAGGATCACCATCCCGGTTGCTGCGCAGCACGTAGTAATAAATGCGGGCGTAGGCCTGCTGACCTTCCTGCTTGGAAGAATACGCCAGAGCCATCTGCGCATACTGTGCAAGCGCCTGCCGGCTGCCACCCCAGCGCGGCATCAGCTTGTTCGTTACCGCCTCGTGCAGCGGATAGTAGTAAGCCTCGCGCTCGAGCGCCTCCTTGGCCATCGACAGAATCTGGTCCGTGCCGGCGCCCTGCTCGCGCGCAATCGCGATGCGCAACGTGTCCCACTGCGGATCCTGATTCCTGGCGTCCGGATGCTGATCGAGGACCCGGCGCGCCTCCTCGATCAACTGTCGATACTTGGGATCACTGTCCCCGGATCCCTCGTGGAATGCCCATGCGTGAGCGCGAAGGATCCTCGCCTCTATGGCTACCGCGGACGGGGAGTCGGGGTGCGCGGCGAGCCAGGCGCCCGCGGCCTGCTGCAACTTTTCCCAACGGGGATCTGCCGACGGGAACCAGTCCTGATCGACGCTCAGGTACGCAAGCCCGAGCTTCCAGCTGCCCGATGCCGTCCGTTCCCGGGAATTGCGGAATGCTGTTGCCAGGGCATCAAATCCTGCCAGGTCGCCTTTAAGCAGCAGCGCCCTGGCGCTCTCCCCGACAGCGGCGTCTTCGGGCGGCGCAGGGACAGGAATAGCGGCCGCCACTGCGTAGTCGGTGACAAACGGTGCCAGAAAAGCAGCCAGGAGCAGGACGCGGCAGCGCAGCATCGGAGTGGTAACCCCTGCAACGGAAATCGACCAGCATGGAACTGTGAACCCGCCAGCCGTCCCGTCTCACGGGTGTGCGTCACAAAACGACACTCTGGAAGCCCGACTTCCCGACTGACTAAGTTCGGTTCGGTATTCTTGGAACCTGCCGGTTCGGTTTGCGGCGTCGTGGCCTTCTCACCTTCGGCTCTTCGCGGGCGCGCGCAAATCTCTCCTCGTCACGATACTGCGACGTCCGAAAAACCGTTCGTCGAGATAACCAATTACGCCGGTAACTGCGCCTCGTTCGGCAAATCACCGCGCAGGCGGATGATCTTCCAGCGCCCCGACTGGTGGTCCTGTCTTTCGACTCGCAGGTGCCGAACGCCGCTTTCATTCAGCAAGTCTGACTCGGTCCATATCTCCTGTTCGCCAGGCTCCTCGAGTGTCCCCTCAACTGTCTCGGCGCCTGCGCGGGCACGACGCCGCGCGACACCCGGCGGCGCGGCCGGTACCGGCGCTCCCTGCGTGCTGCCGGAATCGCCATCCTGATCGACCTGCGATTCCTCAAGATACGGGATCGCACGTGCCGTACTGGCTTCGCGTGCGCGCGTGATCTCCGGCTCGACGACCGGCACCACGGCAGCAGAGTCGAACGTCGAGAGCACCTGGACGGCGATCTGCTTCGCGGAGATCGGGTCTGCAAAGAATCCGAGTCGCAGAAAATGGCGGGAGCGGCCGTGACGCCGTTTTTCAGTCGCATACAGCGTGTGCGACGTGAAGATGGGCAGCGAGCGCACGGTGCTCAGATCGATCGGTTGCGCCGACCACTGAAGCTGCACGGCAAACCAAACCGGTGCATCCTCAGCGACCGCCTCCCTGATGACGCGCCGGGTGAGCGTGTCGTCGGGGCGAAGCAACTCGATCTGCTCGAAGCTTCTTTCATCAGCATCGTCTCGAGCCGTAGGGTCACCACGCGTTTCCAGGATCTTCAGGACCTGGCTGTCGGTCAAAGATTGAAGTTTGACTGCTTCAGGCTCACAGCTCCCGGGCGCTGCCGCGTGAGAACCGAGCGGTGACGATGAAGATGTCTTTAGACCGGTGGCCTGCGAGGGCGCGCCCGTTGCGATAGTTGCGAAGGCACCGGGAAACTGCCGTCGCGTCGTTTCCGCCCATCTCTCGGCATCGACCAGCGTGTTGAAATATCCCATGTTGAGATAAAGCCGCTCGGTGCCGTCCGCCTGGTACGCGCGACTTACGAAGAAGGTGAAGGGCCGTAGATGCGGCGACTGTGACTGCCGAATGGACACCGCCGCGTCCAAAGTGCAGAGCGTAACCATGAAGCGGCCCGCGCCAGCCTGCGGACGCACTGAACTGAGGTCCGAGTTCGCAGCGGACTTTGCCAATCTCGATGTCATAAAGCTCTCCCCTGAAACGAGCATCCGCGTCACGGTCGGGAGAGCGAGAGATGTAAGGCAGGCGAGCTTGCACGCTCACACACCCGGGGTGTGGAGTGGCAACCCCGCTGTCTTAGGCTTCCGCCCTTAGACCGGTGGCTTTGCGTCCCCGCCTTTCGAACGGGTATGCCCTTGTGTTCAGCATCGCGCCAGAAGCACCATATGTCTAGTGCCCTGGGATCCGCGCTGCGGTGCGCTCACCTAACAGACTGTTTTATAAGCCTTTTGGGGATAGCGCTGCCGGACACCGCAGATCCGCCTCAGAACTTGCTGATGTAGTACTGGGTTGCCGGATTCGGCTCTCCATACAGCATGCTTATCAGGAACCGCTGTGTGCCGTCGGCACTATGGAAGACGAACAGTCCCCGCTGCGGGTACGACTGACCCGCCAGGGCCACGTTCGGGAGTGAATACAGCGCGTTGAGTCCGAGGTAGGTACTGTCGTAGATCGCGACATTGGTCTGGCAGTCTGCGGGCGTTCCGTTGGGTCCGCAGTTGAAGAGACTCTCCTCGACGCCGAGTATTTCCTTGCCCGCCGTGGACTCGTCGACGGAAACCAGCTGGTTACCATAGAGCGACTGCATCAGCGCCAGCTGGCCAGAGTACGCCATGTCCTGGGCCTGAGTTGCCGCGGCCCGGAACACATTCCCGCAGGGCGTGTAGATCGTCACCGTGTCATCGCTGAACCAGAGATTGCCGCACACGGAATAGGTAGCGCCAAACATCTCGTAGAGATATACCGCCGATCCGGAGCTCACGTCCCACTTCTGCATGCTGCTCGGCTCAAGACCGTTGTCAGCGGTGTAGATATACGTGCTCCCCGGCTGCAGCTTTGCGTGGCTGCCTGCGTACAGCAATCCGCTTGTGCCCACCGTCTCCACATTGGTCGCAATGTTGACCGAGTGGAAGTACACCCACTGGTCAACCGTTGGCACCGCATGCACGTTGCCGTGGCCGTCCAGTACCAGATCGAAGACGGGCGCCGTTACGTTGAGCTGTACGGGCGCCGGCGGTGTCGCCTGCTTCAGCGTGGACAGGTTCACGTAGGTAATGAGTGCATCATGCCCCACCGCCGCGTCCAGACCGGTCGGCCCGACCGTGACCACTGTCGGTAGCTTGTTCAGGGGCTGGGCGTACTCCGTCTGCGTCGCGATGTCATAAAGGTATAGCGCGTTCGTCGGATAGCTCGACACCATCACGATGGCGTCCAGTGCGCGACTGTACTTGGCATCAATCACATCGTGGCTGAGCCCCACCTGGCTCGTCACCGCGAGCGCCGGACTCGTCACGGTGTAAGAAACATTCAGGAACAGCGGGCTGCCGCTCAGCGGAGCCGTGCAATTGCTGTCGGCGCATACGGTGATCGTCACCTGATCGGTGTAGGTGCCCTGCCCCAGCTGCGACGGGTTATCGAAATTGACCGCAACCGCGGCTTGCGCCGAGGGAACCAGCCCCGACGGCGCAGTGACAGACTTGATGCCCGTGGTCGAGCTGGTAGCCGTTATGTACACGCCGGCCGCCGGGCCGTCCATGATTTTCAGCGGTATCGTGTCCACCGGGCCAGATGCGTCTGCGGTCGTCGCCGACACGTTCACTGTGGTGGAGGCAACAGAAACGGTCGGGACTGCCGTGATGCTGTAATGCGTGGTGATCGTGACAGGGCCGCCTGACAGGGGCTGCGTGCATGCCGTGTCGAAGCACATCCGCAGTGTGATGCTGTCCGTATAGGTGCCGGCCCCCAGAGCCGAAGGTACCTTGAACAGCACCTGCAGCACGCCAGTATCCGGCCCCGAGCCGGCGAAGCTAAGGGAGTCGATTCCCGAGTGGGTCGAACTGCCCACGGCATACACCTCAGTA
Source organism: uncultured Pseudomonadota bacterium (assembly GCA_963824395.1). Classification (GTDB taxonomy): domain Bacteria; phylum Pseudomonadota; class Gammaproteobacteria; order Steroidobacterales; family Steroidobacteraceae; genus 13-2-20CM-66-19. The sequence goes on along the minus strand of CAWGPF010000004.1, from coordinate 276,107 downwards.
GTCGACGTAGCCCCTTGCAATTGCAGAGTAACCGTCACCGATCCAGTCGGCGCGCCGTCGGCCGTTGTTGCCGCGATCGTTAGGGTCGTGGGCGTGACCGTGTAGCTGCCGCTGAGGCCGGTCTGAGTCGTCGTAGTGCCTGTGGTGCTATCACCCCCGCCGCCACCGCAACCGGCCATGACAGCGATCAACGCGGCGACCAAGAAATATCGAGTGATCCTGAGATCCGACCGCATTTACCCCACCCCAAGAGTGCGCCTCGGTTCATGGCTGGGCGCTTAATGACTCGATCTCAGCATGTTGGTTGAGCCAAAGCAACGGCATCGCGTGGCATGAGAACCACAACAAACATAACGTCAACTCAGCCAGCGCTTACTCGGCTCGACGACGGAAAATTCTGCGCGTACCGTGAGATCGGACTGGTGTTCGTGACAGTGGGGAGCCTGCGTCGGAATCCGAGATTCGGCCGGCTGGGCACGATATCGCGCTCGCGTAGGGCCTGCCGTCAGAGCCTTCGCGTCGCCACCGACCGGACACCGCTGGACTGATTCCAATTTGTTACTGCGCCGCGCCTTCACTTCCGGGGGTGGTGTGTCCGCAAGCGTCACCGTGCCCGCAGCGAAAATGTCGTTACTATCTGAGCGGAGGGCCGCGCAGCAACCGGTGCAAAACGCAGCGCCGGGCCACCCAAGATCGGGAGCCCGCGAGGAAGGACGCCGGATCTCCTCCCGAACCTGACAGCCCAGAAGCGGGTTCAGGCGACAATCCCGGTGGACGGGTAGATCCCGCAAGCGCCAGGGCAATGACCTCTGAAAGATTGTCCCCTTAGCCACAAGACGCTAGATTCGAACATCGAGGCGTACGGCGGCCATTTCCACGCGATCCTGTGCCGACGCACGAGCAACTTTCAGATAATCCGACACCGCTTAGCGTGTCCAAGCAATCTGCCTTCGAGAGAGAGCGTTCAATGCAGGACTACCAGCACGTATTCGCACAGCTCCGGGCGCGCAGCTCCCGCATCGCCCGCTCCACGGCACGCGAGCGCGCCGACAAGATCCGGCGGCTGTATCAGGCCGTCTACGACCTGCGCGCGGCGATCGGTCGTGCAGGAGATACAGAACTCGGCATGGACGGAAGGCTCGCGCTCCTGCCGCTGAAGGCGGAAGCGCTGCACGCCTGCGAGAGACTTGAGGGCTGGATGACGCGCACGGAAGTGGAGCAGGTGCCGAGCCTCCTGGGCCGTCGCGCTTACGTTCACTACGAGCCCAAGGGCGTCGTACTGCATCTCGCGACCTGGAACGCTCCCGTGCTGATCAGTCTCTCGCCGGTCATCAGCATGATCGCGGCCGGCAACGCCATCGTCGTCAAACCCTCCGAGGTCGCACCCGAGTCGGCGGAACTGGTCCGCCAGGTCATCGAGCGCGCCGGGCTGAGTGACGAGATTGCAGTGATCACGGGTGGCCCGGAAGTGGCCGAGTCCCTGCTCAGGCTCCCCTTTGACCATATCTGCTACGTGGGCAATAACCGGATCGGCCGGCTCATCATGGAAGCGGCTGCCAAGAACTTCGCGGGTGTCACGCTCGAGATGGGCGGCAAGAACCCGGCCGTCGTCGATGCAAGTGCCGACATTGAGGATACGGCCGCAAAACTCGCCTTCGCACGGCACATCATCTGCGGGCAGGTTTGCCTCAGTCCCGACTACATCCTGGTTGACGACAGCATCAAGGACCGCTTCCTGATGGCTCTCCAGGAGAAGATTCGCGCCTTCTACGATCCCAAGGGCACCGGCTACGCCGCATCGCCCGATCTCGCCCGGATCGTCAATGAGCGTCACGTGCGCCGGATCAAGGCCCTGATCGACGACGCCGTCGCCAAGGGTGCGACGGTCCTCATGGGTGGTCAGGCGGACCCCGCCACGCGCTTTGTGGCACCGACCATCCTCCTGGGGGTGACGCCAGCGATGTCGATATACGACGAAGAGGTGTTCGGCCCGGTGCTGTTCGTGGAGGGCTTTTCGGACCGCGAGCAGGCGATCGCCGAAATTGCCAGGCGCCCGAAGCCCTTGGCGATCTATATCTTTACGCAGGAACGCGAGGCGGCCGACTGGTTCCTGGACCACACCCGTGCCGGCACGAGTGCCATCAACTGCGCCGTCGTGCAGGCCAATATCCAGTCCCTCCCCTTCGGCGGTGCCAACCACAGTGGCATCGGGCGCCTCGGAGGTGAGGCGGGCTTCATCGAATTCTCCAACGCCCGCGCCGTGGTCGAGGACGCACTCGATGCGAAGAGCGGGGCCGCCATGATGTATCCCCCGTTCCCGAAGGAGGCTCTCGATTACGTGGACCACCTGCTGGCGCCGTAACTCCAGGCTGGGTGCGACGCCCCCGGCATCAATAACCAAAGACGACGTCCTTGCCAAGAATTCTTACGCTCCTGTGTCACACGCTGCTTGCTCTGAGTGCTTCTGCGGGCGTCCGCGCCGGGATGCTCGATGCTCCGGCCCAGGATCTGGAGGTCTCGCTGGTCACATTTGGGCCCGGCGCCGTTTACTGGGAGCGATTCGGGCACAACGCGATCCGCATTCGCGACCGCCTCTCCGGAGAATCCGGAGACATTAACTACGGCGTGTTCGACTTCAGCGACAGCGCCTTCCTGAGGAACTTCGCGCGCGGTCATATGCGCTACATGATCGACATCGGCACCAGCGACATCAACCAACAGGACTACGTCGAGGACGGCCGTTCCGTGCTTGTACAACGGCTCGCGCTCTCGCCCGAACAGGCTCAGACCTTGCGGGCTTTCCTCCTGTGGAACCTGAGGCCGGAAAACGTCAGTTACGACTACGACTATCTCACCAGCAACTGCTCGACGCGCATCCGCGACGCCCTGAATTCCGTATTGGGTGGCGCACTGCAGCCCGCTCTGACCGGCCGGCGCGCACCCATGACTTATCGCCAGCAGATCGACCGCTTGATGAGCGTCCAGCCGTGGCTGATGCTGTTAATGGACCTCGCGCTCGGGCCCTCGGCGGATCGGCCCTTGAACGAATGGCAGGAGAGCTTCCTGCCGACGGTGCTCGCACGCGAGATACGCCGCGCGCGCGTGCCCGACGGCCACGGCGGCCTGATCCCCGTGGTAACGGAGGAACGCGAGGTGGCTCCCAGCCGGCTGCTGCCACCACCATCCGCGCCTCCCGACTTCACATGGCCCCTGGCTGTAGCGGGCCTGCTCCTCGCCACAGCGATTGCGTTCACGCGCCTCCGTTTTCGAACGCTGGGCGCGAGCGTGATCATTATATTTCTACTCTTTGCTGGCGTAATGGGCACGCTGCTTCTCGCGTTCTGGACGCTCACCACCCATTACGCCGCGTGGAGCAACGCGAACCTGCTCATCTTCAACCCCCTGGCGTTCTTCATGATCCGCGGCATATGGCGTTCTAGAACACAGAACGGGGGTAGTCCGCTTCTGCGAATGCTTGTCGCCATCCAGGTAGGCGGCTCGCTGGTCGGCCTGCTGATTCGTCTCACGATGCACAACGCGCAACAGAACCTGCCTTGGCTACTGTTCGCCATCCCGGTATGGCTCGCCATTGCGGCCAGCCTCTACGCTGACCGCTGCACGATACCCGGATACACGCAATTTGCCCGAGGACGGCCCAACGTCCCCAATGCCGCCGCAGCGTCAATGGCTTACGTTTGCCGCCAGCGGAGTGCTCGCCGTTGATGCACGTGCATCGTTTTGATCCGCGGGCACCGTTTACAGTGGGCTCGCCCGTCGGACGCACATTGTGTAGACTGATGTGTGGAGGTTCACACATGGCGACCAATCTGTCCATTGACCCCGCTCTGATCGAGCGCGCCCTGGAAGTCAGTGGCGAGCGGACGAAGAAGGCGGCTGTCACGAAAGCCCTGGAGGAATTTGTGGCGCGGCGCAGGCAGAAGCGCCTGCTGGATCTCATGGGAAAGCTTGAGTGGGATCAGAGCTACGACTACAAGTCGGAGCGCTCGCGCGATTGAGCCTATTTGTTGATACCAGCGTCTGGTCGCTCGCGCTACGCAGGGATCAGCCCGCGCCTGTCCCCCAGGTCGCCGCCCTCACCAAGGCGCTTCATGACGGCGAGCTGGTGCTGACCGCCGGCCTGGTACTGCAGGAGCTTCTCCAGGGCTTCTCGGGACCGAAAGCGCGCACGCAGATTCTGGACGGGTTTTCCGCACTTCCCCTCCTCGTCCCTGACCGGACGGATCATGTCGAAGCGGCTGCGCTTCGCAATACATGCCGTCGCAATGGCGTTCAGGTTGGGACTATCGACGCGATTCTGGCGCAATTGTGCATTCGCCACAGTCTGCGGATGCTGTCGAGCGATCGGGATTTTCAGGGAATGGCAAAGCACTGCGCTTTACGCCTTTGGTCGTAGTTCGCCAGCAGGCATCGCAGCGGGCGTGAGCACTATGCTGCGAAGCGGTGGATGCACCGAAAGTGCGCCGAACCGGCGCCGCTCACCGCTGAATCAACGTCTTACCCTCGTTACCAGCGGTTTGCGAATCCGCCGGCCGTCTCTGCCGATTGCGACCCGGCAGAACCGTAGCGGCTGATGTCGCCGGCTGGTTAGTCATAGCGCCGCTATGTCTGTCTTGTCCCGGTTGGTCACTTCGTGATCCTGCCGAGTCACCTCTAGCCTGACTAATGTCGGACAGCAACGGTGCTGGAGATCGCGTATCCTAATTACGCTTACGCTGACCCGAGACAAGCATCGTGAATATTTTCGCACGTGCCGTTATCGCTGTTATCGGTGCATGCGGCCCCATTGCTGCGACTGCGGATAACTCAGATAGCACTCAACGCTACTATGAGGTGAGGGGCGCAAAGCTCTATACACAAATCTACGGCCACGGTCCGCCGATCGTATTCTTGCACGGTGGTATGGCGTTCTTTGACAATAGCTTCGCCAAGCAGCGGGATTATTTCTCGGCCTTTCGCACGGTCGTCGGCATCGATCAACGCGGGTACGGCCATAGCCCGGACGGCCCGTGGTCTCTGTCCTATAAAATAATGGCTGACGACACCGCAGCGATCATCGAGCAACTTGGCCTCGGTCCAGTGGACGTTGTGGGCCATAGTGACGGTGCGGATCTTGCCCTGGTCCTAGTGCGGGATCATCCAAATCTGGTCCGTCGGTTAGTTATTTCAGGCGCGAACATCCGGGCGGATTTGTCTCCGGAGGAACGGCTGCGCAGCCAGTGGTCGCAACAGCAATTGGATGCTCATCTGCAAAAGATGGCCGCCGCGCTTCCGCCCTGGTTCTTAGCCGACTACGCGAAAGTCAGTCCCGACGGTCCAGATCATTGGATGACACTATTGGCGAAGACGTACGACATGTGGCTGCAGCCTATTGTGATCGAGCCGGCCGACCTCAAGAAGATTCGAATACCGGTGCTCGTTATGGCTGGCGACCACGACTTCACATCGATTGAAGACACTGCTGAGATATTTCGAGATCTACCGTATGGGCAACTAAGTATTGTGCCGGCGAGCAACCACGGAACATTCAACACTCGGCCCGATCTCGTCAACCTGACGATTCGCGAGTTTCTCGACAAACCAGACAGCAACACGCCCACGCATTAGTGGTCTAAGCTTCGTATTGAGCCTACTGAAAGCTGCGAGTGACTGCTTCAGAGCGGCTAGTTAGCAAGACGGAACCCTGAAACCCTTGCGGGTGGTAACGATTGGAGTAAGCGGTAGCGGACCGATTTGAGCCCGTTTCATCTCTCTTACTCGAGACACTTCCGGACTCCGTGGTACTTGAACCTCAGCACCAACTGATTGGGAAACCGCTAGAAATCCGCAACGCCATCCGTCTAGAGCAACTAAGAGACTAAGCACTCACTTTGTCGGCTGATCGTCGCCGGTTACCACGGAGTGCCCCTACAGCCAAGCAAGAACTGCAAAGCGATGCCGCAATCCAGTACCAACTGGATCGGAGCTCCCCTTTTCCGGGCGACTGCCCGAATGCTTGATTTCACCCGTCACTTTTTTTTACGGGCGACTGCGACGCGACTACTGCGATCGGTAGGGGTGCGGTTAAACGCCACCATTCCCGTTGCCGTATCCCGAGTCCAGCCGCGCACTCCAGAACGCGCCGGAACAGTCTGGCGCGAGAGGGGCTGCCTCTTGGCCGCGGCTGTCTCTCGAACGGCGCGAGCGCGGATTGGTTTTGACGACCTAATCGAGTTACGCCGCGCGACTCTTGCCTTCCACAAATCATAGGCGGTCTGCATGTTCAGCCACGATTCCGGCGAGGTCCCGGTGGCCTCTGCAAGCGCGAGCGCCATATCCACACTCACCGCGGCGCGACCGTTCACGACACGAGACAGAGTTACGCGGGAGATACCAAGCTCATCCGCGAAGGCAGAAACAGATTTGCCACCCTCGGGACCCAGCACTGTGTCGGCGAGAATCGCGCCCGGGTGCGGCGGGCTGTGCATTTCACTCATAATGTGATTCCGCTCAATGGTAGTCCTCGTAATCCACTTGGGCTGCATCTCGGCCCTCAAATGTGAAAGTGACGCGCCAATTCCCATTCACTCTCACCGACCAGCGGCCCGCGTCCTTGCCCGTGAGAGGGTGCCAGTACCAGCCGGGAAGATTCATATCGATAGGCTGGATCGAAGCATCCAGCCTACCGAGCTGAAGGTTCAGTCTCTGCGCATGTTTGGGTTGGATCCCCGCCTTACTTTTGGTGCGGAAAAATCTCTCCAGGCCATCGTGCCGGAAACTGCGGATGGGCATGGTGCATATTGTATCGCATAGCGATACAGTCGTCCAGTGACTTCCAATGCCAGGCGCTGCACGCAGATTGTGGTGCCTGGCAGTGCACTAAGCTTTCACAAATAGATGACGTCGGTCTCGCGGATCGCAGCTTTCTAAGCCCAATGCGCGGTGTCGCAACGGATTGCGAGTCCGTTTAGCGTGGTTTGAGTGCGTTCGGCGGCCCAGTTTGCACAGTCATCGGGAGGCACGCTCGCGCAGCTGCGTACGCTCTTCTGGAAATGAGCCTGTGGTCGCCGACTACAGAGAGACGCGGTTGCCACGCGTTCTGTAGGCTCTGTAACCCGAAGACAATTGGCGGGATCGCCATCGGCTGACGATCATCGTCACAGCAGTGAGGCCCGTGATAGCAGCTCGCCGACAAAGTGGTCTTCGTGACCAAGGACTGTGGAGACAAATCGAAAGTCCGCGAAATCGAACCCTGGACCCACGTCACAGGCGACTAGCGAGAACGGACCCAGGCTCCTGGCAGCCTGCCATACACCGCGCGGAACGACAGCAACAAAACACTGTCCGTTCGCGGGCCCGAGAACATACTGGTTAAGGAGCCGCAGCTTTGGATCATATGCGAGCAGCTCGAGTGGTGCCCCTCGATGAAAATGCCATACCTCATCGGAATCCACCATATGCCACCGGCCAACCTGGCCGCGTTCCAGCAGGTAGTAGATACTCGTGATCGCCGCGCGGACACCCTGATCGGCTCGGACCGACTGATCCGCACGATGAATTTCCCTAAACCACCCTCCTTCGGGATGGGGCTTCAGCTTTAGGCTTTCGATGAGCGTGCGCGCCGTTACCTCATCAGAATTAGACTCTTGCATATAGCTGCCGATCACGGTGCCCCGCCACTACGGCGACGGTAGTTGAGATCGCTCCGCGCAAACGCATCGCCGGCCCCCGCCCGATTAGCCCCAAACACATGCAACTTGACGCCATCCGCGCATCTAGGCAGCGGGGCCGTAACAACTACAAATGATATGACGTTGCTAGGGGCGTGTAACTGCGAGGTACCGATGTTCATTGGCACCGCCCTGGAAACGGGACCGCCTAAGTCGCCCAGCGTTGACTCTTCTAAAACGACTGCCTACCCTGCCCTCGTCAGCTTCAACGAGCTATTGGGATCCAGTGAAGAACAAACTACATCCTTACGAGTCTGCGAACGACCAATTGCCCGTTGCCCGATCGGGCAATGGACCTTCTGCCGCGCGCTGGCTGGCGCTGACGACTGTATGCGTCGCGCTCGGCTCGAGCGCCTACGCGGCTGACAAGACTCCCGACGCGGCTCGCGTTACCGCCCTCGCTGATCGCTATATGGCCGAATTCAAGACCACCTTTCCGGTCCAGTATGAATTCTCCGGCCTTACCGCAGAACGGCACGACGGGATCGACATAAACTCTCCGGCCGCGATCACCAAGTGGCAGACGTTCGAAAAGCAGCTCGGCGCCGAACTGCACCAGATAAACAACGACTCTCTCGTCGGCCAGCCCGAATGGGTAACGTGGCATTTCCTGAATCAGGCACTCCAGCAGGATGCGAAGACCATGGTCTGCCGCAACGAGCTTTGGGACGTTGCGCCCCTTGGATGGCAGACCGCGCTTTCCCAGCTGGCTACCATCCAGCCCCTCGGCACCGCTGACGCACGCAAACAGGCCCTGACGCGCTGGGGGAACTTTCCCGCTTGGATCGACCAGGAGATCGCCAACCTCAAGGAGGGACAGCGGCTCGGATACTCTGCATCGCTCGTCACCGTGAAGGCGACCATCGATCAGCTCAACGGCGTGGTCGACCTGCCGGCAAGCAAGACGGGTTACCTGGAGCCAACGAAACGTGACAGCAACCCGGCCTTCGTTGCCGAGTGGACGCAGACGATCGGGAGCAAATTGCTACCGGCAATGCGCCGGTATCGCAATTTTCTGAGGGATGAGTACCTGCCTCACGCCCGCCAAAGCCCTTCGATCCAGAGCCATCCCAACGGTCTGACCTGCTACCGCGGCATGATCTTCGCGACCGTGACAGTCGATGAAGACCCAGCCACGCTCTACGACGAGGCCGTCAAGCAGGTGGCGAGTGAGCACGCCGTGGCTTTGGCGCTCGGCAAGAAGGTGTACGGCGACAAAGCGACCGACTGGGCTACGCTGGCCAAGCTGATGCTCGCCGATCCGAAGAACAAGTTTGCGAGCGCCGATGAGATCCGCGACTACACGCAGCGGACCTACGATCGCGCCTACGCCGCGCGGGGGCAGATGATCCTCACGCCTCCGGACGGCAAGGTAAAGCTGGAGCCTTTCCCTGAGTTCCAACAGGCCTCTGCACCCGGAGGACAGTACATGGCTGCGGCAGACGACGGCAGTCATCCGGCCACTTACTATTACCGAAACGTTCCGCAGGACCTCTACCGCCCGTCCCTGCAGAACGTGATCCTGCATGAAACGCTTCCGGGGCATCATCTTCAGATCCAGTTCCTTGCCGAGCACGGGCATAAGGGCAACCATCCCGTCGCGCGGCTTCTCGGATTCACGGGCCCCACGGAAGGTTGGGCCACGTATGCCGAAGATTTCGCCTACGAACTCAAGCTTTACGATTCCGACGTGGATTACATCGGGCGCCAGATGAGCTCGATCACGCCGATGATGGTGGCCGACCTGGGCCTGCAGCTGAAAGGCTGGAGTACTCAGCAGGCAGAGGATTATCTGCGTGCGGCCATGCCTATGCGGCCGCCCGAGCGTGCTACGCAGTCTGTCGCGCTCATCAGCGGATTGCCGGGGTTTGTCCTCGCCTACCCGCTCGGGGGCATCGAGTGGACCAAGATGCGCAGGCGCGCCGAAGCAAGCCAAGGCAAGCGTTTCGACGTCCGCGCATTCCATCAGGTCGAACTCGAGGATGGCATGCTGCCGTTCGCAGCACTGGAAGCGAAACTGGATCGCTGGCTAAAGGCGAGCGCGGCTACGCACTGAGCGAATAACGCCCGCCCTGTTCCAGTTTGTGCCGCTAAGCGCTGGACGCGCCTTCCAGCGGTATCCGGCACGGCGCACTGCTCCCCAGGGTGCACCGAATCTGCTCCGGACGGGCCCAGCAACCCTCCGGCGCCCTGATGTTGCAGCGCCCGCTGCAACCGACCAACGAATTCCAAAGCCGTTGGCTCCAGCTGGCCAGAGCCCGATGCGCTTAACCGGCCTCCTACGCGTCGAAACACCTGCGGTCGGTATCCCGTCGCCTTTTCTGACGACGGGATACCGAAGCGCCCAGCCCGGATGCAGAGGCTAAGGCGCCAGCCGTGTTGCGTTCGCTGTGCCCTTCAGCTCCAGAGTCGTTCCCTCAGTGGCAGGCGGCACCGGATAGAAATGGAGCACCGTGTCGTTCGTGCCGGAGTACGAGTTCCCGTCCCAGGAAACCTCATCGGTCTCGGTCTCGTTGAACCACCCCGCCAGGGTGCCATCGTTGTAGAGCCAGCCGAAGTGGTTGCGAGAGACATGCTCCCCATCGAGCGGCTTCCACGACCCGAGACAGATGTTGCCATTCAGTGTGGGGTAGTTGATGTATTCCCACTCGGTACGATCACTGTGCCATTGGATGAACGCCTCACCGGATGGCGTCTTGGAGCCCGTGGGCGTGTAGACCACGAGCCAGGTTCCGACGACCCTTTCCTCGACACCGTTGCCTCGAAACTGCCCGGGCTGCGCGCCGTGTGTCAGCTGCAGGTTGGAAAGTGCGCCGCTTCCCGAGGTTCTCGGATCCACGCAGCTTGCGTGTGCGGCGAATCCAAGCGTTATTGATGCGATTGCGGCGGCTCCCGTGAGTACTTTCTTCATGATGCCTCTCCCCATTGTGTTGGTGTGTCCGCGCGCTGCGTCCGGATGCCAGAGTTAGAGAATGACCGCCCCGGCAGTAAATGCGCGCTGGTTGTGGAATTCCCGTCCCGATGCAGCCTTAGCCACGCCCTCTTTCCGGCATGCCGACTCTCCAGCCCTTCGGGGACGGTCTCCCTGCTTATCCAGACGCCATCAGCGAACGAAACCGGACACTTGGGTCGGCAAAGGCTCCTCCGGGTCCCGTCGTCAGGGAGGCGGATCGCCTTCGCATTCACCTCAGCGACGCCCGTATTAACAATTTCTTACATTCTGTTGGCCACGGTGGCTGTACCGGCTTGCCGGATGCTCGTGGGCTGCGACGCGGCGTAAGATGCGCCAGTGCGGTGCCGCAAAACTCGGGGCGTTGCGTAGACTTGAACGTAGTGGACTCCGTCTCAGGCCCTAAGTATTCGACGCATCAGCTCACCGAGTTACTCGAGCGCCTCCGCGCGGGTGACTTAAAGGCGCGCGATGCACTTTTCGAGGCCTCCTACTCCGAGCTTCATTCCCTGGCACGCGCCCGTCTTCGCCAAGGCGGCCGCAACGCAGTCCTGGATACAAGTAGCCTCGTGCATGAATCGTACTTGCGCTTTGTAGGCTCCGGGGCGCTGCGCGCCGAGGATCGACGAGCCTTCTTCGCATACGCCTCGCAGGTGATGCGTTCAGTCATCGTCGATAGCGTGCGCGAGCACATCGCACAAAAGCGCGGCGGTGACTGGCGGCCGTTGACGCTGTCCACGGAGCTCCCGGTCGCTGTGGCGGAGCACGAAGAGATCGTCCTGAAGGTACACGAGGCGCTCGGAGAGCTAGAAAAAGCCGACCCACGTCTCGGCCAGGTTGCGCAAATGCGCTATTTCGGCGGCTACAGCGAACAGGAAATCGCGGAGACGCTGGAGATCAACGAGCGCACCGTACGGCGAGACTGGGAGAAGGCGCGGCTAATCCTCGCAGAGCTGCTGCGCTGAGCTGAAATGGTGGGCGCCGACAACCGCCAACGATCGCTCGCCTGGGGGTTCGATGCGGTTATCGATTCCTGAGATCGCTTTGCTGAGCCGCCTGCTGGACGAAGCGCTGCCGCTTGATCAGGAGGCGCGTCGCACATGGCTGGAGAGACTGCACCCCGAATACCACAATCTTGCGCCGGCACTTCGCAAGGCGTTGCTGCCCGGCGACTCAGACAGTGCAGTTCCAACGGCATTAGCGACGCTGCCGAACCTTGGTGCGGCTGACCCAGGCCCCGGTAGCCTGGGCCCGGGAGCGCGAGTCGGCCCGTACGAATTGATTCGGTCGCTGGGCTCGGGGGGAATGGCGTTCGTGTGGCTGGCCCGCCGGGCAGACGGCGCGTTCAAGCGCGACGTCGCGTTAAAGCTACCGCGACTTACGTACCTGCGAGCCGACATCGCACACCGCTTCGGTCGGGAGCGCGACATCCTGGCCAGTCTTGAACATCCGCTTATTGCGCGATTTTATGACGCGGGGGTTGATTCGAACGGCCTGCAGTACTTCGCAATGGAGTACGTCGAGGGCGAGCCACTTACAGACTGGTGTGATGACCGCCAGCTCGGTATTCGCCAGCGCTTGGAGTTGTTCCTGCAGGTTCTCGAGGCTGTGCGCTATGCCCACGACAAGCACGTGCTCCATCGTGATCTGAAGCCCTCCAATATTTTGGTTACCAAGGGCGGGCAGGTACGCCTGCTCGACTTCGGCGTCGCTAAGCTACTCGAAGCGGAAGAACCGGATCAGTCACTGACCGGTGCGTTCGGCCGAGCCATGACACCGGACTACGCAAGCCCTGAGCTCCTCTGCGGCGGGGCTCTTGACGCTCGCAGCGACATCTACTCCCTGGGCGTGGGACTGTACGAACTCCTGACCGGCGTTCGCCCTTATCAGCTCAAAACCGCAGCCTCTATTGGGGCACTCGAACGCGCTATCTCCACGGTCGAAGTGAGGAAGCCGAGCACACAGATTGGGCCGCGCGCATTGACTGTCCGCGCCGGCAGTCATGAAGAGCTCGTGCGCCAGCTGCGCGGCGACCTGGATGCCATCACGCTGCGAGCTCTTGCCAGAGAACCGGCGCAGCGCTACGCCAGTGTGGCGGCCTTCGCGCAGGACCTGCGGTGCTACCTCGCCGGGAGGCCAGTCGCCGCCCGCGCCACCACCCTCACCTACCGACCGCGAAAATTCTTGGAACGCAATCGTTCCATCGTCGCCGTCGCCGCTACCACTACTGCTACGATTCTGGCGTTGCTGGGCTATACGATCTACCGCGAATCTGCCTATCGGTCCAGAGTCGCGGCGCGGCCGACGCCGACCGCCCTCGCAACCACGGCGAGCGCGGCCGCCGTAGGCAACACAAACTCCGGAATGGACAGCCCTACGCCTTCGTCCGGTTCCGTGGCAGTCCTTCCGTTCGCGGACTTGAGCGAGCAGAAGGACGAGGAATACCTCGCCGAGGGCCTCTCCGAGCAGCTCATTGATCGCCTTGCACGTTCCGCAGACCTCAAGGTAATCGCGCGGACCTCCTCTTTTCAGTTCAAAGAAACGAATGAAGACGTTCGACGGGTCGGCCAAAGGCTCGGGGTAGCAAACGTGCTTGAAGGCACCGTGCGCAAGGCCGGCGATCGAATACGCGTCACTGCTCGACTGCTGAACGCCTCGGACGATACCGTCCTCTGGTCCCGCAGCTATGACCAAAGCGTCAACGACATCTTCAGCGTCCAAGATGACATCGCCGCAATGGTGTCACAGGCCCTCAGCGATAACCTGGACGTAAGCGCAGTCGCCACGGGGGACAGGCCGCAGAACGTGGCAGCCTACAACCTGTTCCTCAAGGGTAACTATTTCTTCGAGCGTCAACAGAAAGGCGACTTCGAGCGGGCGGTCAACCGGTATCAGCAAGCGCTCAAGAGGGATCCGAGCTATGTACGAGCGTGGACGCAGCTGGTCAGACTCTACGTCAATCAGGGTTACTCGCACACGCTTACGCCGGCTGTGGTGAGATCGAGGTCATTGCAGGCGCTGCATCGAGCGCTCGCAATAGATCCCAACTCGTCGGCTGCGCATCGCTGGCTCGGCCGCATCTACCACGCCTACGACTGGGATTGGACCGGGGCTGAGCGAGAGCTGGAGCGGGCGGTAAGTCTGGACCCCAGGGGAGAGGATGGGCGCATGGCGCGCGTCGACCTTGCATACATCCGCGCGCAGATGAGCGGCGATCTAAATGACGCCGTAGTGCAGGCAGATAAGGCCCTGACGCGCAACCCGCTCGACGTTAATGCCCTGTATTTCTTGTCTGCACTGCAGGTGTTCGCTGGGCGGTTCCCGGACGCCAATCGTACGCTGCGACGCCTGTTCGAACTCGATCCCCGCCACGAATCTGCACTCGTGGAGTATGCGTGGCTTTTGGTTCTTACGGGCAAACCGACAGAGGCCCTCTCTGTCGCCGAAACAATAGACAATGAGGGCGACAAGCTTTCGACGCTCTCCATGATCTACTGGTCGCTCGGTCGAAAAACCGAGGCGTATGAAGCGCTCCACCAGTTCGAGCGGAAGTTCTCTGGGTCCGACTCCATTACGCTTGCCGGCCTCTACGCCGCCCGCGGTCAAGCCGATTTAGCGATGTCATCGCTGGAGCGAGCCTATGAACAGCGGGATCCTGAATTGGTGCTGATCAAGGTCGACCTGTCGCTGGCTCCATTACGTGAACAACCACGTTATAAGTCACTGCTGCGCCAGATGAATCTACCGGAATGAGCTTGCGCCTAGTCCGTACGACCACGCCCCTGACTCCAAACCTTACGCTCCCACGCTGCACGCACTTTGCGACACTCGAGCTTCGCGAACCGCCGCAAACAGGCCCGAGGTCAGGTGCTGTTGGCCTGGCCCCGCGGATTGGAAGAAGTGAGCAGCGCGTAGATAGCCCGGGTTCAGGAATCAAGCGGCCGCTAGCTATGAGGATCTCACTCCAAGGAACGCCCAGGCGGCGCGCGACCAATCGCTGTCGCGGCACTCGTTGCACCCGATCTGCACCAATTCTCGTGCGGTAGCGCTCGGGCCGAAAGAGTTCCGGGCGCACAGCGTCGAACAAACGGATTCCGAGGCCGTTGGTCTGACGGACACCGACGAGCTATCGCCCTTGAAAGATTAACGATGTAGATAGTTCAGGCCCGGATATTACCGGTCCAGACCACCACCTAGCGAGTACACCTCGCCGGCTGCTTCTGGCACTACGCTCATGCCTCATCGGTGAAGGTTTTCAGACTATCTTTCAGCTCAGCACGGAGGAGGAATTTCTGAATCTTGCCAGTAATGGTCATTGGGAAGGCGTCGACAAAACGTACATACCGAGGGATCTTTTGATGCGCAATCTGTCCGCGGCAGAACATGCGGATCTCTTCTGCATCGGCTCGGACGCCGTCATGGAGCTGAATTACCGCGCAAACCTCCTCGCCGTACTTCCGGTCAGGAACTCCCACGACCGCGACCTCTCGGATCTTGGGATGTCGATACAGAAATTCCTCGACTTCGCGGGGGTACACGTTTTCGCCACCACGGATGATCATATCCTTGACGCGGCCGACTATCTTGCAGTACCCCTCATCATCCAGTGCCGCCAGATCGCCCGTATGCATCCATCCGTCGCCATCAATGACCTCTGAGGTGCGCTCCGGGTCATCCCAGTACCCCTTCATGACGCTGTAGCCGCGGGTGCATAGCTCGCCGGTTACGCCAACTGGGACGGTCGCCCCCTCTGCATCGACAATCTTGACTTCGACGTGCGGATGCACACGACCCACGGTGGCGATGCGCTTTTCCAACGGATCATCGACCGAAGACTGAAAGCTTACCGGACTGGTTTCCGTCATCCCGTAGCAGATGGTGATTTCGTCCATGTGCATTTCTGTGACAACCCGTCGCATCACCTCGATTGGGCACGGGGCACCCGCCATGATCCCCGTACGCAGGCTCGACAGGTTGAAGTCGCGAAAGCGCGGGTGTTCCAGTTCGGCGATGAACATCGTGGGCACACCGTGCAACGCCGTGCACCGCTCCGCTTCGACCGCCTCCAGTACCTTAATTGGATCGAAAGCCTCCGCGGGAAACACCATGCATGCACCGTGGGTGACCGCGGCTATAACCCCAAGGACCATGCCAAAGCAGTGGTACAGAGGCACAGGAATACACAGCCGGTCCCGCGGCGTCAGCCGCATCCCCTCCCCGACAAAAAAGCCATTGTTGAGGATGTTGAAGTGGGTGAGTGTTGCTCCTTTGGGCAACCCGGTCGTACCGCTAGTGAATTGCACGTTGATCGGGGCATGAGGCTCCCCGAGCTGATTTGTGGAGGACGTAAACGGTCCAGCCCCAGAAGAGAGTCTAATAAGAGCCTGGAAAGACAAGAATCCAGGTAGCTCGAGCTCGCCGAGGTGCACGAGCCATTCGAGTGTCGGAAACTCTTTACATGAGATCCGTCCGTCTCCCAAGAATGCTGCTGCGCCGAGCAGCGAGCGCGTCATCTCGGTGTAGTCGCTGGATTTGAATGCCGACGCCATTACCAGCGCGCGCACACCGACCTTGCGAAGCGCGAACCCCAGTTCGCTCAGACGATAAGCCGGGTTGATGTTGACCAGCACGATGCCCGCGCGTGCGGTCGCGAACTGCAGCAGCAGCCATTCGAGCCGGTTCGGAGACCATATGCCTAATCGGTCGCCGGGGACGAGCCCGAGCCTCACAAGCCCCCATGCAGCACGCGTGACCTCGCGCTCTAGCTCAAGATACGTCAGGCGCGCGTGCTGCTGACGCACTACAACGGCATCATGATCTGGGTAGCGCCCCGCAGCGGTCGCAAGCAGGTCACCAATCGTCTGGTGCTGTAGCGGCAGATCGGTGCTTCCGACGACATGACTTGGCATCTGCGCCATCTGAGATCAGGCTCCGCCGACGATCGCGTTATGCCGACGTCAGGCAGATCAAAGGTCTTCCTCCCAGAATTCTGCCGGCCGCCGCTGCATGGTGGCCCGCTGCTCCTCAAGCTTGCGTAGTTCCACGCGTCGGATCTTGCCGGAGATGGTCTTGGGGAGCGAGGCGAACTCGACTCGCCGGATCCGCTTGTACGGCGAAACGCGAGTCCGCACGTGGGCTAGAATCGAGCCTGCGGTCGCGGCGCTCGGCGCGTAACCGCTCGCAAGAACCACGAACGCCTTTGGCACCGCCAGCCGCAGCGCGTCCGGGCTGGGCACGACCGCTGCTTCAATGACTGCCGGATGCTCGATTAGCACACTCTCGAGTTCGAAGGGACTGACGCGGTAGTCTGACGCCTTGAATACGTCGTCGAGGCGGCCGACGTAGGTAAAGTAGCCGTCCGCGTCCCGTGTCGCCACATCGCCCGTGTGGTAGCGGTCCTGACGCATCGCCTGGGCGGTGCGCTCCGGCTCCGCGAGATATTCCTTTAGAACGCCGCAGGGTTGCGAGCTCAGATCAACGCAGATCTCACCCTCAACGGCGGGGCTGCCGTCCGCATCGATGATGCTCACGGTGTATCCGGGCAGCGGCCGTCCCATCGAACCCGCCCTTACCGGCTGCCCCGGGCTGTTGCCGACAATCGCCGTGGTCTCGGTCTGGCCGAACCCGTCCCTGATAGTCAGGTTCCACGCGCCTTGCACACGCAAGACGACCTCCGGATTCAGTGGCTCGCCGGCACTCACCACCTCGCGCAGCTTCACGCCAAACCGCGAAAGGTCCTGCTGGATCAGCATGCGCCAGACCGTAGGTGGGGCACAGAATGTCGTCACACCATGCTGCACCAGCTGCTTAAGCAAAGCCTCTGCATCGAAGCGCGCATACTGGTAGGCGAGTACGGTCGCCTGGGCATTCCACGCCGCGAACAGGGATGACCAGGCGTGCTTGGCCCATCCGGGTGAGCTGAGATTGAGGTGCACGTCACCGGGCTTGAGCCCGATCCAGTACATCGTAGAGAGATGGCCCACCGGGTAGGTTGTATTGGTGTGCGCCACCAGCTTCGGCTGCGCCGTAGTGCCGGAGGTGAAATACAGAACCAGGAGGTCACTGGCCCGTGTCGTCGTCGCGGAGGTATAAATGACTGATTCCCGGGCGGAGTCGCGGAATTCCGTCCAGCCTGGAACCGCCTCATCGACGGTGATCCGGACCTGAGATTCAGTGAGCCCGGCAAACCTGGGCGCGAGCCCGCTGTGGGTAATAATACCTCGGACGTTGCCTCGCCTCAGTCGGTCCTCGAGCTCATCGCGCTCGAGCAACGTTGTCGCGGGAATAATCACCGCGCCTAGCTTCATCGCACCTAGCATCGCCTCCCATAACGGGACCACGTTCCCCAGCATGATCAGGAGTCTGTCGCCACGTCTCAGGCCTTGGGATGCGAGAAAGTTCGCGACTTGTGACGAACGGTGGGACAGCTGTGCGAACGTGAGAGACTGGTTGGCACCGGCATCATCGACCACGCGCAGGGCACATTGCTGATTGCCGACGGCGATCACGTCGAAATAATCGAGCGCCCAGTTGAAGAATTCAAACTGTGGCCAACGGAAGTCACGCCGGGCGGTTGCCCAGTCCTCACGCAACCGCAACAGCTGATCGCGCGCTGCGAGAAACGCCTCCGTGGCAGACACTACGCCCGTCCCAGCAGGAAGCTCACGCGGTCACCGGGCAGGTCCGGCGGCGGCAGCGTGCCAATCTCAGCCTCAATTGCGAGACCCAGCGCCAGGAGGGCGCGATCGCAGCCCGCGGGGCCGTCAAGTTCGAGGCCCACGGGCAGTCCGGCTTTTGTCAGTCCCGCGGGCAATACCAGACCCGGCAGTCCGGCCGTGCTGCCGGGGGCGATGTTCCGGCTGATCGCTGCATCGAACCTCATGCGCCGCCCGCGCACCTCGACCTCCATGTCATCCTCTCCGAGCATGGGTGCGGCAGTGATGGTGGCGGGGAAAACTATTGCGGCTACACCGGAGTCCGCGAAATAGCGGGCAAATGCTCCCCGCAGCGCCGGCAGGTAAGTCTTCACAATCTCGCCGTACTGCTCGTGGGAAATATGCTCTCGACTCCCGGGCGTGATTCCTGGCTCGATCGCCGCCCGCACATTGGCGCTGGCCTGGGCCATTACTGCCTCGAAGGAGACGCAAGCACCGTAGTGGCTGAGGTACCGCGTGAGTGATGGACGGAAATCGTGCGTCTGTACCTGTCGGGTCGTGGCCGCCACCAGAGGCACGATCTCGCTCAGGCTACCCTCCACCAGCCTGACCCCTGCGCGAGCCAGCCGGCGCAGAATCCCCGAACAAATGGTTTCGACCTCAGGATCCAGACCTGAATAGAACGGGGCGCGAATGACGCCCAGCCGGACATCTTTTAGAGGAGCCCTCCGCACGGGCGCCCTGCCGCTGATTACGGCATCGAACAGCACCAGGTCCTCTACCGTCCTCGCGTGCGGCCCAATCTGATCAAAGAGCGGCGTAATCGGGACACACCCCTCGGTGGGGTAACGCCCGGTCGTCGGCCGGAATCCGGCAATTCCGCACAGGGAGGCCGGGACCCGAATCGACCCTTCTGTATCCTCCGCTACCCCCAATGGCGCCATCCCGTAAGCAACTGCGGCTGCCGTGCCGCCGCTGCTGCCGCCGGGGCTGCGCATCGGCGCATAGGGATTCCCGACGGGCCCGAAGGCATGGTTGTAGCTCGTGTAACCGTACGACAGCTCATGCAGGTTCGTTTTACCCAGCACGATGGCACCGGCCGCTCGCAGTGAGCCCACCAGGGCTGCATCCTGTTTCGGACGAAAGTGCCGCAATGCGGCCGTCCCGGCGGTGGTTGGCAGGTCACCGGTGTTAACGCTGTCCTTAATCGGAATCGGCAACCCATGCAGCGGTCCCGGAGGCCTTCCCGCTAGCCGCTCGCGGTCCCGCTCACGCGCCGACTCCAACACCCGTTCTGACTGCAATGTAATGAACGCGTTCAGGCTCGCGCCCTGCTCACACCGCCGGAGCAGCGAGCCCGCATACGCCTCTGCACTCACGTCGCCCGCACGCAGCGCTCGCACCGCAGCCACCGCCGAAAGCGAACTCAGTTCCTCCGGGCCATCCATTTGCCCGGACTCACAGGTCCTTCGATCGGGACATCTGATGCTGTTTTCACTGGAGCTGGTAGTTTACCGTGACCCCGATGCTTCTCGGAGTATATGTACCCGAGGTCACGAGCGGCGTTGTCAGCACCCAGTGCTGATCGAACAGATCCGAATGCGAATTGGTCAGGTTCTTGACGAACAGCGAGACGTCCCAGCCCTTCTGCTTGAATCCGACACGCGTCATGGCGAAGAAGTTGCTGTGGAATTTATTCATGATCGGGTCATACAGCGCGTTATCGGGGTTACCGCTCATGTAGCCGTTGGTGTACTGCCCGTCGACATGGGCATACGTGACCGCGCCGCTCTGGGATTTCCAGACGTTGTAATCCAGCGACAGCGTTCCGTGCCATGGTGCCGCTTGCAGTCGGTCTCCGTCGCTGACGATCGGCGTAGAGTTCGGGCCATCTACGGTTGTGGTGTACTTGGCATCGGTATAGCCGAGCGTCGCGCCCAGTACCAGGTCGTCGGTTAGCAGTAGGTTAAGCTGGAGATCGAACCCCTTGCTCACCGCCTCGCCCAGGTTTGCGATGAAATTGAAGCCGCACGAGGGCAGCAATATGGAGCCCTGCACCTCGCTCCACTTAATGTAGAACACGCTGGCCTCCCACTGCAGCCGGCGCGCCAGCGCATCCCCCTTCGAGCCGAGCTCGTAGCTCCAGACGTGGTCTGACCCATAGGTCGGGGGCGCGTCGGTGAGGCCGAGCGTCTTCAGATCCCCTGAACACAGCGATGTCGGCACCGGCGTGTTGCCGCCACCCGGACGAAATCCCTTCGCCACGGTGGCATAGAACATGAGGTCCTCACTCGGCTTGTAGCTCAGGCCGCCCTTAGGTAGAACGTCGTTCTCTGAGCTACCGTTGGTGGCCGATGATGTGCCGCCGTTGATTGGGCCGTCCTGATAGTTGGAGTGATCAAACGTCGTGTGTGCGTAGCGCAGCCCTCCCGTCAGCGTCCAGTGCGAGGTCAGCTTGAAGTCTGCTTGGCCGAATATGGCCTCCTGCTTGTCGACGGTCTCATCGAAGCCCTCGTAGGAGACTCCCCCCGGCAAAAGCGGAACACCGAACGCGCCTTCCACCGTCGTTCCATAGAAAGCCTGGGTGAGCACCCCGAGATTCGGCGATACGATGGTCTGGTCAGCCTGCTGGGCTATTCTCTGGAAGAAGCCGCCGACGACCCAGCGCAGACGACTCGCCTCGTCGTTCGATTGCAGGCGGATTTCCTGAGTGAACTGCTGCTGAGGGTTCTTCATATAAGTGGGAGCGGGCTCTACCGGCGGCGCTATCCCCCCGCTCAGAAGCTCGGTAACGTAGAACGAGTAGTCCTGCGTGATATCCCGGGTCCGATCCATGTAAGACGTGTTCGAATACAGCGACACGCCGCCAAGATCCCAGCTGACCTTGAGCGCCGGCAGGACAAAGCGATCCAGAATTGGCTGCGGCGCGATATAGCCATTGATGAATTTGTTGTCCGACGGATCGGAAAGCATCGGCCAGTACTGACCGATGTCCGCCTGGTACTCCCGCTGGTAGTACAGTGACGGTGTGATACGTAGATTCTGCGTGGGCGCCCAGGTCATCGCTGCATTCAGCGTCTGGGTATTTCCCGAGTTCGCATTATTGTCGACCTGGCCCCCCGGCACGCCGTATGGCACTCGGTCGATCCAGCCGGCACTCTGCTCGATGTAGGCGCTGACGCGAAAGCCAAGCTCGCCGTCCACGATCGGGCCGCCGCCGGCGATGCCGAACTGTGACCCGGGCTCGCCATTCTGTAGAAATGACATTTCGGCCCGGGCGTGACCCTCCCACTGTGTCAGGCTGGGTTGCGGTGTGATGAAGCGGATCGTTCCGCCCTCGGACCCGGAGCCGAAAAGAGTCCCCTGGGGTCCGCGCAGCACCTCGATGCGGTCAATATCAAACAGGTCCGGAAATGCGTTGCCCGCGGTCTCCCCCTGCCCGACGAAGCGCACCTGAATGGGGGTGTCGTCAATGTAGATGCCCGTGGTTGCCGCGCCGACATTCCAGATGATGCCGCGGATCGAGACTACCGGCTGACCGCCGAACGATACCGTGCTGTCCAGCCCGGGCGTGAGCCGCGTTATATCGCGGATGTCGCTGATATCGAGCTTCGCGATCGCATTCTGATCAAAAGCGCTCACGCTGACCGGCACGTCCTGCAGGCGCTCACTGCGACGCTGTGCTGATACGACCACCTCCTGCAGCTGCGAGCTCTCAGCCGTCGTAGACGGGGAGCCAGAGGCGTTGCTGACAGGCAGTGTCTCGCCCGCGTCCTCACCTACAGCGTCGCTACCCGCCCGGGCGGCTGAGGCCCCCGACACGAGTGCGCAGGCTCCAAGCAGGACACACAGCTGGGTTCGCATCTAGTTTTCTCCCGTTCCGCTAAATCTTGTTGTGGAAGCTTGCACTCGCTGTCACGACACCCGATCGCATCGCGGCTTCGATGCGTCGGGTCAAATTCATCGGGGTGGCCCGGCAGGCACATCGGGCCAGCTCTCGGTCACTGCCGCGCGAATGACCGCTTCGAACTCGTCTACTACGATGGCCGCCATCGCCACCCCGTCTTCGAGACTGGCTTCCGTCGGACGCCCCACGACACCGGTAGCGGTGGTCCGCGGCATGTCGTAGGACCAGAACCGCCCATGTGTCACGTCCGGCACGTCGAAGGCCAGCTCTCTTCTCACCATGTCAGGCGCCGCATGCAGCAAAAGCGACGTCTCGGCGCGATTGGCGTGCACCTCGCGGCCGTCGCGACAGTAGATCTCGGTCACGCGCGGTGATATCTCCCATATGCCGAGCTGGCGGAACCTGACCGCAGGCAACTCGTAGCGCAGCTGGAGTACGGCGCTCCCAAGTGACGGGGCATTGCTCGCGTGGCCGGAGAACATCAGCAGGCGGCGGATTCCCGACCTGGCAGCCCACCGTGCGATGTCGAGCACCATGCCAGTCAGGGTGGAGGGCCCGAGCGACAGCGTACCCGCCCAATGATCCGTGTGTCCCAGCGAGCACCCGTAGGCGATTGCCGGCAGCACCAAGACGCCAGTACGCCCGGCCACCTGCTCCGCCACCCATGCGGCGGAGAACGTATCGGTGCCGGTGGCGAGGTGCGGCCCATGCTGCTCGGTGGCGCCCACAGGCAGGATGGCAAGATCCATGCCCCCGCCAATCAGAGCTGTGAGCTCGGTGCTGGTACAACGCTCCCATTGCGGCATCGGTCATGATCTCCGGCACGATGCGACTGTCTGCTTACCAAACATGCAGGTAGCGTTCCCGCTCCCACTCGTCCACGGTCAGGCAGTAGTCTTCCCACTCGCGCCGCTTGTAGGCGACGTAGGAGGCATGAAACGCAGAACCCATCACTTCGATTGCGAACGGGTCATCCGCAAACGCGTCGATCGCCTCACCCAGCGTCCTCGGCAGACGCTTCACGCCCCGCGCACTCAGCTCCGCTTCGGAGAACTCGTAAGTATTGACCTCGCACGCTTCACCGGGATCGAGCTGCTCGCGAACCCCCACCAGGCCGGCCGCCAGCACCATGGCCGAGCTTAGGTAGAAGTTGGTGGCGCTATCCACGTGCCGCACCTCCAAGCAGAAGCGATTCGTCGGCAGACGCGCCGCCAGCGTGCGGTTGTTGTGACCGTACGCGGCGTACACCGGCGCCCACGACATCTCGTTCATCTTGCCGCGTGGATTTAAGCGCTTGTAGGAGTTCACCGTCGGGCAACCGACCAGGGTGATGGCGCGCAGGTGCCGCAACACGCCTGCGGTGAATTGATAGGCAATGCGGCTGTATCCCTCGCCGTCTGCGCCCTCCGTGAATGCGTTCCTACCATTCTGAGCCAAGCTCACATTCAGGTGTGCGCCTGAACCAAAGGCCTCCGACCAGGGCTTGGGCATGAAGGAGGCGATGCATCCCAGTGAGCGCGCGACATGCTTCGCCATAAGACGAAACAACAGCATCCGGTCCGCCATGCTTAGGACGTCGGTGTAGCCGAAGTCGAACTCGTACTGCCCCTGCCCGCCCTCATGGTCGAACGAGTATGTGCCCCAGCCCAAGGCATCAATGTATTCGACCATCGGCAGCAAAAATCGGTCGGCCAGCAGCGTCGTGTCAACGTCGTAGCCGCGGGTCGGCCGGTTCCACGTGTCCTCGTCTACGAAAGGAATCCAGCCTCGCTCCGCACAGCGCCGAAGCACGTAGACCTCCGGCTCCACCCCCATGTTGCAGGTGAACCCTAGTGCGCCGGCCGCAGCCACCTGGCGCTTGAGGACGCTCCGAGAGCAATGGGAATAGGCACTGCCCTGGAACTTCAGATCGGTCGGTGCCAGTACATAGCGCGCGTCCCAGGGCAACACCACCATGCGCTCGATATCGGGGAAACCGACGCACTCATCCTCGTTCGGCCCCAGCTCCCCGCAGGCCTCGAGAGCCCCCACCGTATAGCGCTCCGATCCATCCACGGCGGCCGCCAGAGAACCGAGCGGAACTATCTTCGACTTCGGTACGCCAAGCCCATCGACGTAGGCGCCGATAAAGAACTTCGCTCCGCGTTGCTGAAGAGACTCCTGCAGGTCGCCAATACTCGCCACACGACACTCCGGCGCTTTTGCGCCCGGCGTTGATGTTATTAACCCGATGCTTAATAGTAGACATGTAGATTCCCGACCGTGCAACGGGCTACAGTAGTGCCTACGGGCACTATCCTGATCCGCCGAAAAGGACGTACCGATGCAAAGCAGAACAAGTCTCGGGTCGCGCATCGACAGTCTGGTCACCGGCCCGCCCAGAGCTGGTGCGTCCACGCGGCCCTTCCGCACCACTCCGGTGCGGGACGCCAAGCATGCTCTCTCCTGCATCACGGAGATGCTCACCGCGGTAGGGCGTCCTGAGTTCTACTCGGCAATCGCCGCGGAGCTGTGCTCATTGTTTGGCTGTGGTCGGTATCTTGCGCTCTCCTACCGCCGCAGCTCCAAACCTGTGTTTCTCTTCAACCGCTCGTTCTCGCGATCGGCGAGCGAAATCTATCTGGATTCATTGTACGAGCATGACCCGTTGTATCGAACGGTGCAGGAAGGCGTGCCGCCCCGCGTCATGACCTTGCGAGCGCTCCAAGGTGCCGTGCGACTGTCGCGGTATCGTGCGGCGCTATTGAGGCATGCCGGCATCTTCGACGAGCTCGCCATCATGCTGCCAAGCCCTGACGGCGCGGCGGTCGCGGTCTGCTTCAACCAGGATTCCGGACGGTTCGATCCTGGTGTCGTCCGGCTCGCGGAATCAATCTATCCGGTCTTGACGCAGGCCAATCGACTCCACCTCGAGCGTTCAGCGCTGCCGGGGCAGTTCGGCACCCGCTCCGATTCGTACCCTGGGAGACGGACCGCCGCAACCCACCTTAGCCGGTGCGAGGCGATTGAGGAATTTCACGGCGTACATCATCTGAGCACCCAGGAGCGCAAGGTTTTGATCCTCACCATGGAAGGGCTGCCAAACCGCGCAATAGCAGCACAACTGAACCTGGCGTTCGGTACCGTCAAGAACTACAAACGCCGCCTCTACCGCAAGCTGCGGGTGAGTTCAGAGCGTGCCCTGGTGCACATGGTTGCTGAATTCCTTGCCACGCGTCACGCCGTCTGAGAGAGAAGATCATAAACAAGGGTTCTCAGGGCCGATATCCGCCGCGTAAGCGCATGGCACCGGCCGCGCGTCGCCGAGAGATTCTTGAGGTCGCGCTGCAGGTCTTTTCTTCCAGTGAGTATTCGGCGGTCACGGTCCGCCAGGTCGCAGTGCGGGCCAACGTGAACAGCGCCCTCGTGTACTATTACTTCAAGAGTAAGGAACGTCTGGTCACCGCCGTGATTGAACACGCCATGACGCAGGCCTTCGAGCTGTATGAGCGGCGCATCGCTGGGACTTCCGATCCGAAGCGCGCTCTCGATGAGTGGTTCAAAGTGAATGCGCAGTTCTTCGCGCCCCTGCGGCAGATGGCGCGGATTCTGATTCACTATCAGAGCACGACACGCCATTGTTCTATGATCGACGCCCAGGTTCGCAAGCTTTATCAGAAGGAGCACGGCATTCTGCGGCGCTGCGTCGCGGACGGCGTCAAGGCGGGGGACTTCAAGCGGATGAATCCCGGCGTCGCGGCAGTCTTCATCTCCGCACATCTCGACGGCATCTGTTTCGTCTCAATCACGCGCCCCTGGACCAATATGCGGGGCTTCATGCGCAGGCAGTGGGCCGAGATCTGGGGCTACCTGGGCTGCCATCCGCAGCACGGGTGAGCTGTGCACTGGCAGCGCCTGCGTTGCGCTGCGTGGTCTATGGTCGCTGTCGGACTGGCAATTTTGCAGAACGTGCACTGAGGCGGCTGCGCACCAACAATCCCAAGGCAGCGATGATGACAATCATCAAAGGAACCGCCCAGCGTTCATACCATGCGCTTTCCAGGCTGCGCGGCCACGCGATGTTCAGAATTTCAAAAGCCACCCAGAGTGAGGCCCCCAGGATGACGGGGGTGCTCAGGTAGCCCAGATCAAAGATTCCCGGCCGCCACGTCCTCCTGAAAACGCACAGCGCGGCGGCAAAAACCGGAAAGGCAAACGAGATATAAAAGCCTACCGTCGTAAACGCCACCAAGGTCGCGTAAATTTTCGTAAAGCTTGTCAGATACATTCCTGCGGCGACGACGCCTGCGAGGAGGATCGCGTTCACTGGCATGCGATCCCTGCCGGCTAGGCGCTTGAGCCACCCCGACATTGGCAACTCGTCGTCGCGCGCAAAGGCCCATAGCACCCGGGACACGGAGGCCTGCATGCTGACGATGCAAGCGAAGAAGCCCACGATAAACACGGCGAGCATAACCTTCGCCCCCAACTTGCCGAAGGCTAACCCCAGCGTGTCGGCGACCGGGTCGGAGTCGGGTGAGATGTGTGTCGGGTCCGGAATAGCGAGAATCAGGGCAAACGCAGCAAATGCCACCACGAGCGCGACGCTCATCAGTGACAGAATCATGGCGCGAGGGATGACACGCTCCGGATCGCGCACCTCTTCGGCGATCGACCCGGCACTCTCGAAGCCCAGGAAGGCCCAGCCCGCGAGCGCGATGGATACTGCAAACTTGGTGTCGAATAGGTGACTAGCAAAGCGGCCGGCGGCGAAGTAATTGTCGCTGTTCAAGAGAATCGCCGGAGAATGAACGCGGTGGAATGTCAGGAGCAGAATCCCGACGCCAATCGAGCCCACGATCTCCGCCAAGATGCACAGGCCTACAATCGCCTTGAGAATGTGTCGGCCATGAGTGTTACCCCAAGTGGCGGCCGCCAGAAGCCCGAGCGACAGCGTGCCACTGACGAGCTTGCCGTTCGCATCAAGGCCGAGCAGTTCGGCCATGAACTGTGCCCCACCCAAGGCAACGGTTGCCATACCAATAGGCAGCGTCCATGCATAGGTCCATCCTGCGAACCAGGCATAGCGCGGCCCGATCAGCTGCCTTGACCACTGGTAGATGCTGCCCTCCAGCGGGAAGCGTGAGGCAAGCATTCCGAACACCAGCGCGACGAGCATCTGCGCCGCGAGTACTAACGGAAAACCGAACCAGAAGCCGGGCCCGGCTGCCGACATCCCCAACGCGAAGATCGAATAGACCCCGACGATCGGGGAGATGAAGGCGAACGCTAACGAAAACGCCGAGCTGAGCGTGAACTCCCGAAGCAGTACCGGCTCTGCGGCCGCGGGTGCGCTTTGACCTGAAGTACCTTCGGTCACTGTCAGGCGCGTTGCCGGCAGGTGGCCACGTTAGAGAGTGCCTCGAGGAGAATTCGCATCCCGAGTCTCGCGGTAATGCCCGAAGGATCCCAAGGCGGGGAGATTTCCGCGATATCTATCATCTTTAGCGGAACTGCTTTGAAACATCCGAGAATGCCAATGATTTCACGGGGCGTCATGCCCCCAGGGGTGGGTACACCGGTCCCCGGCGCGCAGGCCGCGTCCATCACATCGATGTCGATGGTGAGATAGACCGCATCGGTACCCTTGGAGGCCACCTCGGCCGCGCGCTTGCCAATCGCTTCCGCCCCCCGCTCCCAGACTTCTTCCAAGGTGATTAGCGTGATGCCCCGATCGCGCACGTACTTCAGTTCCGACCGCGGATTCATCCACCCGTTGGGGCCAATGGTGACGATGTTCTCGGGGCGAAACCCGGCATCGACCGCGCGTGCAATAGGACAGCAGTGATTGAGCGTCTCACCACCGACGTCCTGTGCAGTATCCAGGTGGGTGTCAAAGTGGATCATGCCGCAGCGGCTGAAATGCTTGGCAAAGGCGCGTCCCGGCCCGATGGTGATCGAATGGTCACCGCCGCCGATGACCGGCAGCACGTCGGCGGACAACAGCGTGGCGATAAATTGCTCCGCATTGTTCTGGGTCGATACTGAATTTCCCGGCACAACCGAGATGTCCCCACAGTCGACGATCGTGAGGGTGTCTGTAAGATCGACGCCCGTGTTGGCGTTGTAGCTCAGAAACTGCTCGCTCGCCTCACGCAAACCGCGCGGACCGAAATTGGTTCCAGTCCGGCTGATGCAGGTACCGTCCCACGGGAACCCGACGAATGCCACATTGGCGCCAGCCGCGCGCAGCGCTGCGGCCGACGGGGCGACGCGCGGCTTGCCCAGGAAGGTGCCGATCACATTTGCATGGAGATTTCCCGTCCACATCGTGGGGTCGGAAACCGTCTGAGTTGCCATTTGCACTCCTTGTTCAGGTATTTACTTCGTGGCAGGGCAAGTCGCGCCCAGCCAGTCCAGCGTTTGAGTAGCGGATGCCAGAGGTCTGAGCGGCTCGGAAGGACTGGCGGGCAATACAAACGCAAAGGCGCCGACGTCGAAGCGTCGCATCGGCTGCCCGCCCAGGCACATTGCCTTGCTGCCAAGATTGCCATCCGCAATCGCCCGAGCACCGCGTCCAAGCTCTGACAGCTCCGCCCAGCTGATCGGCTTCTCCGCGTGCGCTTCATGCGCCACGCTTCCGACCGGCATGACCTTCATCAGGCGATGCAGCGATTGGGCGGTCTGCCGTATATCCGATCCCGGTACATCACAAAGCGTGACAATCCGGT
The DNA here is from genome assembly GCA_963824395.1 of uncultured Pseudomonadota bacterium. GTDB lineage: Bacteria > Pseudomonadota > Gammaproteobacteria > Steroidobacterales > Steroidobacteraceae > 13-2-20CM-66-19. Next base: position 247,158 of record CAWGPF010000004.1, on the reverse strand, counting down.
TCACGAGGTCTCCGGTAAACATCTGGTGTCGCGCCGGCTCGAGCAGTGCGATTGATTCAGGCGTGTGCCCCGGGGTATTGATGACGGTAAGTTGCCGCCCACCGAGATCCAGCACCTCGCCGTCGCGCAGCCAGCGCGAGACCTTGAAGGCGTGCCGACTGGTAAGCAGGTATTGGTCAGTGGTCTCGTTGAGGACATCGCCCTGTGTCTGGTGGCGTAGCTCCGGCAGATCCATGAGACCGACGGTGGAGAATTCTTGGATTCTTCCGACATGGTCAAAGTGCAGATGAGACGGAATCACCAGAAGCGGCAAGCTCGTCAGCTTCTTGACCTCAAGACGGATGCTGTAGAGGCCCGGACCTGTATCGAACAGCACGCCTTGATGCGATCCGAGAATCAGGTAGCTTACGTTCTCCTGCCAGTACTTAGGCTCCGAGATAGCATAGGTTGCGGGGTCGATTTGAATGATATGAAACCATCCCCGCGGCGCGGCTTTCGGCTCGGACCCGACCGCAGGCTCGGCTGCTGACACGTTCTGGGGGGCGAACTCGACGAGCGCGAGTAAAGCGAGTAGGGCGACGAGACGCATAGATACCTTGTATCGCTCTGTCGACCCGGGTGGTACGACGGTATTTGGAGATCTTCCCACAGACGCAAAAGCCCGCAATAGTGTCTGCGGGCACTACGCCCACGCAAGCCAATGGAAGACGCAGCTATAGCGTGCGCCAAACTCGTGTGGACCCCCGCTACCACCTCAGTAGAGCACTGAGGCTCGGCTTTTCATCTGGGCGTACCCACGCGTTGCGAGTCCACTGCCCGTTTGGGCCGACCGCAGCTAGGCGTAAGCTCCGCCGCAGCTCTCCATCAAAAGCGTCACTGGGAGAACCGGCAGAGTGCGGAGCCAATGTGCCGTTACCGACGCAACTGGATCCTGAACTCTGAAAAAAGAGTTTCCCGCTGCCATCGAGACTCACGACCACCTCACAGCTGCCGGCGAACTCCGCGATCACCTCTTTGAACCGTCCGGACGGTAAGGGCCCGTCGTCAATCCAGAGCCCCAGATTCAGCGACCAGGTCTCCGTACCCCCAATGTGACCAGCTGGATCTCTCCCTGCAGGTTCGCGGCCGCTGGCGCCGAGGATGACCGACACGCAAACGCCGATATTTGCGGCTTTTTTTCTACGCCACCCTCCTCAACTGGACTACCTCCGAAAGTTAGCCGGGGGGCGCCCCTGATTTGAACCTACTTAACGCGCTCGATCGCGCACCACCTTGTGGAAAAACCGAGGCCCGAACACGGGATAAGCTATAAATGCTCACCGGTGAGGGCTCGCTCGCACGGAGGCCTAAGCTGACACTAGCGTTGGGGTAGCGCAATGAAAGCAGTCGCCTATCTTGTAGCCGTAGCTTGTCTGGTTTCTGGCCTTCTGCTTGACTACGGCTACGCACGCTCCACCCCGGGACCGGTACGAACCCAGGGAACCGTCGTTGACTTCGTGCGCCGGAACTCCAGACAGGTATATCCGGTGTTCGAGTTCCGGGATTTCGACGGAAAACCACATCGAGCCGTGAACGCGACGCAGCAGGCGATAGTTCGACTAGCCGCTGGCGATACCGTTGCGATCGCCTACTCTCGCATGGATCCTGAGCGGGCTCGCATCGACACCCTCTGGTTCGATCACCGGTGGATGATCGCTGGCCTGGTAGTCGCGTTCACAGTGTTTCTCGGTGCGCTCCGAGCAGATTCCCAAAAGACGGCCGCTAGCCGTCATCGGCCCTGACCAGCAATAGGTTGCGAGCGTCTACGCGGTTGAGCGACGGCTTGCATCGCTGGTGCGGCATTCCATTGCACCCAATTTGCACTGATTCGCGTCCGGTCGTGCTCAGGGCCAGAGACTCTCGGGTGCGACGCGTCGAACCAACGGATTCCAAGACCGTTGATCGGATCGTCAGCCCTTAGGCTGCAATGGTCGCTGTTATGCGGTCCGTTATCAGCTTTCGCATTTGATCGGAACACTCGACGTGTTCAAGCCGTTCTAGCAGCGTTTTGCGTCGAATCGGCAAGAGGTTGGCTGCGGCCCGTGCGAACGCAAGATCTTTAGCGCGACCAGCACCCAGCTTGCTAAGGACTAGGTCATTGGGATCCATGCAGCGACCGACAATTCCAGCGACGGGTATATCGATCGTTCGCGACTTCCAGTCAGTGGGCGCGAATTCGGGCGTCTCGGAAGTTACTCCTTGCGCGTAGTAACCGTGCGCGGCCTCGAAGTCACTTGCTTCTCCGAGCACGAATGAAATCTGGTCTGCCAGACGTTCCTCATCACGCGGAGCAATTACGTCCACGTCCCGAGTCGCCGTGAGCGCTCCGTCCGGCGGATCGGGGACTGCTGCCAAGATCGCAGCAGAGCCGATGATGTAAACATCCTTGAGATCGAACCGCCGTCCTATCTCGAGGATTACGTGCTCTAACTGGTGTCGATACATGGCCGCGCAGCTGGCGGTGTGCCGCTAGGCGGCCGAACGTAGTGACTTAAACACACGCCGACGCTCCTTGCCTGGAACGAGAGTAGTAAATGGCGACTCCCGCCTTAGAGTGCTCGCCTCTTCGGAAGGCTCGACCATGGTGCGCAGCAGGCGGTCCACCGAACCGTCGATCAAGTCCTGCCATCGTTCGTGATAGACGTTTCCGTGCGGATTGACTTCGCGCAAGCGCCGCAGTCGATTACGAGCGACATCGAGCAAGTCCGGATCATTGATCAGGCGCTTAGCCACAACCTCATGCATCCGCAAACTGCGAAGGGCGGGCAGGTTGCTTCGTTCAGCCGCGTGATATCGGGTTGCTCTAGCGGAGCCGTCCACAACGACGCGACCCTCCGAGCGAAGCTTGTCGAGAACGCGCCAGAGCGTCGGTTGACTAACCGTCAGTGCCAAATCTCGCATGATTTCCGGAGCGCGCAGCCCCTTGGGCGCCATGAGAAGCACTTGCAGCACCCGCTCTGGGTCCACGTTTCGCATGTGGGCATTCTACCGATCTTTGAATAGATTGTGAATAGATGTTCCGACTCGGTATTAACTCAAGAGTAGATCATATCCAACTGATTAATAATTTGTTTTATGGGGTCCTACCGAAATCGTCGGACGCTATGACACCTGCAAGACACCCCTCCGCTCACCGGTCTGCGATTTGCCGACGACGGCTCTTCAGCCCGCGGCGGCCTGCTCGCTCTCGCGGATTGCAAGGCAGACGGTATTCGTGTCTCTCCAGCCGTCTTGGGTCGTAGACCAGGACGGAATCCGCCGTTTACGAATGGCGCCACGATCAAGTGACCATCATTAAAGTGTTTGCGATTCGTTCGGGCCCTTAGGATCTATCGAGTATGCGAATACTTCCGCCCCCGACTGATGACGGTCTCTTCACCACCTTCCGCTCGGTCAATCAGCTCCGGGAGTTCCTGCCTGGCCTGCCTGATACCCCCTGTGCTTCATAAGGCGTACACCTACGATCGGCGGCGTCACACCTGGACAAAGCCCCGTGTCCTTGAACAAATATATTATTTGTCGATTGCATGACGACTGCACCGCTTGCATAATGAATGCATGGCTATCCAAATTAGTGTTCGAGACGTACCGGAAGAGGTCCGGGATGAACTTGCTGCCCGTGCGGCCCTTCAGGGTCAATCAATGCAGGAGTTCCTGCGGGCCGAGCTGGTGCGACTGGCGAACAGGCCATCGGTTGAAGCTTGGCTGCGGCAAGTCCGTAAACGTAAGCGAGCGACGCAGGTTCGTGTCCCGCCTGGACGGATTCTCAAGGACCGTGACGCGGACCGGTCTTGAGCGTCGTTGTCGACTCGTCGGTACTGGTCGCCGCGGTCGTCGATGGCGGGCCGCAGGGCTTTTGGGCGGAGACGCTTATTGCGACTGAGTCGCTGTTCGCACCCGAGTTGGTGCGCGTCGAGGCGACCAACATTCTCCGACGCCTCGAGCGCGCCAAACAGATCACCACGGCTGACGCAAATGGAGCGTACGAGGATCTGATGCAGCTCGACCTGCAACTATTTCCCTTTGACCCGTTCGCGGAACGAATCTGGACACTGCGTTACACGTGCACGAGCTACGAAGCGTGGTATGTGGCGTTGGCCGAGGCCCTTGGGTTGCCGCTCGCTACGTTGGATCTCCGTCTGAGCCGAGCGAAAGGACATAGCTGCAAGTTTGTGAAGCCGACTGCGCGGTGAATGCGGATAAGCCGGCTAAGAACCGCACAAAACCTGCACAAATACCCCCCACTTCGCTGAAAGTGATCGCAACAATCGGTTCGATTCCGATTTAATTGTGGAACGCGATCGTGGCCATGTTCGTCGGTCTGTGACCGTTCGCGTTCGTGGACCACACAGGTCAGCTCCCGGATCACGATTGAATACGCTGCCGAGACCGCAATTCGATGTCCCTTCCGGGTCGTGGTATCGGGACACGCGGATCAACGCCAACCAGAACTCGCCGCCCATCCAGGATGACTCTGAGGGGCAGACCGGAACCCTCATCAAAGACAGCGGCGCCCCGGCGATGGTCAACGCCAGGCGCGCCGCTGCCCCGATACGCTCGCAAGCCCGGTCAGCCCTTCAACTCACCTTTGATGAAGGCAAGTAAGTCGCCATTGACCCGCTCGGGGTCGATGATCGCAATACCGTGAGCGCCGCCCTCGTAGACTTTCAGAATCGCATGGGGAACGACAGATCGCACGCGCCGCCCAGTGGGACCTATCGGCACGATCTGATCGTCTTCGCAGTGGATGACGAGTAGCGGAACATTGCACTTGGCGATATCGGCGGTGTAGTCGAGCTCCCAGCTGTAGGTCGTTTCGTACTGACTCTTGGCCCCGCCTAGCATCCCCTGGAACCAGAACAGGTCGCGCATGCCTTGGGTTGCTTTCGAGCCGGGGCGATTGGCGCCGAAGAACGGTCCCGACAGATCCTCGTAGAACGAGGAACGATCATGGGCAAGTCCCGCACGGATGCCGTCGATGACCGATTTTGGAGCGCCGCCTTCTATGCCCTCACGCTGCATCATCACCGGCACGATCGAGTCGAGGAGCACCATTTTGGCGACCCGCGAAGTTCCGTGGCGTGAGATGTAGCGGGCCAGCTCCCCGCCTCCTGTCGAATGCCCGACCAACACTGCACCGCGCAGATCAAGACTGTTGATAAGGGCATCCAGATCATCGGCCCAGGTATCGACATCATTTCCTGCGTCAGGTTGATCGGAGTAGCCGTTGCCCCGCCGGTCATGAGCGATCGTCCGATAACCCTTGGCGTTGAAAAACAGCATCTGTGCTTCCCACGCTGCACCGGTCAGTGGCCAGCCGTGGGAGAAAACGATGGGCGTTCCTTTGCCCCAGTCACGATAGAAGATCGAGGTTCCGTCACGCGTCGTTATTTTTGGCATGGAATATCTCCTTTACTGGTTGAGCGGCCAACGCACAAGGACGAGTCGCGATGAGCCAGACCCGAATGTCGCGAGAACGCGGCGCTGCTTTAAAAAAGGGTGCACCCGCACTCTCCGGCGCGATCCGGAGGATGTCAATGAGCAGCCACACTGCTGCTCTGCCCGCGGCCGCGTCAGACCGCGCCGCGCGCTCAGATCATCCTCCTTCCAGATGACGCGCAGAACCGTGGCGGTCATCGATCGATGACCGGACGCGCCTAACGCCGCTCAGCTCGCGCCTTAGGCTCGGAGGTCTTGATCCTCTTGCGAGAGATCTGCAGGCTTGCGCGGTCTGGGCGAGTGCGAGTGAGACCGCGCGGGCGAGGATACCTACACTCACGTTACGTCCGAATCGGAGAATCCCATGACCGAGCCAAACAAGCCCAATGAGTTACCGTCCTGGATCAAGGACCACATTGCCCGCTATGTCGCGACAAATGGCGAGGATGGCTATTTGTGGGATGCGAGTCTCGGCGGTGGAAAAGGAATGGTGCCCACTCTGCTGCTGACCACGACCGGCCGTAAGTCGGGGAAGACCCTGACACTGCCTTTGATCTTTGGTCGTTCAAAGTCCGACTACGTCGTCGTGGCGTCCAAAGGCGGCGCACCCGCGCATCCGGCCTGGTACCTAAACCTCGCGGCCAATCCTCTGGCTAAGGTTCAGGTAAAGGCTGACAAGTTCACTGCTCGCGCACATACGGCCGATGCCCAGGAGCGGGCTGCTCTGTGGCCAATGATGGTCGAAATCTACGGCCCCTACGAGCACTACCAGGCCAAGACGGACCGACAGATTCCAATAGTTGTGTTGACTCGAGTGTGAGCAGGCTCATTCGGTGAGTCGCCGCCCGGGTATTACGCCGAACTTTGGAGAAACGGTCGCGGCGCGAGCGCCAAGGTCGCGACGACACGGTGCGCGAATTGCCGGCGCCGCCTGATACGCCCAGACACCTGCGCCGGAGGCACCTTTGGCCCTGAATCTGCACGCGCCGCCTGCAGGGCGAACCTGCGTTGGTCGTCTCGAACAATGACCGACGGATTGGTTCTCCGTTACTGTCCAGCGTTCTCCCGGGCGCACATGCGCCCTTCAAATGCGCTCTTCAAAGTCAACGCTGAGCTTTCGATACAGGATCTTGGCGAGCGGGTCGAAGCCGAAGAATGCAACCGCCGCGTCCATCCAGGTCATGGGACGCGACCGCGTCATCTCGCGTGCGCTTCGCAGCAATTGAGATGGCACCGAAGTGGGAGCAGGGTCAAAAACGTCAGCCTCGTGCTTGTCACCTTCGTCCGCGAATATGCTGCGGGTGATCTTGGAGAACACGTGTTTTCCGCTCGCGGTCGAATAGACCCGATACTCCTGCCACCACCCCTTCGGAGCAGACGTCGATGCCGATGCCAACAGTGTTCCCGTAAATCCCAGGTCCGCTTTGCCATCTCGAGTGACGATCTGTTCCTTCTGCCGTCCAACCTCAGCATCGTCATCCAAGGCCGGTAACCGGCTCTGCATCTTGGCCTTTTCCGCAGAAACCGGCCTAGCCGCGGCCTTCGGCTGTTTGTCCGGCCCCGACTGGCTCCTCTGCCCTTCAGGAGGCGTTGACGCGTCCCCCGGTGAGGAAGACCCCGCGCTTGGGCTGCGAGCGGTATTCGCGTCGGATGTCGCGGCCGGACCGTTCGGCCTACCCTCGCCGCCGAACGCGTACTTGGGCGGGGGTGTTTCGCTCTCACGCGGCGGATTAGGCTCACGCGGCGCAGTCTTTGCGGGGCCCGTCAAAATCAGGTCCCTGTGAGTGTTGTCTTCGTCGGACCCTAAGTCCTCGCCAGGCGCCCCTTCCGGGATCGCCTTGGCACTCTTTGAGAGTCCTGGGGAATCTCGTGTGCCTTCTGGAGTCATGAGTGTCGACCGCTTTGCCTGATGGAGGTGGCCCGAGTTTGAGCGCAGGGTTACTGGTTATCCGTAAGAGGCCAGCCTGGTCATGCGTCAGCGTGCACGGACGTCGGGTTGAGCGTCGTTTCTTTTACTGCCTGGCAATCGGGCGTTCGTCCGCGTTCTTGTTAGCCGACAAAAGGCCGTTTGCCATCGTGGGTACTACGTATCAAACGCGCTCGTGAAGGAGTCGCCATCCCATCGATCTGACCGGCAGACTTATCGGCGCCCCCCTGCATGAGTGCTTTCCCGTATCGACGTGCACCTGAGATCTAGCAAGACTTTCAGCCCAATCGACCCCGGAGCATCCCCGTCTTGGCTTCACCGCCGAACAGCACTTGCGGCTCGTCCACAATCACGCTTCCGGCGCCGATTGATGAGTCGAGCCTGTCGGTCTTTGCCGCCTTAACGCAACGACGAACCATTCGCGAGATAAGTGCCACCCCCTTGTCCATGCAGCTGTTGTCGACGCTGTTGTGGGCGGCATTCGGCGTGAATCGTCCCAACGGGCCATTCGGGCTCGTGGGCAGAACAGCGGCTTCAGCCAGCAATTCGCAGGAAATCGATATTTATGTCGCTCTAAAGGAAGGCGCCTATCTATACGATGCCCCCCGGCATGCCCTCGTGCTCGTGGACCAGGCCGACCTGCGCCACGGCGCCATGACGCCGGGTCAGGAAGCCGTTGCCGAGCTGGCTCCCGTGCAACTTATATATGTCGCCGACGTCCACAGGCTCACGCATTCGCGGGGCTTCCAGGAGCCGAGGTTGCAGGATCCGGAGTGGCAGAAGGCGTACTACTATATAGACACCGGTCTCATCGCCGGGAATGTCTACCTTTTTGCTGCTGCGGTAGGGCTCGCGGCGTGGTTTCACAACTGCGAAAAGACGGATCTCGCGATACGACTTAGGCTAGGACTCGAACAGCACGTGCTTTTTGCGCAATCAGTGGGATATCCGCAGACATCCGGCAATGGGCGATAAGCCCGCTGCCGCATGCTGCCGGGGTCGGTGCACCGCGAGGCGCTAGCTTGACAGTATCGGCCGGGCGCAGAACGGACAGCCGGCCTGTCATGATCTTCACGCATCAATATGAAAGAAATACTGCAATGGATATGAACGCTCGTCTTTCCCGAGCCCTGGCCTGCCTCCTGGTCTCGGCATCCTCGGGGATGTGTTTCATGGCGCTACCCACCGAGTGCGCGGCGGATGAGCCGGCCCCCAGCCACTGGACATACTCCGGAGCAGAAAGTCCGAGCCACTGGGGCAATCTCGACCCCGGGTACGCCACCTGCTCACAGGGCCATACGCAGTCGCCCATCAATATCGTGCATGCCAGGCCGGCCGATCTGCCGCCGCTCGCGTTCAACTACGTCGCGACACCCCTGAACATTATTGATAACGGGCACTCAATTCAGATCACCGTCAAACCCGGAAGTACCCTTACGGTCGGCGACAAGACCTTCACCCTGACGCAGTTTCACTTTCATCATCCGAGCGAAGAGCACGTGAATGGGAAGAACTTCCCTCTGGTTGCCCACCTCGTGCATCAGAGCGCTGACGGGCATCTGGCCGTCGTTGCCGTCCTGTTCAGTCAAGGGGCAGCCAACCCATTGATTGCCTCACTGTGGAACAACATCCCGGCGGAAAAGAACAAGGCACGCGATGTACCGGCGGTCTCGCTGCAGATACCTGCGATGCTGCCTGCCAAGCTGGGCTACTTCACTTATCCAGGGTCACTGACCACGCCCCCCTGCACCGAGGGCGTCACGTGGTATGTATTGAAGGACCACCCTACCGTCTCGGCGGAGCAGATCGCGACATTCGCCAAGCTCTACCCGGCGGACAACCGCCCGATTCAGCCCCGAAATGGCCGCAGCATCCAGCAGTCCAGGTAGTTTGGCCGCTGCCGGGCAGCGCTTCCGTTCCCGGCAGCCGTCTGCCTAAGCGGCAGAACCGCGGTAGCTGCCTGTCGAAGCGCGACTTCCCGCTGCGGGAGTCGCTTAAGAATCCTGCTTCTTGTTTATCGAGACGCGCAGTGCCGTCATCTGTGGTTGCGCCGTCAGCAGATCGACTCCTTGTCGCGAGGACGTCAGCCGACAGACGTTCGTTTCGTGCCATCCATGTGAAATAGCGACCACGCCACGACGCAGCCGTGCATCGAGCTGCACATCCGCATCGAGTCTGCCGAATTCGCTCAGGACCTGTGCGCAGTCGCCGTTCTGCAATCCCCGGCGAGCTGCATCGTCTGGGTTTACGCATACCCACGGCAGATCACGCGAGACATCGCCCGGCACATAGGCTGTCGAATTGGTTCTGCTCAGCTGCCGTCCGCTGATCAAGAGCAGCGTATCCACCGGTAGACCGGCTGCCATGCCGTTTAGGGATCCCGCAAGATCGCGCAGCCGCTGGATCATATCCGGCGGCGTCAGACGCCAACGGCCGCCCGGTAGCGCCTTCTCGCGAACCCACCCATAGAGCCGTGGCGGCATCAGGCCGACACTCCCCGCGGCAATCAGGGCCTCGCTGCCATCGCGACTGTGCGCCGTCAGTTGCCGGATCACCTGCTCGTCCGAGCAGGACTCAGGCTGTAGGCCCTCAAGTACATCAACGCCTAACCTGCGGCCCAGCTCGTGCAACATCCACCACATCGGACGACGCTCCGCCACGGGCGGGACAACGGACGGCGCGTAGCTCGTGCTTGCCTCAGCAACGATATCGGCGCGCTCCATCTGGCCGACCGACGGAAATACGTGCGACGCAATAGCCGTCAGCGGGGTCTCTACGACATCGACGGCTACAAGCGCATCCAGCGAAGCCAGAGCCGCTCGCGTGCGCTCCGGGTCTGGAAATGCGGTAAGTGGATTTGAACCACAAACCAGCAGAGCCTTCAGGTTCCCCGCTTCAATTTCATCGACAATGGCAATTGCCGGTCGTTGACCGAACACGCTGGGCAACTCAGGCCGAGCCTTTGGCCCAGGGCCTGTAAGGCCGTGTGGTGGCGAATGCGTCCACTGCGCCTGCTTCTCTAACGGATGGGTCCAGCCCGGGTTGAACCACATGCCGCCGCGGCGATCGAGCGATCCCGTCAGAATCAGCAACACCCAACGCAGCCACTCGGTGAGCAAGGCATGCTCCCCAAACGTCACGCCTGTGCCGGATATGACCGCAACGCGCCCCGCGGAGCGGATTGCCGCCAGGAGTTCCAGCAGTGAGTCCGCGCTCAGGTCGGTCGCCGCCTTGGTCCGATCCAGCGTGAAGGGCTCTACAGCCTGCGCTAACTGCGCCCGGTCGCCAGCGTCGGTCATACGCATGTAGTCATCGTGGTCTGCGCCGGCGATTAGCAGTTCGCGAATCAAATACGCCAGAAGCACCGCGTCCGCACCCGGCCGTATCGCAAGATGGTGATCCGCCAGCCCCGCCGTCTGGCTCCTCTTGGGATCCACTACCCACAGCTTCCCGCCGCGCCGGCGGAACGCCCGAATGCGGCGCTGCGGATCCGGCAACATCGTGAGGTAGCCATTCGATACCGCCGGGTTGGATCCGAGGTAAACCGCAAGGCGATTCTCCTCATCTTCGGGTATCCATACCGGGAACAGATACCAGCTGCCACAGACCATATCGGCGGCCCGAAATGCCGGTGCGACGTCCACGGTCGCGGCGGTGTAGAACTGACTGGAACCTATCTTGCGAATGAAGCGCTCGATCAGTGGCAGACCGATCGTGTCGCTCACGGCACCGGTGCCCTGGTATACCCCGACGCAATCGGGCCCGTGTCGTGCGATGAGCGTTCGAAGGCTGGCGGCGAGATCATCGAGCGATGCGGCCCAGTCACTTCGGCCGCCACGAACAGCCGGAAAATCCAAACGGTCCGGTCTGTGGTGGAAGTAACCGAGTGAGTGCCCTTTTGGGCAGATATAGCCCCGCGTTCGCGGGTTGTCGTCATCGCCTTTGACGTCGACGATGCGACCGCCCTCCGCGGTCACCACGATGGCGCAGGCAGCGCTGCAGCAGCGACAGACAGTTCGCACTTGCATAGCGCTGTCAGGATGATCGCGGCGGGCGCACCCGCTCATCCCCCACTCGGACTAGGATTCTCGATGAGTCCCCCTACGCTGCATGCAATCGAACCGGTAGCGTCCGGATGAGGTTTTGCTGAACGAGCCCTCCCCGTTCGCACCCCAATGGTAACTCGAAACTCGACACTCTGGCTGTGAACGCATCCCAGAACGCGGTCAGCTGCATCCTCGCCAATGCGGCTCCCATGCAGAAGTGCGTCCCGGCACCAAGGGCCAGATGCTGGCGCGCGTTGGTGCGCCGGACGTTCAAAGTATGCGGCCGAGCAAACCGAGCAGGATCCCGGTTCGCGGCACTGAGAAAAACCACAACGCGGGACCCAGCCGCCAGCGTCTTGTCGCCAAGCCGGGTTTCTTCAGTTGTGGTGCGACGCACGTAGTTCACGGGCGTCACGTACCGCAGCGACTCCTCGACAGCGTTGGGAAGCAGTTCACGGCCAGCGCGAAGCGATTCCCATTCCGCTGGGTTCTCGCTCAGCGCCACCAGAAGCCCTGACATCGCATTACGCGTCGTCTCCAAGCCCCCGATAACAATTTGCAGCAACATGCCGTTGCGTTCGAGGCGACTCATGGGCTGATCAGCAAAGTCAACCTGAGCGAGCCGCGTCATGTAGTCATCACGGGGCTCGTGCAACCGATTCGCTACCAGCTGATCGAGGCAGCGGCAGAGCGCCGCAATCGCCTCGCCGCTATCATTCATGCCGTTCTCTATCACCGCGTCGCTCGGGGCGCGCAGAGGCTCAAGCTCGCCCCGTTCGATACCCGTGAGCAACCCGAACGCGGCAAGGGGTACCTCAGCCGCAAGGCGCCGGACGAAGTCCACGTCCCGCGCCTTAACCGCATAGTCCACGAGGCGGACGCAAGTGGCTTCCAGCTGCGCCTTGAGTCCGCTGAGCTGGTTTGCTAGCAACGGAGGAAACAGTTTGCGTCGCAGGTCCGTGTGCGCGGGGGGATCAGTGAATGGCAACATCGCACGTATGACTGGACGCATCTCTGCGGATACGTCCTCGATGAGGATTCCCTGCAGTGCCGATGAGTATCTGGTCGTGTCCTGCAGGACGATTGCAGACTCAGCGTGTGACAGAACCGCGAAAAACGGGGTCATTCCCGGGCTGAAGTAAACACCCGAATCGGCGCGCACACTGTCGTAGACGGCGTGCGGGATACCGTGCCGGTATAGGTCTGAGTCATCGAGGTGTGGCGTCGGATTCACGGCCCGGCCATCCTCGCAAGGCCCAGTTGAGTGCGCCGGATGCCTTGATCCGGCATGGGCTGAAGGCAGGCGGCACTCACTCCAAGTTGCCGCGACGGCAGCCTCTTCATCCTATAATAGTAACAGCCACTCGCTGTTCGTTTCCCCCGGGCGGTTTCTCGCCGGAGCCCTGCGGTCTCCGACGTCCTCAGTCGACATGAGCAGCATTGGCCCGGGGCGCGGTACATCAAATGAGGGATCTCATGGTCAATCCTGATCTTCCTGCCGGCATTCCCGAGTGGCTGAGCAGCGTCTGCGAAGGCCGGATCACGCGGTTGGAACGGCACACAGCGCGCCGCGAGGCATGGGTCGTGGATGTTCAGGATTCCAAGGGCTCCACTGTGGAGGGGTTCCTGCGGCTCGAGCGCACCCCGATCCCAGACAATCCCTGGTCCCTGGCGCGCGAAACGCGCCTCGTCGAGATACTCCAGCATACCCCGGTGCCGGTTCCCCGGGTCCTCGCTCAGAGCGCATCCCTCGCATGCACGCTGTTTGAGCGAGTACGCGGTCGAGCGGATCTGCAGAACGCGCCGGCTGATCAGCAGCGCCCTGTCATGGAACATTTCTTCGACATCATTGCTGCCTTGCACACGGTCGACATCGAAGCACTCCCCGCCGCCGAATTCCCCCGCCCTGCTAACGTACGCGACTGCGCACTCGGCGAAATGGATCGCGTCGTGAGTCGCTGGCAGGGTTTCCTCTCGACGTATCACGATCCCCTGATCACTTACGGAATCGACTGGCTGGAGCGATATGTGCCCCAGCGCGTTCCGCGTGTCTCCCTGGTCCAGGGAGACACTGGTCCGATGAATTTTCTCTTCGAAGGTCAGCACGTTACCTCTGTCATCGACTGGGAATGGGGACACCTCGGAGATCCCATGGAGGATCTCGGTAACATCTGTGTGCGTGAATTTTGGAATCCTTCCGGTGGTCTTTCTGGCCTAATGCAGCGGTACCAGCAGCGCTCTGGGCTTGAGGTCGATCTGCAAGCGGTCCGTTACTACCGCGTGCAGCAAAACATGCGTGGCATGATTCCCATTGCCGAGCGAACCGTCATTGCTGAGCCCCGCGAGCCTCTGGCCTGGTACCTTGCCTATCGCTACATCGGCGATCGCTCGACGCTGGAAGCCATGGCGGACTTTCTCGGCTTCACCATCGACAGGCCCGAGCTGCCTCCGGATTCTGGTATCGCCGACCCGCTGGCCGCCGCCGCGGAGTGGGCCAACGAGCATGATGTCCGGCCGGCGCTGACGACGAGCTTCGCCAGCTCGCGCGCCGCCGACGTCACAATTCTACTCAAATGCATGGACCGCGCAGCGCGACTGCGCGCAGAGATCGAGCGCGCCGATCTTGCGGAGCTGAGCGCTCTGCTGGGCGCCAATTTCAACGACGTGACATCCGGAAACAGGGTACTCGATGCCGCGATCCGTGCGCACCGCCTGGATGACCAGCGCCTCATACAATTTCTGGGCCGCAGGGCTTACCGGCTGGAGTGGCTGTATTCTCCGGTCACGCAGCTCTATCCCGATCGCCAATGGGCGCCTCTCGATTAAGCACATAGGTGAAGCCATGGAATTCTCCGATTATCTGCAGATTCAGAACCTGCTACATCGCTATGCATACCTGATGGATCACGCCGATTTTGATGCCGTCGGCCAGCTGTTCGCCCATGCCGACGTCTACATGCCAGGCGACGCCGGCACCTTTCGCCAGGACCCTGCGGGCGTGGCCGACCTCTTCCGCCGTTGGAATCGGGTCTACGCGGATACCGGAACTCTCCGGACGCGGCACATCACCACTAACCTACTGCTCGAGCCCGATGGCGACCGCGCCGCCACGGCGCGCTGCTATGTGCTTGTCGTGCAGGCAACGCCGACGTTCCGCCTCCAACCGGTGATCGCTGGCACCTATGAAGACCGGTTCGAAAAAGTCGATGGCACCTGGCGCTTTGCGGAGCGGCGTGAGGAATTCAAGAACTTCGAGCTCGTCGGCGATCTGAGCGCACACCTGGCAATGGAATTCACCCCGCAACTCACGGCGCCGTGAGCGCCCCCGGATACGCTCCGCTGGACCTCGAACCGATATGACGGCAAGACCGCGGCAGGTGGTGCTTGAGGGTGCAGCCAATTTTCGCGACGTAGGCGGCTATCGCACCGAGGACGGTCGCCGGGTGCGCTGCGGACAGATATTCCGCTCCGGCACATTGACGCATCTGACGGCGTCTGACTGCGACTTGTTGGAGTCGCTTGAAATTCGCAGCATTTGTGATCTGCGCACCACGGCAGAGCGCAACTCTGAACCCACCCGCTGGAAACCGAAGGCAGCGCGCACCATGGCCTGGGACTATGAGCTCGACCAGGGTGCTGTAATGGGTGCCTTCCGCGTCGGAACACCCACCCCTGAACGGGTGCGGGGCGCCATACTTGAGTTCTATCTGACTGCACCAGAGGAATTCTCCGAGCGACTCCAGGCAATCTTCGCACTCCTGCACACGAAGGCCGTGCCACTAGTAGTGCACTGTACCGCCGGCAAGGATCGAACCGGCGTAGCCACTGCCATTGTGCTGCGTGCACTCGGTGTTCCCGCACAAACCGTCATTGAGGACTACGCCTTATCGGAAAGCCTGGTGGATCCACGGGCGCTGAGCGCGAACGCAGTCGCCCGGCGCGACCATTCCTGGGCGTTCCTGGCCACGTTATCACCTGAGCTGCGTGCCCCGCTCGTGGCCGCAGAGCCTGCTTACCTGGAAGGCATGTTGAGTAGCCTCGACCGGCGTTACGGTTCGCTGCAGCAGTACCTGGCCTCCCGCATCAGGCTCACACAGAGCGCAATCAAAGACCTCCGCGACCACTACCTGGAGAGCTGCTGACCCGGCGGTGCGCACGCTGGGCATGAATCGGGCACGTTGTCCTGCGCAAGCTAGAACTTCACCCCGAGGTCGACGCCGAAAGTGCGCGGAGTGCCGTAGTTCGTCATCTTGGTCGCATGCAGGCCCGAGAAGCTGCCGAACGGGTCCGCAAGATACTGCGCATCCGCAAGGTTGCGTACGTAGAGCGAAACGTGACAATGGCTGCCCCTTCCCAGCCAGTTCTCCCCGTCCAGCGAGAGATAAGCGTTGCCGATGGAATAGGATGGAATGGTGGACCCGCCGTCGATAACGTATCGGGCCTGCGTGAACGATTCGCTACGCCACGAATAGTCGGCTTTCGCATTCAGAGTACCGAACGGGAGCTTGGCGATGTCCCAGCTGATGCCGGCATTGACGGAGTTCTTGGGAGCAGCTGGCAGGTGATACAGCGAAGGGTCGTCGCCTGCGACCTGGGTGATGTCGTTGTAGAGGTAGGCGTAGCCCAGCTGGAATCGCAGCGCCTCAGTTAAGGCGAAGTTCAAATCGCTCTCGACGCCGGCCACCTTGGCCTTTCCGGCGTTCTTGGTTTCCGTGAGCGTCGGGTCCGGCTGATTGGGCACCAGAATGTCGAGCTGGATGTCGCGGTAGTCGGAGTAAAACACCGCCGTGTTCCAGCGAAGGCGATGCTGCAGCAATTCGGTCTTTGCTCCGAGTTCATAGGTGGTGATCTTTTCGGGCCCGAACGGATTGTCAAAATTTCCCTCGCGCCAGTTGAAACCGCCCGCCTTATAGCCCTGGGTTGCCTTGGCGTACAGATTTACCTCGTCGGACACCCGGTAACCGAGTATTCCCGACGGCGAGAAATTGTTGTACGAGGTGGACCCCGGGGGCGTCGTGAAATTCTCGGCCCGCCGTTCGTCCTTGGTATACCTGGCGCCTGCGGTGAGTGACCATGGCGAGGCCGCACTCGGATGCCAGGTGAGCTGTCCGTAAGCCGCGTAGGTCGTGTTAATAGCCGTTACGTTGTTGACGGTCTCGACGTCGTACAGATCGATCTTGTCAGTATCGTCGGATCCGGCCTTCTCAGTGAAATAATAGGCGCCCGCGATGTAATCGAACGTCTTGGCGGCGGAAGTGCCGACTAACTGAAATTCCTGCGAGATCTGATGCTGATCAACGACGATCGGGTCATTCCGGTAGATCGTGATCGTCGTATTGGCCGAGAAGTCCTGGTATTCGTCCGAATAGGTGCTGCGGTAGGCGCTGATCGATTTGAACTCACCGATGGGGGTCGCGACCGACACCGTGAGTGTGTGCCCCCATATCAGATCATTGCTCGGCTGGTAGGGCGCCGCCAGGGTCGTACTGCCCAGGCGTGTGGGCTGCGCCGGCAGAAATGAGAACCCCGGACTCGGGATCGTCAGCTGATAGAGATCACTGGTATAGACGTTCTTGCCACGATCGTATGAGTAGTCGACTGTAACCGCCTCAGTCGGGCGCCACCGCATGTCGAGACGTCCGTTAAGCTGATCGTACGATGACCAGTCATCGCCTACCCCGTAGTTCGTTACCCAGCCGTTGCGCTTGCTCCAGTCCAGAGACGCCCTTACAGCGAAGGTGTCGGTGACGGGCAAGTTAATCATGCTCTGCGAACGGACCGCACCGAAGTTACCGAAGCTCACGAGCTCCGAACCGCCAAGCTGGTCCTGCGGGCTTGAGGTGACGATATTGATCGCGCCGCCCGTCGTGTTTCGCCCATAGAGGGTGCCCTGCGGTCCCCGCAGTACCTCGATCCGCTCGATATCGGCCATATCCGTCGCCAAGCCCACGGGCCGTGCGACGTACACCCCGTTGAGATAGACCCCTACCGGCGGATCTTCCGTGACCTGGCTGTCGACCTGACCCATCCCGCGGATGAATACCTCCAGCGTAGTCGATGCGCTGCCGAAGGGCATGATATGAAGGTCGGGAACGTAATTGGATAGATCGCTGACGTTGTTGATTGCCCGTTGCTGGAGCTCGTCGGCACCTATTGCAACGATCGATATGGGCGTGTCCTGAAGATTTTCCTGCCGCTTCTGCGCCGTGACGGTGACCTCCTGCAGCATCGGCTCGTCGGCCTTTGCCCCCGACCCGAGACTCAACCCGCTGAGCATTCCGAGCAGCACCAAGCTACTGCGACCATATGAAGTCATTTGTGTCC
Organism: uncultured Pseudomonadota bacterium; assembly: GCA_963824395.1. GTDB lineage: Bacteria > Pseudomonadota > Gammaproteobacteria > Steroidobacterales > Steroidobacteraceae > 13-2-20CM-66-19. The sequence continues at coordinate 229,383 of CAWGPF010000004.1, read as the reverse complement.
CCCCCGGAACTCTAGCCACGACAACAGATCCCGTCTGGAACCGAACGCTGATTCGTTTACCCGGATACGTCAATCATCGAAACCGATTACCAGACAAGGCGTTTGTGACCCGTGGATTGCGCTTCCCGGGAAGCGGCCTTGGCCTCGATAACCAGTTCAGGTGAAAGAATCAGTTCTCTACTCAGTCTTACGGCCTCACCTAACGAGACGCCTACCCCTCGATCTGCACGTTCAGGTGATCACTCACGTCCCCCAGCAGGGTGACGTCGATGTGCTTCGAGCGGTAATGCCACTTGTTCGACTCCTGGAAAAACACGTCCGCATAGCGACCACAGGCAATCGGCTGCAAGGGGATCGCCCGAGTCCCCTGAAAAACCGAAAAGCACGAGCGCACGGTCACGGAGCCGTCGCGTGATTCTTCAAACTCCAGATTGGTGATCACATGGTGCGTCCTGGGAGTACCACACTCAAATCGCTTGTTGCTCATGCGCCAATAGTCGCGAACCGCCGCAGCGCCTACGAAGACCTGATCCGTCTTATTGGCCGTGATGCGCGCATGTTCGAACAGCTCTCCGAGCGCCTCGTACTGCGCGGTGTCGACATAGCGGGCGTAGCGAAAGATAAGGCTCTCTATCGCTATACGGTCTGCGGTATCCATCGCACCTTCCAGAATCGGTAAATACACACTTAGCCTCGCGGCTCGCACCCGACTCTCGTCCTCTGGTGTGGGAGGCGTCAATCATCGGAATGGGCTATGCATCGGGGCCGCCCGAGTCACGTCAGCCCGTGCCGCCCTGAATTCGCGCCCTGAGCTAATCGGTTCCGGTGATTAACTCGCGCCGGGCCGTCGGCATATTCTCAATGGTCCGCGACGCGCGCCCGCGAGCTCAATCTATGTTGGTGGTCGAGAACTCGGTTGATACGTTTCACACGTGGGACCCACAGCAGCCAGCTTGGACCGAGACGTTCTGGTTCGGTGCCTGGGTTCCTGAAGCGGCCACCACAGTCTACCTGTACAGTTGGTTTCGTCCGGTGCTGGGGATCTACGGGGGTGGCTGCCTGGTCTGGGATGACAGGGAATATCTTCCGTGGGACATCCCTGCCTTCCACTACGACGTAAACAGACCGCTACTGGCACCCGCGGATCTGCGAGCTCTTCACCTTGACTGCGGCACGCAGCTGCGCACTCTCAAGGAGGGCTGGCAGTACGAAATGAGCTATGCGCGCCGTGACATTGAAGTCGCCCTGCGCTTTGACGGCGTCACCCCTCCGGAGACCGTTACAGCCAAGGGTATGAGCGATTTCTTTGCCGGTCACATCGACCAGTCCGGTCAGTATCGCGGGTACGTCCGGATCGGTACCGTCCGCCACGAGATTGACTGTTTCGGTATCCGCGACCGCTCTTGGGGTCCAAGGGTAATGACGGACACCATCCGCATGAATTACTGCCACGGTCAGTCCAGTCGACTCGCGTTCGTTTGCTACTCGCGCCCGACTGCAGAGCACGACGAGGTGTTCAAGGGCTATCTATCGCTTGAAGGAAGACGGGTGAACCTTACCGGGGGGACACGCCGCTGTCGCTATCGCGGCGGCGAACTGCAGAGCATCGAGATGAGCCTGGTCGACGCGGACGGCCGCGATTTGGTCGCGACCGGCGTGCCACTGAATCGTATGGTCTACGAGCCATACCCGAACCTGCTGACCTGGCTGTACCTGATGCGTTGGACAATAGGCGAACATACGGTCTACGGCGAGGAACAGGACGTCTGGAGCATCCCCCTGTGGCACGCGCGCGACCGCAAGGCGCGTATCTAGGGCCGTCGCGCACTTGGACTTCGCGACTGAATACACGCTACGCCGGCTGATCCACCGCTCCGCCGAGCTCCAGGACCTCGGCCAGGTGGAGGAGCTGGCACAGCTGTTCGCCCACGGAGAGATAGTCTTCGGTGGCCTGGGTCAGGTCTTTAAGGGTGTCGAGGGGATGCGCCAGCTCCTGAGTCAGCACGTGTTCTACGATGCCAACGGGTCCGCAGCCGATCCAGCTCAGGTGTATGCGACCCCGCGTGCTCTGCACTACATCACCAATGTCGATGTCTTTCTCGATCCCACCGGGAGCGCGGCTGCGACCTCCCGCTTTCTCATCGTTCGCCAGAACGAAAAGCGTCCGCGGATCGTCTTCGGTGGCCGCTATGTCGATGCCTTTGCGATGGGTGAGCACGGCTACCAATTCCGGCGCCGCATCGTCGAGGTGCACATCATGGGCGACACCCGGGGGTACGTGAAAGCGAACCTTTGGGGGGCCTGATCCTGCGGGCGCCCATTGAGTGACGGTACAATCGGGGAATGGAGAATGACAGTTCCCTGCCGATCGGGGTTTTGCTGCGCGGCGAGTCGAGCGCGTTCGACCAGCTGCTGCTTACGCTTTATCGCAGTATCCACAGCCCCAGCCCCTGGAGTGAGTTCCTTCACGCCCTTTGCGATCAGTTCCAGGCGTGCGCCGCTACCCTGGTGCTACGGCAGCCCTCGCGGGGCGATCGCGGACACATGTTCGATGCGAACGTACGGCAGTCTCTCATGGAGGTCTATCGAACCGCCAACTTTCCCGATGATCCGTTTCTCGACCTTGAGGAAGGCGTCGCCTGCAATATCTTTGACCGGGTCCCACGCGAGGTCTTTCTGCGCTCGCGGTTCTACAACGAGCTCCTGAAGCTCGACAACGACACCGACGTGCTGGCACTCAACATTACCTTTGGAAACACGTATCTGGGGAGCTTGAAGCTCTCGCGGCGGGAGCCAAAGGGGGTGTTTGGTTTGCCGGAAAAGTCGCTGATGATGCGGCTGTATCCACACCTTAAGGTCGCCCTGGAGATCTACGAGCGCAGCCGTCGGCAGTATCTCGAGAACAATGCGTATATCAGAGCAATTGACCAGCTTGCCTTCGGCGTTGTCATTCTGAACGAACGCGGCCACGTGATCCGCGTCAACGAGACTGCATCCCGCATGCTCAAGGACAGCCAGTTACTGCGTGTAGTCGGAAACCACCTGCAGGCTGGCGATCCAGAGCACGAAGTGCTTGTGGCCAATGCCATCAAGGCGACTCTCGGTGCGACTGGAAGCGAGGCTCGTACCGCAGGCTCCCTGAAGCTTTCGGCCGCTGAATCCAGCCGCTCCCTGTATATGCTTCTGAAGCCCATCCAGGACGGTACCCCAGACCCCTACGGGCCGGCCGCGGGCGTCGCCATCTTTCTGTCGGCCGACAAGCTACAGCACAACGTGTCCATAGACGCCTTCGCCAAGCTGTACCACATCTCCCGTGCTGAAATGGCGTTGGTCACGGAGCTGCTGGAGGGCGCATCGATTGTCGAAGCCGCGACGAACTTGGAAATATCGGAAAACACGGCGAGGGTCCAGCTGCGTTCGGTGTTTACCAAGACCGACACTCACAGGCAGGCCGATCTGGTGCGGCTCGTTCTCACAAGTCTGGCGATCATTGCGTGATGGCTTCCCCGGCCGCCGATACGGTTACGCAAGCGCATGCACTCGACCGGGGACTGGCGCGCTGGATCGAGGAGGTCACCGGAACAACGCTGGCCTCTGTTCAGGAGCTCACCGGCGGCGCCTCGCGCAACAGTTACATCGTAACCAGTGTCACGGGTGAAAAAACGTTCTTAAGGTTGGATGCGGGGCATGGGCCACTCTCGGGTACCTCCTTCACCCTGGCGCGCGAATCTGCCGTGATCGCGCAATTGCGGGACAACGGTCTGCCGGTGCCGAAACTCCTGGCGTTTTCGATCGAGCACAACGCTGCTCTGATGGAATTCATTCCTGGCCATACCAGCTACCAGAAGATAGGGAGTGAGGACGAGGAGGCGAAGCTGCGGCGCGAGCTCATGGTCGCGGTCGTGGGCCTGCAGCGGATTGACCCACGTAAGATCGCGGTACTCGGTGAGCATCGCGGCGATCCTATTGGGATCGCGATTCCGGCCGACCTGGCGCTTTGGCGCCAGATGTATGCCGAGCGGGCAGCTATTCGCGACCCGCTGGTAGAGTTTTCCCTAAACTGGCTCGGTCGCTCAGTGCCGGACGCGCAATCTCCGTGCGTAGTCGTTCATGGCGACACAGGACCCGGGAATTTCCTGATCTCTAATGGACAAATCAGAGCGGTGATTGACTGGGAAATGACCCGCCTTGGCCATCCACTGGAGGACGTGGCATGCATCATCGCGCGAGCACTAGGAGCTCCGTTCGGTGCACCGCGAGAGCATATCGAGAACTACGAGGCACTCACCGGGAGAGCCGTCAACTATCGAACGCTCGATTATGCACTGGCGCTTGTCCTCGCCCGTTGGATGGTCGGGATCCTCATGGCGCTTTCGCGCCCCTCAGCGCTGCAGAACGTTCCGATGCTGTTTGCATTTCGGCAAATCAATGGCCTGGCTCTCATTGAGGCATTGTGTCGCGCGAATGACATCACCGTAACGGAGCACCCCGTCGAATTTCGCAATGCGGATCCCTGCGCCAGCGTCTTTAAATACGGAGTCGATTCCCTGACGCAGATGGCCGCCGATTCCGCGGTGCTAGCTGCGAACAGCTATCGACTTAAGGGCATCGCGGACCTGCTTGCATACCTGCGTTCGTTCATCGACTACGGTCCGGAGCGCTATCAGCGCGAGGACGTTGAGCGGATCTCAGCACTCGTGGACCGGCCGTTGACGAACGAGGCGGAGGCCAATGCCGCAATCTGCGAGTACGCGCGCAACGTCGATGCGGCCCGCGTCAGGCCGCTGCTCGAATATCTGCTTTGGCGCGCACAGCGCGAACAGGCAATCATGCGGGTTGCACTGGGCGACCGTAAGGACAACCGCATCCGGTACGATTAGCCCTGCAAAGCGACTTCGGCAGCGACTCGTCCGGCATCGAGATAACATGGAACCAGAGTTCTAGACAACGGCCAGGTGATGGCAAACCAGCTCCGACTAAGGCTGTAAGGTCGCATCGGTCGTTACTGGTCGCTCAAGATTCTGGTACCTCCAGCGGGATGCGCGTATACAGGTGCCGGGCGGCGCTGCTGCGTTCTTGGATTGTGCAGCGCCACACGCGCATGGTGCGCGATTCTTCAAGTGATTAGTAAAAAAGGTAAGGAGTAGGAAGATGAGCGTCCTTGGAAAACAACTACCTGTCCTCGTCCTCGCGACGATGGCGGGATACGCGTCGGCCCAGCAGGCCGCTGCCCCGGCAGCCAGTGCGCCGCCGGCGTCAACTGCCATGTCCGCCAATATGCCCGCGGTGACCAGCAAGTTGAGCACCGTGACGGCGACTGTGCAGGCCGTCTATCCCGAGAAGCGCTCGGTAACGCTGGTAGGTCCCGACGGCAAAGTACAGACGATTTTTGTAGACGAGAAGGTGAAGCTCGACCGTATCAAGGCCGGCGACAAGGTGAAGGTTAGCTTCTACCAAGGATTCGCGGCTCAAATCGCAAAGAACGGCCAGACGGTGACGGATCCGGCCGGATCCACCTTTGCGTATAAGAATCCCAATGGACCCGGTGGCGGCGCCGGGCAATCGGTCACAGTAACCGTGAAAATCCTGGGAATCGATCCGGGCACCAATAAGGTGGCGTTCCAAGGACAGGATGGCTCGCAGCACGTCGTGGCAGTGAAGTCTCCGGACATGAAGAAGTTCATCCGCACGTTGAAACCCGGTGACACGGTGGACGTGACTTACACTGAGTCCGTCGCAGTAAGTGTCATACCGGCGTCACACGCCAGTTCGGCGCCGGCCAGCGGCACCTAGAGCGCGGACGCAGTCCGCGAGCGGAAACAAAGCCCCTGAGGTACTGCCACCTCGGGGGCTTTGCTATTGAGGTGGACGTATAGGCTCGAAACGCGCGGAGATCGGTGATGAAATATTGGCCTTTGGCTCTCGCGGCGTTGGCCTGGTCTGGCGTTGCGTTAGGTGGGCCAGGAGAGGCGCCGGCGCCGCGCGCGCGTGAGCTGGGCGTGCCGTTCGATGGAACACCCGGGATGAACAACGCGATTACCGACGTCGCAGGGGTGGAGGTCGGTTTCACCACGCTGATCTCCGGTGAGGGATCGCTGGTCCGCGGAAAAGGACCGGTGCGAACCGGCGTCACTGCCATATTTCCCCGCCCCAAGAGCGACGGCAGGGCCGTTTTCGCGGGCTTCTTCGCCGGAAACGGCAATGGCGACATGACCGGCACTCATTGGGTCGAGGAAAGCGGCGTGCTCGAGACGCCAATCCTGATTACTGGCACCGGAAGCGTCGGCGTCGTCCGCGATGCCGCGTTCAAATGGCTGGCCGACCATCGCCAGGGACTCTTTTGGTACCCCGTAGCCGCAGAAACCGCCGACGTGCCACTTAATGACATGGCCGGCCAGCACGTCACACAAAAGGACGTGCTCGACGCTCTCGATGGCGCTAGCAACGGACCGGTGGCCGAGGGCAACGTAGGCGGCGGGACAGGCATGGTCTGCAACGGCTTCAAGGGCGGCACCGGCACGTCCTCCCGGAAATTGCCCCCAGAAGCTGGCGGCTTCACGGTTGGCGTACTGGTGCAATGCAACTACGGCTCTGCCCGGCAATTACGTGTCGCCGGCATTCCGGTGGCTCGCGAGATGATGCTGCAGCCCCGCTGCGTCACACGACTCCTGTCTCCGCCGCAGCAACAGTTTGGAACCGTAGCAACGCTCTGTGATCCGAAGCGTCTGGCTCTTGCCGACGGCCCGAATCAGGAACACCGCGGCTCGATCATCATCGTGATCGCCACCGACGCGCCCTTAACGGCAGAACAGCTGAAGCGCCTGGCCCGGCGCGCCTCCGTGGCCCTCGGGCGTCTTGGCGCGATTGAGAGTGACGGATCCGGGGACATCTTCATCGCCTTTTCGACCGCCAATGCGGGGGCTGACGATGGCAACTGGGATTCTGCCCCGGGCAAGCTGGCGCAAATTGCGCGTCTACGCAGCGAAGCGCTCAACCCCCTGTTTGAAGCTACCGTTCAGGGAGTGGAAGAATCCGTAATCAACGCACTCGTCGCCGCCCGGACCATGACGGGCGCGGACTACTGGACCGTTGCTGCCCTCCCCCACGATCAGCTGCAGGCCGTGCTGCGCCGCCATGGGATGCTGCTGGATCATGGCCCTCCGCCCGGTCCGTCGCCGAAGTAGGCTCGAGTGAACCATCAGGCCAGCTCGTCCGATGACGCCCGGGGTCATCCCAGCAGCGCTATCGGGTATTTTCGGAACGAGTAGACGAACGCGCTTTTCCGGAGCAACCGTGCGTCGTTCGTTACGGCGCCGCCCAGGTCGAATCGGGAAGGTGCTCATCCATTGCTTTACCCGGTGCGCATTCGTCCGAGTAGTACTCGGCCTGCATGATCCCCTCGTCCCGGCGCGACTTGTACAGATTATTATAGTAGTCGAGGGCGTTCCTCCTGGCCGTGGCATCTGGAACGCCAAGTAACTTCGCCGCGCGGTAATTGCGCTGCACAGCCTCACATTCGGTACGGGCTTCGTTGAGTTCGCCCCGTACGTGCATGCTCTCGTGCGTGAACATGGCAAGGCTCCACAGCTCCTGGTTGTTCGCACGGCTGGGGTGAGCCAGATACGAACTCAGGGTGCCACACCACGGATGCTGGAGAGCGATTTTTCCCGTGACTGGACTTGCGTGCCCCGCCGCCATCATCTCCGGATCAAAAAGCGTGTCCCAGACGGTGTTGCAATGGACGTGCGCTGGATGGCCGTCGGTGAGTACCGAGGCCTGCCTCGATAGGAACCGCTCGAACATCCAGGTGTGGACTGGGGGCCAGGCAAAGATCACCGCCAGGCTCAGCACTACTGCCAGGTAAGGCGTTGAGATCGGACTCGGACGGTCAAAACCGGGAGGCGCGATGACGCTGGCGCGGATTTCGTGAAACGCGCACCAAAAGAAGAACAGCGAGGTCAGGATCCAGAGCATGGCGCCGGCGCTTAAATGGGGCAAAGCCAGAGCATTAGGGGCTCAGGGCGGCAAGTCCGTGACCCGGTTAAAGATTCGGGTCGCGACTTGTACGGATGGTCCGAACATTGTGGAGGCGTTATCGTTTGCGCTGGAACAGGGCCCTGACCTTACGCCATGCGCTCGCCCCCGCAAGTCGGGCCCTGCAGCGCGCTTGCGCGGAACTTCACCGCCTCGTAACGCGTATACTGCGCCGACTGTTTTCACCCGAAGAGCGCATCTTGAGCCCTCACCCGCGCGCGCGTTTGCAGAAAGACCTTGCGGCTTGCACGCTCCTTTGGATGGCGGCACTTGCAGGCCTTTCTGGATGCGCCGGCGTCTCGGTAAAGAGCGAATGGCAGCCCGACGCGCCCCGCAACCAGACGTTCGCCCGAGTTCTGGTCATCGGGGTCAGTCCGAATCGCGACATCCGGTGCGCGTTTGAGTCGACCTTTGCATCCCAGCTCCAGAGTGCATCGACGACGGTATTCTCGAGCTGTGCCCTGATGAGTGCCGCCGAGCCACTGAACCGTGAGACCGTGGAGCGCGCGGCGGCATCAGTCCATGCGGACGCCGTCATCGCCACGCGTCTTGTTTCCTCAAAGAGCGCCCAGGGGGTAGGAGGCAGCAACGACACCCGCGGCGACGCGCGCTATCAGGCCACCGACTTCGGCTACGGCGCCTACGGCATGCCGGTGACGAATGTGGAGTTTCAGACCTCCCCGCCGCTGACCTCGCTGACGAATTCCATTCATGTCGTGACAAGATTCTACGAGATCAGTGACGCGAAGCTGCTCTACACGATCGACACGAAGACTAAGGCCCAGGAAGTCGACTCCACTCAGGCCACGCTGATGACGATCACTGCGCCCACGGCCGATCGCCTGCGGCGAGCGGGACTGATCCGGTAATCTCCCCAGGTGCCTTCGCCGGCGCGACCTGACTGCGGTGGGGCCACAGCACGAAATGCGCACTGAACCGCAGCGTGCATAATCCCCGGCCCCGGGAATCGCAGGCTCCCGCCTCACCTGCCCACGGATTGCGTATCCGTTGGTGACCCGTCCAAAGGATTCGACTACATCCCGGGCGTGGCTTGAATAGTTCTCGACTCAGTTCTTAGCCGCCGCGCTCACGCGCCATACAGAGTTTCCCACATCGTCCGCCACGAGCAGTGATCCCTGCTTGTCGATTGCCAGGCCCACGGGTCTGCCCTGGGCCTGACCTTCGGAGTTCAGGAAACCTCCCAGTACCTCGATGGGTAATCCCTGCGGAGTTCCCTTGTCGAACGCTACAAACACCACCCTATAGCCACTAAGCGTCTTGCGATTCCACGAGCCATGCTGCCCTACGAACATCCCGTGCTGATAAGGTGGGGGCAGTGTGGAACCGCCCGACCAACAAAGCCCGAGCGAGGCGGTATGGGCTCCCAGGGCATAGTCCGGTGCAATCGCTTTGGCCACGAGCTCCGGGTTTTGTGCCTTGACGCGTACGTCGACGTGCTGCCCGTAGTAGCTGTATGGAAAGCCGTAAAAGGCCCCCTCTTTTAATCCCGTCATATAGTCCGGCGGCAGGTGATCCCCCAGTTCGTCGCGCTCGTTGACCGCGACCCACAGCACTTGAGAATCCGGCTGCCAGGCGAGACCCACCGGATTGCGCAGTCCATTGGCAAAAATCCGGTGCGCACCGCTCGACAGGTCTATCTCCCATACCGCGTTACGCTCGTTTTCGGCCTCGATACCGTTCTCGCCTGCATTGCTGTTGGACCCCACGCCAACATACACCTTCGTACCATCGGCGCTCGCGATCAGGCTCTTCGTCCAATGATGATTGATCGGGCCGGCGGGCAGGTCGGTTACCTTGGTCGGCGTCGCGGTGATTTCGGTATCCCCGGTGTGGTAAGGAACTCTGACAACGGCATCGCTGTCAGCAACGTAAAAGAGGTCCCCGATGAGGGCCATCCCTATCGGTGAGTTGAGTCCCTGCAGGAAGGTGTGGCGTTCAACGGAGGCGCCGTCGCCACGCACGTCCCGGAGCAACGTGATCCGGTTGGCGCTGGGCGCATCGCCGGACCCTGCGCGCTTTTGCTCGTGCTTCTGCACTAGTCCCCTCACGCCCTTGCCGTCTTCGGGCTTCGGCGGCGCCTCGCTTTCGGCCACCAGAATGTCGCCGTTAGGCAGAACGTATACCCAGCGCGGATGCTGCAGATCCCGTGCCAGCGCGGAAACCTTCAGCCCCGAGCCGGCCCGGGGCATGGCGTCACCCTTCCAGCGCTTTGCTTTTGCGACCTTGAGCGTCGGGATCAGATGCTTTTCCGGCGCCGGAATCACAGGATGCGCGCCGTATTCACCCTCGTCGGATTCCTGTGATGCCGCGACGGCGCCGGTTGAAGCCAGAACGACTGCCAAGACGGCCATAACGTGGGAAGCCAATCTCATACCTAGGTCCTGCGCGGTGCGCCGGGTGTCGCTCGGCACTCCAATTTAGCCGGATGCACCGGAAACTCTAGGTCCAGCCGCTGAAACGACTGTCAGTTCTTTCTGTCACACCTTCTGCCGACGCTGTGCGCCCCATCGTGCGGCCCGCGAAAGCCTCCCTGCCAGCTCAGAATTTTCCGTCCAGCCAGCTGTACTGCCATCCTACGGAGATGCTCTTGTAGTTTCCGCCGTAGATCGAGTAAGCACCGTCACTGAGACTGAGCTTTAGCGCCTGATGCGCGGTTAAAGGGATGGCCGCCGTGACACCGATTCGCGAGCTCTTTTGAGTGGTCAGCGGATTCTCGACACCGTTTAAGCTGGTCGTCCCCCCACGCCAGAAATTTGCGTCCAGGGATACCCATAGCCGCGGCCGGAAATCGTAGCTGAGATGCATCTCGACCTCCTCAATGGGGTCCTCGGTCTGCGCCCGAATTCCGGGGTAGTGGCTGTTCTCAGAGAAAAACTCAGGATTCGTGGTGAAGAACCAGGCGCCGAGGTATCCGTCGAGCAGCCAATGTCCCCAGCGCTGCGAGTAGCCGATCTCAGGTTTGAAGGACCAACGGTTGCTGCCCCAGTTAACCAGTCGGGTCCCGTCGTATTGCCCGGTAGGGGCGACGACAGTGAGGCTCACCCCGAGCAGCCCCTGCTGCTGCCATCGGCCGAACTCCCTCACCGACATAGCGGGTCCGCCCAGCAGATTGATGGCGAAGCGCGCGACCGTATCCAGCGTACCGGAGCGGTGCGATTCCTTCGGCGCTTCGGCCACCGTGCCCTTGAAATCGCCGCTGCCATACGGCAGGCCGAAGACCACGCTAGCCGCCCGACCAAGGAGTCCGAAGCTGTGATAGTAAGCTGAGCGTCTCTACATTGCTCTTGGACGTCGCTTCCGTGATGGGCACGGCGCCGGCGAAGTCGAGACTGCCATCGAGATGCGTATATTGCAGGTCGAGTGCGTTGCTATCGGTGGGAGTAATGACGTACGCGCGCGGTGCCAGACCTTGCGCCATCACCGAATGCGCAAAAAGTAAGCCCAGGCAGCTTAGATACAGCCGCGCAGCGCGGAGACTCATCGCGATCTGGATGAGCGATCGGAGACGCCGATCGCAGACGCGGCCATCCCTGGAGAGTCAGTGCGGTTCCAAGCCGAACCGGAACGATCCATGAGGGCTTCAGCACAGCTGCTGCCGGCCTCGCCGTTGAGCAGGCATCCGCATGCGCGTGCCGGGCGGCCGCTCAACACCCGACGTCCCACTGATACTTTCTCCTCTAGGCAGGTTCGCCAGCGCAAAGGCAGTAAACAGGCGCGCGGTGTTCTTGGCCAGGCCCCGGTAACGCACCTTGGTAAAGCCCCACAGGCACTTCACCACGTGGAAGGCATGCTCGCCGCGTGCACGGGTGGCCGAACGCAGGCGGTTCAGGCGCCGCTCGAACCGACTCAGCGGCCGGCCCGGGTTGGGGCGGCGGTTGATGCGGTAACGGATGCCACGCGCAAGTGCCCCGAGGCGGTGCGACTGGCTCCAGTACGCCTGGTCGCCAAAGACCTCGCGTTCCTTACCGTGCAGCAGCTGCCCCATCTGGCTGACGTCGGAGATGTTGGCCGCCGTGGTGGTAAGACTGTGTACGATCCCGCGCTTGTCAGTGCCAACGTGCGCCTTCATCCCAAAGTGCCACTCCTTGCCCTTCTTGGTCTGGTGCATCTCAGGATCGCGCGCCTGATCCTCGTTCTTGGTCGAGGGCGGGGCTTCGATGATTGTCGCATCCACGATCGTCCCGGTCTTCCCGCCTCGTTCTGTGGCAGTGTACCTCACCCCGACGTCGACGAATCCGTACTTACCCTTACGCAATCGCTCATCACCGCAGCCTAAGAGTGATGCCTGCAGGACCTAGGTGTTAGAAAGGACGTGCGGGGCCGGCGGGGCATGACTGGCGTCATTTGCGCATGCATGCGCTCTACACCGCGCTGCCGCGACTCGTGCCGACAACTGAGGAGCTGCCGGTCAACGCGGTGCGGCCGACGCCTCACCCATCGGCTCTAAGCCCTCCAGCACAGTGGGCAAGAGCTCACTGACCGTCGGGTGGATGCGCACGTGGCGCTGTACTTCGGTGTAGGGCGTCTTGGCGTAGATCGCATCCACCAGCGACTGAACCGCCTCATCGGCACCCGTGCCGAGGAGCGATGCGCCCAGGATCCGCTGCGAGCTTCTCTCGACGTGGATCTTGAGGAAGCCATTGGTCTCGCCCTTTTCCCTGGCTCGCGCAACCCGGGTCATGGGCAACTTGCCCACGAGCGCCTCCGCGCCAGCCTTCCTGATCGCCGCTTCATTCAAGCCCACGCGCCCCAGTGGCGGATCGGTGTAGAGGGCGTAGACCGGAATGCGATCGGTGTACTTGCGGCCGGCGTTCCCCAGCACGTTGTCGGCGACTATTTCGTAGTCGTTGTACGCAGTATGGGTAAATGCACCCTTGCCATTGCAATCGCCCAACGCCCAGACGTGGGGATTCGAGGACTGCAGAGCCGCGTCGACCTGGATGTAGCCGTGTCCGTCCACATCGATTCCCGCCACCTCGAGCCCAAGGTCGTCAGTGTTCGGGACTCGGCCCACGGCAAGCAGCAGGTGACTGCCATGCTCTCCAGGCTCGCCCTCCTTGCAATCGAGCCCGACCGAGACACCATCGGCTGTCTTGTGCAGACTGATGCACTTCGCGCCGAGGCGCAGCGCGATGCCTTCTGCGCTGAGAAACTCCTCGATGCACTCGGATACGTCCGCGTCTTCATGCCCGACCAGGTGTGGCCCCATTTCCACGACCGTGACGCGGCTTCCAAAACGCCTGAACATCTGGGCAAACTCCAGACCCACGTAGCTTCCCCCGATCACCAGGAGATGATCCGGCACAACGTCGAGATCCATCATCGTGACGTTGGTGAGATACGGCACTGACCCGAGACCCGGCATTTCAGGAATCAGCGGCCTGCCCCCTACATCGATGAAGATGCGCTCGGCAGTCAGCTCCGCGCCGTTCACGTTGATGACCTGTGCAGCGCTAAAGCGCGCGTGACCGCGATAAATTGTCGCGTTCTTGAGCCCCGTCATCCATTTCTCAACCCCCTCGCGCGAATCACGCACGATCCTGTCCTTGCGCGCCTTGACGCTTTCCATGTTTACCCACGGTGTTCCGGACAGCACGAGACCATATTCGCCGGCGCGCGTGGCGATGTGCGCCGCGTACGCGCTCGCTACCATCGCCTTCGTCGGCGTACAGCCATTGTTCACGCAGGTACCCCCGAACTTGTCCTGTTCGACAATCGCCACCTTCATTCCGTGGCCGGCAAGGCGCGCAGCCAGGGCGGGCCCCGCCTGACCCATCCCGATCACGATGGCATCAAATTTCGAACTCATACGAGAGCCTCGGGTTCGGAGTCGCGCGACTCGCATTCGCAAGAAGCCTCAATACACTGCTGGAACACTGATCGTCCTGCGGCCGGTACGCCAGACGCCGACCGATGTTTTACTTCCCACAATCAGGGGCGTATTGCAAATGGACGAGGCAGGCAGGATTCGCGCAGCGCTCATCCGGCGCGTGGCCGCCTCGGATCCCGGCGACTTCGAGACCAAACACCGCATTTATCGGGAGGACGCGATCCTGACGCGAAGCCGTCCTATTCCGTGAGCATCACGGAGTTCGACGACGGCCAAGTGACGCGGGGCAGTACTTTTCAGAGCCGTTCGAGGCTGCTGCCTGGCGCGGACCCCCGGGTGGGGCGGATGTAGCCTACGGCGGCCGAACGGCTGACGCGCAGTCCGCGCACAAGCTTTGATTTCGCCCTGAGCGGTTGCCGAATGCCTGCGACGAGGCCAGGGCCTCTGTCAGCGGATGCTTACACCAGAAATGAGGGGTGCTACGTGCTGCGGCGCGAGGCCCGAGGGGTATAAGCAATGCGGCGGTCACGTCGGGCTAGGGACTCTTCTAAATGAATAAGGAAGTTGCAGGATGACCGGAGGGCCGGAATCTCCCTCAGCGCCGGGCAGGTATCGCGAGCTTGGCGAGGATACGGTGGAGCTCGAGCTTAGTGAAGCGGAGCAGCTGGAGCTGGCCCGAGCCGGGGAGCCTTCCTTTCGACCACAGCCCGAAGCACCCAGCGGACCTGGGTACGACACCTTCGTCTACACCCGGACGCGCCGGGCCGACGTGGCCGGTACGATCACCTTCGCTGCACTGGTGTGCGCAGTCACGCTCGCCGCCGGGTGGCACATCCTGGGCGAGGAACCAGGCGCCCATGCGGTCGCCTCCGCCCCGACAACTCCGGTTGCCGATACGGCTCCTGTGCAGCCGGTCCGCGCGGCCGTACTGGTGCCAAATCCATTCGATGCCACGGAAATATTCGAGTTCCCGGCCGACACGGGTGACACCGAAGCAAAAACTGCCGTCGCGGAACTGCTGCTACGGCGAGCGCAGGAGCGGCGGGAGCAGGGCCTCGCCATGCGTCGCCCGGGCGCTCATCACCCACGTCGCGTCGCGGCCGTCAAGCCATCTGATGTGTTCGTGACCAAAGTGCTTAGCCCCGAGAGCGCGTTCACAGACATGGCGAGTGCACGCTAGCAACGCATGCGGGGGCCGCGAGGTACGCGCGACTGTCGAGCACGCGCGATCACAACGGCAAAAATGGCTCGCTTCTCGAAAGCGGATATGATGTTCCGAGCCGGCACTTCACGCCCGATGGACAGGACCCGATGCCACTTTCCCGACGCGGCAACGTTGCAGCCATACTGAAAGCATGCGCGCTTACGCTTCTGTTGTTGACGGTGACGAACGCCTTCGCGCGCCACCACCATAAGAAGAGCCCGGACGCGCAAGCCGGCCAGTTCGACTACTACCTGTTGAGCCTGTCCTGGGCTCCCACTTACTGCCTCACCCACGCTGATGACGGCGCCGAGTGCTCGAGCAAAGGCTATGGCTTTGTTCTGCATGGTCTTTGGCCGCAGTACGATGCGGGCGGCTATCCCGAGAACTGCGGCACTGGTATGAGCTGACGCCGGAGGCGGCAGCCAAGGGACGCACCATCTACCCAAGCCCACGGCTGATGTCACACGAGTGGCAGACTCACGGGGTCTGCAGCGGCCTTAGCGCCCTGGATTACTTCGCCACCGCGGATCGCGCTACCGCTGCAGTGAATGTTCCCCCTGCCCTCAGCGCCCCGCGCACCGACCAGTCCCTGACCACGGATCAAATTGTTGAACTCTTCCGTCATGCCAATCCGCAAATGGCGGATGGCGCCATGACGGTGGCGTGCAGCCGCGCCAACATGTCGGAGATCCGTGTATGCCTGACCAAGGAACTCACCGTGCGCGCGTGTGGCCAGGGTGTCCGCAACAGCTGCCCGAAGGTTCCCCTGCGCCTGCCCGCGTCACGCTGACCCGGTCACTCCACCAGGTGCCGGTGTTGCTGGCGATGAACGACCGCGCCGGCGTGCCCGATCAGTAAGTACCCGTCGTCGCTAGTGATCGCTCCGCTCCGGCACAGGCAGGCGAACCACGAACTCGCTGCCATGCCCCAGTCCCGGGCTTGCCGCCGTGACACAGCCTCCATGGCGATCGACCAGATTGCGCACCAGGGCCAAGCCGATCCCAAGCCCGGCCCCGGCGTGGCACGACGAAGGATCCGCCCGCACGAAGAGATCAAACACCCGGGGCAGAAAATCGGCCGCGATGCCGATGCCGCTGTCACTAATGCGCACCACTGCCTCGCCGGCCTCGCGTTCCACCGAAAGGCGAACGACGCCTCCGGCGGGGGTGTACTTCGCAGCGTTGAGCAGCAGGTTCACAAATACCTGCTCGAGCCTTGCGGCATCTCCCTGCAGCCAAAGAGGTCCAACAGGCAAGGTTGCGGTCAGGCAGTGACGGCGCCGCTGCATCGTGACTTCTACTGACCGCAGGGCGTGCTCCGCCACGAGGCACAGGTTGATCTTCTCGCACTTCAAGGCCAGATTGCCGCTGTGCCCGCGTGAGGTTTCGAGAAGGTCCTCCACAAGGCGCGACATGTGGGCAGTCTGATGTTCAATCAACGTTCGCGCCTTTTCCGCTGCGGGGCCGGCGGTCAGATCCATCGTCAGAATGCCCGTGGCCATTCGGATTACGCACAGAGAGTTGCGCAACTCGTGAGCCAGCACCGCCACGACCTGGCTGTCGAGCTCCTCGCGCGCCTGCACCCCTTGTCTGCCTGGCGAAGCGGACACGCTCCGGAACTCGCGGGCCCTGGCCGTGTCGCACTTATGCGCGATCCGAGTATCGGCACCACGCCTCTGTGCCCGGGCGTCGAGCGCGCAACCACGAGGTTTCGCCGGCTTGCCTCGCTGCAGTGATTCGAAGCGGCTTGCTTGCTCATTGCACTATCCTCCCCACGGTTCCGTATCCCCCTAACACCGCAAGCTAAGCAGTTATTGAGTGCTGGTCTGTGCGCCGTCGTACACAGCAAAGACAGGCGGCCAACGTCGACGGCGGCCGGCTGATAACTACGACGCCACGGATGCTCGCGCACCGATACGGTGCGACAGCTCCCGGCCGCAGGCGCGGGAAGCCAGATTCCGGGCTGCATCGATACCTGCCTTCCGTCAAGGACCCATCGGGCGAATACCGGCCGCCTGCTTAGCCAAGTGCGAGTTGTCGGCCTCATCGCCGACGCGTACCGAACTTCGTACGGAACCGCACAGAGCAGGTGGCGGCTCACAGGTAGGGTGAGTGGGTTGGTTGCTCAGGGCTGTCACGGACGATATCGAAACGCCAAGGAAGGCAGCCCCGCCGCAAACGGCGAGATACGCAGCCCTAAGTCGGCTCTGGCGCTAGGCCGCGGCGCGCACACAACGAGACTTCACGGCGTCATAGCACTCGCAAGACATGCTCTCAAGCCCGCCGCGGTCGAGAATACGGATTTCCCCGCGTGCATACTGGATGAGGCGCCGTCGGCGGAGCCCTCCGGCAGCGATGGTGACTGCGCTGCGGCGCACGCCGAGCATACCGGCCAGAAATTCGTGTGTCAGATGAAAATGATCTGCATCGGCCCGATCGTGGACCATCAATAACCAGCGCGCCAACCGTGCCTCGACCTCGTGAAAGCGATTGCACGCGGTGTTTTGAGAAAGCTGCACCACCCATCCGTAGAGATAGCGGCTGATCGAGCGCATTAATTGCGGGCTCTGGCGCAATTCCAGAGCGAACTGCGATCGGCTCATTCTCCAGGCGATGCCGGCGCCCTGCACTACCGCTCGCTGAGGGGCGCTATCAACGCCCAGCACCATCGTCGCACCCAGGATGCCTTCGTTACCGATAAGCCCGAGTTCCAGGGGCTTGTGGCCTCCGACCTTAGTGACCAGAGAGATAAATCCGCGCTCGGGGAAATAGACATGCCGTAGCGGCTCCCCCGTTTCACACAGGGTTGCGCCCGCCACTAAATCGACGGATTCGCAGCGCTCCAGGGCCTGCTGGCGATCCTTACGTGGCAGCTCCTCGAGCAGACGATTACCACTGTCCTCGACCGCGGCTGACACCCCGACTCTCCTGCAGCAAATGAAGCGGCTGCCGGCGGCTCCCCGCCCCCGGCGCCACATGCGTCCTGTTGCTGCAGTCTGTCGAGGAGCGTTAAACGCGTCTGTTCGCTACCCAACACGCTCGGCCGCAAGGGTGAGCGGCCGTTCGGCATCGCCTAGTGAGCTGCTGTCACAAGGTACGGCAGCAGACGATCAGTCTCCTTCTTCACCACGGCGTAGCACTCGCAGCTGAGGCCCTCGAGCTTCTTCCGGTCCAACACCGTGATGCGTCCCCGGGCGTACTCGATTACCCCCTTAGCCTGCAGGTTACCCGCGGCCTCGGTCACTCCTTCGCGACGCACCCCGAGCATGTTCGCAATGAGTTCCTGAGTCATGATCAGCTTATTGCCAGGCAGTCGGTCCAGCGACAGGAGCAGCCACCGACACAGCTGCTGCTCGATTGAGTGGTGCCGATTGCACACGGCCGTCTGCGCCATCTGCGTAATGAGCGACTGCGTGTACCGCAGCATCAACAGCAGCATCTCGCCGTGTCGGTTGAATTCGTCCTTGAGGCGCTGTCCTTGCAGCCGGAACGCCTGACCGGCGCTTTGCACGACGGCGCGACTGGGCGTGCTTTCGCCGCCCATGAACAGTGCGATGCCGATGAGACCCTCGTTGCCGACCACGGATATTTCGGCCGACGCACCGCTTTCCATCACGTAAAGCAGCGAGACGATCGAGTCTGTGGGGAAATAGACGTGGCGCATCGCGTCACCGGACTCGTACAGGACTTTGCCGAGCTCGAGCGACACCGGCTCGAGGTGCGGATAGAGGCGAAGCTTCACATCCTCCGGCAGGGCCGCCAGCAACCGGTTCTCTCGCGGGGCGGGTATCTGAGGCAAGTCAACCACTTTCGCGACCTGAGAGCAGCACGGCACTCGCTCGAGGATAGCGCAACGCGACCCCACTGGGTACGCCAGCGAACAGACGCACCGTGCCACCGGGCGCAACCTCCGCAGCAGTATTCAGGAGACTTCAATGAAACGCATTCAAGCTGCCGGCACGGCGCTTATTGGATCGGTTGTACTACTTGGCGGCTGCGCCTCCGCTCCGCTGGCACCCAGCAATGAAATGACCAAGGCTAAGTCGGCCATCGACCAGGCCGACCGCGCCGGGGCCCGCGAGTACGCGACGGACACTCTCAATTCCAGCGTACAGAAGATGGCTCAGGGTCAGGCCGCCGCAGCCAAGGGTGACAGAGCGCAATCCGAGCAGCTGTTCGAGGAGTCTTATGCCGACGCACATCTTGCCCAGATCAGCGCCCAGAGCGCCAAGTCCGCCAAGGATGCCGCAGATGTCGACAAGGGTATCGCCACGCTGCAGAACGAAGCCAGCCGGCCCACTACCCCATGATTTCGCACACGCCTTCTTTGGAGACCCCTCGTATGAAAACGCTCTCCCCTCTTACGCTCGTCGCAGCAGCGGTGGCGCTGGCTTTGGCGGCCTGCGCCACCACTCCTCAGTCCAATCCGATGCTGGAGCAGGCACGTGCAGCTGTAACCAACGCACAGACAAACCCCGCTGTGACCGGCGAATCGAAGGTCGATCTCACGACCGCGCAGGAAGCGTTGGCACAGGGTGATGCCTTGTTGAAGGCGGGTAAACCGGTCGCGGACGTCGATCACCAGGCTTACCTGGCCGAGCGCTTTGCCCTGGCCGCACAGAAGGGCGCCGACCTCGAGACTTCCCGAAAATCCATCGCGGACGCCAATAATCGCCGCAATGCCGTGCTGCTCACCGCACGCGAAGACGACGCCGCCCGCGCCAACCAGCTGGCGCAGACGAAATCGCAGGAACTCGCTGCGGCTCTGGCCGACCTGCAGGCGAGCAAGACCGAGCGCGGACTCGTAGTCACCCTCGGGGACGTGCTGTTCGCCACCGGTCGCGCCGACCTTGCGTCCGGATCGCGCCAGACGCTCGACAAGCTCAACACTTTCCTGCGTGCCTATCCGAAGCGCGACGTCCAGATCGACGGCTTCACCGACAGTGTTGGCAGCGATGCCTACAACCAGGGTCTTTCGCAACGCCGTGCGGACGCAGTGCGCGACGCGCTGATGGATATGGGAATTGCGAACGATCGAATCGTCACGAACGGTCGCGGTAAGAGTTCCCCGGTAGGCGACAACGACACGGCAGCGGGACGTCAACAGAACCGCCGTGTCGAGGTGCTCATCCTCAATGAGGGTCTTGCCCGCACGGCCGCGGCGGATCGGCCATGAACCCGAGCAGCATCGCCATGGAGTGGGAGCAGCTGAAGTCGAGGTTGCGACGCCTGTGGGGCAAGCTCGCAAGCCCTGGTCAAACTAGTCCAAACGATCCCACGCCGAGTCCAACTCAAGGAGTTTGCACATGACATTCATTGCCTGGATTGTTCTGGGTCTCGTCGCCGGTTATATCGCCAGCCAGATCGTCAACAAATCGGGTGACGGCATGCTGATGGATATCGGCCTTGGCGTCGTCGGAGCCATCGTCGGCGGCTGGCTTTTCAACACCTTCGGGAAGGCCGGGGTGTCGGGACTCAATCTCTACAGCCTGCTGGTCGCCGTGCTGGGCGCGGTGGCGGTCCTGGTTGTCTACCACGCCGTCGTGCGCTCGAGGGTCGCAGCCTAGCGCGGCACATTCCCGGCCTCATGGGATGTCCATGAGGCGGATTAGGCGAGTATTCGGCGCCAGAGGGCCGAATACTCCTGCCAGCGCGTCACCCGCGCTGTCACGCTTGCAAGAACCCTCCAGCGGCGATGCCATCGCGCCCCCCCACGTCACACGGACGCATGACCATGAACCTTAGCCTTACGCCGATCGCCTCCCTGATCGCCGGGATCCTGATTCTCGTGGTCCCGCGACTGCTGAACTACATCGTGGCCATTTATCTCATCGTCATCGGCTTAGTCGGAATCTTTGGCAGCGGGGGGCTGCACCTGAGGTAGGCGCCGTGGCGCTGCCCTGA
This sequence comes from uncultured Pseudomonadota bacterium, assembly GCA_963824395.1. GTDB lineage: Bacteria > Pseudomonadota > Gammaproteobacteria > Steroidobacterales > Steroidobacteraceae > 13-2-20CM-66-19. Next base: position 208,391 of record CAWGPF010000004.1, on the reverse strand, counting down.
AGATCCGCCCGGCGGCCGGACGGATAGTGAGGCTGTCTCCGGCAGCAGGCGGCGCGGCGTTGCTTGCGGCGTGGTCCTACACGTGACTCTCTTGAGTTCCTAAAGAACTTCGGCCTCGGACACGCGAACGTGCCGTGACGAACTGAGCGGTGCCGGAGACTTGAACATGTGGACCCACCCTGACGAGGGTTTCGCCGATACTCGCCGGCGTCACGCCCTGAAATCGGCCCTGTGCGTGGCAGCCTGCGCCGGGCTCGGCGGGACGGGCGTCGCGGCACAGCAGCGCAGCGCGACCGCAGCCACTGACGCCAAGCCGGGACCCGCAGACAGTCCGGGTGGGCTCTCCCGGGGGATGATCTCCTTCATGCTCGCTCACGAGCAGTTTCGGGTCCCCGAGCTGGTCCGTCTGGGAGCCTCCGCCGAGAAGGCCGGCTTCGACCTCGTCTCGACCAGCGACCACTTCCAGCCCTGGCAAGCCAACGAGCAACACTCAGGACAGGCCTGGGTGACGCTGGGTGCTTTGGGGCAGCAGACCCGGCGCATCTGGATGGGAACGACCGTGACGTGCCCGACGCTGCGCTATCACCCGGCCGTCGTAGCCGAAGCATTCGCCACCCTGAGCCAGCTTTACCCGGGCAGGATCTTCCTGGGTCTGGGATCGGGCGAGGCTCTCAACGAACAGGCCGCGACCGGCTCATGGCCCGCATGGCGGGAGCGCTGGGATCGGCTCATAGAGGCCGTGGACATCATCCGTCAGCTGTGGAGTGGGCAGAGCCTTCAGCACAACGGCACCCACTACACGGTGGACGGCAAACTGTATGACCCGCCAGCCAGTGCGATTCCCCTGCTTCTGGCAGCCAACGGGCCCAAGGCGATGAGGCTGGCCGGCGCACACGGCGACGGCCTGGTTACGGATCCGCAGACCTGGAAGCAGCATCGGGACGAATGGGAACGTGGCGCGCGTTCGGCGGGGAAGGATCCCGCCTCGATGCCGGTTCTGGTCGAGGCGTTCGTGGTCGTGGGCGGCGAGAGTGAAGCACGGGCCTCGGCGAGGCTCTGGAACTTCATTCCCAAGGCGTTCAAGGGCTACCAGAATATCCCGGACCCCGCGCAGATCGAGCAGCGTGCCGAAGCTGAACTGCCCCTGCCTAAAGTCTATGGCGACTGGACGGTCAGCTCCGAGCCCGCGGCGCACGTGAAGGCAGTCACGGACCTCCTCGACAGTGGCGTGAGCATCGTGAACGTTCATTCAGGGCAATCCGACCAGCAGAAGGTCATCGACTTCTACGGCAGCGAAGTCCTGCCCAGGGTGCGCAGCCACGTGGCTCAGCGCTGAAACAGCGCCGCTTTTGCTCTGAGTCGGACCGACTCATTCGGGTCGGGCCGGAACGGGACTCTCCGGCCAGCGTCATCGCGCGAAGTGACCACCACTCGACGCCCGGTTGCAGCAGGTGGCGCGAGTGCGCAGCTCACGCCGGCGGGTGTCATCTGAACAGATCATTAATCACCATGGCGCGGATTGCCCGTGGTCGTCGTCGGCTCATCGGTGCTCATTGCAGCTGTTGTCGATGCTGGCCACCGTTTATGACGGGCGTCGGACTGCCGGTCTCACGCAACTGATGTTCGCAGCAGCAACGGATTGCGACACCCTCTATGAGGGCACGCCCTCTGCCGCCTTAGAACCAGTTATAGCTCGCAGGCGTTGAACAAGAACATCTTAAAATCGGTATCAGCGGGCGCGAAAATCGCCCGATCCGCGGCACAGGCCTGCCCTTCGGGACTGTCGAAGGCGCCTTGGATCGCAGCAAGATCTTCGAAATGCAGCGTAGCGACCATGTACGCACCCGAGCCCCCGGCCGGGGTGGCGATGAAACCCCGGCTGACCTCATACTTGCGCAATCCGGGCAGCTTTTTTGCCAGCGGCACGTGGATCTCGAAGTAGTGCTTGTCAAAGGCCGTCGGATCCTTTGGCATATTGTAGATCACCACCATTTGAGCCATCGCAGGTCTCCTAGAAAACTCGGTCTATCCTGGATCCTGATGAGTGGCCGCATTGCGCAAGAAGGCGCGCTGCTCCGCTGGACTGCGTGCCAGGGTGGCTGCCCGTTGATAGCAACCGTGCGCTGCGTCGCGCTGATTCGCTCGTGCGCAAATCTCACCCCGCGCCGCCCAGTAAAACGGGTAGTGCGCGAGTGCGGGCTCGTCGGCCAATTCGACGGCCTCGCTCAAGGCGCTCTGCGGGTCACCCGCATAGGCTCGTGCCAGCGCTCGGTTGATCGCAATTACCGGACTCGGGTTGCACTTATAGAGCAGATCGTACAGCCTTAAAATCACGTTCCAGTCCGTTGCCGCCAGCGACGGCGCCAAACAGTGCTGACACGCGATGCTCGCTTCCAGGTGCAGCGCGCTCAGCTCCGACCCTCGCGCCGAATGGTTGAGATGGGCGAGGCCGCGCTCCATGAGCGCGCGATCCCAAATCGCCCGGTCCTGTTGCGCCAGCGGCAGGTAGATACCATCCGAATCGACGCGCCCGGCTATGCGCGAGAAATGAAAGCACATCAGAGCCATCAGTGCGTGCGCCTGCGGCGCCCCGCTGTCGACCCCTTCGGTCAGGAATGCACAGAGTCGGATGGCCTCCTCGCACAGCACCACGCGCGTGGGCATCGAAGGATGACTACCGTGATAACCCTCATTGAACAGCAGATATAAGGCACGCAATACCGCGCCAAGGCGCGAATCGTCCGATCCGGTGAAGGCAGCCGGGGCCAGCAACTCTATCTGCCGCAACACCGCCCTACCCCTCTGCAGGCGTTTGTCGATGGTCTCCTCGGTGGTGAGAAAGGCAGCGGCGATTTCTGCGGAGGCAAAGCCGCACAAGAACTTCAGAATCAGCGTGACCTGAGTCTCTTCGGATAATTGCGGCTGACAGACCGTCAGCATCAAGCGCAACTGATTCTCGGCGGTGCTGCTCTCGGCCAAAGACTCTTCCACCGTCGTGGCACCGGCCCATTCGGAGGCGAGTTGCTCGCGATGGTCGTCGACGAAGCGCCGCTCGACCGCGCCACGGCGAATCACGTCAAGCGCGCGGTTGCGCGCGACTTTGCTCAGCCAGGCGCGCGGGTTGTCGGGCAGCTGGAATTTCCACGCCTGCAGGGCGGTTTCCAGCGCTTCCTGTACCACGTCTTCGGCCAGCTGCAGATTGTGAGGGCCGAATACGCGGGTCAGCGCCGCCACGAGCCTGCCCGACTCGTGCCGGAACAGGCTCGCGACGAGTGCTTCCGATCCTCCGCTTTCGGCGGCTCCGTTCATCTGACCTGTTGCACCGGGCGCACTTCGACCGACCCGTCATAGACGTATATCGGACACCCAAGCGCGAGCTGCACAGCGTCATCCAGCGATGCGGCCTCGATTGCCAAGTTGCCGGTGACCAGATCCTTCAGCTCCGCGTACGGGCCATCGGTCACTACCTTCTTCTTGCCGCGAATGGTGCGGCCGCCATCATGCACCGCCGCACCGGCGGGCTGATGCCCCTGCTGGGCCAGCTCGCCCATCCAGGCGCCCCAGAGCTTCAGATGCTCCTGCATCGCGCTTGCCGATAATCCCTTTTCCACGAACGCCCCGCCACGAAACACGTATACGAACTTCGCCATGACTGACTCCTTGAAGCTAAACCCATGAACCATAATAAGAACGCGATCAGCGTTCGTCACGGCTAAGACGTTTCAGGGTGGATCTGGTAGGACACTGTGCGTCCCATGCCGCGTCCGCATCAGCCGGCAGATAGCGCTCTTCGGTATCGCGGCCAGAGCCACCTGGGCTGCGCCAGGAAAGCTCTCGACTAGTGCCTCGATGAGGGCCACTGCCTGACGAGATCTTTTCCCGATTTGCTCCTGCTCTCCGTGCGAAGCTGGGATACCGGAAGTTTATGGATCGCATAGCGCTCCGGAGCCGGCATACGCACCGGCACCACTCCGTGCGGACACACCACCTAACTCTGTGGGATATGGTACGCGTATCCCACAAGTATCCGGCTTGGGGGAATCGTCTCAAGATGCGTGGTGATGAGAGCCGCGTTTCTGGCACAACGCATTGAATTCTCGCGTTCTATATGTGAATCCGCAGGCGCAGAGTCCCGACCTTGAGTCACTCACCCGACGGTTCGCAAAGAGGCAATGGCGTCGATTCAGCGCCTCACGAGCCCACTCACTGGCCGAATCTCCTACCGGGTACAGATTCGACTGAAGGGACACCCCTCGCAAAGCGAGACGTTCCGTAATCGAAGGGACGCCGAGCGGTGGGCCAGCTCGATCGAATCCGCCATTCTCGAGGGTCGTCACTTTCCGCACTCTCGCGGGCAGCGGATCACCTTCCAGGCGCTCGCCCACCGGTATCGCGACAGCATTCTGGCCGACGCAAGCCACTCAAGAATGGCCAACACCGAACGTCACATTGCCTGGTGGGTAGCCCGCTTTGGCGAGCTCACCCTGGCGGAGATTACGCCGGACCGCATCGCAGAGGCTCGCGACGCCCTGGCAATGCAGCCGTTTACCCGTGGCAAGATCCAAAGCACCAACGAGAGGCGGTCCATATCGCCGCCTGCATACAAACGATCCGGTGCTACCGTGAATCGTTACCTTGCCACCCTGTCTCACATCTTCGCCACGGCCCTGATGGAATGGCGCCTGCTCGACCGCAATCCAGTGCGCGACGTCGGCAAGAAGAAGGAGGCGCGAGGCCGGATACGCTTCCTGCGGGATGAGGAGCGAGAGGCGTTGCTGGCTGCCTGCGCCAAGTCGGGTTGGCCGCCTCTACAGGCCTTGGTGCTCCTGGCAATCTCGACCGGCGCCCGCCGCGGCGAGCTGCTCGGCCTGCAGTGGACCGACGTCTGCATCGATGCGCACTCAGCTGAGGCCATCATCCAGGACACGAAAAATGGCGACCCGCGACGATTGCCCCTGGTCGGCAAGGCGTTGGCGGCCGTGAGGGCACTTAAAGCCACGAACGAGCGTGCAAGCAGGTTCGTGTTTCCCGCGAGGTCGGACCCGGGCAGGCCATACGTGGCTTTCGATGCGCACTGGTACGCCGCGCTGGAGACTGCCGGGATAGCCGACTTTCGCTTCCACGACCTGCGACATACCTGCGCCTCTTACCTTGCCAGTCAGGGCTCGAGTCTCCTCGAGATTGCAGACGTCCTCGGCCACCGCACGATGGCAATGGTCAAGCGATACAGCCACCTGGCCCAGGAACATAAGACCACGGTGATTAAACGGATGGCGAAGGCCCGCGGGCTTTAGGTCTCCATTGAGTGGCCGGTAACAGATTGATAGTTAAGGCTTATATTCCACGGCTGGACAACTATAGTGAATCTACTATAAATGGCTGATGCCTACGTCCATGGCCTCCACTGAGTTCGCCACCCTGATGGCCCTGCGCCTCGACGTGGCGCATCAGATCGCCCGGCACATCAGGCACTCTGGTGCCAATCAGATAACCGCCGCGCGACGTCTGGGCATCCCCCAGCCAACGCTGAGCAAGATCGTGAATCGCCGGGTCTCGGACCTCTCGCTCGAACTCCTGCTCCGGATCGCGCTCCGGGCTCACCTGGTGATGACACTTCGTACCGGACAGGCTCCTGAAGAAGCCGGCGCGTTCGTCTCCCGCCGCGCGCGCCGCGGCGCTCGAACCCACGCGTCCGCGCTCTCAGACGCGTCGCGGGCTTCACTGACCCGCGCCGAGCGTGACCTCACGCCCGCTGGGCGGCTGGAGACCTTCCTCGAGCACAACCAGCTGATGGCCCAGCTGCACGCTGCCGGTCGCGGCGCGCAAGCTGAGCGAGTGCGCCGCGGGCGGCAGAAATGAGAGCTACCAAGGCTGGTCAGTCCGCGCTCCTTCTGCTGGATGTCGTTGAGGTCCTTCGCCGCAGTGATTTCGACTATGTCGTGATCGGGGCGTTCGCGCTCTCGGTTCATGGGGCGCTGCGCGCATCCATCGATGTCGATGCGCTGCTTTCCGTCAAATTCGAACAACTGGAGCAGCTGGAGAGCTCGCTTCGGTCTGCCGGCTTCAGCACGACCCTGCGCAGCGGCGACCCTGAGGATCCTGTCCTCGGGTTGCTGGTTATCCGTGATACCCACGGCAATCAGGTCGACCTCCTGGGAGGTCTTAAGGGGATGGATCCGCAACTATTCGCCCGCGCGCTCGAGATTCCATTCGCAGGCCAGACATTGCGCTTTGTCGGGCGCGAGGATTTCATCGCATTGAAGTGCTTTGCCGGCGGTCCACAGGACATCCTAGATGCTTGCTCGGCCTATGAGGGTGCACACAGACCCATCGACCTTGAGCTGCTCTGGGCAGTGACACGGCGCTTCGGTCGTGATGCGGCGGACCGCCTGGAGCAGGTCGTAAGCATCGACTAGGATTCCCTGACTCTTAGGCGCTGCTGATGGTTGCCGTGCTGCGGGTATGTATCACACTAACTTACAGATTGCGGGACCGCTGCCATCGGATCTTGGTCTCGCCGCGCCCCTCAGCACGTCTGAGAACCCCGGCCCGTTGTGACCGACAGCCCAACGGCGACCACACCCGGCGAGCCTGCGCCGGTGCCAGCGCGGCGAGGGCACCCTGCCCCCGTTGCCGAGATCTTTCTGGCGTTCCTCAGGCTCGGGCTGACCTCGTTTGGCGGTCCCATCGCCCACATCGGCTACTTTCACGATGAGTTTGTGCTGCGTCGCAGGTGGCTCGATGAGGTAGCGTTTGCCGATCTTGTCGCGCTGTGTCAGCTCCTTCCTGGTCCCGCCAGCAGTCAGGTGGGCATATCAATCGGTCTGTTTAAAGCCGGCTATCGCGGCGCACTGGCGGCCTGGACCGCCTTCACGCTGCCTTCGGCGCTCCTGATGGTGGCGTTCGCCTACGGCTCCAGTGCGTTGACAGGTTCCGGCGCTGCCGCCGTGATGCACGGTCTGAGGCTCGTCGCCGTGGCCATCGTGGCCCAGGCGGTCTGGCAAATGGCCCGGTCGCTGTCACGCGGCCTGGCACGGGCTGCAATCACCGTCGCCGCGGCGCTTATCGTGCTTCTGATCCACTCAACCGCCGCGCAGCTCGCCGCGATCGCGATGGGCGCCGCCTTCGGGTGGCTGCTCTCTAGCCGCACGGCCGCACTCCCAAGTCCCCTCGCGCTGAAGGTCCCCGTTTCAAAACGCGCCGGAGCGACCGCTGTTGCTGCCTTTCTGATACTGCTGCTCGGACCCGCACTCCTGAGCGCCGCGGTTTCCTCCCCGGCCCTCGCACTTTTCAACGCCTTTTATCGCTCGGGAGCCCTGGTGTTCGGCGGCGGTCACGTCGTTCTGCCGCTGCTGCGGCAGGCGTTTGTGACTCCGGGCTGGGTTACCGATGACATGTTCCTGGCGGGCTACGGCGCTGCCCAGACGCTCCCGGGTCCCCTGTTCAGCTTCGGCGCCTATCTCGGGGCGGTGGTGCGTCCCAGCCCGCACGGACTGGCCGGTGCGGCGCTCGGGCTGCTGAGCCTTTTCCTGCCCGGAGTGCTGATCCTGATCGGCGCACTGCCCTATTGGGACTCACTGCGCAGGTACGCCGGCGCGCGCGCGATGATGTCCGGCGTCAACGCTGCCGTGGTGGGGCTCCTGGCGGCGGCGCTGTACCAGCCCCTGTGGATCACGTCCATCATGACACCCGCGGACGTCGGCGTTGTCGTCGCAGGTTTCATGATGCTGACGGTGTGGCGGATGCCGCCCCTCGTGGTGGTCGCCGCCGTGACGGCCGGAACTTTCGGACTCTGGAGACTCACCGGCATCGCGTGAGCGCGACACGACCGGCTTAGCTGTCGGCTCGGTGATCCTGTGGCTCCCCTGTGCCGCGACCCACCGTACCGCCTGCACGGCTACCACTCGCCCGGTCGCGCAGCCCTCATGAGGGGTGCGCCACGCGGCGTGACGGCGCAGCCGGCACTCCCGGCTGCGCCGCACGGGCCGCGGACGCCTCCATTAGTCGAGCTTGCAGTCCTTCGAATCCCGCCACCAGTCTCCCGAGCAGCGCACCACCACGCCGTGGATCGGCTGAGTTCCGAAGTGGCCGCTCGCCGGCAGGCCGAAGGCCATCGTCATGTTGGAGAACTTCACGTCCCCGCCTCCGAGGACGCAGATCGTGAGCGGCGACGGGTTACCAAAGGGCGGCGCACCGCCGTTGCCCGTCACCGTCGAGGAGCCCCTGATGACAAACCCTTCGGTGACCGGCGGGCTGAACTTCGGACAGCTCGTCGTCCAGTCCGAGCTGACTACGCCCTCGGTCATGCTGATGTGATGCGTATGTGCCCCCCGGGTCGTCGGATCATCCTTGTTCACCGTCCCCTGGGTGATCCCGAAGTCCGAGGTCTCCATGTTCATCGCCGCCGAGAACCGGGCGACGCCGTGCCGCTCGTCCACGTCGAGTGTCCACCGACCGTGCATCTCGTAAGGTCCACCCTTGGTGACGGCGGCCGAAGGGGTGTAGTCATTGATCAGGCCGGCATAGTGAACCGGGGGTGGCGAGTCGCCCGGGCTGTCCCCGGCCAGGGTGAGGCCGCCCACACCGGCGACGGATGCCAGGGTGGCAGTGCCCACCACGATCCACGTCCGTACTCTCTTCTTCATTGGAAAATCTCCCCGTGAGTGTTGCCGCTGGCCTGCGCGGGTGCTTAAGCCCCCGCGGTGGCTGCGATGGTTGCGATCGACGTCTCCGGCTTCTGGGCGTAAGCCTTCAGGACCGGCGCGCCCACCATCGGCCGGCCCGGCGCGAGCGGCAAACGGTAAAGCGCGGCATCCGGGCCCCTGCCTCGCAATGCAGTGCTTTACCGTGCCGCCCGGAGCGTGGCGCCCGTCGGCCTGCTGTGTCGCGGTGCCATTTCCTGGCCGCCCTGAGGGTGTGGCAGCACAGGACGCGAGGCGTATGATCGAGGCGTGGACGAAGCGGAGCGCAATGCCCCTGGGCTATCGGATCGCGCCCGCCCGGAAGATCGGCTGGATTCCTGGAAGAAGATCGCGTCCTACCTGCGCCGCGATGTCAGCACCGTGCAGCGCTGGGAGCGCCGCGAGGGTCTGCCGGTGCATCGCCACCTGCATGACAAGCAAGGCTCGGTCTACGCCTTTCGCGGCGAGCTGGACCGGTGGTGGGAGAGTCGGCGCGGCGCCCTCAGCCAGAGTGAGGAAGCCGCGGGCGTCGCGGCTTCCCCGCAGTCCGCCGCAGAACCTGCAGCGCCAGGCGGCCAGCACCTGAGTCCCGCTTTCCGGCGCAGGTGGGGGGTGTGGGCACTTCTGGCTATCGCGGCGGCCGTGCCGCTGGCGTGGCTCCTCACGCATGCGACGCCTGCGTGGCGCAGTCCGCTCGAGGAGGCACGCTATACCCGCGTGTCTGACTTTGCGGGCTTCCAGCAGGCAGCGGCGCTGTCGCGCGATGGCCGAAGCGTCGCGTTCCTCGGCGAGCAGGAGGGACACGCGGACGTCTGGATCGGTGACCTCGGCAGCGGTCACTACCGCAACCTGACGCGCGGCGCCGCGCTCGAGCTGATCAATCCCTCCATCCGTACCCTGGGGTTCACGCCCGACGCGTCGCACGTTGCGATCTGGACGCGCGGGGCGGATGGCTCGCAGGCCGGCGACGTCAACGTCATTGCGGTGCCCGTCAGCGGCGGCAACGCCGCCGCCTACCTGCCCGGGGTTGCCGAGTTCGACTGGTCACACCAGGGGACGCGGCTCGTCTACCACACCACCGCCCCGGGGGATCCGCTCTACGTGCGCGACGGGCCGGGCGGCGCGGGCCGCGAGCGCAGGATCTACACCGGCCCTCCGGGGGTGCACTGTCATTTCCCGCTGTGGTCACCGGATGACGCCTACATCTACTTCGTGCGCGGCGTGCCGCCGGATGACTGGGACCTGTGGCGCATCCGCCCGGACGGCACACAGCCGGAGCGACTGACGAATCATCACTCGCGCGTGTCCTACCCGGTGCTGCTCGATGAGCGCAACCTCGCCTACCTTGCGACCGATGCGGATGGCTCAGGCCCGTGGATGTACGTGCTCGATCTCAAGGAACGCCACCCGCACCGGATCAGTTCGGCGCTGGCGACCTTCACCTCGCTGTCCGCCAGCAGCGATGGCACGAGGCTCGTCGCCACGCTCTCCAGTCCCCGCGCCAGTCTGTGGCGCGTGCCGCTGGGCGCCCTCAGCGCCGCAACGCCGACGCAGGTGGCCCCGGTCAGGGTTCTGGGCAACGGCTCCAAGCCGCGCCTTGCCGACACGACCCTCATCTACACCGCGGCAAGCGCCGGCACCGAAGCGATCTGGGTGCGGCAGGGCGAGAGTGCGCATGAGATCTGGCGCAGCACGCGGGCGCACCTGCTGAGCGCACCGGCGATTTCAGATGACGGTCGACGCCTGGCGTTCTCCACCGGCGAAGACGGCAGGACGGTCCTCAACGTCGTGGCACTGGACGGCTCCCGTTTCCAGCGCATTTCAGACTCGCTCGTGCTGCGCGGCAACGCCGCCTGGTTCCCGGACGGACTGTCGCTGCTGTGCGCGGTGGTTCGCGACGGCGAACCGCGGCTGATGCGGATCTATCTGAATGGCGAGCCACCCAGCCCGTTTGTTGCGGAGTACTCAACCGATCCGGTGTGGGCCCCCGATCACCGCTTCGTCGTGTACTCGGGCGCCGATATCGGTACGACCTTCCCGCTGCGTGCGGCCGCCCCCGACGGGCGTCCCTACCCCATCGCCGGCGTCATGCTCACGCGCGGCGCCCGCCGCGTGACGTTCTACCCGGGTTCGGAGGCACTCGTGATCCTCGGCGGGGAGATCGGCCACAAGAACTTCTGGCTGCTGGATCTGGCCACGGGGGCGAGACGCCCCCTCGCACAACTGCCCGCGGACTACGAGGTGCGCGACTTTGACGTATCCGCCTCCAGTGGGCAGATCGTGTTCGATCGCATCGAGGCAGGTTCGGAAATGGCCGTCATCGACCGGGCGCAGCACTGAGTGAGCGGCCCGCCGGGCGCCGCGCACCCGCGGCGGTAGGACCGCGCCCACACCCGAATTCCCCCGCCACGGACGGCCGCATCCGCGCCGCTGCGTCCCTTCTGCGGCTACACTCGGCTCCTCCCCGACCTGTGTCGCATCCGGAGGACCCCATGATCGCGCATACCTCGTTGTCGGTCAGCAATTACGCTAAGTCCAAGGCCTTTTACATCGCGGTGCTCAAACCCCTCGGCTACCACAACAACATGGAGTTCGATGAGGCGGCCGGCTTCAACGACGGCAAGAACACCGATTTCTGGATCCACAAGGTAACCCCGGTCGTGCCGGCGCACCTCGCCTTCGAGGCGAAGAGCGCGCGGGAGGTCGAGGCCTTTTATCGCGCGGCCCTGGCCGCCGGCGGCAGGGACAATGGCGGGCCCGGCTACCGCGACTACTCACCGGGCTATTACGCCGCTTTCGCATTCGATCCTGACGGCAACAATATCGAAGCCGTCTGGTATGACCCGAGCAAGGAGTAACGGAAGCTGCAGCGTACCGGCGGAGCCGCGCGCTGCGCCTGACCTCAAGGCCGGCCGCACGCCGCGCAGAAAGTCCGCCCCGATTGCCTATACTCGACTTTGACCCGCTCAGAGCCGGAGATTGCCGTGACCCGTACTGCCCTGCACCGCTCGCGCCGCAGCTTCGTGAAGATGAGCCTGCTTGCAGGCTCGACCGCGCTGCTGCCCCTGCGCGTTCCTGCCGCGGAGGGTTCCGGCGCACTGCTCACGAAGACCATTCCCGGGGAGCGGTGAGAAGGTTCCGGTAGCGGGGCTCGGCACCAACCAGTTCGGGCGCATTGCCTACGAGGACGTGCGCGCGATCCTGCAGCGCATGCATCAGCTCGGTGGAACCGTCATCGATACCGCAGCCCTTTATGGCGACAGCGAGGTGCAGATCGGCAAGGCGCTGGCAGAACTGAACCTGACCGGCAGCATGTTCATCGCCACCAAGCTCAACGCGCCCGGTGGCCGCGGCGACGGGGTCGGGGGACTTGCGAGCTTCGAGCGCTCGCTGCAGCGGCTGCACAAGGTCGATCTGCTTTTCATCCACTTCATCGACAGCGTGGAAGCGATGATGCCGGTGGTTGCGGACCTCAAGAAGCAGGGCAAGGTGCGCTACATCGGCATCACGTCCATTCATTCGTCCGAATACCCGCAGCTGGCAGGCTTCATGCGCAGGTACCCGATCGATTTCCTGCAGGTTGATTACTCCCTCGGCGACCGCTCGGCGGAGGATGAGATCCTGCCGCTCGCCGCGCAGCGCAGGATTGCCGTCATGGCGGCCGTGCCCTTAGGGGGCGGACGTAATCTGCTCCTGAATCAGGTGGGGAGCCGGCAGCTGCCCGCCTGGGCCGCGCCGCTCGGCATCACGAGCTGGAGTCAGTTCTTTCTCAAGTACGTGGTCTCGCACCCGGCCGTCACCTGCGCCATTCCGGGTTCGAGCAAGCTTGAGCACCTGGAGGACAACCAGGCCGCCGGTCACGGAGCCACTGCCGGATGCGCAGACGCGGCGGAAGATGGAGCAGTTCTGGTCCCAGGGTCGCTTGAGTCAGTGCACCGGGCCTGAACCTCAGGCGCTCTCCTGCCCGGCCCGGGCCGCCCCGCGGGGCTGGCGCTGCGCTGCCATGCCGCGAAACTCCACGAAGTTGACGATCCGGGCCCACAGGTAGTCCCCGTAAAGAAAGGGCTCGAAGCGCTCACGGTCGTGCGGCAGTGGGCTGATCTGCGCATCGGCGCGCGCTTCATAGAAGAACGGAATCGAATGGCGCACCTGCCCCGCCCCGAGCACGCGATGCTCGGTGGCCCTGATGCGACCGCCGGACCAGGTCTCGAGCACCTGTCCAAAATTGATCACCAGCGAGTTCTCGCGGGGCGGGACGTCGAGCCAGTGACCCTCGGCGCTGCGCGCCTGCAGGCCCGGCACCGCGTCCTGCGCCAGCAGCGTCATGAACCCGGAGTCGGTGTGGGCGGCCCCGACGACATGCAGCCGCTCCTTCCCCGCTGACACCCAAAGCTCCGCATCCGCGCACGAGGCGAGCTCCTGCGCGGTCCGCACCGGGTACTGCAGCAGTCGCAGCGTGGAGAGTCCCTGGCGGAATGCGCCGTCGAAGTACGTTTCGTCCAGCCCGAGACTCCTCGCCAGGGCCTGCATGAGCACGCCCGCCACGCCCTCCATGGCTGCGTAATAGGCGGCAACGGCACCCTTCCATCCGGGCAGCCGCGACTCCTCGGGCAGCGGAGTCGGCTCACACAGCGGATCGCCCGGGTCGATGACCGCCGATCCATGCACCACATCCGCGCCGATATCGATGCCTTCCTTGCTCGTGAGATTGCCGGGCTGCGCCGGAAACCAGCCGCGGTAGACATTGGCATTGCGCGGCTCGAATTTTCGTCGCCACAGGCGCCGCCGCTCCTCGTCCTTAAGTTCAAAGATGCGCAGCAGCGCCGCGCGCGCCGCCGGCCCCAGCGGCACGTGGGCCGGCAGCCCGGTGATGATCAGGAAGCCCTGCTCGCTGGCGCCGCGGCGCAGCGCCGCCTCGGTGCGCGCACGCGCGGACGAGCGCGCCTGAAAGAGCGCACTGACGTCGAGGTCCGGAATGACTTGGCGCTGCACACTTCGCTCCACGCGCGGCATCTGCCGTGCACAGGGGCGCAAGATTAGCACCGCGCTATGTCAAACGTGGTGCTCGGGCAACAGCCACCCGGTGGAGGTAGCGTGTCCTGGCTCACGCTTTGAAAACGCGGGCCGCTGCACCTGCGCTGCGGCAATTACCCTTTTCTCCCCACGCATCCGCCGCAGGCGCAAGACATGCGAATCCTAAGCTTTCCGTTGCTGCTCGCGCGCCTGTGCCTGTACGGGCTGGTGCTCGGGGCTGCCTGCGCCGCGGGACAGACCGTGAGCGCACCGACGCTGACGGCGGATCCGACGGTGAGTCGGGTGCCCATCAGCCCGCAGATCTACGGCATCGCCAGCTACGGCCTGGACACGGGCTTCGCGCAGGAGATCCAGGTCCCCAACGTGCGCTGGGGCGGGGATGCGACGACGCGCTACAACTGGATGGTCGACTCGAGCAACTCGGGCTTCGACTGGTATTTCATCGGCGGCAATGGCCAGGCGACCCCGGTGCCGGGCGCGTCGGCCGATCTCATGGTCAAGACCTACGCGCCCGCCAACGCCCTCATCACGATTCCCATCATCCCGTGGGTGAACAAGTCCTCCGCCTGGAGCTGCAGCTTCCCGGTCTCGATCTACGGCGTGCAGCAATCCACCGATCCGTACCTGACGATCAACGGCGACAGCTGCGGTAACAGTCTGACCACCGCCGGCACCCAGCTCACCGACACCAATATCCCCGCCAACCACATCGCCAACACCACGGGCCTGCAGCAGCAGTGGGTCGGGCACCTGGTCAGCACCTTCGGAGCCGCCGCGAAGGGTGGTGTGCAGTTCTACCAGCTGGATAACGAGCCCTTCGGCTGGGGCAATACGCACCGGGACGTCATGCCCGGCGGCACCACCTACCCCGGCATCGTCCAGCTCGGTCAGCAGTACGCCGCGGCCGTGAAGCAGGCGGACTCCGGCGCGCTCATTCTCGGACCCTCAGATTTCACGCTCGGGGGCTGGATCGGCACGCCGAGCCAGCAGGGTGGCCTCTTCGCCGGGCAGTACTACCTGCAGCAGATGGCCGCGTACCAGCAGCAGCACGGGCAGCGCCTCCTCGACTACTTCGACGAGCACTACTACTTCAATACCTCAACCCCCGCCGCGCAGCTCGCCTCGACCCGCACGCTCTGGGACCCGACTTACAACGGCGGCACCTGGGTGGAGCAGTACGACTTCAACGGGCCGATGCAGCTCATCCCGCGCTTCAAGAGCTGGATCAGCACCTATTACCCCGGGACCAAGCTGGCGATTTCCGAGTACAGCATCGACAGCGGCAGCAAATCGGTCGTCGATGCCATCGCCGAGATGGACGTGCTCGGCATCTACGGCCGCGAGCAGCTCGACTTCGCCAACATGTGGAGCCCGCCCGCGCCGACCGACCCGATCGCCTACGCCTTCCGCATGTTCCGCAACTACGACGGCAACGGCCATCAGTTCGGCGACGTATCCATCGGCGCGAGCAGCAGCGACCAGGGGTCGCTGTCGATCTACGGCGCGCAGCGCTCGGGCGATGCTGCGGTCACGCTGCTCGTCATCAACAAGACCACCGCGGCCATCAGCACCGCGATCCGCTTCGCGGACGTGTACCTGCCGGTGAGCGCCAAGGTATTCACTTATTCGGCGGCGAACCTCGCAGCGATCGTGCCCGCCGCGGACGCCCCCTTCGCCAGCGGCACCCTCCCCTACACCTTCCCCTCTTACTCGGCCGTGCTCTTCGTGGTGCAGCCGGTTGCGGTCTCGACGACCACGGGCCTGTCCGCCTCGTCCACGCAGATCACCACCGGGGAGGCCGTCACCGCGTACGTGCACGTGGCCGCGCAGGGCGGCTCGGCGACGCCCACCGGCAGCGTGTCGCTGTTGGATGGGGCGACCGCGCTTGGAACCATGCCGCTGGCAAATGGGGGCGCCGCCTTTACGGTACCGGGACTTGCGATGGGCGTGCACAGCCTCTCGGCCGTGTATGCGGGGACTTTAGGCTTCTCGCCCTCCACCTCAACGCCGGTCGCAATCACGGTCAGCGCGCCCGGCTCCGCCCCGGTCCCGGAGTACGTGCTGGCGCTGTCCGCCAGTTCCGTCAGTGCGACGGCCTCCCAGGCGGCTGCGGTGAACGTCAGCGTGATTTCGCAGAACGGCGCCTTCGCGAAGCTCTCCTTCGCCTGTTCGGGACTGCCGGCCGGCTGGACCTGCAGCTTCGCTCCTTCGAGCGTGTCCGGAAGCGCCACCGAGAGCACCACGCTCACCGTAAGCGCGGCGCAGGGCGCGCGCACGGGCACCGGTACCGCCCGCGGCGCGCAGCTGGCGGTCATCTGGCCACTGCCGCTGCTGTTCTTCGGCCTCGCACGCCGCAGGTCGCGACAGTGGCGCCTGCTGCTGGCCGCTGCCGCACTCGCCGCGTTGGCCGGCTGTGGCGGGGACTCCGGGGGCAGCAGTTCGGCGGGCACGCCGGCTTCCGCGAGCAGCTACCCCGTCACGGTGACGGCGTCCGGCGCCAACGCGCCGACCCACTCCGCGCAGTTCATGCTCAACATCACCTCCTGAGGACGCCTCCTTCGGGGTGCGGGAGCGGCGTGCCGCGCGCGCAGCCGGTGCCCCGGTCGCCGCCCGACTCAACGGCTCAGAAGTCGGCGTCCCAGGTGATGTGGCCCTCGCGGCTCACGAGCGCCACCTTCACCCCGTCCTGATGCTCGAAGCGGAAATCCGGCAGCAGCTGCTGCGTCGCCTGCTCCATGACAGTGAAGGCGATGCCCGCCTCGCGGTGCTTCCACAGCTCCACGGTGTTGATCGTCGCTTCCACGAAGGACTTCAGCGGACACACCGCGAACACGTTGATGACCGAGTTGCGACGGCTCAGCGCGTAGGCCAGCGGCTCGAACGAGGCTGCGGCCGCGGGGCGCGCCTCGGGGGTGCCGGGAACCTGCGCGCGCAGCGCGGCGATCTCGTTATAGAGGTAGAGGAGCTTGAACCCGCCTCGTTCGAGCGCTCCCTGGCGCACATCCATGACCCTGAGGAAGCGCGCCAGGATGGAGCGCTCGTTGGGAACTTCCTCGAAGCTCGCATTCAGCGGCAGGATGAAGACGAGGTCGCAGCCCTCCGTGGCCGCAAAGGTGATGGGCAGATTGTCGATCACGCCCCCATCCTCGAACTGCTTGCCGTCGCGCACGGCGTACGGAAAGAGCGGCGGCAGATCCATGGAGGCGAAGACCCCTGCCTTCACGGCGGCGAGAAAGGTCTGCGGAGCGCCCGTCGGATCGATGAACTCGTAAGTAACCCGGGGGATGCGCGGCGGCGAGGGATTGTTGGTGGCGCACTCGAGCTCCCCGGTGCGCACGTTGGAGCGCGTCAGATAGAAGTGCACCGGGGAATTCGCCAGATGCGTGATCATCGCCTCATTGCCGAAGATCCTGTCGAAGCTGCGCTCCCAGGGCAGCGTCGAAAGAAAGCAGTTGCGCAGGAGCGGTACGTACCAGGAGGGCGCCGTCAGGGACTTCGCGCTGATGGCACGCCACCAGCTCTCATGCGCGCTGCGGCCGCCGCCGTCCGCGGACGGAGCGATGAGGCCGCCCAGCCAGAACATCGCATTCCACGAGCCGATCGAGGTTCCCGCAATGACGCCGACCTTATGCAGCGCATCGTGCTGCTCGAGGAAGTGATAGATGGCCTTCATCGCCCCGGCCTGATAGGCGCCCTTGGCGCCTCCGCCCGCCAGCACGATGCCGATGCGTCGGGTATTCACGAACGGGCCGGTGACCCCGGAGCGCAGCGCCGGTGCCACCGGCGCGGCCGCTCCGAACGGGCTCGGCTTCAGATCCAGCACGAGGAGTGCCCAGTTAAGGAGCGCCGACACGTTGTAGGCGACGATGAAGCCGATCGCGAACAGGACGATGATCAGGGCCGCATGGACAAAGGCCGCAAGATCCTGCGTCAGCGCCGCGCCGACCGCCCGGGGGAGGAGCTGCACGAGAGCGCTATCGAACCTGGCGGCGAGCGGAATCGCGACGCGGACGTTGGCCCATTCGAAGCCGCCGAAGATCCACCCGAGCGACAGCAGCGCGAACGGTAGGGCGAAGCCGAGCGGCAGGCGCACGAACAGCCAGGCAAGAAAGTTCAGCCCCGTCGATACCGGTTTCAATCAGGCCTCCTCGGGGTCGACCGCGCGGCAGGCGGGCGCTGCCGGGCCGGCGGGCCACCGAATGGACTGAACCGCCACTGCCCGACGGGCGCCGGCAGCGGTGCCGCGCGCCGGCCTTAAGACGCCGGTGCGCTCGCCGAATTCAGTGCGCGCAGGTCCTCCTCCGAGAGCTTAAGACGGGTTGCCTTGAGGAGGCTTGCGAGCTGCGAGCGATCCGTGGCGCTGGCGATCGGCGCGGTCACGCCAGGCTGTGCGATGACCCAGGCCAGCGCCACTTCGGCCGGCGCCGCGCCCTGCCGGGCGGCGACACTATCCAGGGCCTTCAGTATCCGCTCCCCGCGCGGGTTCATGTACTTGGACATGCCGGCACCGCGGGGACTCTTGGAGAAGTCGTCCTTCGAGCGGTACTTGCCCGAGAGGAAACCCGAGGCCAGACTGAAGTAGGTAATGACGCCCAGGCCCGCCTCCAGGCATAAGTCGCGCAGCTCGCCCTCGAAGCCCTCACGATCGTAAAGGTTGTACTGCGGCTGCAGCGTGGCGTACGCGGGCAGGTGCCGCTCGCGCGCAACCTCGAGCGCGTGCTGAAGTTGCGCCGCATCGAGATTCGAGGCCCCGATCGCGCGCACCTTGCCGGCCCGCAGCAGCTTTTCGTAGGCCCCGAGTGTCTCCTCGATGGGTGTCTGCGGGTCCGGCCAGTGGGACTGGTACAGATCAATGACGTCGACCTGCAGTCGGCGCAGAGAGTCCTCGACCGCCCGCTCGATCCAGCCGGCGGAGAGCCCTTTTCGGCCACCGCCCATGTCCGAGCCGACCTTGGTAAAGATCAGCACCTTCTGGCGCTTGCCGGGATTGGCGCGTAGCCAGTTGCCGATCACGGCTTCCGACTCGCCCCCCTGGTGGCCGGGAACCCAGGTCGAGTAGCTGTCTGCCGTATCGATGGCGCTGAAGCCGCCGTCCACATACGCGTCCAGCAATTCGAAACTGCGTTTCTCATCGATGGTCCAGCCAAAGACGTTACCGCCGAGCACCAGTGGCTCGAGCTGCAGACCGGTTTTTCCTAACGAACGCAGCATGTGGAGCTCCTCAGGACCTTGGTGCCTTGAGATCGTGGACGAGTATGGCCGCGCAGACCATCCTGTCTTCAGGCCGGCGCGCTTGCCGCGGTCCGCCTGCGTCGTGACGGCGTCTTAACCTTCGCCATGGCAGCCGAACGCGTGACGATTCGCGCCATGCGATAGTCATACTTGAATTGCTGCATCGAAACCATGGTCTGGATGCGCCGGACCCCCTTGAGAGGCCGAATGCTCTGGCCGCTCAGCTCCTCAACTTCGGTCATCGACCTGAACAGTCCGGTGACCAGCAGGTCATAACGCCCCAGCAACACCATGACACAGTTGATTTCGGGCATGGCCGAGAGCTCGGCGGCCAGTCGCGGCACCTGCCTGGGATCGGCGTCGATGCCAAAGAGCACGAGTGTGGGAGAGCCCACGATGCGGAAATCGGTCAGGGCCGTGAAGTGGATGAGATGGGCGCCCTGCAGGCGCCGGATACGCGTGCGGATGGTTGCCTCGGCAACCCCGAGATCACTGGCAATCTGTCGGTTGGAAATACGGGCATCCCGGCCCAGCGCCTCGATGACCTGGCGATCGAGGGCATCGAGATCGATGTCCATCACAGCCGCACCACATTGAACTCGTACTTGAGCACATCGGTGGCAACGCCCGACTGCAGTTCGTAGACGCCGGGAACGCCTGCCGCCTGCACGCTCAGAAACGTGTTGATCTGAGAAAAGTCCCGCAGCCCAACGAGCATCTCCAGATCGTTAGGGCCTGTTGTGGTCTGGATACTCAGGACTTCATGCAGCTTCGCCAGATCCCGGCCGACGTCCGCCGGCGGTCGGCCGCGCACCTTGACCCCGATGGCAATCAGTACGTTGAATCCGTGTGCCGAATAGTCCGAGACTGCCACGACGCGCATTGCCCGGGATTGCTCCAGGCGCCTAATGCGTGAGGAGATGGTGGCGGCGGACACCGACAGCCGCGCAGCAATCTCCTGGTTGGTGGCGCGGCCGTTGGACTGCAGGATTTCCACGATCCCTGCATCTATCTTGTCCAGTCCGGCCGGGTGTGACTTCGCGCTTCTGATTCTCATTGCTGACCTTACAACCCCTCAATCCCTGTCATCTTTCATCATAGCCTCAGGTGTCGCGCAGCCGCACGGCCGCCGCGCGACCCGCCACACCCGGCGGCGGTGAAGCCGGACGCTGCCCTCCTCCTGCCCTCGCCCACGTGCCTGCGCGGGCTTTGCGCCTCACGCCAGCGTGGATTTGAAGTTCACCAGGCGCTCGCAGAAGCCCTGGAAGTCCCCAGGACCCGCACAAAACATGCAGGCATAGACTTCCACGGCAGTCGCGCCGGCGTCGATGAGAGCCGGAATCTGCGCCAGCGTCGCCTCAAGATCCGCCTTGCCGTCGGCGCGGAATTGAAACTGCGGCACCGCGCGCACCTGCAGCTCGGCGGGGTCCCGGCCGCGCGCCCGGAAGGCATCCCGCAGCGCCGCAATGCCGCTCCTGATCTGGGCAGGCGTCTCCAGGAGTGCCACCCAGCCGTCCCCATATTCGGCAATCCGGGCAGCGTTCTTTGGCAGCGGCGCAAGCCCCAGCAGCACGGGCAGGCGCTTCTGCAATGGAAAGGGCTTGCTGTAGATGCGCTCGAACCGCACTGATTCGCCCGCGAAGCTCGCCGGCGCCTGCGTCCACAGCTGCCGGCAGGCGCGCATCTGTTCATCGAGCAGCCGATAGCGCTCCTCGAATGACACCCCGCAGGCCAGGTATTCCTCTTTCTGCCAGCCCACCCCGACCCCGAGGTCGAGCCGGCCTCCGGAGAGCATGTCGAGCGTGGCCACTTGCTTCGCCAGGAACGCCGCGGGCCGCAGCGGTGCGATGACGATGCCAGTGGCCAGCCGGATTCGGCGCGTCGCGGTGGCCACGCCGGCAAGGAAGGTGAGTGGTTCGATCCAAGGGTAATCGGGCGCCGTGACGAACTTGCCGTAGGGGTACCGGTCGGTCGCCTCACCCATCACGACATGGTCGGGCACGTTGACCTGGTCGATGCCGATGCGATCCGCGGCGGCGATCAGATCTACCACGGGGGCGAAGTCCCCCCCGAACCAGTCGCACAGACCGTAGATGCCAACGCAGATGTTAATCATAGTTCGCGCCTCCGGGGGGCGCACCGGCGGGCGTCATATCTGCACCGCCAGCTGCGCGGCAGCCCGCATGGCACCTTCGAGGTAAGCGACCCCATTGCAATCTCCTGCGCTGTGCACCTTCAATCCTTCCGAGCGCAAAGCCTCTGTCAGCGCCAGATCAGCCACTGCCCCCTCGACAATGACGACCGCGTCCGCCGTCACAGTCCGCCTCTGGGCCTGGCGATTGGTGTAGGAAACCACGGCGCGCTCGATCAGGATGTCGCGCGCCTGAGGCAGCAGTGCCACGCCGAGTTCGCGCAGGTTCGAAAGCAGCCGCCAGCGCCGCACCAAGGGCACACCCTTGCCGAACTGCGCAGCGGCGCTGATGACGGAGACCGCCCGCTGACTGCGAGCCAGAAACTCGGCAGTCTCGAGCGCCACCAGGTCATTGCCCATCACAATGACCGCGCGTCCCAGAGCACGCGGGCGCGCAGTGCGTCCACGCGTCTTCCGGGCGCGACTCTCCTGCGCCACTGCGCCGGCCCCGGCAGCGATCAGCTCCCCCACGGCTGCGCCCGCAATCACATGAGGCAGATCCCAGCCTGGCACGGCGGGCTGCTCATACCGGCAACCCGTCGCCACCACTACCTCATCCGGCGCCACCGCCAGAATCTCATCCCGGGTCGCCGCTGTGTTCAACTCCACCTTGACGGGCGAGGCCGCGAGGCTGCGAGTCAGCCAGCGCAACAGGGGCTCGTTGGCGTCATAGCAGCGGGCGGCATCCCGCAGGCGACCGCCGAGACTTCCGGACACTTCGAACAGCGTGACGCGGTGGCCTCGCAGCGCCAGTCGGCGTGCGGTCTCCATCCCCGCCGGGCCGCCGCCCGCCACAACGATGCGCTTCTTCCGTGTGGCCGGGAGCAGCGCCAGTTCACGCTCGAAACCGGTGTCGGGATTTGCGGCGCATTTTACGCTTCCGCCGACGTAGATCTGACTGTTGCAGTGGTAGGAATAGACACAGGGGCGCACGCTCGCCGCCGCGCGATCGGCCAGTTTTCGCGGCAGGTAAGGATCTGCCAGGAGTTTGCGCCCCATGGCCACGAAATCGAATCTGCCCGCCCTGATGTGCCGGTCGGCGGCCTCCGGCTCGATGCGTCCGACCGCAATGACCGGCACACTCACGATGGCCTTGATGGCAGCGGCGTTGGCTACGAGGAGCTCTGGCTGCTGGGGCGTGTGCGCAGCGGAGTGGGCGATGCCCATGCCGGCATCGGCATAGGCACTCACGTGAATCGCGTCAGCCCCGGCGTCTTGCGCCAGGCGCGCGGTGCGCTTCGCATCCTCGAGTGAGATGCCGTTGGGCTGGAAGAACTCCTGCGAATCGAGGCGACACCACACCGGATATCTGGCGCCGACCATGGCACGGATTCCGGTGATGACCTCGGTCAGCACGCGCGAGCGGTTCTCAACCGAGCCACCGTAGGCGTCGGTGCGGTGGTTGGTATTGGGTGAAAGGAACGCCGAAATGATGTAGCCGTGCCCGGCGTGGATCTCCACCCCATCCACCCCGGCGCGGCGCGCCCGCTCCGCGGCGCCCGCAAAGTAGGCTACGAGCTGTTCGATGTCCGCCGCCGTGAGTACCCTGTACTTCGGAGCCGCCGTCCCGAGCGGCGCCGACAAGCCGGCGAACTCCTCCTCGAGGATGCCCTCCATCATGTCACCGGCCGCCTTGGGCTGCGGGAGCGAGGGTGTCCAGAGCGGGCGACCCGCGGCGATATCCAGCGTCGACATCAGCCCGCCGAAGTGCAGCTGCAGCGCGAGCTTGCCGCCGTGCCGATGCACCGCGTCCGCCACGGCCTTGATCCCCGGAACGTGCCGCTCCTCGGAAATCGCAGCCTGGCGGGGGATGACCCCGCTGACCGGCCAGGCGACGGCAACGGAACCCATGATCATGAGTGCCGCGCCTCCCCTGGCACGCTCCTCGTAGTAGGCGCGGGTCCGGTCGCCGACCAGCCCGTCCCCCTCTCCGAGATTCGAGCCCATCGGGGTCATGAGAATCCGGTTGCGCAGTCTCAGCGTGCCGATGCGTCCGGCGGACAGGAGCTGCTCGTACGATCGGCCCATCAGCGATCTCCCCGCAGCTGTGCGTCCCAGCGCAACGGCAGCGCGTGCAGGCCGGCACCGCCCCAGACCCGCTCGGTAACTGTCGCACCGGGCGCGAGTGAGAATTCGGGGATGCGGGCCTGCCATTCCTCCAGCGCAATCGCCATGTCGTGACGCGCGACGTGCATCCCGACACAGAAATGCGGCCCGTAGCCGAACGCGAGGTGCGCTGGCACCGGCCCGTCCAGGTGAACTTCGGTCGGATCCGGGAACACCCGCGGGTCGCGATTCACCGCCGGCCAGTGCACGGAGATGCGGTCGCCGCGCTTCAAAGGACAGCCCTCCAGCTCGACATCCGCCGCAACGAAGCGGAACGACTCGCCGATCGCATACACGCGCAGTGCTTCGTCGACGAATCGGCGGATCAGGGCAGGCTCGCGACGCAGGCGCAGCTGCTGATCGGGTCGCTGTGCCAGGTGCAGCAGCATGCGCCCGAGCACCGCTTTGGTCGTATGGATTCCGCCGATGCAGGCGAGCGCACCGTAGGAGACGATCTCGTCCTCGCTAAAGGACCGGCCGTCAATCTGCGCCAGCGTCAGCTGGCCAATGAGAGACTCGTCTGGCGCCGCGCGCTTGCGGTGAACCTGCGCGCGCACATAGCCCTTCAAACCCTCCAGGCCTGATTTACGGATACTTCCGTCGGGGTCAGATGCCGGGCTCGTCCAGAATTTCTGGTCCCACGCTGCCAAGAGCGGCAGGTCCTCCAAGGGAAACTTCATCAGCGCCATGAAAACCAGACCCGGATAGGGCTGCGCGAACTCCGCGATGAACTCGCACTCGCCCCGCGGCGCGATGGCATCGATCAGGTTTGTGGCGAACGCACGCATCCGCGGCTCGAGCTCTCGGGCGGCGCGCGCACTGAAAGGCGCCTGAATGACCTGCCGGTATTTCCGGTGCTCCGGCGGATCCTTGCTGGCCGGAAGCAGTTCCTCCTCGAAGTAGCCGCTTTCGCCTGCGACCGGGTTGTAGGTGCGGAACGTGTCCGTATCCATCAGCACGGCTTTTGCCGTATCCGCACGCAGGAATGCGTACCACGCGCCCTCGGAAGTCACGCAGCGCGCGACCGGACCTTGTTCGCGCAGCCGGTCGAAGAATTCATAGAGCGAGCCCCCGGGGTCGGAGGCGACATGCGGCACGTCGGCAAGGTCGACTCTCGGGATGGCCGCCGGGGCTTTCGAAGCCGGATCGTCTGTCACGGCGGCCAGTTCCCCGAGGCCTGGGCCACGCGGCCCTTAAACCCGTGCGTTGCGCGCTTCAGCATTACGACTCCCCCGGAGGCCACGAACACTGCCAGATGCGTTCTTAAAGTCCACTAGCTCTGCGCATTAGCTCTGATTACCAGGATCCCCCGAAGTCTGCGATCAAACCCAGTGATTGCTTGACAACTATTGGTCTCTGGGTGTCCATTACGCACCTAATGAACCCGCGATAGACAAATAAGCATCTCTGACAGACAGATATAGTCTCATATGCGCGGTTTATTGTGTCAATTACCACGCATTTCGACATTCGATTGGATCATTAGACTTGAGGGGGAAACGCAATGGCAATGCAGGGGCAATCCATTCGGCTGGGCGTCCTTTTAGTCCTGGCGGCCGTCGGCCTGGGACTGTGGCGATCCAGCGCAGCTGAAAACGTTGATGCCGCAGCGCTGACGGATGCAACCGACACCGGCAGTGCGCCGCGGGCTCAGCTTGAGGAAATCGTCGTCACGGCGCGAAAGCAGCGCGAGGACCTGCAGAAGGTTCCGATCGGAATGACCGCACTCTCTGCAGAGGATATCCGGCAGAACGATATTGTGAGCCTGGAACAGGTGCGGGACCTAGCCCCCAATCTCGATGTCGGGGTGACCGCCGGCAGCACTACCGCGGCAAACATCTACATCCGCGGGGTGGGAACCTACGATTACCAGATCTACACCGATGCGCCGGTGACCACCTATATCGACGGCGTTCTCAACGCCCGCCCCGATGCCACGCTGTTTGAAATCGCGGATCTTGAGCGGGTCGAGGTACTGCGCGGCCCACAGGGAACCCTCTTCGGCCGCAACACCACCGGCGGCGCAATTTCGTTGATAACCAAGGGGCCCTCCGACCAGACCGGAGTCGAGGAGAAGCTCGACTATGGTTCGTACCACAACCTCAGCAGCCGCACGATTCTCAACAGCGGTGAGCTCGGGGATTCGGGTTTCAAAGCCAAGTTCATCTTCACTCACCGCCAGAATGACGGTTACGTGCGCAACCTCGACCCCGGCGCCGCCGAAGATGATCCGGGCAGCGTCAACAGCAATGCGATCTGGTTTGTGCTGCACGGCGATTTCGCCTCCAGCCTGCATTTCGACTATCGCGCCGATTACACCGACCACCGCGCGCAGGAGCCCTTCTCGCAGGTGATCGCGGCGACGCCCGACGTCCTGAACTACTTCGGCAAATCGCCCTCCTTCGGCGGCGACCCGTTCAATTACAACCCTTACGTGCGCATGAGCGCGGCGTACGCCGGCGACCAGCCGGATGACCACAGCGTATTCGGCGGCCATGCCATCACCGTGCAGTACGACGTCAATCCGGGCCTGAGCCTTAAGGACATCGTGGCCTACCGTTCAACTTCGGTGGATGAGTACATCAACATCAGTGGCCAGGGAAACCTGCTGGGTACGGTGCTCGATCCAGTCACCAACACCACGAGCGTCGAGCCGGTGACGCCTTTCAACCTGCCGGAGAACACCTCGCGCGATCACCAGATCACGAACGAGCTGCAGGCGCTGGGCACTGTCGGCCAGTTTAAGTACGTCGGGGGCCTGTACTACTTCTACGAGAAGGGGAACCTCTATAACCCGGACGTGTTCAGCTACGTGCTGCCCGGAGGCACTCTCGCAATCAACCAGGAGACGATTCGCTACGTTCCGGCTTTGACCACGCACTCGTACGCCGCCTACGGGCAGACTTCGTTCCACCCGGCTGCGCTCGACAAACTCGAGCTGACCCTCGGCGTCCGCTATACCCGCGACGAGAAGGAGATCAATGAAGATTCCTCCGCTAATGGCGTGCCGACCCTGGTGCGTGACGACAGCCACTCGTGGCACAACCTCTCGGGACTGTTCTCCGCGAGCTACCAGTGGAGCGATGCGGTCATGGGCTATGCGCGGGTCTCGAACGCCTACCGCGCGGGCGGCTTCGTCCCCAATACTTATGGGTCGTATGATCCGGAGAAGGACGTCTCCTACGAGATCGGCCTCAAGTCCGACTGGTTGAACCGGCGCCTGCGAATCAACGCCGCCCTGTTCAAGACCAATTACGACGATCTGCAGGTGCAGAACACCATCAATGGGCTCCCCGTCATCACTAACGCGGGCAAGGCCACCTACGCGGGCGGCGAACTCGAAGTCACCGCCATCCCGAGTGATAGTTGGCAGCTGCAGGCGAACATCGGGTATGTCGACCCGAAGTATCAGGAGTACTACCTGACCGATGGCTCGGGAAATCTAGTGAACGTCGCCGACCAGGCCCAGTTCGCCGGCGTGTCCAAGCTCAACGCCAACGTCTCGGCGCAGTACACCTACGGCCACACGGCTGCCGGCCTGCTGTCGGGGCGGCTCGACTGCTCCTATCGCAGTCGCAAGGTGTGGTTCCCGCTTGACAGCCAGAATCCTTTCAACGAAGCCATCGCCGCCCGAGCGAATGAAAACCTGCGGGCACGCATCACACTCGATGACATCCCGACCGGAGCGCGTTTCAAGCTGCGCGCCGAATTCTATGGCGCCAATCTCCTCAACGAGAAGGTGGTCGCCGCCGGCAATGACTTCGGGGCGTTGGGGTTCGGGACCGTGGTTTATGCTGAGCCCCTGACGCTCGGCATCAACCTGACGGCCTCGTTCTGAGACGACGCAACGGCTGCGCACATGAGTGCCGACCGCCGCCAGACTTACCAGCACCCGCCGCGGCCCGAGTGGGTGACGCGGATCAATGCCGAAGGCACCGTGCTCGGCGAGGGCATCGTGCCGCTGGACTCGCGCTCACTGCTCGACACGGCGTGCGCCAATACCGGTCTGACGGACTTTGGGGACGCTGACCCGGAAGATCACTGGCGCCAGCACTTCGAAGTACTGCTCGGCGCCATCGAGAAGGAGGCGGACCTCAATCTACTCGGCCGCCTTCTGACTCGTTCTGATCTGCTGGTGTACCTGCAGAATCGTCTGCAGGTCACCGACTGGTACAAGCGGCATCCGGAGATCGAAGCAGAAGTAATCTCCCAGCCGGTTTTCATCGTCGGCCTGCCCCGCTCCGGGACGACGATCCTGCACGAGGTACTCGCTCAGGACGATCAGTTTCGCTACGTGAAGAAATGGGAGGCGCTGTTTCCGTGCCCGCCCCCGGAGGAATCCTCGTACCACAGTGACCCCCGCATCCGGCGCGGCCACGAGCTGATCACGATCCAGGACCGCATCTCGCCTGAGTGGAAGTCCATGCACGACGTCGGCGGTGAGCTGCCGGTCGAGTGCATCGAATTCACGACCTCCTCGTTCCTCTCCGAAATGTTCACTGCATCCTTTCAGATACCAACCTACCAGCAGTACCTGCAGGCGGCGGACATCACGGAGACCTACCGCTGGCACAAACGAATGCTCAAGCTCCTCCAGTGGCGCTTCCGGCGCCCGCACTGGCTCTTCAAGGGCTGCAACCATGAACCCTACCTGCCGCAGCTGCTGAGGATCTATCCGGACGCCCGGATCATCCTCACGCACCGTGACCCGATCAAGGCGGTGGCCTCGGTTGTGAGTGTGCAAGGCACGATTTTCGGCTTCCGCACCGATGATCCCTTCAGCCGCAACTCCTACGACAACTGGCTGCGGATGGACCTGGTGGCCGCAATGCTGAACCAGCGCATTGCCTGGATCGAGGATGGCACGCTCCCGCGCGGCCAGTTCGCCAATATCCGCTTTGCCGAGTTCTCCGCGCGGCCGCTCGAGGCGCTGCGCGCCCTCTACCGGGATCTCGGGCTGACGCTGACCGCCGAGAGCGAACTTCGGATGCAGGGCTACCTCGCGCACAAGCCTAAGGGGGTGTTCGGCGTTCACAGCTACGCGACCGGGGACGGCGGCGCGGACAGACCGTTGTTCCAGAAGTACCAGTCCTACTTCCAGGTTCCGAACGAATGACGGCGCTGACGGGCTCGGAGCGGCAACAGCAGGCTGCGCGAGCGTGGAAGCTGTTCTGCGAACGCCTCGCCGACGCGGGCGAACAGTTGCTGCGTCAGGACTTTCCGATGCAGAACCTGGACGTCGCGGAGGGTCTGCGCTATCTCACGCATCTGCTGTTCGCCTCTATACAGCGCAACCTCGTGGGAGCCGATCCGGCCCGGCCACAGCTCTATCTGCTTTGCGATGAGCGCATCAAGAGCGGAGGCGACAACCCGGATAATCGCTACTACGTCGCGAGCGTCGGCGCAGCGTACGAGTATCTGTTGAGTGCGGATCTCAGGGGCTGCGCCTATTACAGCATCGTCGCACTTGATAAGAAGGATATGACTTCCGGACTCACGCCGGAGGAGCGTGCCCAGCGAGCGACCGCGTCCCGGCTGGACAGCGACACGCTCGCCGTCAATGCAGACGGCACGCTCAGCGTTGGCATCTCGCGAGCGCGGGGCAATATGCCCAACCACCTGGCCATCGATGAGCGGACCAACCTCATCATAGTGCGCTGTACCGTGGAAGATCCCGGTGCGCCCGCGGTCGCGATCACGCTCAAGCGTACCGATGGCCGTGCGGACGATGCCGCGCCGCTCGACGTCGCAAGACTATCTGCATCACTCGATTCGATCGCGAACCACGTGATCGAGACCGCCACATTCTTCGGCGACTGGACGTCGAGTTTCCAGGAGCGCGTAAATCAGTTGCCTCTCGGAGACCAGGATTACATCCACTCCACGGGGGGCGATCCGAACATCCTGTATTACCTGTCTGCCTGGCGCGTCGGGGCCGACGAAGCACTGGTGATTCGGCTTGCGCACCTACCGCCCTGCCGTGCCTGGAACTTTCAGCTATGTAACGTCTGGATGGAATCGCTGGACTACACGCGGGCGCGCGTGCACGTCAACGGCAGGAACGTGCATCGTGACCCCGACGGCAGCATCACGCTCGTTATAGCTGCGTCGGATCCGGGACATCCGAACTGGCTCAGCACCACCGGTCACACCTCAGGAACGATGTGCATGCGCCTCACTGGCGCCGCTCGTCCGGCCATCGCGCATACCTCGCTGCTGAGCCTACAGGCCGCCCGCGAGCTCCTGGAGGACCACTCGTGAACGAGAATCTCCGTCTCACCCTGCGCGCTTACGAAGCCTCACTGCATGGATCCTACGAGGACTTCCTGGCACTGCTGCACCCGCAGGTCCACATCACCCTGCCCGCATCGCTGCCTCACGGCGGCAGTTATCAGGGCACGGAGGGTGCACGGTTGCTGCGGCAAAGACTCCTGGCGGCGTGGAGCGCTTTCGCTGTCGAGATTCTCGAGCATCTCGTGGGCGCCGATTCGGTCATCACCATGATCCGGCTGAAGGCGGTCGCGAAGCCGAGCGGGCGGCCGGTCGATATGAAGATCGCGGAGTTCTGGCGTTTTCGCGACGGCCAGGTGGTTGAGCTCAGCGCCTACTATTTCGACACCAAGGCGGTGTTCGATGCCTGTACGCAACAGGCCTAGGAGAGCGCGAATTTGCTGGGCGCCGGCGGGCGTCCTTTACAACGTTTGCATTCTATGGAGGTGAGGGTCATGGCGAAGTACATCATGATGGCATTTTCCAATCCGGTGGCTGGACGCGAGGACGAATACAACGCCTGGTACGACGAGTTTCACGTGCCCGAGATGCTGATGACACCCGGACTGGTCGCAGCCCAGCGCTACCGCGTGCCGCCGGTTGAACCGCCCGACTATCCGGGCTACCAGCCCATGCCCTACCGCTACCTGAATCTCATGGAGATCGAAACCGATGATCTGCAGAAGACGAAGGAGGTTCTGTGGAGCCCCGCCAATGTCGGCCGGATCCGCAAGTCCGACGCCTTCGACTCTTCCAAGGTGGTCTGCAAGATCTACGAGCCGTTCCGGCCACGCGTGACGCGCAAGTAAGCATCTGCCTCAGCTCTAACCGTGGAATCCAACCGATGATCGAGAGCAATTTTCCTGACGGCGCCGTTCTCGTGGTAGGCGGCAGTGGCGGCGTCGGACAGGCGGTCTGCCTGGAGTTTGCCCGCGCCGGCACCAACGTCGCCCTTACCTACCACAAGAAGAAGGCGACAGCCGAAAAGGTCGCGGCACAGATACAGGCACTGGGACGCAGGGTTACCATTCACCAGCTCACGCTCGCGGACGCCGGTCAGGTCGACGCCGTCGTGGAGAGCGCCGCGAAGGCCCACGGGCGCCTGCATACCATTCTGGTGGGAGCGGCGACCCTCACAACCCAGGTGCTTATTTCGGAAATGACCCGCGAACAATGGCAGACCGTCGTAAATCAGGACCTGAACGGCTTCTACAACGTGGTGCGCGCGACGCTGTCGCGCCTGAAGGCCTGGGGCGGTGGCTCCTACCTGCACCTGGGCTCCGCGGGCCATCTGGCGTGGCCTGACCGTGACGTGATGTCGGTCGCCCCCAAGGCCGCGATCGAGGCGCTGATCACGGGTATCGCCAAGGAAGAAGGCCGGCACAACATCCGGGCCAACACCGTTCTCCTGGGGGTAATCGAAGCGGGGATGTTCCTTGAACTCACGAGGCAGGGCGTGTTCGACGCACACTGGGTCGCCGAGGTACACAAGAATCTGGCACTCAAGCGCTGGGGAAAGCCCGAGGAGGTCGGTCATGCCTGTGTTTTTCTGGCCTCCAATCGTGCGGCTTACGTAACCGGACAACGGATTGCGGTAGCAGGGGGTTACGGCCTGTGACGGCCGTAAGGCCGCCCTCGCCCAGTCAAGCTTGATGACTACGGGGTGATATTGGGCTCGACGAGCCTGGCCAGATTGCGCAGCGACTGCTGCCACCCGAGGTAGCAGGCCTCGACCGGGATGGCGTCCGGCAGGTTCTCCTGCACGATGGAAACGTCAGTCCCCACCGATACCGCCTTGAGCGTCACCGTCACCCGCACCTCACCCGGCAGGTTCGGATCCTCGAACCTGTCCGTGTACTGCAGCCGTTCATGCGGGACGAGTTCCAGGTAGCGGCCGCCAAAAGTGTGACCGGACCCGGTGGTGAAATTGCGGAAGGACATCCTGAAGGAGCCGCCCGGTTTTGCCTCCATCTGGTGCACGACGCAGGTAAATCCATCCGGCGGCAGCCACTTGGCTATCGCATCCGCCTCGAGAAACGCGCGATAGACTTTCTCGGGCTCAGTGGCGAGTACGCGGTGAAGTCGCACGGTACTGGGCATGGGTCCGCTCCTTGCTAATGCCGCGCCGGCCTGCTGCCAGGCTTAAGGCGCTGCGCTCCGCCCGCGCCTGAACGCTGCGTACGCGAGCAGCACGACGGCGATTGAGATGGCGCTGGTCCAGAATTCTGCACGGTGCGCAGGTTCCAGCGCCATCGCGATGAGCACCGTCGCCATTCCGGCGATCGCAATATAGCTCAGCCACGGGAACCACCACATCGGCAGCGTGGGCGGGGGTGCGCCGGCACGCTCGCGCGCCCGCCGCGTACGCACCTGCGATACCCCGATGGCCAGATAGATGATCGCGATGATCGCGCCGGAGGCGTTCACGAGGAAGGCGAACACCACGCTCGGGGACACGATGGCGGCGACCACGCCGGCGAACCCGACTAAGCTTGCGAGCAGCACGGCGCGGGCCGGTACGTGGCTGCGATTCGTCTTGACCAGCCAGCGTGGCGCATCACCGCGGCTAGCGAGGACAAACAGCACCCGGGAGGCGACGTAGAAGGATGAATTGAGACACGACAGCACCGCTGTCAGGATCACCGCGGCCATCAGTTCGCTGGCGTAGGGGAAATGAATCCCGTCCAGCGCGAGCGTAAAGGGCGACTGCCCGGAGACCACCTGCGTCCACGGCACGGTGCTCACGATCACGAAGATCGAGCCGACGTAGAAGAGCAGGATGCGGGTGATGATGCTCGAAGTCATGCGCGCCACGGCGCGTGCGGGTTCCGGCGACTCCGCCGCGGCGATCGTGACCACCTCCGCTCCCATCATCGACCAGATGACGGTGGTGACGGCCGCGAGCACCGCGAAGGGCCCTTTGGGCGCAAAGCCGCCGTGATCGACGAGGGTGGCGAAGGTCGGACCGCTCGCCGAGCGGTACCCGAGGGCGTGCGCGCCGACGACGATGATGAAGGAGATGATCGCCGCCACCTTGATCGAGGAGAACCAGAACTCGAATTCGCCATAGGCGCGCGCCGACATGAGATTGACGCACGTCATGAGCAGCATCAGGACGGTGCCGATCTGCCACATCGGCAGCGGCAGCCAGCGCTGGATGATGCCCGCCCCGGCGATCGCCTCGACCGGGATGACGACGACCCAGAAGTACCAGTAGAGCCAGCCGACCGAAAAGCCGGCCCAGTTGCCAAGACCGGAGCGCGTGAATTCGGTGAACGAGCGCACCTGCGGCATGTCCACGGCCATCTCCCCGAGCATGCGCATGATCAGGAGGACCAGGAGGCCGGTGAGGGCGTAGCTGATGATGATCGCAGGCCCTGCGGCGCTGATCGCCACGCTGCTGCCGACGAACAGCCCGGCGCCGATGATCCCGCCGATGGTGATCATCGCAACGTGTCGCGGCCGCAGCGAGCGGCTGAGCGTGTTCTGATCCGCCTCAGCGGCCGGCAGTGCGTCGAGCATTCAGCTCCGTACTATACCGGGTCCCGGTGCGCCTGCTGGTTCCAATTCCGTCGCGCGGTGGCGCCCGCATACAACGACCGCGGCTTCATTCCTAAACCCGGCAAGCGTGGCCACCATGCGCAGGCCGGGTATTCCGCTGCCGTGGACTCGTTCGCGCCAGTAGGGAAAGCGAAGTCGCAGCCCGCTCCTCGCCCGGCTTTTCGTGGCGCTCGCCCTCAGCTGCGCCACGGGCCGCACCGAGGCACAAACCGCGGCACCGCCCGCCCGGCCACCCGGACTTGCACCGCTGCCGAAGGTCACAACGCCGCGCCTCTACGTGATCGACTGCGGCACGCTCGTCTACAACCGTCCCGAGGACTATCAGCTGACCCGCGAGGAGGTTGCGGACACCAACATGTCCGTACCCTGCTTCCTGGTGCTGCACCCGAGAGGCGTCCTGCTGTTCGATACCGGGTTGTCCGATCGCCTGGTGGGGCGGCCGCTCTATGAGAATATCGACGGGGGCTACGGGCAGATCAAGTTCAACACCCTGCGCGGGCAGCTGGCCGACATCGGTGTGGCACCGAGCGACATCACGTACCTTGCGATCTCACACTCACATTTTGATCACGTCGGCAACGCCAACGACTACGCGGGCGCCACTTGGCTCACCCAGAAGGCAGAGCGGGACTTCATGTTCGGCCCGGGCGCGGATCGCGCCTATCTGCCCCTGTACGACGCCCTCGCGCACGCGCATCAGGTGGTGTTTGAGGGTGACCACGACGTGTTCGGGGACGGCACGGTGATTCTCAAGTTCACCCCGGGACATACGCCCGGTCACCAGGCGCTGTACGTCCGCCTCGCCAGGACGGGCGGCGTCCTCATCAGTGGTGACCTGTACCACTATGCGGAAGAGCGCACGCTGCACCGCATGCCCAAGGAAGAAGAGACCACCGGCACGCCGGCCTCGCGCGAGGCGATCGAGCGCTTCCTCAAGGAGACGAACGCGCAGCTGTGGATCGGTCACAGCATGGCGTTCTTCAGAACCGCGACCAAGTCCCCCGGCTGGTACGACTAGGCGGCTCGCGGCCTGTGCCCATGGATCTGCTGCCCTTCGGGACCACGGCCCTCCGGGTGTCGCCGCTGTGCCTCGGCACCATGTCGATCGGCAGCTCCGCCTGGAAGGCCTGGGTGCTCGATGAGCCCGAGGCCGTTCCGATCCTGCGGCACGCGCTTGAGCTCGGCATCAATTTTTTCGACATGGCTGACTGGTATTCCACCGGCCGCAACGAACAAGTGGTCGCGCGCAACCTCCTGAGGCTGACCGCGCGTGAGCACCTGGTGCTCACGACCAAGGTGTTCTACCCCATGAGCGAAGACCCGCAGGATCGCGGACTGTCCCGCGCTCACATCTTCGGCTCGATCGATCGCTCCCTGCGCCGGATGGGGACCGACTATGTGTACCTGTACGTGATCCATGCCTTCGATGAGCACACGCCGGTCGAGGAGACCATGGAAGCGCTGCACGAGACCGTGCGGGCCGGCAAGGTGCGCTACCTCGGCGCCTCCACCATGTATACGTGGCAGTTCGCCAAAATGAACCATGCGGCGGCCCTGCACGGCTGGACGCCGTTCGTTAACATGCAGTGCCAGTACAACCTGCTCTACCGCGAGGAAGAGCGGGAAATGTTCCCCTACTGTCGCGACCAGGGCATCGCCGTGACGACCTTCAGCCCTCTGGCGCGCGGCTTCCTCGGGCGCGCCGTCACGGCCACCGCGCGCACCGCCCACGATCTTTACCAGAACTTCTACGGGGACGAGATCGACGCCGAGATCGCCCGGCGGGTCCGCGAGCTGGCGGCGCGCCGTGGCGTGAGCGCAGCCCAGGTCGCACTCGCCTGGGTCGCTGGCAGCCCCAATGCCTAACGTGCCGATCATCGGCGCGGCGCACAGCGCCCAGCTCGACGTCTCGGTCAAGGCGCTCGGCCTGCGCCTGGATGCCGCCGAGCGGCTTTTTCTCGAGGCTCCGTACCGGCCGCGCGACGAGATCAACGATCAGAATTCCGTGCGGCGCCCGCGCGCACTGGGCCCGGACTGACTCTCAGCGAAAGGCCGCTAGGCGCGCAGCCAGGGGCTGTCCTCGCGAATCTCGATCAGGGTCGGGCGGTCTGCAGTGAGTGCCTCGGCCACGGCGCGCGAGAGCTCCGCCGCACCCCCGGCGCGTGCCGTGGCAACCGAGGCTCTTTGCCAGGCCAAGAAAGTCCGGGCTCTTAGGTTCGACGCCGATCCGCGAATGCCGCGCTCGTCCATGCCTTCGACAATGGCCTGCAGCGCGTCGTTGTTCCAGACAATCACCGGCAGCGCGAGGCGCTCCTCCGCCGCCGTCGCCAGTTCGTTCACGGTGAACATCAGCCCGCCGTCCCCGGCCACCGCCACCACGGGGCGCTGAGGCGCCCCGATCCGGCGCCGATGGCCATCGGCAGAGCCGGCCCGAGCGCGCAATACGTTGCCCGAGTAGTACCAGCAGCGCTCGCGCTCCATCGGCATGGCGAAGGTCCCGGTGTAGACGATCTGCGTCGCATCGCCCATGACGACGGTATCTGCCGGCAGCACCGCTCGCAGGATCCCCCACACCCGGGCATGGAGCTGTTCCAGCGCAGTCAGCTTCGCGGCATTACGTTCCCGGATCTCCCGCACCCGCAGTTCCCCTTCGGCGCGCTGCCCGCGCACCTTGCGCCCGGCCAGCGCGGCGGACAGAGCGCCCAGCGCGGCGCGGGCGTCGGCTTGGATGGGAACAGCCGCGCTGTACATCGCGATGAGCTCGGTCGGGTCGATGTCGATGCGGACGAGGTCCCCGCGGATCTCGAGCTTCGAGAGGAAATGATCCCCTGCGGCGACCTCCGATCCCACGAGCAGCACCACGTCCGCATCCGCCAGCCCCTGGCGGCTGGCCTCCTGCAGCACCGAGCAGCTCAGCGACAGTGGATGGGAGTCCGGCAGGATCCCCTTGCCGGCGTTGCTCGCCAGGACCGGCGCCCCGATGCGCTCAGCGATCGCGGCCAGCGCCGAGCCCGTACCCACAGCTCCGCCGCCGACGAAGATGAGCGGCCGCCGAGCCTGCGCCAGAGCGCGGCTGCCTCCTCGATCGCCGCCGCATCCGGCATCGGCAGAGACGGGGAGCGACGCAGCTGCCAATCGGCCGTGACGGGGTGCGGGCAGTACGTCGCGTGGCAAGGACAGGTGCACCGGCCGCGGCCGCGTGCCGCGGAACACCGCGTAGGCGCGCGCGATCAGTTCAGGCAGCTCCTCCGGATAGCGCACCATGGCGCTGAAGGCGGTGAAACCTGCAGTGACCGCCGCTTGGTCATTCAGCTCGTGAAGAGCCCCCCAGCCCTTGCCCTGAGTCGGCGCCGGGGACGCACCGGAGAGGATCAGGAGCGGCTGCGAATCGCTGTAGGCCTGCGCAATTCCGGTCGCCGCGTTGGTCACCCCGAGACCGCCGATGACGTGCAGACACCGAGCTTGCCCGTCACCCGCGCGTAGCCGTCGGCCATGAAGCTCGCGCCCTGCTCGTTGCGGCACTGAACGTGACAGATACCCGTCGCAGCGATGCCGCGGTACAGTTCCAGCGTCATGGTGCCGGCCATGCCGAACACGTGTCCACCCCGTAGGCCGCGAGCAGCTGCATCACGGCCTCACCACAGGTCCTCTCCCTCACCGCTCCTCCTGTCTGACCTGACGCCAGCGCCTTTGCTCCTCGGGGGGCAGATCGTACTCCGTCAGGAAGTCTTCGAGCCGGCGCGCCTCGGCGGCCGCAGCCGCCTGCGGCCGGATCACGTGACGCGCGAGCTCGCCACCGCGTGCTGCTGCAGCAGTGCCACCAGCGCCCGCCAGTGCAGACCGCCAGCGACCTCACCCTGAATACCCAGTGCGACGACCGCGTAGCCGTGGTGCGCGTACTCAGCCACCTGCTCAGCGATGACCGCCAGCAGCAGACGATAACCCCCAAGCGCGGCAGCTGTAACAAACCGTAACCTCTCGCTTCCAGACTGCCAGGACATCGAGAAAGATCGCAGCATAGCGAGACGCGCAGTGATGAGCGCATCAGCCACGAGTGCCACGCGCCAGCCGCGTGCATCAGCCGTCACAGCGACGCGCGCCCTTGTCCTAAGTCCTGCCAGCTGCCTGACGATCTAGAAAATCCTCGAGGTCCTAGCGTGAACCAACCTCATCAAAGCGCCCCATGTCGAGCGCCCAGCCGTAGCGAGCAACGCCAACAGCCCGCGCCAAGTCAGCTCAGCCTGCAGTTCCTCTATCCAGATGCCCAAGCGCGCAAGATCTGCCAGTCATCCTCAAGCCGTTGAGCCGTCCACCCCAGTCAGAGCGCTATACGTGAAGCGCACGCCTGAGACAAGCTGCCGTCGAGACCGATCAAATCACCTCATCACCCGTGCGCAGTAACCCTCTATCAGCGCGCGATAACCCGCGCGAGGCGCGCAGTGCGCGCGTACGCAGCGTGTCGTACTGCTCGTAGACAACCCACCAGCGCCGCACGCCAGCAAAGCGAGTTCAAAGCACAGCAGCTGCTGCAGCAAGTAAACGCGAATGCGCAGCGCTGCGACCACCAAACTTACACGCCGCGTAGTTAACACCCTCACACACCTTAGCGTTCTAGTTCAGCAAGCAATTAGCGAAGAGCGCGATCTTGCGCGCTGCGCCGAACCGCCTTACCCGCTGCAAGCGCTTCGCTGACCAACCTGCCAGTCAAAACTTGTACCCATAGTGACCCCGATCACCCGCGCCGCAGCGTGGTCTGCTGCAGAGCAACTGCGAAGTGAGGTGAACGTGCTTGCCAGCACGTTCGTGAGTTTTTGCGCAGACAACTCAGCCCACCAAACATCCCTAACAGCCCCTATCGAACGTCGTAATGTGTAAGCCAAGTTCTCGAAGCGCAGCAGTGTCGTGCTGATAACACCCCCAACCGAGAACTCCGTTGCTTCCGTACTGCGTGAACGAATGCGCGTATGCAACGCGCCAACCTGCACTAACATGTTGTACAAGCTCAGTTCCACTAGTAGCGCAGCCGCAGTTGAACATGAGCGCGTGCTGGACACCAAGCTGTTCAGCACCCGTAGAGATTCACTATGCTCGTGATCAGCTTGCCATACTCACCAGCGCTAATCTAGTTACCCCCGAGAGCTCTGATTATTCGCGATCAGGAACAGAGTTAATCTGATTGCTGCTGTTCCAAGCACCACGCGTAAACGTCAAACCCCTCATGAGCACGCGATATCAGGTCTCGAAACCGCGGATCCGATAGTCGGGGCCGTTCGTGGTGAACGTGAGATTGCCGAGCTGACCTGGATCGAAGAACGCGAACTGCACGTTGTTCCAGTTTTCTTGGTAGACGGCCCAGTTCCACTCCATGCGGTGGTCGAAGAATTCGGTCTTCCAGCCGATCTCCTTGTTCGTCAGATCATCCGATGCGTACGACAGCGGCGTGTTGTAGAGCGGGATGCTCTGCGCGTTCTGGACGTAGCAACCGCTGGCGGTTGAAGGCGCCCGGACTGAAGCCCTGCGAATACGTGAAGTAACGCATCACATCCGGCGGTCACGTGCCAGGTGACGTTTGCCCGGCTCTTGAAGCCGGAGTAATTCGAGTTCAGATTCTCGGCGTTGATATTCGTAGCCGATCGCCGGCAAGGCGCGGGCCCGCCTCGTAGCAGCCGAAGCTGCCGACGACTGCACCCTTCTCGTCGTTGTCGAAATGGTAGTAGCGCGTGCCCGGCGGTCATGGTCAGCACCTTCGGGATGATGTCGAAGTCCAGCGGAGGTGAATGAAGCGCGTCTGCGTGTAGCCGCGCTTAACGTCTTCGAAAAACGCCATGTTGTCGATGCCGCGCTCGTATTCGGGTTGTTCAGGGTCGACGTGGCGGTGCGGTCGCTATCTCCGTCATGCAGCCGACGTCAGCGTGTCGGTGCAGGGCGGCAAGGTCTTGTACATCCAGTTGGTCTGATCGTAGATGCGCATGTCTTCCCAGAAGAGCCCGCCGATGGCGCGCAGCCGCCAGTCATCCGGCGTGCTCAGGCGAAATTCGTTGCTCTGATGCGTGTTTCTGCTCGGATCTCGTTCCAGGTAGCGGATCAGGCGAGTCGCAGGTGGCCGGCAGCCCGTTGTCAGCGCGCACCGTAGCACTGGTAGTAGTCCGCGTAGACTGCCGCGCGCGTAGTTCGTGTAGTCCTGCTCCTGGGTCGACGTTGCGCACCAGGTAGCCGCCGGTGTAGACCAGCTTCGAGCTGGCCGATCGCGGCCGTTGAGCGTCCACGCGGTATTCTCGAAACTGGTCCTTGTCGTAGGACGGGTTGAACAGCGTGACCGACAGCGTGCGGCAGCGGCTGTGCCGTCCGAGTCGTACGGTATCTCGTAGAAAACGCCGTCGCGCATCCATGTTCTGGTAGGTCTGCGTGATCAGCGCGTTCCAGTCGTCGTTGATCTTGCACAGCGCGGACACGCGCATCCCTTTGTAGGTGACCGGATTGATTGCGTTGGCGACCAGTGCGGCGTTGTTGATCACCGGCGGACCCGGGCGGCACCTGGGACGGCGTTGCCGGGCGGATCGCTGTTGGAGGCCACAGCCGCCGAAGTAATTAGCGTAATGGACGCCGAGATCGCTGTCCTTGCGCGTGAATGTGCCCGGCACGTTGTTGATGTAGCCGCCGCGGCGGTCGTCGTAGATCACGCCACGCACCGCCAGCGTGTCGCTCGATCAGCGGGATGTTGATCATCGCATTGACGTTGGTGTTGGGGTCGCCGTGCGCCGTCGTGCCGTAGCCGGCGTTCGACGCTGCCCTCGGTGACGTCGAGCTTGGGCTTGTTGGTGATGTAGCGCACCACGCCCGCCTGGGCGCCGGCGCCGAACAGCGTCCCCTGCGGTCCCTCCAGCACCTCGATGCGCTCGAGGTCCGCGGCGTAGACGTCGAGGTTGCGGTCCGGCAGCTGGCCGGACTGCTCATCGAGATAGATCGCGACGTTCGGAAAGCTGTTGATCGAGCCGCTGCGACTGGAACGAGCCGGTGCCGGCGCTCAGGCCGCGCATGTAGATCATTGTTCTGCCCCGGGCCGGTGCGTTGACGGCCGTCACGTTCGGCAGGTACTTCACGAAGTCGTCGAACGTCGTCACGTTCAGCTGCTGCAACGTCCTCGCCGGTCAGCGCCTGGATCGTGATCGGCACGTCCTGCATGTTCTCCGTGCGGCGCTGCGCGGTGACCACGATTTCTTGAATGCCGCCGGCGGCGTCCGACTGATACGCCGCCGCTGCCACCTGGAGCGCACCGACGGCCTGCGTGCCCAGGATCGACGCGAACGCACGCGCGATCGTATGATTGATCTTCACTGACAGAAATCCACGCGCTGTTTGTATGCGTCGGCCTTGTTAAGGTCAGCTACAGAGAACGACATCGTCGCTTTCAGACGCTGATGCGCGTTTTGATACGCGTTGCGTAAGTAAAAACACTAATGCATACTGATTGTGATTAAACACAGGGACGTAATTCTGGTCAATTGATTCCTCCTCACGCGCCTGCAGCGATCGCGATCCCTTAAGTGCCAGAGCCCACAATCCGTTCCGTGACGGACCCGCTGGCCGCGGTCGCTGCGGATGGCAGTACGTTGCGAGCCCGCAACCAGCCGTCAGACTGATCGAACGCTGGTATGTCCTCATCGTGATGTCGCTGGTGTATGCCCTGAATATCGCCGCGCGCTACGTGGTGACGACCGTCTTTGAGCCGATCCGACTCGAATTGCATTTAACCGACACTGCGCGGCGTTCCTGACCGGCGTGCCGCTCGCTCTTTTCTATGTGACCTGCGACCTGCCCATTGCCTAGCTCGCCGATCGCTCCAAACGCCGCAACATCGTCGCCGCCTCGTTAATCCTGTGGTCGAAGTTCACAGCGCTGTGCGGCGTAGCCTTCAACTACTGACAGTT
Source organism: uncultured Pseudomonadota bacterium (assembly GCA_963824395.1). GTDB lineage: Bacteria > Pseudomonadota > Gammaproteobacteria > Steroidobacterales > Steroidobacteraceae > 13-2-20CM-66-19. The sequence continues at coordinate 167,388 of CAWGPF010000004.1, read as the reverse complement.
CCTGTTCAGCCGCATCAGTGCGAGTGTCAGCGAAGCCAAAGCGACGCCGCCCTCAACCTCGATCGTGTCCGACTGCTTCCCGCCGTCCCGCCGCCCCATAGCCCTCAGCATCTTTGCGCTCAGCGCGCCGGTCAGCGCGTAGCTAACCGCCGACGTCGCCAGAGCCGTCGCCGAGTCGCACAGCTAGCGCAGCGCGTTCCTCGCCCTCAGCGTCCCCGAAGTGCTCCTAAGTGTACTGGTATTCGTCAGCATCCGCGAGCCCGCGCGCGGCCGCTTGTACGCCGTACTGAGGGCCGGTAGCGCCTCGTTCTCCGAAACACTCGCCTTTCTGTGGCGCCAGCACACCGCCTTCCACTTTATCATAGCGAGCGTGTGTGCTCGTTGTGAAGCTGAAGCCTCATGTAGTAAACGCCGACATTCCTGCTGCGCACCTACAATCTAAACGTCACCCAGACCAGCGCCATTACCAGTCACATCCACCTCGTGAGCGGCATCGCCGCCACCGCGAGTGCCGCCTGGCTCATGTCCCGCCCTTCCATGGTCGATCCGCGGCGCGTGCTGCGGGCGCTCGCCTGGGTCACCAGCTGCGCCACGGTGCCTTCGATCATCGCCTACTGGACCGAGTCACTGTGGCTCGCGCGACTGATGTTCTGGATCTATATCCCCGCCATCTACTTTTTCATCGGCCCCTGCATGGCCCTGGTGCTGAACCTTGCGCCGAGCATCATGCGCTCAACGTTCACCGCCTGGTCCGTGCTGGTGGGGAACGTGTTCAACCTGATCGTGGCACCGCAGGTAGTCTGGTTGCTGAGCGACTGGTTCGCCGGCGCGCGCGGAGCCGATGCGGCCTCGTTGCGCTGAGCGCTGCTGGTGCTCGCGCCGACCGGATTCTGAGCTACGTGGCATTTCATCCTCGCCGCGAGAACCGTCGCGCCGGACATGGCGCGCGCCGTGGGTTTCGCACGGGCGTGAGAAGCTGTCGCAAGCCAGAGGGAGGAGTTCTTGTGAAGACAGCGTGCGTTGACCTGCTCGCCCTGCTCGGCACTATGAGCGCGGTGGCGGCCGAGAGGCCCCGGATCCTCAATGCCGATGCGCATTTCGCCGAAGGGCCGTTCTGGTACCAGGGCAAGCTCTTCTACGTCGAGTACGACCGCAACGCCGTCATGACCTGGGACGGCACGGCCAACCGAGTGTTCTGGAGAAAGCCCGGCTGCGGTCCCTCCGCCGTCATTGCCACCGCGCGCGGCGAGTTCCTCACGACCTGCTACGACAGCGGCACCATCGGGCGCATCTCGGCCGACGGCACGGATCTGCCCCCCTACAGCCACGACCGAGAGGGCCACACGTTCAACGGTCCGAATTACTTCGCCCCTGACCGTCACTGTGGCATCTACTTCACCTGCTCGGGCACCGCGCCCGGGCCCAGGATCGACTGCAAGATCTTCTACCTCGCCGCCACGGCTCCATCAGCCCGAAGGCGACCGATGTCCACAGCGCCAACGGCATCGTCGTCTCGCGGGACTGCGGTACGCTCTATGCCATCGAAACCGAAGACCATCGCCTGATCCGCTTCAGGTGGCCGCGGATGGCTCTCTTTCGGACCGCGAGGTATTCCTCAATCTCGACGAGCTCACTCACACGAGCGGCCACATCTACCCTGACTGGGTGAAAATCGACTCGCAGGGACACCTCTATATTGGCCAGAACCCCCGCGACGTGCACGCCCCGTTCGCCGGGACTATCTTCGTGGTGGACGCCGCGGCAAGCTCTTGCACGCTCAAGCTGCCCTCGCCCGGCGTTCCTAACTTCACCTTCAGTCCCGATGAGAAAACTCTCTACGTCATGGCGCTCGATGAGCTCGACAAGTCCCCCTACCGCGGCAAGATCTATGCTATCGCCAATCGCTGAAGCCCGCGCCACTGCACACCTAGTCACCCCGCCAGCCAACCCCCATCGATGACGAGATTCGAGCCCGTGATGAAGCTCGCCCGGTCACTGCCCAGGAACATCGCCGCATTGGCGATATCCTGCGTCGGCCAAAGCGTGGCCAGGCGTGCGTTGTCGCTGCACGCGAGCCGTGCCGGGTCCTTGGCGAGTCCGCCTGCGCCTGTGTCGATCTTCCCCGGCGAGATGCTGTTGCACACGATGTAGTCTTTGGCGTAGTCGACCGCATCTGCCGCGTGATGTAGATCGCGCCCGCCTTGCTCACCCCGTAAGGCATGTCTCCCGGAGAGTGACGATTCCCTGCTGCGAGCCAAGATTGATCAGCCGCCCTCTGACTTCCGCACGCGGTTCCTGGGTGATCATCTGCTGGACCGCACGCTTACAGCCATAGAACATTCCCGTCATATTCACACGCATCACGCTTTCCCACTGCTCCGACTCTGTCTCAAGCAAGCGCTGTTCCTGAATAGGTCGCCGCATTGTTCACCATGACGTCAAGCCGTCCGTAACGCCCTACCGCCGCCTGGATGAGCGCTTCGATCTCCTCCCAGCGCCCGACATCGGTGCGGTCGAAGAAGGCACTGCCGCCCGCGCGGCTGATGAGCTCGAGCGTCGCCTCACCCCCCTCGTGCGGCTCCTCGGTAAGGTCCGCGATGACGATGTTCGCCCCCTCGCTGGCAAACATGACGGCAATCGCGCGGCCGATTCCGGAGCTCGCCCCGGTGACTACAGCCGTCTTGCCCGCAAGTAGACTCGACATGAGTTCAGCTTTCCCGCGCGCAAAACTCGTGCGCCGTCTCAGCGAGAATAGTCCCCATGGGCGTTGCTATCCAACCTGATCTTGACCTCGCGGCCTTGCTGTTCGCGGACCTGAGCCGGCGACGCGCCGTGGCGCGGTCATCGTGCGCGACAGTTACGGCGCCGGCGAACAGGCCGCGCACGAGCGGATGCGCGCAGCTGCCGAGACCGCCGGCCTTGAGGTGTCGGTCGACCCGATCGGCAACCTGTCGATGACTTTACCGGGCGCGATCGCGCTCTGCCGCAGGTCATCGTCGGCTCGCACCTCGACAGCGTGCCGCAGGGGGCAATTTCGATGGCGCTGCCGGGTCGTCGCGGGCCTGTGTATCCTCGCCGCTCTGCGCGCGCGCCCGTTACGTGCCGGAGTTCGACCTCACCGTGATGGCCATCCGCGCGGAGGAATCCGCCTGGTTTGACATTGCCTACCTCGGCAGCGCCGGTGCCTTCGGGCTCCTGGACCCACTCGTGCCTTGCGATCAGGCGCTCCGACAACGGGCGCAGCCTCGAGGCCACCCTCATCGAGCACTGCGGCTTCGATGCGCAGCCGATCCGCGAACGCCGGCGACTGCTCGACCCCGCGCAGATCCGCGCCTACCTCGAGCTGCACATCGAGCAGGGCCCGACGCTGGTAGCGCGCGGTCTTGCCGGCAGCCGTGGTGAGCGGCCTCCGCGGCTGCAAGCGCTTCCGCAACGCCACTCTGCCGCGGGCAATACGCGCATTCGGGCGCCGTCGAGCGCCCCTACCGCCACGACGCCGTGCGGCAACCGTGGCGCTGCTTCATCACATGGAGCAGGTCTGGCTGCAGCAGGAGCGCGCCGGAGCGGACCTGGTGCTGACGAGCGGGGAGCTGTACACCGACCCTGCCCTGCACGGACCGAGCAAGATCGCGGGCCAGACGCAGTTCGTGCTCGACCTGCGCAGCCTCTCGGATGCCACACTCGAGTCGGTCGCGCAGGAAGCGCGCGCCGCCGCGACCCGGATCGGCTCGCAGTACCGCGTGCAGTTTGAGCTCGGCGCGACCAGCGACTCACCCGCGGCGGTCATGGACAGCCGCCTGCGGGCGAGGCTCATGGGACTGCTGCAGCAGCCGTTTGAAATGCCGAGCGGCGCCTGGCACGATGCCGCGGTGTTTACCAAGGTCGGGGTTCCGAGTGCGATGATCTTCGTGCGCAACGACAACGGCAGCCACAATCGCGGCTGAGGCCATGTCTCATGGATGACTTTGCCGTCGGGGCACTGGCCCTCATCGGGTTGCTGACGGAGTTTCCGCTGTGAGCTGGCGCCGCCGCCGGGCCCGTGAACGCTGCTCGTCACGGGTGCGACCGGTTTCGTCATGAGTGTCCTCGGACGCTACTGGCTGAGCGCCCACCCCGACGCGCAGCTGGTGGTGCTCGACTCGGCAGCTGCCCGACGCCGCCGCCGAGCGCTATTTCGCCGCGTTCACCAAGCGCCTGCGAGTGGTGGTCGCCGATGTCACGCGGCCTGACAGCTGGGCCCGGCGCTCGCCCGCCACGCCATCACCCACATCGTTCATGGTGCCACCATCACACCGATCTCCCGCGGCAGCGCCGCCGAGGCGCGGCGCGAGCCGGAGGCCGAGAACCCGGCGCGGATCATCGACGTGAACATCATGGGCACCGTGGCCTCTGCTGGAGTTCGTCGCGCACCCTGCCCAGCTTCGGCCGCTTCATTTACGTGAGCTCCGGCGCCGTCTACAAGAACCACGGGCCCGATCGTCCGGGCGAACCGCTGCCGGAGGACGGTTACGTCATGCCGCGGCGGCTGTACGGCATCTCCAAGCTCGCCTCCGAACTCATTACCGAGCGCTACGGCAGTCTCTTCGGGCTGTCGACGGCCTCGGTGCGACCGTCCTCGGTATATGGGCCGATGGATCGCGTCTACGGCCAGCCGCAACATGCACCACGTGCCGCATCGCATTGCACGCCTGGCACTCGACGGCGCCGGCCGCGTGCGGGTGAATACCCTCGATGCGGTGGGGGACTACGTCCACGCGGAAGACGTGGCACGTGCCATCGTCGCGCTGCTGCAGGCCCCCCGGCTGCGCTTCAGCGCCTACAACGTCGCGAGCGGTGCGACCGCGAGCATCGGCGAGCTGGTCGCATGGGTGGCCGAGAAGGTGCCCGGCTTCCACGCCGAGGTCGTCGGCGCCCGAGCACGCCGACATCCTGCAGGACGCGACGCTGCGCGAGGGCATGTGGGGCGCCTACGATGTGTCGCGCCTCAGCGCGGACACCGGCTGGCAGCCGCGCCCGACGCGCGAGGCGCTGCATGCCTACGTTGACTGGCTGGCCGGCGAACGTGCGCCCGGACCGCACCCGGAGCGACGATGAGCTCGGGCGAGGATTATCCGCGCGACCTTGCCGGCTACGGCGCCGCTGTCTCCTCAGGTACGCTGGCCCGGGCAGGCGCGCATCGCAGTCTCGCTCGTGCTGAACTACGAGGAAGGCGGCGAGGCCTCGCGTGCTGCACGGCGACGCGCATTCCGAGTCGGTCCTCACCGATCTCGGCGCGCGCGCCTCTGCCCGAGCGCGCGATCTCAACGTCGAGTCCAATTTCGAGTACGGCAGCCGCGTCGGCTTCTGGCGGATCATGCAGCATGCTCCGCGAGCAGCGGCGTTACGCCACCGTATACGCGGTGGGCATGGCGCTCGAGCGCAATCCCGGGCGCCGCCGCCGCCATCGCGCGCAGCGGCTTCGAGGTCGCCTGTCACGGACAGCGCTGGCTCGACTATCAGAGCGTCGCCCGAGCAGGTCGAGCGCGCCGACATACTGCGCAACATCGAGATCATCACGCGCCTCACCGGCCAGCGACCGGTCGGCTGGTACACCGGGCGCCCGGTACCGAACACGCGGCGGCTGGTGGTGGAAACCGGCCAGTTCCTCTATGACAGCGATGCCTACAATGATGACCTGCCGTACTGGACTCAGGTGGCAGGCCGGCGCCACCTCGTCATCCCCTACAGTTTCGATAACAACGACAGCCGTCTGCAGCGCGGCGGGGATTTCGGCACCGGCGAACAATTCTTCACGTACTGCCGCGATGCCTTCGACTGGCTCTATCGCGAAGGCGTCGCCGGACGGCCGCGCATGATGAGCATCGGCCTGCACTGCCGCATCATAGGCCGCCCGGGACGCATCGGCGCCCTCGCGAAGCTCATCGCGCACCTGCAGCATCACGAGGGCGTCTGGCTGTGCACGCGCTCCGACATCGCCCGTCACTGGATGGCGCACCACGCTCAGATGTAAGCGAGGCGCGTGCCGCGCCCCTGCTGCCCGCGGTGACCGAACTGCACGAAGCGCCGCCCCCAGGTCACGCTGCCCGTCGCGAGCGAACAGCCGAGGTTCGGCGGCTGCGTTACCATCCTTAGCCTCATGCGCGTGCTGCTGCTCACACCGCCGATGACCCAGCTCAATACGCCCTACCCGGCTACGGCGTACCTGCTGGGGTTTCTGCGCCTGCATGCGCCGACCCTTGGGCTTGAGCTGACACAGGCCGATGCCTCCCTCGGCCTGTTCCTGCGGCTTTTCTGCGCGCCGGCGCTGGAAGAGATGTCGCGGGTACTGCGCGAGCGCGTGCGTGAGGCCGGCAGGCGCGCCGCGATGCCCGTACCCATCGCCCATTTCCTTGAGCATGCCGGGCGTTACGTCGAGACGGTGGAACCCGCGGTCCGCTTCCTGCAGCGCCGCGACCCGAGTCTCGCCCTGCGTATAGCCGGGCGGGGCTTCCTTCCCGAAGGTCCGCGCTTCGCGCACCTGGGCCCCGCCCCGGTCTCAGGATCGGCATCCCAGGATGAGCAGCTCCTGGCTGCGTTTGGCGCCCTCGGCACCACCGAGCAGGCGCGCTACCTTGCGAGTCTCTACATCGATGATCTGGCCGATGTCTGGCGGCTCGGGATCGACCTGCGCTTTGAGCTGGCACGCTACGGCGAGCGGCTGGCCGCGAGCGCCGCCTCGTTCGATGCGCTGCAGGAGGCGCTCACCGGCGAGCCGACGCTCATCGACAGCACGCTCGATGCGCTGACGCGCGAACTCATCACGCACCCGCCCGCGCTCGTGGCACTGACAGCGCCGTTTCCGGGCAATGTCTACGGCGCCTTCCGCATGGCGCGCACCATCCGCCAGGCGGCCCCGCACACGACGCTGGTGCTGGGCGGCGGCTGGGTGAATACCGAGCTGCGCTCCCTGAAAGAGCCGCGGGTATTTGACTACTTCGACTACGTGACGCTCGATGACGGCGAGCGACCGCTCCTGAGCCTGCTGCAGCGGCTCAAGGACCGAAGGACACCGCTGGTGCGCACTTACGTGCGGGATGGCACGGCGGTCGTCCTGAGAAGCGACCCCACGCAGCACGACTTCCCACAGCGCGAGACCGGCATCCCGACCTACGAGGGGCTGCCACTCGGTGACTATGTGTCGCTCATGGAAATGCTCAATCCGATGCACCGCCTCTGGTCGGACGGGCGCTGGAACAAGATCACGCTGGCGCACGGCTGCTACTGGAAGAAGTGCTCCTTCTGCGACGTCTCCCTCGACTACATCGGCCGCTACGACCGCCCCGGGGAGGATCTCGTCATGCAGCGCATCCGGGCGCTGATCGCGCAGACGGGCGAGACGGGTTTCCACCTGGTGGACGAGGCCGCCCCGCCCGCGGGCATGCGCGCACTCGCCGGGCGGTTGCTGCAGGAGAAGCTCAGCATCACCTGGTGGGGGAACATCCGCTTCGAGAAGACCTTCACGCCTGCCCTGTGCCGCCTGCTGGCCGCGTCCGGCTGCGTGGCCGTGAGCGGCGGGCTCGAGGTCGCCTCCGACCGCCTGCTGAAACTCATGCGCAAGGGCGTCACCGTGGAACAGGTGGCGCGGGTGACACGCGCCTTCAGTGACGCGGGCATCCTGGTGCACGCCTACCTGATGTACGGCTTCCCGACCGAGACCCTGCAGGACACGATCGATGCGCTCGAGCGCGTGCGGCAGCTGTTTGCGGCAGGCTGCATCCAGTCGGCCTACTGGCATCGCTTTGCGGCGACGGCGCACTCACCGATCGGGCTGCAGCCGCACAAGTACAACATCACGCTGCTGCCGGCGCGGGATGTCACCTTCGCCCACAACGACCTCGCCTTCGAGGACCCCGTGGGCACGGACCACGATTTCCTCGGCAGCGGGCTGCGCAAGGCGCTCTACAACTACATGCATGGCATCGGGCTCGATGCCGACGTGCGCGAATGGTTCCGCGAGGAGCCGGGCGGGCGCGCCCGCGGCCGCAAGCGCCGCGCGCCGGCCCAGCGGCGGATCCCGGCCGCGACCGTGTCCCCGGACCTGATCGAACGCTTCCTCGGCTGATCCCTGGCGTGCTGCTCGCGTTCAACAAGCCCTTCGGCGTGCTGTGCAAGTTCAGCCCGCAAGCCGGCCGGCGCACGCTTGCCGACTACATCGACACCGCGAACGTCTATCCGGCCGGCCGGCTGGATACCGACAGCGAGGGGCTGCTGCTGCTGACCGACGACGGTGCCCTGCAGGCGCGGATCGCGCACCCGCGCTTCAAGCTGCCCAAGCTCTACTGGGCCCAGGTCGAGGGGGTCCCGACCGAGGCGGCCCTCGCGCAGCTGCGCCGCGGCGTGGATCTCGGGGATTTCACGACGCAACCGGCCGCGGCGGCGCTTATCGCTGAGCCCGCGGACCTGTGGCCGCGCCACCCGCCGATCCGCTGGCGCGCCAGGATCCCGACGACGTGGCTCGAACTGACCCTGCGCGAGGGCAAGAACCGCCAGGTGCGGCGCATGACCGCGCGCATCGGCCTGCCGACACTGCGCCTCATCCGTGCGCGCATCGGCGAGGTCGGTCTCGAGGGCCTTGCGCCCGGTGCCTGGCGCGAGATCGACTCCGCATCACCCTGGCACACACTGCGCCCTGGCGCGGCCGCGCACTAGGGGTTACAGGAACTCGACGCGACCGCCGACCAGGTGATACATCGAGCCGGCAACCTTGATCTTGCCGTCCTTCTCAAGCCCGGCGAGCACCTCGCTGCGCCGGCGGATGCCCTCGATCGTCAGGCGCACGTTCGTGGCGGCTACCGCGTCAACGAACGCTGCGTCCTTGCTGCTGCGCTCGCCCGCATACTGGGTCGCCTGGACGGCCGGCCTGATCTTGTCGAGCAGCTGGGTGAGGTTACCGAGCTTGGCGCCGTCAATCGCACCTTTGATGGCGCCGCAGGCGGTGTGCCCCATCACCAGCACCACCTTGGCCCCGGCACCGGCGCAGGCGAACTCCAGGCTCCCGAGCAGGTCATCGTTGGCGATGTTGCCGGCGACGCGGCCGTTGAACGTCTCCCCGATCCCCATGTCGAGAATGATTTCCGCGGGGGCGCGTGAATCGATGCAGCTGAGGATCACGGCGGCCGGGTACTGACCCGCGGCACTCGCCCGCTTCTGCGCCAGGTAGTCGTGGCGCAGCATCTTGCCGGTACGGAAGCGCTCGTTGCCGCGCCTCATCAGCTCGATGATCTCATCGGGCGTGAGTCTGTCGCGATCCTCCTGGGTCATCGCGGCGGCCAAGGCAACGCCGGGGGCGGCCAGTGCCAGCCCGCCGACCGCCCCGAGGGCGGCGATCCCGAGGGAGGATTTCAACAGGCCCCGGCGGGAAAGAACGGGACGGGAGAGGCGGACGTGCCGATACGTGCTCATGCCGATAAGCCCCCTGTGGCAGATGAATAAGCCCAAAAGTATAGGTCAGGCGGCTCGTCCACTGGCCAGGATCCGCTGCCGGATGCGATTCACCGCTTGCTGCACTCGACGTGGTCGCCCATGCGCCAGGCTCCGTCGGGCGCTGCCACCTGGTACTCAAAACTGAAGGCCGCCGGGGGCTCGCGGCGGTACACAAACCGCTCGCGCCGGCCAGGCGCCTCGCCTCCCGATTGCGCATCGAACGTGATCGCCGCCCCGAGCCAGTCCCCGCTGGTGAACACGCGCACGCCGCCGGAATTGTCATAGATGGTGAGCGTGAGGGCCTGGCCGGCCTTGGCCAGTCCCCAGACCGAGTGAGCGTGATAGGAAAACGGCAGCTCATCGTCGTGCCGCTCGTGCAGCCAGGTGGCGTTCAGCCAGGGCTCAAACTCTTCTTCCGAGGCGATGGGCGTGCCGTTGGCGAAGTGGCCCCGGCACTGCCAGTGCCCCTGGTAGTACTCAAGGAGTGCCCGCCAGCCCGCGCGGGCGGCATCCCCGGCGTCTGGATCAGCGGCGGCCGCGTGGGCGGCGCACACGGCCAGCATCAGCAGGCCAAGCAAACGCGGCAGGCGCATCCGGTGCTCCCCAGGGATTTGACGGCACACTATATTAAGGCGAGGCAGCGCCCCTGCGGCGAAGCGGGAAAGGTCAGCGTGCGGCCGCGTAGCCCCATGCATAACCGAGCGACGATGCCACCGGGCTCACCGCGCGGCGCAGCAGCGCACGCTCCAGGCGGCTCACGCGTGCCTCGCCCATCCGGCGCGAACTTCCCACCTTGCAGCTCAGCACCGACGGATCGATCTCGATCGACAGGTACTGCTCGATGCACTGCACGGTCAGGTCGCTCGTGATCAGATCTTCGTAGCGCACGACGAGTGCGCACAGCTCGCTCGCCCGGCTGAGAAACCCGTCGGCCAGCTGGCGCCAGCGATGGCCGAACTGCACGGGCGTGAGCACCGGTTCATCGGGGAACGTGAAGTACCAGTGCCGGCCATAGCGCGAGTACGACAGGTAGGCATCCAGAGGGTGCCGGATCAGAAAGACAAACTTCGCCCGCGGATACAGCCAGCGCAGGTACAGGCAGTGTTCCGCGGACAGCCGCACCTCTTTGATGCCCCAGCGGGTGGCACCGGAATCCTGCGCCGGCGCCCGCAGCAGGTTGTCGAAGAGGCTGCGATGCGCCATGCGCCAGTCGGCGGGTTTCGGAAAGAGGTTGGCGATCCACTGGTTGTTGAGGCTCTCGAGCGCCGAGCCGTCGAAGATGAAATCGTTCGAGGGCCAGCCGCCCCGGAAGGCCTTCACTGAACAGGCCAGCGCCTGGATGAGGCCGCACTCATTGTAGGGCTCGCCCCAGATCATCGTCCGCGGATTGGACATGACCATGCGCTGCAGTAGGGTTGACCCGGAACGCCAGCCGGCCGAGAGCAGGAAGATCGGGGACTCCTCGTCCCGGGGATCGCTCGGGCACAGGCGCTCCAGTTCCCGCACGCCGCTGGAGATGCACGGCTCGGAGAGCCTGACACTGCGGTGCAGACTCAGCGCCTTGTTTGTCCCTAAAAATGCGCTTCTGAGCGTATCGAGCACCCGGACACCCCTGAACCCGAGTCATCCCTGAGGAGCGCGATGCACGGCAACACTGCAAGCATCGCCACCCGGATAACAGTATGGCATGAGCTGAGCTTGCCGCCTCATATAGATCTGAGGCTCTCTGCAAGACAATTCGAGAAGGGGGCGCCGGCGGCGACCGTTACCAATCGTCTCCGAACGTAACCAGACCGAAGACTGAGCGGAACGCGCGACCCCTGCTGCTGCCCCGGGCGTGGGTTGCGCATTGAGGCCGACGAGTTCCCACGGCCCTCCCCGTGCGGGTCGGGTGGCGCGCGCCGCAGCGGCGCCGTCAGCTGCGCCTGTCGGTTGCGATCCAGTTGAGCTCCCAGGTCCTGCCGCCATCGTCCGAGAACGCCTGCTCGAAGCGCCATTCGTTCTGGTGCCCGGGTGAAATGATGAAGCGCACCAGTATCGCCCGGCCATTCAGCGAGTCCTGGGCGTAGAACCTGCCGACACCGTCGCGAAACTCCCCGACCATCGGAGCCGTCAGGCGCCCGTCCGCGATGTTGACGTAGCTGAGTGTCCACTGGTGCGACTGTGGTTCGTAGAGACGCAGCGACAGGCCCTCGATGCGTCCCGCCTCCCCCTGCACCTTCAGTTCGAGGAGATTGGCGCGTCCATCGAGAAGGCCGTGCACGGAGCTCGTGCCCTCATACTCCACCCATTCAGATGAGCCGGCGAGCGGGTGTCGCAGTCTGCGCAGATGGGTCGTCCACTCTCCGATCTCGAAGTCGAAATCGTGACGGCCATCGCGCGCGGCAGTACCGGGGACGGCCGCGGGGCTGCCCGCCCGGACGGGACCGACGTTAAGCGCTGTGGCCGCAAGCCAAGACACCAGAGCCGCCGCCAGAAGCCAGGCGCGGCTGCCCCGCGCCACAGCGGGTGCGGGGCTTTCAAGTCGGATCGGCATGGCCGGTTACTCCAGGATGTGCACGTGGGCCGTGAGGCGAACGCTCCTATGTATAGCGTCCGGGGTGCGGACCCGCCAGACACTCGCGCCCCGGCCGGACGTGTGTTGCGGTCGGCCGGCCGCAAAGGACTGCCCGCGATGAAAGTCATCTGCGCGATGCTCGCCCTCAGGACATCCGCCCTCGATTTTCCAGTTCCCGGAATCGCGCCAGAGCCGTTCGTGATCGAGAGGCCGGTGCGCCAGCTGCAGGACAACACTGCGGTGCTTGGCGGCCCGGTGCGTCTGCGTCGGCATCCGGGTGACGCGCGATGCCTGCACCGCTTGTGTGAACGGCGGCGCCACAGCCCAGCGCCTGTGCGCTACCATCCGAAGCGCGCGTCGGCCGCGACGCCCGTCGCCATCCTCCGGAGGTTCTGCGTGAAATTCGTGCTGTCGCTCTTCATGACACCCACGGTGAACATCGTCCCGCTCGCCGTCACGGCGGACCAGAGCGGGTGGGCGATGGCGACGCTCTCCGATCACGTCGTGAATGCCCAAACCCCCAAAACGCCCTATCCCTACACGCCGGACGGCAAGCGTCGCTGGCCGGAGTTCACCGAGTTCCCGGACCAGTTCGTGATGATCGCCGCCATGGCCGCGGTCACGACACGCTTGCGCTTCTCCACCAACGCCTTCGTGCTGCCGATGCGCGATCCGTTCTGCGTCGCCAAGGCGCTGGCGACGCTGTCGGCCCTCTCCGGCGGGCGCATCTCACCCTCGATCGGGGTGGGCTGGTCGCGGGATGAGTTCGATATCCTGGGGCGCGACTTCTCCAACCGCGGCAAGCGCTGCGACGAAATGATCGAGGTGATGCGACGCCTCTGGACCGGGGAATACGTGGAGTTCAAGGGACAGTATTACCAGTTCGATCGCCTCGAGATGAATCCGAAGCCGGTCAAGCCGATTCCCCTGTGGGTGGGCGGCATGTCGGACGCCGCGCACCGCCGTGCCGCGCGCCTCGGGGACGGCTGGCTCTCCGACTGGCAGCCAGCGGCCGAGATCGTGGCGACCATCGAGAAGATCCGGGGTTACCGGCGTGAGTATGGCCGCGCGCACCTGCCGTTCGACGTCATGGCCACGCCAGCGGATGTTTTTGATCCCGCCGGCTACAAGCGCATCGAAGCGCAGGGGGTCACCCACATCATCGCGCAGCCCTGGCAGATCTATTACCCGGGGACCACTGACCTTGCGCAGCAGCAGGAGAGCGTGCGCCGCTTCGCGCAGGAGATCATCGCGCACTGTGCCTAGCGGCGAGGCGCACGAACCGCCGCGCAGCGCGCCCGTCTTGCGAAATTTTAATTCGTCTGCATACAGAGGCTTATCCCGAGCGTCGCAGTTCCCCTACACCCGCAGACCTTTGTATTCGCGTCCGATGAAATTAAGGTGGCGCCACAAAGAACGTGTGACTCATGCGGGGATTTGAAAATGGACGTTCAGTTTTCGCGCTGCGCGCTGCGCCGCAGCCTGCTCGGCATTGGCGCAAGCGTGCTCGGATTTGCCACCGCCACACACGGCGCACTCGCGACTCCGCTGCCGCAGGGTGTGACGGGCGCGCTCGACCACGGCGCCACTATCACCATCAGCGGCTCGGGCTTCGGCTCGAAAGCGACCGCGGCGCCGCTGGCCTGGGACAACGCGAGCGGTAACGCCGTCACCGACATATGGACCGGGGCGTGGCCCGATCAGCTGCCCGGCTACAATCTTGCCTACTATGCGCCCATGCGCGGCATCAGCCTGCCGCACTCCCACGTGACCCGCTACATCGCCGGAGCGCATGCAGGCGATACTGGCGCGGACACTGGCTACGACGTGCTCATGTGGAAGAGCATGCCCCTGCCGGCGCTGCCCTTCTACATCTATGCCAGCTGGTACCAGCGCGCTGACAACCAGTGGCACTTCGGCGGCGACAATAACTTCAAGACCTTTGACTGGTCGGCGGGCGACGAGCCTTACGCCTCGATGAGTTGGTACACCTGCTATGGACCCCCGCACCCGGACAGCAACACCGACAACGGGCTGCAGTGGACCCAGGAGACCGGCACCCCGCTCAGCGATCCGGATCTCAACGGACACAACGCCTGGTGGGGCACGGCCGTCAACCCGATGGCGGGCCAGTGGTCGAAGGTGGAGATTGCGATCAGGGTGTCGAGCCAGTCCGATGGCTACATCAATATCTGGGAGAACGGCCAGCGGGTGATGAATTACGCCGGCGCCACGGACAACTATGGCGGCACCCGCCGCAGCATCGCGGTGGGCGGCTACGCGCGCATGCAGGGCTACACGAACAACTGGCGCTACTTCGACGACGTCTATGTCGATACGACCCTGTCACGCGTGGTGCTCGCCGACAAGCCGGTCCTCAGTCAGGCGAGCATCGTCGAAGTGCAGATCCCGAGCGCCTGGAGTGACGGCTCGATCACAGCGCAGGTGAACCTCGGCAAGTTCACCCAGGGACAGGCCGCTTACCTCTTCGTCGTGGATGCCAGCGGTAACGTCAGCGCCACCGGGCTTGCCGTCACCGCAGGCGGCACCGGCACCGCGGTGGCCCCCGACCCGCCGGCGGGTTTCACGGTCCAGTAGCGCGCGCCCCGCATCGATCTGCAGGGGAGCGACCCTTAGCAGGCCGCGCGCTCCCCTGCACGGTGCGCTTTCAGACGCTTACTTCGGCACGTCCTTCGCCGCATCCTTGGCGGCCTTGGCGTGCGCATGCGCCTTGGCCTTGTGCGTCTGCGCCTTGGCCTTGTCGATGGACTTGTTCGGCTGTGATGAGACGGCCGCCTTGGCCTCATCGCCCACCTGTTGGGCCTTCTCGGACGTGGCGGCGGCGCCTTCCTTGAGCGTCGTGCCGACCTGAGCCTGGGCCAGCGTCGCGATTGCGAGCGCGGCTGCTGCGAACAAAGAGCGCTTCATCATGATGACCTCACTTCGGAGTGGTTTCTGGATGGGGGTCGATTCGCTGTCGTTCAGTGATGCTGAGGCGCGGCAGGGGCCGGCGCGGCTGCGTGGGGCGCGCGGCGCGCCGCCTGCGCGTTCTCGGCCGCGTGGCGCTGCTGCAGCGCCTGGGTCTGCTGCCGGTGCTGCGCTTCCATCTGCGCCATCGCCTGCGCGTTTCGTTGCTGCGTGGCCGCGGCCGCGTGGTCACGCTCCTGCTGCTGCGCCAGCGTCTGGCGTTCCTGCTGGTGGCGGGCCGCCAGCTCGGCCTGTGACTGCGCGTACGCCTTCTCTTCGTCCGAGGCGCCTTCACGCGCCGCCGCCGGCGGCTCACCCGGGGGCAGGTCGCGCACGTGCACGGGAGCGGGAGGCGCAGGTCTGGAGGCGCTCGCCGACTGCGGTGGCCGGCCGGCCGGCGTCAGCGGACGCGGCGTGTTCGAAGGATGTGCCTGCAGCGTCGCCGCAGGCACCGGGCCCCCGGCGCGACTGGCGCTAATCGTGTGGGCGGAGAAGTCGCCCGCCTTCGCAGTCGCGGCGATCTGCGGCTTGCCCTGGTTGACGCTCGCCAGCAGCTCGCGCCGCGAGCCGGCGCTGTCGCGCTGCTGCGTCTGGGCGGCAGTCGCACCCTGATGCTGCTGATGGGCGGCCTGCTCCTCCGCCGCACTCGGCCGCGCATTGAGGCCGCCGGGGCCGCCGACGTAACTGACCCGCCGGACGGTGACGTTGTTCACCACCGTCTTCGTGTAGACGTTGCGCACATTGACCGTGGTGATGTTGGTGACGCTGCGGTTGTAATAGAACTGGTTGTCGCGCCAGTAGCCGCCCTCATAGCCGCGCCCCGGATAGCCGAAGCCGTAATTCACCCCGCCGTAGAAGCCGACCACCGGTCCCCAGTAGCCCGCATTCCACAGAAAGAGCCCGTTCGACCAGCCCCAGTAACCGGGAGTCCACAGCAGCCCCGGCTGCGGCGGCTCGACCCAGGTCCCCGGTACCCAGAAGTAGCCTTCCGGCCCGTAGGCCCAGTAGCCCGGCACCCACAGAAATCCGGGCGCCGGAATTTCCGGCTGCTCATAGACCGGCAGCGGCGGGGGCGCCACTTCCACGGAAATGCCGACCTGCGCCTGCCCGGGGCCCGAGAGCGCCAGAGCGAACGCGGCGAACGCGGGAAGTGCGAGCGATCTGAGGGCACGCAGCATGCGGTCATCCTTGGAATCTTTAGAGGCACGGATAGTGGCACGGCGAAGGTTTGGCATCGGTTGGCGGCCCCCGCGTCCGCTTGTAGGGATTGGGCTACGCGGAGTGTTGCCAGTGGTGCGCCCCCTGCTACGCGCGAACCTGAAGTTCAGCCCGCGCCGCACGCACCGACCACCACCCCCGAAGCTGCTCTCGGAGATGCTTCCGGACCCGAACGAGAAGGCCTGCCGGCAGCTGATCAGCGCGGCGCTGTCAGGTGCCGCAGGCAAGTAGCGGCGATCTCGAACGAGCGCAGGCGCGCCGTGTGATCAAACATCTGCGAGGTGAGCATGAGTTCATCGGGCTCGCTCCTGCGCACGAAGTCACGCAGGGCGTCCGACACCGTGGCCGCCGAGCCGATCGCCGAACACGCCAGCACGTCCGCGAGCAGCGCCTGTGCGTTAGCCGGCAGCTGCTCCGCGTAGCCGGCCACGGGCGGGGGCAGCTGCGTCGGCTGGCCGCTGCGCAGGTTGACGAACGCCTGCTGCATGGAGCTCGCAAGCCAGCGCGCCTCAGCGTCCGAGTCGGCGGCGAACACGTTGAATCCGAGCATTACGTACGGCCGCTTAAGCTGCGCTGAGGCGCGGAAGCGCTGCCGGTAGATGGCAATCGCGTCCATCATCGCGGCTGGTGCGAAATGCGAGGCAAAGGCGAACGGCAGGCCGAGCGCCGCGGCGACCTGCGCTCCAAAGAGGCTCGACCCGAGAATCCACAGCGGCACCTCGAGCCCCGCCCCCGGTACCGCGACGATGCGCTGGCCCGGCTCAGCGGCGGCGAAGTACTGCTGCAGCTCCATCACGTCCTGCGGGAACTCGTCCGGATTACTCGAAAGGTTGCGGCGCAGCGCGCGAGCCGTCGCCTGGTCTGCCCCCGGGGCGCGGCCGAGACCGAGATCGATACGCCCGGGAAAGAGCGACTCGAGGGTGCCGAACTGTTCGGCGATCACGAGCGGTGCGTGGTTCGGCAGCATGATGCCTCCGGCGCCGACGCGTATGGCGCTGGTCGCGGCGGCCACCTGCGCGATCACGATGGACGTGGCGGCGCTCGCCACCCCAGGCAGGCTGTGATGCTCGGCGAGCCAGTACCGGTGGTAGCCCCACGCTTCGGCGCGGCGCGCAAGATCTATGGTGTTGCGCAGGGCCTGGGAGACCGTGCTGCCCATCGGCACCGGCGACAGGTCGAGGATTGAGAAGGGGATCATGGGGCAGTTATGGTGCCGCGGGCCCTTCTGATCAAGCCTCGCTTGCCCGGTGCCTGGGCCCGAGCCGGCTGGTTTCTGCCCGCAGCAGCCCTGATTTCGGGCCCAGTCAGCGCTTTATTGCCAGGCCGCAGCGGTCACCCGGCGCGCCCTCAGGGGGTGCTCCCGGCTCCTCGTCCGGGGATTCCGGGACGGCGGGAGCCGGGAGCGGCGTTGCGGCGTCGCTTCAGGGTGCGATGCGTGTCGCCTGGGCCGTGCCGGTCAGCACCATCGGCGGGCCCGAGAAGAAATGCAGCGTCGTCGTATTGGTCCCGGAGTAGGAGTTGCCGTCCCGCGCCACCACGTCGGTCTCGGTCTCGTTGAAGTAGCCCGCGAGCATGCCGTCGTTGTAGAGCCATCCGTAGTGGTTACGGTAGACCTGCGAGCGATCGAGAGTCTTCCAGGAGCCCATGCAGATGTTGCCGCCGAGGACCGGATAGTTGATGTTTTCCCACTCGGTCCCGTCACTGTGCCATTGAATGAAGGCCTCGCCTGACTCCGTCGTCGCCCCCTTCGGGGTATAGACCACGTGCCAGGTGCCGACGATCCGTTCGCCGGCGCCCTGCCACTCACTGAAGCTCGGCATCGTCCCCTGGTGCAGCTCGAGCGCGGGAATGCCCTCGACGGCGCCACCCTGCCCCGTCACGCGCGGATCCGCACAGCTTGCATGGGCGGAAAGTCCGAACGTCAGCGCCGCGAGAGTCGCGGTCCCGATCAGAATCTTCTTCATGAAATCTCTCCCCAGAAGTTCGCCGTTGAGGTGTCGAGCACTGCCGGAAACCGCCAGCGCGTCTCCCGGCCTCAAGTCATCGCAGGTCATGATGGGTCTCCCGTTTCTTGTGTTTATTGGCGCGGTGCAGCAAGCACGATGGGCAGTGCTTGCGTTACCACCCTGTGGGTAAGAGAGTCCGGAGTAGGAAGGTCGGGTACCTGAACTTACGGGCGCAGCTTCTGCGTGCGGTCGCCCCGGGCTGCGGCGCGAGACATCCTGGTACCCGAAGCGTCGTCAGCTCACTCTTACCTATTGCGAGAGGTTCAACGTCGGGGTTGAGGCGTTCAGGTCCTAATGGTCGAGAACAAAAAGACCCTGGTCGAGCGGCTGTTTGCGGACCATGGCAGTTCCCTGCAGGCGTTTCTGTACAAGCGCGTACGCCGCCGTCCGGATGCGGCGGATCTGGCGCAGGAAGTGTACGTGCGGATGCTGCGGGTTCCGGACATGGACGCCATCCGCAACCCGGAGTCGTACCTGTTCACGGTGGCGAGCAATCTTGCCAAGGAGCACGCGCGTCATGAGCGCCGCGATAGCGGCGCGCTAAACGTCGATGACCCCCTCGTGGAGGCGCAGCTTGCCGAGCTCCCCGTGTTCGGCGGCGAGCTGGACCGCGCGGTGCGCATCAAGCGGCTGCGCGAGGTGCTGCTGCAGCTGCCGCCCAAGTGCCACGCCGCGGTGGTGCTGCAGTACTGGCACGGCATGAGCTACGAGGAGATCGCGCAGCGGCTCGGCGTCTCCACTCACATGGTGAAGAAGTACCTGAGCCAGGCCCTGATGCACTGCCGGCGCCGCATGGCGCGGCTGGGATGAGCCCCATGGCTGACAACGAGGAACGTGTGCGCCGACTGATCGCCCAGGATGCCGCCGACTGGTTCGTCGCCAACCGCGCCGGCCTCAACTCGCGCGAGCGCGAGCACTTCGCCGCCTGGCTCAAGGCCTCCCCGCTGAACGTGGCGGAGTACCTCGCGTTTGCGGTGATCGCCCGTGACCTGCGCGACGTGTGCCGGGATTCCCCCGTGTCGCTCGAGGAGCTGCTGGCAGGTGCACGGACGGAGGGCACAGCCCCGGTCACTCCCCTGTGGCCCCGCCTCGCCGCCCCCCTGTCGGACATCCCGGCGCGTCGCTGGCGTGCGGCGGGCGTCGGGTTTGCGCTGTGCGCGCTCCTTGGCGCGGGCCTCCTCACGCTCTGGCGCCTCAACCCGGGTACGCACCCTGCTGCACCCGCCGCAGTGACCACCCTGCACTTTCAGACCGGCCATGACGATCGCGCCACAGAGCGCCTGGCGGATAACTCCCTCGTACACCTCAACAGCGACAGCGCCGTGACGGTGCGCTTCAGCAGCCGGGAACGGCGGGTCGAGCTGACGTCCGGCGAGGCGGCCTTCGAGGTCGCGCACGCTCCCGGGCGGCCCTTCCGCGTGGTGGCCGGAGTCGCCGAGGCGCTCGCGGTGGGCACCCGCTTCGATGTACGCCTGCAGGGGTCGGCCACGGTGGTTACGGTGGCCGAGGGCCGCGTCACCGTCGCACCTGCCGCGCGTGCGCCAGGCAGCGCCGCGCCTGCGGACCTTCAGCTCGGCCCCGATGAGCAGGTCACCGTCGCCGCGGGCGAGTGGCCGGCGCACCCCGTAGCCGTCGATGCGCAGCGCAGTACCGCCTGGCTGCACCGCCAGATCGCATTCGACCACGAACCGCTCGAACAGGTGGCGGGGGAGTTCAATCGCTACTCCCCGAAGCCGATCGAGATCGCGACCCCCGCGCTGCGCCGGCTGGAAATCAGCGGGCAGTTCGCCACCGACGACACCGACGCCTTCGTGGCCTTCCTGCGCAGTCTGCAGCATGTGCGGGTGGAGGTGACCGCGACGCGCATCATCGTCTCACAGGACTAGCTGTACCCGCTGGCCCCGCAGGCTTAGTCTCCCCGGTACAACAAGACTGACTGGCACTGCATGGGGACGGGCTTGCATCCACCGGCGGCACGGATCGCGAAGGTGGTCTCGGAGATCCTGCGTGCCTTGCCCCGCGGCGCGCCCCTGCTGCTGCCCGTCGTCCCTGCGGCCCTGGCAGCGCAGGCGCAACCTGCCCTCCTCACCGCAGACATTCCCGCGCAGGCACTGGCACAGGCGCTGGCGGCATTCGCGCAGCAGACCGGGCTGCAGTTCGTCTACGTCTCCGGTGTGGTCCGCGACCAGAAGTCGCATGCCGCGCCGGCCGGGCTCACTGCCCGGGACGGCCTCGAGCGCCTGCTGCGGGGCACAGGACTGGGGTTTGAATGGCTGACGCCACGCAGCGTGCGCATCCTCACCCTCAAAGCGGCACCGCAGGCGACGGGAAAGACGGGCGAGGAACCCCAGGAGGTCATCGTCACCGCGACCCGACGCAAGGAACAGTCGCAGGACGTGCCGATCACCCTTCAGGTGCTCACCGGGGAAACGCTGGCGCGTCTGAACGCCACGACGCTCGATGACTTCCTGAGCTACCTGCCCGGGGTCACTGCGCACGGGGTGGGACCGGGCCAGAACAACCTCTACATGCGCGGCCTCGGGACCGGGGATTTCGGCAATCAGGCGTCCGGCAGCAACGGTGCCTTCCCCAACGTCGCAATTTACCTGGATGAGCAGTCAACCTCGCTGCCGGGACGCAATCTCGACGTCTACGCCGCAGACCTTGAGCGCATTGAGGTGCTGGAGGGCCCCCAGGGCACGTTGTTCGGGGCCGGGGCGCAGGCCGGCGTACTGCGTTACATCACCAACAAGCCGAAGCTCAACGTGACCGAGGCGTCCGTGAACGCAGGCTACGCGAGCACCGCGCACGGGGGCCCGAGCACCGCCCTGGATGCGCTCCTCAATGTGCCGCTGATCGAGGACACGCTGGCGCTGCGGGGTGTCATCTATAACGAGCGGCGCGGCGGTTACATCGACAACACCCCGGCCACCTTTGCGCGCACCGCCGCTGACCCGAGCATCGGCTACGCGGGCGCGAACGGCCGGGTTCCGGCCAACAGCGTGGTCATCAACAACGCCGCCCTCGTTGCCCCTGACATCAACACGGTCACCTACCAGGGCCTGCGCCTGGAGATCCTCTACCAGTTCCACGAGGACTGGAGTGCCCTGCTGGCACAGTCCTACCAGAGCCTCGACGCCGCAGGCGTATCCGCGGAGATGGCCTACAACTCCCTCGGACAGCCGCAGCCCGATCTCACCGTGCAGCTCTTCAACCCCTCCTACAACAAGGACCGGTTCGAGAACACCGCGCTCACGATCGAGGGCCGGCTCGGCGCACTGCAGGTCCTGTACGCGGGCACGTACCTCGTGCGCAACGTCGAACAGGTCCAGGACTACACCAGCTATGCCCACATCGGCACCTACGTGGATTACTACCAGTGTGTGAATCCCAAGCCGGGCAATCCGGCCGCCGCGCAATGCTTTACCCCGAGTGCCTTCTGGCGCGATCTGGAGCGCAATACTCATCAGAGCCATGAGCTGCGCCTCAGCACACCTGACAGCTGGCGTATCCGCGGCGTGGGCGGCCTCTTCTATGAGAAGTACCAGATCCAGGATCAGGGCGACTGGTACTACCTCACGGCGCTCCCCTACTTCAATCCCCTTGCGCCCCCCACCGATTACTGGATCCTCAATGGCAAGCCCGTCTGTCCGTGCACGCCCGGCTCCGTCCCGACACCCGGCTACCCGCCGACGCTGAACAATCCCGACGTGCGCCCGCCCGGGGACGCTTTCTTCAACGACATCACACGTGGCTATGATCAGAAGGCGGCCTACGCCTCGGTGGACTTCGACCTCCTGCCGCGGAGCCTGACGCTCACGGCCGGTACCCGTTACTTCAGTAACACGACCTCGGAAGGCGGCGCGCTGGCGGGCAGCTTTTATTGCGGCAGGATCAACAACCCGTACGGGCCGCCCCCTGATCCGTGCATCAATCGCGACTTTAACAATCTGAGCGCCCTTGGCCTCGAGCGCACCTACTCAGGGTTCAGGAGCCGCGCCAACCTCAGCTGGAAGATCAGCGACGATGCCCTGCTCTACTACACCTGGTCACAGGGATTCCGCACCGGGGGCTTCAATCGCGGCTTCGTTCCCGGGGCCGATTCGCCGCTGTCGCCGGGCAACGGCTCCTGGCAGGTGCAGGCGAAGACGCACGAGGGGTTCGCCGCGCCCAATGACTTCGCCCCGGATACCGTCATCAACAACGAACTCGGGTGGAAGACGAGCTGGTTCGGGCAGCGGCTGCAGTGGAACGGCGCCCTGTACCAGGAAGACTGGAAGCACGCGCAGATCAACGTCGATGCCTTCGACGATGCCACCCTGAACGGCGGCGACTACCGGGTCCACGGGCTGGAAACCTCTGCCACGGTGCGCGCTTTCGGCGGTTTCAGCGCGCAAGTCGCGGCCGCCTGGAACCACAGCGCCCTCGTGCGGCAGGGGACCTTTTACTGGATCGACGGCACGCCGATCGACTTCAGCTCGCTGCATTTTGAGAACGGCGCAAGGTACCCGAACCCCACCGGCGCACTCGGCAGCCCCCTCGCCGGAGCGCCGCCGTTCCAGGGAAATATCAGTCTGCGCTACGAGCACATCATCACCGACTATCGCGCCTTCGCGCAGCTCGCAGCGGTGCACCAGTCGCACTCGTTTTCTTCCATCGACGAGATCTCCGTCGACCGGCTGGGCAACCCGATCGCCTACCCCCTGCCGCCCTTCACGACCTACGACGCTGCGCTGGGAATCGAGAAGGACGCCTGGCAGGTACAGCTGTACGGACACAACCTGACCGATACGCGCGCCGAGCTCTACGCCAATGACGCTCTGGCCTACAAGGCGGTCACGGTCAGCCGGCCGCGCACCATCGGCATGCACTTCAGCTACAGCTTCCACGGTGGCTAGGCCCGCGGCGCGGCGCGCGGCATGCCGGTAACCCGGAAGCGGCGGTTGCCCTGGCAGTGGCGCGGCTCGCCGCAGGCGCAGGTGTCAGGATCGAGCGCGTCGATGACTAAGCAGTCATCGAGCACCGCGCCACCGCAGCACCTCGCCCCGCCGCCGTGAAATACTCAAGGCGTCGGAGCGCCCCGGCGCAAGACGAACCGGGACGCCTGAACTGCCGCCACCACCCCAGGAGCGCACATGAGGGAACAAGCCGCCGAGGACCGCCGCGAGATCGAACAGCTGCTCTACACCTATGCCTGGATGGTCGACCAGCGCCGCTGGGAGCTGATGGATTTGGTCTTCGCTGCCGATGCCACTCTCGACTACACCAGCACCGGGGGTCGCAGGGGCCCCTACCGGCCGACGCTCGAATGGCTGGACCGGGCACTCAAACCCTGGCCGCTCAACCTGCACCACATCACCAACGTCTGCATCGAGCTGGGCGCCGAAACGGCGAGCGCGCGGTGCTATTTCACCGCGCCCATGGGGCGGCCCCTGCCCGATGGCACGCAGGAGGTCATCACCAATGCGGGCTACTACCTGGATACGCTCGCGCGCACGGCCGCCGGCTGGCGCATCCGTGAGCGCCTCTGCCACCAGGTCATCATGATCGGCCACCTGCCAGCCGGGTACGCCATCCCGCAGTAGCCCGACGCGTAACGCCTGCGGCACCCCCGCGTGCAGGGGGCGGCGAAGCCCGTGCCGGGTGGGCCGGGACCGCCCTGGGGGACTGTGGTGAAGGCGCGGAGGATCTCAGCGCCGCCCGCAGGACAGGCGCCGTTCGCGCCCTGGCGCTCATCCTCCGGAGCCGTGCCGTGCAGCCGCAGCGGCACGAGTCTCGGGCGGATTTGCAGCTTATACTCACCCCCATGAGCGCCTTTGACGAGCACGCAGCCCCCGTGGCCCTGCTGGCACCGGTCGCAGACCTCCCCGCACCCGGTGGCCGATCCCGTGGACCATCTGATCGGGGTGTACCGGGACTACCCGGGCCTGCGGGCGCTGATCCTGCGCCGCGTGCGTGACCCGGAGGTCGCCGCCGACATCCTGCAGGACGCCGCCGTCACCACGCTCGAGAAGCTGCGCAACGGGCAGATCGCGCACCCGGAGAACATTGGCGGCTACCTCTACCGGGTCGCCATCAACCACCTGCGCAATCACCGCCGCCGCGATCGCAGCGCCCTGTGCGATACCGCCCCCATTGATGAGCTGGCGGACGTCGAGAACGACCCGGAGTGGGAAAAGGTCGGACGCCCGCAGTGGGCGCAAGCCGCCCGCCGGCTGCTCGAGGAGATGCCGGTCGCGCGCGACCGCGACCTCCTCATGCGTTTCTACCTGCACGATGAGGACAAGGAAGAGATCTGCCGCGAGCTGCGCCTGTCGGAGGAGCACTTCAACCGGGTGATCTTCCGCGCCCGCAACCGCTTCCGCGAACTCCTGGAGCATCGCGGATTCTGGAAGGCGGATCTCCTGTCCGTTGCAGCCCTCATCCTGTGCCTCGCCGCCAGCACCTGGACAGGTCATCGCCCGGTTGCGAGCACTCCGGCCCGCGACCCCGCCACCGCCGCGGCCACCGTGCATCTTCCGGAGGCGTCCCCATGCTAGACGTCGGCCGCGATATCGAGCGCATCCGCAATTACCTCGCCGGGCGTTTGTCGGATGAGGAGAGCGAGGCCTTCGGGGAGCGCCTGGTGCGTGACCCGGAGCTGGTGCGCGAACTGGAGCGCACCCTGAAGCTGCGTGAGGGACTGCGCCATCTGGCGAGCGCGCCACGCCCCGCTCAGGCAGCGGCGCCGACGCGCCAGCCCCGCACCTGGCTGCCGGCGCTCGCCGCGGCGGCCGCCGTGGGCGTGCTCGCCATCGCACTGTGGGTGTACTCGGGCGCCGCACGCGTGCCGCTGCTCACCGCCTCCCTCGCGAGCGGGCTCGCCCGCGAAGCCGTCTCACCGGTCGCCGCGCAGTTCACTTTCGTCGCCACGCGCGGCAGCGCCGCACCGCTGCTCGCACTGCCGCCAGCGGGCATCGTCGAGTTGCGCGCCCAGGCACCCACGCGTGCGCCCGCATCCGGCTATCGCGTCACGCTGCTCAAGGAGGAGCCCGACAGCGGCGCGCAGCCGGTGGGCTCCACTGCCGTCGCCGCCGTGCAGGCCGACGGCTACCTGCACGTTTACGCCGATGCGGCGCGCCTGAAGCCCGGCCACTACGTTCTGAACGTGCTCGGGGGGGCGGAGGCGGCGCCGCTGCAGGTCTACCGCTTCAGTCTCGGCGTCGCCGGCGCGGCCGTCCCCTGACACCGGGTGGCGCCCCGAGCTGCCCCGGCTGTGAGCCTCAGCCCGCAGCCATCTGACCCTCCGGCGCCCCACGGCCGAGCACGTCCGGCAGCGGCTGCCCGTTCTCGGTGAAGCTCAGGGACACCGAGTTCAGGCAATGACGCTCCCCGGTGGGCGGCGGCCCGTCGGGGAACACGTGCCCAAGGTGGCTCCCGCAGCGCGCGCATACCTCCTCCACCCGCACCATGCCGTAGCTCGTGTCGCGCACCCGGCGGATGTGCGCCTCGTCGAACGGCCTGAAGAAGCTCGGCCAGCCGGTACCCGAATCGAACTTGGCGCTCGAGCGAAACAGTGGCAGTCCGCAGAAACGGCAGCAGTAGATGCCGTCCTTGTGGTTGTCGAGGAACACCCCGCAGAAAGCGGCCTCGGTGCCGTGCTCGAGCAGCACGTTGCGCTCGGCGGCGGTAAGGCCGGCGATGATCCGTGCGCGCTGCGCCTCATCCGGCGGCCGCAGATCAAACTGACTCATGACGCCCTCTTAATCGATGCAGGCCCGCCTGCAGGCAGACCGAAGCGTACCCCAACTTCCCGCACCGGAGGCAAGCCCAGCCAGACCTCGGGCGCGGCCTGTGGCGCACGGCGCGCCTATCGGCGCCGCCCTACGCGGCATCAGGATAACGCCGCGGTCATGGCGCTCGGTATGATCGGTGCGCCGCATCTCAAGCCGCAGGTGAGCCCGAACATGAGCCCCACGATCAGTCCCCTCGCCGGCAAGCCCGCACCGCCGTCGATCCTGGTGGATATTGCGCGCCTGGTGGGCGACTACTACGCGCTCAGGCCGGACGTTGGCGAGCCCTCCCAGCGCGTGGCGTTCGGCACCTCCGGGCACCGCGGCAGCTCCTTCGAGCGCAGCTTCAACGAGGACCACATCCTCGCCATCACCCAGGCCATCTGCGAGTACCGCGCCGGCCAGGGCATCACCGGCCCGCTCTTCATTGGCGCGGACACCCATGCGCTGTCGGCCGCGGCGCAGGACACCGCGCTCGAGGTGCTGGCCGCGCACCAGGTGCCCACGCGACGTGCGGCCCACGGGGAGTTCACCCCTACCCCCACGATCTCCCATGCCATCCTCACCTATAACAAAGGCCGCAGCAGCGGCCTCGCCGATGGCATCGTCGTCACGCCCTCCCACAATCCCCCCGACAGCGGCGGCTTCAAGTACAACCCGCCCCATGGCGGCCCCGCAGACACGGAAGTGACGGGGTGGATCCAGACGCGCGCCAACGCCCTCATCGAGGCGCGGCTGCGCGAGGTGCGCCGCTCGCGCCAGCCCGGGACCACCGGCACCATCCTCCCCCACGACTACGTCGGCGCCTACGTGGCCGATCTTGAGCAGGTCATCGACTTCGCCGCCATCCGCGCCGCCGGGCTGCGCATCGGCATCGATCCGCTCGGGGGCGCGGGCGTGCACTACTGGAGACCGATCGCGGAGCGCTACGGGCTCGAGCTCACCGTGGTGAGCGAGGTCGTGGACCCGCAGTTCGCGTTCATGAGCGTCGACTGGGACGGCAAGATCCGCATGGATCCTTCCTCCGCTTACGCCATGCAGCGCCTCATCCGGCTCAAGGACCGCTACGACATCGCCGCCGCCTGCGACACCGACCACGACCGTCACGGGATCGTGGCCCCGAGCACGGGGCTGCTGCCGGCCAATCACTATCTTGCGGTCATGATCGAGTATCTGTTCCGCCACCGCCCGGGCTGGCCCAGGGCCGCCGGCGTCGGCAAGACCGTGGTCTCCACCGCCCTCATCGACCGCGTCGCGGGCAAGCTCGAGCGACGGCTCCTCGAAGTACCGGTCGGGTTCAAGTGGTTCGTGCAGGGCCTGATGGACGGTGAGCTCGGCTTCGGGGGCGAGGAGAGTGCGGGCGCGACGTTCCTGCGCCGGGACGGCACCGTGTGGACCACCGACAAGGACGGCATCGTGCCGGCGCTGCTCGCCGCGGAGATGACGGCGCGCCGCGGCCAGGATCCCGGGGACAGTTACCGCGGCCTCACGGCCGAGCTCGGGGAATGCTTCGCCGAGCGCCAGGAAGGCGCAGCCACCCCTGCCCAGAAGAGCCGTCTTGCGAAACTCACCCCGGCGCAGGTGAAGAGCGAGCAGATGGCCGGCGAGAAGATTCTCCAGGTGCTCGACCGCGCCCCCGGCAACGGCGCCCCGATCGGCGGCATCAAGGCGGTGAGCGCGTCGGGGTGGTTCGCGGCGCGCCCGTCCGGCACCGAATCGCTCTACAAGATTTACGCGGAGAGCTTCAGGAGCGAGGCGCACCTGAAGGCACTGCTCGCCGACGCCGCGGCCATCGTCGATGCGGCCATCCGCGACGCCTGAGGCGCCCGGGCTCAGCCGAGGAGCGGGTGCATTCCTGGGTCACCCCGGGCGAGCGCGCGCTGGTAGGCGGGGCGCTCGCCGATGCGCGTAAGGTACGCGCGCAGCGCCGGCAGGGCGCCCAGCTCGCGGCGCGTGAAGGCGCGCATGGTGGTCAGGGGGAAGAGCATCATGATGTCGGCCGCCGTGAACTCGGCTCCGGCGAAGAAGGGCACGCTGCCCAGACGCTGCTCGATCAGCGCGTAGGCGCGCTCGCTGCGCGCGCGGAAGATCGCCAGGATCGGGTTATCCGCCGGCAGCCCCGCGCTCATGAGGACGCTCATCTCGCTCGGCATGAGGGTGCCGTTCGCGAAATGGAACCAGAACAGGTAATCGGCGAAGTTCGGCGCCTCGGGTGCGACCGCGAGCCGCCCCTGCCCGTACTTTGCGATCAGGTACTCGAGGATCGCGCCGGACTCGGGCAGCACCACCTCACCGTCCGTGATCACCGGCGCGATGCCCATCGGGTGCAGCGCCCGGTACGCCTGCGGGGCGAGCTTCGTCACCGGGTCGCGCTCGTAGCGCCCGAGCGTGTAGGGGATCTGCAGTTCCTCGCACAGCCACACGACGCGCTCGGACTGCGACACGCCAAGGTGGTGGACCGTAATCATCGAACATCACCTCCCGCACCGACGGTGGCGCGCGCTGCGCGGCCCGTTGGCTGTTGCACCGCCGCCGGTGCGTGCCTCGTGTACTCTGCTTGGCCCCCTAGAGCGGCGGCGCCGCCGTCGCGGCATCGGCCGGCAGCGGGATGAACTCCTCGTTATCCAGGTCCGGCAGCTTCATGCGCCCGGCGCGCCAGTCGGCCTTCGCCTGCTGGATGCGCTCCTGCGAGGAGGACACGAAGTTCCACTCGACGAAGCGCTCCCCGAGGGGCTCACCGCCGAGCAGCATGACGACCGCGGGCCCGAGCGCGCTGCAGAGCACCGGGGCACCGGCGGCGAACACGAGCATCTTGCCGGCGCTGAAGCGCTGGCCTTCGACCTCCACGGTGCCCGCGGCCACATAGGCGGCCCGCTCCGGGTACTCCGCGGGCAGCTGCGCGCGCGCGCCGTCCGCCAGGCGCCAGTGCACGTAGAAAAGCGGTGAATGCGTGCGCACCTTGGCGCGCGCCCCGAAGGCGGCACCGGCGATCAGCCGTGCCCACAGGCCCGCGCCCTCGTAGGTCGGCAGATCGGCCTCGGTGTGATGGTAGAAGGCGGGCTCGATCTCCTCCTCCTCGCGCGGCAGCGCGACCCACGCCTGGATGCCGTGTATGCGGTCACCCTGCGCCCGGGCGCGCTCGAAGCGCTCCGAGTGCGTGATGCCGCGGCCGGCGGTCATCCAGTTGACCTCCCCGGGAAGGATGGCCTGTTCGGAAGCGAGGCTGTCGCGGTGCACGATCTGCCCGTCGAACAGGTAGGTGACGGTCGACAGACCGATGTGCGGGTGCGGGCGCACGTCCACCGCACGACTGATCCCGGGTGCGAAGTCCGTCGGCCCCATGTGATCGAAGAACACGAACGGTCCGACCATGCGGCGCCGGGCGGCCGGCAGCACGCGCCCGACCTCGAAGCCGCCCAGGTCCTTGCGGCGCTGCTCAATGACGAACTCGATCACGGCCATGGCCTTTTACCTGCAGGGAAACGCTGGGCGCGACTATCCCGCGCGGCGCAGCGCCATTCAAGAAAAAATCGCGCCCCGCCGCCCTAGGGCACGGCACGCTAGAATGAGGCATGCGCAGCGCCTGCCCTCGAGCGAGCCGGACCCGCAAGCTCGCAAGCCTCTTCGCGCCGGCGGTGCTCGCGCTGCTGGGAACCTCGGCACGCGCCGCCACCGCTGCGGACGATCCGGCGGCGGCCGCCGTCCCGCCGCCCGAGGTCGTCGCCCCCGCAGCGCTCGACCTGCCAACGCTCGAGGCGCGCCTGAAGGACACCCCTGCGATCGGCCTCTTCACCAAGCTCTCGATCAAGAACCAGGTCGATGACCTCATCGCGCAGTTCCGGGCCTTCCACGGCGGCCGCCCGCGCCCGACCCTGGCGCAGCTGCGGGAGCGTTTCGAGCTGCTGCTGCTGAAGGTCGTGACGCTGCTGCAGGATGATGACCCGGCCCTGGCCTCTGCGGTGTCCGGCTCGCGCGAGGCGCTGTGGGCAGTGCTCAGTGACCCAAAGAAATTTGCCGCCGTCTGAAAGACGATTCAGGAGGAGTTGCCATGCGAGTGCGCCTGACTTTATGTGCGATCCCGCTGCTGATGATGTCAGGCGGGTCCCCCGCCGTGGCGGCCGATGCGGCGTTCGCCAAGGACCTCAAGGCCACCATCGCGCTGCAGGGGCTGCCCTGCGACCAGATCGTGGGGTCCCGGCGCAACGGCGACAGTGACTACAACGCCTCCTGCAAGGACGGCAATCGCTACCACATCTTCGTCGATGCTGCCGGGCGCGTGGTGGTGAAGAAGCTGTGACCGCGCCGCCGCCGCGGCCTCGCTAGAGCCTCAAGGCGAGCGCACAGCCTTCCGCCTCCCCGAGCGCCGCAGCATTGGCCGCCCCACTGCCTTCGGGGCGTTGCCGCAGGGCCTCGAGCACCGCCGCGTGCATGCGCTCCTGCGCCGGGCGGCGCCGCACCTGCCCCTGTGCTTCATGCGCACGGTCCGCGCAGGCGGCGATGTCTGCGGCCACCGTATAGCGCCCGTGCGCGCAGGCCAGATACGCCATGGCGTCGAGTGCCATGTAGAGCTTGGACGGATCGAGACGCACGGCGAGCCCGTACAGCTCGACGCCGAGCGCGCGCGCCTCCTCGAGCTCCCCCGACATCAGCAGCGCCACGAAGGTGATGGCGAGCAGCTCAAAGTGCGTCTCGCGGCGTCCCACGTGGCGCAGGCTCAGGACCAGCGGACGTGCGAGCTGTAGCGCCGCCGCGGTGTCCCCGCGCGCCACGTCCAGCTCCACGATGTTCACGGTAGCCAGCAGCGCCTGGCGCTCGCTCGTGGTGAGCGCCAGACGCATGGCGCGCTGGTAGGCGCTGCGGGCCTCATCGAAGCGCCCGGCACTGGTGAGGAGACTGCCCTCGGTGAGCGCGCCGTGCGCGAGCAGACGCGCCGGCCAGGCCGACTCCTCGAGCGCGCGCGCCGCCTCGAAGGCCGCCCATGCCTGGGCGGTGTCCACGCGCCAGTTGGCGGCGAGCTGCATGAGGGCGTAGTACTGCGCGCGCGGCTCGCGCGTGTCGGCATACATAGAGGCGGCGAGCTCCGCAGCGTAGCGCGCCCGGTCGCACTGGCGGGCGGAATCGTAGGCGGCGATGGACTCCCAGAAGCGCCCGACGCGGGCGCGCGGCAGGCGGTCGTGCAGCAGCGCGAGCACCTGCGCGTAACGCGCCCGGCCCTCCCCATACAGGTCGGTCTCCACGAACAGCGGCCAGCCCGAGCCGAACAGGGCCACCCCGAGCGCGCGGTCGTGCGCGACCGCCCAGTCGAGCGCCGCACGCACGTTGGCGAGTTCCGGCTCATAGCGATGCAGCCAGACCGCCTCATCGAGCGACCAGTACTCCTCGTAGGCGACATCGAGCAGGCTGAGCATCGCCTGCGCCATGCGCGCGCGGGCCGCCTCGGCCCCGCCACCGGCTGCCAGGCGCTGCCGCGCGTAGTCACGGGCGCTCTCGAGCAGCACGTAGCGCGGCGGCTCGACCGCGAGCACGGTGACGAGCGAGCGGTCGACCAGGCGGCCGATGAGGTCGGTCGCCTCGAGGGTGTCGATGCCGTCCTCAGCGACGCTGGCCGCGCCCGCTTCGAGTGAGAAGCTGCCCGCAAAGGTGGCAAGGCGGCTGAAGACGCGCTGCTCGGAGGCACTCAGGAGCTCATAGCTCCAGTCGAAGGCGGCGTGCAGCGCCCCGTGGCGGGCCTCGGGCGCGCGGCCGGCGGACTTCAGGAGCCGGAAACGGTCGTGGAGGCGCGCGAGCAGCGCTGCGAGCCCGAGCGCCGGCACGCGCGCGGCGGCGAGCTCGAGCGCCAGCGGGATGCCATCGAGGCGCCGGCAGATCTCGGCGACCAGCGGCGTGTTGGCGGGCGTGAGCTCGAAGCGGTGGTCCGCCGCGCGCGCGCGTTGCGCGAAGAAGGTCACCGCGGGGTAGGCGGCGGCGGCCGGCTGCGTCACCTCGGGCCCGGGCGCGGCGAGTGCCGTGAGGCGGTACACCACTTCGCCTGCGATCCCGAGCGGTACCTGACTCGTGACGAGCACGCGCAGGCTGCGGGTCTGGGCGAGAAGCTCGCCGAGCGGCTGCGCGAGGCAGTCCGTGAGGTGCTCGGCGCAGTCGAGCACCAGCAGCAGCGCGACGCTTGCGAGCGACTGGCCGAGGGCGGCGAAGCCATCCACGCCATCAGGCAGTGACAGCCCGAGCGCGACCGCGATCGCGGAGGGGACGTGCTCGGGCGCGGTCAGCGAGCCAAGCGACACCCAGGCAGCCGCGGTGCCGTGGGCATCCGCAGCCTCCCCGAGCACCTCCTGGGCGAGCCGCGTCTTGCCGACCCCGGGCGTGCCGACCAGCGTCACGAGCCAGGCGCCCGCGAGCGCCTGCTGCACCTCGCGCAGCTCCTCGGTGCGGCCGATGAGCGGCACGAGGCGCTCCGGCCGGGTGCGTCGTGGCACGCTGAGCGTGGTGAGCTGCGGCTCCGCAGGGGGGGCGCCCGGGGCGGGGAGGATCTCCGCAGGGGCGACCTCGAGCTCGAGACGGTAACCGAAGCCGGGCACGGTGCGGATGGCACCGGCGCCGAGCACGCGGCGCAGGCTGGCGATCTGCGCCGGGAGATTGTTCTCATCGACGATCAGCCGCGGCCAGACACGCTCGAGCAGCGTGCTCTTCGTCACGAGGCGGCCCGGGGTCTCGGCGAGCACCAGCAGCAGATCGAAGGCGCGCGCACCGAGCTCGAGCGGCTCCCCGCCCTCGCTCAGCGTGCGTTCGGCGGGCCGCAGCTCGAATTTCCCGACACGTATCCGGTCCATACGGCGGCCTCCCCCGCGCTGGCCTCCCCACCCGGCGCGCGCACAGCCTACAACGATACCGCGCGCTGATCACCCTTGAGGCGCCGGCCTGCCTCAAGGGGCGATGTTATGAAAGGAAGGGGCGCCCCCCTGCCAACCGCCCGCTGAGCGTCCGGCAAAGCCGGAGGAGGGTCCCGCTGCCCCCAGGCGCGCCGGGCGGCCGGGCTGCGCCGGGGGCTCGTTTTTTTTCAGAATCTTTTCAGAAGCGCTTCAAGACCTCGCAGCCGCCACCGGGCAACACTGCGCCCCACTGGAACACAGGCCGCACCAGCACATACCACCCACCCACGCCAGGAGTTCACATGCCCAAATTCGTCATCGAACGCGAGATCCCGGGGGCCGGCAAGCTCAGCCCGTCGGAGCTCAAGAGCATCTCCAAGAAGTCCTGCGGCGTGCTGAGCAGCCTCGGCCCCAGCATTTCCTGGGTCGAGAGCTACGTGACCGCAGACAAGATCTACTGCGTGTACTACGCCACCGATGAGTCCCTCGTGCGGCGGCACGCGGAGCTCGGCGGCTTCCCGGCCAACAAGATCTCGCAGGTCTCGAGCGTCATCGATCCTGCGACCGCCGAGTAGACCCTCACCACCAACCACGACCATCCTAGGGAGAATAACCATGAAGACCATGATCGCAACGCTGTCTCTCCTGATCCTGAGCCCGGCATTCGCGGCCGACCCCCCCACCACTTACGCGCCCTCACAGTCCGAGCATCGCTACCTGATCGAGCGCACCTTCCCGGCCGGAGCCCTCGACGGGCTGGACGCCGCCGGCAAGGTCAAGATCAACCAGACCAACGCCAAGTACGGCGTGCACTGGGTCATGTCCTACGCCAACGCGGAAAAGACCAAGACCTACTGCGTCTACGAGGCCCCGAGTGAGTCCGCGGTGCGCGAGGCCGCGCATGCCAACGGCATCCCCGTCGACAAGGTCACCGAAGTCCCGGTCACCCTGACGCCGCAGTAGCCGCAGGGCGCGCAGCGCACCGAGAGCGGCGCGTGCCACGCGCCGCCTTTCTTTGGGTGCGCACGCGCGGTAGCGCGCCTCCGCTACCACTTTCCTTCCCCGCGCGTCCGACGACTGCTCTTGACCCCAAGTCGCCGGTCACGCATGACTGCTCCAAAGCACCCCATTGCAACTGAGCGTTTGTGCCGACGCTACAATGGGAGGTTCATTTTTTGCAGAAGCGCGCGATAGCGCGGCTCCGTCCGAACGTTACTCAGAAGCGGGTCGGTCTTGATTCCTTCAATTCCGCCATCCCGTTGGCGGTAGGCGCGCTCGAGCCAATCGAGCGCCGGCGCGCGCTCGTTTCGCCAGGCGTAAACCTGCGCGATCTGGTAAGCATCGCTAGTCGCGTGCTTAACAATGAGGCTATGCAGAGCAGCGTCGGCCACGGCCTCGTGACCGAGCGCATGATCGGCCATCGCGATGTTCTGTTCCTGAGTCGATTCGAGTTCGATCTTGTGGGAAATTTGCGAGGCCGCATCGTAATGACCTTCAAATAATTCGATCACCACAAGACTTTCCTGAGAGTACGGGTCGTTCGGCTCGATTTCCAAGGCTCGATCGATTGCCGCGCGCGCCGCGGAATAGTCGCCACTGATTACATACAATCCCGACAGTTGTCTCCAATTCACATTGGCGAGTGGATCGAGATCGATCGCGCGGCGCGTATATTCGATCGCTTCCTGAGTTCGCCCCAGAGAGCCCAGGAGCCAGGCAAGCCGATATAACGAGCGGCTGTCAGTCGGATCTAGTTCAACCGCTCTTCTGAGATCCTCTTCGGCACCAGCCCAGTCCCATTTGAGAACCTGGCGCACCCAGCCCCGCGAGGAGTACCCTTCGGCACGTTCCGGAGCCAGGCGCACGGCTCGATCCGCAGTGGCTTCCACTTGATCGCGGCCACGCTCATCTCCCAGGATGTCCGTCAGATAGACCTGCGCGACGACGAGCTCCGCGTAGGCGGCCGCGTAGGTTGGATCGAGTTCGGTAGCCTTGGTGTAGGCGGCTACGGCGCGTTTAAGGTCGTCGATCCGGATGCGAGTAAAGAACTGCCTGCCCAGGAGAAACTGGTAATAGGCTTCCAGGTTCTTGGTTCCCCGGCTTCCCTCCAATGTGAACGGTGCCGTGAGTCTAACCTTGAGGGCGCTAACGACTGATTCCGCAATCTCATCCTGAACCCGAAACACGTCCTTGTCCTGACGGTCGTAGGACTCGGACCAGACGTGTTCCCCCGTATCCGCCCGCACCAACTGAGTCGTGACGCGAAGGCGGCCGCCAGCCTTTCGGACGCTGCCCTCGAGCAAGTGGGATACCCTCAATTTGGAAGCTATTGTTGGTATGTCGTCTGATTTCCCCTTGAAGGAGAAGGACGAGGTGCGGGCGATCACGTGCAATCCCTGGGTCTTCGCCAACAGGTCAATCAGCTCCTCGGCCATGCCGTCGGCGAAGTACCCTTGGTCATGGTTCTCGCTCATATCGACGAATGGCAGAACTGCGACGGATTTCTCTGAGATTACCGAAGCTGCGGGCACGGTCGCTTGCGCGGCAGGTGTGACCGCTGGAATCACAGAAGTTCCACGGGCCGGTTGCCACTCTCTGTAAGCCACGATTCCGGCAACGGCGACTGCAGCGACAAACCCCGCCACGATGGCCGTCCATCGCCGCAACCGATTGCCACCTGAAGTCGCGCGGGACACAAGCGCGGCTGCTCCTGCAGCCGCCGTTACCTGGAGCACAGGGCCGGGACTTGCTGGCCTTTCGATCGCGAGGCGAACCGCAGCCACCAGCTTCGACATCATGCGCGCTGCGTTGCCGCCACTGGCATCGAGCCACTGCGAAGTGTTCAGGAAGTATTCAAATTCAGCAGGTAGTGCTGCTTGATCGACTCGCAGCGCCACGACCGGATGGCGCTTCGAGGTCGCTCGCTCTATCTCCCTGAGGACGTGCGGAGAAGCCGCGGCGTCTTGCGACAGGATCAGAACAATCGCTTTCGCAGAATCGATTGCATGAACGATCTCGCTTGCATAGTGCGCCCCCGGTGTTACATCCCGGGGCGCGATCCAGCACTCAAGACCCTGGCCCTCGAGAGCGGCTGCGACATCATTGGCGATGGGCGTGTCGGGAGAGGCGTAGCTGATGAATACGTCACGTGTGCCGGACCGAGCGCTACTCGCCTGCTCTTCGCTGCCACTTTCACCCACGGCGCCTCCCTTGTCGCATGTTGGCAGATGCGCCCCGTGTTTATCAAAGCCGCCGGGGATATCTCGCCATCCGGGCGGGCGTCGGCTTTAGAGCAGGCAGGTCAGGCCGAGGAAGAACAGGCTCTGGGCCGGTTCCGGTCGTTGGGTCGGATACCCTCTGAATCCAACGCTGGCGACAACCTGTGCGAAGTAAGAAATAACGAACTCAGGCGCCCGCTACCAACCTTACCGTCGCCTGTCCCGGTCGCCCCGCGTGACGAAACCTCTCGTTGAGCGCAACCGGTCAAGACCGGTGTCAAAAAGTGGGCTCAAGCCGATCCTCCCGCCGAACCACTCGCGCAGGAACACGCGCGCCTCCAGCATCTTGCGGGGATTTCGGTTGAGCCCCTCAGCGACCTGCGGCGAAGGAATTCGGCCGCGCGCGGCAGGATCGACAGTACGTTGGTCGACTACCTGACTGCCTGCAATTGCTACTCAGGCTCACCAAGGTCGGCGGTCCGCCAGACCCTGGAGCAGCGCGACAGCTAACCCGCCGCTCTAGCTGCCCTTGCAGCCGTACTTGCACTGCGGCGGGCCGTCGTACCGGGAGCGTACGAATGTCAGGATCTTCCACAAGTCATCAGCCGTCTTCACGATCTCCCCCATGGGGGGCATCGGGGCCACCACGTTCTCCTCGGCCTGGCGGGTGTAGCCCTTGGTCTGCAGCACTTTGCTCCCGTAGGTCACTAGCCTGAACAACGTGTCGTTGTCGCCGCCGTATATCCAGACACCGTTGGTCAGCGGCGGGCACATGTCGCCGCCGCCACCGCCGCCATGACATCCGCTGCAGGCGGTGCCTTCGTACAGTTGCTTGCCGGCCGCCACGACTGCGGCGTCCTTGTCGGAATACGGATCCTTGAGCTGGCCTTTAGGCGTCGAATCCGCAAGCTGTACGGGCGTCTTGGTGTTTGCAGGCGTTTTCGATGCGGTCTGCGCTTGAGCTTGCGGCGCGGCAGCGGCCGGCGTCGCCGGAGCATTCGCGAAAGCGGACGTCACTGCCATTAAGAAGACTGAAATGAAGAAATACTCCTTCATACGATTCTCCGTTCTGGAAGCACTCTGGGGCTAAGTGGGTACCTATACGCAAGACTAACAAACCCTCCCGGCGCTTTTCGTGCAGCGTCTCGAGCCCTGCCGTCGTGGCTGCTGGGCTGGCGCCAAAGCTCTAAAGCCAAGCTCAGCCGGACACCAATTGTTGCGGTGCGGCCGCGCACCTCGGGTTAGCGGGCCTTCCTGAAGTAGAAGCCGCTATATGCGGTGACGCGGTATTGCGGAAAGTAGGGAATGCGCGCTGACAGGTCTGGCGTCGCCCACTCATGCTGCAGCTCGTATCCCAGAGACCGGACCTCATCCACGAACTGAGTGCGGTTGAACAGGTGATAGGCGCAAAAGGCCGCGCCCAGGTTGTGCAGCGTGACGGCGGCGGGACGATCGACCAGCGGCACCTTGTTGATAAGAAAGTGCGGCGGCAGCGCAGCAGCCGAACGCAGCAGGTCGAACGGCTTCTCGATGAGGTGCAACGAACCGGAGGCAAGAAGGATGTCCGCGTGTGCGAGCTCGCCAATGGAGCTCGTGTAGCGCAGCGCGGGGTCGGACTGCGTGCCAGCCGACCGCGCTCCCAGGGCGGCGACAGCCGGCAGCTCATCGATCAGCCAGGTCATTCCGGCGCGAAACTGCAACAACCCACGATATGCGAAGTAACTGATGCCGACGCCACCGCCCAGGTCGAACAGCAGCCGACAATCCGGCAGCAGTTTTTGGAGCCAGAAAAGTATCGGGTAATCGGAAGGCCGCACTGGGTCCCCGCCGGCCAGGCGCAGGGCGACAGCCTCGCTGTCATGACCCTCAGGGTTACCCGGGGGAATGTCGCGGATGGCCTCCGGAAAACTCTGGTAGATGCCGTAGAAGATGCGTGCCGAGCCGCGCACCGCATCGAAATCGCGCTTGTAAGAGCGGATCAGGGCCGCACGTACCGCGGGAACGCGCTCCGCCTCCTCCAGGAGAGCCTGCCAAAGCCTTGAACCCAAGGGCACCGACGCCTCCTTGCCAAAATCCCGGCAGTGCAAGCCTGCGCATTCTTACCCGCCACCGGCATTTCGCGCCCGCGACTACACCATGCTTTGCAAAAATCCCGGGGCAGGATAGTTCTTGAATCCCCTCGCGACCGGGGCGGCTGCCAAAGGCTAAGATGCAGCCCACGCAGCGTCAATCACATGACGGGTTGGACGCGCCCCCGCGTCACTTGACACCGTGACGGGCGTTATTCGCAAATGCGGCACCGACGGCGCCGTCTCAGCGAAGGGGCTACCAGCATGGACATCGGATTCATCGGCCTTGGCCGCATGGGCCAGGCCATCGCCGCCAACCTGGCACGCGCGGGCCATCGCCTGAGCCTCTGGAACCGCTCACCCGCCGCCGCACAGGCACTCGTCGCCGGCGGCGCGCGTCTCGTCGCGGCGCCCGCGGACACCGCCGGCGGGGAAGTCCTCATGAGCATGCTCGCCGATGACGAGGCGCACCGGCGGGTGCTGATCGAGGGCGGCGTGTTCACCGCCGCAGCCCGCGGGCTCATCTACGTGAACCTCGCCACCGTCTCCGTCGCCCTGGCGCGCGAGCTTGCCGCGCTCGCCGCCGCGCGCGGCGTCATCTATCTGGCGGCGCCGGTGTTCGGCCGACCCGAGGCGGCGCAGGCCGCAGACTCAACATCGTCGTGGGCGGAGACCCCGCGGCGCTCACGCGCATCGAGTCACTGCTGCTGGCGATCGGGGAGCGCATCTGGCCGGTGGGCGCGCTGCCGGAGCACGCCAACGTCGTGAAGCTCGCCGGCAACTTCATGATCGCGAGCGCGCTTGAGACCATGGGCGAAGCATCAGCGCTGGTGCGCGCCCACGGCATCCGCAGCGCCGATTTCCTCGACATCCTCACGAGCACCCTGTTCGCAGGCCCCGTGTACCAGAACTACGGGCGTCTCATCGCCGCGCAGCGTTACGAGCCGGCCGGCTTCACGGTCACCCTGGGACTGAAGGACGTGCGGCTCGCGCTCGAGGCCGCCGAGAGCGCACGCGTGCCCATGCCGGTCGCGGGCGTGCTGCGCGATCACTTCCTCGAGGCGCTCGCCGCCGGCAAGGGCGAGCAGGACTGGGCGGCGCTGGCGGAGGTGTCCGCCGCGCACGCCGCCCTGGCTGCGCGCGGCCGCTGAGCGCCGGCACCCGTGCAACGCACGGGGCCGGCTGCGGCCTGACACGCGATTCAGCTTGCGATGTTTCTCAGGTAGGCTAGCGCGCCTCGGGGAGGCGGATGCCCCGCCCATTCAAACGCGGGGATTGCTGCATGCGTGTCTCGCCTGCCCTGACTCTCGGCCTCGCTCTGGCGCTCAGCGTGCGCCCCGCGGGCGCCCAGTCGACGCCGCAGACCGCAACCGAAGCGCACCCGGCGTGGACTTACAGCGTTGCGAGCAAGTGCCCGGAACTGCACGCGGCGGATGACGGTCCCGCCGCCGTCGTGGTGTTCCGTGTCAGCGACTTCGGCGCCCCCTCGCAGATCTCGGTCCAGACTTCCTCCGGCTCCCCGGCGCTCGATGAGGCGGCGGTGAAGTGCGTCCAGAAGCTGAAGTTCCAGCCGCGCACGCGCCTCGGGGACGGGGCCCCGGTGGATTCCTGGCAGAAGATCGGCTGGCGCTGGCAACGCCCGCCAGCCGGCGCGCCGGCGGCGGCGGCTCCCGCAGCCCTCATCGGCGCCCCGGCGGCCGCCGCGGCAGCGCGGCGTCCTCACCCGCCGGAGCCACGGACCTGCGCGTCTGCGCGGATGATGCCGGACACCTCACCCAGGCCCCTACCCTGGTGCGCTCCTCGGGCGATGCGAGCCTCGATGCGGCCGCGGTGCGGATCGCGCGGGCGGGCTCGGGCAACTACCGCCCCGCCGCCGGCGTCGGCGGCAAGCCCGCATCGGGGTGCGCGACGCTCTCGATCCGCTTCGAGTCCCAGTAGCCCTATCGGCCCGCGAAAATGTCGCGGCTCCACGCCCGCGCGCTGCGCCGCCTAGCGGCGCGGGCGCGTCGCCGGCTGTGGGCGGTGCTGCTCGCGCTGCCGGCCGCTGCGGTCTTCGCCGCAGAAGGCGGCAGCACGGAATACGTCGGCGGCTACACCGGATTTGCCGCCGGCTACCTGCCGCCGGATCCGGGCACGTACTTCACGAGCGAGTTCTATTACTACGACGGCGGCATCTCCAAGCTCGTCGCCAACGGCCACATCGCGCTCAGCATCAGCACGGCGACGTACTTTGAGAACCTGGGGCTGACCGAGCTTACGCATTACAGCCTTCTCGGCGGCAACTACGGCTTCGGCATCGAGGTACCGGTCGGCTACTTCAGCGCGCACGCCATCGTGCGGCCTCTTGGGTTCGAGCGCTCCGCCTCCGCGTTCGGCTTCGGCGACATGGCGCTGGTGCCGCTGCTGCTCGGCTGGCGCGCCGGGGACTGGTCGGCGAATTTCGCGCTGAGCATCATCGCACCGACCGGTGAGTACGATGAGAACCAGCCCGTGAGCCTGTCCAAGCATTTCTGGGCGGTGGATGGCGCCTACAGCGGCAGCTTCCTCACCGCGCACGGCTTCGATATGTCCTTCAGCCTCGGCTACACCGTCAACCGCGAGAATCCGGACACGCATTACAAGAGCGGCGACGTGACGCATCTCGATCTCGCGCTCGGCCAGTACCTCAACCCCGTATTCAAGGTCGGGCTCGTCGGCTACGCCGTCGTGCAGGTGACGGGCGACAGTGGCAGCGGCGCCATCCTCGGCGCCTTCAAGTCCAATATCTACGCCGCCGGCGCCGCGCTCGAGTTCGACCCGAAGATGGGCGGCAAGGACACCAGCTGGCAGCTGCGCTGGTACCGCGAGTTCGATGCCCGCCATCACCTGGCCGGAAACGCCGTCTACCTGACCACGGACCTGAAGCTGTAGGGACGCCCGCGCGCGCCAAACTTATGCTTGGACTTGACCATACGCCGGGTGCTTCGCGCCGCCTGGCTGTTGATGCGATGATGCCGCCGACAAGAGTCCGACAGAGGCACGTGAGCGAAGTGCCCGATCCCAGAGGCGGCCCGATGACCCGAGCGTTGAGCGCGACCCTGCACGCTGCGGCGTGGCCCCGGCGGCGGCGCGCTCTTGCGCGTCTTGGCAGCGTCGCGCTCGCCTGCGCGGGCCTTGCGGCCTGCTCGCTGCTGTCGATCAAGAGCCCCGAGCGTCCGCTGTCGACCCGCGACCTGAACGCCCGCGTCCTTACCCGCCAGTTCTCGGCCGACTTCATCGCTTCGGTGGAGAGCTGCGCGGATGACATCGGCGCCGCCCACCCGGGTACCCCGATCGAGCGCGCCGCGCTGCGCTGGAAGCTGATCGCCACGGTGCAGAGCGAGCGGGCAGCGCTGCAGCTCGCCCCTCTCATGGCGTTGCTCGACACCTGGACCTTCACGCTCGACATGAAGCTGTTCTTCAGTCCCGGGGCGCCCGGGGCGCAGCTGTTCGGCCCCGAGCAGCCGCGGGCGCTGAACGTCGCCACGGAATATGCCGATGCCGCCCAGGCGATGGCGCGCCAGCTGCTGAAACCCAAGGAGTTCCAGGCCTTCCAGGAGTTCGTCAGCAACTACACGCGCGAATATCCGTTCGCGAACCTGAAGTTCGTGCGCCCCTCGGTGGTGCAGCTGTGGGTGCAGAAAGGCGGCGCCGACGCCCCGCTGGTGGACTCCCTCGGCACCATCCCGGAGGCCCTCGCCGACACCTCCGACCGGGTGCAGGTCCTGACTGAGACGCTGCCCTCGGAGAGCATGTGGCGCACCCAGCTCGCGCTCGCCGACGCCGGCGTCTCGAGCAGCGATCTTAAGGGGGCGCTGCAGCGCCTCGATGAGCGCCTCGAGCGCATGTCGATGGCGGCGGAGAACGCCCCGGAGCTCATGCACGATGCGGTCGGGGACGTGCGCCGCAGCCTCCTCGAGGTGATCAGCCGCCTCGACGCCTCCTCGGCCGCGACGCTGCAGACGGTGCGCGCCGAGCGCCTGGCGCTCTCGGCCACCCTGAGCAGCGAGCGCGCTGCGGTACTCACCGCCGCGGACGAGGAGCGTAAGGCGCTGGCGCTTGATGCCAGCGGACTGGCAAAGGAAGTGGTGGCTTCCTCCGGAGTGCAGGTGCGGGCGCTGCTGCGCGAGGCGACGGCGCTCGTGATCCTCCTCGTGCTGGTGCTCTCCGGCCTGCCCTTCGCGGCCGGCTACTTCGTGGGCCGGGCGCGCGCCACGCGGCACACCCCTAGGCCCTGAGGGCGCGCGAGAGGTCCGCGCGCTCCTCGACCGACACCGACCAGGTCTCATCGCAGTTGCGGCACTGCGCCTCGATGTCGGCCCCGGCACGCAGCAGCTGCACGAGCTCATCGCGCGCGTAGGCAAACTGCATGCGCTCATGGGCGCAGTGCGGGCACTCGGAAGCAAACGGATGCGGTTCGCTCATGGGCTTCTCCTGCCTCGTTCAGGTTTTCGGCAGCGGCCGCGCGCCCGGATCCGGACCCACCACCACCTCAGAGGCCCGCACGCGCGCAGCGTCGGGGAAGAACAGCGTCGCGATCGAGAGCGCGAGCGTATAGGGCGCCGGGTCGTTGCGGTTGGTGAGGATCACGACGGTGAAGTGCCGCTGCGGCCAGCGCACGATCACGTTGCGAAAGCCGAGCGTCTCCCCGGAATGCCATACCGTGTCCCCGGTTACCCGCCAGCCGAAGCCGTAGCGCACGTTCGGGTCATCGGTGGCGACCTGGCCGCTGAAGGCCAGCCGCAGCCACTCGGGCTTGAGAAGCTGCGCGCCGTAGAGCGCCGCATCCCAGCGGGCGAGGTCCTCGATGGAGGAGTACACCCCGCCGTCCCCGAGCACCGCGCTCGTGAGGCTCTGGTCGGTGCGCACCCAGGCGCCGCCCTCGAGACTGTAGCCGTAGGCGCGCGCGGCGACGCTCGAGACGCCGGCCTGGTACGCGACCGTTTGGCGCATACCGAGCGGCAGGAAGATGCGCTGGCGCAGGAAGCTTGCGAAGTCCCCGCCCGAGACGCGCGCGACGATGAGGGCGAGCAGCGCGTAGCCGCTGTCGCTGTAGCGGTAGGCACTGCCCGGGGGAAAATAGGTGCGGTTCTGCCCCTCCAGCAGGTGCAGCACGTCGATGTCGTGCAGCGGCACCTGCGTGTCCTTCGGCATCAGCTCCTCGTAGTCGAGGACGCCGGAGGTGTGATTCAGCAGCTCGCGGATGGTGATGGCGTCGGCCACCGGCGGCAGGTGCGGCAGCCAGCGCGTGAGGACGTCATCAAGCGACAGCCGTCCCTCCTGGGCGAGCAGCAGCACCGCGGCGGCCGTGAACTCCTTGGTCATGGAGGCGAGGCGGTAGTTGGTGGCCGGGGTGGCGGGCGTGCGCGGCGCAAGATCGGCGAGCCCGTAGGCGCGGCGGATGAGGGGCGTGCCGTCGCTCAGCACCAGCACCGCGGCCCCGGGCACCTCGCCCTGGTAGGCCTGCATCAGCGCATCCACCTTGCCGGTGAGCTCGCGCTCACTTCGACCGCAGCCGGCGAGTGCGAG
Source organism: uncultured Pseudomonadota bacterium (assembly GCA_963824395.1). GTDB lineage: Bacteria > Pseudomonadota > Gammaproteobacteria > Steroidobacterales > Steroidobacteraceae > 13-2-20CM-66-19. Next base: position 123,706 of record CAWGPF010000004.1, on the reverse strand, counting down.
CCCGGCGCACGCGAGCACGCCCCAGCAAGCCGCGCGCGGTACGCCGCGAATCCTCTGCCCCGCCTTCATCCCTGCCTGACCTTTCCCCGTGAGCGGAACGGTGACGATAGCCGCTGCCGCCGCCCCGGCAAAGGCGCGCCCGGCGCCCCGCGGCCGGGGCCGTCACGCCGGCGGGCTATACTGCCTGGCGAGAGTCCGCGGCGCCGGCAGCTCAGCGAACGAGGTTCCATGAACGCATCCCGTGAAGAACCCGGGTTCCGCAGCGACGCGGAGCGCGCGGCGCGCACCGATCTTGCCGCCTGCCACCGCCTGGCGGCGCGCTTCGGCCTGAACGAGGGCATCGACAATCACCTGACGATGCTCGTGCCCGGCCACGCCGAGCGCTTTTATCTGGCGCCCTTTGGCCTGCTGTGGTCGGAGGTGCGCGCCAGCGACCTGCTGGAGGTCGATTTTGCGGGCCAGCTGGTCGCCGGGCACGGGCTCATCGAGGATACCGCGCTCTACATCCACCTCTCGGTGCATCGCCTCAGGCCCGGGGCACGCTGCGTGCTGCATACCCACATGCCCTATGCCACGGCGCTCGGGATGCTCGAGGACCCGACCCTTGCCATGGCCGGGCAGAATGCCATCGGCTTCTTCGATGACATCGCCTACATCGACTACCACGGACTTGCGCTCGATTACACCGAGGGTGAGCGCCTGGCGCGCGCGCTCGGCACGAAGTCGGTGGCGATGCTGCGCAACCATGGCGTCCTCGTCACGGCGGCGACGCTCGCGGCGGGGTTCGAGCGGCTGTACTTCCTCGAGCGCGCCTGTCAGGCACAGGTGCTCGCCCTCGCCACGGGCCGGCCGCTGCATGTGCTGCCCGAGGCGGTGGTGCGGGCGACGGCCGCACAGTTCCGCGCGGGCGACACGGTCGGCGGTGAAGCGCGCGTGGACCTGCACTTCAGCGCCCTCAAACGCCTGCTCGGGCGCACCGATGACGCGGACTATGCCAGTTGAATCGCCCCGTCCGCCCGCCTGACCCGCGCGGCGCCGTTCCCTGGCTGATCGTGGCGCTGCTGGCCGCAGCGCTGTTTCTCAACTACGTCGACCGCGGCTCGGTGCCGACCGCCGCCCCGCTCATGCAGGATGAGCTCGGCTTCTCGAGCGCCCGCATGGGCGTGCTGCTGTCGGCCTTCTTCTGGTCCTATGCGCTGCTGCAGATCCCGGTCGGATGGATCGCCGAGCGCTTCGGCGCCCAGCGCGTGCTCGCGATCGGCCTTGGCGTGTGGGCGCTCGCCACGATGCTGGTCGGCGTGGCGCACACCTTCAGCACGCTCATCCTGCTGCGGGTGCTGCTCGGCATCGGCGAGAGCGCCGGCTTCCCCTGCGTGTCCAAGCTCCTCGCGACCAGCGTGCCGGTGCACCGCCTGGGGACCGCCAACGGTGTCGTGGCGTTCGCGTACCTGTTCGGCCCTGCGGTCGGCACGCAGCTGGGCGGCCTCATCATGGGACACTTCGGCTGGCGGGCGGCCTTCTTCGTGTTCGGCGGCCTGTCGCTGTTGTGGCTCATCCCCTGGTCGCGGGTGCGCCTGCCGCCTGCGGCACGCCCGGCGGAAGAGTTCGCCACCCCGGGTTTCAGCGCCGTGCTGCGCCAGCGGGCGCTGTGGGGCACGAGCCTCGGGCACTTCTCCGGCAATTACACGTTCTATTTCATGCTCACCTGGCTGCCGCTCTACCTGGTGCGCGAGCGCGGCTTCTCATTCGGGGAGATGGCGAGCGTTGCGGGGGCTGCCTACCTGCTCAACGCCCTGAGCGCGCTCGCCGCCGGCTGGACGATCGATCGCTTGATCGCCCGGGCCGGCAGCGCCAACCTGCCCTACAAGCTCACCATGGGCGTCGCCCACGTGGGCTCGGTCGGCTGCATGCTCTGCATGGCACTGGGCTCCGCCGCCTGGGCGGTGGTGGCGCTGTTCGTCGCGCAGGTGCTCAGCGGCATGTCCTCGCCCGGCACGTTTGCGATCCCGCAGCTGCTCGCAGGTCCGAAGGCCGCCGCGCGCTGGGTGGGCGTGCAGAACGCGATCGCCAATCTCTCGGGCGTCATCGCCCCGCTGCTGACCGGATTTCTCGTCGAGGAGACCCATCACTTCGCGGGCGCCTTCCTGGTCTGCGCACTGGTGAGCCTCTTCGGGCTGATCGGCTGGGTGTGGGTCGTGCCGGTGGTGGCCCCGGTGCGCTGGCAGGCGGCTGCCGCTGCGCCCCTGGAGCCTGTACACACGCCCGCCTGAGCCCCGCGCGCTCACCCGTTAAGGCGCTCAGACCTCCGCAAGCGTCAGGCCACTGATCTTCCGCTCATCGAGACGCGCGGCGCCGCCGCGCCCGGGGTGCCGGGCGGCGCACCGGGGGACAGTCCCGGCGGCGCCGGCATGGGCGGTGCCGCGGGCTGGGTGCCGGGCGGGGGCGGCGCCGGCTGCGGCAGCGGAGCGGGGTTCGGGGGCGGGCTGAATCCGGGCGGCGTCGGCGTCGCACCCGGTGGCGTGAATCCGGGCGGGGTGGGGACTGCGCCCGGTTGCGTGAACCCGGGCGGATTGGGCACCTGGTTGGGCGGCGGGATCTGCGCCGCGGCAGCGCAGGCCCAGCCGGCGATGACGCCGGCGAGCAGGAGGCGTTGCATGAGCATCTCCTTGGGAAGCCACTCGCCGCCACGGTACGAAGGGTCGGCCGCGCGCGGCAGCTCCTGCACGCCGCGGCGCAGTGTCGGCGCATTCCCATGCGAGGCGCACGGCTCGCGGTGGTGCCGGGCGCCCGCTACACTCCTGCGCGACCTTCCGGCGCCGGGTCCGGCGCCGATCCGAACGACGAGGGAGCTCATGAGCGGCAGATCCTCCCGCTGGCGAACCGACGGTGTGCGGGTGATCCGCGCCGATGAGCTCGACGATGCCACCGCGCAGACCCTCGGCATGCACCGCCGCGCGGCCGTGACCACCGAGCGCACCGGCGCGACGAAGCTCTGGGCCGGCACGGTCACGATCGAGGCGCAGGCGAAGACCGGCGCCCACCACCATGGCGACCTTGAGAGCGTCATCTACGTCGTGAGCGGCATCGCGCGGCTGCGCTGGGGCGAGCGGCTCGAATACGTGGCCGAAGCGGCGCCCGGGGACTTCATCTACGTGCCCCCGTACGTGCCGCACCAGGAAATCAACGCGAGCGCGGAGCTGAAGCTGCACTGCGTGCTCGCGCGCAGCGGCCAGAGGGGCCTCGTGGTCAACCTCGACATTACCCCGGTCGAGGTGCCCGAGCTCGTACGCTGGATCGATGACCTCCACAAGTAAAGCGAAGGCCCATGACAGAAGCTGCCTACCGACTGTATGCCCGCACCAACGCCGGTTCCCTCGCCGTGCAGATCGCCCTCGAGGAGGCGGGCGCGCCTTATGAGGTGACCTGGATCGACAGGACCCCGCAGGCTCTTGAGGCCTATCGGCGCGTGAACCCGGCCGGCCGCATTCCGGCGCTGCGCCTGCCCGGCGGTGCCGTCATGGCCGAATCGGCCGCCATGCTCATCTACCTTGCGGCCGCGTACCCCGGTGCGCACCTGGCACCCCCTGCGGGAACGGCGGACTACGCGCACTTCCTGCAGTGGATGGTGTCGCTGTCGGCGAACCTGTACGAGACCGCGCTGCGCTGCTTCTACAGCGAGCGCTACGGCGCCCCCGGCGCCACCGGGGCGGCGGGGGTGAAGGCGCAGGCGGTGCGCGACTACCGCCGCCAGCTCACCGAGCTTGATGCGCAGCTGCGCCCTTATCTCCTCGGGGAGGCTTACTCACTGGCCGACCCTTACCTGTACATGCTCGCCAGCTGGTACCCGGAGGAAACGGACCCGCTCTTGGGCACGCTGCCCGCGCTCGCGCGCCATGCGCGCCTGATGCGCGAGCGGCCGGCGGTGGCGCGGGCCGAGAAGGACCACGCCGAACCTGCCTGAGGGAAAGGCTAGGCGACGCCGGCGCGGCGCCGCATCGCCTTGAGCGCGCGGAAACGCCCGGTGGCGGAAAGCTCCTCGCGCCCCGCCGGGGCGCTCCACAGGGCATTGCGGCGCGCGACGAAGGTGCTCTTGGTGAGTTCGTGCAGGGGGGCCGCCTTGGCGAACAGGAACCCCTGGCCGGCGACGCAGCCCAGGGCGAGCAACGCTGACACCTGGGGCTCGAACTCGATTCCCTCCGCCACCGTGTCAAGTCCGAGCGTCTCCCCGAGCGTGATGACCGCGCTCGCCAGCTCCGGGCCGTTGTCGGAATTGGTGAGCCGGCTGACGAAGGAGCGGTCGATCTTCAGGATATCGATCGGGAAGCGGTGCAGGTAGGAGAGCGAGGAGTAGCCGGTCCCGAAGTCATCGATCGCGAGGCGCACGCCCAGGGACTTCAGGCGATGGAAGCGCTCGAGGTTGGCGTCGGTGTTGTACATGATCGTGCTCTCGGTGAGCTCGATCACGAGGTTGCCCGCCTCGAGGCCGGACTCGTGCAGCGCCTGCGCGACGTCGTGCACCAGCTCCCCGTGCTGCAGGTGGCGACCGGAGATGTTCACCGCCAGGCGCAGGCCGTTGCCGCCGGACACCTGGCCGCGCCAGGCGCACAGGTCCTGGCAGGCGCGCCTGAGCACCCAGCGGCCGAGCTTGTCGATCTGGCCGCATTCCTCGACCACCTGGATGAAGCGCGCCGGCATCAGCACGCCGGCTTCCGGGTGGCGCCAGCGCACCAGCGCCTCGACCCCGAGGAGACTGCGGGTGCCAAGATCGATGATCGGCTGGTACTCGATGAAGAATTCCTCGCGCGCCAGCGCCCGGCCGATGTCGGCCTCGAGGCGCAGCCGCTCGTGCAGCATGTCCTGCATCTGGGTCTGAAAGGTGACGTGGCGGTTCTTGCCGGCGGCCTTGGCGTGGTACATGGCGATGTCGGCATTGCTCAAAAGCGTCTCGGTACCCGACTCGCGCCCCGAGAACGCGACCCCGATGCTTGCCCCCACCCGCACCTCCATGCCGTTGAGCGGAAACGGCACATCGAGGGTGGCGATCAGCCCGTCCGCGAGGCGCTGCACCTCGGCGATGGTGGCGATGCCCTCGACCAGGATCGCGAACTCATCGCCGCCCAAGCGCGCCACGGTGTCCGAGGAGCGCGTGGTCTTGACGATGCGCTGCGCAACCGCCTGCAGCAGGCGGTCACCGGCGTCGTGGCCGAGCGAGTCGTTGATGTTCTTGAAGTTGTCGAGGTCGAGGAACATGACCGCGACCGAGCTCTGGCCGCGCTGCGCGAGAGTGAGGGCGTGCTGCACGCGGTCGCGGAACAGGTTGCGGTTGGCAAGGAGCGTGAGCGGGTCATGGAAGGCGAGCTGGCGCAGCTGCTCTTCGAGCGCCTTGCGCTCGGAAATGTCGCGGAAGTTCAGCGCCAGGCCCTGCACCGCGGGGTCTTCGCTGAGGTTACTGCCGACGCTCTCGATGACGTAGCGCTTGCTGCCACGCTCGATGCGCAGTTCCACCGGCCCCACGGTCCCGGCCGGGGCGGCCGCGGCCACCTCACCCAGGAAACGCCGCAGCTTCTCGCGGTCCTCCCCCGCCCACAGGTCCGGCAGGTTCTTGCCGGTGATGTCCTCCGGGCGCATGCCGAGGGTGCGCTCGCAGGCCGGTGACACGAAGCGCAGGGTGCCGTCATCGGCCACGATCATGATGACGTCGGAGGCGTTGGCGATGAGGGAGGCGTAGCGGTCCTCGACGATGCGCGCTGCCTTGCGCTCGCGGGCGAGCGCATCCCAGCGCAGCATCACGCCCTGGCGCACCATGAGGAGGAGCGTGAGGGCGAACACCACCATCGTCATGATGGTCGCAGGTCCGCCGATGTTGCTGCGGCTGAAGTACACGAGCACGAGGAACGCGCACAGCATCGCCGCATAGGGCAGCGAGCGCGCGAGGCTGTCGGAGGTGCTGGAGGCGCTGCTGCGCGCGCGCGTGGCGGCGCTGCGCATCTGCTCGCGCCCGGCCAGCGCGATCGGCGCGTAGCAGCACAGGTACAGCACGTCCTGGAACTGCCCGGGCAGGTAGTAACCGCGCACCTTGGCGAGCGACCAGAGGATGTCGGCGAGGAACATGGTCGCGAACCCGAGCAGGATCAGCAGCGGCACGCGCCGCCCGCCGGTGAGCAGCAACACCCCGAACATGAGAAGGAGCACGCAGTCACAGGCGGCGTAGCCGAGGCTCAGCGCCTGGCGCAGCAGGTCGACCTCGGTGGCCGAGGCCGCCGGGCGGATCACGAGGAACCAGAAGAAGGCGCCGAAGCCGACCACGAAGATCGTGCCATCGAGGGACAGCTGCACCCAGGGCACGCGCACCGCGGCCGCGCGGATGAAGAAGAGCGCCGCGAGCGCGAGCGCCAGGTAGAAGGCGCTGTAGAACACATCCGCGGGCCCGGGGAAGGGATCGATGTTGCGCAGCCAGGCGCTGGTGCCGATGCTCAGACCGATGAGGTAGAGCCCGAGCGCGCAGGCGAGGAAGGTCCACCCGGAGCGCAAGGGTCCGCGCTCCACGTGGCGCGCGGTCGCCGCGGCGACGATGACGCTCACGAGCGCCGCGGGCAGATCCGAGAGCAGGCCCACGTAATGGGTCACGGTCGGGCCGCCAAGACCGGTGAGCATCCACACGGTGCCGGCCACCACATAGATAAGGAGGCCGAGCACCAGGGGATCGACCCACGCGGGGCGCACCCCGGCGCGCGCCGGCGGCGCGATGATTAGCTTTGTTTCCACACTGAAAGACTGTTCTTCAGATCCACCCGCGGGCCGCTCATGCAGCCCCTGCATTAAGTCGGGCGCATTTGCCCGAATGTGACGCTAAAGCGCGACGGGAGCCACGGGAAGTGGCCGTGCTCGTGACGCAGTTCTCAGGCCGGTGCACGGAACTGCCAAGTTGCCCGCAACCGCCGCGACGCTCCCAGAGCGTGGCGGGAGCCCCGGCACGCCCCGCGCCGGGACACCCGCCGCACGGCACGTCGGGTAAGAGTCTGTTACTCGCGCTAACATCTCCCCGGCGCCGGGGGTGGTCTAATCCGCCCCGGTCCGACCCGCAACCCGCCGCGCGCTGCTGCGCCCCCTTGTCCCGGAGACTTACCCTCATGCATCACTTCCTTCCGAGGCTCACGGGCGCGCTCGCGCTCGCGGCCGCCACGCTCACGATCGGCGCCTGCAACTCAAGCTCGAGCAACGACAGCAACCCCACCACGCAGTCGGCGACCGGTATCTGGAGCGGGACCGACTCGGTGAGCGGCCTCACCGTCACGGCCTTCATCAACTCGGGCGGCCAGGCGGTCTTCATCCGCGGTGACGGCATCCAGTTCACCGGTGCGGTGCAGGTCTCGAGCAGCACCCTCGCCGCGAGCGTCGATGGCTACCCGGACTTCGCGCAGCAGTTCAGCGACGGCTCGACCTACGGTATCGGCACGCTCAGCGGCACGGTGACGAGCGCGACGACCCTGACCGCCACCCTCGCCTTCACCACCAACGGCAACACCTCGATCACCGGCAACTGGTCGCTCAGCTACGAGTCGCTCTCCGACACGGCTTCCGCGCCGAGCGCCTTCGCGGGCACCTACGCCGACTCTGCCAGCGGCGCCACCTTCGTGATCAGCCCCGCCGGGGCCATCACCATTACCGGCTCCCCGAATGGCTGCAGCCTCACAGGCTCCGTCACGACCTCCGACACCAGCCACAACATCTACGAGGTGTCGTACAGCTACACCGGCTGCACGGGCACCTACCAGCCGCTGAACGGGGTGCAGTTCACCGGGCTTGGCACCATCAACGCGGCGGTGAGCCCCGTGCAGGCGGTGATCGCGGCGACCGGCACGCTGAACAGCAACTACTACGGGATCGTCACCACGCTCACGTCCACCTCGTAACGGGCCCACGCAGCAGCCGCCCGCCCTCTTCAGGCGGGCGGCTGCTCGCCGCTGAAGCGCACCGGCGTTGCGCCGCTGACCGCGCCGATCGTGGCCTGGTCGCTCACGTAGAGCGTCACGTCGCGGTCGAAGCGCAGCTCCCCCTGCACGGTGACGCCCGGGCCGATGACGATGCGCGGCTTTCTGGAGTCGTGGCCGAAGAGGCTGCCGAGCCAGCCGCCTTCGGAGTTCTCCACGTGGATGCCGCCCTCCACGTGCGAGGCACCGGTAATGTCGATATCGCCGCCCACAGTGACGAGGCCGCCGCCGACGCGCGCGCCGCGAAGCAGCATCTCGCCGTTGACGTTCTTCACCGTCCCGCCGACATCGGCGCCCGGCGCAAGCCTGATGGTGCCGTTGACGGTCGTGATCCCGCCCGTGACGCGGGCGCCATCCCCGAGCGTCACCGGGCCATTGACCGCCTTCACCGACTCAGCGGTAGCGTGGGCGCCGAGGTCGATGGAGCCGTTGACGGTGTGCACGGTGGTGACGACCGCGTTCGCCTCGATGTTCACCTCACCGTTCACGGTACCGAGCGCGCCCGCGTGCTCGCCGGCGGCGACGTGCAGGGAGCCGTTGACGGCCGAGGTGCCGGCAGCGCCGCGCGCGACCTGCCGGTCACCGTTGTCGCAGGCGCCGAGCGTGAGGGTCAGGGTCATCGCCGTGAGGATGCAGCCATAGCGCATCATGTCGCCCGCCTCGTACCTTTCCGGTGCCGTCCCGCCTTCAGGGGGGCCGAGTCTTTCGGATCGGACACCCCAGCGTCAAGCCCGCACGCGGCGCACCCGATCGCGGGTGCCCGCCTTGAACTTCCTGCCCGCTAAAGGCTACAAGGGGGGCAGCACGGGGACGGACGAAAGGCGAAGCGGTGCTGTGGCAACTGGTGCGGGGCTTTCTTGACCGGCTGCTGCTGATCGGCGCGGTGGTCGCAGGCGGCCTCGTGCCCGGCTTCATCAGCCAGTATCGCCAGCGCTTAGGGGGACGCCTCGACCAGGCGCGCCTCGATCTTGAGCCCTGGCAGAAGCTCGCCGACCAGTACCAGCACGGGGACCTGAACGCCCTCATCGGCTATCACCTCGCAAGCCCCGACCCCACCTTCCATGCCGAGGGCGCGGTGATCCAGGGGCTCATGCACACGGTGGCGCAGCTCGAGGCGGCGGCGGCGGCCCTGCACACCGGGCTCTTCGGCCAGGTGGCCTACCTTGCCGTCCATGCAGATCCGGCGCTTACGCGTGCGACCTTCGCGGACTGGGTGCCGACCTTCTCGCTTTCGGGCGAGGGCATCGCCTTCGCCCTGCTCTTCGCGCTCGCACTGTGGCTCCTGTTCCAGGGGCTGTGCGCAGTGATCGCGCGCCTCGCCCGCCGCAGCGCACGCCGCCGCTACGCCTGAGGGCTCACAGGCGCTTCCAGTCCTTCAGGATCTCGCGCGCCGCGTTGTGGCCCGGGATCCCGGACACCCCGCCGCCGGGATGGGTGGAGGAGCCGCACTGGTAGAGCGCGGCCACGGGGGTGCGGTAGTCCGACCAGTGCGCGGCCGGGCGCTGGAAGAACAGCTGATCCGCCGACAGCTCGCCGTGGAAGATGTGACCCTGGGGCAGCCCGACGATCGCCTCGAGCTCGGGGGCGACCAGGGTCTCCATGCCGATGATCTGCTGCGAGAACCCGGGCGCCATCTCATCGAGCACCGCCAGCGCCGCCTTCGTCAGCTTCGGCTTCTCGCTCTCCCAGGAGGCGTCCTTGAGCGTATAGGGCGCATGCCCCCCGAACACGTTGATGACGTGCTGGCCGGCCGGCGCGAGAGTGTCATCGACGATCGTCGGCACCACCGGCGTCAGGAACGGGCGGCTCGAGAAGCGCCCGTACTTCGCCTCGTCGTAGGCGCGCTCGAGGTAGTCGATCCCCGGGGCGATGTGCACGTAGGTGGGATAGGCGAACCCCATCCGCGCCGCGTCGAAGGCGCGGTAGCGCGGCGGGGACTCGGCGGCGATATTCATCTTGAAGGCGGTGGAGAAGGTGCGGAAGGTGTCGATCTGGCGCAGCAGGTCAGCCGGCAGGTGCTCGCGCGCCACGAGGCGCTTGAAGAGCGTGGTGGCGGCGGCGTTTGAGACCACCGCTTTGGCCCGAAACTCGCGCCCGTCGACGGTGCGCACGCCGCGCGCGCGCCCGCCGCTCACCAACACCTCGGCCACGGCCGCCTGGGTGAGCACCTGCATGCCAAAGCGCGCCGCCGAGCGCGCGATGGCGGCGGTGATCGCCCCCATGCCGCCGCGGATGAAGCCCCAGCCGCCGGCCCCCTGATGCTCGCCCATCAGGTGATGCATGATGACGTAGGCGCTGCCGGGTGACTTCGGCCCGGCGAAGGTGCCGATCGAGCAGTAGTAGGCGAGCACGCACTTGATGATGTCGCTCTCGAACCACGCCGACAGATAGTCATCGGCGCTCTGGGTGAGCAGGTCCACCAGACGGTAGGCCTGGTCCCCGATGCGCCGCTCGCGCCACAGCAGTGCGGCGCTCTTGCTGAAGGCACCCCAGGAGCGGGCCACCGGATCCACGGGCGTCTCGAACAGCAGCCGCCGCACCACCTGCGCCGATTCCTCGAGGTAGCGTGAGAACTCCGGATAGATCTGTGCATCGTGGCGCGAGAAGCGCGCGAACTCCGCCTGCGTCTTCTGCATGTCATCGCTGTAGAGGATGTAGTCATCCCCGCCGAGCGGACAGAAAAGATCGTTGGCGGGGAGCACGGTGAGGCCCTGGGCGGGCAGGTCGAGGTCCCTGATGACGCGCGGGTGCAGCAGGCTCATGACGTAGGAGAAGCGCGAGGCGCGGAAGCCCGGCACGAACTCCTCCGTCACCGCCGCGCCGCCGAAGATCTCGCGCCGCTCGAGCACCAGCACCTTCAGCCCCGACTTCGCCAGATACGCCCCGCACACGAGCCCGTTGTGGCCGCCCCCGATCACGATGACATCGTATGCATCCGCCATGGCTTTGCTCGCTTCGGACTGTCGCACGCCGCAGGCGCGGTTCGATCCGCCGCGCGCAGCGCTTTCGGTGAGGAACACCAGGAACGGCTAGCTTACCGGACGCTCAAGCTCACGCCACTGCTTGCGGGCGCGGCGCAGGTAGTCCTGGGGCGCCTCGAGAAAGAACACGAGCGAGGTGGCGCTCGAGAAGCAGTAGAGGCGCTGGCTGTCAGGATCGGTCCAGTTGATCGAGCAGTCGGCCCAGATGCGCGCGCCGGCCATGACCCCGATGGGGTCGTTGCTGTCGAATTCCCCGTGCATGGAGCCCGGCGGCGGCACGGCCGATTTCCAGATGCCGGCGCGCTGCGGGTCGGCCGAGGCCGCATCGTGCGCCAGCGCCGCCGCCGTGACGTCGGCCGGCGCCCCGTGCGCGAGCGAGCCTGCGGCCAGGCACCCGGCCATGAGTGCCACCGCGCGCCATCCGCCGTGCTCAGTGCGCATGCGTCCTTCGCAGTCCCGTGAAGAGGGCCGCCAATCTAGCCGTGAGCCCCCGCCCTGGGCAACCGGCGGGCGTGCGGTTAGCCCGCCAGCGGCTGCGTCCCCTGCCCGTGCGCACGCAGCCAGCGGATCTGGCGCTCGTGGGCGGCCAGATACAGCGCAAAGCCGAAGCCGAAGCTCGTGAGCAGGCTCAGCACGAAGTAGATCCACGGCGCCTTCATCTTCAGGCGGCGCCCGTCGATGATGGTCCACAGCGGAAACAGGATGACGTTGGTGCACACCAGGTCCTGGGAGCCGGAGGCTGCCGCCGGGTTGGTGAACAGCAGCTTGGTGAAGTGCACCCAGCTCGCCTCGGCCGGGTACTCGGTGACGTACTGCACGTTGAAGTAGTAGCCGAGCGCAAAGGAGCACACGCAGATGACGTAATAGAGCCCCTCGAGCGCCGTCACGCCCGAGCCCTGCCAGCCGCCGCGGTAGAGGTAGGCGTTGATGTAGAAGAAGAAGGCGATGAGGGCGAATGCGACCACCAGATGTATCAGCAGAAGAGTCATATGTTGTCCTCGTTATGGGTGCAGCGTGTGTGCGGTGAAAGTGGCAGACCCGAAGCCCGCATCCCTTCAGGCCAGTGCGTACAGGTACTCGACGAAGGAGGCGACGGCGCCATCCAGCCCCTGCACCTTCGGGTTGGTCGAATCGATCAGGTAGTACTCATCCGGGGCATGCGCCCCGGTGCCATGGCCGAGCCCGTAGTGGCCCGCCGGCAGGCTCAACGGTGCGTCCGTGAACACGTACCCGGGCCAGGAGCCCGCGCCGCGCGGCCACAAGAGCGGCCGGCCACCGAGAGCGCGGTAGGTCGCAAGCTGCGTCCTGATCAGGCGGCTCTGCGGGTCGGTCTGCGTCGGGTTGTAGCCCCCGCTCATGTTGACCTCGATATCCCCGAAGCCGTGGTGCGAGAGGTGCGCGCGCAGCTTGGCGAGGATGTCCGTGGTCGTCATGTCCGGCACCAGGCGGATGTCCATCTTCGCCACCGCGCGGTGCGGCAGCACCGTCTTGCCGCCGGGACCGGTGTAGCCGGCCACCAGTCCCTCGATGTTGATGGTGGGCTTTGACTCGAGCAGCACCAGCGAGTCGTACCAGCCGGCGTCGTGTACCCAGTGCCTGACGCCCAGCTGCTGCATGCGGGTCGCCTCCGAGCTCGAGTCGGCGAACTCGCGGATCATCTGCAGCTGGGCGGGGCTCAGGGGCTGCGCGTGCTCGAAGAAGCCGGCCACCGCCGGCGTGTGCCCGTCCGCCGCCACCAGGGTGTTGAGCGCCTGCACCAGGTGCCAGGTGGGCGAGTCGAGCTGCGCCTCAAGACTCGAGTGCACGTCGTGGCTCGGGCCGCGCTCCCACTTCTCCCCGCTCGCGACGAGCTCGAGCTCGATCACGCCCTTGGCGCCCAGGGAGACCTGCACGCCGCCGTCAAGATCCTGCCCGGCCTCGGGCATGAAGACGCCCACGCATTTCTGCAGCTGCGCGAGCACCCGCGGCGTGTTGACCACCTCGTGGAAGTGCGGCGAGCCGATCTCCTCCTCGCCCTCGGCCACCAGCACCAGATTCACGGGCAGCTTCCTGCCGGCGGCCTTGAAGGCGAGCAGCGCGCTCAGGAAGGAGTTCTGCGGGCCCTTCTGGTTGACGGCGCCGCGCCCCATGCACACCATCCCGACCCCCTGCTTGTGCACGAGCTTGCCCTCGAGCGGCGGTGAGCTCCACTCCTCGGGCACGAACTGCTTCACGTCGTACATGAAGTACAGGCCGACGCTGGTGCGCGCACCGGCATCGAGCCGGCCGCAGACGCCGGGCTTGCCGCTGCTCGCAATGATCTCGACGTCGCTGAAGCCCGCCGCGCGCGCCAGCTGCGCCATGTACTGCGGACCCTGCGGGTAGTTGCGGTTCTCGGCGGCGATCGAGGGCAGCGCAATCCACTCCTGCAGACGAGTGAGGTTGGCCGCGTGCATGCCCGGAATCTGCGCCAGCACCGCCGCCTTGTCGCCCGCCGCGGCCGCACCGAGCGCGAGCGCGGGGGCGGCGGCCAGCATGGCGCCGGCGGCGACGAACTCGCGCCGCGTGAGGCCCGGATCCGCTGCAGTGTTGTCCATCGAGGCGGCCCTTTCTGGGTTCGTGTTATTGGCGGCTGATGGCGCTGCGCCCCTGGCGCAGCACGTATTTCTGGATCTTGCCGGTGGCGGTCTTGGGCAGCTCGCTGACGAAGTGCACCGCGCCCGGTACCTTGAAGTGGGCGAGGCGCTCGCGGCAGTGCGCCTTCAGCTGCGCCTCGGTGGTCGTGGCGCCCGCCTTGAGCACCACGTGCGCCACCGGGGTCTCGCCCCATTTCTCGTGCGGCATGCCGACCACCGCCACCTCCATCACCGCCGGATGCGTGAGCAGCACCCCCTCGAGCTCGATGGAGGAGATGTTCTCCCCGCCGCTGATGATGACGTCCTTGAAGCGGTCGCGGATCTCCACGTAGCCGTCGGGGTGCACCACCGCGGCATCGCCGGTGTGGAACCAGCCGTTGCGCAGCGCGACCGCGCTCGCCTCCGGGTCGCGGTAGTAGCCCTTCATGACGACGTTGCCGCGCACGATGATCTCCCCGAGCGTGGCACCGTCGGCTGCGACCTCGCGGTCGGCCTCGTCCACCACCTTGAGCTCCCCGGAGGTGATGAGCTCGACCCCCTGGCGCGCCTTCAGGGTCGCCGCCTGCGACGCCTCGAGCGCCGCATGCTCCGGACGCGGCTCGCACACCAGGATGAAAGGCGCCGTCTCGGTGAGGCCGTAGACATGCGTGACCTGCCAGCCGAGCTCGCCCTCGATGCGCGCAATCGTAGCGGCCGCCGGCGGGGCGCCGGCGGTGAGCACCCGCACCCCGCGGCGCACGCGGCGCCGCAGCTCCTCGGGCCCGTTGGCGGCCCCGATGAGCACCGTGGGCGCAGCGCACAGCACCGTCACTTGCTCGGCATTGATGAGGTCGTAGATCGCGGCCGGCTCGACCTTGCGCAGGCACACGTGCGTGCCGCCCGCCGCCGTCACGGTCCACACGAAGGTCCAGCCGTTGGCGTGGAACATCGGCAGCGTCCACAGGTAGCGCTCCCCGACTGCGAGCGGATGGTGCACCAGGGTGCCGACCGAGTTCATCCAGGCGTTGCGGTGCGTGATCATCACGCCCTTGGGGCGCGAGGTGGTGCCGCTCGTGTAATTGATGGTGATCACGTCGCTCTCGTTCACCGGCACCGGCGTGAAAGCCGCATCCGCCGCCCCCAGCAGCGCCTCGTACTCGAGCCAGCCGGCATGGCTGCCCTCGAGGGCGACGAAGTGCCGCACGCCGCTGAGCTCACCGCGCATGCCCTCGAGCGGCGCGATGTAGTCCGGATGCGCGCAGACCACCACCGGCTCGCAATGGCCGATCATGTAGCGGAAGTCCGCGGCGCTCAGGCGGTAGTTGACCGGCACCAGGATCGCGCCGATCTGCGGCACCGCGTAGAACTGCTCGAGCATGGCGTGCGTGTTCGGCGCGATCACGAGCACGCGGTCGCCCGGCCGTACCCCCAGCTGCTGCAGCGCCGCCGACCAGCGCTCGCAGCGGCCGAGGAACTGCGCGTAGCTGAAGCGCCGCTCGCCATCGACCACCGCCTCGCGCTCGGGGTAGAGGCGGCGCGCGCGGCGCGCGAACTCAAGCGGCGTGAGCGGAATTTCCATGGCAACGGCGCCGAAGCGGGTGGCGGCTTTCAGTGGGGGTGCGACAGGCGGTGCGCCACGAGCACCCACGCCGTGACGGCCACGCGGGGCTGCGCGGTGAGTGCGATGGCGCGGCAGCGCTGAATCGGGCAGTCCCGGGCAGCGCCGGCGCCAAACGGCAGCGGGAGCACGGGTGCCATCGCGGCGCGCATCGCAGGCGATTCCATCGTCCCCCTCAAATCCGGTCTTCTCGTGTGCCGTTAGCTCCCAGTATGCGTCGCCGGCCAGGACACGTCACGCCCCCCAAATGCACTAGCCGCGCGCGCCCCTGGATGCCGGCCCGCACGGCAAGAAAAACGGGGCCGCCGGCAGCACCGGCGGCCCCGCGCTTTCTCCTCCACCCCTTACAGGGATCGCAGAAAGTTGATGAGGTCCTGCTGGTCCTGTGCGCTGAGTGTCGTGTAGTTCCTCACGATCTGGTTGGCTTCGCTTCCCTGACTTGAGTGCGCCGCGATGGCCTGCACGAGGTTGCTGGTGCGCCCGTCGTGCAGGAAGTACACGCGCTGCCCGAGACCCCACAGCGGCGCGGTACGGAACTCATCCGGCCCCGCCCCCCCCTGGGTGATGCCATCGGCAAGAGCGGTGCCCATGTGGTGCACCAGGAGGTCCGAGTACAGCGGCACCTGCTTGCCGCTGAGCGCGGCACTTGGCACCTTGCCGCGCCCGCCCGCGGTCGCAAGCCCGGTGCTGAGCGCCGGCGTGTGGCACAGCGCGCAGCCGGTGCTCACGAACACGGCGCTGCCATGCAGGGTCGAGGGCGTGGGGGCCGCAGCTGGCGGCGGCGCGAGCATGCGCATGAAGATCGCGAAGGATTCGATGTCCGAGAGCACCGCGGTGGCGGACGGTGGATCGGCGGGATCCGGGATGTTGTCGCTGTCATTCGGGGCGCCCACGCCGCCCTGGCAGTTCGGGGTCTCGTCGCGCTCCTGCGGGAAGAGGTCATTGGAGATGCCCATCTCGACGTTGTAGGCCTCGCCGGCGAACATCAGGAGCGACTTGTTCTGGGCCTTCCAGCCAAAGCGCGTGATGGTGCCGTCATTGGCGCTGCGGTTGACGGTGCCGCCCTGAATCGCGTTCGGGTGGCCGGTGACGCCGGAGCGCTGCTTGGCACTGCTGTTGGCGATGAGGTTGGCGAGGATCACCGAGTCGGGAATCGCCTCGATGAGCCCGGCGCCGAGCGTCGGGGTCGGGATGCGGAACACCACGTTGCTGTTGCCGCCCTGGCCGGTGATGGCATTACCCGCGGGGAGGAAGCTCGGCTGCGTGAGGCTGCAGCTGCCGGCATCGGTGCGCCCGCTGATGACGAACAGGTTGTGCACGCCGCCATCGGGGGCGCCGTTGGAGTTCACGAAACGCGCCTCGCGCACCGGGCCGCTCTTGGCCTCGAACCACGGCATCTGGTTGCTCGCGCCCTCGGCGTTGACGACCTCGTAGAGCGGGTTGACGGCCGGACTTGAGCCGCCGCTGTAGGGCTGCGAGTGGCAGGAGGCGCAGGAGCTGGAATTGAAGCGCGGCCCGAGGCCGCCGCCCTGCAGCAGGCTCGGCGCGACCGCTTCGACCGCGGCGAAGCGCGTGAGACCATCCTGGAAGAACACCATCTGCTCGGCCGAGAGGCCCGGCAGCGGCAGCGGCGGGCCGCCATCGGTGCTGGCGTGCCGCACGCCCGGGTCCACCGCCTGTGCCGGCGAGGCCTGGGCGAAGGCGCTGCCGAGGAATGCGAAGACGAGCGCCGCTGCGCGGGCCGTGCCTGCGTTATGTCCATCCATGAGAGCTCCTCCCGAGTTGGCGCGCCCGTCGCAACGCGGACGTCGTCGGGCTGGTCTACGCGCCTCCTGGGCGCACGTCGAAGTGTCGCGCCTTAAAGACGCGCCCGGGCTTGCGGCTCAATACCCCTGAAATACCGGTATTTGCTGCATTCGCGCGCCGCGGTCGCGCTCGTGCTGAGCCACAAATTCATTTAACGGGTTGCGGTTTGCGTGGCGCGATGGCAGCGTGCTCGCGCAGTCACGCAAGGCATTGCCTCGCCTCCGGGGGTCGCAGGATGCAACACGGCTCGAAGCTGATACCGATCGTGCTCACGGACGAGGAGCACGCCCAGCTGCTGCGCTGGGCGCGCAGCCGCCGTGGCGCGGCGGGGCTCGCGCTGCGGGCGCGCATCGTGCTCGCCTGCCGCGAGCAGCGCTCCAACCGCGCGGTTGCCACAGCGCTGCACATCACGACGCAGACGGTCGGCAAGTGGCGCACGCGCTTCATCGCGCGACGCCTGGCGGGACTTGGGGATGAGCCGCGCTCGGGCGCGCCGCGCTCGATCAGCGATGAGCTCGTCGAGGCGGTACTCGCCAAGACGCTGCACGAGCAGCCCCCCGATGCGGGACGCTGGAGCAGCCGCCGCCTGGCGCACGAGCTTGGTATCTCGCAGCGCGCGGTGCTGAGGATCTGGAGGGCGTTCGAGGTCTAGGGGCGCGCGCGCCTGATCGGCGGCGTGGCGGGGCCCTTGCGAGCCCCGCCAACTCGTGCCGCCTTCGCACTGCAGCCGGGTGCCGCTCGCGCGGGGCTGTCTAGAAGGTGCCGCCGCCGGGAAGCTTGCGCGGGCAGGTGGTGAGATCGGAGCCTGAGATCTTCACGTCCGAGATCACCTCCTTGGTGTCGATCTCGAAGTCCCCGGCGCAGCCCTTGGTAAAGTCGTAGTGATAGACCTTCTTGCCGCTCTGCAGGTCGACGGTCTTCTGCGGATAACCGAAGGTGCTGGTGAGTGCGGTATCGGTCTGTCCGCGCCAGGCGCGCAGATGCTGACGCACCTCGTCCTGGCTCGGTCCGCTGGCACAGGCGCTCAGCATCAGCATCGTCACGGCGGGGCAAACGGCGGCCATAAATTTCATTGTGTTTCTCTCCTTGGCGGTGAAGGTAAGGTCGTCCGCGACCGCACCCGGGGGTCTTCGGGAGTGTTGGTTGCCGGTGCCCTTGTCCTTGGGACGCCATCGTCGCGGAAATCCGCGCGAGGGGCAACGCGCGCCCGGCCTTGCGGCATTGCACCATTCGGGTGCAGCGCGCGGCGGATGAGACGGGAGCCGACGCCAAGCGGGCAGCGGGTGAGCTATCGTCGCTTCCCCGATCGCACCCTTTTGAAAGGTCCTGCATGTCCGCCGTTGCGCTGCTCCTGCCGCTGCTCGCCACCGCCGTCGCCGGCCCCGAATGCACCTCAGGGGGCGATCCGATTCAGAGCCTCATCTGCCGCGACGCCACTCTGCGCGCGCGCGAAGCGGAAGTGCAGCGCCTCTACAAGTCGGCCGAGCACACCCTGCCCCCGCCGCAGCGCACGGCGCAGCGCACCCGCCAGAACGCCTGGCTCGGCGAGCGCGCCGCGTGTGCGCCGGACCCGGACGCGCGTAACTGCGTGGCCGACGCCCAGGGACGGCGCATCGTGGAACTGAAGCTCGCGTTAGGGGAGCTGCCCGTGTCCGCCTCCGCCACTTACCTGTGCAAGGGCCACGAATCGACGCCGCTCACGGCCGCCTACTTCCACAGCGACCCACCGGCCGTGCGCCTGCGCTTCCAGAACCAGCAGGCCATCGCCTTTGCCGCGCCCTCCGGCAGTGGCGCGCGCTACAGCGCCGAAGGGGTGGAGATCTGGGAGCACCAGGGCGTGGCGCGCTTCACCTGGCAGGGTGAGGAGATGGAGTGTCCGAAGCGCTGAAGGCGCGTTGCGGACCTCGCGGGGAGATTGGGGATTCAGCAGCTCACGCAGGCAGGCTCAATGACGACGCTGCGCAAGATCGGCGACGCGCTCATCCAGACGACACACCGCGCCTCCTGCCACTGCGGCGGCGTGGTGCTGGAACTGAACCTGCCCGAAGGGGTGCAGGACGCACGCCGCTGCAACTGCTCCCTGTGCCGCCGCAAGGGTGCCATCATGGGGACGGTTGCCCTCGCGGGGCTGCGCATCGTCCAGGGGGCCGAGCTTTTGTCCGTGTACCGTTTCAACACGATGACCGCGGAGCACTATTTCTGCTCGCGCTGCGGCATCTACACGCATCATCGCCGGCGCTCGAACCCCACCCAGTACGGCTTCAACCTCGGCTGCCTGGAGGGCGTCGATCCGCACCCCGCGCAGGGCGTCCCCGTCAACGATGGCGTGAACCATCCGGCCGACCGCCGGCCGCCCTGAAGCAGCATTTCATCCATGATGGCCCGGGCGCCGGGCGTCTCACACAGCGGAGTAAGCAAGTCTCATGACGGATCTGCGGGTTGGTTTCATTGGCCTCGGTAACGTCGGCGGCCAGCTCGCCGGCAACCTGCTCAGCCACGGCGTGGACCTCACCGTGCGCGACCTCGATCCTTTGCGCGTGGCGGCCTTCACCGCGCGCGGTGCGAAGGCCGCCGCCTCGCCCCGGGCGATGGCACAGGCGGTGGACGTCCTCATCACCTGCCTGCCCTCGCCCGCGGCCTCGGCGAGCGTCATGGAAGAGGCCGACGGGGTGCTCGCAGGACTCACCCCCGGCAAGGTGTGGCTGGAGATGAGCACCACCGATCAGGCGGAGGCCCGGCGCCTCGCGGCACGGGTCGCCGCGCTGGGCGCTGCCGCGCTCGACTGCCCGGTCTCGGGCGGCTGCCACCGCGCCGCCACCGGCAACATCTCAATCTTCGCCGGCGGCGAGCGCGCGACCTTCGAGCGCGTGCTGCCGGTGCTTGCGATCCTCGGCCAGCGCATCCTGCACACCGGACCCGTCGGCTCGGCGTCCGCCCTGAAGGTGCTCACCAATTACCTGTGCACGGTGCACCTGGTCGCCCTCACCGAAGCCCTCACGGTCGCCAAGGTCGCAGGCCTTGATCTCAACACCGCCTACGAGGCGATCCGCATCTCCTCGGGCAATTCCTTCGTGCACGAGACCGAGTCGCAGGTGATCCTCAACGGCAGCCGCGACATCAACTTCACGATGGACCTCGTCATCAAGGACGTCGGGCTCTTCGATGCCATGGCGCGCGAGCACCAGGTGCCGCTGGAGCTCTCACCCTTGGTGCTGGAGATCTTCCGCGACGGCGCGCGGCGCTTCGGGCCGCGCGAGTTCTCCCCCAACATCATCCGCCGCCTGGAGGAGCCGCTCGGCGTGCGCGTGCTCGGCGAGGGCTTTCCCGCGCAGATGGTGGACGATGAGCCCAAGGTCGCAGGGTACGAGGTGACCGTGCGCCGCGGCGGCCCGCCACGCGCCTGAGGTTTGCCAGATCCTCAGGGCAGCGGCTGCAGGCGCGCGTTGACCAGGAACTGGCTCTCGAAGTGCGTCATCTGCCCGGCTTGCGCTCCGTGCACCGGCTGCAGGCGTGCGGTGAGGGGTTTCTTCCACTTGTAGGCGAGCACCGCCACGTCGCCCATGATGCGCGCGAGCTGCGCCTCGGTGACGTCCCCGGGCAGCGGCACCGTGTCGAGCCCGGTGGCGCACACGGAGGAGTAGGCGAGCAGCGCGTCCATGTTGATGGCGCCCTCGCTCCAGCGCTGCGCCATGCGCACATCCTCGAGCACCGGCAGCATCAGCCCTGAGTAGCCGACGCGCGGCTCGGGCACGTGATGCTCGGACTCAGTGATAACCCAGGCTGCCGTCATGGTGCCGGAGGCGCCGAAGCGCTGCGGGCCAAATCCCTCCATGGCGGCGGCGATCGAGTCCTCCATGAGGGGTGCCGGCGTCGGATCAAAGCCCCAGTACTTCCACCCCGTGGCGGCCTCGACGTCGGGCGCCAGGCGCGCCAGCTGCTGCGCGTAGCCGCTCAGGGCCGCGGTGAGCTCGCGGATAGCCGCCGGCGCATCCCCGTGGGCGTCGCTGAGCACCTGCCGCACCGCGCCGACCGACTGCAGCCCGACCGCGAAGCGCCCGGCCTGACCCAAGTGGTAGGAGCCCGGAAAGAACGGGGTGCCGGGGGCGAGCATGGCGGTCGCGGCGAAGGCAAACGTGCCCTGGCTGTGCTCGCTGCGGGCGGCGACGACGGCCACATGATGGGCGGCGGCGCGCACGGTGTTCCAGTGGATGCCGTCCTCGCCGGCGATAATCATGCTGGAGTTGAGGTTCAGATTCTGTGCGTGCACTTCCTCGAGAAGCGCCAGCGCCTCAGGATCCGGATGGTCATCCAGCACCGCCGGTCCGATGTTGATCAGCACCTGCTCGCTCTTGGAGAGCGCGGCGAGCTGAGTGAACAGCGCCAGCGCCTGGGCGCGCGGCAGAGAGCCTACGTATTGCATGAACGGCTGAGTCGTGAGGCGCACGGTCTGCACGGTGAAGCCGGCCGCCTCGAACACGCGCTGCGCGCGGTGCAGCCGTGCCGCCCCCTCACGCACCTGGTGCACATAGTCACGGGCATCAAGTTCAATGAAGGCGGTGATGGTGCGCACCGGCGGCACGGCGCCGAGTACCGCGCCGCACAGACCGAGCAGGATTGGCGCCAGAGCCGCGGCGCTGCCGCGGGCGGCGCGCCTCACGCGGATTTCACCGGGCGCGCAGCCCCCACCGGCAGGGTGTCGGCGGCGCGCATGCCGGCATCTTCGAAGCCTTGCGGGTCCTTCAGGTAATCGAGCGCCATGTCGAGGGCGTCGTGGCCCCAGAAGAACTCCTCGCCGATGACGAGCGTCGGCACTCCGAAGATGCCGCGGCGGGCACACCACTCGGTGTTGCGGCGCAGCTGTGCCTTGACCTCAGGGTCCGCAAGGCGTGCCTGCCAGTCGGCCACGCGCAGCTGCCCGGCAAGATCTGCGAGTACCTCCGGCGCGCTCACGTCGCGGCCGTCGCGGAACACCGCATTGAGCAGCACCTGCGCAGCCTCGAGCGTGCTGCCAGCCGCGATCGCCAGGCGCAGCGCGCCCAGGGGGTTGAAGGGATGGGCGGGCGGGAAGCGCATGGGCAGACCCAAGCGCCGCGCGCGCCACAGGGCGAAGCGGTAGGTGAAGCGGCGCTTGGAGAGGATCTCCGCCGGCCCGACCTGCCCGAAGTGATCCAGCAGCCCGGCGAACAGCACCGGCAGCGTCGTGAGCGTCACGCCAGCAGGCAGCTCGGCGAGCCGCGGCAGCATGAGATAGGCGAATGGGGAGATCACGTCATACACCCAGGTGACCGCGCGGCTGCCCATCGCCTTGCCCTCAGGTCCCGGAGACGCGCACGACCAGCTTGCCGAAATTCTCCCCGCGCAGCAGGCCGAGAAAGGCTGCCGGGGCGGCCTCCAGGCCCTCGACGATCTCCTCGCGGTACTTCACCGTACCCTCGCGCACCCAGCCGCTCATCTCCTGGTAGAACTCGGGCATCTTGTGCCAGTGATCGAAGATGATGAAGCCTTCGATCTTCAGGCGGTGCTTGAGCACGGTCGTCAGCAGCGCCGGCGTGCGATCGACACCTTCCGGGAGCTTGGCGAGGTTGTACCAGGCGACCAGCCCGCACAGCGGCACCCGGGCGTGCACGTTCAGCAGCGGCAGCACCGCGGCGAGCACCGCGCCACCGACATTCTCGAAGTACACATCGATGCCCTTGGGAGCGGCCTGCGCCAGGCGCTCGCGCAGCTGGCCCTCGCGGTGATCAAGGCAGGCATCGAAGCCGAGCGTCTGCACCGCGAACTCGCACTTCTGCGGCCCCCCGGCGATGCCGATCACCCGGCAGCCCTTGAGTTTCGCGATCTGGCCGACGACCGAACCCACTCCACCCGTGGCCGCCGACACCACGACGGTCTCCCCGGCCCTGGGCTGACCGATCTCGAGCAGCCCCACCCAGGCGGTGAGTCCGGGCATGCCGAGCACGCCGAGCGCATAGCTCAGGCGCGGGATCGCAGGATCGATCTTGTGGGCGTGGCGGGCCTCCACCACGGCGTAGTCCTGCCAGCCCACGGTCGCGAGCACCAGGTCCCCCACCTCGAATCCCTCCGCCTGGGAGGCCTCGACCACGCTCACCGTCTGGGCGGTCATGACGTCCCCGACCTCCACCGGTGGTGCATAGGAGGGCGCATCGCTCATGCGGCCGCGCATGTAGGGGTCGAGCGAGAGGTAACGGGTGCGCAGCAGCAGCTGCCCCGCGCCGGCGGCCGGCACCGGCTGCTTCTCGAGACGGAAGTTGGCAGCGCTCGGCTCACCGACCGGGCGATGATCGAGCACGATGCGGCGGTTGATGGCCTGCGCGGTACTGCTCATGGGCTTCTCACTCGTGGAGGTACTTGAGCTTCACGCCCGGAGGCGCGGGCATGGAGCTGTCGATGAAGAGGTCGGCGAACAGCACCCCGCCCGGCTCGACGCTGTAGGGTTCGAAGTCGCGCACGCCGGACTCGTAGAGCACCGCATCATCGATGAAGAACTGCCCGGTGCACTCGCGCGCGCTGCGGCAGAGGATGACGTGGGCGGCATCGGCCATCACTTCCGGCTTGCGCGAGCGCTGCATCATGTCGCGCCCGCCCAGGGCAAACTCCACCGCCGCGGTCGCCACCGTGGTGCGCGGCCACAGTGCGTTGCAGGCGATCCCGGCGGCACGGTACTCCGCGGCCAGGCCGAGCATGCACAGCGACATGCCGTATTTGGACAGCGAGTAGGCGAGGTGCGGCGCGAACCACTGCGCTTTCAGGCTCAGCGGCGGGGACAGGGTGAGGATGTGCGGGTTGGCGGCGCGCTTGAGGTACGGCAGGCAGGCGCGCGAGGTGACGAAGGTGCCGCGGGTGTTGATCGACTGGATCAGGTCGTAGCGGCGCATGTCAATCTCGGCGGTCGGCGAGAGATTGATGGCGGAGGCATTATTGACACAGATGTCGATGCCGCCGAAGGTTTCGGCGCAGCGCTGCGCGGCCGCCACCACGGTCGCCTCGTCGCGCACGTCCACGATCAGGGGCAGCGCCTTGCCGCCGGCGCGCTCCACCTCCGCGGCGGCGCTGTAGATGGTGCCGGGGAGCTTGGGGTGCGGCTCGGCGGTCTTGGCCGCGATCGCGACGTTGGCGCCATCGCGCGCCGCGCGCAGCGCGATGGCAAGGCCGATGCCGCGGCTCGCCCCGGTGATGAACAGTGTCTTGCCCTTGAGAGTCACCCCGCCCCCTTCGCTGGTCTTCGCGCCCCCGCGACGCGCGCCGCGGGGCCGTCAGTGTACACACCCGGCGCGCGCGCCCGCGACTGCTGCGGCAAGCACCGGGACAGCGTGCGACGCCGTGCTAGCATCGCCCTGCCGCCCGTCGCGGCCTGTTTTACCCTGAAAGAGTGCACTTTATGGCCCCGCGCGCGCTGCCCGCTGCCCTCCTTGCCGCCACGCTCCCGATACTCGCCGCCGCGCAGGAGGCCCAGGACTTCAGCAAGGTCGAGATCAAGAGCTCGCCCCTGGCGCCGAACCTCTTCGTGCTCGAGGGGTCGGGGGGCAACATCGCCGCGCTCAGCGGTCCTGAGGGGGTGCTGCTGGTCGATGACGAGTTCGGGGCCCTGGCGGACAAGATCCGCGCGGCGCTCAAGGCGCTCGGGGCCACGCAGCCGGTGCGCTTCATCATCAACACGCACTACCACTTTGATCACACCGACGGCAACCTCGCCTTTGCCAGCGCCGGGGCGACCCTCATCGCTCACGACAGTCTGCGCAGCCGTCTTGCAAGCGGCGGCACTGCCGGCAACGGCGGCAAGATCTCCCTGGCCATAAAGCCTGCGGATGCGGGCGCGCTGCCCATCATCACCTACCAGAGCGAGCTCACCGTGCACCTCGATGGCGAGGCGGTGCGCGTGCACCACTATGCGAATGCGCACACCGACGGGGACTCGATCGTGTTCTTCCCCGCCGCCCGCGCGGTGCACATGGGCGACATCTTCGTGCGCTACGGCTTCCCCTTCATCGACGTGTCGGGCGGGGGCAACGTGCGCGGCATGATCGCCGCCTGCCAGGACGTCATCGCGAGCGTGCCGGCCGATACCCGCATCATCCCAGGTCACGGGGAGGTGGCGAGCCTTGAGGATCTGCGCGAGTACACGAAGATGCTCACCGACACCACGGCCCTCATCGAGCACGCCATCGCGAGCGGTCAGGACCTCGCGGCCATCAAGAAGGCTAATCCGCTCTCGCCCTGGAGCGCGCGCTACTCCCCGCAGAAGGGCTTCGTGGATACCGAGGCCTTCACCGAGTCGCTCTATTACTCCCTCGCCGGGCGCCTGCCCCGCCACGGCCCCGCACCGCGCCCGCGGCCGCGCCCCTGAGGCGGCGCGCTTGCGTTCGCGCGCACCGCCGGTATAGCGTGACCCTGCGCCCCCGACCCACAAGGAGAACACCGTGCGCTGGGACGATCTTCGCCAAAGCAGCAACGTCGAGGACGTGCGCGCCAGCACCGGAGGCGGTGGACGGGGCCTTAAACTTGGCCTCGGTGGCACGCTGCTCGCGCTCGTCGCCTCCTATTTCCTCGGCATCGACCCGCGGGTGATCCTCGGTCTCATGAGCGCAGCCCCGACCCAGGGGCCGGCGCCCGTGGCCGCCCAGGGCACGCCCACCGATGCACAGGGACGCTTCATCGCCGCGGTACTCGGGGAAACCGAGGACACCTGGAGCGCCATCTTCCAGGCGAACGGCAGCCAGTACATTGCGCCGAAGCTCGTGCTCTACCGCAACCAGATGCCGACCGCCTGCGGAACCGGCAGTGCCGCCGCGGGCCCCTTCTACTGCCCGCTCGACCGCAAGGTGTACCTGGATCTGGGCTTCTTCCAGCAGCTCTCGGATGAGTTCCAGGCCCCCGGACAGTTTGCCGAGGCTTACGTGCTCGCCCACGAGGTGGGTCACCACGTGCAGAACCTGCTCGGGATCGCCGGCAAGGTGCGCCAGGCGCAGCAGCGCGCCACCGAGGCGCAGGCGAACCAGCTCTCGGTGCGCCTTGAGCTGCAGGCGGACTGCTTTGCCGGCGTGTGGGCCAAGCACGCCGATCAGACCAAGCACATCCTCGAGCAGGGCGACGTCGAGTCGGCGCTGAAGGCCGCCGCCGCGGTCGGCGATGACACCATCCAGAAGCGCGCCCAGGGCTATGTGGTGCCGGAGTCCTTCACGCACGGCAGTGCCGCGGAGCGCACCAGCTGGTTCAAGCGCGGTCTGGCGAGCGGCTCCATCCAGGACTGCGACACGTTCGCCGCCGGCGCCTAGAGAGGCGCTGCCTCAGGACTTGCCGGCGTAACTCGTGCCGAGGTAGTCGAGGATCACCCGCGCCTCCTCATCGGAGATCGGCGCGCCGAAGCGCTCGCGCATCTTCTGCACCGTCTTCTGCCAGCCCGCGCGGTCGAGCGCCGGGGCATTGGCGGGGATGTAGTCCAGGCTGTGACACAGCGCGCAGTGACTGGCGGTGACCTCGCGCCCCGGTGCGTCCTTGAGGTGGATCGAGCTCTCGGTGTCGGCGGCACCGGCGAGTGAGCGCGCGGCCAGTACGAGCGCCGGCCCGAGGATGGCGAGCGCCCTGCGCCTCATGCCACCGCCACCTTGAGGGTCTGCACAATGTTGTCGTGGTAACCGGCAGGATTGAAGGTGAGCGTGTCGGGCTGCTGGGTGCCGTTGCGGCTGACCGCGCGCACCGCGATGTCGATCTCCCCCGCGCGCGCGGTATCGAGGGGCAGTGAGAACTCCCGCCAGGCGAAGCGCCCGAGGTCGCGCCCGAGCGCCGCCTCGCGCCAGCTGCGCCGGCCATCGAGCGAGACCTCCACGCGCACGATCCCCGCGCCATTGTCCCAGGCCTTGCCACTCACGGCTGCCGGCTGTCCGCGGCGCAGCACCCGGGCCGCCGCGGGCGCCGTGATGAGGGAGTTCACCAGGATCTCGGTGATCGGGATGGTCTCGGGAGTGTCCTGGCTCGGGAAGTGCGCGGGAAAGGCGCCGGCGGGCAGCCGGTAGGCCGACTTCATCCAGAAATTTGTCAGTGGCGCAGGCTCGATGCGCAGCTCCGTCAGGTGCTTCATCCAGTAAGTGCCGGTCCACCCCGGCACGATGAGCCGCGCCGGGGCGCCATTCCAGCGCGGCAGTGGCGCGCCGTTCATCTCAAAGGCCACGAGAGTACTGTCATCGAGCGCGCGGTCCATCGGCAGGCTCTTCTGGAACTGCGGCGTCGCCTCGAGTGCGGGCCGGTCGGCGCCCCTGCACCACACCTCCAGCGCTCCGGCGAGGATGCCGGCGCGCTCAAGCACCTCGCGCAGCCGTACCCCGCGCCACAGCGCGTTGCCCATCGCACCCGTGCCCCACTGCACGCCCGGCACGCGCGGCTGGAAGAGCCCGCGCCGGTTGCCGGAGCACTGGTTGACCGCCGCGAGCGTCACGGGCTCGAAGTCCTCGCGCAGGTCCGTCAGGGACAGCGACAGCGGGTGCGCAGCGCTCGCACCACCGACGGCGAGTCGCCAGCTGCGCGGATCGATCTGCGGGATCAGCGCCAGGTGGTAGCGCACGAAGAAAGCATCATTCGGGGTGAACGCCGGCACGAGGTCCGCGAGCGGCGTCTCGAAGTTCGGCGGGCGAAAGGCGCGCCGGATGAGGGGGCGCTTGCCCGCGAGCGTGCTCAGCCCCGGCACGTCGGCAGCGTGGGCCACCGGCAGTCGCGCCGCGAGCGCGCTACCCGTCGCCCCGAGCAACAGATCGCGCCGCCTCAGCACCCCTCAAGCCCCTGCACGCCCGGCATCCGCGGCAGTTACGCGCGCACCGCCCTCAGCGGTGCGCGCGCAAGCGCCTTCAGGACTTCAGGAACAGCCCTTGCCGTGATCCGGGCGGTTGCCGGCCGCCTTGGCCGCTGCCTCGGTCATGTACTCGCCGGCCTTGGTCTTGCCATACCAGACATCGCCCTGGCAGTGGTAGACCTTGCTGCTGCTGTTCACCCACACCTGCCCCGGTCCGCCACCAGGCGCCGGCTGCGCCGGCGGGGTGTAGGTCGAGGAGGACTTCGGTGCCGCCGTGGCGGCGGTCGCGGCCGCCGCAGCCGGAGCCGCCGCTGCCGCTGTGCTGGCAGCCGGCGCTGCGCTGCCCGCGGCGGCGGACTTGTTCACCCCGCCGTGGCCACTGCAGGCACCGCGGCCACCCTTGGAGGAACTGCCGTCTTTGCAGGTGACCATGCTCGGGGCGCTGCCGGTCATCGCCGTCCCCGCAGCCGGCGCCGCGGTCGTGGCGGCGGGCGCGGCAGGCGCTGCCGGGGCGGCGGTCGAGCTCGCGCCGGCGGCGGACTTGTTCACCCCGCCGTGGCCACTGCAGGCACCGCGGCCGCCCTTGGAGGAGCTGCCGTCGTTGCAGGTCACCATGCTGGGCGCACTGCCCGTCATGGCGGTGCCGGCTGCCGGTGCCGTGCTCGCAGCGGGGGCAGCGGCCGGGGCCGGCGTGCTGCTGCTCGTGGTGGTGGCGGGTACCGACTTGTTCACTCCGCCGTGGCCACTGCAGGCACCGCGGCCGCCCTTGGAGGCGCTGCCATCGTTGCAGGTGACCGTGGTGCTGGAGGCGTCCTGCGCGATAACCAAAGGAGCGGTGAGAAGCGCTGCGGCCAGCGCCATGCCCAAGACCAGAGACCGGGAATTCGTCAGGTTCATTTGCAGCTCTCCGTAGCGAGTGAGCGCTTATTGTAGGAGCGTGCAGAATACCCCAATCCTCCCGGGGGGCGTTACCGGGGCCGGGGTTGCGCGGGTCCGCAGAGCGGGATCCCGGGGCCCCGGTGCTAGGCTAGCGCCCCTCACGGCAACACCAAGCTGCAAGGTCCGACCGATGCCCACCGCAATGCGCACTCTTCTTCCCGTGATGCTGGCGGTGCTCCTGCCGCAGGCGGCGCAGGCCGCGTGGCTGGAGCGCACCGAAGCGATCATGGGCACCCGCATCTACGTGGAGCTGTGGGCCGAGGACCCGGCCAAGGGCAACGAGGCGATCGACGCCGTCATGGCCGACATGCGCCGCATCGACGACCTCATGAGCCACTACAAGCCCGATAGCCAGCTGTCACACATCAACCAGCACGCCAACGAGGAGCCGGTGCAGGTGGACAAGGAGCTGTTCGACCTCATCAAGCTCTCCACCTACTACTCGCAGATCACCGAAGGCGCCTTCGACATCACCTACGCGAGCGTCGGTTACCTCTACGACTACCCCAAACACATCCACCCCACCGAGGCGCAGATCAAGAGCGCGCTCCCCGGAGTGAACTGGCGCAACATGCTGCTCGATGAGGGGCACCACACGGTGCGCTTCACGCACCCGGGCATGCGCATCGATCTTGGGGGCATTGGCAAGGGCTACGCGGTCGACCGCGGCATCGACATCCTCAAGGCCCGCGGCATCCAGCACGCGGTAGTCACCGCCGGCGGCGATACGCGCATCATCGGCGACCACATGGGGCGACCGTGGGTCGTGGCGATCCAGCACCCGGATGATCCGACCAAGGTGGTCACGCGCATCCCGCTCTCCGACAGCGCCATGTCGACCTCGGGGGATTACGAGCGCTTCTTCGACGAGGGCGGGGTGCGTTACCACCACATCATCGACCCGCACACCGGGCACTCGGCGAGCAAGGTGCGCAGCGCCACCATCCTCGCGCCGACCGCGACACAGACCGATGGCATGTCGAAGACCGCCTTCGTGCTCGGCGCCGAGAAGACGCTCGAGATTATCAACCGCATGCCCGAGTACGATGCCGTCTTCATCACCCCGGACGGCAAGGTCCTCTATTCCAACGGCCTGCGGCCGCCGAATCCGCGTCCGGGCGCGGCGCCCGCCGCGGCAGCGCCTACTGGGGCGAGCCCCCGTGGCTGAGCTTCAGTAGCGCGTCCACCTCGGCCTCGGCGGCAAGCCAGTCCTCCGCCTCGCGGCCCGGCAGGAAGCCGCGGGCTTGCGCGCGCAGGTAGGCGCTCTCGGCGATCAGGGCACGCCGCGCCTCGGCGGTCACGCCCGCGGCCGCGCGCGGCGGCGCACGCTTCTTGACGCTGAGCGTGCGGCGTGGCGCAGCGGCGGGGGAATCACTCGTTCGACGGCTGGCCATGGGTCCTCCTTGGGCAGCAAGCGATGACGGAAGCGACTTTGCGCGCGCCCGGCCGCGCTGCGCAAGCATGCACACATGAATTGTCCGCATGCGGTGTCCGCCGGTGTCCGCGTCCCGGCGGCGGACACCGCGCGGCGACGGGCACGCGCGCCGCCCGGGTGAGGGATTATCGAGTGCACTCAGGTGCTTGAGCGTCGCGCCCCAGGGGTCGCCGCAGCTGGCACGCGTCGTGCAATACCTGTGACGTGAAACTCGCGCAGCTCAGGAAACCCGACGACGGCGCCGCGCCGCTCACCGCGATCAGCGGCACGCAGGCGCAGGATGCGCCGCGGTCCGCTGCCGCGGCTGGGTTGCGGGCGCACTGGCGCCGCTACGCGTTCGCCGGCGGCGCGCTGCTGCTGCTGCTGTTCGTGTGGCTCGTGCACGGCTGGCTGCGCACCGGGAACGTGCTGTCGCGCGAGCGCCTGCGCACCGCGCAGGTGAGCCGTGGCCACTTCGTGCGCGACGTCGCCGCCGAGGGCACGGTGGTCGCCGCGGTGAATCCCACCCTCTACGCCATCGCCCCGGGCACGGTGAGTTACCTGGTACGGGCCGGCGAGGCCGTGACCAAGGATGAACCGCTCGCCACGCTCGACAGTCCCGAGCTCAACAACGAGTACCAGCGCGAGCGCGCCACGCTCGACAGCCTGGATGCGGCCCTGAGCCGCCAGCAGATCGAGATCCGCCGCCAGATCATGACGAGCCAGCAGCAGGCGGACCTTGCGCAGGTGGCGATCAAGGCCGCACAGCGCGAGCTGGCGCGCAACCAGTGGGCCTGGGACGAGCACGTCATTCCCGAGCGCGACTACAAGCGCGCCCAGGACGATGTGGCCACGGCACAGCTGAACTATGACCATGCCCGCGACAGCGCGGGTCTGGAACGCGACAGCCTCGCGCTCGACCTGCGCACCAAGCGCCTGGAGCGCGATCGCCAGGCGCTGGTGGTGCAGTCCCTGCAGCAGCGGGTCGCCGAGCTCACGGTGCGCTCACCGGTCGCCGGCACGGTCGCCAACCTCGCCGTCACCGAGAAGACCCGGGTCGCCGCCGATGCGCCCCTGATCACGGTGGTGGACCTGTCGGCGTTCGAGATCGAGTTCCAGGTGGCCGAGTCCTATGCCGGCGAGATCAAGGCCGGCATGGCTGCCACGATCACCCTCGACGGGCGCGACATCGCAGGACTGGTGACCGCGATCTCCCCGGAGGTG
Organism: uncultured Pseudomonadota bacterium; assembly: GCA_963824395.1. Lineage (GTDB taxonomy): Bacteria > Pseudomonadota > Gammaproteobacteria > Steroidobacterales > Steroidobacteraceae > 13-2-20CM-66-19. Next base: position 92,338 of record CAWGPF010000004.1, on the reverse strand, counting down.
CGCCAGAACCAGGTGACCGGGCGCGTGAGGTTCCGCGGCGGCCAGCCCCCGGGGCTGCGCCAGAACGAGCGCGCCGCGGTGCGCATCATGCTCGATGAGCGCGACGGGGTGACGAAGTTCGAGCGCGGCTCGTTTATCGACTCCGCCAGCCGCTTCGTGTACGTGGTGCGCGGCGGCGAGGCGCTGCGGGTCCCGGTGGAGCTCGGCGCCGCCTCCGTGAGCGAGATCGAGGTGCTGCGCGGACTCCTGCCCGGGGACACCGTGGTGATCTCGGACACGCGCGATTTAAACCAGGCGGCGCGATTCGCCATCTCAAACTGAAGACGCCGCCGTGCGCCCGCCCGCGCACGGCATGAGGAAAGAGGAACCAATCCATGCTCAAGATGCAGAACGTCAGCAAGATCTACCGCACCGACCTCATCGAGACCTACGCGCTGCGCAGCTTCTCCCTGGAGGTCGGCGCCGGGGAATTCGTGGCGGTCACGGGACCCTCGGGCTCGGGCAAGACGACCTTCCTCAACGTCGCAGGACTGCTTGAGACCTTCGACTCCGGCAGCTACCAGCTCGATGGCACCGACGTGCACCAGCTTTCCGATGACGCCCGCTCGCGGCTGCGCAACGAGCGCATCGGTTTCATCTTCCAGAGCTTCAACCTGATCCCCGACCTCAACATCCAGGACAATGTCGAGGTGCCGCTGCGCTACCGGCGCATGAGCGCCAGGGACCGCCGCGAGCGCATCACCAGTGCGCTCGACCTCGTCGGCCTGTCCTCGCGCATGAAGCACATGCCCTCGCAGCTCTCCGGTGGCCAGCAGCAGCGCGTCGCCATCGCGCGCGCCATCGCCGGCGACCCGGCGTTCCTGCTCGCCGATGAGCCCACCGGCAACCTCGATTCCCTGATGGCGCGCCAGGTCATGGACCTCCTCGAGCAGATCAACGACCTCGGTACCACCATCCTCCTCGTCACCCACGACCCGGAACTGGCGCGCCGCGCACAGCGTAACGTGCACCTGGTCGACGGGCAGCTGTCGGACTTCCGTCCCTACGAGCCACGCCCGGCGAGCGCTGTCAGCGCTGCCGGTTCTGCGCCCTGAAGACGCAAGGAACTCCCCGCATGCTCGGCTACTACGCTCACCTCGCCCTGCGCAGCTTCCGCCGCAACCCGGGCCTCACCGCGCTCATGGTGCTCGCCATCGCGCTCGGCATCGCGGTGTGCATCATGACGCTCACCGTCTACCACGCCATGGCCGGCAATCCCATCTGGTGGAAGAGCGAGCGCCTGTACGCGGTCACCATGGACAACTGGGACCCGAACCAGCGCTACGACGTCAACGACAAGACGCGCCCGCCGCAGATGACCTACAAGGACACCGCCTACCTCTTCGACTCCAACATCCCCGAGCGCAAGGAGGTCAGCTTCACCACCGCCGGCGTCATCAGCGGCGGCCTGACCGCCGCGCCGCACCGGGTGGCGACCCGCGTCACGACCTCGGACTTCTTCGCGATGTTCGAGGTGCCCTTCCTCTACGGCGCCGGCTGGTCCGCTGCCGCCGATCGCCCGGCGCAGCCAGTCATCGTGCTGTCCCGCCAGGAGAACGAGAAGCTGTTCGGCGGCGTCAACAGCGTCGGGCGCACGCTGCACTGGAACGACCACGAGTTCCGGGTGATCGGGGTGCTGAATGACTGGTTCCCGCTGCCGCGCTTCTATGACCTGGAGAACGGGCCCTTCAGCCCCTCGGAGGCCGCCTTCATCCCCTTCGGCTGGGCCTCGGAGCTGGAGCTCGCGGCCGATGGCAACATGGACTGCTGGCGCCCCGAGAAGGTCGACACTTACAAGGATCTGCTGGCCTCGGACTGCATCTGGCTGCAGATGTGGGTCGAGCTTCCCGATGCGGCGAGCCGCGAGCGCATGCAGGCGTTCATGGACGGCTACTGGGCCGAGCAGCGCAAGGCCGGGCGCTTCGAGCGCCCGCGTGACAACCGCCTCACCAACGTCGGGGACTGGCTGAAGGACCAGAAGGTGGTCGACAGCGACAATCGCGTGCTCGTGGGACTGGCGTTCGCCTTCCTCACCGTGTGCCTGATCAACACCGTGGGCCTGCTGCTCGCCAAATTCCTCAATGGCGCCCCCATCACCGGCGTGCGGCGGGCGCTCGGGGCCAGCCGCCGCCAGGTGTTCCTGCAGCACCTGGTGGAGGTGGGCGCCGTGTGCCTGACCGGCTCGCTCCTCGGGCTGGCGCTCGCCGCCCTCGGGCTGCGGGTGTTGCAGCACATGTACCAGGCGGCGCGCTTCGGCCGTCCCGGGGGTTACCAGGAGCTGATGCACCTCGATGTGACGGCGCTCGCCTGGGCGCTGGTGCTCGCCGTGCTCGCCACCCTCGCTGCCGGCATCTACCCGGCGTGGCGCGTCGGGCGCCTCCCGCCCGCCCGCTATCTCAAGAGCCAGTAACGGAAAGCCCGCCATGAACCTGAACATCCGTCCGGTCTTCACCGCGCTGCTGCGCAACCGCACCGGCGCCATCCTGGTGGCCTTGCAGATAGCCATCGCGCTCGCGGTGCTGGTGAATGCGCTCTACATCACGACCCAGCGCATCGAGCGCATGCGCAAGCCCACCGGTATCGACGTCGACAACATCTTCGTCATGTACAGCGGCGGCTTCACCGCGCGCTTCGACATCAGGAGCACCCTGCAGCAGGACCTCGACTACCTGCGCGGCCTGGATGGCGTGCTGAGTGCCACCGCGATCAACGCCATCCCCTTAAGCGGCGGCGGCAGCGCGGACAACATCGCCACCGCCCCGAAGCTCGACAGTCCCGACAACTACAACCGCTTCGAGATCGACGAGCATGGCCTGCAGGCGCTCGGCGTCAAGCTCGTCGCCGGCCGCAACTTCCGCCACGACGAGATCCAGCCGCCCCTCGGCAAGGCCGATGCCTCGCGCTTCGTCGACCAGGTGATCCTCAGCCGCGCGGCCGCCGAGCACCTGTTCGGCCAGGCGAACCCGCTCGGCAAGCCGGTCTACGATTCCCTCGGCCAGGTGGCCACCGTGATCGGGATCGTCGACCCGGTGCTCGGCTCCTGGCCGACCAACGACCATCCGGACTGGGTGTACTTCACGCCGCGCCTGGCGGCGCGCGGCGGGGTGGGCAGTTATTACCTGGTGCGCACGCTTCCCGGACGGCGCGACGCGGTCATGCGCGTCGCCGAGGAGCACCTCGCCGGCGCCAACCCCAACCGCGTCATCACCTTCAACCGCACGCTGGCGGCCATCCGCGACCTCACCTACCTCGGTGACCGCACCATGAGCATCTACCTGCTCACCGTCACCTGCTGCCTGATCGCGGTGACCTGCTTCGGCATCTTCGCGCTCGCGACCTTCAACGTCAGCACGCGCACCAAGCAGATCGGCACCCGCCGCGCGGTGGGCGCACGGCGCGCCGACATCATTCAGTACTTCCTGATCGAGAACGGGCTCACCACCTCGGCCGGCATCCTCCTCGGCTGCATGCTGGCGCTGGCGGCCGGCTACTGGCTGTCACTCGAATACGCCCTGCCGCGCCTCAACCTCTACTACCTCGTCGCCGGCGTGCTCGCGCTCTGGGGCATCGGGCAGCTCGCCGCCTGGCAGCCGGCGCGGCGCGCGGCCGCCGTGTCACCCTCGGTCGCGACGCGCACCGTGTGAGGCGCGCAGCGACGCACGAAAAGCGCCCAGGCGCGGTGTAGCATCGCGGCATGACTCACGAGCCGCAGGCGGCCTTGGGCCCGAGCCTCACCGGGCACACGATCCTCGTCATCGACGACAGCGAGGCGGTGCGCACCGCCTTCGACGTGCTCCTGTGCCTGCACGGCGCGCGCGTGCTGGCCGCCGGCTCGCCGGCAGCGGGACTTGAGGTGCTGAAGGCCGAGCGGGTCGACCTCGTCATCCAGGACATGAACTTTCACCGCGAGGCCACGAGCGGCGCGGAAGGGGTGGCGCTCTTCCGCCAGCTGCGCGCCCAGGCGCCCGAGCTGCCGATCATCCTCCTCACCGCCTGGACGCATCTTGAGACCGCGGTGGAGCTGGTGCGCGCGGGCGCCGCCGACTACCTCGCCAAGCCCTGGGACGATGCGCGCCTGCTGACGACGGTTCGCAATCTCCTCGACCTGCGGTGCGCGCGCGCGGAGGCCGAGGCGCTGCGCGCCGGACGGCGCGCCGCGCGCGAGGCCCTCGCCGAGCGCTTCGATCTGCAGGGCCTCGTCTATGAGAGCGAGGCCCTGCACACGCTCGTCGCCATGGCGACCCAGGTCGCGCACGCGGACGTGCCGGTGCTCATCACCGGCCCCAATGGCGCCGGCAAGGAAGTGCTGGCGGACATCGTGCAGGCAAACTCCGCGCAGGCCGACGGCCCCTACTTCAAGGTGAACGTCGGCGCCCTGCCCCAGGAGCTCATCGAGGCGGAGCTGTTCGGCACCGAGGCCGGCGCCTTCACCGGTGCGCGGGCGCGCGCCGGGCGCTTCGAGGCGGCCGATGGCGGCACGCTGTTCCTCGATGAGCTCGGCACTTTGAGTGGCGGCGGCCAGGCGAAGCTGCTGCGCGTGCTGCAGACGGGGGAGTTCGAGCGCCTGGGCTCCAATCACCCGCGGCGCACGCACGTGCGCGTCATCGCCGCGACCAACACCCCGCTGCGCCAGGCGATGCGCGAGGGGACGTTCCGCGAGGACCTGTTCTACCGCCTGAGCGTGATCGAGCTCGAGGTGCCTCCGCTTGCGAGGCGGCGCGAGGACATCCTGCCCCTCGCGCGGCACTTCCTGCAGGCGGGCTTTGAGCTCAGCCGCGAGGCCGAGGAGCTGCTGCGCCGCTACCCCTGGCCGGGCAACGTCCGCGAGCTGCAGAACGTCATCCGCCGCGCCTGCCTGCTCAGCAACGCCAGCCTCATCACCCCGCTGGCCTTGAGCCTGCCGAGCGCGCGCGGCGCCCTGCCCGACCCGGCCGAGCCCGATCGCGCCAGCATTGAGCAGGCCCTCGCCCGTGCGAAGGGCATCGTGGCGCGCGCGGCGCGCGAGCTCGGCCTCTCGCGCCAGGCCCTCTACCGGCGCATGGAGCGGCTGGGACTGAAGGATGAGGCCGCGCGCCCCGTCCCGCCGCCGTGAGGACGGCGGGCTCACTCGAGGGCCGGGTGGCGGTGGCGCTGGGCGTGAGCGCGCTCGGGGCGGCCGCGGTGGCCGCTGTCGCCGCCCGCTGGCTCGCGCCCCCTCTGGCGGCGCTGGCGGGACTTTTCGTCATGGCGCCCTGCATCCTCTTCGGCGCACGGCGCCTGACGCGTCCCTGGACGCGCGTGGTGAGCGCGGTGCGCGATGGCATCCAGAGCCTGCGTGATCATGATTTCAGCCTAAGCATCGCGCGCACGCGGGATGCGGAGCTCAACGCCCTTACCGAGGCCTACAACTCCCTCGGCGAGCTGCTGCGGCGCGAGCGACTCGATCTCTACCAGCGCGAGCTGCTGCTGGACACGGTCATGCAGAGCTCCCCCCTTGCCATGGTCTTGAGCGATGCGGGCGGCCGCGTCGTGTACAGCAACGTCGCCGCGCGCGCACTGCTCAACGGCGGGCGCAAGCTCGAGGCCCTCGAGCTGCACGGCCTCCTCGAAGCGTCCCCGGCGGCGCTGCGCGCAGCGCTCGGCGGCGGCGGCGACACGCTCTTCACCATGGAGGTCGCGGGCGAAGCGGAGGTCTATCACCTCTCGCAGCGGCGCTTCCTCCTCAACGCCCGTGCGCACCAGCTGCTGCTGCTGAAGCAGCTGACGCGCGAGCTCGCCGCGCAGGAACTCGCGATATGGAAGAAGGTGATCCGCGTCATCGCCCACGAGCTCAACAACTCCCTCGCCCCGATCACATCCCTGGCGCACTCGGGACGGCTCCTGGCGCAGGCGCCCGATCCGGTGCAGCTCGAGCGGGTGTTCGTCACCATCGCCGAGCGTGCCGCGCACCTCGCGAGCTTCATCGAGGGCTACGGGCGCTTCGCGAAGCTGCCGCGGCCGCGGCCCCAGGCGGTGCTGTGGCCGCAGCTCCTGGCACACCTGGAAGGTACGCTCGCGTACCGCGTGGTGGGCGCACTACCCGGGCGCGCCGCCGAACTTGATGCCGGGCAGATCGAGCAGGTACTGATCAACCTTCTGAAGAATGCCGCCGAGTCGGGCTCCGCGGCCGACGCAATCACGCTCGCGGTCCATGATGAAAGCGGCGGCTTTCGCCTCGAGGTGGCCGATCGCGGCGCCGGGCTGAGTGAGTCGACGCTGCGCGACGCGCTGCTGCCCTTTTATTCCACCAAGGCCACCGGCACGGGCCTCGGTCTCACCCTGTGCCGCGAGATCGTGGAAGCCCACGGCGGCCGGCTGAGCCTCGCCAACCGCCCGGGCGGCGGGGCGCTCGTGACCGTGTGGCTGCCGTAAAGGGCCGTTACTTCTTCCTGCGCGCGGCGCGGTGCGCGCGCGGCGGTCGCCCCGCGGCGGCGGCCGCGATGTCCAGGTGCTCCAGGTAGTGGCGGAAGTCCTTGCCGAGGGAGCCGTGCCCGAGGGCGTACTCGACGGTGGCCTGCAGGTAGCCGAGCTTGCTGCCGCAGTCGTAGCGCTTGCCGGTGAAGCGGTAGGCATAGACGGCCTCCTCGCGCATCAGGGCGGCGATACCGTCGGTCAGCTGGATCTCCCCGCCGGCGCCGTGGCCGATGCGCTCCAGGTGCTCGAAGATCGCCGGCGCGAGCACGTAGCGGCCGACGACCGCAAGATTCGAGGGCGCCTTGTCGGGCTTGGGCTTCTCCACGATGCTCTTGACGCGGCTGGTGGCGGAGTGGTCGGCCTCGACCTCGACGATGCCGTACTTCTCAGTGTCCTTGTGCGGCACCAGCTCCACGCCGAGCACGCTCGCCTTCTTGGCCGCGTAAACTTCTGCCATCTGCGCAAGGCAGGCGACTTCGCTTCGGATCAGGTCATCGGCGAGGTGCACGAAGAAGGGCTCGGCGCCCACCGCCGGCTGCGCGCACAGTACCGCGTGCCCCAAGCCGAGGGGCGCCGGCTGGCGGATGTAGATGCAGGAGGCGTACGAGGGCAGCACGCTGCGCAGCTGGTTCAGCAGATCGCTCTTGCCCTGGCTCTCGAGCATGTGCTCGAGCTCCTGGTCGGAGTCGAAGTGGTCCTCGATGGCGCGCTTGGAGGCGCCGGTCACGAACACCAGGCGCGTCGCCCCGGCGGCGAGGGCCTCCTCGACCGCGTACTGGATGAGGGGCTTGTCGACCACCGGCAGCATTTCCTTGGGGCTCGCCTTGGTCGCCGGCAGGAAGCGCGTGCCGCGTCCGGCTACGGGAAACACGGCGGTACGGATGGCCGCCTTGGTGCTCGTCCTCATCGAGTCGACCTCATGGGTTGGTCAGGTGAATTTCGCCGCGCGCAAGTTTAGCCGCAGCGGCGGGTGCGCGCGCTCCGGAGCTCTCTTTACTTAAGGTGCCGCCGGCCGCGCAGCAGCGTGGTCGGCACGCTCGGCCCACTTGAAGACCGCCGGGCGCATGCTGTCCCAGGAGCGGCACTTCGGGCATCTCCAGTACCAGCCGACGCTGTTCAGGCCGCAGTCATCGCACTGGTAGCGCCCGCCGGCATCGCCGATCCGGGTGAGGAGCAGGCTCAAGGAACTGGCCTCGGCCGCGGACGCGACGCCCAGGGCGAGCTCGGCATTGACCGCCGGCAGCCGCGCCACGTCCTCCGGGGGCATGGCGGTCGCCAGCAGCCAGGCGAGCTGGCGCGGGCTCACCCGGCCGCTGCCCTGCAGGCGCCGGCCGAGCTCGTTCAGCATGTCGGCACTGCCGGCGCGGCCGGCGACCTTGAGCACGGCGGGGATGATCTCCAGCGCCAGACCCGGGGAGACCTCGAGCGCGTGCAGGTAGAGCACCAGCGCGCCGCCGGCATCGCCGCCGGTGTCGGCGAGGCGGGCGGCGAGGATGTCGGCGCGGGGCAGCTGCGGATCATGGGTCCGCGCCTGACGCAGCAGCGTGTGCGCGCGCTCATCCTCCCCCTGCAGCAGCGCCTGCTCGGCGAGCTCGCACAGGTAGTGCGCCGCGACCTGGGCGCGCTCGAGCTGCACGGGGAGCGGCAGCTCGTGGAACACCTTGAGTGCCTTCGCCCAGTCGCCCTGCGCCTCGTAGATCCCGACCAGGTGATCGAGGGCGGTACGGCGGTACTCGCGCGAGGCGGACAGCTCCTCGAGCACCCGCTCGGCACGGTCCATGAGGCCGGCACTCTGGTAGTCCTGCGCCAGCTCGAAGGCGGCGCGGTCCTTGAGCGTTCCGCCGCCGTGCTCCTGCAGGCGCGAGTGGATGGCGATTGCGCGGTCGACCTCGCCGCGGCGCCGGAACAGGCTCCCGAGCGCAAACTGGATCTCGGCCGCATCCCCGTCCGCCTGCGCCATGCGTGCGAAGATCTCGGCGGCGTGGTCGAAGCGGTCATTGATCAGGTGATCGAGACCCTCGTAGTAATCGCGCGGCAGGCGCACGGTGCGCGCGGCACCGTTCTTGCGGCCGAGGAAATAGGCGGCGAGGCCGACGACGATGAAGGCCAGCGCCAGAAACATCGGGGGCAGTTCGAACACGCACCAGAGACTAGCAGGTCGCGCGTGAGGGGGATAACCGGGCGGCATCTTCGCGAAGATGCCGCCCGGCCCCTCTTAAGGTTCAGTCGCGGATCGGGCGATCCGCGCCGTCATTGACCCGCTCGCGCAGGTCCTTGCCGGGCTTGAAGTGCGGAACGTGCTTGCCCGAGAGCGCCACCGCCTCACCGGTCTTGGGATTTCTCCCCTGGCGCGGCGGGCGGAAGTGCAGCGAGAAGCTGCCGAAACCACGGATCTCGATGCGCTCTCCCTGGGAGAGCGCATCGCTCATGATCTCGAGGATCTGCTTCAGCGCCAGCTCCACGTCCTTCGCCGGCAGATGCTTCTGCTTGGCGGTGATGATCTCGATGAGTTCCGACTTCGTCATTGCGCTCAAGTCAGCGGCTCTCTCCGGACCCGATGTGCTCCTTCAGCAGGTCGCCCAGGCTCGTGCCCGAGGAGCTGCCCGACTCGGAGCGGTAGCTGGAGACGGCCTCGGCTTCCTCGTGGGCTTCCTTGGCCTTGATCGAGAGGGAGATCGTGCGCGACTTGCGGTCGACGCCGGTAAACTTCGCCTCGATTTCCTCGCCCACCTTGAGCACCGCGCGGGCGTCTTCCACCCGGTCGCGGCCGAGCTCGGAGGCGCGCAGCTGCCCCTCGATGCCGTTGCCGAGGTCGACGATCGCGCCGCGCGCATCCACTTCCTTGACCACGCCGCGCACGATCGTGCCCTTGGGGTTGTCGGCGATGTAGGAGGAGAAGGGGTCCTTGGCGAGCTGCTTGATGCCTAAGCTGATGCGCTCGCGCTCCGGGTCGATCGACAGCACCATGGCTTCCAGCTGCTGGCCCTTCTGGTAGTTGCGCACCGCCTCTTCCCCCGGCATGTCCCAGGAGATGTCAGAGAGGTGCACCAGGCCATCGATGTTGCCCGGCAGGCCGATGAAGATGCCGAAGTCGGTGATCGACTTGATCTGGCCGCCCACCTTGTCGCCGCGGTTGTAGTTCTCGGCGAACTCCTTCCACGGGTTCGCCTGGCACTGCTTGAGTCCGAGCGAAATGCGGCGGCGTTCCTCGTCGACGTCGAGCACCATGACCTCGACCTCCTGGCCGGTGTGCACGACTTTCGCCGGGTTGACGTTCTTGTTGGTCCAGTCCATCTCCGAGACGTGTACCAAGCCCTCGACGCCGTCCTCGATCTCCACGAACGCGCCGTAATCGGCGATGTTGGTGACCTTGCCGAACACGCGGGTGTTGGGCGGGTAGCGGCGCGCGATGTTCTGCCAGGGATCCGCCCCCAGCTGCTTGAGCCCGAGGCTGACGCGCGAGCGCTCGCGGTCGAACTTCAGGATCCGCACCTCGACCTCATCGCCCACCTTGACCACTTCGCTCGGGTGCTTGACGCGCTTCCACGCCATGTCGGTGATGTGCAGCAGGCCGTCGATGCCACCGAGGTCCACGAACGCACCGTAGTCGGTGAGGTTCTTGACCGTGCCCTTGACGACCGCGCCTTCCTGCAGGTTGTCCATGAGCGCGGAGCGCTCGGCGGAGAACTCCTGCTCGACCACGGCGCGGCGCGACACCACGACGTTGTTGCGCTTCTGGTCGAGCTTGATGACCTTGAATTCGAGCGGCTTGCCTTCGAGGTAGGAGGTATCGCGCACCGGGCGCACGTCGACGAGTGAGCCGGGCAGGAATGCGCGGACGTTCTCGATCTCCACCGTGAAACCGCCCTTGACGCGACCGGTGATGACCCCGGTGACGATCTCGGACTTGTTGAAGGACTCCTCGAGCCGCGTCCAGGTGCGCGCACGCTTGGCCTTCTCACGCGACAGGCGCGTCTCCCCGGTACCGTCCTCCACCGAGTCAAGCGCAACTTCGACCTGGTCGCCGGCCTTGACCTCGACCTCGCCGCGTTCGTTCTTGAACTGCTCAAGCGGAATGACGGCCTCGGACTTGAGGCCTACGTTGACGATGACGACGTCATCGGTGACGTCGACGATGAGTCCGGTGAGGATCATCCCCGGACGGATGCGCTGGTTAGCGAGACTTTGCTCGAAGAGCTCTGCGAAACTTTCTGTCATACCTTCACTTCGCACGCACTCGGGCGTGCCTGTACTGGGCCCTCGAGTCCCTGAGGTCCAGGTAATAAGTAACGGGCACCCGCATCCTCACGTGTGCCAACCTAGCCGTCCTTCCGTGCGTATCGCGACGAGCGCGGACTTAGCGCCACAAACCTCGAGCGGCCCCCAGTTCCAGCACCCGCCCCACCACCGCCTCCACCGGCATGCCGGTCGAGTCGATCACGCAGGCATCGGCTGCCGGCCTCAAGGGTGCGACCCGACGGGTCTGATCCCTTGCGTCCCGCTCGGCTATCTCGCGCGAAAGGGCGGGAAGGCTAACATCGGACCCCTTGTCTTTCAACTGCTTATGGCGCCGCAGGGCCCTCTCCTCGGGGGTCGCGGTCAGGAATATCTTCAGCGGCGCCCGGGCGAAGACCACCGTCCCCATGTCGCGCCCGTCGGCCACCAGGCCCGGGGGCTCGACGAAGGCCCGCTGGCGCCCCAGGAGCGCCTGGCGCACCTGGGGCCAGGCGGCCACCCGGGAGGCCCCGGCCCCGGCGCTCTCTGAGCGGATGGCCGCGGTGACGTCCTCCTCCCCGAGCAGCACCTGCTCGCTGCCATCGGGCGCGGAGCCAAAGCGCACCGCCATGGCGGCGGCGAGCGCGGCGTGGCGCGGGCGGTCCTCGAGGTCGAGGTTCGCGCGCGCCCCGGCGAGCGCCACCAGGCGGTAGAGCGCGCCGCTGTCGAGCAGGTGCCAGCCGGCGTGGCGCGCCACCGCGCGGCTGATCGTGCCCTTGCCCGAGCCGCTCGGCCCGTCGATGGTGACTACGGGAATCTCAGAAGGCTCGCTCATCCTGCAAGCCTGCCGTCAGGCCGCCTCGATCTGCAAGCCGGCCGCGCGCGCCGTCTCGAGGAAGCCGGGGAAGGAGGTGGCGACGTTCGCCACGTCCAGGATCTCAAGCGGTGCGCGCGCCTTGAGCCCCGCCACGGCGAATGCCATGGCGATGCGGTGATCGCCCAGGCTGTCGATGGTGCCGCCGGCGAAGCTCTCGGCGCCCCTCAGCCATAGGCCATCCGGCAGCAGCTGGTTCTCGATGCCGAGCACGCTCAGGCCGGCGGCCATTGCCGCCAGGCGGTCGCTCTCCTTCACCCGCAGCTCGTGCGCCCCGCGCACCACGCTCTCCCCGCTCGCGCACGCGGCGGCCACGAAGAACACCGGAAACTCATCGATGGCGAGCGGCACCAGCGCCTCGGGCACCGTGATGCCGCGCAAGGCGCTGCGCCGCACTTCGAGATCCGCGCTCGGCTCGGCGCTGCGCGCGCCGCGGCCACCGCGCGGGTGCACGCGGATGTCGGCCCCCATGCGCTGCAGGATCTCGAGCAGCCCGGTGCGCGTCGGATTGATGCCGACGTTCCTGAGGATGAGCGGCGCATCCGCCGCCAGGCACCCCGCCACCAGGAAGAACGCCGCGGAGGAAAAGTCCGCCGGCACCTCGATCGCAGTGCCGGAAAGGCTCTGCCCGCCCTCGAGCGCGATCGTGGCGTGCTCCTTGAGCACTTCCACGCCGAACGCGCCCAGCATGCGCTCGGTGTGATCGCGCGACGGCGCGGGCTCTGTGATGCGCGTGCGCCCGCGGGCACCGAGTGCGGCGAGCAGCAGCGCCGACTTCACCTGCGCACTCGCCACCGGCAGCGTGTAGCTGATGGCGCGCAGGGGTGCCGCCGGGCGGATTTCGACCGGCGGGCGGCCCTCCTGGGTGAGGATGTTCGCCCCCATGAGGCGCAGCGGCACTGCGACCCGCTCCATCGGGCGGCGCATGAGGGAGGCATCCCCGATGAGGCTCGAGGCAAAGGGCTGCCCGGCCAGCAGGCCCATCATGAGGCGCATCGCGGTGCCGGCATTGCCCATGTCGAGCGGCGCGGCAGCCGCGCTGAGGCCCTCCATCCCGACGCCATGCACGCGCGCCTCGGTGGCCGAGGGCCACTCGATGCGCACCCCGAGCGCGTTCAGCGCCCGCGCGGTGGCGAGGCAGTCCTCGCCGGCGAGGAAGCCGGTGATGTGGCTCTCGCCCTCGGCGATACTGCCGAGCATCAGGGCGCGGTGTGAGATCGACTTGTCGCCCGGGATGTCGAGCGTGCCCCCGACGCTGCCCCCGCCGGTCACGCGGAAGCGCGCGCGGTGAGCTTCACTCACAGCACCGCCCGCGGGTAGGAGCCGAGCACGCGGAACAGCGAGGCGCGCTTTCTGAGGGCGCTGAGCGCCTCGGCGACGTGGGTGTCCTCCGCGTGCCCCTCGAAGTCGATGAAGAAAACGTAGTCCCACTTGCGCCGCCGCGAGGGGCGCGACTCGATGCGCGTGAGGCTCACGCGGTGGCGCGCCAGCGGCTCGAGCAGGCGCGACAGCGCCCCGGGGGCATCGGTGTGCAGCACCGAGACCAGCAGCGTCGTGCGGTCCTCGCCGCTGCGGGCGAACAGCTTGCGCCCGAGCACGAGGAAGCGCGTCGTGTTGTCGGCGCGGTCCTCGATCTCGGCCGCGAGGATTTTAAGTCCGTACACCTCCGCGGCGGTCTCCCCGGCGATCGCCGCCGTGCCCTTCTCGTCGCGCGCCCGGCGCGCCCCCTCGGCGTTGCTCGAGACCGGTACCTGCTCGATCCCGGGCAGGTGCTCCTCCAGCCACTCGCGGCACTGGGCGAGGGACTGCGGGTGGGAGCACACGCGCACGATGCGCCCGAGGGAGCTCATCGAGCCCATCAGGTGCTGGCGGATGCGCAGCTCCACCTCCCCGCAGATCTTCAGCGGCGAGGTGAGGAAGCGGTCGAGGGTGTGGTTGACCGTGCCTTCCGTGGAGTTCTCGATCGGCACCACGCCAAAGTCCGCGCTCCCGGCCTCCACCTCGTGGAACACCTCGTCGATCGAACTCAACGGCAGCGCGCGCACCGAGTGGCCGAAGTGATTGAGCACCGCCGTCTGGGTGAACGTGCCCTCGGGCCCGAGGAATGCCACCTTGAGCGGCTCCTGCTGTGCCAGACACGCCGACATGATCTCGCGGAAGAGGCGCAGCACCTCCTCGTCCCGCAACGGGCCTGAGTTGCGCGCCCGCGCGCGCCGCAACACCTGGGCCTCGCGCTCCGGGCGGTAGAAGTCCACGGCGCGTCCCGAGGCTGACTTCGACATGCCCACCGCCTGGGCGAGGCGCGCGCGCTCGGAGATGAAGCGGTGGATCTGCTCGTCCACCGCATCGATGCGCGCGCGCGCCGCCTCAAGATCGAGTCTCAGGGGCTTTGCGCCCGCCACGCCCGCAGGCGTGGCCGCCGCGGTGGCCTTCTTCTTCTTGCTGCGCTGCGCCATCGACTCCCCCTAAAGCTAGACGATGCGGGCGGTGAGCACGCCCGCGATGGCGCGGATCTGCTCAAGGAGCGCCGCGCTCACGGCCCCATCGGTGTCGATAAGGGTATAGGCGAACTCGCCGCGGGACTTGTTGAGGAGGTCGGCGATGTTCAGCTGCGCGCCGGCGAGGCAGGTGGAGATCTGCCCCACCATGTTCGGCACGTTGCTGTTGGCGATCGCCAGGCGCGTGGTGCCGGGCACGCGCGGCAGGACGGCTTCCGGGTAGTTGACGCTATTCCTGATGTTGCCGTTCTCGAGGAAATCGCGCACCTGCTCGGCCACCATGACGGCGCAGTTCTCCTCCGCCTCGAGGGTCGAGGCACCCAGGTGCGGCCAGGTGATGACGCGCGGGTGAGCGGTGAGGGCAGCGCTCGGGAAGTCGCACACGTAGCCGTGCAGCTGCCCGGCATCAAGCGCAGCCATCACGGCCTGATCCTCCACGATGCCGGCGCGCGCAAAGTTCAGCAGTATGCCGTCGCTCTTCATCAGCCTCAGGCGCGCTGCATTGACGAGTCCGCGCGTCGCCTCGTTGAGCGGCACGTGCACGCTCACCGCATCGGCGCGCGCGAACAGCTCCTCGAGCGAGGCGGCCTGCTCGACGCTCGCCGAGAGCGCCCAGGCGCGCTGCACGGTGATCTGTGGGTCGTAGCCGAGCACCTGCATGCCGAGCGCCTGCGCAGCGTTGGCAACCTCGACGCCGATGGCGCCCAGGCCCACCACCCCGAGCGTGCGCCCGGGGAGCTCGAAGCCGACGAACGCCTTCTTGCCGCGCTCGACCGCAAGATCGATGGCCGCATCATCGCCGGTGAGCCCGCGCGCGAACAGCCACGCGGGACCGAGGTTGCGCGCCGCGAGCAGCAGGCCGGCGAGCACCAGCTCCTTTACCGCGTTGGCGTTCGCGCCCGGGGTGTTGAACACCGGGATGCCGCGGCGGCTCAAGTCCGCCACCGGGATGTTGTTGGTGCCGGCGCCGGCGCGCCCGATGGCCCGCACCGCCCGGGCGACCTCAAAGGCATGCATGTCGGCCGAGCGCACCAGGATCGCATCCGGGCACTCGATGTCAGCGCCGACCTGGTAGCGCTCGGGCGGCAGGCGCGCGAGGCCCTTCGGGCTGATGTTGTTGAGGGTGAGGATGCGGTAGGGCATCGTGCCTCAGCCGTGGCGGCGTTCGAACTCGGCCATGAAGCCGACCAGCGCCTCCACGCCCGCGAGCGGCATGGCGTTGTAGAGGCTCGCGCGCATGCCGCCGACCGAGCGGTGGCCCTCGAGGTTGTGCAGGCCGGCCGCGCGCGCACCGGCGAGAAAACTGCCATCGAGTTCGGGCTCCTTGAGCGTGAAGGGCACGTTCATCCAGGAGCGGCAGTCGCGCCGCACGGGGCTCGCGTAGAACCCCGAGGCGTCGATCGCCCGGTAGAGCAGCTGCGCCTTGGCCTCATTCAGCCGCGCCATCGCCGCAAGTCCGCCCTGGCGCTCGAGCCACCTGAAGACCAGCCCCGCCATGTACCAGGCAAAGGTCGCCGGGGTGTTGAGCATCGAGTGCTCGGCGGCCTGCTCCTGGTAGTTGAGCACCGCCGGGGTCTCGGCGCGGGCGCGCCCGAGCAGGTCCTCGCGCACGATGACGAGGGTGAGGCCCGCGGGCCCGATATTCTTCTGCGCGCCCGCGTAGATGAGCCCGAAGCGCTCCACCGGCAGCGGCCGGGAGAGGATGGTGGAGGACATGTCGGCCACCAGTGGCACCGCCCCGGCGTCGGGGATGTAGGGAAACTCCACCCCGCCGATGGTCTCATTCACCGTGTAATGCAGGTAGGCGGCATCGGGGCGCACCGCAAGCGCTGCGGCAGCGGGGACGGCGCTGTAGCGCGAGGCAGCCTCATCGGCGATGACCGCGAGGCCTGCGACGAAGCGCCGGCCCTCCTCGATGGCCTTCTTCGACCAGGCGCCGGTGTTCAGGTAGTCGACCTTCGAGTCCGCGCCCGCAAGGTTCAGCGGGATGGCGGCGAACTGCAGCGTGGCGCCGCCCTGCAGGAACAGCACACGGTAGTTTTTCGGGACCGCCAGCAGCGCCCGCAGGCGCTGCTCGGACTCCTCGGCGGCCGCCACAAACGCCTTGGAGCGGTGGCTGACCTCCATGACGGACATGCCCGAGCCGCGCCAGTCGGTGAGCTCAGCGCGTGCCTCTTCCAGCACTTCCAGGGGCATCGTCGCCGGCCCCGCGGCGAAATTGAATACGCGCACGGCCCCTCTCGAAGGTCGTCTTCACACCATCAGGGAATGCACCCGATCTTAGCAACGCGCCGCGGGCGCGGTTTAAGATCTTTTGGGTCTAAGGCTCGCTCGCCGGCTCGGCGGTACCCGGCTGCGGGCCCTCGCCCGCCGCGGCGCCCTCCTCGGCACCCTCCAGGCTCTCGATGCGCTCGATGCCGACCAGGCGCTCGCCCTCGTCCAGGCGGATGAGGCGCACGCCCTGGGTGTTGCGCCCCTGCACCGAGATCTCATCGACCGTGGTGCGCACCAGGGTGCCGCTGGAGCTGATGAGCATGATCTCCTGGCCAGCCTTCGCCTGCAGCGCCGCGACGGTGAAGCCGTTGCGATCGGAGGTCTGCAGCGCTATGACGCCCTGGCCGCCGCGCCCGTGCGAGGGGAAGTCCTCGAGCGGGGTGAGTTTGCCGTAGCCGGTGGCCGAGGCGGTGAGAATGTGACCCTCGCCCACCACGATCAGCGCGATGAGGTCGTGGCCCGGGGAGAGGCGGATGCCACGCACGCCGGTCGCCTCGCGCCCCATGTGGCGCACTTCGTTCTCGTGGAAACGGATGGCCTTGCCGCCGGAGGACACGAGGATGATCTCGCGCTCCCCGTCGGTGATCGCAACCCCCACCAGCTGGTCGTTGTCGGCGAGGTCCACGGCGATGATGCCGGAGGAGCGCGGGCGCGAGAACGCCGCCAGCGGCGTCTTCTTGACGGTGCCGGCGCGGGTCGCCATGAACACGAAATGCTGCTCGTCGTACTGCTTCACGGGCAAGAGGGCGTTGATCTTCTCGCCCTCCTCCAGCGGCAGCAGGTTCACCATCGGCTTGCCACGCGCACCGCGCCCGGCCTGCGGCAGCTCGTACACCTTCAGCCAGTAGACCTTGCCGCGGTTGGAGAAGCACAGCACCGTGTCGTGCGTGTGCGCCACGAACAGCTTCTCGACGAAGTCCTCATCCTTGACCGCGGTCGCGGTCTTGCCGCGGCCGCCGCGGCGCTGGGTCTGGTATTCGGTGAGGGGCTGGCTCTTGGCGTAGCCGGCGTGGCTCAAGGTGACCACCACGTCCTGCGGCTCGATCAGGTCCTCGGTGGTGAGGTCCAGGTGATCGCGGTTGATCTCGGTGCGGCGCGCATCGCCGTAGGCGGCGCGCACCTCGAGGAGCTCGGCGCGCACCACTTCAGTGAGCCGCTCGGGACGGGCGAGGATGTCGCTCAGGTCGCGGATCGAGTCGAGAAGCTCCCGGTACTCCGCGATGATCTTGTCCTGCTCAAGGCCGGTGAGGCGATGCAGGCGCATGTCGAGGATGGCCTGGGCCTGCACCTCGGAGAGGTAATAGCGTGCGCTGCGCAGTCCGAACTCGGGGGCGAGTCCCTGCGGGCGGGTGGAGATGGCGCCGGCGCGCTCGAGGAGCCCGGTCACCGCGCCCGGCGCCCAGTCACGCGCCAGGAGCGCGCTGCGGGCTTCCGGCGGGGAGGCGGCCGCCTTGATGAGGGCAATGACCTCATCGATGCTGGCGAGCGCCACCGCCAGGCCCTCGAGAATGTGGGCGCGGTCGCGGGCCTTGGCGAGGTCGAATATCGTGCGGCGGGTGACGATCTCGCGGCGGTGCCGGATGAAGGCCTCCAGCATCTCCTTGAGCGACATCAGCTTCGGCTGCCCGTCCTGCAGGGCGACCATGTTGATGCCGAACACCGTCTCCATCGGCGTCTGCGCGTAGAGGTTGTTGAGGACGATCTCGGTGACCTCGCCGCGCTTGAGCTCGATGACGATGCGCATGCCGTCCTTGTCGGACTCATCACGCAGGCCGTCGCTGGCGATACCATCGAGCAGCTTCTCGCGCACCAGCTGCGCGATGCGCTCGATCAGGCGCGCCTTGTTGACCTGGAAGGGCAGCTCGGTGACCACGATCGCCTGGCGGTCGCCCTTGCCGACCTCCTCGATGCTCACCCGGGCGCGCACCGAGAGCCGCCCGCGCCCGGTACGGTAGGCGGTCGCGATCTCCTGGGCGCCATTGATGATGCCGCCGGTCGGAAAGTCGGGCCCCGGCACGTGCTGCATGAGGCCGGCGAGCGTCACCGCCGGCTCATCGAGAAGCGCCAGACAGGCGTTCACGATCTCCGTCAGGTTGTGCGGCGGGATGTTGGTCGCCATCCCGACCGCGATGCCCGTCTGGCCGTTGATGAGCAGGTTCGGCACCTTGGCCGGCAGCACCGAGGGCTCGTGCTCGGACTCATCGTAGTTGGGCGTGAAGTCGACGGTTTCCTTCTCGATGTCGGCGAGCAGCTCTGCCGCGATGCGCGACATGCGCACCTCGGTGTAGCGCATGGCGGCCGGCATGTCCCCGTCCACGGAGCCGAAATTGCCCTGGCCGTCGACGAGGAGGTAGCGCATGGAAAACGGCTGCGCCATGCGCACGATGGTGTCGTAGACGGCCGTGTCCCCGTGCGGGTGGTACTTGCCGATGACGTCGCCGACGACGCGCGCGGACTTCTTGTAAGACTTGTTCCAGTCGTTACCGAGCTCGCGCATCGCGTACAGCACGCGCCGGTGCACGGGCTTTAAACCATCGCGTACGTCGGGCAGCGCACGCCCGACGATCACGCTCATCGCATAGTCAAGGTAGGACTGCCGCATCTCGTCTTCGAGACTGACCGGCAGGATCTCACGGGCGAATTCAGCCATTAATCCTAAGCACTCTGCGAGCCTGCGGAAGGCCCGAAACAAAGAGGGAATTCTACCACGAAGCACGGCCTGAACCCTCACCTTTGGACGGCCCCGGACGCGCGTGCGCGGGCAGCGACCGATATACTTCGCACCAGGCATTTTCAGGCCAGGAAGCGACATGCGAGAACCCGCCGACCTTGTGATCGAGCCGCGCTGGCTCCTGCCCATGACGGGCGCCGGCGCCGCCCTCGAAGGCCAGGCGGTGGTCGTGAGCGGCGGGCGCATCCTCGCGACCGGACCGGTGGCCGAGGTCCTGGCACGCTTTGCCCCGCGCGAGCACGTGCGGCGCGGCGCGCACGCACTCATGCCCGGGTTCATCAATGCCCACACGCGCGCCAGCCTCACGCTGCTGCGCGCCTGCGTGCCTTACGCCGACGCGCGCGGCGCGCGCGAGGCGCTGGTGAGCCGCGGCGCGGGTGCGGACTTCGTGCGCGACGGCACGCGCCTGGCGATCGCCGGGATGCTGCGTGCGGGCATCACCTGTTTTGCGGACCTGAGCCTGTACCCCGAAGAGACCGCGCGCGCCGCGGCCGCCGCGCAGATGCGCGTGTGCGTGGGCCTGCCGGTCGCCGAGGATGGCGAGGGCGCGACGGTGCAGCTCTCGCGCGCCGAGTGGCTCTGGGACGAATACCGCTCCGATCCGCGCGTCAGTCTGTACTTCGCGCCGCTCAACGCCGCCGCCCTGAGCGAGGCGACGCTCACCCGCGTGCGCCGTGTGGCCGATGAACTCGAGGCGCGCGTGGCGCTGGACCTCGCGCAGGGGCCGCAGCCCTCCGGTGAGGTGCGTGACGGGGGTGCAGCGGAGGCGCGCGGCGCGCCCGGACTCATCGCGCGCCTGGCGCGCATGGGGCTGCTGCGCCCGGGCGTCGCGGCCATCGGCGTGGCGGACGACGCCGGGCTTGAGCTCATCGAGCGCCACGGCGCCGCCCTCATCGCCTGCCCGCAGGCGGGGCTGCGGGCGCACCTCACAGCGCTGCCCCTGCTGCCCGCTGAGCGCACCGGACTTGGCAGCGGCAGCCCCCTCGAGGCGGGACCTGCGGATCTGCTCGCCGAGGCGCGTACCGCGGCTCTCCTCAGCGGCTGCAGCGCCGCGCGCGCGCTGCGCCTTGCGACGCTCGGCAGTGCCACCGCACTCGGGCTCGCCTCCCAGGTCGGCTCCATCGAGGCGGGCAAGGCCGCTGACCTCACCTGTGTTGAGCTTGACCCGCTGACGCGCTCCGGCAGCGCGAGCGTCGAGGAGGCGCTCGTGTTCGCCAGCACCCGCGCCGCGGTGAGCGATGTGTGGACCAGCGGGCGCGCCGCGGTCCGCGAGCACACCCTGCTCGCCTTCGATGCCGCAGAGCTCGAACGTATCCCCGCCCACTGGACGCAGCGCCTGCTCGGGGCGGCGGCATGAGTGGCGCGCCGCTGGGCAACGCCGACCGCACGGAGCTCGCGAAGTTTGACTCCGGCGCCGGCGGCTTCTGGGATCCGCAGGGGGAGTTCCGGCCGCTGCATCTGCTCAATCCGCTGCGCACCCGTTTCATCAGCGAGCACACCACCCTTGCGGGCCAGCGACTGCTCGATGTCGGCTGCGGCGGCGGCCTGCTCGCGGAGAGTCTCGCGCGCGCCGGCGCGCGCGTCACGGCGATCGACCTGGCGCCGGGGATGATCGAGGTGGCGCGCCTGCACGCCGCTGCCGCGGGCCTCGCCATCGACTACCGCCTGGCGGGCGCAGAGGAACTGCTGCGCGAGTCTGCCGCGGGCTTCGATACCGTCACCTGCATGGAGATGCTCGAGCACGTGCCGCGGCCGGCGGCGATGGTGCGCACACTGGCAGCCCTGGTGCGGCCCGGGGGCACGCTCTTTGTCTCGACGCTCAACCGCAACCTGCGCTCCTTCCTCACCGCGATCCTCGGGGCCGAGTACCTGCTGCGCCTCATCCCGCGCGGCACGCACGAGTACGAGCGCCTGATCCGCCCCTCGGAGCTCGCGCAGTGGGCGCGCGCGGCGGGGCTGAGCCTCGAGGGTCTGGCGGGCATCGCGCTCAACCCCTTCACGAACGAGGTGACCCTGACGGGCGACGTCTCGGTCAACTACCTCGCGCACTTCAGCCGTTGATCACCGTCACCCATCTCATCTACTACCTCCTCGGCGCCACCTTCGTCGCCGGCGCCGTGCTCGGGGCCCTGCTCGCGCACATCCGCGCCACGCAGCGCGTGGAGGGCCTGCGCGTCGAGCTCACCGCCGCGCAGGTGCGCCTGGAGGCCGAGACGCTCAAGGACACAGAGCGCGTGGCGATGCTCGAGCAGTCCGAGCAGCGCCTGCGCGCCGCGTTCGACTCCCTGGCCGGGGAGACGCTGCGCACCAACAGCGAGCTGTTCCTGCGCATGGCGCACGAGGCGCTCGGACGCGACCAGGTGATCGCCCAGGGCGCGCTCAGGGAGCGCGAGGTCGCGGTTGCGGCGCTCGTGGAGCCGCTGCGTGCCGCGCTCGAGCGCACCGAGTCGCAGGTGCAGTCCCTGGAGCGCGAGCGTCGCGACGCCTTCGCGAGCCTGCGCACCCAGATCGAGAGCCTCGCGGGCGGCCAGGCGCTCCTGTCGCGCGAGACCCGCAATCTTGTGAACGCGTTGCGCCGCCCGGAGGTGCGCGGGCGCTGGGGTGAGCTCACGCTGCGGCGCCTGGTGGAGCTCGCCGGGCTCTCCGAGCACTGCGACTTCAGCGAGCAGCTGCAGGTGGTGGCAGCCGAGGGCCCGCTGCGACCGGACCTCGTGGTGCACATGCCCGATGCCCGCGACCTCGTCATCGACGCCAAGACCCCGCTCGATGCCTACCTTGCCGCGCTCGAGGCGCCGAACGAAGAGGAGCGCTCGGGCGCGCTGCGCCGCCACGCGCAGCAGGTGGAGACGCGCGTGCGCGAGCTCGCCTCCAAGAGCTATTGGGCGCAGTTCGAGAGGAGCCCCGAGTTCGCCGTGCTGTTCCTGCCCGGAGACCAGTTCCTGTCCGCCGCTCTGGCCGAGCGCCCGGAGCTGCTCGAGAATGCGCTCGCGCAGAGCGTCATCATCGCCACCCCCTCGACCCTCGTCGCGCTGCTGAAGGCGGTGGCCTACGGCTGGCGCCAGTCGGCCGTGGCCCAGAACGCGGCCCAGATCCGTGACCTCGGCCAGGAGCTCTACCGGCGCCTCGGCACCTTCAATGCCCACCTCGGGCGCATGGGGCAGCGCCTGAGCGGCGCGGTCGAGGCCTACAACGCCGCCGTCGGCTCCCTCGAGCGCCAGGTGATGCCGCAGGCGCGCCGCTTCCACGAGCTCGGTGTCACCGGGGACGCGCCGGCCCCCGCGCTCGAGCCGATCGGCCAGCTGGTGCGCAGCACCGGCGCGCCGGGCGCCGCGGAAGCCCCGGCCGCGCCCTCTGCCGATGCCGGGGTTCCCGGCACCGGCCCCGCCAGCCATGTCCACCAAGGTTGAGCCCGCCCTGCCGCGCGCGCTCGCCCGGCTGTACTGCCCGCGCGCTCAGGCCCCGGTGCTGGAGGCCCTCCTCGGCGTGGAGGCGGAAATCCGCGTGGCCCTGAAGGCGGGACTTGAACACGACGTGGCGCATGCGCGCCTCGCCTGGTGGCGCGAAGAGTGCACGCGGCTGAGCGCCGGTACCCCCGTGCATCCCCTGACGCGCGTGCTCGGCGGGCATTTCGCCGGAGGCCGGCGCGAGGTGCTCGCAGACTTCGGCGCCCTCGTCGAGCTCGCCAGCTGGGATCTTGCGCGGGCCACCTTCGGCTCACGGCGCGAGCTCACCGGCTACTGTGAGCGCTGGAGTGCCGCGCTCATCGTGCCGCTCGCGCGCGCCGCACTCCCGCAGGCCCCTGCGGGCGCCCTCGCCTTCGGTGTCGCACTCAAGGAGCTCGAGCTGCTCCTCACGCTCGCCCCCGATGCCCGCCTCGGCAGGCTGCGGCTGCCGCTCGATGAGCTCGAGGCGGCGCGGATTGACCCGCAGGAACTCAGCGCCGTCTCGGCCGGCGCGGCGCTGACGCGCCTGCTCGGCGCGGCCCACGAGCGCGCGCGCCAGGGGCTCGTGGCGGCGACGTTCGCGCCCGAGGCGCAGCCGGCGCTGCGCGCGCTCATGGTGTGGGGACACATGAGCGGCCTGCTGTCAAAGCGTAACCAGGCCGCCTTGCCACGCCTTGCGGATCCGGGTGAGCATCAGCGCGCCTTCGATGGCCTTGACGCCTGGCGCATTGCGCGTGGGGCTGACCGCGGCCGCCTGGGCGCGCCGGAGCCGACCTGAGGGCAACCGTGGGGAGTGTGACTTGAACGCAGGCTTTGACCCGCGCACCTACCGCGCCAGCGCGACCGAGCTGCAGGGGCGCGTCATCGCCCTCACCGGGGCGACGGGCGGCATCGGCCGCGCGGTGGCGCTCAGCTGCGCGGCTCATGGGGCGCAGGTGATCCTCATCGGTCGCAACGTCGCGCAGCTTGAGGCGGCCCACGCCGAGATCGCGGCCGCCGGCTCCCCCGAGGCGGCGATCGCGGTGCTGGATCTCGAGAAGGCCGTCGCGCGCGACTATGACGAGGTCGCCGACGCGGTGCTCGAGCGCTACGGGCGCCTCGATGGCCTGCTGCACAGCGCCGGCCTCCTGGGCACGCTCGCCCCGATCGAGCACTACGACGTGCCGACCTGGTGCCGCGTCATGCACGTGAACGTCACGGCCGCCTTTGCACTCACCCAGGTGCTGATCCCGGTGCTGCGCAAGTCCGAGGATGCGAGCGTGCTCTTTACCTCGAGCAGCGTCGGGCGCACCGGGCGCGCCTACTGGGGCGCCTACGCGGCCAGTAAGTTCGCGCTCGAGGGCCTAAGCCAGGTGCTGGCGGCGGAGCTGCAGAACGTGAGCCACGTGCGCGTCAATGTCATCAATCCCGGGCGCACACGCACCGCCATGCGCCGCCAGGCCTATCCCGCCGAGGACCTCGCGAGCGTACCCGAGCCTCACTCGATCACCAGCGCCTATGTGGCGCTGCTCGGTCCGGCGAGCCGCGGCATTACCGGGATGAGTTTCGACGCTCAGGCCTGAGGCTCCTCGGGCGGGCGCAGCAGTGCTGCGAGCTCCTCGTCCGTCACTTCGCGCACGCGGCCGCGGCCGAGCGCGCGCTCGAGCGTCAGGGGACCTAAGTGCGTGCGCATCACGCGGCTGACGAGCACGCCGCAGCGCTCGAACAGCTGCCGCACGTCCTTGCCACTCGCCCCGCGCGCCACGAGCGTGTACCAGCGGTTCGCGCCCTCACCCCCGGCCGCATCGCAGCGCTCGACGCGCAGCGTCTGCCCGCTGTCGAGGATCCCCGCGCTGATGCCGCCGAGCTGCTCGGCCGTGAGCTCCCCGCGCACGCGCACGCCGAACTCGCTGCGCAGTCTGCGCACCCCGCGCTGCAGGGTGAGGGCGAGCTCGCCATCGGAGGTCACGAGCTCCAGTCCCCCGTCCACCTGCGGCATGGGGCTCACCGTCATGAAGCGTCGCCCGGCGCGGCGCGGCAGGCGCTCGATGAGCCCGGGGCGCAGCGCCGGCGCCTCGCCCTGCGGCAGCGCGCCTTCGGGCGCGCGCAGCGGCTCGCCCGGGGAGCGGTGACAGATGTAGACGCGGGCGGCGGTGTGGGCTTTCTGCGCGCGCACCAGGCGGCCATCCAGGTGCACCTGGTCGTGCGCGCCGACCCGCATCCCCAAGGTCGCCGGCGCGCCGTTGACGGTCAGCCGGCCGGCGCGGATCCAGCCTTCCGCCTCGCGCCGCGAGGCAAGACCTGCGCGCGACAGCATCTTCTGCAGGCGCTCGGGCTCGGCGGCGGCGCCGCCCCGGCCGGACTTCGCGCTGCGCGCACCCGGGGCGCGGCGCTTCGCGCCGCCGCCGGCACGCGCAGGCGCGCGGCTCATCTAATCGTCCAGGTGCGCGGGTGCGGCCACGAGCTCGCGCGAGCCGCCGCCCTGGGCGGACAGCTCATCCTCGTCTGCCCCCTCATCCGCCTCAGCAGCGTCGGCGCCGGCATCAGCGAGCGCCTCCGCGGCGCTCGCAGCGTCGGTCTCCTCCTGCGGCAGGGCGAGCTGCAGGTTGACCTCGGCCAGCGCCTGCAGCTGCGCCAGCGGCGGCAGCTCATCGAGGCTCTTGAGGCTGAAGTAGTCGAGGAAATCGCGCGTCGTGCCGAGCAGCTCCGGATGCCCGGGCACGTCGCGGTGCCCGACGACCCGCACCCAGTTGCGCTCGATGACGGTGCGGATGATGTTCGGGTTCACGGCCACGCCGCGCACCGCCTCGATCTCTGCGCGCGTGATCGGCTGGCGGTAGGCGATGAGCGCGAGCGTCTCGAGCAGCGCCCGCGAGTAACGCGCGGCGCGCTCGGGCCACAGGCGCGAGATCTCCGCGGCCAGCTCGCGGCGCACCTGGATGCGAAAGCCGCCCGCGGTCTCCTTGAGCTCGATGCCGCGCCCGGCGTACTCCGCCGCGAGCGCCGCGAGCGCCGCGCGCAGCTGCGCGGTGTCGGGACGCACCGCCTCCTCGAACAGGCGCTGCAGCTCGGCGAGCGGCACGGGATTGCCGGCGGCGAGCAGCGCCGCCTCGACCACATTCTTAAGGTACGACTCGTTCATGCCTCATCCTCATCCTCGGACCGCACCAGGGGCTCATCCACTTCCTCCACTCCCTCCACTCCCTCCCCCGCCACGGCCGTGCCCGGCGCCGCCGCGGCCACCTCCTCACGGCCGACCACGCGCAGCTGCGGGTGCGGGGGTGCGGCGCGCACGTGCAGCGGCGCGTAAGCCTCGGTCTGCACGATGTCGATCAGCCCCTCGCGCATGAGCTCAAGGATCGCCACGAAGGTCACCGTCACTCCCATGCGCCCTTCTTCCGGGCGGAACAGCTGCATGAAGGGCAGGAAGCCGTGGGTGCCCAGAGTTGCGAGGATGTCGCTCATGCGCTCGCCCACGGAGAGACGCTCGCGCTGCACGTGATGGTGGGCGAACATCTGCGCCCGCACCACCACGTCCTTGAACGCGAGCAGCATCTCCTGCAGCGTGATCTGTGGCAGGGCGCGCACGCTCTGGCGCTCCTTGAGCGGCGCTGAGGCCGGCCACACGTCGCGCTCGAGCCTCGGCAGGGCATCGATGCCCTCCGCGGCGCGCTTGAAGCGCTCGTACTCCTGCAGGCGGCGCACCAGCTCGGCGCGCGGATCGAGCTCGCCGTCCTCATCGAGCTTCGGGCGCGGCAGCAGCATGCGCGACTTGATCTCGGCGAGCGTCGCGGCCATCACCAGATACTCCCCGGCGAGCTCGAGCTGCAGATCGGCCATGAGCTCGATGTACTGCATGTACTGGCGCGTGATCTCCGCCAGGGGGATGTCGAGGATGTCGAGGTTCTGGCGGCGGATCAGGTAGAGCAGCAGGTCGAGCGGACCTTCGAAGGCCTCGAGAAATACCTCGAGCGCCTGCGGCGGGATGTACAGGTCACGCGGCAGCTGCGAGACCGGCTCGCCGTTCACCACCGCGAAGGGCATCTCCACCTGCTCGGGCTGCGGCAGCGCGAGCAGCGCTGCGGGGGCGGCGGGGTTGGAGACGACGATCTTCAGGTCCGGGCGCTGCTTCATGCTTTCAGTCCGCCCGCAGGTGCATGGCGCGGCGCACCTCGTCCAGGGTCTGGCGCGCCACTTCGCGCGCCTTGTCGGCGCCTTCGGCGACGATGTTGCGCACCAGCTCCGGATTGTCCTCGAATTCCTGGGCGCGCTTGCGCATGCCGCTGATCTCCTCCACCACCTTGTCAATGAGCGGCTGCTTGCACTCCAGGCAGCCGATACCTGCGCTGCGGCAGCCGGCGGCCGCCCACTGGCGCGTGGCCTCGTCGGAGTAGATCTTGTGCAGGTCCCACACCGGACACTTGTCCGGATCGCCCGGATCGGTGCGCCGCACGCGCGCCGGATCGGTCTGCATGGCGCGCAGCTTCTTCACCACCTCATCGGGCTCCTCGCGCAGGCCGATGGTGTTGCCGTAGGACTTGGACATCTTGCGCCCATCGAGACCTGGCACCTTCGGGGTCTGCGTCAAGAGCACCTGCGGCTCGGGCAGGATCGTGACGCCCGTGCCCTCGAGGAAACCGAGCAGGCGCTCGCGGTCGGCCACCGTGATGCGGTTGTTGCTCTGCACCAGCGCCTGGGCGCGCTGCAGCGCCTCCTGGTCGCCGGTCTCCTGGAACTTGCGGCGCAGCTGCTTGTAGGTAGTGCTGTTGCGGCCGCCCAAGCTCTTCACCGCGCGCTCGGCCTTGGCCTCGAAGTCCGGCTCCTTGCCGTAGATGTGGTTGAAGCGCCGCGCGGTCTCGCGCGTCAGCTCCACGTGCGCCACCTGGTCCTCGCCCACCGGCACGAAGGCGGCGCGATAGATGAGGATGTCGGCGCTCTGCAGCAGCGGATAGCCGAGGAAGCCGTAGGTGGCGAGGTCCTTTTCCTTCAGCTGCTCCTGCTGGTCCTTGTAGCTCGGCACGCGCTCGAGCCAGCCGAGCGGGGTGATCATGGAGAGCAGCAGATGCAGTTCGGCGTGTTCGGGCACGTGCGACTGGATGAAGAGCGTGGCAACGCCCGGGTTCAGTCCGGCGGCGAGCCAGTCGATGAGCACGTCGCGCACGTGCTCCTGCAGGTGGGCGGTGTCTTCGTAGCCGGTGGTGAGCATGTGCCAGTCGGCGACGAAGAAATAACACTCGTACTGGTACTGCAGCTCCACCCAGTTGCGCAGCGCGCCGTGGTAGTTGCCGAGGTGCAGTCGCCCGGTGGGACGCATGCCGGACAGCACGCGGCGCGCCGGCGCCGGTGAACTCACGTGCCTCCCCGCGGCACTCGCGCCCGCGCGGCAACGGAAGTGGGTTCAGCGGGGCTGGCGGCACGCGCAGGGTGAGCGCGGCACTTGGGGAGGCGGGGGCTCTTCACGATGGACGAGATTATAGCGCACGGCCCGTGATCGGACCGAGATCGCCCTTGCCCGCGCGCACGATAACGGGTGGGCTCACCGACAGATCCACGACCGTGGTGGGCTCGGTGCCGCAGTCCCCGCCATCGAGGATGGCGTCGACCTCGTGCTCCAGGCGCGCGGCGATCTCGGCGCCCGAGGTCAGGGGCTGCGCGTCGCCAGCCACCATGAGCGTGGAGCTCATGAGGGGTTCGCCGAGTTCGGTGAGCAGCTGCTGCACCACCTTATGCGCCGGGATGCGCACACCGATGGTGCGCCGCCTGGGGTGCTGCAGGCGGCGCGGCGTTTCGCGCGTCGCGCGCAGGAGAAAGGTGTAGGGACCGGGCAGGCAGGCCCGCAGCATGCGGAACTGCCAGGTCTCGAGGCGCGCAAAGCGCCCCACCTGGGTGAGATCGGCGCATACCAGCGTGAAGTGATGGTGGCGGTCGGCCTGGCGGATGCGGCGCACGCGCTCCAGGGCGGCCGTATCGCCCAGATGCCACCCCAGGGCATAGCACGAGTCGGTCGGGTAGGCGATGAGGCCGCCGCCGCGCACGATCTCGGCGGCCTGGCGTATCAGGCGCAGCTGCGGGGTGACGGGGTGTAACTTGAGGTATTCAGCCAAGATTTCGTGCGTTTCGGCAGAAAAACTAACCCGCATGGAACTTCATCGCGACGCGTGACAATATACGCGGCCCTTTGCCGGGTACACCGTCGCCTCTTGTAGGACCGTCGCACCCCAAGTTCCCCGATGCAGACTCTTATCGGCCTGGCGCCCCTCGTGGCGTTCTTCGTGGCCTACAAACTCAGCGGCATCTACGTGGCCACCGCGACCCTCATGGGGGTCATGGTGCTGGCGCTCGGCATCGACTGGCTGCGCGAGCGCAAGATCCCGCCCGTGCACGCCCTGTCGGCGCTGCTGGTGCTGATCTTCGGCACCGCGACGCTGGTGCTGCACAACAGCGCCTTCATCAAGTGGAAGCCGACGGCGCTGTTCTGGCTCATCGGGCTCGCCTTCCTCGGCAGCTTCTGGGTCGGCGCGCAGACCCTCACCGAACGCTTCCTCGCCACCGCGCTCGAGGACAAGATCACGGTGCCGGCGCGCCTGTGGCGCGGCCTGAACGCAGCCTCGGTCGTGTACTACGCGGGCGCGGGCGCCCTGAACCTCGCGGTGGCGCACTACGCGAGTGAGGCGACCTGGGTGAACTTCAAGCTCTTCGGGCTCACCGTGCTCACCTTCGCCTTCACCGCCGCGCAGGTGTTCTGGATCACGAGCCACGGCACGCCGGTGGCGGCCGAATCCCAGGCGCGCTCCCCGTGAACGAGGCCCTCATCAGCGAGCTGCGCGGGGCGCTGGAGGCTGCGCTCGCGCCCTCGAGCCTCGAGATCATCGATGACAGCGCGCGCCACGCCGGCCACGCCGGTGCACGCAGCGGCGGTCATTTCAGGGTGAGCCTCGTGGCCGAGGCGTTTCGCGGCCGCTCCGCCCTCGAGCGCCACCGGCTGGTGTACGCAGCCCTCGCGCCCCTGATGCATGGCCGCGTCCACGCGCTCAACATAACGGCACGCACCCGCGATGAAACAAACTGACAGCCAGCGCGAACGAAATGCAGGCGTTGCGCTCCAACACCCCAAGTTCACTTTCCTCCACTGCCTCTAGGTAACACACCGGAAATCCTATGAACCATCTGCGTATCCTGTTACTGGCCCTGGCGCTCAGCGCGCTGGCCGCCTGTCAGCCGAAGACCGCCACCGATGCGGTCGTCGCCGACACTTCCCCGCCCGTCGCTACCGTGAACGGCGTGCCGATCACGCGCGGCTTCTACGAGTTCTACATCAAGGGAATCACCGGCAAGACCTCTGCGGACCTCACGCCGCAGATGCGCGCCACCGCGCTCGACAACCTCATTCGCGGCAAGGTGGTCGGCGATGAGGCCAAAAAGGAAGGCGTCGACAAGACCACCGACAGCGCCTACACCATGCAGCTTGCACGCATGCAGGTGCTCGAACAGGCCATGCAGGACAAGTACCTGAAGGACCGCCCGCCCACCGAGCAGGAGCTGCGCGCGGAGTACGAGACCCAGGTCGGCCAGATGCCCAAGCTCGAGTACCACACCCGCAATATCCTCGTGGCCACCGAGCCCTTCGCGGAGAAGGCGATCGCGCGCCTGGAGAAGGGCGAGAAGTTCGAGGAGGTGGCGAAGAGCCTCTCCATGGACCCCTCCAAGAGCAACGGCGGCGATGTGCCCTTCACGACCCCCGAGCGCATGCCCCCGCCGTACGCGGCCGCGGTCATCGCGCTCAAGCCCGGCGAGTACACCCGCAAGCCCGTGCAGACGCAGTTTGGCTGGCACGTCATCCAGCTCATCGAGACGCGTGACCTGAACCCGCCCTCCTACGATCAGGTGAAGGGTCGCCTCGAGCAGGTGGTGCAGCAGAAGAAGTTCAGGAAGTACATGGATGAGCTGATGGCGCAAGCCAAGGTCGAGAAGCTCGACCAGGCGGCGAGCGCCCCGGCTGCCGGCGCACCGGCTGCGCCCGGTGCGGCGCCTGCCGCTCCGGCCCCGGCCCCAGTCCCGGCGACGACCCCGGCGCCGACGCCCGAGCCCGCTCCCAACAAGTAAGGCGGCCTGCGTGATCGCGGGGCGGCGGGACGCTAAGTCCGCCGCCCCGCTTTTTTTCCGGGGCGCGCGAGGAGCTGCAGCAGCTGCGCCTCATCGATGACGGGCACGCCGAGCGCCTGCGCCTTGGAGAGCTTGGAGCCGGCTTCTGCGCCTGCGACCACGTAGTGGGTCTTCTTCGAGACGCTCCCGGAGACCTTGGCGCCGCGCGCCGTGAGCGCCTCCTGGGCGGCCTCCCGCGTCATGGACTCCAGCGTCCCGGTGAGCACGAAGGTTTTGCCCGCCAGTGGATCCGCGTCGGCGGCCGGTGCCGCCTTCATCTCAGGCCACGTGACACCTTCATCGCGCAATGCCTTGATTACCCTGCGGTGATCGGCGGAGGCGAAGAAGGCGGCCACGTGCGCTGCCACGATCGGACCGACGTCGGGTACCTGCTGGATGGTCGCCTCATCCGCCTGCATGAGCCGCTCGAGCGTGCGGAAGTGGCGTGCCAGGGCGAGCGCGGTCGCCTCGCCCACGTCGCGGATGCCGAGCCCGAAGAGCAGGCGCGGCAGCGTCGTGCTGCGGCTCTTGCGGATGGCCGCGATCAGGTTCTGCGCAGACTTCTCGCCCATGCGCTCAAGGTCTGCAAGGCCGCCGGCCTTGAGTGTGTAGATGTCGGCCGGGGACTTGAGCACGTCGTGCTCGACGAGCTGTTCGATGAGCTTGTCCCCGAGTCCCTCGATGTCGAGCGCGCGGCGGCTCGCGAAGTGGCGCAGCGCCTCCTGGCGCTGCGCGCGGCAGGTGAAGCCGCCGGTGCAGCGCGCGACCGCCTCCCCTGCCACCCGCAGCACCGGGGAGTTGCATACCGGGCACTTTGCGGGCAGCGCCACCGGCACGGTCCCCTCGGGCCGGCGCTCGAGGATCACGCTCACCACTTCCGGGATCACGTCCCCGGCGCGGCGCACGATGACGGTGTCGCCACTGCGCACATCCTTTCTGTGCACTTCATCGATGTTGTGCAGCGTGGCGTTGCTCACGGTGACGCCCGCGACGAACACCGGCTCCAGGCGCGCCACCGGGGTAAGAGCGCCGGTGCGGCCCACCTGAAACTCGATGCCCTTCACCACCGTCACCGCCTCATCGGCGGGGAACTTGTGCGCGATCGCCCAGCGCGGCGAGCGCGACAGGAACCCCAGGCGCTCCTGGTCGGCGCGCGAATCGAGCTTGTAGACAACGCCGTCGATCTGGTACGGCAGCGTGGCGCGCCGTGCCCCGAGGTCCTGGTAGTAGGCGAGGCAGCCGGCGACCCCCTTCACGGCGCGCACCTCGTGCGCGACCGGTAGCCCGAGGGTGCGCAGCAGTTTCAGGAGGTCCAGCTGTCCTGCCGGCGCCGCGCGCCCCTCGAGCGCACCGAGCCCGTAGAAGCAGGCGCTCAGGGGGCGCGCCGCGGTGATGCGCGGATCGAGCTGTCGCAAGCTCCCCGCGGCTGCGTTGCGCGGGTTCACGAACACCTTCTCGCCGCGCTCGCGGGCCTGCGCATTCATGCGCTCGAAGCCTGCGACCGGCATGAACACCTCGCCGCGCGCCTCCAGCA
Organism: uncultured Pseudomonadota bacterium; assembly: GCA_963824395.1. Lineage (GTDB taxonomy): Bacteria > Pseudomonadota > Gammaproteobacteria > Steroidobacterales > Steroidobacteraceae > 13-2-20CM-66-19. Next base: position 60,177 of record CAWGPF010000004.1, on the reverse strand, counting down.
GCGCCGGCGCCTTGCCGCGCAGGCGCTGCGGCACCGCGCGGATGGTGCGCAGGTTGGCGGTGACGTCCTCGCCCGTCACCCCATCCCCGCGCGTGGCTGCCTGAGTGAGGACACCGTCGCGGTAGGTCACGCTCACCGCCAGACCATCGAGCTTCGGCTCCGCCACGTAGTCAAGATCCCCGCTGACCCCGAGGCGCTCGTGGATGCGGCGGTCGAAGGCGCTGAGGTCCTCGTCCGTGAAGGCATTGTCGAGCGAGAGCATCGGCACGCTGTGCACCACCTCGCCGAACTGCGCGCTCGGGGTGCCCGAGACGCGCTGCGTCGGGGAGTCGGGCGTGATGAGTGCGGGATCGGCGGCCTCGAGCGCGCGCAGCTCGCGCATCAGGCGGTCGTATTCGGCGTCCGGAACCTGCGGGTCATCGAGGACGTAGTAACGGTAGTCGTGCTGCGCGAGCTGCGCGCGCAGTTCGGCGGCCCGCGCCGCCGCCTTGGCACTCACGCGCCGGCTCCGCCGTTCAGGCGCTCCCGCAGGCTCGCGATGCGCGCCGGTGTCAGCGGGCCACCCTGCTCATCCTGCAGCACTCCGTGCAGGCGCTCATTCAGGCTGCGCGCGGTGAAGACCAGCTCATCGAAGGCCTGCGGCGGGGACTTCGGCCCCGGAAGCACCGCGAACAGCGACAGGCCGCCGTAGTGCTGCGAATCCATGGTGTCGGCATCGAAGGTGCCCGGGCGATTGAGACTCGCCGCCGAGAGCACCGCGCGGTGAGCTTCGTCGGGCTTGTGGAAGATGGCGAAGCGACCGAGCACGAAACCTTCCGCGGCGAGCGCCTGGCGCAGCGAGCGCCCCGCGAAGCGCTGCGGCTGTGCCGCGACCAGGCGCAGCGCCACGATCTGCCGCTCCTCATCCGGAGGCCATTCGACCAGCGGCGGCTCGGCGCTCGGCAGGCCAGGCCAGGCCTCCTCGGGGACGGCCGCGGTGCGGCCCGCGGGCGGCGCCGGCGTTACCTTCGGCACGTAGTCAAAGTCTTGCGCGGCGCGCGCGGCTTGCGCAGCCGCCGGCGGCTCCGGCGTGCGCGCAGTGCGCAGGGGCGGTGCGTCCTCCTCGTCCGCCGCCAGTTCCGCCGCGCTCCCGTCCGGGGCGATCGCGCTCAGCACCGGCACCTCATCGGTGTCCGGCTCCGCGCCGCCGAACTCGATGACGGGCAGTTCCTGCGCGCCGTGGGGCTGCGCGGACATCTGCGGCAGGGTCAGCCGCGGCTCCTGGCGGGCGCGCGGGGCGCTGTCGCCGAGCACGTCCCGCGGCGCGGGTCGCTCGGTGGCGCTGCTCGCGCTCGCCTGGCGCGGGCGCCGGCGTTCCCAGAGCGCGAGCGCTGCGATGAACAGCACCCCGAGGATGAGAAGAATCCACCGCAGCTCGGAGCTCATGAGGGGTGCCACCTGCGCGTCAGACCGCCGCCAGCCGCACAGCCTCGTCCACGTCCACGGTGACGAGCCGCGAGACCCCGGGCTCGTGCATGGTGACTCCGATCAGCTGGGAGGCGAGCTCCATAGTGCTCTTGTTGTGCGTGATGAACACGAACTGCACGCGCTGGGACATCTCGCGCACGATATCGCAGAAGCGCCCGACGTTGTGCTCATCGAGCGGCGCGTCCACCTCATCGAGCAGACAGAACGGGGCGGGATTGAGGTCGAAGATGGAGAACACCAGCGCCACGGCCGTCAGGGCCTTCTCTCCGCCTGACAGCAGATGGATGGTGCTGTTCTTCTTGCCCGGCGGACGTGCCATGACGGCAACCCCGGCGGTGAGCTTGTCCTCGCCGACGAGCTCAAGATAGGCATGACCGCCGCCGAACAGGCGCGGGAACTTGTCCTTGAGCCCGGTGTTGATGCGCTCGAAGGTATCCTCGAAGCGCGCGCGCGTCTCCTTGTCGATGCGGCGCATCGCCTCCTCGAGCGTGCTGAGCGCACTGTTGAGGTCGGCGAACTGGCTGTCCAGGTATTCCTTGCGCTGGGTGTGGGCGGCGAGCTCGTCGATGGCGGCAAGATTCACCTGCCCGAGTTTCTCGATGTCGGCGCGCACGTCCGTCAAGGACTGCTCCCAGCCGGGCACGTCCGCCTCGGGGGCGAGGGCGGCGAGCACCGCCGGCAGCTCGGCACGCGTCTCGGCGAACTGCTCGGCAAGCGCGGCGCGCCGTACATGGGTCTCCTGGGCGGCGAGACGCGCCGCGTCCATCGCCTCGCGCGCCGCGTGCACCCGGCTCTCGGCCGCTACGCGCTCCTCATCGAGCCGGCGCAGCGCAGCTTCGGTCTCCTCAAGACGCGTCCGCGCCGCGGCAAGTTCGCCCTCCACCGCGAGGCGCTGCTCGAGCGCGGCCCCGAGGCGCCCCTGCGCCTGGATGATGGGCTCATCGCCCGAGGCGAGCTCGGCCTCGAGCTCCCCGCGGCGGCGCGTGAGCTGGGCGCGCTGCTCAGCCATGCGCCCCATGCCGATGGCGACCGAGCTCTCGGTGGAGCGGCGTGACTCAACGCGCACGTGCAGGTCGCGCGCACTGCCCTGCAGTGCCTGCGCCTGGGCGCGGGCGGCGCTGAGCGTCGCGCGGCGCGCCTCGCGCTCCTCGGTGAGGCCCGCGTGGCGGCTCTTAAGCTCCTCGAGCGTGCGCTCGGCGCCCTCCAGCCCGGCGCGCGCGCGTGCCAGGGCCTCAGCGGTGGCGGTACGCTCGCGCTCGACCTCGTGCGTATCCTCAAGCAGCCGCTCGCCACGCTCACGCGCGGCCTCGGCACGGCTGCGCCCGGCCTTGAGCGCCGCCACGAGATCGGCGTGCGAGCGGTGCGCCAGCTGCAGCCCCGCGCTCGTCTCATCGCGGGCGCGCTCGGCCTCGGTGAGTTCACGGCGGGCGGTGGCGAGCGCCGCTTCTGCCGCCGTTACCGTGTCGGCCGCACGGCCCGCGCTCGTGCGCAGTCCCTTCAGCCGCTGCTCGCGCTCGAGCACGCCGGCACGCTGGTCGGTGCCGCGGCTGACCCGCAGCCATTCGCGCCCGACCCACTCCCCGGCCGCGGTGATATAGGAGCTGCCCCGGGTGAGTGTGCCGCGCTCGGCGAGCGCCTGCTGCAGGCTCGCGGCCGTATGCACGCCCGACAGCTGCGCCACGATGGCGGCCGGCCCGCGCACGCGCGCCGCCAGCGTGTCCGCCGGCACCGTCGAGGGCGCCGCGGCAACCTCCATCAGGGTCAGGCGTCCGGTGCTGAGCGTGCCGAGCGCGGCCGCGGCCGCGTCCAGCCCCGTCACGCACACCGCCTCGAGGTAATCCCCGAGTACCGTCTCGACCGCCCGCTCCCAGCCCGCTTCGACTTCGAGCGCGGTGGCGAGGCGCGGCTGGCGGGCGAGCCCCGCAGCACCGAGCCACGCGGCCGTCTCACCGGCGTGATCACTGAGCGCGGCAGCCTGCAGCGCCTCGAGCGAAGTCAGCTCCGCACGTGCCGCCTCGCGCGCCCCGCGCGCACGCTCGAGCTCGCGCTCGGCCTCCAGCTGCGCGCCGCGCAGCTCCTGCACGCGCTCGTGGCCGGCGGCGAGGGCCTGGGTCAGATGTTCACTGCGCTCGCGTGCCGTGCCCTCCTCGTCGCTCAACGCATGCAGCTCGTTCCCGGGATCCGCCGCACTCACCGCCTCGCGCTCCTCGCTCAGGCGCTGGGCCTGGGCGCTGAGGCGCCGCAGCTGGTTCTCGAGCTGCTCGATGCGGGCGCGTTCGACCTGGCTCACCTGCTCGGCGGCGCTTGCCGCCTGGGTGTGGCTTTCCCAGCGCTGCTGCCACTCCGCGAGCGCCCGCTCGGCGGCCTCGAGCGCGGCGGCGGCGTGGCTCTCGGCCCGCTGGGCGTGCTCGAGCTCGGGGGTGAGCGCTGCGAGCTCCTCGCGCAGGCCCGCAAGCTGCGCTTCGTCACGCTCGATGTGGCTGCCGAGCTCACTCAGGGTGGCGTGTGTCTGGGTGAGATCGGCGTGCTGGCGTTCGCGCAGTTCGCGGGTGTGTTCGATCGCCTGCTCGAGGCGCGAGATGTCGGCGCCGACCTCGTAGTAGCGCGCCTGCACGGCCCCGAGCGCCTCGGCGCGCACCTGATGCTCGGTACGCTCGCGCTCGATGGCCGCCTCCGCGGCGCGCTGCTCGCTGAGCGCCGCCTGCATGGTCAGTTCGCGCGCGCGCACGGCGGCATCGTGGACTTCCGCGCCGGAGTCGAGGTCGCGCAGCTTCAGCGCCAGCACCTCGGCGGTCAGGCGCCGCTCCTGCTCCTTCAGCCCCTGGTAGCGCCGCGCGGTCGCGGCCTGGCGCTGCAGGTGGCGGATCTGCTTTTCCACCTCATCGCGCACGTCCTGCAGGCGCTCGAGGTTCTCGCGGGTATCGGCGATGCGCGCCTCGGTCTCCTTGCGGCGCTCCTTGTAGCGCGAGATCCCGGCGGCCTCCTCCACGAACGCGCGCATGTCCTCGGCCTTAGCATCGATGACGCGCGAGATCATGCCCTGCTCGATGATCGCGTAGCTGCGCGAGCCCAGGCCGGTGCCGAGGAAGAGGTTAGTGATGTCCTTGCGCCGGCAGCGGCCGCCGTTGATGAAGTAAGCCGAGGTACCGTCGCGCGACACCTGGCGCTTGAGCGAAATCTCACTGAAGCCGGCGTAGGCGCCGCCGATCTTGCCATCACCGTTGTCGAACACGAGCTCCACGGAGGCGGTGCCGACGGGCTTGCGGGCGGCAGAGCCGTTGAAGACCACGTCCGCCATGTTGTCCCCGCGCAGGTGCTTGGCGGACAGCTCCCCCATGACCCAGCGCACCGCGTCGATGACGTTCGACTTGCCGCAGCCGTTCGGGCCCACGACACCGGTGAGATTGCTGGGGAAGTTGATTTGGGTCGGATCGACGAAGGACTTGAAGCCGGCGAGCTTGATCTTGGTCAGCCGCATCTCGTGTTACTTCCGCCCTTACTTCAGGTCCTCAGAGGATGGTGTAGTGTAGATGAATATGCCGACAGCGCCCACCCGTGAGCTTGAGACTTTTCCGAATCCGGCCGCCTCGCGCGACTACACGATCCGCATGCAGATTCCGGAGTTCACCTGCCTGTGCCCGCGCACCGGCCAGCCGGATTTTGCGACCCTGGAGCTCGAGTACGTGCCCGATGCGCTGTGCGTGGAGCTGAAATCACTGAAGCTGTATGTCTGGTCGTTCCGCGATCGCGGTGCCTTCCACGAGGCCGTGACCAACGAGATCGCCGATCACCTGAACGCGGCCGTGCGGGCGCGCTTCCTGCGCCTCACCGCGCGCTTCAACGTGCGTGGCGGCATCTACACCAGCGTTGTCGCAGAGCGCCGACAGAGCGGCTGGCAGCCGGCACCCGCGGTCATGCTCCCCTGAGCCAGCCGGCGCCCGGGTGTGCCGCGGCCTTAAGAAACGGCCGCTGGCCCTTGGCGCTCAAGGCCTTTTCAGGCCGGAAATTTCGCATTCGTTACGGCACTGTACAGCCCCAAGTGCGCCGGTATAATCGCGCGTTCTTTAAACGAGGCCGGACCGACCGAGGAGTCATTGATGGCGGCTAAGAAACCTGCGCCGAAGTCCGCAAAGGGCAAGAAGCCAGTGAGCCGGCCGCCGGCCCGCAAGCCCCTCGCCCGCAAGCCCGAGGCGGCGCGTCCGCGCCCGGTGAGCGCACAGGTGCGCAAGGCGGCCGCGGCGACCCCCGCGGCCAAGAAGCCCGCCGCTCCCGGCGTCGCCCCCGCGGAGCTCGAACTGAAGAAGCCCCTCGCCCGCGCAGCGACAGCCGTCGCCATGCCCGCGGCGCGCGCCGTGCCGCTCGCCACCAGCGGCGATGCCGACGAGTCGGAGTCCCTGGAGCCCGGCAGCCTGCTCGCCGGCCCGCGCAATGTACAGCCGTACATCGTCAAGCGCGGCGAGCAGTACATGAGCAAGGAGCAGCTCGAGCACTTCCGCAGCATTCTCAACAGCTGGAAGCGCGACCTCATGGTCGAGGTCGACCGCACCGTCTCGCACATGAAGGACGAGGCGGCCAACTTCCCCGACCCCAATGACCGCGCCACCCAGGAAGAAGAGTTCAGCCTGGAGCTGCGCACGCGCGATCGCGAACGCAAGCTGATCCGCAAGATCGACGAGGCGCTCAAGCGCATCGAGGACGGCTCCTACGGTTACTGCCTGGAGACCGGCGAGGAGATCGGCATCAAGCGCCTCGAGGCGCGGCCCGTCGCCACCTTGAGCATCGAGGCGCAGGAGCGGCGCGAGCGGCGCGAACGCCAGTACGGCGACCGCGACGATCGTTACCGCTGAGACAGCCGCCGCCGGGCGCGCCGCTGGCGCGCCCCTGCCCTACGTAGGGCGCTTCGCCCCCTCGCCCACCGGCGCCCTGCACCTGGGCTCACTCCTGTGCGCCCTCGGCAGCTTCCTCGATGCCCGTGCGGCCGGCGGCCGCTGGCTGGTGCGCATCGAGGACCTCGACCGCGGGCGCATCGTGCCGGGCGCCGAGGCGGGCATGCTCGCGATGCTTGCCGCCTTCGGCCTCGAGTGGGACGGACCGCTCGTGCGCCAAAGCACGCGCCAGGCGTATTACGAGCGCGCGCTCGGGGAGCTGCGCGCCGGCGGACTCACCTTTCCCTGCAGCTGTTCGCGGCGCGAACTGGCTTCCGAGCGCGGCTACCCGGGCACCTGCCGCACCGGCCCGAAGTCCCCGGGCCCCACGGCCGAGCGCTTCCGCGTCGAGGCGGGGTCGCTTGGCTTCGCCGATCGCCTGCAGGGGGAGTGCCGCTTTGACCTCGGCACCCTCGGGGACGTCATCGTGCGCCGCCGCGACGGCACGATCGCCTACCAGCTCGCGGTGGTGGTGGACGACGCGCAGCAGGGGGTTTCGGACGTGGTGCGCGGCGCGGACCTCCTCGACAGCACGCCCTGGCAGATTGCACTGCAGCACGCGCTCGGCCTTCCCCGGCCCCGCTACGCGCACCTGCCGCTCGTGACCGAGCCCGATGGGGCCAAGCTCGCCAAGTCACGCCGTTCGGTGGCGCTGGCGCCCGCCCGCGCCGGCGCCCAGCTCGTGGAAGTCCTGACATTGCTGCAGCAGGCTCCCGAGCCTAAGCTTGAGCTTGAGCCGGTGGGGCGGATCCTCGAGTGGGCCGTCCGGCACTGGGATATCAGGACATTGCAGGGCGTGCGCGAGGTACGCGCCGCCTAACATAAAATTACAACGGCAGTTTTGCCGCACAGCGGTGGCCGCGCCTGCGGCAGTGTAATAAGGTATATGTGAAACGCCCGCACTATGGAAGGTGCAATAACAACCACATAAGTGAGGGAGCTCCGATGAGTGACGCGCGCACGATTAAAAAATATCCGAACCGGCGCTTGTACGACACAGTGGAGAGTCGCTATATCACGCTCGCCGACATCCGGCGCCTGGTGGTCGAGCGCATCGACTTCGCGGTCATCGACAAAAAGTCTCAGACCGACATCACCCGCAGCATCCTGCTGCAGGTCATCGCGGAACAGGAGCATGACGGCGAACCGCTCATGAGCCGCGACTTTCTCTCCCAGGTCATCCGTTCCTACGGCGGCACGACGCGCGCCATGGTCGGCAACTACCTGGAGCAGAGCCTGCGGCAGTTCGCGAGCCAGAACGGGCGCGGCCCCTAGGGGCTGACCGCGCCGCTCGCGTAAGCCTCGAAGGCGCGGCCCGCTTTAGGCCGCGTCGACGTCGCGCATGGAGAGGCGGATGCGCCCCTGGCGATCGACCTCGAGTACCTTGACGCGGATCACGTCGCCTTCCTTGAGCTTGTCGGAGACGCGCTCGACACGCTCGTTGGAAATCTGCGAGATGTGCACCAGGCCGTCGCGCCCGGGCAGGATGGTCACGAACGCGCCGAAGTCCATCAGGCGCGCCACCTTGCCCTCATAGATGCGGCCGACCTCGACGTCGGCGGTGATCAGCTCAATGCGCGCCAGCGCCTCGCGACCGGCCGCCCCGCTCACCGAGGCGATCTTCACCGTGCCATCGTTCTCGATGTCGATGGTGGTGCCGGTCTCTTCCGTGATCTGGCGGATGACCGCACCGCCCTTGCCGATGACGTCGCGGATCTTCTCCGGGTCGATCTTGATGGTGATGATCGAGGGCGCCCACTCGGACATCTTCTCGCGCGGCGTGCCGATCACGCGGTTCATCTCGGTGAGGATGTGCAGGCGGCCGGCCCGCGCCTGATCGAGCGCCACGCGCATGATCTCCGGCGTCACGCCCTCCACCTTGATGTCCATCTGCAGCGCAGTCACGCCGTCTTTGGTGCCAGCGACCTTGAAGTCCATGTCCCCGAGGTGATCCTCATCGCCGAGGATGTCGGTGAGCACCTTGAAGCGCCCGCCCTCGAGCACCAGTCCCATGGCAACGCCTGCTACCGGCGCCTTGAGGGGGACGCCGGCATCCATGAGCGCGAGCGATGTGCCACACACGCTCGCCATGGAGCTCGAGCCGTTCGACTCGAGGATCTCCGAAACCACGCGGATCACGTACGGGAACGTGGTCATGTCGGGCATCACCGCAGCCACGCCACGCCGGGCGAGATTGCCGTGGCCGATCTCGCGGCGCTTGGGCGATCCCATCATGCCGGTCTCGCCCACCGAGAACGGCGGGAAATTGTAGTGCAGCATGAAGGGCTCGCGGCGCTCGCCCTCGAGCGCATCGATGATCTGCGCATCGCGCGTAGTGCCGAGCGTGGTGACGACCAGCGCCTGGGTCTCACCGCGGGTGAAGAGTGCCGAGCCGTGGGTGCGCGGCAGCACGCCCACCTTGACCGTAATCGGGCGCACCGTGACGGTGTCGCGGCCGTCGATGCGCGGCTCGCCGTTCAGGATGCGCTGACGCACGATGTTGCTCTCGAGCTTAAACAGAGCGTCATCGACCTGCGCGGCACTGAACTTCGGCGTCTCCCCGGCGCTCAGGGTGGCGAGCGTCTGCGCCTTGATCTCGCTGATGCGCGCGTGGCGCTGCTGCTTCTCGGTGATGCTGTAGGCCTGCGCGAGCGCGGCCTGGGCGTGCAGCGACACGGCACTGTTGAGGTCGGCGTTGTCGGCGGCCGGCTCCCACTTCCAGCGCGACTTGCCCGCTTCGGCGGCGAGCGCCTTGATGGTGCGGATCGCGACCTGCATCTGCTCGTGGCCGAAGACCACAGCCCCGAGCATCACTTCCTCGGAGAGCCCCTTGGCCTCCGACTCGACCATGAGTACCGCGTGCTCGGTGCCAGCGACCACCAGGTGCAGCTGCGAGGTGGTGAGCTCCTTGGCGGTGGGGTTCAGCACGTACTTGCCGTCGATGTAGCCGACGCGCGCCGCGCCGATCGGGCCGTTGAAGGGGATGCCCGACAGCGACAGCGCGGCCGAGGCCCCGAGGAGCCCAGGAATGTCCGCATCGATGTCCGGGTCCATCGACAGTACGGTGGCGACCACCTGCACGTCGTTGAGGAAGCCGTCCGGGAACAGCGGGCGGATCGGGCGGTCGATGAGGCGGGAGGTCAGGGTCTCCTTCTCCGTCGGGCGCCCCTCGCGCTTGAAGAACCCGCCCGGGATGCGCCCGGCCGCGTAGGTCTTCTCGATGTAGTTCACGGTGAGGGGGAAGAAATCGCGGCCCGGGGTCGGAGCGGTCTTGGCGACCGCGGTGACCAGCACCACGGTCTCGCCCATGGAAACGCGGACTGCGCCGTCGGCCTGGCGGGCCATCTCGCCGGTCTCGATGGTGACGGTGTGTCGGCCGTAGGGAAATGACTTGCTGAGGACGCTCAAGGTCAATACCTCAAAGAGTGAATTCGGAAGGTGAAAACGAAAGGGCCGCGTCTTGGTGACGGCGGCCCTGTACGTTTCTAGCGGCGAAGCCCCAGGCGCTCGACGAGCTCCTGGTACTTCTCGGGTTTCGTGGCTCTGAGGTAATCGAGGAGCTTGCGGCGCTGGTTCACGAGCTTCACCAGCCCGCGACGCGAGGAGTGATCGCGCTTGTGCGCGGTGAAATGCTCACCGAGTCCGTTGATGCGCTCGGAGAGGAGCGCGACCTGCACTTCCGGCGAACCGGTATCGGCGGGGTCACGGCGGAACTGGGCGAGGATGCCGCCCTTTTTCTCGCTGGTTAAAGCCATTGCGCGATTGTCCTAACTGCTTGTCTTAAGAGCCTTTTGGTAAGCCGCCAATTCTATACGGCAGACCGCCCCGCCGACAAGCTCCGGGGCGCTTAAGTCCTGAGGATTTAAGGGGGCGGGTCCTGCCCGCGGGACGTCCGGGCGCCAGGAACATTCGCGCCCGCCCCCGCCGCGCGGCCCCGCTTAGGGGGCCGCCCGGCGGGCCGGGCCCCGAGCCTTACTTCAGGAGCGCTTCCTGCATCGTCTGCGAGCCCAGAATCGTGCGGATCTTGCCGCGCTCGGCTGAACCTTGCGCTGCCTTTTCCGGTGAGCCTTCGGTCTGGGTGCTGAGCGCATCGAACTTGCCGCCCAGGCCATCGAGGGCCGCCCAGTTCTTGTACTCGACCACCAGGTAGATATCCGGATCGTTCGGGCTGCGCGGCTCGGCGACCAGTACGCGATAGGAAAGGATGAGTCCTGCCTTCTTGGCTGCCTCTTCCTGCTTCTTGAAGCCGGTCGCGAGCCATCTCATGTAGTCATCAAAGTGACCATCGAGGGTGCGGATGGCGGACACGTTGAGGACCGGACCGTCATTCCAGTTACGGCCGTCGGCCAGGGCCGGGGAAGTGGTGGCGCTGAGCGCGCACAGGGTGCCAAGAACACAAAGGCTGCGGGTGAGGGCAGTCATAGGAAATCTCCTGAAAATGGGATGAGCTTTGTTGGAGTTGTGGTTGCGTAGGAGCGCGGCGGCCGCGGATCCGTGGCGCACCGTACGCCGATACCGCCACTCCTACAACCTCTGACTGCGGCGCCCGCAGCAGCGCAACACCCGCTCAGTCGGACTCGGGCGTGTCGAGATTGAACAGCCGCCGCGGCTGCAGGCCGCCGCTCGTGTCCGCCTCGCCGAGTCCCATGAAACGCCCCTGCGCATCGTAAATGCGCACGCGCGTGCCGCTCGTGGTAGCCCCGACCCGCTGGCCGCGCCGGCAGCGCTCGGTGTCGTGCACGTTCAGATGCTGCGCCGGCAGATGCTGCAACGCGAAGTCCAGGGGCAGGAGCGGCAGCGGGGCTCCTGCCGCCTTCTGCTGCTCGAGCGACTCCAGGGTCTGCATCGGCTCATGCTCGAAGGGCTCGACGGCGACGCGGCGCAATGCCGCGACGTGCCCGCAGCTGCCGAGCGCGACCGCGATGTCCTCGGCGAGAACGCGGATGTAGGTGCCCTTGGAGCACAGCGTCTCGAGCTCAAGATGCGCCGGGCCGAGCCCCTTAAGCGCGAGCTCGTACAGCTCGATGCTGCGCGGCGCGCGCGCCACGGTCACCCCGGCGCGCGCCAGGCGATAGAGTGGCTGCCCGTCACGCTTGAGCGCGGAATACATCGGCGGTACCTGGAACTGCCGGCCGCGGAAGCGCTCCAGGACCGCGAGCACCTGCCCCTCCTGCAGCAGCGGCAGCGCGGCGCGCTGCGTCACTTCGCCCTCGGTATCCCCGGTGCTGGTGGCGCTGCCGAGCGCAATGGTGAAGCGGTAGCGCTTGCGTCCCGCGAGGATGTCGCCGGCGATCTTGGTGGCCTCCCCCAGGCACACCGGCAGCATCCCGGTCGCCAGGGGGTCGAGGCTGCCGACGTGGCCGGCCTTCACGCGGTCAAAGAGCGTGCGCACGCGCTGCAGGGCGGCATTCGAGGAAAGCCCGAGCGGCTTGTCGAGCAGCAGGATGCCGCTTCGCATGGGAACTTTGCGGGACGTCAGCCGCCGGCGGGGTCCTCGCCCGCGGCCGGCTCGGTGCCCGATTCGCCCGCGCCCGCCCGGTCGCCGGCCACCGCGCCGTTGATCAGGCGCGTCAGGCGCTCGGCCCCCTCGACGGTGTCATCGAACACGAACTCCAGGCGCGGGGCATGGCGCAGGCCGAGGCGCCGGCCGAGCTCCCCGCGCAGGTAGCCGGCCGCGTGGGTGAGTCCCACGCGCACCTGCTCGGGCGGGTTCTTCGAGGCGAAGGGCGTGAAGAAGATCTTCGCCGCGCTCTTGTCCTTCGCCATGGTCACGCCCGTGATGGTGACGTTGCCGACGCGCGGATCCTTCACCTCACGGGCGATGAGCGCGGACAGCACGCGCTGGATCTCCGACTCGATGCGAAGGTTGCGCGGCTGGGTCATTACTGCAGCGTGCGCGCCACTTCCACGCGCGAGAAGCACTCGATCTGGTCGCCGACGCGCACGTCCTGGTAGTTCTTCACGCCGATGCCGCACTCGGTGCCGGCACGCACCTCGCCGGCATCGTCCTTGAAGCGCCGCAGCGACTCGAGCGCGCCCTCAAAGATGACCACGTTGTCGCGCAGCACGCGGATCGGGTTGTTGCGCTTCACGAGCCCCTCGGTGACCAGGCAGCCGGCCACCACGCCGAACTTGCTGGAGCGGAACACCTCGCGCACCTGCGCCACGCCGACGATCGTCTCCTTGATCTCAGGCTGCAGCATGCCGGACATCATCTGCTTCACATCATCGATGGCCTCGTAAATGATGCTGTAGTAACGCACCTCGACGCCGGTCTCCTTGACCGCGTCGCGCGCACCGGCATCGGCGCGCACGTTGAAGCCGATGACGAGCGCGCGTGAGGCGGCCGCCAGCTGGATGTCGGAGACGGTGATGCCGCCGAGACCACTGGCGATCATCTTCACCTGCACCTCATCGGTGGAGAGCTTGGTGAGGGCCTCGCGCAGCGCCTCCGCGCTCCCCTGCACGTCCGCCTTGATGAGGATCGCCACCACCCCGGCCTTGGCCTCGCCCATCTGCGAGAACACGTCCTCGGCACGCGTGCTGTTGCGCGCAAGCTTCACGTCGCGGAACTTGCCCTGGCGGTAGAGCGCCACTTCGCGCGCCTTGCGCTCGCTCTCGACCGCGAGCAGCTCATCCCCGGCATTGGGCGCGGCCGCAAGGCCGAGCACCACCACCGGCATCGAGGGCGGCGCTTCCAGTACCGGCTTACCGTTCTCATCGAACATGGCGCGCACCCGCCCGAACTCGGAGCCGGCGATGATGGGATCGCCCATCTTCAGCGTGCCGCGCTTGACGAGCACGGTCGCGACCGCGCCGCGCCCCTTCTCCACGCTCGACTCGATGACGATGCCGGAGGCGAGCCCGGAGCGCGGGGCGCGCAGCTCGAGCACCTCCGCCTGCAGCAGGATCGCATCCAGCAGCTGGTCGATGCCCTGGCCGGTGCGTGCCGAGACCGGCACGAACATGTTCTGGCCGCCCCACTCCTCGGCGATCACCTCTTGCTTGGACAGCTCGGTGCGCACGCGCTCCTGGTCGGCGTCGCTCTTGTCGATCTTATTGACCGCCACGACGATCGGCACGTTCGCGGCGCGCGCGTGCTGGATGGCCTCGATCGTCTGCGGCATGACGCCATCGTCGGCCGCCACCACCAGCACCACGACGTCGGTGGCCTTCGCGCCGCGGGCGCGCATGGCCGTGAAGGCGGCGTGCCCGGGGGTGTCGAGGAAGGTAATGACGCCCTTGTCGGTCTCCACGTGGTAGGCGCCGATGTGCTGGGTGATGCCGCCGGCCTCGCCCGCGGCCACCTTGGTGCGCCGGATGTAGTCAAGGAGCGAGGTCTTGCCGTGATCGACGTGACCCATGACGGTGACCACCGGCGGACGCGGCTCGGCATCCGCATCGACCTGCTCACCCTGCAGATCATCCTCGATCTGGTTCTCGCGCAGCAGCTTGGGCGTATGGCCCATCTCCTCGACGACCAGCACCGCGGTGTCCTGGTCGATCGGCTGGTTGATGGTCACCATGACGCCCATGTTCATGAGCACCTTGATGACCTCGTTGGCCTTGACCGCCATCTTCTGCGCGAGCTCCGCGACCGTCACGGTCTCCCCGATACCGACGTCGCGCTTGACCGGTGCGGTCGGCATCTCGAAGGCATGGCGGCCTTCGGCGCCGGCCGAAGGCATGGGCCGCGCCTTGGTGCGCCGCTTCTTCTTGTAGCGCGAGCTGACATCGCCTGCGACGTGCAGCTCCTGGCGGCCGTAACGCGTGGCCTTGTCGTCCACGGGCACCGCTCCGGGGGCGGCGCGCGCCGGGGCCGGCGGCGTGACTGCCACGGCAACCTCCGGGCGCTCGCGCTCCTCGGTGCGCCGCTCGGGCGTATCGCGTTCGCGGGCGCGGCGCGCCTCATCGTCACGGCTGCGCTGCTCGGCGAGGCGGCGCGATTCCTCCTGCGCGCGGCGCCGGGTCTCTTCCTCCTCGACGCGGCGCCGGTTCTCGGCTTCGAGGCGCTCGCGCTCGCGGCGCTCGCTCTCGGCCTTCTCCGTGACCGCGCGTGCGGCCTCTTCGGCCTCGCGCTTCTTGGAGTCGAGTTCGTCCTGCTGGGCGCGCGCCTGCTCCTCGAGCACGTCGCGCTTGATGTAGTTGCGGGTGCGGCGCACTTCCACGTTCACCGTGCGCGCGCGCCCCTGGTTGCTGGCGAGCTTCAGCTCGCTTTGCGTCTTGCGCTTGAGGGTGATCTTGCGCGGCGCGCCGTCGCCACCGGCGTCCTCGCTGCCGTGCGCGCGGCGCAGGTGCGTCAGGAGTTCGAGCTTCGCATCATCGCTGATGCGCGCATCGGGGCCGGTGACCTTGATGCCGGCCTGGTCCAGCTGCACCAGCAGCCGGTCCACCGGGACCTTGAGCACTTCGGCAAACTGGGAAACGGTTACTTCCGCCATAGCTGTACGATCCTTAGGTCCCGTTGCCGGCTTCGAACCACGGCGCGCGCGCCGTCATGATGAGCTGCGCCGCCTTGTCGGTGGCGAGCCCCTCGATGTCGGCCAGTTCATCCACCGACTGCTCGGCCAGGTCCTCGCGCGTGCGCACGCCGCGGCGCGCCAGTGTGAGCGCCAGATCCGGGCTCATGCCCTCGAGCAGCAAGAGGTCGTCCGCCGGCATCGACTGATCGAGCGTCTCCTCGCTCGCGATCGCCTGCGTCAGGAGTACGTCGCGCGCGCGATTGCGCAGCTCCTTGACGATGTTCTCGTCGAACTCCTCGATCGCGGCGAGTTCCGCCTGCGGCACGTAGGCGATCTCCTCGACCGTCGAGAAGCCCTCCTGCGCGAGGATGGTGGCGACGTCCTCATCGACGTCGAGCTGCTTCATGAAGTTCTGCACCAGCTCCTTGGCCTCAGTCTCGCTCTTGGCCTCGGCATCCGACTCGGTCATGACGTTCAGGTCCCAGCCCGTCAGCTGGCTCGCCAGGCGGATGTTCTGCCCACCGCGGCCGATGGCCTGCGACAGCTTGTCCTCGGCGACCGCGATATCCATGCTGTGCGAGTCCTCGTCGACCACGATCGACATCACTTCCGCGGGCGACATGGCGTTGATCACGAACTGCGCCGGGTTGTCCACGTGCGGGATGATGTCCACGCGCTCACCGGCGATCTCGTTGGAGACCGCCTGCACGCGCGAGCCGCGCATGCCGACGCAGGCACCGACCGGATCGATGCGCGGGTCGTTGCTCTTGACGGCGATCTTGGCGCGCACCCCCGGGTCGCGCGCGGCGCCGAGGATATTGATCAGGCCCTGGCCAACCTCGGGCACCTCGAGCTTGAACAGCTCGATCAGGAACTCGGGCGCGGTGCGGGTGAGAAACAGCTGCGGGCCGCGCGGCTCGGAGCGCACTTCCTTCAGGAATGCCTTGATGCGGTCCTGCGGTTTCGCCTGCTCGCGCGGGATCATGTCGGTGCGCGGCACGAAACCCTCGGCATTGGAGCCAAGGTCGATGTAGATGCCGTTGCGGTCGACGCGCTTGACGACGCCGCTGACGAGCGTGCCGACGCGCTCCTGATAGGCGCCGACCACCTGGGCGCGCTCGGCCTCGCGCACCTTCTGCACGATGACCTGTTTTGCCTGCTGGGCGGCGATGCGCCCGAAGGCGACCGACTCGACCGGCTCCTCGACGAAGCCGCCGACTTCCGCCTGCGGATTCATGTCGAGCGCATCCTCGAGGCGCAGCTCGCGCTCCGGGACTTCCAGCTCCTTGGAGTCATCGGCGAACACCTTCCAGCGGCGGAAGGTCTCGTAGTCGCCGCTCTTGCGGTCGATGGAGACGCGCGCGTCCCACTCCTCGCCGTGCTTCTTGCGGGTAGCCGAAGCCAGCGCCGCCTCGAGCGCCTCGAAGATGACTTCCTTGTCGACGCCCTTCTCGTTGGAAACGGCATCGACCACCATCAGGATTTCTTTATTCACGATCCTCGTTCCTCTCGCCCGCAGGGCCTTAGGACCTGCTTTAGGCTCAACGGCGGCTTCGGGCTCCCGCTAGGAAGCCAGCCGCGCCTTACCGATCTCCGCAAACTTCAGCGCCACGGGCTGCGCATCGACCTCGAGCGCGATGCCCTCCGGATCCACCCCGAGGAGCGTGCCGGTGTAGCGGCGCCTGCCGGCGCGCGGCTCCTTCAGCTCCACGAACACCCGCGAGCCGACGAAGCGCCCGAAGTGCGCGCTGGTGCGCAGCACGCGGTCAAAGCCCGGCGAGGAGACCTCGAGCGTGTAGGCGCTCGCAATCGGGTCCGCCTCATCAAGCAGCGCCGACACCTGGCGGCTCACGAGCGTGCAGTCCTCGACGCCAACGCCCGCCGGGCTGTCGATGAAGAGGCGCACCACGGCGCCGCCGCGGCCGGCCGCGTACTCGAGATCGACGAGCTCATAGCCGAGCCGTTCGAGCAGGGGCTCGACCAGGGCCATCAGCCGCTCGCGTACCGCACCCGTCACCGTCACGTCCCCTCGTCGCTCTCTATATAAAGGTGCCGCCCGGAAACAAAAATGGGCCCGATGGCCCACCCAAAAAACAAAAAGCCCCATGGGGGGCTTTACGGTCTTCGAACTTAAGGGGGTCCCGTGCACCGCCTTCCGCGGTCACCCGGCACCAGCCACCCATTTGCCCGCAACGCCAGGGAGCCGTTTGCGGGCCGCGCATTCTACCGGAACGCGCCCCGCGATGGAACCCGCAGCGCACCCCCGTCCCGGGGATGCGGCGGCCGTCCGCCCTAGACCTGTATAGACAAGTAACTTGCCCGATGGCAGGATGCGGCCGCTGCTTTCGCCCTTCAAGAGGGAGCCTCAAAAAGTGTCCGTCCCCCCGGCCGCCGCCCGCTACCTGCAGGTGAAGCACTACGTGCTCGAGCGCATCGCCGGGGGCACGCTGCGCTGCGGGGAGCGCGTGCCCTCCGAGAACGAGCTGGTGCGCGAGCTGGCCGTCTCGCGTATGACCGCCAACCGCGCGCTGCGGGAACTCACCCAGGACGGGGTGCTGGTGCGCGTCGCCGGCGTCGGCACCTTCGTCGCCGAGCGGCGCGTCCATGCCCATCCCCTCGAGGTGCGCAACATCGCCGACGAGATCCGCGCCCGCGGCCACGACTACCGGGTGAAGGTGATCGAGCTTTCAGCGGTGAGCGCGAGCGCCGAGCAGGCCGAGCGCTTCGAGGTGAAGGCCGGCAGTCCGCTTGCCTATTCGCTCCTCACCCACTACGAGGGGCCGCTGCCCCTGCAGGTGGAGGAGCGCTACGTGAACCCGGCCGTCGCCCCCGGGTATCTCGAGAATGACTTCACGCGCACGACCCCGCACGAGTTCCTGATCCGCATCGCCCCGCTGCAGCGCGCCGAGCACACGGTGCGCGCCCTGAGCCCCGAGCGGCGCATCCGGCGCCTGCTGAAGCTCGACGCCACTGAAGCCTGCCTGCTCATCCGGCGGCGCACCTTCTCGCAGGGCCGCGTCGCAAGCGTTGCCGATCTCTATCATCCCGGTTCGCGCTATGAACTCGCCGCGAACTGTCAGCCGAGGTGACTGCCATGTCCGACTCAAGCACCCGCATGCCGCTGCGCGCCGCGCGCGGCACGACCCTCACGGCCAAGAGCTGGCTTACCGAAGCGCCGCTGCGCATGCTCATGAACAACCTCGACCCGGAGGTCGCCGAGCGGCCCGCGGAACTCGTGGTGTACGGCGGTATCGGCAAGGCGGCGCGCAACTGGCAGTCCTACGAGCAGATCGTCGCGGCGCTGCGCGCGCTTGAAGCCGATGAAACCCTGCTCATCCAGTCGGGCAAGCCCGTGGGCGTGTTCCGCACCCACGCCGATGCGCCGCGGGTACTGATCGCCAACTCCAACCTGGTCGCGCGCTGGGCGGACTGGCAGCACTTCAACGAGCTCGACAGGAAGGGCCTCATGATGTTCGGCCAGATGACGGCCGGCTCCTGGATCTACATCGGCAGCCAGGGCATCGTGCAGGGCACCTACGAGACCTTCGTCGAGATGGGCCGCCAGCACTTCGGCGGCAACCTTGCCGGGCGCTGGATCCTCACCGCAGGCTTGGGCGGCATGGGCGGCGCGCAGCCGCTGGCCGCCACCATGGCCGGCGCCTCGATGCTCGCCATCGAGTGCCGCCCGGAGCGCATCGCCAAGCGCCTGCAGACGAAGTACCTGGACGTCGAGGCGCAGAGCCTCGAGGAGGCGCTCGCGATCCTCGCGCGCGCGCGCCAGGACGGCAGGGCGATCTCGGTCGGCCTGCTCGGCAATGCCTGCGAGGTGCTGCCCGAGCTCCTGCGCCGCGGCGTGCGCCCGGATGCGGTCACCGACCAGACGAGCGCCCATGACCCGGTGAATGGCTATCTGCCGCGCGGCTGGACGCTCGAGCAGTGGGACCGCATGCGCCGCGAGGACCCCGCCGAGGTCTCGCGTGCGGCATGCGAGTCGATGGCGCGCCACGTGGAGGCCATGCTCGCCTTCCAGGCGCAGGGCATCCCGGTCTTCGACTACGGCAACAACATCCGCCAGGTCGCCTTCGATGCGGGGGTGAAGGACGCCTTCGCCTTCCCCGGCTTCGTGCCCGCCTACGTGCGTCCGCTGTTCTGCCGCGGCATCGGCCCGTTCCGCTGGGTCGCCCTCTCCGGGGACCCGGAGGACATCTACAAGACCGACGCCAAGGTGCGCGAGCTCATGCCGCACGATGCGCACCTGCACCACTGGCTCGACATGGCGCGCGAGCGCATCCAGTTCCAGGGCCTGCCGGCGCGCATCTGCTGGGTGGGTCTCGGTGACCGGCACCGCCTGGGGCTCGCCTTCAACGAGATGGTGGCGCGCGGGGAGCTCAAGGCGCCGGTCGTCATCGGCCGCGACCATCTCGACTCCGGCTCCGTCGCCAGCCCCAACCGCGAGACCGAGGCGATGCAGGACGGCTCGGATGCGGTCGCCGACTGGCCGCTCCTGAACGCACTGCTCAATACCGCCTCCGGTGCCACCTGGGTGTCCATCCACCACGGCGGCGGGGTCGGCATGGGCTACTCGCAGCACGCCGGCGTCGTCATCGTGTGCGATGGCACGCCGGAGGCGGCGCGCCGCATCGAGCGGGTGCTGTGGAATGACCCGGCCACCGGCGTCATGCGCCACGCGGACGCCGGCTACGACATCGCCATCGAGTGCGCGCGCGAGCAGGGGCTCAACCTGCCCTTCCTCGGCGCCGCGCGCTGACGCTGCGCGGACGCCACAGCCAGCCATGCCGGGCACCCTGAAAGTGTGGCGCAACGCGCAGCTTGCCACCTGCGATGCCGCCAACACCCGCATCGCGCACGGCGCCCTCCTCACCCGCGGGGCGCGCATCGAGTGGCTCGGGGAGGAGGCGGCGCTGCCGCCGGCCGCGGCCGGGGCGCAGGGGCACGACCTGAACGGCGCCTGGGTCACCCCGGGGCTCATCGACTGCCATACGCACCTGGTGTTCGCGGGCAACCGCGCGGACGAATACGCCGAGCGCCTGCGCGGGCGCTCCTACGAGGACATCGCCCGCGCCGGCGGCGGCATCCTCTCGAGCGTGCGTGCGGTGCGCGCCGCGAGCGAGCAGGAGCTCTTCGACCAGAGCGCGCCGCGCCTCGCGGCCCTGCTGAATGAGGGCGTGACCACGCTCGAGGTCAAGTCCGGCTACGGCCTCACGCTCGCCGATGAGGCCAAGATGCTGCGCGTGGCGCGCGCCCTGGGGCGTGCCTTCCCGGTCACGGTGCGCACCACGCTGCTGGCCGCCCACACGCTGCCCCCGGAGTACCGCGCTCGCGCGGATGACTACATCGAGCTGATCGCGCGCGAGTGGCTGCCGCAGCTCGCCGCCGAAGGGCTCATCGATGCGGTGGACATCTTCTGTGAGCGCATCGCCTTCTCCACCGCCCAGGCGGCGCGCCTGTTCGCCGCGGCGCGCGCGCTCGCGATCCCGGTGAAGATGCACGCCGAGCAGCTCGCCAACCTCGGCGGCACACTGCTCGCCACGAGCTTCGGGGCGCTCTCGTGCGATCACCTGGAGTTCGCAGGCGCGCCCGAAGCGCGCGCGCTGGCGCGCGCCGGCACGGTCGCGGTGCTCCTGCCGGTGGCCTATTACTGCCTCGCCGAGGAGCGCCGCCCGCCGGTGGCCGAGCTGCGCGCGGCCGGGGCCGCGATGGCGGTCGCGAGCGACTGCAACCCCGGCTCCGCCCCCGGCACCTCGATTCTCCTGGCGATGAGCATGGCGACGCGCCTGTTCGGGCTCACCGCCGAGGAGGCGCTGCTCGGGGTCACGCGCGAGGCGGCGCGCGCGCTCGGGCTCGGCCACGAGCGCGGCACGCTCAGCGCCGGCTACGCGGCCGATTTTGTGGTCTGGAACGTGGGCTCGCTCGCGGAACTGTCGTACTGGATTGGCTTTAACCCCCGCCGCACCGTGGTGCGCGCGGGCGAGGTCCTCAGATGGCCGAATTCCCCTCCCTGAAGCTCGGCGCCCGGCCGCTGCACCTCTCGGACCTGCGCCGCCTCTACACGAGCGGCGTGGCGGTCGCGCTCGACCCGGCCGCGCTGACGGCGCTCGAGCAGTCGCACGCGGCGACGCTGCGCATTGCCGCCGCCGATGCACCCGCCTACGGCATCAACACCGGCTTTGGGCTGCTCGCCAACACCCGCATCCCGGCCGCGCAGCGCACGCTCCTGCAGCGCAACATCATCCTCTCCCACGCCGCCGGCGTCGGCCCGCTGCTGGATGACTCGATCGTGCGCCTGACGCTCGTGCTGAAGCTTGCAAGCCTGGCGCAGGGCTTCTCCGGGGTCAGCATCGCGCTGGCGCGCTTCCTCGAGGCCCTCATCAACAAGGACCTCTACCCGTGCGTGCCGGCCCAGGGCTCGGTCGGGGCCTCGGGCGATCTCGCCCCGCTCGCGCACCTCTCGCTCGTGCTCCTCGGCCAGGGCTCGATCCGCCGCAACGGCGAGATCCTGCCGGCGGCCGAGGCGCTCGCCGCCGCGGGGCTCACCGCGCCCACGCTCGGGCCCAAGGAGGGCCTTGCGCTCCTGAACGGCACCCAGGTGTCGACGGCGCTCGCCCTGGCGGCGCTCTTTGAGCTCGAGGCCGTATTCGCCGCGGCCGTGGTCACCGGCATGCTCTCCACCGATGCCCTGCAGGGGAGCGATGCGCCCTTTGATCCGCGGATTCATCACGTGCGCGGGCACGACGGGCAGGCGCGCGTCGCACAGGTCTACCGCGCGCTCCTTGAGGGCAGCGGGATACGCGAGTCGCACCGCACCTGCGCGCGCGTGCAGGACCCCTACTCGCTGCGCTGCCAGCCGCAGGTGATGGGCGCGTGCCTCGACCTGATGACGCAGCAGGCCGCCACGCTCACGACCGAGGCGAACGCCGTCACCGACAATCCGCTGGTGTTCGCAGAGTCCGGCGAAGTGCTCTCGGGGGGCAACTTCCACGCCGAGCCGGTCGCCTTCGCGGCCGACGTGCTCGCGCTCGCGTGCGCCGAGATCGGCTCGATCACCGAGCGGCGCGTGGCGCTCCTGGTGGATCCGAAGATGAGCGGCCTGCCGCCCTTCCTCGCCCCCGACAGCGGCGTCAACTCAGGATTCATGATGGCGCAGGTCACCGCGGCCGCCCTGGTCGCAGAGAACCGCATGCTGTGCCACCCGGCGAGCGTCGACAGCATCCCGACCTCTGCCAACCAGGAGGATCACGTCAGCATGGCAACTCACGGCGCGCGCCGCGTATTGGCTATGACGGGTAATGCGCTGAACGTGGTGGCGATCGAATTGCTCGCCGCGTGTCAGGGCATCGACCTGCGTGCCCCGCTCAAGACCTCGCCAGCGCTGCAGCGTGCCTATGGGGCATTGCGGCGCGCGGTGCCGTTTGCGAGCGAGGACCGGCTGCTGGCTCCCGACATCGAGGCCGCGGCGCGCGTGTTGCGCCATGCCGACGTTCAGTCACTGGCTGACAGTTTGTTACCCAGTTTTCGCTGAACCTACTGACGCTCTGACCCGCGCCGCGCAGGCACGCCGGGATCACAGCAGCTATAATTCGCGCCGAATCCAAACAGCACCGCACGGTGTTGTTGTCTTGCAACAAGGAAGGAGTTCTCAGGATGAAGGGTCACTATTACGCGCTGCTGCTGGCATGCCTGCCGCTCACCGCATCCGCAGGCGATGAGGTCCATCACTTCTATATCGACCCCTACGTCGGCGGCATCTCGCCCGACAGCCAGTGGGATGGCAACACCAGCGGACTCGGCGGGCTCGCCTTCGGCTATCACCTGAACGAGGACTGGAGTACCGAACTCAACCTCAACACCGCGCGCCTCGGCACCGACAATCACCAGAGCCACACGCGCCTCTCGGGACTTTCGCTCGATGCGCTGCGGGTATGGAACCGCAGCGGCGTGTTCGCGCCCTACGTCGACGTCGGCGCGGGCGACCTGCATTCGCAGGTGGCGGGCGACCGCAGCCGCGACAACTTCATGCTAGAGGCCGGCGTCGGTGCCTTCATCAAGATGTGGGAAAACGCGGATGCCTCGCGCAGCTTCTCGCTGCGCCCGGACGTGAAGCTGCGGGCTGACAAGTTCGGGCAGTCCGGTGGCCCGATGGACGTGCTGTACACGCTCGGATTCATGATCTCCTTCGGCCCGGGCATCGCGCCCCCGGTGGCCGCCGCCGCACCGCCGCCTCCCCCGCCGCCGCCGCCACCTTCGCCGCCACCGCCCCCACAGGTGAAGTGCCCGAACGTGCCCGCCGGCGTCATGGTGGACAAGGAGGGCTGCCCGATCGCGGACGTGGTGCTGCTGGGTGTGAACTTCGAAACCAACTCCTCGACGCTCACGTCGCAATCCAAGCCGGTGCTCGATGAAGTGGCGAAGGGCCTCAAGGACCACCATCGCCTGAAGGTGGAGATCCAGGGCCACACCGACAGCACCGGATCGGCGGCTTACAACCTCGGCCTGTCACAGCGCCGGGCGGACTCGGTACGCGATTACCTGGAGAGCCAGGGCGTGCCGGCCGCGCAGCTGAGCACCAAAGGCTACGGGGAGACGCAGCCGGTGGCGAGCAACGCGACCAAGGAAGGCCGCCTGCAGAACCGCCGCGTAGTGATGCACGTGCTGGAAAACCCGGGCGATATCCCGGTCAAGGATGCGGGCAAGGCGCAGGAGGGCGCCGAGTAGCCCCAAGCACCGCGGGCGCACAAAAGGGCCGCGACTTTAAGAAGGTCGCGGCCCTTTTTCCTGCTATCCCGGGCGCAGCGCAACCGCCGCTGCGGCGCGAGCGTGCGGCGACCTGCGCCGCAGCCGCGTTATGCCGGTACGTACAATGCAGTCTTCGGCTTGTCCGCCGCCACGTCCTCGGGCTGCTGCTCGCGCTTGATGCGCTCGTAGATCTCTTCCCGGTGGACGGCGACGTGCTTGGGCGCGTTGATGCCAACGCGAACCTGATTTCCCTTGACCCCCAGAACCGTGATGGTCACATCATCACCGATCATGACGGTCTCACCGACCCGTCGCGTGAGAATGAGCATCTGCCAATTCCTCTGCTTTTATAGTTTTAAGTCAGCCTGAGGCGAACTGTCGTTCGCTCCTTGCGCAACCGGAACGTGCGAGCGTACGCATGTGGCGCCGCGAGGCAAAATCTTAGTCTCGGCCCCGTCGCGACGCTTGCACGTTCCCGCCATCGGCCCGCCCGAAAGACTAGACCACTTGCGGCGGGTTTTCGCGAGAAGTTGTCTAAGTGCCCCACGCCCCGCCCCGGGAGCGCGCGGCGAAGGCCCGGCGGCCCTGCAGACCGCCGCTCCTCCCGGCGAGGTCGCGCCCGGGCTCAAGTCGCAGGCGGCATCATGAAAATCATGAAAATACCCACTGCCAGGCCCGCGGCGCGGCGGCGGCAGCCGCGTCGTCCGTCGGTGGCAGCGCAGGCTCGGAAGTTTCACTCCGGGGCCTGGAAGCCCGCGGCGCGGTAGGTGAGCACCAGGGTGTCGCGCGCACCGTCCGGCCCCTGCGCCTGCAGCGGGGTTGTCTCGTGAATCACGCGCGCATCGTCCATGAGCAGCATTGACCAGGGTTCCTCGAGCGTGAAGCGCACCCCGTGCGGGCCGTGCGCCTCGAACACGCGCGTCTCCCCGCCGATGACCTGCCGGCGGCCGACGAGGATCACGGCGACAAAATCGACACCGTCGCGGTGCGCGCCTTCGGGGGTGGGCCGCCCGAGCCCGTGCACGGTGTCGATGCGAAACTGGTGCGCCTCGATGTACCAGCGCGGCACGGGCCGCACGCTGGCGAACAGCGCCCCGAGTGCGCCGAGGAGCTGCAGCCACGCGGCAGTCTCGGCCACCGCGGGCTCGATCGGCTCGAACCAGCGCGTAAGCCCGCCGTGCAGCGCGTTGTAGGCGGTGGGCTGCCAGTGGGCGCGGTGCGCCACGCGCGCCGGCGCCGCCCCTGCGTCCTGCACGAAGCAGCCATGGCGCCGGGCCCGGTAATGGCCGCCGTCACGCAGGTGGGCATCGCGCGGCAGCGCTTCCCAGTGCGGGGCGAGCCCCTGCAGTGCTGCCACGTCAACCCCGAGGGCGAGCTGCGCCTCGGCGGCCGACAGGCGCGTGAAGCCCTGCCCGGCAAGCTCGGCCAGCGCCCGGGCGCGCGTCGCGGTCAGCGCCTGTACCATGGTTCTCCTGCGAAAGACGCACAGCGTCCTGGCCCCAAAGGGGCCTCGCGCCGTGCGCGCGCCCGTGACAGGGTGCCCGGACCCACAATCCCGCTAGGTGTCGTACGCATGATCGACCTGCACTACTGGCCCACGCCCAACGGCCACAAGATCACGATGTTCCTGGAGGAGACCGCGCTCCCCTACCGCATCGTGCCGGTGAATATCGGCAGCGGTGCGCAGTTTACCCCCGAGTTCCTCGCCATCGCGCCCAACAACCGCATGCCGGCGATCGTCGACGCGGCGCCCGCCGGCGGCGGCGCGCCGGTGTCGGTGTTCGAGTCGGGGGCCATTCTTCTCTACCTCGCCGAGAAGACCGGGCAGCTGCTGCCGCACTCCCTGCGCGGCCGCTTCGAGGTGCTGCAGTGGCTGTTCTGGCAGATGGCGGGACTTGGGCCCATGGCGGGCCAGAACCACCATTTCGCGCGCTACGCGCCCGAGAAGCTTCCCTACGCCATCGCGCGCTACGTGAATGAGACCAACCGTCTCTACGGGGTGCTCAACCGCCAGCTCGCCGGACGCGCCTTCATCGGCGGTGCCGACTACTCGATCGCCGACATTGCCTGCTATCCCTGGATCGTGCCCCATGAGGCCCAGGGCCAGAAGCTCGAGGACTTCGCTGACCTGCGGCGCTGGTTCGAAGCCATTGCCGCCCGGCCCGCCACGGTACGCGCCTATGCCCGCGGCGCGCAGGTGAGTACCCAGACCACGCTCACCGAGGAGGCCAAGAAAATCCTCTTCGGCCAGAGCGCGCGCTGACGGCGCAGCGCCGCATGCCCCGGCGGCTGCTGGCAGCACTGCTGCTGTGCCTTGCCGGCCACGGCGCGGCAGCGGCGCAGGAGAGCGCCCGGGTCATGATCGGCGGCGCGGTGATTGAAGTTGACTATGCGCCGGCGCAGTTCGGTGAGCGCTCTCCTCTGCTCCTCGAGTGGGTGCATCGCAGCGGCGCGATCGTGAGCGCCTACTATGCAGGCTTCCCCGTGCGCCACCTCAGGCTGGTGCTCGAGGATGAGCCGGGCGCGGGCGTGCACGGCGGCAGGACCTTCGCCAACCCCGACGCGGACATCCGCATGCGCGTCGGCCGCGCGGTGACGGCCGCGGAGCTCATGGCCGACTGGGTGCTGGTGCACGAGATGACGCACCTGGCGCTTCCGGACACCGGCGAGGCGCACGCCTGGCTCTCCGAGGGGCTCGCAACCTACGTTGAGGGCGTGGCGCGCGTGCAGGCGGGCAACCGCAGCGAGCTCGACGTGTGGTCCGAGGAGCTGTCCTCGATGCCGCGTGGCCTGCCGCAGGAGGGCGACGCGGGCCTTGATCACACCCATACCTGGGGGCGCACCTACTGGGGCGGGGCGATGTTCTGCCTGATGGCGGACGTCGAGATCCGCCGCCGCACCGGCAACAGCCGCGGGCTGCAGGACGCGCTGCGCGCGATCCTCGCCGCCAGCGGCGGCCTGTCCGCTGACTGGCCGATCGCGCGCGTGCTCGCGCGCGGCGATGCCGCGGTCGGCGTACCGGTGCTCGAGGAACTGTACGCGCGCTACCGCGACGCTGCCCCCGCGCCCGATCTTGCGCAGCTGTGGAAGGACCTCGGGATCGACAGCTCAGGAGGCGTCGTGCGCCTTAACGAGTCGGCGCCCCTCGCGCCCATCCGCCGCGCGATCATGCAGGCGCGAGCGTCGCCCGAGGCTGCAGGGAACGCCGCGACCGCGACGCGCCCGCGCCTCTAGCCCGCAGCCGCTAGACCGAGCGGCGTGCGCCGCGCGAGAAGGACTGCGGGGCGCGGCTGCGCCCGCCGCCGCGACGCTGGCCGCCGAAGGCGCCGTGCGGACGCTGCCCGCCCTGCCGATGCGTGCCGCCGCTGCTCTCGCGTGCGGTGTCGGCCGCGCTCGGCGCGCTGACCTTGAAGTCAGGCAGCGCCGCGACCGGGATGCTGCGCTTCAGCAGCTGCTCGATGTCACGCAGCAGCGGCGCCTCATCGGGTGCGACGAGGGAGACCGCAGCCCCGCTGCCGCCGGCGCGGGCGGTGCGGCCGATGCGGTGCACGTAGTCCTCCGGCACGTTCGGCAGCTCGTAGTTGACCACGTACGGCAGCTCCTTGATGTCCAGGCCGCGCGCGGCGACCTCGGTGGCGACGAGCGCCGTGACACGGCCTTCCTTGAAGTCCGTGAGCGCGCGTACGCGCGCGCCCTGGCTCTTGTTGCCGTGGATCGCGCTCGAGCGGATGCCGCTGCCCTCGAGCTGCTGCGCCAGGCGGTTGGCGCCGTGCTTGGTGCGCGTGAAGACGAGCACCTGCTGCCAGTTGCCCTCCTCGATCAGGTGCGCGAGCAGATGGCGCTTGTGCTCCTTCGGCACGCGGTAGGCCTGCTGCTCGATGCGCTCGGCGGTGGCATTGCGGGCCGCCACCTCGATCTGCACCGGCGAGCGCAGCATGCGCTCGGCGAGGCCGCGGATGTCCTGCGAGTAGGTGGCCGAGAACAAGAGGTTCTGCCGCTCGCGCGGCAAGAGCTTCATGATCTGCTTGATGGCGTGGATGAATCCCATGTCGAGCATGCGATCGGCCTCGTCCAGCACGAAGGTGCGCACGTGGGAGAGGTCGAGCTGGCGCTGCTGGGCGAGGTCCAGCAGCCGCCCCGGGGTCGCGACCAGCACATCACAGCCGCGCCGCAGCGCATCGATCTGCGGCTTCTCGCTCACGCCGCCGAAGATGACGACCGTGCGCAGGGCGACGAAGCGGCCGTAGTCACGGGCGCTCGCGGCCACCTGGGCTGCGAGCTCGCGGGTGGGCGTGAGCACGAGGGCGCGCGGCGCGGTGCCCTGGGGCGCGCCGAGGTTGTGCAGGATCGGCAGCACGAAGGCGGCCGTCTTGCCGGTGCCGGTCTGCGCGCCCGCGAGCACGTCGCGGCCGGCGAGCACGGCCGGAATGGCCTCGCGCTGGATGGGGGTCGGGGTATCGTAGCCCTTATCGGCCACAGCACGGGACAGCTCGGGCTTGAGCCCAAGTTCTGTAAATAACATGTCGGAAAACCTCTGTTTGAGCTCGCCCGCAAGCGCATCGGCGCTGCGGCGGTCAGGCGCGAGGCTGAAAGTTAATGGTAAATCGAAGTGCGTCGAAAGCGGACAGACTGCGAGCGAAACGGTGCTGACCGAGCACGTAAGGTCGTTTGGCGCCGCGGACTGTACATGCTTCCAGTGCGGGAGTCCAATCCATGTCTCAGAGCGACAATTGGACACAGTTGTCAGCGAGTTTCACGTTGCCTCGTTAGACTGTCTCGGCCATGATTCTTATCCACCTCGCACAGGGACTTGCATGAGATACGCGACCGCATTGCTGGGCTGCGTGGCAGCCACCGGCCTCCTTCTGGCGGGCTGCGGCGCCCGCACCGAGGTGTCGCAATCCGGCAACGCCCCCGCGCAGTATTCCCACATCTACATCACCACGCAGCAAGTGTGGTTCAACACCAGCGCGACCGCGGGCCCGGATGACTCGGGCTGGCAGAAATTCCCGCTGTCGGCGCCGGCGACCGTGGACCTCGTGGGCGATGAGGACGGCACGCTCGGCACCATCGCGACCAACGTGAACCTCGTGGCCGGGACCTACTCGCAGATCCGCCTGATCCCGCTCGACTCCTCGGCGGCACTGGCCGCCTCCGCCACCGCGATCGGTGCGACCCACAACGCCGAGGCCGACTACGTCGACGCCAACGGCACCACGGTGCAGCTGCCCCTGGAACTGCTGAACCCCGACAAGGGCATCGGCATCCAGGCCTCCCTCAAGGTGCCGATCGGTACCGTGGGCGCGGCCGGGGTCGGCGGCACCAGCACCGGGACCAGCAGCGGCATCGGCATCGGGGATGCCACCAGCACGACGGGCACCACGGACGCCTCGAGCGGTGTCACGACGGCCAGCAGCGCCACCACGAGCACCTCCTCGAGCAGCACCACGACCACCATCGCCTCCTTCACCGTCAACATCGACGGCAACAGCGACCTCGTGCCCTTCGTCTACGGTGCGACGAGCCTGCCGAACAGCGGCACCAACGCGATCATGCTGAGCTCGCACGCCACCGCGTTCGATCTTTCGCAGGTGGGCGGCATCCAGGGCACGCTCACCCTCACCAACCTCACCGGCTACACCGGCGTCAGCGGCCTGCCGGACATCCAGGCCACCGCGGAGACCCTGAGCGCCGATGGCACGCGGCACGAGGTGGTGCTGAGCGTGCCGGTGCACTCGGACGGCACCTTCCTCCTCTACCCGCTGCCGACGAGCTCCTCGACGCCCGCCTACTATGACGTCGTGATCCATGGGCCGGGCATTGCCACCATCATCATCAAGAACGTGGAGCTGGCCTTCGGCAGCAGCAGCACCACGACGGCCACCGGTACCACCGCGCTCAGCGCCGCGACCATCACCAGCACCGACTCGAGCGTCGACACGACCACCATCACGCCCCCGAGCCTGGCGACCGTCTCGATCGGCACGCTTATCCCGCGTTACGCGAGCACCTACACCGCCAACATCACGCCGGCCTCCGGGGCGACGCTGCCGGCCGGCACCCAGGTGAATTTCTACGAGACCGTGTCCGGCTCCGGCGAGGTGCCGTACGTCATCGAGTCGAGCCCGATCGATCCGTTCAACCAAGACCTCTTCAATGTGCAGATGCTCTCGGCCTGCACCGTGGACTCGGGCACCTACGTGGCGAGCGGCGAGACCATCAACGTCATCAGTGCCGCCCCGGCGCAGGGACCGGGGGGCTATACCGTGGCCGGCACGGCGGCCAACTACGCCGATGGCGCACTCTCGCCCAAGATCACACCGCCCGCCGGCAGTACCTGCGTAACCACGGCCAGCACCACCACGACCACCACGCCGGCGCCCGTGTCGGTCGCGATCCCGACGCTGAGTCTCGCCTCGGGCGCGGTGACCGGCTCGGTCGTGGCGGTGGTGACCGCGGCGAGCAAGTACACGACGGCTGCCTGGCAGGGCCAGCTCCTGGTCTCGCACGAGGGCATGCTCATCGCCCAGGTGCCCCTTGATAGCGTGCTGAAGGCCGGCGGCGGCAAGGTCTCGGTCGATGTGCCCGCCGGCACCGCGAGCTCCCTCTACTACCTGTCGGTGCGCATCTGGCGCCCGGGCTATGCCGATTCCCTGTCGCGGCAGTGGTTCGATGCCCCGGCGGACCTGCGCTCCAGCACCAGCCGCTCGATCCCGATCAGCATCAACTGACCAATTCGCGCCGCGAAAACCAGTAGAATGCGCGGTTTTCGGCCCCGCCATGGGGCCAGGTCGCTCGCCTGACCGGGAACGTCTCCGCTGCCGGCGCCTCTAAAGGATGGGGCGCGGCCGGCCGTCGCGTCCCAGTCTAAGAATTGAAGGGGATCCTCGAAGATGACAGCCGTTTTTTCTGGCCGCCCGCTGCTGGCGCGCGCCCTCATCGCGTGCCTGGCAGGAATTGCTGCGCTGCTCAGCTCCTGCGGCGGGAACACCATCCCCCCGCCCGGCACTCCGGTCGTCACCTTCACCGCCACCAACACCAAGTTCGCCGCCTACATCGTGGCGATCAGCTCGATCACGCTCACCGGCGCGGATGGCACCTACGCCACCCCGCTGGTCGCCAGCGAGACGGTGGACCTCACGCGCGTGGCCGACCTCAGTGAGCTGGTGGAGGCACCGGCGGTACCGTCCGACACCTACACCTCGGCGACCATCACCTTCGACTACACCTCGGCCAACATCTGGGCACAGGACAGCGGCACGTCGGTGTACCTCACCCCGACGCTGCCGGCGTCCAGCGGCGGGATACTCACCGCGGTGATCACCATCACCTTCGATCCGAAGCACCCGTTCGTCATCGTCAACGGGCAGTCGGCGCGCATGAATGTGCACTTCGACCTCGACGCCTTCAACAGCATCGACCTCACCAACAAGACCGTCAGCATCACCCCGTTCGCGACGATCTCGCAGCCGGCGCTCGATGGCGCGCAGCTGCGCGCGCGCGGGCTGTTCGTCTACACCGGCGCCGGCTTCTTCGTCATGAACCTCCGCCCGTTCTTTGACCTGGTGTCGGCGCTCGGGGCGGTCTACGTCAACGTCAGTCCGAACGCCTACTACCTCATCAACGGGGCGACCTACAGCGGCGCGGCGGGCCTCAAGGCGCTGAGCGCCGTGCAGATCAATACCCCGATCGCCGCCTACGGCAGCATCACGAGCCTTGCGGGGATCACCCCTTCCATGGAGGCCGACACGATCATCGCCGGCACGAGCCTCGAGAGCCAGGGACTGGAGGATCACATCCGCGGCGTCGTCGGCGCGCGCTCCGGCAACACGCTCACCATCATCGGCGGGGACTACCTGTATTCGACCGGCGGCCCGAACGGCGCCTGCGAGACCGTCTATCCGACCATCGGCGAGACCTACTACCTGGACAGCGCCCAGGTGGATGTCGGCTCGGGGACGTTCGTCAGCCGCGACGGCCTCAACAGCGCGCAGACGCTGCAGTCGATCGCGGTGGGGCAGTCGGTGGATGTCGGCGGATTCACGGTCGGCTGCAGCCCCACCGGCCACGTCACCCTCGACGCCACGGCTGGCGACGTGCGGCTCACCAATACGCGCATCTGGGGCGTGCTCAACTCCGCCACCGCGAGCAGCCTGTCGCTCGACATCCTGACGCTCGGCAACTTCGACAACTCGGCGTTCGACTTTCAGGGTAACGGCCAGGGCGGCGTCGGTGTGCCGCGCGATGACTACACCGTCAGCCCGGGCACGATCCCCGTGCCCGTCACCGCCCCCGGGACGCTGCTCGCCATCGATGGCACGGTGACTCCCTTCGGCACCGCGCCCCCGGCCTTCACGGCGAGCGCCATCTCGCCAGGCTCGGCCACGCAGCAGGTGCTGGTAGTGTCCTACCAGAGCGGCGGCGCGGCGCACCCGTTCCCGACCATCCGCGAGGATGAGCTGATCGTCAACCTCGATGACCCGAACATCAGCGGCCTGCACGCGATCTACACCGGACCGCAGGGGCTTGACCTGAAAACCCTGTCGGCGAGCCCGGTCATCACCACCGTCGGTGCCCCGGCCGGCACGCAGCTGGTGCTGGCCTTCGGCAACAACACCCTGGCCTCGGGCGTGCGGATATTCAACGACGCCTCGACCTTCGCCCCGGCGCTGCAGAACGCGCTGAACGGCACGAACCTCGTGAGCAGTCTGGTCGCCATCGGCCAGTACAACAGCGTCAGCAACACGTTCGTCGCGACCCGCATCAGCGTGTCGTTCGCGGACTAACGGGCTGCCGGCGGCCTTAAAGGGGCGAAACAGCGGTGCCCTGGAAGCGTCGTGCGCTGCGCCGCGGGCCGCTGGCCCGGGCGCTCAACATCGCGGACCTGCGCGCCCTCGCGCTGCGCCAGGTGCCGCACTTTGCCTTCGAGTACGTCGAGGGCGGTGCCGAGGATGAGGCGACGCTCGCCGCCAACCGGGCCGACTTTGCGCGCTGGCGGCTCCTGCCCCGCACCCTCATCGACACCCGCGCCCGCCGCCTCGCCGCGCCCCTCTTTGGCCGCGAGCGCGCCGCTCCGCTCGTGGTCGGCCCCACCGGCTTCAACGGCATTCTGCATGCCGACGGCGACGTGGCGCTCGCCACCGCCGCCGCCCGCCACGGCATCCCCTTCACGCTGAGCACCTTTTCCACCGCGCGCCTGGAGGATGTCGCCAGCCGCGCGGGCGGGCAGCTGTGGCTGCAGCTGTACGTGCTCAAGGACCGTGCCATCGCACGCGAGCTGATCGGCCGTGCCGCCGCGGCCGGCTATGAGGCGCTGGTGTTCACCACCGACGCCAACGTCTTCGGCAGCCGCGAGTGGGACCGCCGCAACTACCGCACGCCCGGCCGGCCGAACCTGCGCACGCTCCTCGACATCCTCGCCCACCCGCGCTGGCTCGCCCGGCACGCCGCCTGCGGCCTGCCGCGCTTCCGCAACCTCGAGGGCTTCCTGGAGGAGGCAGAGACCAACGCCCTGGGCGGCAGCACCGTGATTCCGCAGCTGATGGATGCGTCCCTCTCCTGGGACGACGTGCGCTGGATGCGCGAGCTGTGGCGCGGCAAGTTCCTGCTCAAGGGGGTGCTGGACGTGCGCGACGCCGAGCGTGCGCTGCAGCTCGGCTGCGACGGGCTGGTGCTCAGCAACCACGGCGGGCGGCAGCTGGACTACTGCGTCACGGCGCTGCAGGTGCTGCCCGAGATCGCGCGTGCCGTGGGCGGGCGCATGACCCTCATCGTCGATGGCGGCTTCCGCCGCGGCACCGACATCGTCAAGGCGCTCGCGCTCGGCGCCGATGCGGTGATGCTCGGGCGCGCGACGCTCTACGGCCTCGCCGCCGGTGGCGAGGCCGGCGTGAACCACGCGCTCGACATCCTCATGAGCGAGCTCGACCGGGTGCTGGGTGAGCTTGGCTGCACATCCGCCGCGCAGCTCGGGCCGCAGTTCCTGCGCGCCGTCGCAGACGGCTTCGGGCCTCAGCGCTCGGGGGACTTCAGCAGCTCCTCGAGATAGCCCTTCCAGAGCGCCGCGTAAGTGTGCGAGCCGTGGCCGTGTGTGTGCTCGCTGAAGGGAATGACAATGGCGCGCCCGCGGGGCACGCGCCGGATCTCGCGCTCAAGGATCCCAAGCTCCGGCGGATTGATCAGGTCATCGGCGGAGTTCACCGCCAGCAGCGGCGCCTCGATCGTCTCGAGCGCCGGCCCGGGGTCGTAGTCGCGGGAAGCCTCCACGGCGTAGAGGATGTCGTTGGCATCCTGAGTACGGAAGCCTTCGGCGACGTAGTGATCGATGAGACGGTCGGCATCGGCGAGCGTCGGCGCCTCCGCCTGGCGCAGCGCGGGATTACTGCCCATGAGCCAGATCATCTCCAGCGCGGTGCGCAGCGCGGGGGGCTGCGCGTGGTACTCCCCGCCCTGCCAGTCCGGGTCGTTGCGGATGGCATCGCTCACCAGGCGCCGCCATACGCGGTTGCGGCCTGAGATCTGGGTGGGGAGGCTCGCGAGCGGCATCAGCGCGTCCATGAACTGCGGGTGCCGCTCGCCCCACAGCCAGGTATGCATCCCGCCCATCGAGGTCCCCATGACGAGGCGCGCGTGGTTGACCTTCAGGCCCTGGGTGAGGAGCAGGTACTCGGCCTGCACCATGTCGGCATAGGCGTAGTGCGGGAAGCGCGCGTGCAGGCCGTCGCTCGGCTTGCTCGAGCCGCCGTGCCCGATGCCATCGGGCAGCACGATGAAGTAACGGCTGGCATCGAGCGGCTGCCCGGGCGCGAAGAGCTCGCCGGCGAATTCCTGGCGCACGAGGCTGCCGCCCGTGCCGCCCGTGCCGTGCAGGATCAGGACCGCGTTGCGCACCACGCCGCGCGCATCGCGGCGCGGCGTGCCGAAGGTACGGTAGTGGATGCGCAGCTGCGGCAGCGTCTCCCCGGAGGCGAAGCGGAAGTCGCGGGCGAGGAAGTCCGCTTCCGCCGGCGGCGGGTAGTCGGCCGCCTGAGCCAGCTGCAGCGCCACGCCCGCCCCGAGTCCCGCCGCTGCCCACGCCAAGAGCGCCCGCGCGCTCATCCGCCCTGGCTCCGCACCCACCCCTCGATCACTGCGCCGAGCACCGACATCGGCATCGGGGCGGCGGTAAGCCCGGCGTCGTGGAAGGCACGGATGTCGAACCGCGGCCCGAGCCGCCGCCGCGCGTCCGCCCGCAGCTTCAGCCACTGGGTCTGCCCCACCTTGTAGCTGCAGGCCTGCCCGGGCCAGGTGCAGTAGCGCTCGACCTCGCTCGTCATCAAGCTGCGCTTGTCGCCGGTGGTCTGCACCATGTAGTCGATGGCGCGCTCGCGGCTCCAGCCCTGGGTGTGAATGCCGGTGTCCACCACGCAGCGCGCGGCGCGAAAGATCGCCGACTGCAGCATCCCCAGGCGCCCGATGGGATCCGCATCGTAAAGTCCCATCTCATCGACCAGCTGCTCGGCGTACAGCGCCCAGCCTTCCGTGTTGGCGGAGAAGCCGCCGCCGGCCTTGCGGATGAGGGGCAGCGCCGGCATCTCCAGCACCAGCGCGAGCTGGAAGTGATGCCCGGGCGCGGACTCGTGGTACACGAGCGTCGGCAGCGTCCAGCGTGGCAGCTCGTTGGTGTCGCGCAGGTTGATGTAGAAGGCACCGGGCCTGGACCCATCGAGCGCCGGGGTGTTGTAGTAGCCCTCCGGCGCCCCGGCCTGCGTGTACTGCGGCACGCGGCGGATCTCCACCGGCACCTTGGGCAGGATGTTGAAGTACTTCGGCAGGTGCGGCTGCAGCGCCGCCAGCAGGCCGTTGCAGTACTCAAGCACCTGCGCACGGCCGGCATCCGTGTCGGGGTAGAGGTACTTCGGGTCCTTCATCAGCGCCTGCACCCGCTCGGTCACGGTGCCATGAGTCCTGCCGAGCTTGCGCAGCAGCGCCTCCATCTGCGCGTGGATCTCCCTGGCCTGCGTGAGCCCGAGCTCGTGCACCGCCTGCGCGGTCATGTCGGTCGTGGTGGCGTAGCGCAGGGCCACCTGGTAGAGCTCCTCGCCCTGAGGCAGGCGCCGGACGCCGGCGTCGTGCACCGCGCGCCCCTTGAGGTCCGTCATCACCTTCATCTGCCGCTCGAGCGCCGGGTACACCTCATCGGCCACCACTCGTGAGGCCTGCGCGCCGTAGTCGCCGCCGAGCTTAAGTTGGGTGGCGCGGGTTGCCAGCGAGGTCGTGAGCACCGAGTCCGCAGGCGCGGCACTGCGCAGCTGGTGCATCTGTTCGAGCGTGCGCTCGATCAAAAAGTCCGGCGGCACGACCTTCAGGTCCGCATCGTGCTCTACCCGGGCGCTCTCCTGGTCGAGCACCACGGCAAAGGCGCGCAGGCGCGCCAGATAAGCCTCGGCGTCCTCGCGCTTCTCCACCTTGTGCTGCCGATCGAGGAAGGTCGGAGTGCTCTGGTAGGAGCCGGTGAGCTGGCTGACGACGTACGGACGCACGTAGTCGCCGTACTCAAGGGGTGCGGCGCGCGCGAGCGTCTCCATCTGGAACTCGACGGTGTCGTAATTGGCAAGGTCGCGCCCGGTGAGCCCCTCACGCCCGAACTCGTGCAGGCGCTTCAGGCGTGAGGCGTTCTCAAGCTTCGCGGCCGCCGCCCGCTCGAGCGATGCATCGTTCAGCTGCGAGCGCGCCCAGGCGTACTGGTCCTTGTCGAGGCCGAGACTCGTCAGCAGCTCGGGGCTTCTCGCGAAGCGCTCCGCCATGAACACGTCGAAGAGGGCATCGAGGCGCTCGGTGGCAGCGGGGGCGGCTTCGGCGAACACCCGGGGTGCACGCAGCGCGGCTGCGACACCCAGGGCCACGGACTGGACGAGAAACTGGCGACGGTCGGTCACTGCTGTGCTCCTGGCTCCCATAAAGCACCGGCGCCGGCTGCCCCGGGGAATTACAGGGCAGCGGCGCCGGTCCGGGCGGGCGGCGTGATCTTAAAGCAGCGTTCGCTCGGCGAGCTAGGCGGCCAGCGTGCCCTTCTTCTTCGCGGCGTCCGTGGCCAGAAGATCCATGAGCGGCGGCGACAGGCAGTCGTAGGGCTCAAGCTTCAGTTCCTTCAGGCGCGCGCGTACCTCGCCCATGCGCGAGGGCGGGAATCCGGCCTCGATGATCGAGGAAACGAAGGCTGCGAATTCCGGGGCCGACCAGCCGCTCTCCTTGGAGAGCTCGGTGTGTACGAAATCCAGCCCGTAGAAGGGGTGCTCCTTGTTCTCGATGCGCCCGTACATGTGAACGCCGCACCCCGTGCAGGCATAGCGCTGGATCGGGGCCTTCTCGTCCACCACTTTCAGCTTATTGCCATTGGCGGTGACGGTGAGCTTGTCGCGCCCGACCACGGCGATCTGCGAGAACGTGGCGCCGGCAGGCTTCCAGCACTTGGTGCAGCCACAGACGTGGTTGAAGGCGGTGTTGGCCGAGAGCTTCACGGTGACGGGGTTCGAGGTGCACTTGCACGTGAGCGTGCCGCCGGCGAAGTTGGGCGAGCCGGGCTTGACGCCGCCATCGACTGCCGGGTGAATTGAAACTGCCATGGTCTTCTCCTCAGGTTCGCGTTTGCATGAACCGCCGCGCGCAGCTCGCGCGGGCGGCGCTTGAACTGTGCGTCGGTATCAGTAGGTGACGACGGTGCGGATGGACTCACCGGAGTGCATGAGATCGAAGGCGTCGTTGATCTTCTCCAGCGGCAGCACGTGGGTGATCAGAGGATCGATCGCGATCTTCTTGTCCATGTACCAGTCGACGATCTTCGGTACCTCGGTGCGCCCGCGCACCCCGCCAAAGGCCGTGCCCTTCCACACCCGACCGGTCACGAGCTGGAACGGCCGCGTCGCGATCTCCTGGCCCGCTCCGGCCACCCCGATCACTACCGACACCCCCCAGCCGCGGTGACAGCACTCCAGCGCCTGGCGCATCAGCTTCACGTTCCCCACGCACTCGAAGCTGTAGTCCGCACCCCCATCGGTCAGCCCCACCAGGTGCGCCACCAAGTCCCCTTCCACCTCCTTCGGGTTCACAAAATGCGTCATCCCAAACTGCTCCGCCAGCGCCTTGCGCTTCGCATTCAGGTCCACCCCGATGATCTTGTTCGCCCCCGCCAGACGCGCCCCCTGAATGACGTTCAGCCCTATGCCCCCTAAGCCAAACACCACCACGTTCGCCCCGGGCTCCACCTTCGCAGTCTTGATCACCGCCCCGATCCCCGTCGTCACCCCGCACCCGATGTAGCACACCTTCTCGAACGGGGCGTCCTCGCGGATCTTCGCCACCGCAATCTCCGGCAGCACCGTGTAGTTGGAGAACGTCGAGCACCCCATGTAGTGGTACACCGGCTCCTTGCCCAAGTGAAAGCGCGTCGTGCCATCGGGCATCACCCCTTTACCCTGGGTCGCGCGGATCGCCGTGCACAGGTTCGTCTTCTGCGAGGTGCAGCTCTTGCACTGGCGGCACTCGGGGGTATAAAGCGGAATCACGTGATCGCCCTTCTTCACAGACGTCACCCCGGGCCCCACGTCCACCACAATCCCCGCCCCCTCATGACCGAGCACCGAGGGGAACAGCCCCTCAGGATCTGCTCCCGAGCGCGTGAACTCATCCGTGTGGCACACCCCGGTCGCCTTCAACTCCACCAGCACCTCTCCTGCCTTCGGGCCATCCAGGTCCAGCGTCACAATCTCAAGAGGCTTGCCAGCTCCCGTGGCTATCGCGGCACGTGTTTTCATGACAATTCCCCGATACTCAGTGGGCGCGTGAAAGACAGCCCCAGAGTGTACCTGTGCAAACGACAAATTCCATAAACGTGCCATGACGCGCCGCGAGTGAGACACAATTGGCGCACTCTGGCGCGCAGTCGCTCAAAGGAGGTCACGCATGGCTGACACGGTATTCGGCAAGATCATCCGCGGAGAGATCCCCTGCCATAAGGTCTACGAGGACGAGCATGTGATCGCCTTCCTCGACATCGCTCCCTTGAGCCGCGGCCACACGCTCGTCATTCCCAAGGAACCGGCCGAGACGCTCGACCAGCTCTCGGACGAAGCGGCGGCGGCCGTGGGACGGGTGCTGCCGCGGCTGTGCCGTGCAGTCATCGCCGCCACGGGCGTGCGTCATTACAACGTCCTCGAAAACAACGGCGCGCCCGCACACCAGGCCGTGCCCCACGTGCACTTCCACATCATCCCCAAGCCCACAAGCCACGAGGGCCTCGGTATCGGCTGGCCGCTTACGACCCTGGACGCAAAAGCAGGCGCGAACCTGGCACAGGCCGTCGCCGCTGCCATCCGCTAGGGAACCAAAGAGACCCACTACGGCACCTCGTCCGGTCGCGGGCGCCCCGCTTTGGAGGCCGCGGGAGCGATCCTCCGAGGATTAGTCCCCGCAAGTCATTGATTGCATGAATTCTTCCGGGTGGGTTGCTGCGGAGGATGCACGCTTGTAGAATGCGCGGCCCTCCTGGTGCGGGGTGGAGCAGTCTGGCAGCTCGTCGGGCTCATAACCCGAAGGTCGCAGGTTCAAATCCTGCCCCCGCTACCAACGCAGATAGACCTGGCTTACTGGCCGAGTCACCGATAGCTAACCATTCGAGGAGCGCGGCATCGCCGCCCTCGAACTGGGCTAGTAGGTAACGACTCTCACCCTCCACCGTCGGCGTACAGCGCACCGTGCCTAGCGTACGGCGGAGCGCATCACGCAGTGCATCGGTAGCCGCTGAGAGCAGCGCCGCCCGTAGACGCTCAGCGTTAGCCAGGAGCGATGCTTCATCCGTCGCACCGTGTGACCGTGTGACGTTCTCATGCTCGGCACGTAGCGCGGCGCACCGGCTCGCGGCCTCACGCTGGCTCATTGCTCCAAGCGCTGCAGCGGACTCAATGGCGTTCAGCCTTGCAGTCAGGAGGGCGCCCCTCCCCTGCACGTGATCATCCTCCGCGCCAGGGAACGGCCAATCCGGGGCATCTATAGAACGCTTCCCCGAATCGCAATTGAATCCGTCGCCTTTGGGTTCAAACACCACGACCCCATTTTTCTCGTCCAATTTTTCCAGCGCTGAAACCGCGGTCAGAAAATTTTGGTCGTTCAAAAGTCGGTCGCGCAGGGGCTCGATGATTAGCTCCTCAGCAACTAACCGTGACACCCCCATACCGTTAGAGCATCCGAAGTTCCCATCCCCGTGATGCCGGCGGGTGCTGCACACGTAACGCTGCACACCGTAACCCCGTGAGTTCGTTCCACCGGCCAGCGTCATGGCCTTCCCGCATTCAGCGCACAGGAGCAACCCAGATAGCGGGTACTTGGGCCGCGCGTTGTGTGAGCCATAGGTAGCCGGTGTGTCCCGCGCGCGCACCCGAGCCCACGTCTCATCGGACACGAGGCGCAGATCCTCACGGATCGTGACTACGTGCTCATGGTCTGCCCGGTCGGTGCGCAAACGCTTGCCCGTGTCAGGGTCCTTGCGCCAGGCGGTGCGGTTCCACACCAGCCGCCCGAGATAGCGCTCGTTATGCAGCAGCGCATGGATCGCCGAGACGTACCAGGGCCGACCCCTCGGCGTGGGCACACCGCGCGCGTTCAGGTCCCGGGCAATGGCGTGTTGACTCTCCCCTGCCGCATAACGCTCGAAGATCTCCGTGACGATCGGCGCCTCTGCTTCGGCAAGCTCGTTTTGGGAGGTGTAGCCGAAAGCGCGGCCACCGGTGGGGCGTCCCGCCTTTGCCCGTGACTCCAGGGCGGCGGAGGTCTTCTCGGAGATCATTTCCCGGAACGCTTCACCGATGATGCCTTCGAGTCCGACCTGGAGCTTGTGGCCCTTGCGCGCGCTGTCGTAGCCGTTCTGCACAGTGAGAATCCGCACACCTTTGGCGGTGAGACGGTCGATAGCCTTTGCGAGATCGGCCTGGCTGCGGGCAAGGCGCGTCAGGTCCATGACATAGAGCACATCGAACTCACGGGCGAGTCCTGCGGCGATCATCTGCTGGAACCCCGGCCGGTTCCCGGTGGCGGCTCCGGAGATGCCCTGATCCTCGAAGCGGTGCGTGATCGCGTGGCCTTCCTTGTCGGCGCGCTCGGTGCAGACACGCACCTGGTCGGCGATGCTCGACTCGGTTTGCTTGTCGGTGCTGAACCGGGAATAGATTGCGGCTTTCAAGGGTTTCTCCTAGCTGGTCTTCTGTTGGTCTGGTGGTAGAGAGTCCTCAGTAACTCGATACCCGTGGAATTTGCTGTGCCAGATTGCAGGCTGTTTGCCCGCATCCCGAAACGCGTAGTATTTGGCCGCGGCTTGCAAGGCGCTTTTGTCGTGCAGTCGCTTTGCTACGTCCTCAACGCGAAGTTGCTGCCATTGCTTACGCGTACTCATCGGCGCACCCCTGTCCAAAGGTTTCTTGCGGCTCATTGTCCGCGGACCGTCACTGCAGCGTCCACACAGGCACCATGAGCCGCGCACCGTCGAGTGTTGCCCACGCCATCTGTGGCAGTCATTCCGACGGCCACTCGCCAACAAGAGCGCTCATTCCATTGCCTTGAACGCAGCACGCAGCAAGCGCACGTGCTCAGCGTAAGGCCCGGGAGCCCGTTGCCGCGGATCGGCTGCAGCCTGGAGCCTTGCCGCTTCGCGCGGCGGCAACGGGTGGGGATAATAAGGAGCGGTTCGATTCCGCCGGCTGCGCCGGAGCGATACAATATGTACAACCATGTCGGCTACCTCCAGTAGCTGCTTGGCCAGGACCGGCGGGGAGGTAACGACTCTCCGTCAGTCCGACTTTCGGACAGCACACGATAGGCGCAGACGCCGGTGAGTATCAAGTTAGGGCCAAAAGGGCACGCGGTCCGACGTTTGGAGAAGGTCAAAAATGGAGCGTCAGCAGTTCGGGTCGATTACAACCCCCGACGGACCGTCGATTCGACCGCAATGCTCTGCATTGATGCCGTCAGCCCAACCACTTTCGTGGTGCAGTGGTGGCATGAGGAAAAGAAGAAGGGGTTTGGAGTTGTCTCCGTGGCTACTCGGAGCGGAAACACGATTAATCTTGCGCCGAAGTATTTGCACCATATCTCACCCTACGGCGCCCTCCTCCAAACAGTTCCCTTCAGTGACGAAGAGGGGGATTGGATGCGGCACAGTCACGCCGAACTCACTGAGACTGACGCTGGTTTGGACAGGAACGTGGTTTGGGCCCGAAGGCTTCTCCGGGGCAATAACGCTGGCCAACCCGACTGGATACCCAGATCTAGCAGCGGCTCGCTGCGATTCGTGGGCATCCTTCAAGGCTCACCGGACAAAGTGGCAGCGATCTACAATCGCGCGCAGTACAAACCGGAACGCCGTGTGTCGTAATGCAGCAATGGGCGGACCTGATCGATGAACTGAAGGCCAGGGCTTAGCCTCAGTCTGACTGCGTGACACAGAGTAGCCATAGATGACTTTGGTACTAGCAGCGAAAGCGGGACAGCATGCCGTCATCTTGGCTGCCGACTCTCAAGGTGCGACCGAAGATTTAAAACCGCTCACGATTCCGGTCCGCAAGCTGTTCGTTCGCAATGCGTGCGGCGTTATGACGTTTGGAAGCGGGCGGTCCGTCCCACATACGATTGAAACTAAGCTGGAGAGCGATGCGGACCTCTCGCGGGCGCTCGATTTTATGGAACGGGAGTTCTCATCTCAGAGCGGCGTGCATTCGATAGTTGCCGGCTTACAGGACGGGGAAGCGCAGATTTGGCACGTGAACCGTGGTCAACGTAGCTCTCTTCATTCTCAGCTCGGTCAGTCCAATTTGCTCTACTTCAATCAAGACGACCAAGTGAAATCGACCTATCCCCAGGCAGCCGAGGACCACGGTGTGATCATTTCACAGATGTTGAGCATGCTTCGGCACAACACCGACAACCGTTTTATCGGACCACCTTTCGAAGTGCTCGTAGTGACAAACACGTAATGCGCCCAAACACGGTCTGCTTCCGGTGAGAACCAAACCGCGCGAAGTCAGCTAGCACTGATGGCATAAGGAGAGCAGAAATGATTCTGTGGCAGTTTATTGCTTTGATCGCTGTCTTGATCGTCAGGGAGTTAGCCGCCGAGACACGGCATAACAAGCGCAACAAGAAGCTAGACGCATTGCTCCTTGCTCTGTCAGAGATCGAGAGTCGGCTTGCCCCGATCAATGATCTCCCCGCAGACATTGCGCGGGCAATTTATCGGGAGGGTGAGAGCAGGCGAGAAAATTTTCTAACTACGGGCAAAGAGGAGCTGTAGCCCAAGGCTCTCACAGGGGCCGCCCGGTAAGTCGCGGCCCCAATGACTAGCTACTGCCTTTACCCACCAATGCTCCAACCGGGACACGCCTTAGCGCCGCACATCTGAATATACCCGTGCGCGCGCATGCACTCGTTATACAACCCCGTGCCGGCCAAAGTGCCAGATTGCTGGCTTTGTGCGACAGCCAAATGGCACGCGTATTTGTCCTGCACTGTTGGTGTAGGAGAAAACGTTACGCAGCCAGATAAGCTAATAAACGCGCAGCACAACAAGATAGCTTTCATGCGGGCCATTCTCCCTCTACATACGGCTGAGCGAACGCCCGATTGTCTGCATCAGTGGGTTTTAAGCGCCTGCGATCAGTTCACATTGGCTCGGCAGGCTGCGGCCCACGCTTCTATTTCTGTGAACTGATGCGCGGCGCTGGGACCGTGTAACGGCACGCTGCCGCAGACTATGGCCAGCGAGTTGGTACACGTTCAGCTAGAGGCAGGCTTGTACAGGTGCGCATACCACGCTGAGCGCCAAGGACGGCGTGGCTGGCCGAACAGGACGACACGCGTGTCCCGCGGGACCAGCGAGGGCCACTCTCGCTTATGCCCTTCGGGCTCCGGCAAGCCCCCCGGCATGGTGAAGTCCTCGCCGGCGTCAACCAGCTGGTCGCCGAGCAAGAGGAGCTGCCGGAATGTCCGTTTGTACATCGCTTGGTGCGTGGGAAGCGATGCAATGCGTCTGAGATAGCGCACCGAGGCTTCGCACTGATTTCGTAGGGTATCGACGTACTCGGGCGGCGGCTGCTTGTGCTTGCCTATTAGGTGCGCGACGTTTACGACCATGCCAGGCAACAGGTCTTCCCAATGCCTCTCCGCTCCGGCGGGCACATTGATAAATTCCGAGATAGCGCCCGCGTCGCCGTAGTTACCGAGCGCGTTGACTTCCGGCACGTTCGCCTTGTCGAAGCGCTGCATGGCCGCTTCGGGGTTGAACATGAACGACTTCCAGACGGACGCGCGCACCTTCTCCGGCAACCACATGAGCGCGGTCCACCCACCTCGCTGACAGACGTACTCGCCCAACATCTCGCCGGTGCGGAGTATGTCCGTGATGTCGCCGCCGATCGTATTGTCCAGATCGGTGTAGAGGAAATCGCCTAAGTCGAGATCCGGCCGGAACAACTCAAGCTTGCTCCACCATCCCGGCCAGTCGTAGCGCAGAGGGATCGTCTCGACACCTTCTATCGACATGTCCGACAGGCACAAGAAGCGCGTCCCTGCCGGAGCCCACTTCTGCACTTGCCGCTGCATAGCCTGGACGTGTAGCGGCTTGAACTCACCGCCGGATCGCAGCACGGTCATCACGGTTGGCATGTGGCTTTCTCCTGCCTTGACCGTTCTCATGCAATGATCACCTTGTACTGGGTGCCTGCTACAAACTCGTCACCCGCTTGCAGCGGCCATGTCCACGTTGAATATCCCGGTAGGGCCGTCGTCGAGAACGTCGCATCCGCTGCGAGGTACCCATTGAGTGCGGTGTTCATGAAGGTGAACAAGTTCTGCGGCTGCGTGCCCGCCACCACCAGCTTGGTCTTCGCGCTGCCGCTCCTCTTTCAGGACGGATTCAATCTGCGCACGTCCACGGGCGATGGTTTCACTGCTTGCCAGATGCTCGGTGACGAGTGAGAAGACTGCTTTGTGCATGTCCTCGCGCCGGAAGCGAAGGTCGTTGGTGCACGCTTTCGCGGTGAACGCGGGGCACAGGTAATCAGTCCTCCCATCGCCTATGAGATTGGACCCGCATACGCCGCACACCCGCGTGCCGCCTAACAGGTACCGTGAGCGGAAGCGGTGGGCGCGCTTTTTGATGCCCAGCCGCACCG
The DNA here is from genome assembly GCA_963824395.1 of uncultured Pseudomonadota bacterium. Lineage (GTDB taxonomy): Bacteria > Pseudomonadota > Gammaproteobacteria > Steroidobacterales > Steroidobacteraceae > 13-2-20CM-66-19. The sequence goes on along the minus strand of CAWGPF010000004.1, from coordinate 15,375 downwards.
CCTCACGACGCGGGTTGCTTGCGGTCTGAATCGCGTGCACCTTGTTCCAAAGCTCGTCAGACACAATGCGGAGTGTCTCGTCCGGCCGCTCCTCCCACTCATCCTTATTCTTGACAATTCTCTTACTGGAGTCCGCAGCGCTGGGCGTCCATTCGGTGCGCCCCCACCGGACGACACCCTTGTAGAGCGGATTGTTCAAAATTCCCGTGCCGTACTTGGGATCGCCCACAATGCAGCTATGCGTCCAACCCCCTGCTGAGTTCTTCCGATTGGGTCCGCTGTCCTTGCGCTTCCACGTGGCTCCGGGCGGCGCCACCTTGTCGTCATTCAACTGCCGGGCAATTCGCTGACCACTCCACCCTTCCGCACGCCACTTGTAGATCTGCTCTACCACCTTCGCTTTTTCAACGTCCTTGACGCGAATCATCACCGGACTGCCGTCCTTGTTTTTCTCGCCGCTCGGATCCTCGGTTGAGGTGTAGCCGTAAGCACGACCGCCGGTAGACTTGCCTTTAAGCGCTTTACCCCGCAGACCGCGCCGAGTGCGGTACGACGCCTCCTTGCGTGCATGCTCCCCAATGGCCTGCTTAATCTGGATCACCGCACCCCATCCATCCCGGCGCGTATCGTCGCCAACGCACGAAAGCCAACGGACGCCAAGGTCCTCAAGCTCCGCAGATCGTGGCCCAAACTCCGCCCGGTTACGCCACAAGCGCGAGATGTCTTCCGTTACCAGTATGTCGAATTCATCGGCGCGGGCAGCGGAGAGCATGGCTTGGTACCCCTTGCGATTGGCAGTGCCACCCGAGATTCCCTTGTCGTGGAAGCGAAGCACGACCTCCATACCCTCCTTTTCCGCAACGCGCTCGCATTCGCGGAACTGGTCGTCACACGACTCCTTGCTTTGGTTGTCTGTGCTCACTCGCGCATAGAGTGCAACACGCAACGCCTTTTGATTCACGGCCGAACCTCCCTCTTAAGCTGGTACTTCCCGCCCTCCAGCTCAATCGCAAGCGCCCCAGTGGGTCCCGCGTACTTGGATGACCGCAAATCACTGAGTGCCGTTCGCAGCGTCACCTCCTTCGCGTTCGTCTCCTTCAACAGTTCCTCAAGTGTGATCGCGCCGCCCGCCATTAGAAGTGCTGCAACCTGGGCTTTAACGCCCGTCTTCTTGCGCTTCTGTGGCCCGCCAAGATCAAACGTCTCCATCGCCGTAGACGGCCTTGCTACCGAGTCCTTCAATGCGGCTGCCTTGCGAGGCCTAGGGTTCTTCGGCGTCTTCTTGGGGGCTTTGGATTTCTTTGCCATTTTTGAAACTCTCCCGAGGTGTGCTTAGGGTTGGATCTCTTTGCCATGCTTCTTGGCCAGATCGCTCAAGGCTTCCCGGAGGAGCGCCTGCTGAGTGGTTCGGCACCTCTTGGCAAGGTCTTTCAAAGTGCTGGCGGCACGCTTGGTGGTCAGAAGAACAATCTGCGTTTCACGCTTCATACAAACTCCCGTCCTAGATCTAGTTCTAGTACTGAGCTAAGCGTGCGTACTACGCGGCGGGGATCGCAACCGGAGTTTTTTCGTGGTGTTGGTTACCGCGCGTGATAGTTGAGGACTATCAGAACGGCAGGAGCCTGAATCGCTTATTCAGGTCTGCAGTGCGAATGGAAGACGGTATAGCCGTTATACTTTATCTCTGGTCCGGTCCAATTCAAGCACCAATGAATATGACGCGTCTCACTCAGGCCCTCTGTTTTATCGCCATCCTTTACGTGCAGGGATGTGCCAAAGTCCCATGCAAGACAATCAGTTCGACCACTGTCCCATCGCCGGACGGCCAATGGATTGCGACGGTACACAATGATGCTTGCGGAGCGGGAATAGGCACGGATGCAGTGGAAAGCATCGTCGATATTCGCGCTGCGAAGGGCACTCAACCTCCTGTGACTGTGCTGATGCCTGATGGCTGGTGGGAATCCACGGACAGGCCAGTTGCCCGATGGACTTCGGTAAACAGCCTTGAGGTGACTGTTCCGAACCGGACAGCGTTCGCGCGACAAATGGCAGAGCTGTGGGGCATCTCAATCAGGGTGCGTTATGAGAACGACGATCCAGTCGATCGGGCCAACTGGATCGCCGCGAGCAAGAGGTATGTGGAATGGATTAGATCAGGAGGCAAAGGGACTCCCCCTTTCATCCCTGCACCACCACGTCGAAACTAGCGAGTGGCCGTCCTCCACTTAGCGGCGTAGGGCGCCCGGTACAAGCGGTCGAGGGCTCTTCTGTGCCTCTTTGATAGCCTCCAGAGAATCCTGCGTGGGCAGCGCACGGCGATTGGAGATTGAGTTCGCCTGCGGGTCAGTGAATGGTGATGCCTTCGGACGCACGCCTGCGCGCTGGCGCTCGCCATCCTGCACATCGTGTGCAAGACCGGCACCATCATCACTCCGAACATCGTCCCACTGGGCGTTGCTGCTCTGGGGTGGGAAAGCGACTTTCGCCAACCTGTTTGGGCCAGCTGCGTGAACGCTCTTGATGGCATTCACACTGCCGTTTGGGCGTGGTCGGTCGACGAACTCCTGCAGCGCTGAAACGGTCTCCTCAAGCGCTTCCCTGAGGCTGGGTTGCTTGCCCTTCTTGAGCGTGTTGCCGCGCGGGTCTTTGAGCGTCAGGTGGTTGCCCACAAACGCCTCACCCTTCGAGGGACGCTTCTGGAGGTCTGCGGCAGAGAAGTATCGCCGCAACTCATCCTTACCGCCGGTCTTGTGAAGCTCGGCAATAATTTCTGCGGTGGCGTCACGACCTGCGTCGTCACCCTCAGCGGGCTTGAAGACGGTCTTCATGACTCAACTCCTAAATCATCGACATGAAAAAAGGTTGCCGGCCACGGGGACGGGAGACTGGGGCTGTAGCACCAGAAAATCCCCTGCCGGCTCTGCGGGTTATTGGTAACGCGGCACTAACGCAGTGACCCGCGCGGAAACCGCCCACGGCCGAAAAGAATAAAAGCCGTGGGCGGCTCCTACACCGGAGGTAAGCGGTTGGGGCCTCCGACGGTGTTCTAAGAATCAGTGCCATGGGGACACCGCATCCACCGCGATGGCGCCTTCGCGCTTCACGCGCTCCGCCATACTCGGGTTTGGGATCAGCCATGGGTTTGGAGAAGGAGCGGCGGCGTCCTTGGCTAGCTCCTGCGCGTAGTAGTCCAGTAGACCGCCGCGCCGCTGAATGATGGGTGCCAGCGCGTAACGCGTGGCATCCCAGATATGGTTGTGCCTGTCCACGATATCCGGGAGCACGTCGCGGGTGAGGCGGTCGATCTTGAAGCTGTAGAGCCTTGCTTCCTCAATCGCATGCTCACATCGCGGGTGAATCACAATCCGCTCATAGGAGCGGAGGTGCGCGACACCATCCTCAACAGAGCCTTTCCACTTCTCCACGCCAATCACCGAGCCGTACCCGTGTGACTGGAGATAGCTAATGGTTTCAGGCCGCGCACAATCGGCGCGCATGACATGGGTTCGTGCTTCGGGAATCGTGTCCAGAAGGCGTGGGGTCGCGTCGATATCACACCCAATCGCCCACGCTTCGTGGGAGATGTACAAGGTGTTATCGGCCATGTAGCACTTAACCGCCGCCGTGGGATCTTGGCTGAAGCCAAAGTCGAGGCCCAGGTACGGACCATCCCAGTGCTTCTGTGGCTCAAATTCCTCGACGACGTACTTACCCCTCAGGATCTGTGGGCCGCCTCGTACCCCCATTGGAGTTTCTGCTCTGCGCTCACGCGTTTCTTCGCCACGGTCCACCGCCTCTCCCGATCGCTTGCATGGTAACCCGAGACCGGTGCGCAAGGGTTCTAGACAGCGTCGGTGCAGCGTAGAGGCTCGGCGCATCCCACGGGAGGGTCTCATCATGCAAGCAGCAATCGGATACTTACGAGTCAGCACCCAGGAGCAGGGCCGCAGTGGGCTCAGTCTCGCGGCCCAGCGCCGAGAGATAGACGCATTCGCACAGCGCGAGAAATTCGCCATTAGGTCTTGGCATCAGGACGTGCAGACCGGTGCCGGTACTGACGCCCTGCTCTTACGACCCGGGCTAGCGGCGGCGCTCAAAGAGGCGAAGTCGGCGAGGAGCACCCTGATCGTGTCGAGGCTCGACCGCCTTTCACGCAACGTCCACTTCATCACAGGGCTCATGGAGCACAAGGTCCACTTCACAGTTGCCGCGCTCGGCAAGGACTGCGATCACTTTGTCCTTCACATCTACGCGTCTCTCGCCGAGCAAGAGCGGAAGCTGATTTCCGAACGTGTGAAATCCGCCGCAGTGCTGCAGAAGCTGCGAGGCCAGAAGTTCGGGTGGGCGCTGCGGTCGAAGGCCTGGCACAGAGAAATTTGCGCACGAAGCAGAGTGGCGGCACGGAGAGCGGCTACGGAGCGGGCCGAGGCGTACCGCCTGCATATTGAGTGGGCGTTAAGGCAGCCAGGTACGAAGGGGCGACTTATCACGTACTCTTCGGCGGCTAAGAGACTCAATGAGCGACAGATACCCACGCCCTTCGGCGGGGTCTGGAGGGGCCATCAAATGCAGAGGATGGCGCTTCGAATCGGAATAGTGCACCCCCTAGCACGCTACAAACGTGTGGAAGTACGGTCAAGAGTTCGCGCCGTCTTGGCGCGACACCCAGAATTCACGGTGAGTCAAACGATGGCCACATGGGGCAGCGAACGGCGTCCGGGCGTGGGGCTGGTACGCAAATTAATGCACGTGCATCGAAGGGAAGCGGCCGAGCGAAGTGCTGTATTCAAGAAAGCACATTGGCGCATCGACAACTGGAGTCCGGTGCGCATCCGCCTAGGATCAATCTGGCAACGGCACCCGGAGTACAGTGCGCCAATGGTGCTGAAAAAGCTTGGCCCCAAATATGGTGTCAGCGTGGTGTTCGTTAGGCAGGTGCTGCACGACTTCTGGCGAACCTCTGGCAAGCACAACCCCGAGCAGCGGCGGATTGGGCGCCGGTGTTACGGCAACTACCATCCACCTCGCAAACCGACGCACCGCGCGTCAGCATGAGGCCAAGGCGGTAAGCGAACTGACCGAGCGGGAGCGCACCGTACGCGAGTATCATGCTGGCGTGCGCTTACAAAGAATGCCGTGCGCCGCCTTCAGCGTTCCGCCTGAGGTTATAGCGGATGCGGATCGTCAGCTCACTGAGCGGCTATCGCAGCATCTGAGCACACCATTCCGACCTACTCCTGCACAGAAGCACTGGTCGTTTCCTCACTGGGCGCTCGACGTTACAGCTGGAGCTGATAAATTTATCGTCAGCATCCATAAGAGCAAAGCGCGGAAGGGTGTCTGGTTTCTCAGGATCAGCCCCGGGGCGCCACGCGTGGTGCTCGCCTTACTGCGTCAGCAGACAGCGGAGCACGTTTTTGCAGAGCTGTTTACCCTCTGCCGCGAGATCCACGCGTTGCTTGCCGCCACGCCAGGTGTCTCGGGCCTTTACTGGGGGTTCAGTAAGACTCGGCCGTCGTTCTGGACGCCCGATCAACTATTTGAGATGAAGTATAAACAGGAGGGTTGGGCCGGTCGGTAGTTGCACACACCCTTCATGCGTTTCTTTGCTTTGCCTTTCGTGACAGCAGCGGCAATCTCTGCACCGCTGCACCACATCGAGCTAAGCGAGGGTATGATCACCGGGTTGGGTGGATCGCAAGAGATCGAATCGCCGTGTCACGCGGACCGTTTACTGACTCACGCCGTCTCAGGTTCAGCCTTTTAGGCTTTCTAGGCACCGCGGGCGTTCATTGTCTGCTACTGCTGCCTTTAATCCTTACGCTTTCACAGCGGGCGCCAGCAAAGCCCAACCGCTCGGGCGCAGGCGGTAGCGCGATCAGTTCCACGGCAGAGCCCGTAATGACCGTGGTCTTTGTAAACGAGCCCTCATCGAACCCCCAGCCAGCACCGACCATTGACCCCAAAGAACTCGCATCTCGGGGGTTGGCGTCGAAGGACCTCGCTCTCTTGGTCCTGAGCCTAGACAGTGCGCCCGCAGTAGATACAGATCCCAACTCAGATAGCAGTCCAAGTGCCACGGCCGCACCGGATGATCCGGCGCAACACGCCATGATGTTCGGCCGTTACGTCGGCCAGGTACAAGCGCGAATCCAGCGGGCCTGGTCGCGGCCCCGAAGTGATATTGGTGCGCCGCAATTCAAGTGTCGCGCTCGAATCGAGCAAGACCGCAGCGGCGCCGTCATAAATGTAAAACTCGATCACTGCAACGGGACGCAGCGTTGGCAGCAGTCTTTGGCGAGTGCTATCCGCACCGCATCGCCGTTACCAGCGCCACCCGACCCATCCGTCTACGCGGATCTGCTTTCTCTTGTTTTTTCTTCGTCCGGATATTCACCTGATGTTTCTCCTGATGGATTTGAACCGGCCGGTCGTTCTTCACAACAGATAGTCCCAGTCGTCCCTAGCGAAATCCGCGGACTTGCCGAGCGCGCGGGCTTCATTCATCCATCCGGCGCGTCATCAGACGCAGACGTTCTGCACCTAACGATCATGGGCGGTTCGCAATAAACTCGGTCCAGAATTCTCCCCGACCCTAGATCGACCCCTTCGTAGCGACGATATGTCCCGAGCGTCTTATCTCTCTCACTCGCTAACGAAAATATTTTTTCTCTGGATCCGCTTTCATAGTGTTGTTTGGCGCTTCGAGGTCGGCGTATCGTCCCACGCACAAAGTTCGCGCCCAAGGTCGCGTTGACGAAGAACAATCAGGGGAGTGACGCGGATGTTCCATCGCTGGGTTCACGCGGGTGCGCTTATCTCGAAGACTCTCTCGCTACTAGCTGCTCTGTCCCTCGCCGTATTTTCGGACAATGCGCAAGGGGGCGTCGGCCGAACCCCAGGCTCGTTCGCTGTGTCCAACACGGGTGCGGCCACGTACACAATTCCGATCTGGGCGCCACCGGGCCCGAACGGGCTGACGCCAAAGATAGCACTCACGTATAGCAGCCAAAGCGGCAATGGCGTAGTCGGCGTCGGCTGGAACATTGCTGGCCTCAGCGCAATCACCCGCTGCAACCTGACCTACACAGAGGACCTCGCTCCTGCCCCAGTCGCCTTGAGCACAACTGACGGCCTGTGTCTCGACGGCCAGCGACTGCGTCTGACTAGCAATGCAGGGACATACGGACAACCGAGTTCGACCTACCAAACCGAAATCGCAAACTTCAAGAATGTAACCGCCTCCACAACAGCGGCAGGAACCGGGCCGGCCTATTTCACGGTTCAGGATAGAAACGGCGTCTCGTATATTTACGGCAACGGCGGAAATGCCCGGATACTTGCGACAGGTTCAACTACCGCGTTGGAATGGCTCCTGAACGAAATCGTGGACACCTCAGGTAACACGATATTCATCAACTACAACACGGGAACAGGCACTGGCGTCCCGTCGACCATCTCGTGGACGCCTACGACTCAGGGTGGAAGTTCTTACGCTTACGTAATGCACTTCACGTATGGAACAAATCCCGTTCCGACGAACGGATATGTGGCCGGGACAGTAGTGTCCAACACCAATCTGCTTAATAGCATCGCGATTACGTACAGTGGCACAACCGTTAAGGAATATTTTCTCACTTACGAGGCGTCGCCCACTACTGCGCGAGACCAGCTCACTAGCGTTCAAGAGTGCGCCGATTCGGCAAAGAGCAATTGCCTTCCCGCGACGGCCATCACTTACCAGAACGGCTCCGCGGGAGTTTCAACTACAGCGAAGACCGCGATCTCGAAGCCTTCATCGGCTATTCAGTACGATTTCAACCACGACGGTTACCCCGATCTTGTGTACGTTAATGGTTCGACGCTCTACGTGTCGTTTGGGTCTTCCTCAGGTTATGGCGCTGGCGTCAATACAGGTGTCAGCGCGTCGGCCCCCCAAGCGTTGTTCGGTGATCTTCTTGGTACGGGCCAAGATGGCATTCTCGCGGTAAACGGGACAACTTGGTACTACTACACCTATAGCTCGTCGACTGGAACATTTTCAGGTGCGCCTACGGGGCTCACCTACGATTCGACCGCCGAACAATATGTTCTTGAAGACATCGACGGCGATGGTCGGCCGGACTTGATATCTGCGTACGCGGGCACGGTCGGAGCGTTTGGCGGTACGTCGATCACGCTTTATAGCCGCCTAAATACGAGTTCCTCGGGGATTGCGAGCTTCGCAAGTACGACCACGGAGGTTTATACCGTGGGTTCGCCCACGCAGCTCACCGCCGTCGTCGTGAGCAATTCCGATTCGACAACAGCGGGCATAACAACATTCGGCAACCTGCGAAGTTTCGATTTCAACGGCGATGGGCGTCAGGACCTGGCATTACAGACCATCAGCAAGAACAGTACGACGTGCAATCCGTGTACGTATACGACGACCACGTATGCCCTCATCTCAAGCGGCACGGACAGCACACCCGCTCTAACCGGGACCGCCTTAGAGTCTGCCGCGAATCAGGGAATTCCGGTTGCGTTTCTGAACTTCAACAACGACGCATGTACCGACTTTCTGATGGGCAATACAATTTGGTTGTCTGGCTGCAACGGTTCGCTGCCCACGAGCATTACCGTCGGGACGGACCCGATTATCGGCGTCATGGATTGGAACGGGGATGGCCTCGCCGACATTTTGGTCGCCAATGGAAGCACCATCGGGGTTTACGAGTCCACGGCGGCAGGGATCAGTAGCCTAATCACCACCTCAATCCCCTACGTGTCCACGAATACCTACTTCACCTTCGATGCAAACGCGGATGGCTTGGACGACCTCGGGGTCTGGAATTCGAGCGGGGTCAGTTATTACTTGCATAACGGGGCAACTACGCCGCCAGATCTCGTCACGTCCATAACTGACGGGTACGGAAATTCGGCAACCCCGACCTACGTACCTCTTACGCAGGGCGCATATACCCAATACACCGACGCGACTTTTCCCTATCAGAACTACATCGGCCCAATGTATGTCGTCAGTGAGACTGTATATAGCGACCCAACGAGTGCGACAGGTGGTACCTACAACCAGCAATTCGCGTACTTCGGCGCCTTCACCAACCTGCAGGGCCTAGGCTGGCAATCATTCTATGCGACTCGAATGCTCGACAGCCGCAGCGGTTTGGGCTACTTCCAATATTTCGAGAGAACTTTCCCCTATACGAGAATGGTCTGGGAGACAGAGTCCTACAACAACAATGGGACGTCTCCGAACCAGACTATTAACACGCTGGCATCGCCTGTGACGATGCTCAGTTCCACACCGTATCAGCAGCGCTATTTCCCATACTTTGCGAGTGCGGTTATTTACAACCACGAGATCGGCGGCACCGAAAACGCTGATCTCATTACCACGACCAACCTTACTTACACCTACGACAACTATGGCAACCTGACTAAGCTCATTTCGGCAGTTCAGGACAACGATCCTGGCTCACCAAATCCGAATCCTTATGAGGGCGTCACCTGGACGACCACCGTTACGAATACTCCAGACCCCGACACTACCCATTCGTGCCTTGGTCTACTTACAAGTAAGGTCATCAATTACACAGACGGCACTCCAGGCGACAACGTAACGCGAACACAGAATTTCACGCCCGATACGACTCATTGCCGCTACAGCACGATTATCACCGAACCGGCCAAGACCACGACATTCATGGTCACGGAAGTGCTGGCATACGACGGCTATGGAAACATTAATTCCGATACGGTTACCGGCGCCAATATGACCGCCCGGCTCACCACAGTGGACTGGGGCACGACGACCGGGCAGTTCCCTCTATCGATCACAGATGCAACAAGGTCATCAACTACGAAGCTTACGTTCAACTACAGTTTCGGGACCCCAGCCACACTGACGGATCCTAATAGCAGCACCTCCACGCCGATCGTTACCTCCTGGCTGTACGATCCGTTCGGACGTAAGTCTCAGGAGACAAGGCCCGACAATACATTTACGAAATGGGCCTATGACACGTGCGCAAGTCAAGGCGGCTGCGTACTCGGCGCGAACAATTTGGCGGTAGTGCAGACCCACTACAATACCGACAGTTCGGTGGAGTCTGACTCAACCGTCTTTTACGACCAGCTTGGGCGCACATTGATCACTAAGCAGAGGATGCTGGCCAGCGGCACCTACAGTCGCAACGAAGTTCGATACGACAATCTCGGAAATACTCTGCAGACTGCGATCCCTTGCGTCTGGGCGGCCGTTACGACCAGTTGTTCATACTGGACGACAAACACTTACGATTCTCTCAACCGGATTACGTCGAGCCAGCGGCCGATTAGCTCCGGGAATAACACACCTCAGATCACGGGCTACGCGTACGCAGGTCGAACCACGATCGTGACTGACCCGCAGTCCGTAGCACAGACGACGTTAGTGGACGTAAATGGCTGGTTGCGCAAGACGACCGGTAACAACGGCTACACCGTCACAACTGCCTACGACGCCGCCGGGAGCAAGATCGGAATTACCGACTCGGCCGGCAATACACTACTTAGCAACGTGACCTACAACTACGGTATCGCGCCGTTCCTTTTCGGCGCAACTGACATGGATCTCGGAGCCTGGTCTTATGCCGTCGACGCGCTCGGCGAAGTTACCGGATGGAAGGACCCGAAGAATCAGACCTTCAGCGCGACCTATGACGCGATCTCGCGTCCTCTAACACGCTCGGAACCGGATTTTTACACGTCGTGGACGTGGGGATCGACGCAGACGCTGCACAATATCGGAAGGCTCGCCTCTGTCTGCACTGGCCTTGGCAACACCCCAACGAATTGCACCTCCTCGCCTGGCTACAGCGAAACCGAAACCTACGATTCGCTCGCACGTCCTTATCAGCGCTCGATACTCATTCCCGGTCAGGCGAACCCATTTACTTATACCAAGCAGTACGGATCGATTACTGGGTTTCTAAGTACGCTTACGTATCCCACCAGTACTTCCAGCTACGCGCTGGAGCTTCAATACGCTTACACGAACGGATTGGTGAAGAGCGTCACTGATATCTCTGACACCCCGAATGTCGCGGTTTGGACTGCGAACGCAAGCAACCCTTCGGGTCAGGTAACGCAAGAAACGCTCGGCAACGGAATCGTTACGAACCGAACCTATGACGCGGTTACCTACTGGTTGGGCTCAGTTACTTCGGGCGTGGGCGGAGGCTCTGGAGCAAAGAACCTGGGGTTCCTGTACGACAAAGTTGGAAACGTCACCCAGCGTCAAGACAACAATCTTGGGCTCACCGAAAATATCTATTACGACAGTGTGTATCGATTCTGGTATTCACAATTGGGGACGACTAATCCGCAAACAAACTTGACCGTTGCCTACGACGTCACGGGAAATATTACATCTCGAACTGACGTCGCAAGCGGCGCGAGCTGGACATACGACCCAGTACACAAGCATCAAGTGACTCAAGCCGGTAATAGCTCTTACGTATATGCCTACGACGCAAACGGGAACGCCACGTCTCGCCAGGGCGGCTCAATTACTTGGACGAGTTACAACTACCCACTAAGTATCAGCGCAGGAAGTGGCTCTACTGCGGAGACGGCTGGTTTCGCATACGGTCCGGATCGCTCCCGTTGGCAGCAGGTTTATGTCGGAAATAGCACCAACGAGACCACGGACTACGTTGGTGGACTGCTCGAATTAGTATCCAATGGTTCAGTCACCGATTATCGCCACTACATCGCCGCGAACGGCCAGGTTGTGGCCGTGTACTCACGCAAGAGCAGCGGGACCAACACTTTGAGCTACCTGCTCTCGGATCACCAGGCAAGCGTCGCATCAATCACTAACAGCAGCGGAGCGCAAGTGGCTGGTGAGAGCTTCACGGCATTTGGAAATCGACGAAACCCCACGACCTGGTCCGGAGCAGACTCAAATACGGACTTGACGACGATCGCAGGAATCACAAGACAGGGGTATACGTTTCAGACAGCTCTTGGTCTTTGGATGGGCCTCAATCATATGAACGGGAGAGTACAAGACGCGGTCACCGGTCGCTTCCTGTCTGCGGATCCCAATATTCCTAACACTGCGAACGGTCAAGACTACAATCGATACTCATATGCCGATAACAATCCGTTATCCACGGTTGATCCCACAGGTTTCGACAACTGCCCTGACCATAACTGCGAGAATAACGACGGAGGCCCGCCTCCTGCTGATTCAGGCGACGACGTATCTGGACAGGGCAGCTATGACGAAGACCAGCAGATTCCGCCGCCTCCCGTGCAACCGCCAGGCAGTAATACAAACTGTGCTTGGATCGCCGATGATGGACAGTGGGAGTGTACCCCGACCGGCGGCGGCGGCGGCAGCAGCGGCGGCGGCAGCGCGACAGGAGTGACGGTTCCCGGCAGCGGTCCGGGTGGGCCCGGGCCCGCCGGAAATTCGCCTGCGACGATCACGCCTAAGCAGCCAAAGAACCCGGGACAGGCGCCTACGCAGTGCGGAAAAGGCGGTGGAATTCTGGTCGGTTATGGAGGATCTATTGATGCGGGAGGCTTGGTAGCCGGGGCTACCGCGACGGGCTCGGCGAATGCGGGGGTGTTCTACGACTCCAACACGGGCTTCTCAACCGGGGGATCCGCCACATATGGCGCTGCCGCTTACGCCGGCTCAAATGTTGCCGGCGCACCAGCTCAAAGTGGGCAGCCTATAGTCGCAGGCGCTTTCGCTGGCGTCGGCCCGACTGTTACGTTTACAAATGCGGCTTCGATTCAACAAACGGGTGGTCCGTTTACGACAATTACAATCAGCGTAGGCGGAGGCCCGATTAAGGGATCGGTCCAGGTGTCGTACGGGGGCGGAATAGTCCAAGTTTCTTTTGGGCTTCCTATTCCATATACAGGTGCAGCTACGCCGAGTGCATCTTTTACTAAGGTTACAACCAACACGGTCACCTCGGCCGGTGGGTGCACCTCTAAGGGGAATTGACTGTGCGCGATCCGATATCAACCCCGATTGATCTCTGGTTCTGCGTCTTCGCACTCAGCGTCTTCGTATGGATCGCGATCACTGGCCGGAAAGCGCTTGGGCTAGTATTTGCTCTGGCGAAGCCGCTGCCGAACGGCGCCGTGCTCTCAATCCGGCTGTTCTCCGCATTATGCGCAGGCGCGCTCGTAATTATCCTCGCGAGCCACTTTTTCCGTACGCGCTGAGACTCGGAAGTGACTTACGACCTCTAGCCCTGCCAGTTCCCCTGCGCGCCCACACTCTGGGAACTTCGCAACGAAAGCCACCACTGGCGCAAACCCTGGAAATAAGGATGGCGGCGAATGTCGAAGGCGATCAGGGATGAGTTACGCATCAGCCAGCTATGTCAGAGCGCTCCGGTACGCCCACTCTCAATCTGTAAGGTACTTCCAATCTCTCCCATCTAGATCGTACAAGTTCATCGAAAAAGGGAGCGGACCTGGGAACATAACGACCGAAGATCCAGTCCCCGGAATGGCTTTGTAGTAATTAATGCCCCACCAGTCGGTTCCATAGTCCTGGCCATTGACTTGGCGAGTCTTGAAGCCAACCTGATCTACGGTCTCCGGCAGGTGGCCGGTTTGGCTTTTGTACGATTCGACGGCGTTAATTACCGCTGAGCGTACGCCGCTCTTGCTGTCTGTACGCATGCATATGCCATCGAACACGCGGCAAGAGTCGCGAGAGTGTAGCCCACCAGCAGGCGGTACTTTCTCCTGCGATTCGGATGGCGCCAGAATACATAGGCACTGTAGAGCAGGAATGGGATGATCACGGGGAATGTCAGGAGCAAAGGAAAGCAGTAACTCCAGAAACCCCAATGACGAGCGGCTCCACGCGGAGCGGAATCACAAGGGCGGCGACCACCAACAGGGCTAGGAGCGCCCACGGTAGCAACGCGTTGCGCCACCATGCAGCCTTCGGGGTGAGGCCTTCGTCATTCACAGAGTTGTGGCCCTCGCTCGCCGTGCATCGGCCATCTCTTTCCGCACGTCCTCGTAACTCATGGAGGCCCAGCGCAGATCGGCGATGGTGGCATCTATCGGTAAAGAATCAATCACACGGCTCCATGCCACACGCCAGTTCGCCCCGTAGGTCGTCGATCTTTGCTGTGTTTGCGGCAGTTGGCGCGGCGTTTACTTCAGGCCCCACGACGCGTCATGGTCAAAAACACCGGCACGGTGAGAGGCGCTTATGGCGTGACGGCAAAGAAACGACGCTAAGCGCCGACTCTTGGCCGGAAGTGGTCACCGCACGTTCAGGCCAACGCCCTTATACAGTTCCGGGAAAGCGGACAAGTCATTCATGGCTTGTTCGACATCAGTCGCGTCGTGAAACGATTCGCCGGGCCAGCGTCTCTGTAACTGACTCTGTCTCTGATCGGCCATCTGGCCCCTTGATGTCCAGCTTTGTGACCTTAGTTCGGCGGCGCGCGTTTCCAGCGGAGTCCTCTTCGAACTCGACCGAGATCGTGCCGGAGACGACCTCTTTCGCGCGCTCGCGGAGTGCCGCGTCAAGGGACACCGGCTTGTTCATAAGCTCCCCCATCACGACGTCGGACTCGGCCCGACGGCGACGAACCGCGTCGGGATCGATTGGCATCTCGACAGCGAAAATTGGACCATCTGGCCCTGATTTTCTTACCAAGTGTCCAGAACCGCGCGCTTCGGTTTCCTGGTAAGAAGCTCCATCGCGAAGCTCAGCGGATCTCAGATCGAACGATTGGACCGTTCTTATCACCGACTGCGGATCGCATTCGATGCGAAATGCGTTCCATGTGAAAATCCAGTGCCCACAAACGGTGCGGGACCATCCGGCGGCCTTGAGCCAGCCGTCGAGCCTGCCCTCGAGTTCAGGGCCGTTGAGCAGCTGCGCTGGTCCGTCAAACGGCTTGAAAACCAGGGCTGGAAATTGCCAATTCCTGGTTCTCTCGTCCGCCGTAGCGGCACTTGGCAGGTCATACTTCAAGTCTAGGCCGTCCGCGCGGAGGCCGACCACCCGTTCGATGATCGTGTCTTTGTCGTGCGAGCTTCCGGAGGAACCATCGCTGCCCTGATGCGAATAATCCCTGGCCAAGATAATTTCATAGGTATCGCCGATTTGAGGGGCAATAGGTAATGCTTCGGCACGAGCAACGATGGCCGGCAGGAGGAGCGCCGCGACTATCCCCATGAACCCGTTCAATTTCATGCGCATAGACTGCGAAGTCGTGGCCGTGCTGGCAAGGTCCGCAATGAGTAGAGATCAATCCTGCCGGGCGGAGGTCGCGGAACGTCCGGTCAGCTCATGGCCTGTTGCGGCCGGGTCCGGAAACGCCGGCGGGG
>CAWGPF010000003.1:0-241420 GCA_963824395.1 uncultured Pseudomonadota bacterium | reverse complement strand
TAGACCTTTACCCTGTCCGCGTCGCGCAGTGAAAAGCGATCAATGTGATTGTAGAAACGCTGCCGCAGATTCGTATGAGCATCCCCATGATGAAACGCGAACCAGAGGCGCTTCGCGCGACTGCGAGAGGCTAACCGCACCATCAGGTGAGATTTGTTATTGTGAGTCTGAATAATGTGCGGATCTACGCTTTCGATCACCTCACGCAGTTGGGGCAAAACGGCAGGATCAAATCTACGTCGCTCGTGCAGGATGTGAGTCTTTAAGCTTGCCCGGCCCGCAGCGGCGACAAAACCATCGGGTTGATCGACGCGCGAATCCCGGTCGAACGTTGCGATCGAAAGGTTCAGACCAAACGGTCGCGCCTCCTCCGAATTCAGCCAGCGGCCAAACGCGATCAAGTTCTTCGCCGGCCCCGTGAGTGACGCAGCCTCCATCAGCGCCAATATGCGAATGTCACCCATCTGCTCATCCAATTTTGATCGAATGCTCACTAACCATTTGCCAACCTAGTGAGGCCGAGCAGTTCAAGATATCGGTCCACTATCGGATCCAGCCTATAGCGCTCACGGATCACCTCCGTAGCATTGACAGCAAGCTGTGCCCGCATCTCCGGCCGCTCCGCAATTTCCGCCATGGCGCGCGCAAGAGCGTCGGGATTCTTTGGGGGCACAACAATGCCGGCCTCGTCGCCCAGAAGTGCGGGAATGCCGCCCACCGCGGTTGCCACGCAGGGCACCCCCGTCGCCATCGCCTCCAAGAGCGCCATGGGGAGCCCTTCAGTGATCGAACTCAATACTAGGGCGTCGGCACCAGGAAGGAGTGCCGAAACGTCTCCTCGTGCGCCCAAAAAGATAACGCTCCGTTCCAAACCTAGTGCAAGGCGGAGGGCATCGAGCCTCTCCCGTTCTTCGCCGTCACCGATTACGAGAAGACGACTGTGTCCCCGAACGCTTTGGGGAAGTGCCGCGAAGGCCCGCAATAGCGTTTCGATATCCTTGACGGGATTTAGACGTGCAACGCACAAGAAGGCAAACGTGCCACTGGGAAGACCAAGATTGTGGCGCGCCCGTGCGATATCCGTGGGCGTACGCGGGCGCAGCCTGATCCCGTTGGGGACGCAGTGCAGCTTAGCCGGAGATAGTCTTACCGTCTTTACCAGATACTCGACTTGGTTGGGCTCGACCACCGTAATCTCGGTTACGAATCGCGCGTAACGCCGCGTTAATCGCCGATGCCGCTCTCGCTCCATTAGTGTTTGCAAGCCATGCTCGGTCATCACTACGCGCGGCACGCCCGCCAGCCAAGCAGGGACACCTATCAACATCAGTGCGCCCACATGGTGAACGTGAAGAGCGCGCACGCGCTCGTTACGCAACATGCGCCACAAGCGCCACCAGTAGACCAGCGGACGTGGATGCATTTTCACCGCAGCGTAATCCATGCCCAAACAGCGAATGCCCGCTCGTTCGAGCTCGTCTCGCAGCGGGCCGTTGGAGCCATGGAAAGCAAAGCAGACAACCCGGTAGCCCCGAGCCTTAAACTCCAGAGCCAGATCCGTAGCCACGCGTTCCGAACCCCCGAAGTCGAAGGAGAACATGCCGACTCCGATTACGGGAGGCTCACGCATAGGTCCTAGCATCTCGCGAGCGGCGGCCTGAGCCGAGCCGCCCGGCGCAGTCCGGTCATGGGGAAGGTCTAAATTGAACGATCTGACTTAGCGGCGGCTTTTTCGGCAGGACCGTAGTACGGATAACCGTAGTACTCTTCGCCCGAAGTCTCGCGCACTTGATTCACAATCAATCCGCGCAACTTCGGTTTGTCGATCTGGGCGAGAGCATCAAGGAGCGCGCGACGCGGTGTGACGCCGGCGCGCACCACCAAAACGATCTGCCCCGGGGTGCGCATCAGTGCTCGGGCATCACTGGATACCAGCAGAGGGCCTGAGTCAATCAGCACGAGTCTTCGTGGGTTCTGCGCGGTAAGTCGAACGGCGATCTGCGCCATCCGAACACTGGCAATTAGTTCCGTGGAACCCTCGGTGAAGCGGCCCGCCGGCAGCACTTCCAGCCCGTGAACATCCGTACGAACCACAAGTGATTCGACGTCCATGGACTCATCCGCAAGTGCGTCTAGGAGTCCGGGTTCGTGCCGCAATTCCAGTACTTCGCTGATGCGCGCGCGGGCCGTGTCGCCATCAACCAGGAGCACCGAGATATCGCGCTCTCGGGCCATACTGAGGGCCAGGTTAATACTGGTAAATGTCTTACCATCACCCGGAAGCGCGCTTGAGACCATGATGAGACGACCCTCGCCGGTCCCGGCAATTGCTCTCTCGATGAGCGGCCGTTTTATTCGACGCAATTGCTCAGCAACCCGCTGCTCGGCGTCCTTTTCAGGCAGATACCCTGCAGCACGCCAACGCTCGTGGTCCGCAGAAATGACACGCCGAGTATCATCCGCCAATGGGGATAGCGGCGCGATTGGATGCAATAGAGGCGTTACACCGCCCGCCCGCAACGCCGGAACCTTGGGAGCGGCGGCAGCCGCTTCGGCTCTCCTCAACTTGTCGAGTGCACTTTCGATCAGGCTCATTGGCTGGCCGTATGGCTGGTGGACTGCAAAGCAAGACGGTAGCCCTTTTGGCTTAAAACGACCGCGACGCCAAACGCTGCGATAAGACAGCAAGCCGCGAATGCCATGCGAATCGCTTCACGACGCACGACCGCCCTGTGTTGCCGAGGAAAAGCCACGCTTATTGTACCAAGCACGGGAACTCCAACTAGCTGTGTCAGGCCTGCGGTAGAGCCGGATACGACAGGGTGTAAGTACGCGAGCCCATACGCCAGCGCTGCTCCAGCCGCCAAGGCTGCTCCTAACACCGCAGCCATCAGCATCTTCCGCATCGGCCATACCGGGCGCAGCCCGGAGCTGGGAGGCTGTACCACCTCAAACCGGATCGAGCCAGCATCGTCGGCGCGTTCGCCAAGCCGGGCCCTCTGCAAACTCGCAAGGAGCGCCGTGTACTGCGCCTTGTTCACATCGTAATCGCGGTTGAGCTGCGCGAACTCGGCTTCCACCTGAGGCGCCGTATCAACCATCCTTTTAGTTCGGCCACCTTGGTTTCGTGCTGGAACAGTTCAGTACTCAATCCGCCATGTCGACGTCGACCTGATTAAGAGCTAACTGGACGCTCTGGTACACAGGATTGCTGCTGGCGCGACTGGTGGCGGCCGCGAACGCATCACCCTGTTTCAGGCCCTCGAGCTCCGCCGCGCGCCGTTTTTTCAGATCCTCAAGCGTTTGCCGCGCGGCGATGACGTCCGGGTGATTGTCCGTAAAGCGCAGCAACAATTCGTCCAGCTTCGCCTGAGCCTCGTTGATCCTCGTCGAAGTGTCGAGAGACCCGCCCACCGGCAGCCGTCGGCGAAGAGGAGCCAGATGCGGCGATCGCCACGTCGCCATGCAGCTGCCGCAACAACGTCGCCCGCCGCGACTGAGCTTCCGCGAGCTTGGTGCGAACTTCGCGGCCGCAGTCGATTCGGCCTGCAGCTGCGCGAAGTAGCCCCCCTGCTCGGTCGGCATCAGCCCAAAGTGCTTCGACTTGAAAGCAGCGAGCCTGTCTTCAGCGCTCCGCAGCCGGCTCTCGTAGTCATGGATCTGGGTCTCGAGAAATTGCTGGGCGCTCTGCGAATCCTCGCGCTTACCACCCAGGGTCTTGTTTACCAGGGTATCCAGGAGAATGCTCACCACACGCACAGCGCGATCGCGATTCTCGTCCTGGTAAATCACACTGTAGATGCTTCCGGCGTTGCGGTCCTCGTCGTGCCCGCTGGCACTATGCACCGTGATTGCGATTCGGGAGCTCATCGCAGCCACGAGTTGCTCCTGCCGGCGCGGGTCCACCCCCGTCGCTGGCAGGACCCCTACCCTCGCGCGCAACGCGCAGCAACTCCAGGGCCCGCCAGCAGCGACTGCCTGACGAAATTCAGCTCCGTCTCGATGTCCTGCTCCACCGTCGAGCCCTGAAGCACCGGCTTCAGGGATGTGTTGCGCGTGTCAACGAACATGCTCGCGGCAGCCTCGTAGCGGTCCTGGAGCGCGAAGATAGCCAACCAGCCTACGAGCGCGATCACGGCGGCGAGCGCAAGCCCATACCAGCGGTAGCGCCACGCGCTGGAAACCTCATCCCAAATCTGCGACAAGATGGGGCTCATAACGGGCTTAACCCGGACTCACGGTGGAGTGGGCAGTCGTAGCTGGTGTCGGGTAACGGATCGCCGGCTTAATTCCTGCGAAGGAGAGCGCCACCAGGATCAATACGGCGATGACCAGGAAATACGACGATTGGGGACGCCAGACTGCCGGAACGCGCCTCTCGGCAGTCATCCATCGCCGGCAGCGGCTTGCGGGTAGCTGCCCACACGTAGAGGACCAGTACGAAAAAGAAGATCGCGAATCCGAAGACGGCACGTGTCGGACGTTGCCAGCGGACTGCGCATATTGGTCCCATATCCGAGCGCGAGGATCAGCAGCACGCGTGCCCAGTTCGCCATCAGCGCAACCGGAATCATGCTCAGAAGCAGGCGCGCGCGACGAGCGACGGAGGCACGTTCAAGCTCTCCGAGTAGCGTGGCCACGGCCAGGCCCTGCACCAGGAAAGTGGCGCCGCTGCACGCCTCCGTCACGGTGAACGTGGCGCCGCCGGGCAAGCTGATGGTATTCCCGCAAACGTCACCGGGAAGGCCGAGAGCCGGGGCGATAAAGGCCGTCACCTGGGTTGTCAGCGCCTGCAAGGGCGCTGTGAGCACGAGGTTCCAGCTGGCGCCGCGAAGTAAAGGAAGGCACGGGTATCAAGATGATCCGTGCCACGCGTATACCGAATGCCGCCAATACAGCGATCAGGATCAGTGGCGGCAGCAACAGCAGCTGCACCGCGGGAATCTGCGAGCGGGCGCCCACAGGACGCAAGACCCCCACGGGCACCAGCAGAAACAGCGCCCAGGGCATGGGCTCTACGTGGGTCGGCGCAAATCGTGCCGGCTTGCTGTAAAGAAGGTAGATGCGCGAGGGCCGCGACGAAGTAGCCGTGGGCACGCCACAGGGGTGCCCAGGCAGGCAAATAGGCGAGGACGGCAGTCGCTACGAAGGCCGGCGACCCCGATCACGATATTGCCCATAAGAGTCGAATCGCTGAGGGCCTCTTTGATAATCCTTGTTTACCCCGGGTCCGGCACCAATGGTATCCTAGCCGTGTGTCGCAGATCCCCGACGGTGGGCGATAGTGTGATGCGCCGCACAAGGCTAAGATGGCCGACCCAATGGCGACTTGTCGGCAGACTTTACGATCCAAGTGACGACTTAGCTTTACCGTTTTGCAGCGAATAGCAGGAATCAACACTTGGCCTGATTTGGCGCGGCAATTGCATACCCAGTGGCTAGGACAGTCCCCCAAAGGCAGGCACCTATGAAAAGCACTCTTTACACTCTGCGTGGCGATCGCTCTGGCGGATTAGCTAACACGCCTGCCTATGCCAGCAGTGGGGGCGGATTCCTCTGCAACCTCCGATCATCGGTAAGTTCCTGTGTCCGCCCGCGCCGGGTGGCGGCGGTGGGGGTGGTACTCGGTTCCTGAGCCCGCCTCACTTGCGATACTGGCGGCTGGTGCAGGTATGGTGGGCGCTGCCGTGCGGCGCCGACGCATGCAGAAGTAATCATCAGGTAGGCTAATCCTCGCTCAGGACGGGCGCGCTTGGCGACGTGCGCGCCCTGAGTGATATGGTCGTTGCCTATTACTACAGATCTGTCGTTCCTTGTTATGTTGTTAGCGATGCACGCCGCGGCTATTGCGTCGGCGCGCATGTACTCGCCCACTGCGGACTACTGGCGCGACTTCTCCGTTTGATGGCTTGCTTTTCTAAGCTCGCCGCCGTGTAGGCGTCGCCTATCGCGCGCATTGTCTCTTTCCATAGTGTCCCATACATCGCTCACTCGCTGTCGGCACACAGAGACATATTGCGTAGCTGTTAGTACCGCGGTCTACTGCGGCACAACGTAAGGGCAAACCCGCCGCGAGGCGGGGACGCAAAGCTTCCGGTCTCAAGTTTTTAGTCGCTCACTTGAGATAGCGGAGTTACCGGCACTGCGGCGGCTACTGCGCTGCCGTTAATTCCAACAAGAACCTTTGCTCGCCCTGCGTACCGTGGCGGTCGCTGAAAGCGAGAACAGCAAGGCATGGCTCTATTCAGCTCAGACACTCTCGGTCGCGTGCGCATCGGTGTGGTGGGCGCTTTCCTTGCTTTCATCCTCGCCGCCTGCGGCTCAGTCGGCATCAGCGGTGGCCCGAACAACTCGGTCACCGGGATTACCCCTCCCACAGGCACTGGCAACACGCCCCCGCAGATCTCCGGCTCGCCGGCCGCCAGTGTCATCGCCGGCAACAGCTACTCATTCACCCCGACCGCCTCGGATGCCGACAACGACACTCTGACCTTCTCGGTCACGAACCTGCCCGACTGGGCGAGCTTTGACCCGAACAGCGGGACGCTGAGCGGCACGCCACCCCCTGCGAGCATCGGCAGCTACCCCAACATCTCCATCAGTGTCAGCGACGGCCAAGCTACGAGCTCGCTGGCGCCGTTCGCGATCAGGTCATCGCACCACTGGCGATCTCCGGCAATCCGCCAACCGAGGTTGCAGTCGGCGCACCCTATACGTTCCAGCCGACGACCAATGCGGCGAGCGGGACAAGCCTTGTCTTCTCGGTAATGAATAAGCCCTCGTGGGCCACCTTCAGCACTTCGACAGGCGAACTCTCCGGTACGGCGGATGCCGCCGGCACTTTCCCGAACATCGTCATCAGCGTCACCGACGGCACGCAGACGAGCACCATGGACGCGTTCTCGATATCGGTCAGCGTTCCCAATCCGACCAACCACCCGCCGACGATCTCGGGCGCAGCCCCCGACGTCGGTGCGCGTAGGCAGCGCCTTTAGCTTCACGCCTACGGCCTCTGATCCGGATGGCGACAACCTGACGTTCAGCGTCTCTAACCGACCGGCGTGGCTGACCTTCGACAGTGCGACCGGAACCCTCTCGGGTACACCGAGCGCTGCCAACGTTGGCACTTATCCGGGAATCGGCATCAGTGTCAGCGACGGCCAGGCATCTGCATCGCTGCCGGCGTTCTCGATCCAGGTGACCGCGGCCCTGACGATTTCCGGCACGCCGCCGACCTCGGTAGCGGCGGGCACCGGCTATTCCTTCCAGCCCAAGACCAACGCGGCAGCCGGCACCAAGCTCACCTTCTCGATTTCGAATGCGCCCTCGTGGGCAGCCTTCAACACGGCGACTGGTCAGCTGGCGGGCACCCCCTCCAGCAGCCAGGTCGGCACGTACTCGGGCATCGTCATCAGCGTGACGGATGGCACCCAGACGAGTTCGCTCCCCGCCTTCTCGATCAAGGTGACGGGAGCGCTGACGATCTCCGGAAACCCGCCCACCCAGGTTACGGCCGGCAGTGCCTACACATTCCAGCCGAGCACGAACGCTGCCAGCGGCACCGCACTGACCTTCGCGATCCAGAACAAACCCTCATGGGCGAGCTTTCAGCACCTCGACGGGCAGTCTTTCGGGCACGCCTTCTGCCAGCCAGGTCGCGACCTATTCGAACATCGTCATCAGCGTCACCAGCGGCACTCAGACGAGTTCGCTGGCGGCCTTCTCGATCAAGGTGGTCTCAGCCGGCACTCTTAGCATCAGTGGCACGCCGGCCGCGAGCGTCAATGTAGGCTCCGCTTACAGCTTCGTCCCGACCGTTACCAACCCCAATGGCGGCACGCTCAGCTTCAGCATCCAGAACAAGCCTTCCTGGGCCAGCTTTAGTTCAGCGAACGGTCAGCTCTCCGGAACGCCCGCTGCCGCCAGCGCCGGCGCTTATTCTGGCATCGTCATCAGCGTCAGCGACGGCACTGCCAGCGCCACGCTGCCAACTTTCAGCGTCACCGTGAATCAGTCATCCAACGGCACCGCGACGCTGGACTGGACTTCCGTAACTCAGAATTCCAATGGCACGGCGGTCACGAATCTCGCGGGTTACCAGATTTACTATGGCACCTCCGCCGGGTCCATGACGAAGACCATCCAGGTCACGAACCCGACGGTGACCTCCTACGTAGTTTCGAACCTTTCCTCCGGCACCTGGTATTTCGGAGTTGCGGCGTACACCAGTACGGGCGCGATCGGCCAGGAATCTAACGTCGGCTCGAAGACGATCCCGTAATCAGCCTGAAACACGCGGCCTGGTGCGCGATTTTGGCCGGCATCGATGGCGCTACCTTCAGCAGGGCACGAAGAACTCGATCTGGGAACTGATCTGGCCGTTGCGGACCTCGATCAAGTTCCACGAGCTCGGTCGGGACGCTCGATGCCAGTGATCTTCGACTCGATATCCACGCGCCAGTGGGCCGCGGCCGTCCCACCCTCGATGGTCATCGACAGCAGCTGGTAGCGGCTGAGACGAAAGGTCTTGACCAGGATCGAGAGCCACGGGCGTATCCGCGCGATGCGGCTGGCATCAATCGCGATCGGCTTGCCGTCGCTGGAGCCTGCGATGCGCAGCCGGGCATCCGGGGCGAACACCGCACACAAGCGCTCGAGGTCCCCCTCCAGGCGGGCGGCATGTAACTCCTTGACGAGCTGTTCGACCTGGGAGCGATCCGTCATCGGTGTGTCCCCTGTGGGCGACCTAGGCAGCATCCAGCACGCTGCGGATATCGGCGCCCATCTGCGCATACGCGGTGCCGGCATACGGGATCAGTCCACGCATGCCGTAAAACAGGTGAATCATACCGGGATGACACCGGTATAGGGTCCTGACACCGGCGGCCTCGAGGCGCTCGGCGTAGGCGCGCCCCTCATCACGCAGCGGGTCGAACTCCGCCGTATGCACGATGGTCGGCGGCAGGCCGCCCAAATCGCGGCGCACGCAGCGGCGATACGCGCGGATCAGCCGCATCGGCATCCGGCCCCAGGTAATGCCGCAGGTCGTGCTCGAGGGTCTCCCGGTCGACCAGGTACCCCTGCGCGAGCTCACGCCGCGAGGCGCTCTCGGCGACGAAATCCATGATCGGGCAGAGCAGGAACTGGAACGCCAGCGCGGGACCCGCGGCGGCGGCGAGCTGCTGACAGACGACCGCGGCGAGCGTCGCGCCGGCGGAGTCGCCGCAGATTCCGAGCCGCTTCGGGTCGATCAAGAGCTCGCGCGCGTGGGCTGCGATCCACCGCGTGGCGGCGCAGCCATCCTCGAGGGCCGCCGGGAAGCGGCTCTCCGGACCCAGACGGTAGTCGACCGAGAGCACGCGGCATTCGCTGGCATTGGCCAGGCAGCGGCAGATGGAGTCGTGGGTTTCCAGACTGCCCGGCGACGAGCCCCCCGCCGTGGAAGTAGATGAGTCCCGGCAGGGCCTCGCTTGAGTGCCGGCTGGCCGGCGTATAGACCCGCAGCGCGAGCGAACCCGCCGGTCCGGGAAGTGTGCGGTCCTCCACCGCGCCGACGGCCTCGGAGCGCCCGGAGAAGCTCAGGAGGTGCTTGAGCGCCTCGCGGCGCTCGGCCGCCGACAGCGACAGCGCGCTCGGCGGGTTCAAGGCGGCCAGCGTGTCGAGAAATCGCTTGGCGCGCGCATCGAGCGGCATGGGCTTAGCGACGCTGGCCGGCGCGCTCCGGTCACAGTGCCAGCGCCTGCCGCACGGAGGCCGGCCAGCGCGCCAGATCCACGCCGTGAATGGCGAACATGGCGACCGCGAGCCGGTCCATGCCGAAGGCCACGCAGCCGGTGTGGCTGTGCTCGTGGCGGTCGTTGTGGAGGCCCCAGACCTCACCGAAGTGCGCCTGGTGGTAGTTGAAGCTCATGCAGGCCGTGGGGCGGGCGCCCTCGTAATAGGGAATCAGGAGCTCGAACTTGAGCGAGTTCTGCACCTGGCTCACCGCCATCATCTGCCCGACCCGGCCGAAGAACGGATCACTGGCCACATCGAGCGCATAGGGGAGCCCGAGCTGGTCCGCGAGCCCCTGGGCACGCTTCATCCAGCCCTCGCGGAAGCTGCGGATGTCCTCGGGCGCGCCGATGCGCACGTACTCGCGCATGCGGAAGGACTGCAGGCGGTCCAGCGACTTCGAGGGCTCGCGCCGGAAGCAGTCGGCCGCGACGTCGAACAGCGAGCCCGCCTGCGGGGACCGGTCCGCGGCTCGCCACCAGGGGATACACCGGATAGCAGGCGGCCGGGGAGAGCACCAGGTCCGCGGCCGCCAGGGAAGTCGTCCAGTCGCCGCCTGTCTTGAAGCGCTCCGCCGCACCGCGGATCTGCGCCTCGGTGCCGTGCAGCGCGCACACGCACCCGAGCAGGTTCGGAAAGCTGTCGAGGTAACCGGACTTCTCCAGCTGCTTGCGGCTCATGACCGGCGGAAACCGCAGCACCTCCGCGCGCGGGTCGCGCTGTGCGGTGACGAAGGCCGTGAGCTTCTCGATGACGCCCTCGTAGAGGGCGCTGCGGGCGTAAACGCCATCGACACCCATGTCACGGAAGAGCGCCCCGGCCAGGTGGCCCAGGGGGTCGTTTGCGGCAGTCTCAGCGTGGGATGCGGTCATCGTCGCTCGGCTCCGGTCAGTCGGGCGGTGGAACTTGGGGCCATGGCGGGGTCACTCGCGCAGCGACGTCGGAATTGCGCTCATCAGCGCAGGCGTCGCCAGGTTCGACAGGATGCGGTCGTTATTGATCATGATCGGCGAGGACAGTACGTCGCGCAGATGACGGCCGAGGGTGTAGTCGCCGTCGTTGCGGTAGCCGGAGAGGCCGCAGGCGCGCATGGCGCTCATGACGGTGCTGGCGGCGAGTTCGGAGGCTTCGACCTTGGTGAGGGTGATCATGGTCTGAAAATCCAGCCCGGCCATCGCCTGCGGATCATCCATGATCTGCTGATACTTGCGCAGCGAGGTCGAGAGCATGCCGCGCAGGGTGCGCAGGGTGGACATCGCCTTGGTGAACTGTGGCGCTCCCGGCGGCAGCTGGCCGTTGCTGTGGCGCATGGCGTTGCGGATGAACGCCTGGGCACGCGCGGTGGCGCTCGCGGCGATCCCGGTCCATACCGAGCCCCACAGGAGATGCGCGGAAGGGACCATGGTGCGCGAATGGATGAGTTCGTAGGTCTCCGGCAGGACCTGGTCGGCCTGGGCGTTGGCCTTCAGCATGTAGCCCTCGCTGCAGGTGCCGCGCATGCCGAGCGCGTTCCAGCCCTGCAGCTTCGTCAGCGTGTAGTCGCTCTTCAGGAGCGCCACGAGGACCTGGTCGGATGAGTTGGCGTCAGCCGCGCGCCGGGCGGTCGTCACGACGCCATCGGCGTAGGCGCCGTAGGAAATGACGCTCGCCTTGCGCTCCAGACCGATGCGGCCGCCGTCCAGGGCCTCGATCGGAGCCTCGCTCGAGCGGATGTTGCCGCCGCCTTGGCCTTCAGTGGTGGACGAGGCGAGCAGCAGCTGTTCGGCGCACAGACGGCGCAGCAGCTGCGCCAGCGACGCGCTCGAACCCATATGACGCACGATGCAGGCGATCTTCACCTGGTGCATCGCGTAAATCATGCCGCTCGAGGAGCACGACTGGCCGAGCTGGTAGCACACATCGGCGACGTCGCCGATGCTGGCGCCCTCGCCGCCCAGTGCCCTGGGTACCATGATGCCGAGCAGTCGCTGCGCCTTGGCGGCAGCGAAGCTCTCGGCCGGGAAGCGCGCGTTGGCATCCACATCGAGTGCGTGGGCGGCCGCAACTGCCGCCACGGCCTTGGTGCGGGCCGGCAGGTCCCCGACGACCGCGTCGGCGACTCCGGTGGGCGTACCTCCGAGTACCTGAGCTTCCATTAACGAGACCCCCGGATTAGTTTTCCTTGTGGCCAGACGGTAATCTGGCTAACCGATGATACATCAGTGGCTTGTGACGGCCTTCGCAACCCGTCACAGAAGAGACCGTTGAAAAATAAGTGAAATATCATGCCGGTAATCCTTGAGCCTCGCAGCACGCCCCCCCCGTCCTCCCGCACCAATGTGGGGCGTTCGCACACGGCCGGGGCGCTGCGCATTGGACTTATCAATAACATGCCGGACGCCGCGCTCCAGTCGACCGAAGCACAGTTCTGTGCGCTGCTGGAGGGTGCGGCCGGGAGTCAGGCCATCAGTGTGCGGCCGTCGTCGTTTCCGGAGCTGCCCCGCAGCGCGGAGGCCGCCGAACAGGTTGCCCGGCGCTACTGGCCGATCGAAGAACTGCTGGCGCAGCCGCTCGATGCCCTCATCGTCACCGGCACCGAGCCGCGCGCGCCCCGCCTGCGCGATGAGCCCTACTGGGCGCGCTTCGCCGGGCTCCTCGACTTCGCGCAGCACCACACGGTGGCGAGCATCTGGTCGTGCCTTGCCGCACACGCAGCCGTCGATGCCCTAGATGGAATCCCGCGCCAGCGGTTGACGGAGAAGCGCTCCGGAATCTACGAGCACCGCACCCTCGCCGGACACCCGCTGCTGGAGGGCACGACGTCGCCCCTCCATATGCCGCACTCGCGCTGGAATGAGCTCCCCGTTGAAGCGCTGCGCACGGCGGGCTACACGCTCCTGAGCTGGTCAGAGGCCGGCGGCGCCGATGCCTTTGCGCGCGAGCGCGGCAGCCTGCTGCTCTTTTTCCAGGGACATCCGGAATACGAGGGCACGACGCTCCTCAAGGAATACCGGCGCGATGTCGGCCGCTATCTTGCCGGCACGCAGGAAAACTACCCGACCCTGCCGGTCGGTTATCTCAAGCCCGAGGCCACACAGCAGATGGAGTCCTTCAAGGCCCAGGCGCTCGCGGATCGCCGCGCGGAACTCGCGGAGCACTTTCCCTTCGCTGCCGTGGCGGCAGGCCTCGCCAACACCTGGCAGCCCTCCGCTGTGGCGATCTACCGCAACTGGCTTGCCCACATCACGCGCTCGAGAACGCCGTCGGCGCGCGTAGAACCGGTATCATTGGCATGAACCAATGAACGACGTGTCTGCGAAGCCAGCCCCCGCCTTGCCGCTGCGCCCCCGCCTCCTTGCCCTGATCGGACAGATCCTGGACAAGGGCGATGGCGCCTCGCTCCCCGTGGACGCCCGCCTGAGCGAGCTCGGGATGAGCTCGATCAAGATGGTCAACCTGATGCTGGCAGTGGAGGGGGAGTTCGACCTGAGCATCCCTCAGAACGACATCACGCCGGACAACTTCCGTTCGGTGACCTCGATCGAAGCACTGCTCGGAAGGTTGCTGGCGGTCAAGCCTTAGCTTCGAGGACTGCCACCAGCTCCTCGACGTCGGCGGCCGAGGTCTCACCGTGCGTCACGCACACGCGCACCACATCGCGCCCCTCGGTCTTGGCAACCGCGACCCACGCGCGTCCCGAGGCGACCACCCGCTTGACGATGTCCCGGATCGGCGCATAACCGGGTGGGGGCACGACGCAAAGGACTGCAAGCTCCGAATCGTTCACCGCCTGCCAGCCGCGCGCCACGAGCCGCTCGCGCGCCAGGCGGGTGACCTCCCCGGCGCGCTCCACGTGCGCGGCGTAACCCTCCCAGCCCGCGGCGGCCAGCGACAGGAACAGCCGCAGCCCGAGGAAGCGCCGCGACCATTGCACGGTATTTAGGTAGGGGTCGAGAGCGGTGACGCTCGAGGGCATGAATTCGGCTGCAACCTTGAAAGCCTCGCTCAGAACCTCCGGCTTGCTCGTGATGAACATGCCGCAGCCCATGGTGGTGGCGAACCACTTGTGGGCGTCGATAGTGACGGAGTCTGCCAGCTCAATGCCGGCCAGCAGTCCGCGCAGTTTCTCGGAGGCGAGCGCCGCGCCGCCCCAGGCCGCATCCACGTGATACCAGATGCCGTGCTCGCGACAGATACGCGCGCACGGTTCGAGCGGATCGATCATGCCGGCGCCGGTCGTGCCGGCCGTGGCGGAAATCAGCACCGGGACGCGACCGCGCGCCTTGTCTTCAGCGACGGCGCGCGCCAGTGCGGCCGCGTCCATGCGCCCCTGCCCGTCGGTGCCGATCAGCCGCAGCGCATCGCGCCCAATGCCCGCCTGGTGCACGATCTTGAACCAGGCCGGCTGGCACTCGTGGGAGGTGTACATCACGACCGGGCCTGCGAAGGCACGGGCTCCCTCGGACCCGAAACGCGGCTCGGCCTGCGTGAGTGCGCACACGAGCGCGGTGTAGTTGGCCTCGGACCCGCTGATCGTGAAGTGGCCGCCGCTGCCGGGCGGCAGCCCCGCGCGTCGCGCCAGCGCACGGATGACGTGCGCCTCGATCTCCACCGGCGCCGGGGATGAGCCGGAGCTTGCCAGCTGCGGATTGAAGGAGCCGGCGATGCGATCGGCGCACTGCGCCGGAAAATTCGGCGCCGGGTTGAAAAGACCGAAGTAGCGCGGGTGGTTCATGTGCACGACGCCGTGCTCGAGCCGCTCCACCGTCCAGTCGATGAGTTCATCCAGCGGACGCGGGGTCGCGAAATCGAACTCTTCGAGCTCGCGCCGGAACTGCACGCGATCGAGGGTCGGCACGACGCTTCCGGCGGCCACGCGCTGCGCGGCCGCAACCAGCGTCCGCGTAAGGGCATCGTCAACGCGCGTGCGCTCGATGGCACCCGGAAATAGCGCCGCGGGCGGCGGCTGCAGGGACTTCGCAGTCATGGGCGTGTAGCGATGGCGAGTGCCTGGTCGAGATCGGCAATGATGTCGTCAATGTGCTCGATCCCGATGCTCAGGCGGATCGTCTCCGGGCCCACGCCCGCGATGCGCTGTTCCTCGGGCGACATCTGCCGATGCGTGGTCGAGGCCGGGTGGCAGGCGAGCGACTTGGCGTCCCCGAGGTTCACCAGGCGCTTGAAGAGACGCAGTGCATCGTAAAAACGTGTACCGGCGTCGAAGCCGCCGCGGATGGCGAAGGTCATGAGCGAGCAGGCCCGTCCCCCGAGATACTTCTGCGCGAGTGGGTAGTACGGATTGTCCGGAAACCCCGCATAGCTCACCGCGGCCACGCGCGCATCGGCGCGCAGGAACTCCGCCACGCGCCGGGCATTCTCGACGTGGCGCTCGACGCGCAGCGCCACGGTCTCGATACCCTGCAGCAGGAGGAAGGCATTGAAGGGCGAGATCACCGCGCCGATAGTGCGCTGGTAGACGCTGCGCACGCGGCCGAGGAAGGCCTTGTCGCCGTAATGCTCGGTGTAGACGAGGCCGTGGTAGGACTCATCGGGCTCGCTGAACGTCGGATAGCGCGCGCGTTCCTTGGCCCAGGGAAACCTGCCGCTGTCGACGATGGCGCCGCCGAGCGTGGTGCCGTGGCCGCCCAGGAACTTGGTGAGCGAGTGCACCACGAGATCGGCGCCGAAGTCGAAGGGCCGGATCAGGATGGGGGTCGGGACCGTGTTGTCGACGATGAGCGGAATGCGCGCACGCTGCGTCACCGCGGCGAGGGCCTCGAGGTCGCAGATGTTACCCGCGGGATTTCCGACCATCTCACAAAAGAGCGCCCGCGTGTTCTCATCGATTAGCTTCTCAAGATCCGCCGGCCGGTCGGACTTGGCGAAGCGTACCTGTACGCCGAACTTCGGCAGGATGTGGGCGAAGAGCGTATGCGTCGTCCCGTAGAGCTGCGGCACGGAGACGATGTTCTGGCCACGCTCCGCGACATTGAGCGCCGTGTAGTAAAGCGCAGTCTGACCGGAGCTCACGGCCAGGGCGTCGATCCCGCCTTCGAGTTCCATCACGCGCTTCTCGAGCACGGTGGTCGTGGGATTGCCAATACGGGTATACCGGTAGCCTTCGACCTCGAGATCAAAGAGCGCAGCGCCGTGCTCGGCGCTGTCGAACGAATAGGCGACCGTCTGGTAGATGGGGACCGCGACCGCCTTGGTGGTGGGGTCGGAGTCGTAGCCTGCGTGCAGGGCGATAGTTTCGGGTTTCATGGTTTAGGTGCAGAGATGCATGCCGCAGAAATTAGGGACAGATTCCTCGGCGACCGTTGGAAACAACCCAGCAGTGAGAGGTTATGCCGATCAATCGGTACCACCTCACTCATGCTCTTCCGTCTCTGAATGTGGCCTGACCTCCGCCACTGCGAAAACCGCTAGACACGCAGCACAGCGCCCTTCATCTCAGAGGCCGGTCGCAGCCCCAGTAGAGAGAGCACGGTGGGCGCAATACTCTCCAGCGGCACACGCTCGGGAGCGGTGTGCCCCTGCGCTCCCTTCGGCGGCCGGATCCAAAGCATTCCATCTCGATGGTGCATCCCACTCTTTGTGGTGTCGACGTCATAGAAAAGTGAATCGAATGCCACCGATCCTCCCGGACCGTCAACGTCGGTGCTGGGACGTACTTCGTGGAAAATCGAACAGCCGGCCATGACGCTCGGGCCATCGATCGCGGCTTTCATCACTAACTCGTCGCCTATCCTCAGCTTCAGCAGCTGTTCGCGCGCCCTTTCGGCATCCGCATCGGTGGCGAAGCGGAGATGAAATTCCTCTGACATTACGGGCTCTGCCGAGCAACTGTGAGGATCAATGCCTGCGAACCTAAGTAGCGGCTCGAAACTATGTGGTGCGTGGAAGGTCTTTCCGCCCGCACTGTCATAGATGGGGCAGGGCTGTTGGCTGAGCGCGGTCGCGAATACGATCGTAGCGTCGTCCCCTGCCATTCCAATCACCTTACCAAGGATGGCGTCCATGCAGCGGTATCCATGGCGCACGGCATCTCCATAGGCCTGCTGGTCCTCCGCGCTGGGCTTCAGATCGAACCGAGCCGGCTCGAGGTTACGCCAGTACACATGCTGAAAGTGTGCAGTGCTGTTAAAGAATAGCGTCGAAAATGTCGGACGTAGCTTCCGATAGTAATGACGGAACACGTCGAACTGCAACCTGTCGAGAATCGTCGCCCGGCGCCAACGTGTGCGTGCAAAGCGCTCCGAGATCAGCTGGCGCAGAGTTAGCCATGCAGTCCCTAAGCTGAGTCCATGCCGTACCATGAACCAAGCGAAGCGCAGATACTGACGCAGTCCGATTCGCATGCGCTCGCGCGTATACTCAAGTACGTTTGACCGCACAAAGTCGAAGTACGGGATAAGTTCGGGATCGCTCGGACGCACGCGAACCGACCATGGGTCCGGGAGCACGAGTCCCTTTACATCACTCTTATATGCCGCATTCATGCTGCCGCACACCCAAACCGTACCGCCGCTATCCGACACCACTTCCCAGATGCGCGGCACCATAGCTTTGGTGGCGTCGCCAAGGTTGATTACCTGGTGTCGGGAAGCCGGAACCCCGCTGTGGGCAGTTACCCATTGCACCCAGGGATTCAGGTTGGGCGGATCCTCGCCGGCGTCGGTAAGGTAAACGGCCGACTCACGCCTCATGCGGGCGAAATTCGGAAGCACACCCTCCTCGATGAATTGAGTCATCAGAGACGGGGTGAGTTCATTAAATTCGAGAACAATCAACTTGTTCCTGTCGGATACATCAGGCATCCCAATCCCCTTACCGGCCTTGAAACCTCATGTCCTGGCGCCGGACAGAGCGTCCAGACCCAAGTTCTAAACAGCCCTCGAAGTCCCAGCCAGCCTAGTATTGTGTGCTCGCATTGTATCTTCTTGGAGCCGGCATAGGACATGAGGGTTTCACAGAGCTCGCTGGCAGCGTGGGCCTAAAATGGGGCGGTAAGGGATAAGTTAACGAAGCCCCTTCCACCGTGTGTTGAGCGCTGCAGGCCGGCATAAGAGCTCAAACACGAATGCACCCAGCGCAGCGAACTCATCCGAGATGTTCGTATTGGGTAGCCTAATGTCTGAAATCTCAGTCTGTGCATTCTGCTCTGGATGGACTACGGCCGCATGAGAAATCGATGGCACTCTGCTTGGCATTTGTTTTGGATGCTCCTAGCCGTGTATGCCTTTGCTTGGGGAATCGGTTTGGCGTTCGCGGACCCGCGCTTGAGCAGCGGCACCGAGTTCCTAGTGAAGCACGCGGTTCGCTGCGCATTGCCTTATTTTCTCGTGGCCTTCACCGCATCCTCCCTTGTTAGATTGTGGCCAAACCGGGTAACCAAGTGGGCGCGTGCCAACCGGCGATTTTTCGGTCTTGCGTTTGCGGCCGGAATGGCATGGCATCTCACAGTTGTCGCGTTTGCGTTCTACCGATTCCACAGCACGCTAAGTGTCCGAGATTTTTCCCAGGATGCCGTGGGCGTCCTGTTCTTGATCTTTCTGACTTTGACCTCGTTCCGAGCTGCCGCGCGTCATCTAACCTTTGTAAACTGGAAGCGCCTTCACAAGGCCGGCGTGTATGTCATCTGGGGCTTAGCCACCCATATCTACCTCGGCACGCTTCGCAACCATGGGAGCTTGATTGACATCCTGTTCTTTTCTAGCCTCCTAGCCGCGTGGCTACTGCGGGTGATTGCGTGGCTAGACATCCGCGGGCAAAAAACAGCCCTCGGTTAACTAGCGTCCAGCGTGAGATGTATCGATGGCTTCCGGAGTCGCTCGGCTTAACCGCATCTGCAATTCTTCGGTGCACGCGCGTCGCCAGACGACGGCGCTAGGTCCGGCCGCTGGTTTTCTCGTCCATCCAATGCTCGAACAAGCTACGAATGTCTCCAAGCCGGCACGCATGGGGACACGCCCATGCGGGGCACACCGTCAAAGGAATGACGGCTCGAGCCAAGCAATACACTCGCTGGGACCACCTCACGTGACCAAAGTATTAATCCCGGCAGCACTGTACATCCGGCCCCGGACGCTATATTAGACTGAGACCTCCTCCGGCCCTCTTTTACTTAAGATAATGACCGAGTCCCTGCGAGTCCGCCTGCTCGACGAGAATGATGCGGACTCCATCGCGGAATTCATCCGCGCCGCGGAGTGGGATCCGGCAGCCACTGTCGATGATGTGCGCAAGATGCTTCGCGCTGCCGCAGAGGATAATCCGTTCCAGCCTGGCATCGCACCGCCTCGCGTCGGCGTATTCGTCGGCCAGCGCCTCGCAGCATATTTGACATCGATACCGACGTCCTTCTGGAACGGCAAGGAGTACTTGCCTGGGCACTGGCTCAAGGGGTTCTGGGTCCTGCCCGAATACCGGAACGGGCCGATTGGCTTCCTGCTCCTAAAGAAAATGCTAAGACATGTGGGTTTGGCTGCATCCATGCCCGCAGCGCTCGTTCCCCGCAAGCTATCCGTGGCACTGGGAATGTCTGATCTCGGCGCAGTCTGTAACTACATTCAGCCGCTCCGGCCGGCGCGTATCCTCAAGAACATGGACGTCCGACTTGCCACCCTAAATGGTTTGCCGTCGGCTCTCTCGCTTGCTGCTAAGATTCTCAGGACGACACCACTCAGACAGCTGACGGGAGCGTTGTTTCTCTTCTACGTGGCGACGCTCAGCCGACTAACCGCACTCTCCGGCTCTAGGCTCCGAGGCGAATGGTGCGAGCGGTTGCCGGCTGACGCGGCGTTGGAGAGTCTGTGGGCGCGCGCTCGCCTCGCCGGAACCTGCGGCGCTACCAGATCGGGCGCTTATTTGCGGTGGCGCTACGAACGGGGAGCAAGCGGACAGTACACCTTCGCATCGGTTTGGCGGGATCAGGAGCTAGTGGCTCTCGCTGTCCTGGCTCCTCCGCAGAGGCTCGATGATTCTCGTCTCGCCGGGCTAGGTATCGGGTCGATAGTCGACTTGGTGCTCGACCCGAACTGCCGTCCGGCCCTGCCGCAAGCGCTTCAGGTGTGCCGGCGATGGGCGCGAACCGCGAGCTACGATGCGCTCCTCTTCACAGGCTCTCACTGTTCACTGAGCGGACCCATGCTGCGCGCCGGTTACTTCAAAATGCCGGGCAATATCCACATGCTGCTGCGAGATAAGTGCCAGTCCGCCCTCAGCTCCAACTTGGCCAAATGGAATCTGACACGCGGCGACGCGTGGAGCGATCATCTCTAGAGCGAGTTGGATTTCGATCAAGCCCATGAGCAGACCGGCCGTCCCTTTCCCTGAAGGCAAGAAGTTTGCATTTTCAATCATTGACGATACCGACTGCGCGACACTCGACTATATCCGACCAATCTATGAGTTTTCTTGCCGAGCTCGGCTTCCTAACGACGAAGACAGTATGGCCGCTAGCCTTCGACGGTCCTTGTGACGACCAAGGCTGCCACACGCTCGAAGACTCAGACTACGCGCTCTTCGTTCAGCAACTCCAGGCTCGGGGCTTCGAAGTCGGATATCACGGAGCAAAGATGGTCTCGAGCACGCGACCAGACACGTTCGCCGCGTTTGAGATGTACAGGAACAAGCTCGGCCGCTATCCAACTGTATACGCAGCGCACGCCGGAAATCGGGAGAATCTCTACTGGAACGGCCACCGGTTTCGCTCAAGACTCTGCGCTCGCTTTACAAAGCATTCCACCGAAGCGCTAATCCCGGGGCTGAGGGTCATGATGCAAAATCGCCGTATTATTGGGCCGATATCGCGCAGGAACACCTGCGTTACATGCGAAGCTTCTCTTACGATGAGCTGAACCTATGGAACATCACTCCAGCGATACCATACCGGACCAAAGACACCTACGGCGTACGCGCGTATTTCCCCAGCTGCTTTGCTGACAATGTTGAGGAGTTCATCGCGCTGCTGAGCCCCGACCGTTTGGAGAAATTGGAGAGAGGAACGAGGCCTACGGCATCCGCGGGGACCCACTTCGGCAAAGGTTTCCTCCAGGGAGGTCGCGTTCACCCCCGCGTGGTCGATGTCTTGACGCGTCTTTCAGCTCGCCCAGGATGGTATCGGCCGGTATCGACGATCCTGGACCACCTTGTATCTAGCGTTGGAATACCTCTGCTGGAGGGGTATCCGCTTTTTTCCCTTGAGGGCCGGTGGTTCTGGCACAGCGTGCGAAGGAGTTTGCGACACCGCCCTTACGAGAAGACCGAGAGGCCTTACTTGGAACAGTCAGTCAGGCATCGCACCGCGCGCACTTAAATGAGCGCGAACCACACCATCCGCAAAGTGCCGCGCGCCAGGAGATCGCTCAGCGAGAGGCTGCGATTCCCGACATTCACGTCTAATCGGCGAAGTCGACCAAGCGGAACTGTGCGCTGGCTCGGGCGCGGCATGTCGTCAAGCAATCGTCCTGGTTCGACACGATGGTAACGCGAGGAGAGCAGCGGCACGGGTTCGCCCCTAAAGGCGTGGGTCCGCGCACTTGAGCGCACTGCTCCGATCGAGCGTAATCCGACCGAACATTGCCCGCGCTCATCGACAGCTGGCGCAGCGTTTCGGGGATGCCCCCTGCGCTCAGTTCGTGGTCCGCAAACTTCCTCATATCGGGACCTCGCAGCCGCCTGCGACGCGTACGCCTGCTGGGGCCTGGACCAGAGGCTGATCTGCGGCGACGTAGTTTGTCTTTAATGGAAAACCGCTCCGGAGTACCTCGCGATCTGGCTGGGTCTGGCACGCATCGGGATGACGGTCGCCCTGATCAACACCAACCTTACCGGCGGAGCGCTTCTGCGCATTCCATCCGCGCCGTCACCCCAGCTTGTACGGGCGCAATCACTGGCTCGCGTCCTGCAGCAGGGTGAAATCCGCGCGCGAACTTAAACGGGGTGAGACTGCCTTCGAGCTGGGTGAGGGCGACCGATCTTACTTATCTTGAGCCGCTCGATCCGGAACTTGCGCCGGCTCTCTAGGCAATCACCGGACCCCTCCCGGGGTTCAGGGCTCCGACGTTAACGGATCGCGCGCTCTGCATTTACACCTCTGGAACCACGGGGTTGCCGAAGGCGGCGAACGTCAGCCACTACCGCCTGATGCAATGGAGCCACTGGTTTGCCGGGACTCATGGACGCGAGACCGGACTGATCGAATGTACAACTGCCTGCCGCTGTATCACAGCGTCGGCGGCGTGGTAGCGGTGGGCGCGACCCTCGTTGGTGGTGGCAACGGTCATCCTGCGCGAGCGCTTCTCGGCGCGCGACTTCTGGGACGACGTGAGCGCCAGAACGCTGCACGTTGTTGCAGTACATCGGCGAACTGTGCCGCTATCTCTTGAGCGCACCGCCGCAACCGACCGAGGCCCGACACTCGCTGCGGCTCGCCTGCGGCAACGGCTTGCGGGCCGGACGTATGGGTGCCGTTCCAGGAACGCCTTTCCGCATCCCGCAGATCCTCGAGTATTACGCGGCCACCGAGGGAACTTTTCCCTGTATCAACTGCGAGGGGCCGCGCGGGTGCGATCGGTCGTATCCCCCCCTTCCTCCGCGCATCGCCTGCCGGTCGCGCTCGTGGACTTCGACTTCGATACCGGACTACCGACGCGCACGGCGCGGTCCGCTGCCGGCGTTGCGCGGTAGACGAGGTCGGAGAAGCCGTCGGCCAGATCGTGAGCGATCAGGAAGCCTCCGCCGCTTCGAGGGCTATACTGACGGCGCGGCATCGGACAAGCAAGATCCTGCGCGACGTATTCGCCCTCGGCGACCGCCTGGTATCGCACCGGGCGACCTGATGCGCCAGGACGCGCAGGGATTCTTCTACTTCGTCGATCGCGTCGGCGACACGTTTCGCTGGAAGGGCGAGAACGTCTCCACCGCGCGAGGTGGCGGAGGTCATCGGCGCCGTGTCCCGGGGGTCAACGGATGTCGCGGTCTACGGCGTGGAGGTGCCGCACGCCGACGGCCGCGCCGGGCATGGCGGCGCTGGTGGTGAATCAGGACTTCGATCTCGGCGAGCTTTCGTAGTCGCTTGCGCACCGTCTACCCGCCTATGCTCGACCGGTGTTCCTGCGGCTGCTGAGCGCACTCGAGATCACCGGCACCTTTAAGCTGCGCAAGCAGGATCTGCTGCCCGAGGGCTACGATCCTGTGAGGGTGCGCGACCGACTTTTCATCGATAGCGGCGCCCTGGTGCATATGTAGCGCTCGATGATGCGGTATTCCAAGACCTGCAGTCGGCAGAACTCCGTGTCTAAGATAGCAGCCCCAGGGCACAGCTTAACCCGGCAGCCAACAGTCCTGGACGCTCTGGCTGAGGCAAGGGCCGGTGCGGCCTGAACTAGCGGGCTCGTTTCGCCACCCGGAATGGCAGATACTTTCAGCCCAGGGCGCCTGCACCGACTGTGCAACATCTCGCAACGCATATGTCATACCTCCTGCCCGGCGACGAATCCGCACTGATAGACTTTAAAGAAAATAAAATGCGTCTCTACAGCCAAAAGCTTCGCACAGACGCGTCGCTCCGGACACCGGCCGTCGTCGTTGGCGGGTCACTGAACGCTCTCGGGGTTGTGCGCAGTCTGTCTGCAGGAGGCATGCCCATCTACCTGCTCGACACTACCCGGGCATGTGCAGCGGGTTGGTCGCGCTACTGTCACTTCGTTCCAACGCCTGCGCTCGATGGTGAGGGACTAATCAAGGCGCTGGCCCAACTCGCCGACCAGCTCGGCTGTCGCGCGGTGCTCATCCTGACTAGTGACCAATGCGTCGACACGGTATCGGCTCATCGGCGGGAACTGGAATCGCTGTATTACTTCAGTCTGCCCTCCGCCGAATGGTCGCGCGCTTGCAGACAAGACGCTCTTCCAGTCCCTGGCCGAACGCGAGCACTTCGAAGTCCCAAGAGCCGTGTGCGTTACTACCACGCGCGACCTTGAGCGCATCGCGAGCCTGCAGCCACCGCTTATCATTAAGCCAGGGGATAAGACTCTGGTATTGCGCGGTTTGGCAGACCGAATCTTGCGCGCCGACAGCATTGCCGAGGCGCGAGAGGCCTGCGCCAGAATGCTGACGCATGCCCCCGGAATCATCGTGCAGGAGTGGGTCGACGGCCCTGACTCGGAATTGCTGTTCACACTGTTCGCCTGCGCCGGAGACGGTCAACTCTTGGGGATCTTTCACGGCCGTAAGCTATATGGTTGACCCACCGGCGGTTGGAACGACAGCGATTTGCCGTGCAGCTCCCGAAGTTGCAGCGGAGCTTCAGACCGCTGGCGGAGCGGTTCATCTCACGGGTTAGCTATCGCGGCCTAGGAAGCCTGGAATTCAAACGAGACAGACAGCGGAATCGCCTGGCGATTATTGAACCGACTGTCGGACGCACCGACTGGCAGTCGGAAATCGCCACACTCTGCGGAGTTAACCTGCCGCTCGTCTCTATCATGCCGAACTCGGTCACCGCCCAGGGAACGGACACAAGCCGAGCGCGGTTGCCTGGCGTTCTTCGGCCGGCTATCGCACCTTCGGCAGCGACGCGAACACACGGACCGTGGACGGATTCTTCAGATGGTCGGATCCGTTGCCGGCCTGCTACTACTACCTTTACGAACGCGGGCTTATGCGTGTCTGGCGCAGATCTCGTCCGCGTGCTTGACACCTCCCCTTCGCTTCGCAGCACGAGGCCATGACCTTGGACACAGAAACGACAATCGTTGGTGCTGGCCCGTACGGCCTGTCAATCGCAGCGCACCTGCGTGCACAGCACAAATCGTGTCGAGGTACTTCGGCACGCCCCTGGAAAGCTGGCGGAAATACATGCCTGCCGGAATGGTTCTGAAGTCAGAGCCGTTTGCCTCCAACCTCTGGGATCCGCAGCGACGCTTTACGCTGGAGCGCTACTGCGAAGCCCACGGCAAGCCGTATCAGCGGGTCGCCGATCCGGTGAGGTTGTCTCACTTCCTTGAATACGCCGATTGGTTTCGTGAGCAGGCGGTCGGCGTGGTACGTGACGTAAGAGTTGCGCAGCTGAGCCGCAGCCACCAGGGTTTCGACGTGAAACGCTGAGGACGGCACAAGCTTCACCAGCCGCCGTGTGGTTCTGGCGACCGGCCACATGGCTTTCCGGACACTGCCCCCGGAACTCAAAGGACTACCAGAGCCTCTCGCGCTACACAGTGCGCGGATCGCCGAGGTGAGTGCTTACGCCAATCGCGATGTCTGCGTGATAGGTGCCGGGCAATCAGCTCTTGAAACGGCGGCTCTCCTGCACGAAGCCGGCGCCCGCGTGCGCATCATCGTACGCAGGCCGCAGGTTGGTGGAATCCGGAGGCCAAGTGCGCCCGCTGTCGCAACAGGTACTTGCACCGGATGCAGGCGTCGGTTGCGGATGGAGTTCGGTGGCGATCTCGGAGCTGCCGCGGTTCTATCGCTGGTACTATCCCGCCGACGAAGCGGCATCGGTTTCTGGTCGGCTCCTACGGGCCAGTGGCTCGTGGTGGCTTCGCGATCGCATCCAGGGGCGGATCGAGATCCTGCTGAATACGCGGCTCGTGGCCGCGCACAGCTGAAAAAGAGCGCGTGCGTCTGAGCCTCGCCAGGACCGCAGGGAACGTCAGAAATTCATACCGATCACGTCGTTGCCGGCACCGGTTACCGTGTGGATATTCACCGATGACCTATCTGGAAACATCGCTGCTGCAGGCGATCGCACTTGAGGCACCTGGCATACCAGCGCTGGAGCCGGCATTTCGAATCATCGGTTCCGGGGCTTTTGTTCGTCGGACTTGCCAGTGCCCCGGTTTTCGGACCGATCATGCGCTTCATGTACGGCGCGAAGCATCCTGGCAGCGGTCGTCACGCGGCGACTTGCGTAGCCGGACTCGCGACCGTCTGGCGGCCCTCTCAGCCAGCAACAGCTCAAATCCAAACTGGCCGGGCGACTTGCACCATGCGCCGATCGGTATCCGGTTCAGACGATACGGGTCTGAGCCTGCATCATTCACCCCCCCGTGGCACGAAAGACAGCAGTCGAACCCGGCCTCCTTCACCAAAAGAAGTGAGCTCTCGGTAATGTTGCCCGGATCGCCGAACGGGTAAGCAAAGAGCTTCGTTGAAACACCGAGCTCGTCCTGAAGAGCTTGCTTGGAGCGCCCTAACTCCTGTCGTATGGCGTCGGCCGTAGCATTCGCCAAGTCGATGTGTGTGTGGGTATGAGATCCGATTTCGAAACCCTGCGACACCAATCCGCGCACCTGGTCCCAGTTCATCCACTCGAAGCGCGTGGACAGATGCTCGTCCCAAGGAGCCACGGTGCGCGTACCCATCCACCCTGTGGTCACGAAGAACGTGGCGGGGAGGCCGTATCTGCGCAGCACCGGCGCCGCCGTTTCGAAATTGTTGGCGTAGCCGTCATCGAATGTTATCGCGAGCCGTCCTCCGACATCCTTGCCGGCGGCGTAGTCGCCAACAATCGCGACAGCGGCACGACCTGAAAGTGCCGGGGAAAGAATCTGCAGAACCGCTCGAATCTCTCGGGCGTGCAGCCGATCGGGTCTTCGGTGACGCGGCTATCGATTCGGTGAAACGCAACGACGATCGCCTTCGATCGCAGGTCAGTGACGTACCTGTCACCGACTCCCGCAGCCCAACCTAAAACGGTCTTTACCGAGCGTCGCAGATCCACGTAGACCTCCGACCCTGTAGCTTTTCTTTATTTTCTAATGCGATGCAGCGAAAGCACAGGTCAACTCAGGCTACTCCGCCATGACGCGCAGCGCCACTGCGCCCGCGCACGAATCGACTTCCAAGTCGCGTCGCATCCAGCACCTGTGAATTGGTTCGCAGGTTTCCTGCTCAGCAGGCACTGTGACGGTGATTATGTCGAATCCCGACGGATCTTGATGCTAGCGGAT
Source organism: uncultured Pseudomonadota bacterium (assembly GCA_963824395.1). Taxonomy (GTDB): domain Bacteria; phylum Pseudomonadota; class Gammaproteobacteria; order Steroidobacterales; family Steroidobacteraceae; genus 13-2-20CM-66-19. The sequence continues at coordinate 214,706 of CAWGPF010000003.1, read as the reverse complement.
ACCAGGGCGACGGAATCGCTAGGCAGTGTTGCCCGCGTCCACCGTGAGCGTCGTGCCGGTGATGTTCTTGGCCTTCTCGCTCAGGAGGAACTCCACCGCCGCCGCCACGTCATCTACATCGGCCAGGCGCTTGAGCGCGCTGCGTCGCCGGATCTGGTCGCGCTGCGCCCCTTCGAGCTCCTGCGTCATCTCCGTGTCGACAAACCCCGGCGCAACGGCGTTGACCGTGATGCCGAGTGGGCCGACTTCGCGTGCGAGCGAGCGCGTAAAGCCGATCAGGGAAGCCTTGGTCGCCGAGTACACCGACAGTCCGTGGTAGCCGGTGGAGGCGACCACGGATGCCATGTTGATGATGCGCCCCGTGTGCGCGCTCATCATGGAGCGCACTACGTACTTGGTCAGCAGCATCGGGGAGACGGTATTGAGGCGCACCAGGCTCTCGAGCTGCTCGTCGCGCATCATGGCGAGCACGCCTGAGGTACCGAGACCTGCGTTGTTGACGAGGCCATAGAGCGGGCCGAATTCCTTGCGCAGCGCGCTGACGAACCCCGGAATCGCCTGCGTCTCGAGCAGATCCAGCGCCCGGAACTGGATCAGGCCTCCCCCGGCATCACGGGCGCGCGCCATCGCCGCCCCGAGTGGCGCGCTCTGGGTGCGCGCGACCGCGATCACCTGGTAGCCGCATGCGGCGAGGGTAGTCGTGATCCCAAGGCCCAGCCCGCGGCTGGCACCGGTAACGATGACGTTAAGCATTGGGGCGCACCAGCTTTCCTGAAGCGGATACCTCGAGGGAGGGCACGATGCGGATCATGGCCGGGACCTTGTGAGGCGCGAGCAGACGCTTGCAACTCTCGGTCACCTCCCGCACCAGGGTCGCGCTGTCGGGCGCCGCGGCCGGATCCTTGACCACCACCTCGGCGGTGACCACCGCGCCCGTGATCGGATTGCGACGGGCCTTGACGAGCGACATGCGCACTGCCGGGTGCGAGTTGATCACGGCCTCGACCTCCTCCGGATGTACCTTCAGTCCCCCGACATTGATGACGCCGCCGCGGCGCCCCATGAAATAGTAGCGCCCGTCGCGCGCCTCGACGCGATCGCCGGTATCGACGAAGCCATCCGCCCCCCTGAGCACCGGGGCATCGGCGCCGAGGTAACGCACCGCAGTCCCCGGGGAGCGGATCTGCAGCGTCTCGTCCTTGACGCGCAGTTCCACCTGCGCGTGTGGCGCAGCCACGAGCTCCTCAGGAAACCCGGCACGCCCGTCCCGCACCTCGAAGGCGACTCCGGCCTCGGTGGACGCGAAGGCGTGGGCGAGGATCGCCCGCGGGTACGCGGCATGCAGCCCATCGAGCACGGCCTGGTCCGGGATCTCGCCGGAAAGCCGCACGTACTGCGGATCGATATTCGAGGTCACGCCACTCATCAGCGCCTTGCGCCAGTGCGAGGGCGTCCCGGAGATGTGCGTGATGGCCGCCTGGCCGGCCCGCGCCAGGAAGTCGCCCACTTCTTCCCCGCGGCCGGAAAGCACGAGCGAGCCGGCATGCAGCGCACGCAGGAAGATCTGCAGCCCGCCATAGCGGCGGATGTCGTAGAAGGTACTCCAGGTGATGGGCGAGGGCGGCGGTGGCTCGGTCGCGAGCACCGCGGTGAGGCTTGCGAGGGTGTGCAGGACGAGCTTCGGCGCGCCGGTGGTGCCCGAGGTGAGGAGAATCCACTCGGTGCGCGCGCTCACCCGGCGCGACGAAAGCGTGTCCGCAAGCCGCGTCTGCGCGCTGACCGCCACGCCCACCCGGGCCTCTGGGGGACTGTCCGCATCACAGACGCTGGCATCGACCTCGGCGTCGCGGATCACGCCCGGCAGGTGCGGTGTGGCGAGGTCCGGCGTGCACAGCACCATGCGCCGCGCGACGCCATCGAGTTCGATCAGGGCGAGGGCCGCGGTGAGCTGGTCGCGCGCCGCGAGGAGAACACTGCGGCCCCGCAGCTCTTCCAGGCGGCCGCCGAGCGCGGAACCGTGGGTAAAATCCGCCAGCGCCACGGCGGCGCCCGGACCCTGCAGGCGCCCGCCCGGTACGCCTCTTAGGCTAATTGACTCCCAGAGCGAGAGGCCGTCACTTGCCAAAGTTTTCGTACAGCCTGACGAAGTCGCCGAAGGTCACCGGGAAGTCCACCGCCTCGGCGGCACTGAACGGATCGATCCCGAGGGAGTCCTCCAGGCGCGCCACGATGATGGCGAAGCTCAGTGAATCGAGTCCCGACTGGACGAGCTTCAGCTCATCGGCGAGGGGGGCAAGTGTGCGTTCCTGCTCGACGGCGACCTGCTGGAACTGCGAGGTGATCGTGGACCTCACCGACATCTGTGTGACTCCGGGTGGGGGGCGCTGCGGGGCGGTATCTTATCGCGACTCGGGCCCCATGCTGCGTGAAAAACCGCGCACTGCGGACTGTAGCGTCCCGCCCGTGAGGCCTTGGAGATATCCCCGCTAACTGACTGAAAAGCCGAAGACCCTTACTCGGATCCCCGCGGCCCTAGTTCGACTTAAGCCCGTACACCTCGAGCTCGCCGGAGACCGAGGTGGAGCCGTACGCGCCCCCGGTATTGTTGCCGCGGGTGCCGACATAGACCTTGCCGTTTGCGACCGTCGGGACGCCAAACTTCACCGCGTTGCCGGCGGCGTCCGTGCTGACCATCGAGCTGTTCCACAACTCAGCGTAGAGGTTGGAGGCGTTGAAGGCGTGCAGTACCGCCGCCCCGCACGGCGAACCCGTGCCGACGCAGAAGCGCGAGTTGTCGACGGCCCAGACGATACCGTTGCTGCTTGCGCCCAGGGCAGAGACCGAGGGTGTGGCGCCGGGGTAGTTGAAGACTGCGGTCGAGCGCGACGCGAGTGCCGTGTTGAACGTGTTATCGGACGAATCGAAGGCGTATGCCTCCAGCGCCCCCGCGATCGGCGCCAGAAACAGCGTGTCATTCCAGAACGCCGGGGAGCAGAAGATGCCCGAACCGCCCGAGAAGTGCTGGTAGGCGTTGGCGTCGCCATAGCCGCCCATGCTGTCGCCGTTCAAAAGATAAAGCGTCGCATCCTTGCCCCCGCCGACAATCAGGTGCGGCACGGGGCCGCTGCTGAGGTTCAGGACCAGCGCGGCACCGCCGGACCCGAAGTCCTCGTCATTGGCATTGTCGGTGGCCTGGTCCGAAGGCGTGAACCACGAGAGCACGCTGAGGCTGCTGCCACTGAGCTGCAGGAAACTGTCGCCGAAGTCGTTGTTCGGGGCCGTGGCGCTGTTGGCGTCGAAGCCGCCGTTTCCCGTGATGAGGTAGACGTGCCCGGCACTGTCCGCGGCCGGTGCCCCGCCGCTCATCCAGATGCCGCCCTTGGCAACGTTGGGCGTCGCGTTAAAGAGCGCGTTCGGCACGAAAGTGGTGCCGCTGTAGGTGTAGGTGGCCACCCAGCCGAACCACGGGGCTGCGTCCTCGTGTGAGCCCCACGCGATGTACACCGTGCCATTGACGAGGGCGAGTCCGGCGCGCTGATTTTCCTGCTGCGGGCTGAAGGCGACGCTCGTGCCGCCGCTGCCGGTGCCAGTGACGCTGCCGCTGATCGTCGCCGGCGAGCCCGTCTTCTCGCTCCCCGTGGTGATGTCGATGGCGTGCAGGCGCTGGTAGATGGTGGAGGTGCCCGCGACGACCGACTTAGAGACGACATAGAGGATGCCGCTCGCCGGGTCGATGACGGGCGTCCCCGTCACCCCGGCCTCGGGCGCGAGGTTACCGAGGCCGAACCCCACGAGGTACCCCGTGTAGCCGGCCGGAACGCTCGTCTCCCCGGCCGCATTGCCGCCGTGGGCGGTGTCGATGAGGCTTACCTGCCACAGCTTCACGCACGGCGCCGTGTCGGCATCGAAGGCGAACAGACTGTCGTGCTCGGTCGCCACGAATACGACGTTGTGCCGGGCGCCGCCCACGGTGAGATTGGCAACCCACAGGGGCTGCGCATAGACCGCCCCGTCCACCGTGCACGAGAACAGCTTCCCGAACGAGGTGGTATTCACGTTCGTGAGGTTGAGGGCGTATTCCTGGGTGTTGGCGCCGTCGCGCGCGAGGTCGTTGTGATACGTGTACACGCCTGTGAGATCGGTGACACCGACAGTGACCGTGGCAATGGCGGTGGCATCGGACACGCTGGTCGCGGTCAGCGTATAGACGCCGGCGGTGGCGGCCGCGGTGAACGTCACCTTCGCGCCCGATAAACTGCTGGTCGGGCTGAAGGATCCGCCGGAGGGGCTCACGGTCCACCGCACGCCGGCCGTGTCGTTGGTGGTCGCCGTGAGGGCTAACGTCTGGGTAAGGGTCAGGGCGGCATTGGCGGGCGACACGCTCACCGTGATCGCGCCGGCATTGATGGTGAGCGTGAACGTCGCGGTCTGGCTCTGCACCGGACTGCCCGAGTCCTTCACCGTGAACTGCAGCGGTGTGGCGGCGGCCGAGGCCGTCGGAGTTCCCGACAGCACGCCGGTCGTGGTGTTGAAGGCGAGCCCCGCCGGCAGCGTCCCGACCAGCGACCAGGTATAGGGCGTGGTGCCACCGCTCGCCGCGAGCGTGGCGCTGTAGCTCGTGCCGACGTGGCCCGGCGGCAGGGAGGTCGTCGTGATCGTGAGCACCGGTGTCGCCGCGGCGATCACCAGCGTGAGCGTCCGCGAAGCGTTCTGGGCAGGCGTGCCGGCGTCGGTGACTTTGAAAGTCAGCGCGACCCCTGCGGTGGTGGCGCTCGGGGTACCGCTCAGGACGCCGCTCGCGGTGTTGAATGAGAGTCCCGCGGGCAGCGCCCCGCTCAAAGACCAGCTGTAGGGCGTCGTACCGCCGGCGGCCGCAAGCGTGGTCGTGTACGACCTGCCCACCTGTCCTGGCGGCAGCGAGAGGCTGCTGATCGAGAGGGTCGCGGCGCTGACGACGAGCGTCAGGGTCCTGGTCGCGGACTGCGCAGGGGCGCCGGAGTCGGTGACCTTGAAGGTCAGGGAGGCGCCCGCGGTGATCGCGGTCGGCGTGCCGCTGAGGGTCCCGGTCGAGGCATTCAAGGACAAGCCGGCCGGCAGGCTGCCGGTGACCGTCCAGGTGTACGGCTTCGTGCCGCCGCTCGTCGTGAGCGTCGTGCTGTAGGGCACGCCCACCTGCGCAGCCGGCAGGCTCGCGGTCGCGATCGCAAGCTTAGGCGCCGTGACTACGAGCGTGAGGGTCGTCGAGACGTTCTGCGCCGGACTGCCGGAATCGGTAACGCTGAACGTGAGGGATGCGCCGGCGGTGGTCGCGGTGGGCGTGCCACTGAGGGTGCCAGTCGCGCCGCTGAACGACAGTCCCGCCGGCAGACTCCCGGAGAGCGCCCAGGTGTAGGGCTTCGTGCCCCCGCTGGCGGCGAGCGTCACGCTGTAGGGCGTGGCGACCTGCGCCGCGGGCAGTGTGGCCGTGGTGATCGCCAGCTCACCCGGCGCCGTGGCGGTGATGATCAGGGTCAGCGTGGCGCTGGCCGTCTGCGCCGGAGCGCCCGAATCGGTGACGGTGAAAGTCAGCGCGACACCCGTACTGGCCGTGGTCGCGGTGCCCGTGAGAGCACCGGTGCCGGAGTCGAGCGCGAGGCCGGCCGGTAACACACCGCCGGTGAGGGCGAAACGGTAGGGGGCCGTGCCCCCCGAGGCCGCAAGCGTCGCGCTGTAGGGTACGCCCACCTGGGCGTCCGGCAGGGACGTCGTACTGAAAGTGAGCGCGGTCGGCGGATCGGTGGGGCCGTGCGAGGTCCCCACATTGGAGCAGCCCGCCGCGAGCAGCGCACTGAGGACCAGAAGACAGAATGATGGCGCGCTTCGCGGCCATGGCCTGACGGTCCACACGGATTCAGCCATCTCCCTTGTAGCTGATGCAGGATCCGGGTGTCGCTGGCCTCCAGCGCACCGCCGTCCTTGATCGTTATGCCGCGAATTATACCTGTCCCGCCCCAGGCGCCGGCCGGGAATCGTGTCTCCCGGCGTGGCAGCCGATGAGCGGCACGTGGCGGGCGACGAAGCCGCCTCCACTTCCGCAATACCGGACATAACGCCCTCGCGACGCGGCGGCGTCCTACACCGCGCCACGGCGGACGAGCCTTGACCTGACGAGCCCGCAATGCGGCGCGCTCTGACATGCAGAGCGCGGGAACGGGTTCGCCGCGGTGCCTCGGGTGCGCGGGATCAGAGTCCCCCGGGGTCCCAAACCCGGGCGAGCGGCCCCGCTCACGGTCCGCCGGGCGTGCCTCTGTATAATGACCCCCGCAGCCAACCGTAAGTCATGCAGGGTCTCATGTCCGACAACGTATCCCCTCTGAGGCGTCCCGTTCCGGCCGGTAGCCCCGAGCTCGCCGGCGAGGTCGCAACGCTGATCGTCGCAGCCCTGAACCTCGATGTGGCCCCGGCCGACATCGATCCGCAGCAGCCTCTCTACGGGGAGGGCCTGGGGCTGGATTCGATCGACATCCTGGAGATCGCGCTGGTGGTCTCCAAGCAGTACGGCGTGCAGCTGAAGGCCGACAGCCAGGAGAACCAGCACATCTTCGGTTCCCTCCAGCAGCTGGTCGACTACATCAGCGCGCACAGGACCAAGTAGTCATCTGGCCAGGTTTGCACTGCTAGGACATTCCTCGGCCGACGCGGTGGTGGCCTACCGCGCCGGGGTGTCGCTATCTGCGCGGCAGTTTCTTCACGACGTGCGGCGTGTGCGCGCCGTGCTCGGGCAGGGCCGGCACGTGCTCAATGCCTGCACCGACCGCTACCATTTCACCGTCGGGTTCGCCGCGGGTCTCACGGCGGGCAAGGTGAGCCTCCTGCCCTCCACCCATACGCCCGAGGTGATCCGCCAGCTGCGCGTGTTCGCCCCGGATGCGATCTGCCTCACCGACGCTTCGAGCTGCGAGATCCGGCTGCCCCAGGTCCGCTACCCGCACGATGAGCCCGCTCCCCGGGGCGAGCCGCTGCCCGAAATACCGCAGATCGAGGCCACGCAGCTCGCCACCTGCGTTTTCACCTCCGGCACGACGGGGGCCCCGGTCCCCTACCGCAAGACCTGGGGGCCGCTCGTGCAGTGCGTGCGCGAAGAGGCGCCGCGGCTGGGAATCGAACCCGGCACGCCCTGGTCGATCGTCGCCACCGTGCCGCCGCAGCACATGTACGGATTCGAATCGAGCGTGCTCATGGCCCTCGCCAACGGGCACGCCCTGTGCGCGGAGCACCCCTTCTATCCGGCCGACATCGCCGCCGTGCTCGAGCGGGTCCCGCGACCGCGCGCCCTGATTTCCACCCCGGTGCACCTGCGGGCTCTGGTGGGCACCGCGACCGTGCTGCCCCCGACCGACCTCATCGTCTCGGCCACGGCCCCGCTCTCGCAGCAACTCGCCGCCGAAGTCGAGCAGCGCTTCCGCACGCGTCTTGTGGAAATCTACGGCTCCACCGAGACCGGGCAGGTCGGCGCGCGGCGGCCGACCGCAGGTCCTGAGTGGCAGCTGTGGCCCGGGGTGCGCTTCACCCACCGCGGCGAGGACACCTGGGCCGATGGCGGGCACATCGAGCAGCCGACCCGCATGTGCGACGTGCTCGAGGTCGTAGACGGGGGACGCTTTCTCCTGCACGGCCGGCTGTCGGACCTCGTGAACATCGCCGGCAAGCGCAGCTCGCTCGCCTTCCTCAACCACCAGCTGAACTCGATTCAGGGGGTCGAGGATGGGGCCTTCTTCCATTTCGAGGACGGCCGCGGCACGCCCTCCGAGGTCCTGCGCGTGGCCGCCGCCGTGGTGGCCCCGACCCTGGACGCGGCAGCGCTCCTTGAGGCGCTGCGGCAGCGGATCGACCCGGTGTTCCTGCCGCGGCCGCTGCTCCTGGTGGCGCGCCTGCCGCGCAACGCCACCGGCAAGCTGCCGCTTGAGGCCCTGCAGGCGCTGGCGGTGCAGCACCTGAAGGCCTCAAGCTCTGCGGCCTGACGAAACCGACCAGGAACTGAACGCGCGTGCGCACCTCCACCACGCTGACCATCGGCGCCGATCATCCGGCGCTCGCCGGACACTTCCCGGGCACCCCGATCCTGCCCGGGGTGCTGTTGCTCGATGAGACACTGCACGCGCTCAACGAGGATGAGTCCTTAGGCCACACGCACTGGCGCATCGGGCGCGCGAAGTTCCTCAAGCCCGTGCGGCCCGGCGAAACCCTGCTCGTGGAGCACGAGCGCCTCGCCACGGGCGCGGTGCACTTCCTCATCTCCAGCGCCGGCAGCGCGGTTGCCGAAGGGATGCTGGTGCCCGATCCAGGTGCGGATGATGGCCAGCGAACCGGCTGACCCGGCCGCCGGCGGCCCCGCACCCTCGACCGAGTGGGTGGCGGCACCCGAACGCGGCAGTGCGCCGATTCTCGCAGCCGGCGTGTGGCTCGCCGAGCGCATCAGCCGCCCGCTCGCCCACAAGATCCTGCACGTCGTGTCGGCATACTACTTCGTGTTCGGCCCGGGGCCGCGGCGCTGGTCGCGCGACTACCTGCGCCGCATTCTCGGCCGCTGGCCGACGGCGCGCGAGCGCTACCGGCAGTACTACTTCTTTGCCACGACGATCCTCGATCGCTTCTACTTCCTGCAGGAGCGCCACCACTTCTTCGACATCACCACCGACGGCGAGCAGGTGATGATCGATACCTACGGCCACGGCAAGGGCGCCTTCCTCCTCGGTGCCCACCACGGCAGCTTTGCGCTCGTGAGCACCATCGGCCGCCGGCGCCGGGAGCTTAGGATCGCCATGGCCATGTACGACAACCAGGCGGGGCCCATCACGCAGTTCTTCCGCAGGAGCAAGTCCCCGAACGCCCCGGAGATCATCCCGCTCGGGCACCTGGAGGCCATGCTGCGCATCCGCGACTGTTTGGACCAGGGCAAGTTCGTCGGCATGCTCGGCGACCGCAGCATTGCGAACGCCCCGGCACAGGTGGTGCCCTTCCTCGGCGCCCCCGCGCTCTTCCCCACCGGTCCGATGCGCGTCGCCGCCGCGCTCCGGCGCCCGGTGCTCTTCATGACCGGGCTCTACCGCGGCGGCAACCGTTACCACGTGGTATTCCGCGAGATCGCCGATTTCTCCAGGGTCACCCCCGCGGGCCGCGATGCGGCCATCCGCGAGGCCATCGAGCGCTACGCGCAGCTGCTCGAGCAGTACTGCCGCTCGGATCCCTACAACTGGTACAACTTCTTCAACTTCTGGCAGGGCGCGGAGCTCCCCGATGAGTCCGCACGCCGGGGACGCACGTGAGGCGCCCGCGCTGCTCAGGGCTGCTCCTGCTCGCCCTCGTTACGGTGAGCGCGGCCGCCTGGGCCGCGCCGGAAGCCTTCGATCAGCTGCTCGCGCTGCTGGCGCAGCGCGAGCACGGGCACGTGAGCTTCACCGAGGTGCACACGCTCTCGATGCTCAAGGAGCCCCTCACCTCCTCGGGCGAACTCTTCTACGCAGCCCCCGATCACCTTGAGAAGCGCACGCTGCAGCCGACGCCCGAGAGCCTGGTGCTCGAGCACGGGGTGCTGTCGGTGCAGCGCGGGCACCGCACGCGGGTGCTGGAGCTCGCCGATCACCCCGAGGCAGCCCCGTTCGTCGAGAGCATCCGCGCCACGCTCGCCGGTGACCGCGGCGCGCTCGAGCGCTACTTCGACGTCGACTTCGAGGGCGACGTGGAGCACTGGACGCTGCACCTGAAACCGAAGGATCCGGCGGTCGCCAGGAGCATCACCGACATCACCCTCAAGGGTGAGCGCGCCGTGATCGCCACGATCGCGATCCGCCAGAGCGACGGCGATCACTCCCTCATCACCATCGGCCCCGAAATCGCCCCGTGAACGCCGCAGCGCGCACCGGCACGGCGCTGTTCCTCGTCCTCGCCGTGATCGCCGCAGTCATCACCGCACGCGCGCGCTACACCACCGACCTCTCCGCCTTCCTGCCGCGCGCGCCGAGCGCCGCGCAACAGGTGCTGGTGGAGCAGCTGCGCGAGGGTCCGGCCGCGCGCGTGATCATCGCCGCCATTGCCGGCGGCACGCCTGCCACGCGCGCGCGCCTCTCGGGGATGCTCGTGGCGGCGCTCGCGGCCGACCCGGCCTTCGCCAGTGCCGGCAACGGGGATGCAGCCGCCCTCGAGCGCGACCGGGATTTCCTCTTCCGCCACCGCTATCTGCTCAGCGATGCGGTCACGCCCGAGCACTTCACGGCTGAAGGCCTCCATGCCGCCATCGCCGCCTCGCTGGATACCCTCGCCTCCCCCGAAGGGCCGCTCGTGAAGCCGCTCTTTGCGCAGGACCCGACGGGGGAGCTGCTGCGGATCCTCGATGACCTCGGGCCCGGGCGCGGGCCGCGCACCGTTGCAGGGGTATGGAGCTCGCGCGACGGCAGCGAAGCCCTGGTCCTCCTGCAGCTGCGCGCGGCCGGGTCCGACAGCGATGCCCAGCGGGCGGCCTGCGGGACGATACGCCGGGCATTTAACGCCGCACGCCAGGGGCTGCCGCCCGCGGACCGCGACGGGGTCACCCTCACCCTGAGCGGGGCGCCGGTGTTCGCGGTGGCGGCCCGCACCCTCATCGAAGCGGAGGTGATGCGTCTGTCGGCCTTAAGTGCGCTTCTGATCACGCTGCTGCTGCTCTTCGTCTACCGCTCTGTCCCGGCGCTCCTCCTCGGGCTGGTGCCGGTGCTCGGTGGCGCGCTCGCCGGGGTGGCCGCCGTGGCGCTCGGCTTTGGCACCGTGCACGGCATCACGCTCGGGTTCGGCGTCACCCTGATCGGGGAGGCGGTCGACTACTCGATCTACCTCTTCGTGCAGGGGGGCGCTGGCGCGCAGGGCGACTGGCGTCGCGACGTGTGGCCGACGATCCGCTTAGGGATGCTCACCTCCGTGGCCGGCTTCGCCGCACTCCTGCCGTCTGATTTTCAGGGGCTGGCGCAGCTCGGCCTGTACTCGGTGGCGGGCCTCATTGCCGCCGCCCTCATCACCCGCTTCGTGCTGCCGGCCTGGATCCCGCAGGGCCTTGCGATCCGCGATCTGCACACCCCCGGGGAGCACCTGCTGCGCGCGCTCGCAGGATTGCACCGGGTGCGCCCGCTCCTGCTCCTCGTGCCGCTGCTCGCCGCGCTCGTCTTCTACCTGCACCGCGGCGCGCTGCTGAGCCACGAGCTGGCCGCCTTAAGCCCGGTGCCGCTTGAGGATCAGCAGCTCGATGAGCGGCTGCGCGCGGATCTGGGCGCCCCGCAGGTGCGCTTCATGGTCGTGGCGCCGGCGCCGGACCGGGAAGCGGCGCTCGTCGCCGCCGAGCACCTCGGCGAAGGGCTCACCGCGCTCATCGATGACGGCACGATCGCAGGCTTTGACTCCGCGAGCCGCTACCTGCCGCCGCAAAGCGTGCAGCGCGCGCGCCTTGCCGCACTCCCGCAGCCGGCCGCTCTCGCCGCGCGGCTCGCGCAGGCGGTTCAGGGTCTGCCCGTCGATGCCACAGTTCTCGCGCCCTTCCTGACCGCGGTGGGGCAGGCGCGCGCGGGCGGCCTGATCACCCGCGCAGACCTTAGCGATACCTCCTTCGGAAGCGTGGCGGACGCACTGGTCGTCAAAAGCGCCCGGGGCTACTCGGCGCTGCTGCCGGTGTCGGCCGCCAGCGGGGACCTCACGCCAGGGGCGGCCGCGCGGCTGCGCGCAGCGATTGCGGCGGCGGATCCGCGCGCGGTGCTGCTCGATCTCACGGGTGAGACCGACGCCTTGTACCTCGGGTACCTGCGCCAGGCGATCGAGCTGTCCCTCGCTGGCTTCCTCGCCATCGTGGTGCTGCTCGTCTTCGTGCTGCGCGACCTGCGACGCGTGGCGCGTGTGCTCACGCCGCTCGCGCTGGCAGTGCTGGCGGTGGCGGCGCTCCTGGTGGCACTCGGCGCGCGGCTGACCATCCTGCACCTGGTCGGCCTGCTCCTGGTCGTGGCGGTGGGCTCCAACTATGCGCTGTTCTTCGACCGCGCGAGCGAGGACCCCGGGCGCGGTTCCGTGCCCCTCACCCTCACTTCCCTCCTGGTCGCGAACCTCGCCACGGTGCTCGCCTTCGGCGTCCTGGCGGGCTCGCGTGTGCCGATGCTCGCAGACCTCGGCCGCGCAGTGGCACCGGGGGCGCTTTTCGCGCTGCTGTTCGCGGCGATGCTCTCGGCCCGCTCGCTGCGCGCCCCCGCCTCAGGATCGCCCTGATGCCGACGCTGCATCACCGCGCGCACCCGCAGCGCCACGCCCCGCTGAGCGTCGTGCTGCTGCCGCCCGCTCACACCGCTCCTGAGGACTTCGAACGCGCCGGGTTCGCGGACGCGGTGCGCGAGCGGGCCCTGGACATCGACCTCACCTTCGCGGCGCTCGAGTTCGCGCACGTCACCGACCGCTCGGTGGTCGAGCGGATACACACCGAGCACCTGCTGCCGGCCCGGGCACGGGGCAGCACGCTGTGGCTCGGCGGCATCTCGCTCGGGGGCTACGTCGCGCTGTGCTGTGCCGAGCGTGAGCCGCGCGGCCTTGCCGGCCTGTGCCTCATGGCCCCCTACCTCGGCAGCTACCTCGTCACCTCCGAGATCGCCCGCGCGGGGCTCGCGGCGTGGCCGTGTGACAACCTCGCCGCGGATGACGAGGAGCGGCGGATATGGCGCTTCCTCAAGACCCGCGCCCCGGGCGCGCCGCAGATGCACCTCGGCCTCGCCCGCGGGGACCGCTTCCGCGACCGCCATCAGCTCCTGGCGGCCGAACTTGCGCCGGCGGAGGTCGATACCATCGCCGGCGGACATGACTGGCCCACGTGGCGCCGACTCTGGGACAATTTTCTCGATGTCCGCCTCACTCCCCGCCGCTGACGCCCCGGCGCGCCGCGCCTGGCGCTCGAGCGCGCTGGTACGCGGCTCGCTCGCCGTGCACGCGCTCGCCGGGGCGACGCTCCTCGCGCGCCCGGCCGCCTGGCCGCTGGCGCTCGGCGCCGTGGTGGCGGACCATCTCCTGATCAGCGCCGGGGGCCTGCTGCCGCGAAGCCACCTCCTGGGACCGAACCTGACGCACCTGCCCGCGGCTGCGCCCGCGGACGCGGTGGCCGTGACACTCGATGACGGCCCGGATCCTCTCGTGACGCCGCAGGTGCTGTCGCTCCTCGAGGCGCGCGGCGTGCACGCCACCTTCTTCTGCATCGGCGCGCGGGTGCGCGCGCATCCGGCCCTGGCCCGCGAGATCCTCGCGCGCGGGCATGCGATCGAGAACCACAGCGAGCACCACCTGCACCGCTTCTCGCTCCTCGGCCCGCGCGCCATGGCCGGGGAGGTGCTGCGGGCCCAGGAGAGCATCGCGGCCGTCACGGGCGTGACACCGCGCTTCTTCCGCGCGCCGGCGGGATTGCGCAACCCGTTCCTCGAGCCGGTGCTCGCGCGCGCGCACCTCACCCTCGTGAGCTGGACGCGGCGCGGCTTCGACACCGTGCGCTCGCAGCCTGAGGCGATCACGCGCCGCCTGACGCGCGGCCTTGCCGGGCGCGACATCCTCCTGCTGCACGACGGGCACGCGGCGCGCAGTGCGGCGGGCACGCCGGTGGTGCTCACCGTGCTGCCGGCACTCCTGGAGGCGATCGCCGCCGGCGGCCTCACCTGCCTCACACTCGGCACCGCCTGCGCCGGGGAAGGGGCGGCATGAACGCGGCGCCGGACGACGCCCTCCTCGACGCGGCGAGCGAGTGCTACCGCGTCGCGGGCCGTTTCGCCTGGCACTTCGCGCGCGGCAAGCTGCGCGGCGACCCGGCTTACCGGCTGATCCTGGAAGAGGGCCTCCTCGAGGGCTGCGCACGGCTGCTCGACCTCGGCGCCGGCCAGGGCCTGCTCGCCGCCTGGCTCCTGGCCGCGCGCCGCTGCCACGCGCCCGGGGTATCCCACGCCTGGCCCGCCGACTGGCCGGCGCCGCCGCGGATCGAGTCCTACACCGGGATCGAGATCAGTCCGCGGGACGTGCAGCGCGCGCGGCAGGCCCTGGCCAGCGCAGCGCCCGAGGTGCGCATGGTGCAGGCGGACATCCGGGAGGCCGACTACGGGCGGGTCGATGGCATCGTGCTGCTGGATGTCCTGCACTACAACGATTTTGAGGCCCAGGAGCGCATCCTCGGGCGCGCGCGTGCGGCACTTCGCCCGGGCGGCGCGCTCCTGGTGCGCATCGGGGATGCGGCCGGCGGCCACGCCTTCACGCTCAGCAAGGCGTTCGACCAGGGCGTCGCGCTGGTGCGGCGCGGCCGCTGGCTGCCCCTGCACTGCCGTACGCTGCGCAACTGGCAGGCCCTGCTGGCGAGCCTCGGCTTCAGCACCCGCACGGTGGCGGCGAGCCGCGGCACGGCGTACACCAACACGCTGCTGATCGGTAAGGCGGCGTGAACCCCCTCATACTCAGCGCGTTCACCGCCACGAGCTGCCTCGGGCGCGGCCTTGAGCCAACGCTCGGCGCGCTGCGCGCCGCGCGCAGCGGCCTTGCGCCCTGCGCGTTCGAGACCGTGCGCCTGGATACCTGCGTCGGGGAGGTGGCGGGCGTGGACGACACGCGGCTGCCGGCGGGACTGAGCGCCTTCGAGTGCCGCAACAACCGTCTGGCGTGGCTCGGGCTGTGCCAGGATGGCATGGCGGAGGCGGTGGCGGCCGCAGCCGGCCGCTACGGGGCGTCGCGCGTCGGGATCTTCCTCGGCACCAGCACCTCCGGGATCCTGGAGTCCGAACTCGCCTACCGCACGCGCGATGCCCACAGCGGGGCGCTGCCGCAGGACTTTCGTTACGCGGGTGCGCACAACACCTATTCGGTGGCGGCGTTCGCGCTGCAGGCGCTGAAGCTCGCAGGCCCCGCGGTGGTCATCTCCTCGGCCTGCTCGTCCTCGGGCAAGGCGTTCGCCGCCGCGCAGCGCAGCATCGCGGCCGGCGTCATCGACGCGGCCCTCGTGGGCGGGGTGGATTCGCTGTGCCTGACGACCCTCTACGGCTTTCACTCCCTGCAGCTCGTCTCGGCCGCGCCCTGCCGCCCGTTCGACATCGACCGCAACGGCATCTCCATCGGCGAGGCGGCCGCCTTCGCGCTCCTGGAGCGCGCCCCCGCAGCGCTCCCCGCGGATGCAGTGCTGCTGCTCGGGTACGGGGAGTCAAGCGACGCCTACCACATGTCCTCGCCCCACCCGGAAGGCCGCGGGGCGCGCGAGGCCATGCACAAGGCGCTCACCGCGGCGGCGCTGGCGCCCGCCCAGGTCGACTACATCAACTTCCACGGCACCGGCACCCCGAGCAACGATGAGTCCGAGGCGCGCGCCGTCGCCGCAGCCTTGGGCGCTCGAGTGCCGGGCAGCTCGACCAAGGGTGCCACCGGCCACACGCTCGGGGCCGCCGGGGCCCTGGAGGCCGTCATCTGCGCGCTCGCGCTGCGCGCCCAGCTCGTGCCGGCGGGCGTCAATACCACGCAGGTCGATCCGGCACTCGAGGTCAACTACCAGCTGCGCAGCACCCCCGCCCCGCTGCGGCACGTCATGAGCAATTCCTTCGGCTTCGGGGGCTCCAACTGCAGCCTCGTCTTCGGGCGGCCCGCATGAGCGGCCCGCTGCTCGTGGCGTACGTAGACGGGGTCGGCCTGCTCGGCCCGGGCATGACGAGCTGGACGGATGCGGTGCACGTACTGTCCGGAGAAGTCCCCTGGGCGGGCGCGCCGACGGTGCTGCCCGCCCCGCAGAGCCTGCCGGCCGCCGAGCGGCGCCGCACCGGTCCGAGCGTCAAGCTCACCCTGGCGACCGGGCTTGAGGCCACCCGCCACGCCGGGGTGGATGCGGCGAGCCTGCCGGCGGTGTTCACCTCCTCCGGCGGCGACGGTCAGAACTGCCACGAGATCTGCGCGGCGCTCGCCACCGAAGAGCGCCAGATCTCCCCCACCCGCTTTCACAACTCGGTGCACAACGCCGCCGCCGGCTACTGGGGCATCGCGACCGGGGCGACGCCGGCCTCCACGGCGCTGTGCGCGCATGATGCGAGCTTCGGCGCGGGTCTCCTGGAAGCCCTGACGCAGGTGCACGCGGAGCACACCGCGGTGCTGCTCTTGGCCTACGACTCCGCCTACCCCGAGCCGATCAACGGCGTGCGTTCGATCCCGGATGCCTTCGGGGTGGCCCTGGTGCTCTCCCCGGCCCGCGGACCTGCCACGCTCGCCCGAATCGAGGCACACTTGAGCGATGCCGCTGCCGACCCCATGCCCGGTGCCCTCGAGAGCCTGCGCCGCGCCATCCCGGCGGCCCGCAGCCTGCCGCTGCTCGCGCGGCTGGCCGCCGCGGAAGGCGGCCGCGTCGTGCTCGACTACCTGCCGCACCTGCGCCTCGCCCTCACGGTGAGCCGGTGCCGCTAGATCACGCCTGGATCGAGCGCCACATCCCCCACAAGGGACTCATGTGCCTCCTCGATGCGGTCGTCTCCTGGGACGCGACCCGCATCCGCTGTCGCAGCGCCTCGCACCTCAGGCCCGACAACCCGCTGCGCGCCCACGGGCGCCTGGGGGCGGCCTGCGGCATCGAGTACGCCGCCCAGGCGATGGCCGTGCACGGCGCGCTGGTGGCCGCCAGCGCGCCGCTCGCGAGCTCCATGACACACGAGGTGCGCGAGAGCATCGAGCCGAGCGCGGTCGGCTACCTCGCGAGCGTGCGCAACGTGACGCTCCACGTGCTGCGCCTGGATGACCTCGACGGGGAGCTGGTGGCGAGCGCCGAGCGCGTGACCGGCAACGCCCGCAGCGTGCTCTACGAGTTCGGGCTGTGGAGCGCCGCGCGGCCGCTGCTCAGCGGCCGCGCCAGCATCGTCATCGAGGCGCCCGTGAGCGCCGCCGTGCCCGGCGGCCCCGCGCCATGAGCGCGGCGCGGCGCGCGCTCGTCACCGGCGGCAGCGGCGCGATCGGCGGGGCGCTGTGCCGGCGTCTGGCGCGCGACGGGCACTTCGTCTACGTGCACGCCCACCAGGGCGGTGCCACGGCCGGGGCGCTCGTGGAGGAGATCAGAGGCGCGGGGGGAGCTGCCGCCGTGGTCAGTTTCGACCTCACGGACGGGGAGGCCACGCGCCGTGCGCTCGAAGCGGTGCTCGAGGCCGGCCCGATCCAGATCCTCGTCAACAACGCCGGCCTGCACGATGATGCGGTGCTGCCGGGGATGCGCCCCGAGCAGTGGCATCGGGTCATCGATGTCTCGGTGAACGGCTTCTTCCACGTGACGCAGCCGCTGCTGCTGCCGATGATCCGCACCCGCTGGGGGCGCATCGTGAACGTCTCCTCCATCGCCGCTCTCATCGGCAACAAGGGCCAGGTGAACTACGCTGCGGCCAAGGGCGCGCTGAATTCCGCCACCAAGGCGCTCGCGCTCGAGGTGGCGACCCGCGGCATCACCGTCAACGCCGTGGCGCCGGGCATCATCGGCACCCCCATGACCGCAGGACTGTTCGATGCCAAGGCGATCGAGCGCCTGGTGCCGATGAACCGCGTCGGCCTGCCCGAGGAGGTCGCAGGCGTGGTGTCGTTCCTGAGCTGCGAGGATGCCGCCTACGTCACCGCGCAGATAATCTCGGTGAGTGGCGGCATGGCCTGACGATACCTTTCGCGTCCTTCCATCACAGCACCACAACAAACGGAACGGCGCCCGCGCCGCCGTGCACAGGGGATTTCACATGAGGCAGCCGTGCGCTCCGCAGGCGATGCATCTTCTTCTCCTCGCACTCGGCGCGGTGCTCGGGTGGCCGGCAGCGGTGCTCGCCGACTCGCCACCGGCCTCCCTTGAGGCCTTAGGCCTCACCCCTTCGGGTCCTGCGGTGCGCGAGCGCGCCGGCTGGCACCCCCCGAAGCTGATCCTGGTCAGCCCGTACCTGCACGACGCGCTCCCGCAGCTGCGCCAGGGGAATCCGGGCGTGAAGTTCCTCGAGCTCCCCCAGGCGGCCCCGCGCGACATCGCCGGCGCCGATGCCACCCTCGGGGTGTGCAGCGCGGAAGTGCTCGCCGAGGCTACGCACCTGCAGTGGATCCAGGGGCTCGGCGCGGGCGTTGAGGCCTGCGTGCGCCAGCCGCTGGTGCGCGAGCATCACATCCTCCTCACCAACATGCAGCGGGTGGCGGCCCCGAGCATGGCCGAGCACGTGCTCGCCCTGATGTTCGCCCTGAGCCGGCACCTCGACTACTTCCTGCGCGAGCAGGCCGAGGCGCACTGGAGCGTGGACAGCCCGCAGGCGAGCGACCTTGCGGGCAAGACCGTGCTCGTCGTGGGTCTTGGCGGCATCGGCACCGAGGTGGCCAGGCGCGCCCACGCGCTTGGCATGCGCGTGACCGCCACGCGCGCGAGCGGCCGCGCCGGTCCTGACTACGTCAGCTACGTGGGCCTGCCGGATGAGCTGCTGAAACTCACCCGGGATGCGGACTACATCGTCAATTGCGCACCGCTCACGCCGCAGACAACGGGGCTCTTCAACCAGGAGTTCTTCGGCGCCATGAAACCCGCGGCCTACTTCCTCAACGTCGGGCGCGGCAAGAGCGCCGTGACCGCCGATCTAATCGCGGCGCTCGAGTCGCACCGCATCGCCGGGGCGGGGCTCGACGTGGTGGATCCGGAACCCCTGCCCCCGGAGAGCGCGTTGTGGCGCGCGCCGAACCTCATCATCACGCCGCACGTCGCGGCGGACACCGCGGTCACCGCCGAGGAGCGCGTGCTGCTGCTGCGCGAAAACCTGCGCCGCTACACCGCCGGTGAGCCGATGCTCGCGGTCGTCGACGTGGAGCGCGGCTACTAAACGCGCGCGGCGGTGAAACGCGCACCGCAGCTGCGCTAGGCTTGTCGCTCTTCAGGGAGCGCTGCAAGGGAGCTCTGATGCTCAAAGTCTGCGTGGTCGGCGCCGGCGCCATCGGCGGCTTCCTCGGCACGCGCCTGGCGCGCGCCGGGGGCGCCGCGGTGAGCGCGCTCGCGCGCGGTACGACGCTCAGCGCGCTGCGCGATCACGGCTGGCGGCTCGAGGAGGACGGCGCGCTGCTTGAGGCTCCGGTGGCGCTCGCCAGCGATACGCCCGAAGAGCTTGGGCCCCAGGACCTCATCATCATCGCGCTCAAGGCCCCGGCGCTGCCTCAGGTCGCACCGACGCTCGCCCCGCTGCTGGGTCCTGCAACCTGGGTGCTGCCGGCGATGAACGGCGTGCCCTGGTGGTTCAGCCACGGCATCGCAGCCCTGGGAGAGGCACCCCTTGAGAGTGTCGACCCGGGCGGCGCGATCGCGCGGGCGGTGCCGGTGGAGCGCGTGATCGGCTGCGTGGTGCATGCCGGGGTGTCGGTGCGCGCGCCGGGCGTCGCCCGTCACAGCATGGGACGGCGCCTCATCATCGGGGAGCCCGGCGGCGGCAGCTCGGCGCGCGTCGCGACGCTCGCAGCGCTGCTCACGCAGGCCGGGTTCGAAGTGACCTCATCGCCGCGGGTGCGCTATGACATCTGGTACAAGCTGTGGGGCAACATGACGATGAACCCGGTCTCGGCGCTCACCGGAGCGACCATGGACCGCGTGCTCGAGGATGAGCTCCTGCGCGCCTTCAGTGCCGCGGCCATGCGCGAGGCGGCCGCGGTCGGCAGCCGCATCGGCTGCGAGGTGACCGAGTCGCCGCAGGATCGCCACGCGGTGACGCGCCGGCTCGGCGCCTTCCGTACCTCGATGCTGCAGGACGTGGAGGCGGGCCGCCCCCTGGAACTGGACGCCCTGGTCGGTGCGGTGCGCGAGATCGGCCAGCGGGTGGGCGTCGCGACGCCGACGATCGATGCGCTCTTTGGTCTGACGCGGCTCTTCGGCCGCGTGCGCGGTCTGTACCCGCTCTAATAAAAGTTTTCCTTAATAAGTTTTTTTGGTGACGGGCGCAACCCCTGTTGCCACATCCGCACGTCGCAATGTCGAGACATTTGCGATGCGTTAAGTGACGCGATTTACTGCCGCCCCACGCAGAAGTGGCGTCGCCGCTGGGCATCGCGCAGCAGTGCGTCCACTGCAAGGAAGAGCAAACCCGTCGCACGGCGGGACGCAGTAGCCTCCGCTTACCGAGGAACAGACGGTGAGGCGGGGCAGGGCGATCGGTCCGTAAGGGGTTGCGGACGTTGCGCCTCTTGATCCGCAGAAAGTACGCGATGCGTCGCGGCTGCGGCTGCGTCCCCCGGGGCGATAACGCGATCGTCAAGGGGATTCACTGTGAGCCAATCCAAGTTCGACGCGCGCGCCGCCCGGCGCGCTCCGGCAGAGTTTTTTTGCGTATTTGCGCTGCTGTGTGCGGCGGCGTTCTCGAGCGTCGCCAGCGCCAGCACCCTCGCCATCTCCGGCACGCCGCCCCAGACGGTCGCGGCCGGCAGCACCTACAGTTTCACGCCCACCGTGGTCGAGACACTGAAAGGGCGCACCTTAAGCTTCGCAATTGTCGACAAGCCCGCCTGGGCCACCTTCAGTTCAACGACCGGCAAGCTCTCGGGCACGCCGAGCGCGGCGAACGTCGGCAAGTTCAGTGATATCGAGATCGCGGTATTCGACGGCCTGACCTCCGCCGTGCTGCCCTCCTTCGCGGTGACCGTGCAGGGCAGTGGCACCAAGTCCCCGACGCCGCCCTCCTCCGGCGGCAGCGGAGCGGTCACGATCGGCGGCACACCGCCTGCGACCGCGAACGCCGGCAGCGCCTACAGCTTCACGCCCACCACCACCGACCCGAGCGGGCGCAAGCTGAGCTTCGCCATCGTCAGCAAACCCTCGTGGGCAAACTTCAGCTCCACTACCGGAACACTGAGCGGCACCCCGAGCGCATCCAACGTCGGCAAGTTCAGCGACATCGAGATCGCGGTATTCGACGGCCTGACCTCCGCCGTGCTGCCCTCCTTCGCGGTGACCGTGCAGGCGGCCGGGGGCACCACGAAGGACACCGTGACGATCTCCGGCACGCCCTCGAACACGGTGACCGAGGGCAAGACCTATGCCTTCCAGCCCACCGCCAAGGACTCGGCCGGCAAGACCCTGTCCTACTCGGTGTCGAACAAGCCGAGCTGGGCAACCTTTAGCATCGCCACGGGGCTGCTGTCGGGCACGCCGACGACGAGCGGCACCTTCTCGAACATCGTCGTGAGCGCAAGCGATGGCACCGCCTCGGGCGCCCTGCCCGCCTTCAGCATCGCAGTCGTCGCCCCGACGCCGGTCTCGGGCACGGGATCGGCGACGCTCGCCTGGACCGACCCGACGCTGAACACCAACGGCAGCACGCTTTCCAACCTCGCCGGCGTGCATCTGTTCTACGGGCAGTCGCAGAGCGCGATGACGAACGAGATCACGGTCCCGAGCACCAGCGAGAACAGCTACACCGTCAGCGGGCTCAGTGCCGGCACGTGGTACTTCGCCGCCACCGCCTACACCAGCACCGGGGTACAAAGCGCGCTCTCGGCAATCGGTAGCAAGACGATCCAGTAAGCGCGCGCATTCGCTGCTGGATGCGATGGTGCGGCCCGCCGGCGGGCCGCACCTTTTTTCACCCGCAGCTCACTTCAGGAGGAAGGGCGCGAGGCGCTCGCGGTAGCGACGGCTGAGTGTGAGGCGGGTGCCGCGACGCATGACGAGCTCGCAGTCGCCATGGAACATGGGATGCATCTCGGCGATGTGGTCCACGTTCACGAGCGTCGAGCGGTGCACGCGTACGAAGCTCCCCGGGTCGAGCCGTGTCTCCAGCTGCGCGAGCGTGTAGCGCAGCGAGAAGCAGCGCCCGCCGGCAAAGAGGCGCACGTGCTTGGCGGCCGCCTGGATGAACTCGATGTCGCGCGTGACGAGCACCACGACCCGCCCGCGCTCGGACAGCAAGAGGCGCGTGCGGTCGGACGCCGCGGCGACGGCGGGGGCTGCGGCGGCGGTGCGTCCCGAGGCGAGCAGCGCCTTGGCGCGGCCGATGGCGCGCGCAAAACGTTCATCGTCGAAGGGCTTCACCAGGTAATCGATCGCGCCCACCCCGAAGGCATCCATCGAGCGATCGGCGTAGGCGGTCACGAAGATGACGCACGGGTGCACGCCCTGCTGCGCCAGCTGCGTGATCAGCCCGAAGCCATCGAGTCGTGGCATGCGGATATCGAGCAGCAGCAGCTGCGGTGCGCCGTCGGTGGCACACGACATGGCCTCGGCCGCGCTGGCACAGCCGCCGAGGATGCGGATCTGCGGGTCCGTGGCGAGGAGCCTCAGCATGCGCTTGAGCGCCAGCGGCTCATCATCCACCACCAGGGTCGTGATCGGCTCACTCACCGCCCCTCCCGCGCTACCGTGCGTGCCGGCCAGAACCTGCGGCGCGGCAGCTCGAGGAAGGCCGCCGCACCGCCGCGGCCATCGGGTGCGACCGTGAGACGGGCCGCTTCGCCGTAGGCGGCGCGCAGGCGCGCCTCGACGTTGTTGAGCCCATGCCCGAAGTCCGCCGGGCTTAAGTCCGCGCGCAGCCGGGAGTGGCTGTTGAGGATCGCGATGCACAGGCGCTCACCGACCACGGACGCGCCGATGTGGACGTGCAGCACCGCAGCCCCGGCGCTGCGGCCGTGCTCGATGGCGTTCTCCACCAGCGGCTGCAGCAGCAGTCCGGGCACGCAGGCGCCAAGGGCCTCAGGTTCCGCCGCCACCGAGACGGTGAGGCTGTCCGCGAAGCGCATCTGCTGGACCGCAAGATACGCCTCCACGCCGGCAAGCTCGCTGGCCAGATCCGTGAACGGCCAGCGCGCGCTCTCGAGGGCGTGCCGCAGGAAGTCTCCCAGCCGGGCGATCATGGCCGAGGCGCGGCGCGGGCTGTCATCGATGAGCACGCTGATCGCGTGCAGGGCGTTGAACAGGAAATGCGGCTGCAGCTGCGCGGAGAGCATGCGCATGCGCGCGCCGGCGCATTCGCCGGCGAGCTCCTCGGCCTGCCGCCGCGCCCGCGAGGCCGCACGCGCCGCCAGCGCAAGTCCGCTCGCACACAGGCCGAGCAGGTACGGCGGCACGAAGCGCTGTGCCTGCGCGATCAGGCGCGCCGGATCCGCCAGCTGCGCGAGGACCGCGGTGAGTTCCTGCCGCCCGCGCAGCTGCGCAATGAGGGCCTGCGCCAGGGCGGGGACCAGCACTACCACGAGGAGTGCGATGAGCACTGCCATCACGAGGACGCGCGCCCGCGACCGGAAGCTCGGCGGCCACGCAAGATTGAGCGTCGCGCGGTAGCCGGCCGCGGCGGTGACGAACTCAAGCAGCTGCGCGGCGCCGAAATCCGCGTACGACGCCGGCGCGAGCGGCCCGGGCAGTCCCGCGAGGCACGCGAGCGCGAGCCAGCAGGTCCCGCCGGCCGTAACGATCACCGTCCAGGCACCCGCTGCCCCCTCGCCCGCATCGCCCGGCGCGCCCGCGCCCTCGGAAAGCGCAGCCGCCGCCGGGCGCAGTGCGGGCCGCGAAGAGGCTGCCGGCGCGGACAGCACGGTGAGGGAAGCCATGGCGTGATTTTAGGAAAGA
Source organism: uncultured Pseudomonadota bacterium (assembly GCA_963824395.1). GTDB lineage: Bacteria > Pseudomonadota > Gammaproteobacteria > Steroidobacterales > Steroidobacteraceae > 13-2-20CM-66-19. The sequence goes on along the minus strand of CAWGPF010000003.1, from coordinate 191,140 downwards.
CGGCGCGGCTGCGGAGCGCTCTTGGGCGTGAAGGAGTCTCGCTACACCGCAAGTGCCTTCAGCTGGCGCGTGCCACGTCTGCGCGGATGGTGCGGCCGGCGGTCCACAGGTGCCAGGCGGCCCAGAACCCGGTGGGCGCGAGCAGCAGCAGCGCCCAGCGCAGCGACTGCGCTCCTGCGCCGTAGGAGTTCCTGAAGGCATCGCTCAGCCAGCCGATCAGCTGCGGCGCGATCAGAAGATTGCCGACGTTGGCGAGGAACAGGAGCAGCGCGCAGGCGGTGGCGCGCATGTTCGCCGGCACCACGTTCTGCAGCAGCCCGAGGATCGGACCGATGTAGAAGTACACCCCGGGCACGAACAGCCACAGCGCCACGGTGGCCGCGCTCCTCGTGCCCACGGCATAGGCGAGGAGCGAGGGCACGGTGCACAGCGCGACCACCGCAGCGAGGAGACGCACGACGTAACGCGGATCGGCCGCGGCGGGGCGCCCGACCAGCCAGAAGGCGACGAGCGTGCTCGCCGTGCCTGCAATGAGGTGCATCGGCCCGAGCAGCGCCCCGGCCTGCCCGACGCTCAAGTGGTGACTGCGCTCCAGAAACGCCGGCGTCCACCACATGAGGCCCCAGCTCCAAAGCGTCGCCACGGCCGCGCCGATCAACAAGTGCAGCGCCGAGCGCTGAGTGCGGATAAAGCGCAGCGTGTCGGCAAAACCCGAGCGCCCGGCACGCGCTCGGGTATCCAGGGCGCCGCGCTCAGGCTCGCGCACGGTGAGCCACACGATCAGTGCCAGCACGAGCCCGGGCGCCCCGAGCACCAGGAATGCGGCGCGCCAGCCGCCGCGCTCGGCCGCCGCCCCCGCTACCGAGGTGCCGAGCCACGCCCCAAGACAGGCGCCGAGTGCGTAGACGGTCAGTGCCATCGGGCGCTGTGCGGGCGGGAACCGATCCGCCAGCATCGAAGTCGAGGGCGGCGTGCCCCCGGCCTCCCCGACCCCGACACCGAAGCGCGCCAGCACGAGCTGCAGCGCATTGCGCGCCAGACCGCAGGCCACGGTCATGGCCGACCAGATCGCGAGCGCCCAGGCGAGAATGTTGCGGCGGTTGGCCCGATCGGCGAGCGCGGCGATCGGAATGCCGATGGTGACGTAGAAGAAGCCGAGCGCCACGCCGGTCAGGGCGGCGACGCCCCCATCGCTGAGCTTCAGCTCCTGGCGAATGGGCTCGATCAGCGTCGAGATGCTGAAGCGGTCCGCGATATTGAGGGCGTAGGCTCCGGTGAGCACGGCGAGGACATACCAGCGCTCAGGCGATGCCTGCGCGCGCGCGGCTTTTGGGCCTGAGTGCACCGGCATCTCCTGCATGGAACCTCGAGCCGCACCTTAGCGTAAGAGAGGCCGGGCGAGCGACCCGGGTTATGTTGTCCTACGCAGTCTCGGGCATGTTTCTGACTTGTCCGCCCCTGGGGCGCCGCTGATGATGCGAGCCGTGGGAGCGACCCACCATGAATGCAATGGACTGAAGTCATGCCGATCGCGCGTTCGACTCCGCTCAGTGCCGCCTCAGGACGAGGCGGCACCCGGGCTCCCTCCACGGCGGCGCCGCTCCTGGGCGCGCTGGACGAGGAGGCCGAGATGATCCTCTTCACCGCCGGCAACCGCGGCGAGCTGCCGGGGGAGTGCTCCCGGCGCCCTGGCCCTTACACCGCCGCCGACGAGCCCGAGTCGCCCTACTGGGCGACCTGGGGATTCTGAACCCACCGCCCATTGCGGGCTTTTTCAGCCTCCGTTCGGCGCGCTCACTCCCTCGGCCTTGAGCGCGGGGTGCGCTTCGAGCACCGCTGCGCCCGCAGCCTGAGGATCGTCCCGCAGCTTCAGGTACAGCTGGCTCGCGGCCGGGCGCGGGACCTCGAGCGCCTGGCCCGGAAATCCATCCGGCACGCGCACCGCCCGGCTGAACTGGGCATCGGCGCCGACCGCGTCCAAGAGGAAGAGATTGGCGCCGCTGAGCGTGCAGGGGGCATCGGGATTTTCGGGGCACTCGACGCTCGTCAGCAGCGGCAGGCGCACGAGCGTCGCGAGGGGATGCCAGTCGCCGCTCGCATCGGGGCTGATGAGGCGGTAACGCAGCGGCCCGAATGCGGCAGGCCCGAGCGCCCGCAGCGGCTCGAAAGTCACCACCACGACCTTCGTATTCTGGAAGGTGAGACTGCCTGCCCCCGCATCGAGGACCGCGGCAGTGCCGTCCTCGGTAGCCACCTCGACCTTCTCCTGGTGGCTGAAGCTCGAGGGTGCCTGGGCGCGCAGCGAGAACGTGATGCGCGCATCCTGCGCCACCTCGTTGCTTGCGGTGAGCTGGATATCGAGGCCGGAGCGAGCGCTGCCGTTCGCAGCGTTCACATCGATGAGCGTCGCGCTCGGGCGCGGTGGCGCGATACTGACGCGCACGTCGAGCCCGCGGCCGTCCTTGAGCGCCACACGCCCGCGACCGGCATCGGCGGACTTCAGCTGAGTGGCCGGATGGGCCGCCGCGGCCACCATCGTCAGCTCGTCGTGCCCGTCGCTGGTACTGAGCTCGGCCGGGGTGAACTCGACATCGCGCACCGTGAGGCTCTCGACCTCATCCAGGCGCGTGCCGCGCAGCACCCCCTGGCTGTCACCGGCGTGGATGCTGAAGCTCTCCAGGTGACTCGCCTCCGCATAGGCGTGCAGCGCCACGCTCTGCGGCGCCGCCCCATACTGATGTACGAGCAGCGTCAGCTCCCCCGGGGGCACCTCCTGCAGCGGCAGTTTGACTTCCAGCTCAGCGGGCCCTGAGGCACGCCACTCGAGCCGGCTCTCGTGTCCGCCGCCATCCTTGAGTGTGACGTCGGCGACGCAGCGCGTGCTCGGGGCGCGCAGGTGCACGCTGTCCTGGCGGCCGACGATGAGTGCTGCCTCATCCCCCGGCGCCAGGCTCCACGTCACGCCCTGCGCGTCGGCGATGTCAACGCCCGGTCCCTCGTAGGCGTCGAATCCCCAGAAGCCGGCGAGCGTGGCGCGCCCGGCACCGAGGTCGGCGTTCTTCAGGGCGGCAGCGTCCACCACAAAGCCACCGCGCTCGGCATCCGCGCTCGCCGGCAGTGCGAGGGTCCGGCCGTCCCTGAGAGGCACCCGCAGGACCATCTGGTGCGCAAAGCCGGTGGAAAACACGAGCGGCGCGCCGTCCACCTGCAGCACCAGCGGGCTCTGGCGCGCGCACAGCGCCTCGCGCGGTTCGACCACGTGCAGTGGCGGCAGCTGCGCGCGATCGACGGCCGGTAGCGCCATCACCAGCACCGACTTCGGGTCGTGGAAGGACGGGGCTGCATTCAGCACCAGGGCCAGACGGTCCTCGCGCGCGGCGGCGAGCGCCGGAATGTACTGGTAGTGCGCGGTGTGGAACGAGTCGAAGAGCCGCGCGATATCAAAGAGCGAGCCGATGTAGGGGCCGTAGTAACCGTATTTCAGCTGCGCGGTGTTGCTGGCATCCATCGCCAGATCGCTCGCAGGTCCGGAAGTCAGTGCCTGGGCGAGGGAGGTGCTGTGGCCGTCGTTGAGGATGAGCGTCTCGCGCCCCTGCGTGAGGCAGGAAGCCTGCACGGTCGCCATCTTGTCCAGGCACTTCTCATCCACCTTGATCGCAAGGCTGCGCGCGAGCAGCGGCGCAGCCTCCTTCAGGCGCCCGGGGTCGGTATCGGCAAGCGTGCGGATCGCGGCAAGGTAGCTCTCGAGCCGTGAGCGGTCGAGCGTTGCCTGATTGAGATCCTGCGAGGTGCGCACGAACGCCCCGGGCCGCCCACGCACCGCATCCAGGAGAGTCTTGAAATCCCCGCCGGTCTCGGGCGCGAGGAACACCAGGAGCTGCTGCGCGTCCTTGGGTACGGTGAGCGTCAGGCCGTCCTGGGCGCACTTGGGTGCCCAGGTATTACAGCGCACGAACCACTCGGCGGGCGGCGGATTGGTGGCACCGCGCAGGAAGGCGGCCACCATCAGGTAATGCTCGGACTGCTCCTTCGGCAGGTCGGCCTTGAGCCACAGTTGGTCCCCGGCGGCGAGATTCGGCACGCGCGCGGCCGGCAGCGTTACGCCAGCGCGCGTGACTTTCAGCTGCAGGGTCGGGCCGGGCAGATCAAAGGGCGCAGGATCAGCGTGCGCAGCCAGCGAGGCCAGCGCCATGGCGCAGCCGGCCAGGCGAAGGAGGCAGCGAAGGATCATGAGCCGGTATTACAGCGAGCCACTTCGCACGCGAGGTAACCCCCGAGCAGGAAACGAAACGCGCCCCCGGGGCACCACCGTACGGAGGTGCCCCGGGGGCGCCCGTGTGGCGTTCGCTTAGGAAGCCGCTTTCGGCTTGTAGCTGAACTTCTGCCCAGCCACCACGGCCTGGTACATGGCGCCGCCCTTCACGATGGTGAAGACGGCCAGGCCCTTGTAATAGGAGCCGGCAGTCTTCGCGTCCTTCATGCCGCCGCTCGCGCTGCCGCTCGTACCCTGGGTGCCGACACTGCCGCCGGCTGCGGCCGTAATCGCGACCGCGTTGACGTCAGCGCCGAACTCGAAGTCACCCTTCGTGAAGGCGTCGAAGGAGTCCTTGTTCTGGAAGAAGATGATCTGGCTGTACGCCTGGCCGCCAGCCTGGAAGCCGACGCTCAGCTGATTCACGGTGGTGTCGCCGACGTAGTGGCCGTGCTGGTAGACGCGCCCGGTGCCGTGGGCACCGCCAACCACGAGTCCGCCCTTGCCGATGGTCGGAAACACCGCGTAGCCGTAGGAGTTCTTGAAGAATGAGGCGCTCTCGCCCGCGTTCTTGAACAGCGTAATCGTGTCGGGATACGAGCCCGCCCACGTCGCCACCGCGCACAGCGCCAGTGCCACACCTAAGAATCGTCCCGCCATGCGTGCCTTCACTTGAGTCTCCTTGGCTCCGTTTAAGAGCTATTTGGTATCCGGGCAGCATCCCACGGCCAAGATCGCGCATCGGTCGGGGACGCAGCTGACCGTCTGTAGGAATGCAGCTACAGGGGCGTACGCCCGGTGCTGCTGGACCTTTCGTTCAGCGCTCGTTCATTGAAAAAGCCACCCGGATTATACGCGCTGCCGTGACAGTTAGTGGTTGGACCCGCTCGAGGCGTCCGCGCATGTTGGCAAAACCAACACCCGCAACATTCCCGCGCTGCAGTAACCGGCGTGAGCAGCCGTGCCCCAGTGGCAACGGCGAGCACGCATCCGCGGCGCGCCGCGCCGGCGGCATCTTGTCAAACACTGGCCCGCTCCAAATGGGTACGAATGCGCAAAAACTGTGCAGAAGCTCGCGCAACTGCCGGTTTCCCCGGACGCCGCTGCGGTGCAGGTCTATACTGCGCGCACTTCCGGGCCCGTCGTTCGTGTTCGCGCGACTGCCGCAACGCAGCCCGGAGCGCAGGACTTTTGTTGCACGAACTCCTCACAACAGACTGTCACTCCACCAGGATCCGCCCTGTGCCAGCTGCCGCGCGCCGCCGGGCGGGCGTCTTACTCACAAATCCTGAGGCACGCCGCCCGTGTGCGGGATAGTCGGCTACGCCGGCACCCCCGGGGGACTGGCGCCGCAGCTGCTCGGCGCGATGCGCGATCAGATCGCGCATCGCGGTCCTGATGGCTGCGGGCTGTGGGTGTCGCAGGATGCCACGGTGGCTTTAGGTCACCGGCGGCTCGCTATCATCGACCTGTCAGAGACCGGCGCGCAGCCGATGTGCGGCGCCTCGGGCAACAGCGTCGTGGTCTTCAACGGCGAGATCTACAACCACGAGCAGCTGCGTGCCGAGCTGAGCGCGCGCGGCGTGCACTTCGTCGGCCGCAGCGACACCGAAGTGCTGCTCGCCGCCTACGACGCCTGGGGCGAGGACTGCGTCACGCGACTGCGCGGCATGTTCGCGTTCGCCATCTTCGATCAGGCGCGCCGGACGCTGTTCATGGCACGCGACCGCGCCGGCGAAAAGCCGCTTTTCTGGGCGCTGCATCGCGGCGGCCTGGTGTTTGCGTCCGAACTCAAGGCGCTGCTGTTCGACCCGCAGTTCCCCCGCCGCCTGTCGCGCACCGCGCTCGCCCAGTACCTGAGCTTCGGCTACGTGCCCGGCGAGCACTGCATCCTCGAGGGCGTGCACAAGCTGCGCGCCGCGCACTGCCTCAGCTGGTCACTCGGCGGTGGCACACCGCGGATCTGGCGCTACTGGGACCTGCCCGCCGCCGTGCCCGAGTCGGGCACTGCCGAGCGTGAGACGCTCACCGATGAGCTCGAGCAGCTGCTCGGGGCGGCCGTCGGTGAGCAGCTGATCGCCGACGTGCCACTGGCGGTGCTCTTGAGCGGTGGCGTTGACTCGAGCCTCGTGACTGCGATCGCGGCGCGCACTTCGCGCCACAAGGTGCGTACCTTCACCGTGACGCTGCCCGATGATCCGCAGCTGAACGAGGCGCGCTTCGCGCGCGCGGTCGCTGACTATCTGGGCACCGAGCACGTGGAGCTGCCGCTTGATCACTCGAGCGTCGACCTGCTGCAGGTGTTGGCGCGGCAGTACGACGAGCCGGTCGCCGATTCCTCCATGATCCCGACCTACCTGCTCGCCAGGACCGTGAGCCGTCACTGCAAGGTGGTGCTCGGGGGCGATGGTGGGGATGAGCTCTTCGGCGGCTACCTCGCCTACCAGTCATTGCTGCGGCGTGCGCATCTGCGGCGCTATCTGCCCGGCGCGGCGCGCGCACTGCTGGCGAATCTTGCGCGCCTCGCGCTGCCGGCCGGCACCCGCGGCCGCAACTCCCTCATGGCGCTCGAGGGCTCGGCGGCCGACGGCATCGCGCAGGTCGCGCTGTGGACCGACCATGCGGACTTTCGCAAGGTGAGCCCGCTGCTCTCAGGTCCGCGGCCCGAGGCGACGCCCAAGTCCTGGCGACGCGCCCAGGTTGAGGCCGCGCGCGGGCTGCCCGGAGCCGCGATGGCGGCCGACTTCAGGTCCTACCTGCCGGAGGACATTCTCGTGAAGGTCGATCGCGCGAGCATGCTGTGCTCGCTCGAAGTGCGGGCACCGTTTCTGGATCAGCGCGTGATCGAATTCGCCTTCGGCAAGGTCCCGAACTCCCTGCGGGCGACGCCCCGGGAGCGCAAGATCCTCTTGAAAACGCTCGCGCGGCGGCTCCTGCCGCCGACCCTCGACATCGACCGCAAGCAGGGATTCACGATCCCGATGGCGCGCTGGCTCACGCCCGCGGTGATCAACGCCTGGATGGACGAATGCCGCGAGGAAATCCGCGCGGTGCTGGCGCCGAGCGAGGTACGACGCCTGACGCAGCGGCGCGGCAGCGTTGCCGTCGAGCACGGGCTGTTCGGCACGATCATGCTCACTTCCTGGATGCACCAGTACCGCATCGCGGTCTGAAGCCGCGGCACGGCAGTCATGTCCGCCCGGGGTTCCGGGGCGCGCGGATTCGGCTAGGATGGCGCGGCACGCTGGATGCTGCCGGAGGCAGGTGCGCATGAAATACCGCAGGCTGGGGAACAGTGATCTTCAGGTCTCGGAGATCGGCCTGGGCTCGTGGCTGACCTTCTCCGACCCCAAGCGCCGCGCCGCGGCGATCGCGTGCGTCCACCGGGCGCTCGAGCGCGGCATCAACTTCCTCGACACCGCCAACGTCTACGGCCAGGGCGCCGCCGAGAGCGTGCTCGGGGAGGCGCTCGCCGGCATCCCGCGCGAGCGCTACGTGCTCGCGACCAAGCTCTTCTTTCCCATGAGCCAGGAGGACCGCGGACTCTCGCGCACACAGATCGCCAAGCAGCTGGAGGCCTCGCTGCGGCGGCTGCGCGTGGACTACGTCGATCTCTACCAGTGCCATCGCTACGACTTCGACACTCCGCTGGAGGAGACCATGACCGCACTCACCGCGGCGGTACGCGCGGGCAAGGTGCGCTACCTCGGCTTTTCCGAGTGGCCGCTCGAGAAGATCAAGGCGGCGCTTGCGCTGCCTGAGGTGGCGCGCTTCGTCTCGAGCCAGCCGCAGTACTCACTCCTGCACCGCGAGCCCGAAGCAGGCTTACTGGCACTGTGCGAAAGCTCGGGCATCTCCCAGGTCGTCTGGTCGCCCCTCGCCCAGGGGGTGCTGAGCGGCAAGTACCTGCCTGGCGCACCGCTGCCGGCGGACAGCCGCGCCGCGGATCGGGCGATGGGAGCGTTCCTCAATCCGGCCTGGTTCACGCCGGCGACTCTCGAGGCGGTGCAGGCGGTACAGCGCCTGGCGGCTGAGGCGCACTTGAGCCTCCCGCAGTTCGCCCTCGCCTGGGTGCTGCGCCAGAAGAACGTGGCGGCCGCCATCGTGGGCGCCTCGCGCCCGGAACAGGTCGATGAGAACGCCGCGGCCTCGGGCGCCGCCGTGGACCCGGCGCTGTTTCTCGCGGCCGAGAAACTCCTGCCCTCGCACTGAGAGCGGTCGGAATGGAACCCCAAGGCACCGCCGCAGCGCTGTCAGGTCTTGAGCAACTGCGCCAGATGATCGCGGCCGGGCGCCGCCCCGGGATCGCGGTAGCGCTGGACTTCGCGCTGGTGGACGTTGAGGCGGGCCGCGCGGTGTTCGAAGGCACGCCCGGCCTGCATGCCTACAACCCCATCGGCATGGTGCACGGGGGCTACGCGGCGACGCTGCTCGACTCCGCGTGCGGCTGCGCCGTGCACGCAAGCCTCACCGCAGCGCAGAGCTACACGACGCTCGAACTGAAGGTCGCCTTCCACAAGGCGATGACCACCTCGACCGGCCCGGTACGTGCCGTGGGGCGGGTGATCTCCCTCGGGCGGCGCGTCGCATTCGCCGAAGCCACGCTCACCGATGCAGCCGGTAAGCTCTACGCCTCGGCCACTTCGACGCTCCTGATCATCGAACGCTAGCACCATGAGTCTCTCAGGCATCGTGCGCGGCCAGGGCTGGCGCGCGCTCCCCAACACCCTCGCCGGGGATCTGCCGGCGGTCGTGCGCTACCTGGCGCTCGATGAGGCCCGTCACGAGTACCGCGTACTCGGCTCCGGGTCCGTGATCGGCGTCCTCGAGGGCCGCTGGCTCGTCACGGCCACCGCGGCGGCGCTGTTCGAGGACGTTGCCCTGGGCGCTGCGGCGCCTTCCGGCAGTGCGGGCCTCGACCGGCGCTATCGCTTCGAGGCGTTGCAGCACCTGCGTTGCGCCCTCACCGTCCCGGAACGCAACGGCGAGTTCCTGTGCCCCCTGGCCGGGGCGGCGATCTCGGCCCGGATCAGCCAGCGCGACACCGCGCTCGTCTTCGTCGCCCTGCCTGAGCCGCTGCCCGTGAGCGTGCTGCCCATCGACCTCGGGCCGCCGCCTACGGCCGTAGAAACGCTGCTGGCGGCAGGCTTCGCCGCCTCTGCCGCGGTTCGCGAAGGCGCGGCGAGTGACGCGCCGGCGGTGCCGGGGCGTCACCTGCTGGTGCGCGAGGGATTCTTCGGCGACTTCGGCACGACGACGGGGCGGCTGCACTATCCGCTCTTGCGGCACCTGATCCCGCTGGAGGCGACGATGCTCGGGGGGCCGGTCATCGTGCACCGTGAGACGCAGCCCGGCCGGGCCGTGCGCACGCTCGTGGCCATCAACAGCCAGGACGTGCCCCAGGTGAACGGCGACCCTGCCGCGCAACCCGAGCGCGAGGGCGAGGGCTTCGCCACGCATGCGCTGGCGCTCTATGCTCACGAGGTGCTGCTGCCCTCGGGCACCTGGATCCCGTTCCTCGAGGCGGTCAGGCGCGGCGTGGTGAGCAGCTTCGGGCCCGAGGCGCTGCGCGTCGCGCAGCGCGAAGGCGCGGGGGGCCTGCGGCAGTACTACATCGGGCCGTAGCGGTGCGCCCCGCAGCGCCGGCAGCGCTGCGCCTCAGGGATGCTTCTGCTGGGCGAGGGTCGACTGCAGGTTGAGCGCGGAGGGATCGATGACGCTCTGGATGTCCCGGCACTGCGGCAGCGTGGCGCCCGGATAGCTGTCGGTCGGGAAGTACTTGGCCTGCCAGGAGGCGAAGCCCCACACGTCGAGGCCGGCCTTCAGATAATGCTCGGCGCGAGCGGCGGCCTCGCAGTCGTACTGCGAGCGCGCCACGTGCTGCTGGATTTCTTTCAGCAGTTCGGTGCGTGCCTTGTTCTCGGAGCGCTGCAGCAGGGTTTCCTCAAGATTCGTGGTGGCCCCGGCGCGCCGCTTCTTGTGGTGGACCTTGTAGTCCTCATCCGCGTAGGGATCGACCGTGCTCGGTGCGCTCGCAGCGCTCGCCTCGGGGGCGGGCGCGGGCGCAGCGGCGCCTGCGTCCTCCCCGGTGCTCGTACCATCGGCCACCGCGGCGGCGGCGACGGCGTCCAGAGCGCCTGCGGAGAGTGCGCTGCGCGCGGCGCGCGCCGACAGGTAGTCCCCGACCGCCCACGCGCCCAGGATCACCACGGCCACGCTCGCCCCGACCGGTGCGGCGTAGCGGATGAAGCCGCCGATGAAGCCGTGCGCGGAAGACGGAATCAGCTCGCCGATCCGGGCGCGCACCCCGTCGCGCTGCAGCCAGCCGGCGACGCTCTTCATGCCGTAGAGGCTGCCCTGGGCGGCGATGAAGCCCAGGGCGCTGGCGATGATCAGTTGGGTCATGCTCATGACTTGCGGGCCGTACCCCGCAGAATTCGCTGTAATCCTGAGGGGCATTCTGCGGTGCGCAACGGGCCTTCAGCCGTGAGCGGGGTCACGCCGCAGTCCCGCTCCCCCGTGCATGCCGCACGCAAAGGGTGGCCGGTACGGCGGAATTCACCGCCGTTGCCCGCTAAGTCACTGAATATCTGAGACCTGCATCGCGGCCCAATGCCGCCACCGGGGCCTGCGCGATGCACCTACCCCCGCGGGTAGCCCGCGCCGGAGGCCTGCGTCGTATCGACCGCCGACTCCCGCGGTGCGCGTGCGGGAGCCGCGCGCCCGGGGGAGCCCGCCGCGGCGGCGCCGGCGCGCGGGAGCCAGCCGCTCAGGGGCGAGTCGCGCAGCTCGGCACGAAAGTACTCCTGGAGCTCGGTGGTAAATTCGCGCACGTCGGTCGGCGGCGCGAAGCGCCGTCCGAGGCGCACCCGGTAGGTAATGGGCAGTGCCGGTACGCGGAACAGCGGCCAGCCTTTGCCCAGGTACGCCGAGTCGCAGTCGATCAGGACGGTGAGCACCGGGGCGCGCGCGTGCTTGGCGATGGCCCCGACCGTGAGCTGGAAGTCATTCACCGGATCACTGCGCGAGCGGGTGCCCTCGGGAAACAGCAGCAGCGCGGCGCCGTCCCGCACGGCCCCGACCGCCTCCTGGATCATGCGGCGCGGCGGGGTGTTGCAGATGAATCCCGCCAGCCGCGCACCCGCCCCGAGGAAGATGTTGTGCATGAGCGCGGTCTTCATGATGCAGACCATGTTCGGGTGATGCGCCAGGAGTACCACCGCATCGATCAGTCCCGGGTGGTTGGGAGCCACCACGACGCCGCGTTCCTGGGAGAGGGCCTCGAGCGCGCTCGTATCGAAGTGGTAGGCGCCGAAGAAGCGCAGCAGGTTCACGTAGAGCCGGAAGCCGCAGCTGATGCCCGCGCGGCCAAAGGCGATGCCGCGCTCGCGCGGCAGCAGCAGCCGCGCCGGCAGCGCGATGAGTGACCAGGCGAGGCACAGCAGCCCGAGGAACGGCACGCCCAGGTAAATGGTCAGGTAGGCGAGCACCCCGGCGGATGGGCGGCGCGTACTCACCGCAGCACCCTGGGTGCCAGACCCTGTGAACCGTACCGCCCCCGAGTCAGCATAAACCCCGTGCCGGCCCTCCTGTCCCTTGCGTCCGCCGCGATCCCACGCCTTGCGTCTGGCACAAAGCTTAGGCTTGGGCGAACGACAGCCGACTTATACGCATGCGACGCCATGATCCGGACAGCTGACAACGACGCACCCTCCCTGGGCCTGCGCGCCTTGCGCCCAGTATATCCGAGGCGGATCCGCAGCTTACCTGCCCCGATGCCCACTGCGGATGACCGTCGCGTGACGCCTCGCGCGCGGCGGCTCGGCTACCGCCACTGCCGGGTGTAACATCCACTTCCCCTTTGCCCGAAGGATCCCGAAGTGAAGCAGGCGCGCCTGGATGAGGCCTTTCTCGAGAAGCAGAAGAACAAGCTCAAGGCGCTGCGCACGCAGATCCTGAGCGCACGTCAGGGCGAGACGCGCGAGGAAGCCGGCGCCAACGCCGAAGTGCAGGTGCAGGCCCACGAGGCCGAAGACGACGCCCAGCGACTGGCAACGCTCGAGCTCGAGGGTAACCTCGCCGCGTTCGCCGACACGCGGCTGGCGGACATCGAGCGCGCGCTGCAGAAAATCGCCGCCGGGACCTACGGCGTCTCCGAGTCCAGCGGGGTACCGATCCCGATCGAGCGGCTCGAGGCCTACCCGGAAGCGCGCGATACGCTCGAGGAACAAAAGTCGCGCCCCGCGCGACGCTGACCCGCTGCCCTAAAGGGAAGGAGTGAACCTATGGCTGCGACTGAACGCGCGATCCTCGCCGGTGGCTGCTTTTGGGGCATGCAGGACCTGCTGCGCCGCTACGAGGGGGTGATCTCGACCCGGGTCGGCTACTCGGGCGGAGACGTCCCGAACGCGACCTACAGAAATCACGGCACGCATGCGGAAGCCATCGAGATCATCTTCGACCCGAAGGTCATCAGCTACCGCCGGCTGCTCGAGTTCTTCTTCCAGATCCACGACCCCACCACCCTCAACCGGCAGGGGAATGACCGGGGCCTGAGCTACCGCTCGGCGATCTTCTACACGAGCCCGGAGCAGAAGCGCGTGGCCGAGGACACGATCGCGGACGTCGAGGCCTCGGGATTGTGGCCGGGGAAGGTGGTGACTGAGCTTGCGCCGGCCGGGGATTTCTGGGAGGCCGAGCCGGAACATCAGGATTATCTTGAGCGCATCCCGGACGGCTATACCTGTCACTTCGTGCGCCCGAACTGGCGGCTGCCGGTGCGCGCCGCGCGCGCCACCGGCACGAGCTAGCAGCGCCCTGCGCGCGCGGCAGGCTGTCGCTAGCCGGCCGTGTCGAAGAAGGACTTCACGGCGCTCAGGCAGAACGGCGGCACGAGCGTCGCGTGGTAATCCGCAAGCACCGCTGACTCCCCGCCCGTAGCTTCCACGGCGGCCTTCGCCACGGCGAAGGCGCTCTTCAGGCTCGCGTACGGGTCATCCGCAGCGGGCACCGAATCGACATCCAGGACGAGCGGAGCCGTCACCGGGGGGTGGGCTGACCAGTAGCCCTGCATCAGGGTCGTGTTGAAAAAGAACACCGTCGGATCCGAGTCGCCCCCGCACAGCAGGGTCGGCGCCGTGGGCGTCCAGTCTCTCAAGTCGTTGGCCTTCAGGTGCACGCGCAGCGCGTGGGTCGGGCTCGCCGCCGGCAGACCGTTCGTCACCGCGGGAAAGCCGCCGTCGGGGGCGGCGAGCGCATCGGCGAGATAGGCGCCGCGGTAGCTGTTGTTGATCAGGTAAGCGCTGCCAAAGCCGGCCGCGAACACGCTCGCCAGCGTCGCGGGCGTGGTGGCGGGCGTGTAGATGGCGTATGCGGGTGCGGGCGCAGTGCTGCTGAAGAGCGCCGGGGGAAATTTCCCCTCACTCACAAGCTCACTCACGGGCGTCGAACTCGGCAGGAGTCCCGGGGCGGTGGTTGCGTAGGCGGCCGCGAAGAGATCGGCCGGCTCGGAGTACAGGTCGCCGTAGGCCTTCTGATAGGCCGTGACGACGAGGTTAAGATTCTCGGGCGCACCGTCGCTGACTTCGCCCTCGAAAATCGCATCGCCGAAGGCTGCGAGCGCATACGGGCCAGACATGGGCGCGGCTGCGGTGACGCTGATGCCGCTGCTTTGCATGGCGCGCTGCGTCGCCATCGCGACATAACCCCCTTCGGAGTAGCCGGTCACGAACAGCCGCGCCCCATAGGTGCTGCCCGGGGCGTCTGCGGTCGGCAGCGCCGTGCGCGCGGCGGTCAGGGAGTCGATCATGTCCTTCGACTGCTGATCGGCGATCAGGTAGGGGTGGTAGCCCAGGGTCGAGGTGTCGTAGCCGAGGTAGTTCGGGGCCACGACGATGTAGCCCTCGGCGGCGAACACGGCCGCGAGCAGCAGCCCCTCGGCGTTGTTCGCAGCGTCGAGCTGACTGATGTCGAAAGTGCGGTCGGTGGTCGTGCCGTGGGCGTAAACCACGAGCGGCAGCGAGCCGGTGCAGCCGGCGCCACCGCCACTCGGAACCATCAGCGCGCCCGAGGCGGGCGTGACGGTACCCTGCGGGTCGACGGTATCGTAGGTCAGGTGGTAGACGGTGACGGTGCACTCGGGGGTGTACGACAGCTGCAGGAACGTCTTGCCAAGATCGGTGCCCCCCAACAGCGCCAGCAGCTGCGCCGGGGAGTACGTCGCGACCTTCTGCGGCGGATTGTCGATGAGCTGGCCGCGCTGCGGCGTGGCGGGCGGCGCCGGGGTGGGTCCCCCGTCACTGCTGCTGCCACCGCAGCTTGCCAGGGTGAGGATGAGGATGAGGGGCACGATGGCGCGTGGCAGGCTTGGCATGAGCGCGATTGTCAGCGCTCGCGCCTCGAGCGGGGTGTAAGACGGGGCCTGAATCGCAGGTAGTTGCCGCCCTAGGTCCAGGCGGGCGCGCGCGGCACCGCGCTTCACGGTGCGCCCCGCTGCAGCACGTGACTGGCGGCACCGAGAATGGGGCCCTGCCCGGCGGCCTGCAGGAGTACCGCCACTGCCGTCGCGTCAGCGGGCACTGAACCCACGGGCACGTCGAGGTGCTCGGCCGCGCCGCGCCAGCTTCCCAACACGCGCAGGGAGCGCACGACGTTGAAATCCTCAAGCCTGCGGCCGCCGTTCTCCCCGCCCGCGACCATCGAGCTCGCGTGCGCCAGGTAACTCACCAGGGCGACGTCGCACCCGCCGCTGTGCCCGGGGGCGGCGTCCACCTCGATGCGCAGAACGCCGTCGTGCTCGGCTAGTACGATCGGCACGCCGGGCTTGGGATCCGCCAGCGCCTGCTCGCTGAGCTCGGCGTGCGTGCCGAGCAGTTCCGTGCGCCCGTCGATGATGAACTGCGGGGTGTACTCGGCGGACTTCCCGAGGTTGCGCACGTAGCGGTCCTGGCGCGCGCTCGATACGGGCAGGGAAAAGCGGTCAGCCCATGCGGCTGAGTTCCAGTAGTCGACGTGAAAAGCGAGCGCCACCACATCCTTGCGGGTGCTGAGCCTGCCGAGATAGGCATCCGCCGGGGGGCATGAGCTGCAACCCTCAGACGTGAAGAGCTCGATGACGGTGGGGCGGGATTGAGCGAGCGCTGCAGATGCACCCGCTGCCAGCACCACGGCGGCCGCATGTCCCCAGAGTCTGTGCAGGCACCGGCCGCGCACTGCAGTCAGAACGGCGCCTTGCTGGCGGCGTGAAAATCCGCCGTGACGTTGCCCGAGAGCGCGACGTTGTCCGGGTTGAGCTGCATCACCGGGGCCCCGGCGGTCAGGTTCTCGCGCGCCAGATCCACCCACACCACGTTCGGGCTGGTGGTGAGCTCGAAGTAATAGGTCTTGTTGGTCAGGTTACAGACCGTGCGGTACTCGGTGTTGTAGATGCCGAAGTCCTTATAGGGGGCGCCGAAGGGCACCGAGACGTTGCGCGCGATCGCGAGCACGCCGGCGACCGCTTCGCGCTCGTTCCCCGGCTCAGGCAGCAGCGCGACGTAATAGCTGGCGCGCTGGAAGCGATCCACGGGGTTGACGTTGCCGGGGATCGTGAGCGTGCTGCTGGGGTTGCGGTAGTCCTGCTTGGCGAGCAGTGCCAGCTGCTGCTCGTAGACCGGATCGTTCGTCATCACGCGGTACTGCCTGCCGTGATGGATCACGCTCGTGCCGTGGATGATCTCGATGATCGCCGAGTCACCGCTGGCATCCTCCAGCGCCAGGTGCACCGTGGCCTGGCGGCCGTGCGCCTCGACCATCACGAGCTGGACCTTCTGCAGTACCGCGAGCGCCTCAGTCACGGTAGCTGCGTTGTCGAGCGCGTACTGGGCCCAAAGGCCGGCCTGCAGGCCCGGCCGGGCGCTGTCCCTGGGACCAAAGTCAGTGGCAGTCAGGAACAGCAGGTGCGCGGCGAGGCCGCGCTCGTTCAGTCCGTCTGCGGTGCCGATGCCGTAGACGGTGGTCACCACGCTGCCGTACCTGGACGTCCAGACGGCCGGATTGACCGGCACCACCACCGCACCCCCGAGCCGGCCTCCGTCGTGCTTGACGCCGCGCGGGAATATCGTGAGGACAGGTTCTGTGGACTCGGGCCAGTCCATGGTGCGAGACACCACCACGGCAAGCTTGTTGTTGTTCCACAGGATCCGCGTGCACGCTTCGGCGTACCGCAGGGCACCCAGGCAGGCGAGCGCTGCGCCCAGCAGCAAGGCATTGCGCAAAGGTCTCGATAAGCAAGTCATTAGGCAGTTCCCCTAGAGTGGATGTGCATTCTGCTCGTGGTGCCTTGCAGAAGCCATCAAGCCGTTCCTCCTTGCATGGGCGACAGCCTCAGCGCGCCGACTGTTCCTCGGCGACGCGCTTGTGCAGATCAGCGCGCGCGTGCAGCGCATACGTCCGACACGCGCCCGCCTCAATGAAGGCATCCGGGGCCGAGCCGCTCTCGCGCCGCTCGAGGCGCGCGAAGGTATCCGAGACTTCCGGGTGCGGGGTCAGAAGAATGTCGCAGGGGAGCGCGCTGAGGGTGTCGAAGCTTGTCTGGAAGTCCCGCATCACGGCGGGGTAGCTTGCGCTGGCGGAGAACTTGAACCCCGGGGCCGACACCGCACTCAGGCTGTCGGCATAGACCATGTGAAGACAGCGCGTCGCCTCGCAGGACGTCCAGCTCCAGCTGGTGCCGCCGGGCGTGTGTCCCGGGGTGAGGTGCGCGGTCAGCCGCAGCGGTCCAACCGATAACGTCTCCCCGTCCCGGATCACCCGGACGTGCGCGAGCGGCTCCGGGCCGCGCGGCAGACTCCCATACTGCGGGTCATCGGGATCCGAGTGTCCCTGCAGCAGTACGCGAGCGCTCGGGGCGCTCGCGGCGACCTGCGCGGAACTGAGGCGTTGCAGCGCGGCGAGCCCGCCCGCGTGATCGAAATGATCGTGCGAATTGAGAATGAGCCGGATGTCCTCGACCCTGAAGCCCAGCGCCCGGATGTTAGCGATGAGCTGCGGCACCGCCTCCGCCACGGCGCCATCGATCAGCACGTGCCCGGTGCCGGAGGTGATCAGGATCGAGCTCAGGGCGTGCGTGCCGACGTAGTAGGTGTTGCCATATACCCGGAAGGGCTTCTGGCTCTCGGTCCACTCCCCACACTTCGGACAATCCGCGGGCAGCCGCAGCCACCGCTGCCGTGCTGCCGGCCGATGCGCTGGCGCCCCCGACGGTCGCCGCGCACAGCGTCAGCGATGCCAGCCACGAGCGTCGAAACATCCCCAGGCCCTTCGCTGGATGCAGTAGTCCCACAGTATCCGAGCAAAGGGGCAGGTACCACCTCAGCTGACCCACGGCGGCAGCTCAGGGCTGCTGCGGCGTGACGTCCGCGTAGTCCTGACTCCGGTCCCTATCGAGTGGCAGGCGCCGCGGCTCGGCCGGGGCGGCGAAGTCGATCTTGCGCAGTTCAACCCGGCGCACCCGGCGGTTGTTCTGTGTGTGGTAGTACATCACGAGGTTCCTGGTGTCGTATCCGGAAGTCCACAGCGTGGAGCTGCGCATCCCGGAGGTCTTCTCTTCCTCGATCCCTTCGGAGGCACCGAGGGGTACGTTGAAGTTGTCGAGGATACGAAACAGCTCGTAGATGGTTTCATCTCCCGTCTTGGTGGGGCGCGCCGTCTGGGTGAATGCCACCGCACGCACGAAGCGCGAAGGCGGCGTGAAGTCCCCCGGCAGGCCGATCATGCCGCTGCCCCCGCCGAGGGGCTTGAAGTTGAGCTCGCCAATCGGCTTGCCCGGGAGGGCGACCGGCGAGAGGTTGATGTAATTGCGCAGGTTGGTCTCATGCCAGTCGTAGTTCGGGGAGTTGGTGATCACCCCGAGCGGCGCGTCGAAGATCTTCTGCGCGCCGTTGGTGAACTCGATGACGATTGCCTTGCCGCTCGCCTCGGTGACGAGCAGGTGGACCGGCGGGGTGATCCCCAGGGCAGGCTCCACCACCGCAACCACGTGAATGGTAGCCATCGCCACGCGCACCTCGGCCACCGTGGCGCAGGTCGACAGCAGATACTGCCCAAGGTCGGTCGGACCCATGGAGCGGGCCGCATCGGCGACCTTGTAGGTCTCGTACTCGGCGAAGCCGGGATGGTAGAAGAGCCCGAGCGTCAGCCCCTTCTCGTTCATCCCGTCCACGATCATGTCCTTGCCGACGGCGTCGATGCCGGCCACCCCGTACCGGGTTTGCCAGGACAGGCCGGGTTTGCCATCCGGCGTGTGGCCGCTGTACCTGTAGCCGCGAGGCACGACCACCAGGCGTGAATGCAGGTCGAACGACCCCCACTCCATGGTGCGGCCATACACCACGGCATTGTCGGCGGCCTTCAGGGTAATTCCGGTGCAGGCGAAGGACTCGCTGATCCCGCACAACACGGCGATCAGGGTGAGCGCCAGCGCCCCGGATATGGGTCTTGATTTCATCTCGTTTACCTTTGGTTTGGAGGCGGCCCGTGGGGTCGCAGCTTTACCGCCGCCCGCCGACTTCGGTGGTTTTCTTATCAGGCTGCGCACTTGATTGTAACGCACCGCCCGAGGCGGCATTATCACTTCGACATGACATCTTGGCCGCCCCGGAGATTTGATTGAGTTCCCCTGCGCCCGGGATGATCGATATCTCGTTCATCATCCCTGCGTTCAACGAAGAGCGCACGCTCGGGCGGTCACTGGTGGCCATAGCCGCGGCCACGCGCCAGCATTCAAGAGTCGGTCGAGGTCATCGTAGTAGACGATGCGTCGACCGATGCCACTGCCGCGGTCGCCGCCGCAGCCGGCGCCCGGGTCATTCAGGTCAACTGCCGGCATATCGCCGCGGCGCGTAACGCCGGTGCCCGTGCCGCCCGTGGCGGGTGGCTTGTTTTCGTGGACGCAGACACCCTGGTGAGCCGCGAGCTGGTCGACGCTGCACTCTGCGCACTGCAGGCAGGCGTGGTAGGCGGTGGCTGCGACGTGCGCTTCGAGGGGCGCCTGCCCCTTTATGCGCGCATTCTGATCGGCGCCTTAGTGCCGGTTTACCGCGGCTTAAAGCTCGCCGCCGGGTGCTTTGTGTTCTGCACTCGCGAGGCATTTGAGCGGGTCGGGGGGTTCGACGAGACGCTCTTCGCCGCTGAAGAGGTCCTCCTCAGCCGGGCGCTGCGGCAACAGGGCCGCTTTGTGATCCTGGCGCAGCACGCCCTGACCTCTGGCAGGAAGCTACGTACCCACTCGGGGCGGGAGGTGCTCGGCAGCCTGCTGCGACTCGCGTGGGGCGGGCGCAGGTCCATGGGCCGCCGCAAGGGACTCGAGATCTGGTATGGCGCGCGACGCGAGGACCGGGGTTAGTGGGTGATGTTGGTAGGAAATTGATGGCCGGAAGGCATAGCATAGCTTGTGCCATTCTTCGACCGGTTGAGAGGGGGCTGATCACGGACCGCCTGCGGCGGGCTGTGCGCGGCACGGCCGGTCGGTCGGTCCGGAAGAATTCGAAAGCCGCCGAGCGGAGCTGAATCCATGCGCTACGACGAACCGCGTGAAAAAAGTGCCGAGCTGCTGCGCCTGACGCTGCCACTGATGGCCCAGCAGCAAGCGGGCTTTCACCCGGTCAGCTTTACGCTCTGGTATGAGCACGTCGCCGGGATCAACCCCGCGCTCAGCCAGGTGCTCGCGCCGCGCCTGGAGGCCAACCAGCCACTCAGCGACGATGAGACCTACGACCTTTACGCCCGCCACATCATTGCCCGCGACATGCAGATGCTCGAGCACCTGCAGCAACGACTGCGCGGCCTCCTCGAGGAGGCTTTCCAGATCACCGCGCAGGCGAGTGATCACACCGGGCAGTTCGAGCGCTCCCTTGAAAAGACGCAGCACCGCCTGCAGTCTTCCGTCAGTCTCGAGAGCGTGCATTCAGTCGTCTCCGAGCTCTTGTCGGAGAGCCAGCGCATGCAGGTGATTACCCAGGCGGTGGTGGAGAAGCTCGACCTGCGGGCGCAAGAGGTCGGAGAGCTGCGCAATGCACTCGAGCGCGCCCAGTCTGAAGCGCTGCTTGATCCGCTCACCGGCCTGAAGAACCGGCGCGCCTTCGAGCGCGCGGTCGCCCAGGTGATGGCCGACGCCAGTGCCGGGCTTGAGGGCGCCGCCCTCCTCGTCATCGACATCGATCACTTCAAACAGGTCAACGACACCTATGGTCACCTGCTCGGTGACAAGGTGCTGCGCGCGGTGGCCCAGGTGCTGCAGGCGAACATCAAGGGCCGGGACATCGTGGCACGCTTCGGCGGCGAGGAATTCGCGGTCCTGCTGCTGCAGTCGACACCGGCGGGCGCCCTCGCAGTGGCGGAGCAGATTCGCGCGGCGATCGCCCAGGGCCAGATCCGCACGCCGACCGCGGGCAAGCTCGTCGGCGCCATCACCGTCTCGGCGGGCGTCGCGATCGCAGCCGCGGGCGACACCCTCGAGGCCGCGATGGAGCGCGCCGATGGCGCGTTGTACGAAGCCAAGCGTTCCGGGCGCAACCGGGTGTGCGTGGCCCAGGTACCGGCGCGCAGCTGAGAGTCCTTGTGCTCAGCCGCGCGCTTGGTGGGTGGCTGCGTTCATCACCCAAGAGCCGCGCGCGGCCTTCTGGCCACGCGCGCTTCAGGCGCCGCCCGTGAAAGCTACTTCGGGTTGGTGCTGGTGTCGTTAGGGTTGCTGCCCTGCGTCTCCTTGCAGTTGACGTTCGAGTGGTCATTGCCCTTGCACGGCTGCTTCTGCGACTGCTGCTCCTTGGCACCCCGCGACTGATCCGCAGCGCCGTTACGCGGCATCCGCTGCGATGACGAGTTGTGAGCTGTGCTGCTGTTCGCGGGTGGCGTGGAGGACGATGAACTGCTCGAGGGCGTCGTCTGCGCCGCGGCCCCCATGGCCAGCGTGGTCGCGATGATTCCCAAGAGGAGGCTGTTACGATTCATGGCTTGTTCCCTTTCAAAGATGAGTAAGCCGTAACAGTAGACGCGCGGTTCGCCGGTGCGAATTGCGTGAACACCCCTTCGCATGTCAGCTGCAACTGACCGCCTGGGGCACGACACACCTGGCTTCGTCCTTGACTTGACGGCTTGAAGGGACTCGTTTGCCCCGGCAACGAGCCGATCGGGCGGCCTCGGCAGCGACCCCGCTTCGGATATTCGAACGCGGCTGAACTGAAGCCTCCGTCAGGAGATTCGCGATGGACAGAAGATGGCAGCTTTGTTCGATCGGTTTAGTCGTGCTGACATCCCTGGCAAGCGTGCCAGCCCGTGCTGCAGATGTCCCCGAGGATGCGGTCATCGCCGCCGAACACCAATGGCTCAAGGCCGAGCAGACGAACAACGTGGATCTGATAGCTCCGTTGCTATCCGATGAGGTCGTACTGACAAGTGAAGAGGGCAACGTACTCTCAGGCAAGAACGCGGTGCTCGCCGATGCCAAGGCAACCACCTGGAGCAGTGCCAGCTACGAGGATCTGAAAGTCACGGTGTTCGACCATACGGCCATTGCGATCGGTACGTTCATCGGCCAGGGAGCAGATGCGAGCGGCAAAACGTTCAGCGCCAGGCTGCGTTTCACCGACACCTGGGTAAAGATGGCGAACGGTGGTTGGCTCTGTGTGGCTGGCCATGACGCGCCCATTAAGAAATAGACCCGCGGGCTCGGACGCCGACAGCCGGCGCCCGCCATCGCGCCCCGGACTTCTATGCGTGCCAGGGTCTTGAAGCGGGGTGGCGCTTTGACCCCGTAGGGATCGGTCGTCCTCAGCGGAGCACGCCGAGGCCGAACCTCGCCTCGCAATTCCGCCGCGCCCCCTCCGAGCGCGCGGTTGCGCCAAGCGGGCAACGTTACTTGCCGGCGACGCCCCGCTTGCGGATGGCGTTATTTATGCTAATGTACTAGCATATTAGTACGTTGGATCATCGTGAAACCCCATCGCGTCCTCACGCCCCGTCAGGAGGCTCTACTCGGAGCGCAATCTGTGCGCCGCGCTTGCCGCACTCGGAACCGCGGACGAGGTGCGCGCCTTCCTGCGCGATTTGTGCACGCCCGCTGAAATCCAGGCGATGGCGGATCGCTGGGCCGTGGTCGACTATCTGAAGCACGACAAACCCTACCGGGAAATTCACAAGCTCACGGGCGTCAGCCTGACGACGATCGGCCGGGTGGCCCGCTTCCTTATCACCGGTAACGGCGGCTACGAGATGGCCCGCACGCGCCTCCATGAACACCGCCATCCCGGCGTTACCACTGCCTGAGCGTGCATGGACGAGCCTCGACTCAAACTGGCGGTTCAGAAAGCGGGCCGCCTGACGGACCCGTCACTCGATCTATTGGCGCGCTGCGGGCTTAAGCTTTCGCGGGGCAAGGATCAGCTCTTCGGATTCGGCGAAAACCTTCCCGCTGGACGTCCTCTTCGTGCGCGACGACGACATCCCCGACCTGGTTGCCGAGGACGTGTGCGATCTGGGGCTGGTAGGTCTCAACGTCCTCGAGGAGAAGCGCCTGGCCCTCCAAGCCACGGGCCGCAAGGCTCGGTTCGATACCCTGGAGAGCCTGGACTTTGGACGCTGCCGGCTCGCGCTGGCCGTCCCGAACGAGATGGCATGGGAGGGCCCGGCCTCGCTGCACGGCAAACGAATCGCAACCACGTATCCGTACCTGCTACGCCAGTATCTGGCCGAGCGGCAGATCGAGGCCAAAATCGTGACTCTGTCTGGTTCGGTAGAGATTGCCCCACGCCTGAAGCGTGCGGATCTGATCTGCGATCTCATTTCCACCGGTTCCACGCTCGCGGCGAACCATCTGCGTGAGGTGGACGTTGTCCTGGAGAGCCACGCAGTTCTGATCAGGACACCGATCCCGCTTGCTCCAGAAAAGGCCGATTGGGTCGAGCGGCTACTTATGCGCATCAACGGCGTACAGCAGGTGCGCGAAAGTAAATACATCATGCTGCACGCGCCGCGCAGCGCGCTGCCGGCCATCCGGCGTCTGTTACCGGGCTCCGAATTCCCGACCGTGATCCCTCTCGAGGGATCGACGGAGAAGGTCGCCGTACACGCAGTCTGCCGTGAAAATGTGTTCTGGGAGACGCTCGAGAGCCTGAAGAAGGCCGGAGCCAGTGCGCTACTCGTGCTGCCGGTCGAGAAGATGCTGTCCTGAAAAGCGATAACCACGATGCGCATTCTGCAATGGGACGCCCTGGATGAGCGCGAGCGCACGACGTCGCTGAGCCGACCCCAACTCGAGCGTCGTACCGGCATTCGAAGCGAGGTTGAGAGCATCTGCGAGCAGGTGCGCACGCAGGGTGATCAGGCACTTCTTCGTCTGACCGAAAAGTTCGATCGGGTGTGCCTGAGTTCCTTATCCGTAAGCTCGTGCGAATACGAGCAGGCCCGGGCCGCTGTTTCGGCCTCACAGCTCGCGGCGTTGCGCCGCGCCCTCGCCAACGTCTTGCGCTTTCATGAAGCGCAGCAGCCGCGGCCGATTGACCTGGAGACCGAGCCGGGAATCCGCTGTCAGCAGCTGTACCGGCCGATTCGCCGCGTGGGGCTGTACGTGCCCTCCGGCTCGGCGCCCCTGCCCTCCGCGCTCATCATGCTTGCAGTGCCGGCCCGCATTGCCGGGTGCACCCACCGCATCGTGTGCACGCCCCCGCGAGTTGATGGCACCGCCCATCCGGCAATTCTGGCGGCAGCTCAGCTGTGCGGCATCGATGCCGTGTTCAAAGTGGGCGGCGCGCAGGCGATCGCAGCTTTCGCCTACGGGACCTATTCCATACCGCGCGTCGACAAGATCTTCGGTCCGGGCAACGCTTATGTCACCTGCGCCAAGCAACATGTCGCGCAGGATCCGCGCGGCGCCGCGTGTGACATGCCGGCCGGCCCTTCGGAGGTACTGGTGATCGCGGACGCCGACGCGCGTCCGGAGTTCGTGGCGAGCGATCTGTTGGCGCAACTCGAGCATGACGGCCTGGCGCAGGCGCTGCTCGTAACGGACAGCGCAGCTCTTGCGCAGGCGGTGCAACAGGAGCTGTCCGTCCAGGCCCCCCAGCTGTCGCGGCAGGCATGCCTCGGTCAATCCCTGAAGACCTGCCGCTGCCTGCTGGTGGCCAGTGTGGAAGTGGCGCTGCAGATCGCCAACGAGTACGCCCCCGAGCATCTCATTCTTCAGGTGCGCTCGCCGCGACGCTGGTTGCCGCATATCGTCACTGCGGGCTCGGTGTTCCTTGGCGCCTGGACGCCCGAAGCCCTGGGGGACTACTGCTCCGGCACCAACCATGTGCTGCCGACCTACGGCTATGCGCGAAGCGTCGGAGGCCTGACGATGCGGGATTTCCAGAGGGCCCTATCGGTCCAGGAAGCCACCCCGGAGGGACTGCGGGAGTTAGGCCCGACCGCCGTGACGCTCGCAGAGCTTGAGGGCCTGGACGCGCACGCAAGCTCAGTCAGCCGGAGACTCGCGGCGCTGCCTGGTTCATTGGCGGCGCCCCGATGTGTGGCGACGCCCACCCGGAGCCCTGCATGAACTGGCTCGAGCGCCTGGCACGACCGGACATCGTGGCACTGAAAGCCTACGAGCACGCGCACTGGCATCCGGGGTTCACGCGGCTTCACGCGAACGAGTCGCCCGAGCGCCTGCCGCACGACCCGTCGCAGGCCGGCCTCAACCATTACCCCGAGCCCCAGCCCCGTGCGCTCATCGCCCGTCTCGCCCGGCTCTACGAGGTGCAGGAGAACCGGATCCTGCTCGGTCGTGGAAGCGACGAGATGATAGATCTTCTGGTGCGTGCCTTCTGCCGGCCCCACGCCGATGCTGTCATCATTTGCCCGCCGACGTTCGGCATGTACGCGCTCGCCGCTCGGATTCAGGGCGCACAGGTCAACGAGGTGCCGCTGGACCGCGACCATGGATTCGCGCTCGATCCCGCTGCGGTTCTGCGGTGTTGCAGCGCAACTTCCACGAAGATTGTTTTTCTGTGCAGCCCGAACAATCCGACCGGCAACTTGCTCGATGAAGCGGCCATTCTCGAGATCGCTGACGGACTGCGTGATCAGGCGCTGGTGGTGGTCGATGAGGCCTATGTCGAGTTCTCTGGCCGGGCGAGCCTGATCAGCAGGCTCGATGAGTACCCCGGCCTTGTCGTGCTGCGCACGTTGTCCAAGGCTCATGGACTCGCAGGTGCCCGCGTCGGCACGCTGATCGCTCACCCCGACATCGTAGGCATCGTCGGCAAGCTGATCACCCCCTACGCGATTGGGCAATTGACGCTTGAGGCCGTACTCGCCCTACTCTCGCCATCTCACTTGCGCTCCCAGAGCGGCCGCATGCTGGAGGCACGTCGGGAGCGGCAGCGCTTTTCGACAAGCCTGGCGCAGCTCCCGCAGACAACCGAGGTCTTCGCGAGCGACGCCAACTTCGTGCTGGCGCGCTTCTCACAAGCTGAGCGCAGCCTGTTGCTGGCCCATCAGGCGAAGCTCCTGGTGCGCGACGCGCGCGGCTATCCGGGCCTGAGCGATGCACTCCGGATCACGGTCGGCTCACGACACCAGAACGATCGGCTTTTGAGGGCCTGGTCATGAGCGTGCCGACGCTCTTCGTGGACCGCGACGGCACACTGATCGAGGAACCCCACGATCATCAGGTGGATCATTTGCGCAAGATCCGCTTCATGCCGGACGTATTCGCGGCCCTGGGCCGGTTGCGCGACGTCGGTTTCCGCTTTGTCATGGTGAGCAACCAGGACGGGCTGGGTACCGAGGAATTCCCACGAGTCTCTTTTGAGGAGTGCCAGGCATTTGTGCTGCAGGCATTTCGATCCCAGGGTATTGAGTTTGACGAGGTCTTCGTGTGTCCGCACCGCGAAGAAGACCGCTGCGACTGCCGCAAACCGCGCATCGGCCTGCTCACTGAGTACCTGAAGAGCCACAGCGTCGACCTCGCCCGCAGCGCCGTCGTCGGCGACCGGTCAACGGATCTGGAACTGGCGCGGAACCTGGCCGTACGCGGCTTCACGGTGCAGCGACACGGGGCACCGGATCAGACCTGGGCTTTTGTTGCCCGCGCGCTGACCGAGCGCCACGCGGCGTTCATCCGCAAGACTCAGGAGACCGTGATTGATGTGCGGGTGAATCTCGACCGCGAGGAGACCCCGAGGATCTGCAGCGGAATCGGCTTCTTCGACCATATGCTGGCGCAGGTGGCAAAGCATGCGGGCTTCTCGCTCGAACTCACGGCACAGGGCGATCTGCACGTCGACGAGCACCACACCGTGGAGGACTGTGGCATCACCTTGGGATGTGCCCTGCGGCAAGCCCTCGGCGAGAAGCGCGGAATCGGGCGGTACGGGTTCGTCCTGCCCATGGACGAGGCTGAGGTCGCGGTAGCGCTCGATTTGTCCGGCCGTCCATTTTCGAAGTTTTCAGGGACCTTTGCCCGGCAGATGGTCGGATCTTTCCCCACGGAACTGGTACCGCATTTCTTTCGTTCCCTGAGCGATGGACTCGCGGCGACGCTGCACGTGAGCGTAACCGGCGAGAACACCCACCACATGATCGAGGCCTGCTTCAAGGGTGTCGGTCGTTCGCTGCGCCAAGCCATCCACCGCGACGGGCACGCGCTGCCGAGCACGAAGGGAACACTGTGAGGCACTTGGCGCCATGACGAGCATCGTCATTGTCGACAGTGGCGGCGCCAATCTCGCATCGCTGCGCTACGCCTTTCAAAGACTCGGCGCTCGCGTCGCCATCTCCTGCAGTGCGGCTCGCATCCGGTCCGCCGATCGTGTCGTGCTGCCCGGGGTTGGAGCGGCGCCGCAGGCCATGCAGCGACTGACGGCGCTCGGGTTGCTCGGGACGCTGCAGAATCTGGTGCAGCCGGTACTCGGCATCTGCCTTGGCATGCAGTTGCTGTTTGAGCGGTCCGAGGAAGGGGGGACCCCCTGCCTTGGGCTGATCCCCGAGCCGGTGCGAAAGATCGCCTTCGCCCCGGGGCGCCCGGTTCCGCATATGGGGTGGAACCGCCTTGGCGCACTCGCGCCCGACCCGCTGCTCAGAGGCGTTGCGGAAGGAGAGTTCGTCTACTTCGTGCATCGTTATGCCGCTGCGCCGGGCCCGAATACCCTGGCGCGGGTTGAGTACGGAGCGGCACTCTCGGCCGTCGTGCGCACGCGCAACTTCTGGGGCGTCCAGTTCCACCCTGAACGATCCTCAAAAACCGGCGCCCGGCTGCTTGAGAATTTCCTGACACTCTAGGACCACATGCTGCTCATTCCAGCCATCGACATCAGCGCGGGGCGCTGCGTACGCCTCTACCAGGGCGACTTTGCCCAAGAGACCCTTTACTCGCCCGCCCCCGCCGCACTCCTCGGCCGATACGAGGCGTGGGGGGCACCGTGGGTGCATATTGTTGACCTCGATGGGGCCCGCCAGGGGCGGCGCAGCCAGATCGATCTGCTCTCAAGCCTCGCCCCGCTCACCTCAACCGCGCTCCAGGTCGGTGGCGGGGTACGCAGCGCCGCAGACATCGAGGCGCTGCTGGGCGCGGGCGTCGCGCGCGTGGTCGTGGGCAGCGCCGCGCTCGAGCGCGCCCAGGATGTCATGCAGTGGCTGGAAGAATTCGGGGCCGAGCGCATCTGTCTCGCCTTCGATGTCCGTACCGCGGCTGAGCAGGCCCCGCAGGTGCACACGCGGGGCTGGAAGGAATGCGCCGGTGTCAGCCTGTGGGATGCGCTGGCGCCGTACGCCGGATACGCACGCCACATTCTGTGCACCGACATCGCGCGCGATGGCACTCTTCTCGGCCCTAACGTGGCGCTGTACCAGGAAGCCGCTGCACGCTTTCCGCATTACCAGTGGCAGTCCTCCGGTGGGATTCGCAATCTTGCGGATTTGCAGGCGCTCGAGGACGCCGGTCTCGCCGCCGCCATCAGCGGCAAGGCGCTACTTGAAGAACGCATGACTATGAAGGAACTCAAGCCATTCTTGCCCGACGCATCATCCCCTGCCTCGACGTGCGCGACGGTCAGGTAGTCAAGGGCGTTCGCTTTCGCGACCATCGGGTCGCGGGCGATATCCTGGAACTCGCGACGCGCTACCGCGACGAGGGCGCCGACGAGCTCGTCTTCTACGACATTACCGCGAGTCCTGAAGGCCGCACGGTGGATTGTGCGTGGGTGAGCCGCATTGCGCGTCACCTCGACATCCCCTTCTGCGTGGCCGGCGGCATCCGCTCGGCGCATGACGCGGAGCGCATTTTGAACGCGGGAGCGGAGAAGATCTCGGTGAACTCCGCGGCGCTCGAGAATCCGACCCTGATCGACGTCCTATGCCACCGCTTCGGCTCGCAATGCGTCGTAGTGGGGGTCGATAGCCGCCGGGCGGGCGATGCATGGCGCGTGTGGCGACTCACCGGCGACCCTCAGCAGGCCCGCGACGGCGGCAGCGACGTCATCGGCTGGATCCGGGAAGTGCAGGCGCGCGGCGCGGGCGAGATCGTCCTCAACTGCATGGACTTCGACGGGGTTCGCGACGGGTACGACCTCGAGCTGCTGCAGCAGGTCCGCGGGCGCTGCGAGGTACCGCTCATCGCCTCAGGAGGCGCAGGCAGCGAAGAGCATTTCAAAGCCGTCTTCGAACAAGGCGCCGATGGCGCGCTGGCTGCGAGCGTATTTCACAGCGGCGCGCTGCACATTGGTTCTTTGAAAGCCTATCTGCACGAGCGCGGGGTCGTGGTCCGGCTATGACGCCCGAGGAAGCGGACGCGCTCAACTGGCACAAGGGCGCAGGACTGTTACCGCTGATTGTCCAGAATTCCGTCGACGGCGGCATCTTGATGACGGGATTCGTGAATCGCGAAGCGCTGCATCTGATGCTCAAGCGCCGACAGGTGGTTCTCTTCAGTCGTACGCGCCAATGCCTTTGGATAAAGGGTGAAACCTCAGGAAACTACATCACTGCAGAGAGAATCGTGTCGGACTGCGACCGCGACGCGATTCTTGTACTGGGTAGCCCCAGCGGGCCCGCGTGCCACACCGGCTCGGTAAGCTGCTTCGCCGCGAGTGAACCGGGGAGCTCGGGACTGGCGTTCCTGGCCACGCTGGAGGAGATCGTAATGCAGCGTCTGGCAGCACCGCGAGCCGGCAGCTATACCAGTAAGTTGCAGGCTGGTGGCATGCGCCGGCTCGCGCAGAAGGTCGGAGAGGAAGGCGTTGAGGTGGCCCTCGCGGCCGACGACGCAGACGAAAGACTTGTCGGTGAAGCCGCCGACCTTCTCTTTCATCTGATTGTGCTGCTGAAGGCCCGCGGCCTGAGCCTGGCCCAGGTCACGAGCGAGCTATCCTCACGTCATACGTCGCCTACCGGCTCAGGCTCGAACAGTTAACAGCTAAGTCAACGCCGTGAACTCAGGTGCCGGTAACCAACCGGCGAACTCTCGTTTTGACACAACAGCCATGGGCTCGTGGATTGGCATCCCGCGTTCGATCGCTCAATCGCGCAAGCGTATGTCGCCTGCGTTACCAGGACGGCGACCGCGCTTATCCTTGTAGAAATTCGCGGATGCGGGCGAAATCGAGTGCTGTATCGCCCGTGAGCGTCAGGTAGGTATCGATGCCAACGGTGTGGGTCGCATAGTCGATATATCCAAGACCCACGGGTAGCTTGCCGGCAAGCGCGATGCGGTAAAACCCTGATTTCCAATGATCTGTGTGCGAACGAGTGCCCTCGGGAGCCACTGCAAGCCACATGCGATCCTGTTTTTCGAATTCAGCCAGCAGCAGCTCAACGGATCTCGAGCGCTGATCGCGCCTGATTGGAATTCCGCCAAGACGCACGAAGAGCCGACGGACGGGCCAGCGGAAGAGGCTGTGTTTGCCCATCCAGCGTATCGGTAGTCCCGCGCTGAGTTTGTACAACAGCCCGACGATAAAGTCCCAGTTCGACGTATGCGGATAGATGATGATCATTCCGTGAGCCGCCGGCAGTGGCGTCACGACGCTGCGCCAGCCAAACAGCCGCAGGATTGCGCCCGCGCAGCTGCGTAGCAGGGACGGCGGCTGCTCGACCGGCAACTCCGGGTTGCTCAAGGCTTGCATACCCAGTGATCAGGCGGCGGCGGTATCCGCATGTGCATGCACCAATTGCCTCGGAATTCTGAAAATAGAACGATTCGAGAGACCGCCGCCGGGAAAGGGCGGCGCCTCACGTTACAATTCCAGTAAGCACGTCAGGCGATTACCAAGGCCTCACTGGGCTCTCGAACCAGCGGAAGACTCCCCCTCCAACACGAACTCAGGTCCGTGCACGAGCCCAGAGCGGTGACTTTCGCATTACGCTTGATCACCGGATCGGGGTAGATGATGCCCGTGTATACACCCAATAACGCAATCTCGCTGTCACGCTCGACGAACACTGGACCACCAGACATTCCTGGTGCGCCTCCAGAATCCAAAAGAATCTCCTGCGGTCTGCCGCTGACTGCGGTAGCCGTAACGAATCTCGTCAGCACGACCGGCCCGGGCACACCGACGCTGCCCGTGCTGCAGCCATACGGAAATCCTACGACATAGATCTTGTCGCCCGCCTTGAGTGCCGTGCTTGAGGCCAGAACCGGATTGGAAACGAGCTGCCACTCCGAGACGCTCACATCAGTCGGCAGGGGGATCTTCACGGCGTCGTGCCACGACGGGACGCAAAGTCCGATCGAGTTCAGATCGGGGTGCGGCAGGTGTGCGCGATCCTGATACCACCGAGGCTTTTTGGGCCGCGCAGACTCGTCATACAGAGGAATGGTGAATGACGGCAGTCCTCCCGCGAGCGGGGTGCTGTCGCTCTGCTGCTGGTGGGCCTGCACGAACACCTCGAGGAATGCCCGTTTCGGCAGTGCGTTCGTTACTCGCAGATCGTTTCGGTCGTAACCGGTGACCACGTGCCAGCACGTGTACAGGAACGGAACGCCGTCCTCGATGCGGACAAAGCCCGACGCACTCGCGTGTTTCAGCGGCTTTCTGCCTGCGTCGAGACAACGAAGCTGCACGGATCGGAACGAGAGTTCCGACCGCTGCTGCGCGACCGTCGCACCAGAGCTCACGCAGACGGGACCGCCGTCCTCAGGCGTTCGCGGCCGCCTTCGCCTCAGTGACCGCGGCGATCACTTCGTCCGCTACATTCTTCGGCACGGGCTCGTAGTGCGAGAACTCCATGGTGTAGGACGCGCGACCGCTGGTCATAGAGCGTAGCTGGCCAATGTATCCGAACATCTCCGACAGTGGCACGGTGGCCACGACTGCGATGTTGGCGCCGCGTTCCAGCTGATCCTGAATCAGGCCACGGCGACGGTTCAGGTCGCCGATGACATCGCCCAGGTAGTCGCCCGGCGTCACAGTCTCGACCTTCATCACCGGCTCGAGCAGGATGGGACCTGCCTTGCGCATGGCCTCGCGGAAGCACGCCTTGGCCGCGATTTCGAAGGTGAGCGCGTTCGAATCGACATCGTGGTAGCTCCCGTCCGTCAACGTAGCGCGGAAGTCCACGGTCGGGAAGTGCGCCAGCACGCCATCCTCTTTCTGGATCTTGAGCCCCTTCTCCACCGCCGGCACGTACTCGCGCGGCACGGAGCCGCCCGAGGTGGCATCCACGAATTCGAAGCCCGCGCTGCGCTCGAGCGGCTCGAACGTGATCCAAACTTCGGCGAACTGGCCCGAGCCGCCGGTCTGCTTCTTGTGGACGTACTGCTCGTCGATCTTGCGCGTAATGGTCTCGCGATAGGCGACCTGCGGCTCGCCCATGGTGCCTTCGACGTTGAATTCCGTGCGCATGCGATCGAGCGTCACTTCGAGGTGTAGCTCGCCCATGCCGCGCAGAATCGTCTGGCCCGTTTCGCGATCCGTTTCCAAATGAAGCGAAGGATCGGCGCGAACCATCTTGCCGAGCGCGGCGCCGAATTTCTCCTGATCGCCCTTGGCCTTCGGTTGCACGGACACGCTGATGACAGGGTCCGGGAAGCGCATGCGCTCGAGGATCACCGGATGGGCGGCATCGCAGAGCGTGTCGCCGGTTTCCGTTTCCTGCATGGAGACGAGCGCGATGATGTCGCCGGCGCGAGCCTCGTCGATCGCATTCGCTTCCTTGGCGAACATCTCGACCATACGACCGATCTTCTCGCGCTTGCCGCGCGTGGAGTTCTCCACCGAAGCGCCTCTGGTGAGCACACCCGAGTACACGCGCACGAACGTCAGAGCACCGTACGCATCGTTGATTACCTTGAACGCCAGGCCACTGAACGGCTCGTCATCCGAGCACTTGCGTTCGCCGATGACGTTGCCGTCTTCGTCCAGCGTCTTGATGGCCGGGACGTCCGTGGGCGCCGGCATGTAGTCGACAACCGCATCGAGCACCTGCTGGACGCCCTTGTTCTTATACGAAGAGCCGCACAGCACCGGGTTAAAGGCACTGGTCACGGTGCCCTTACGCAGGCACTTGCGCAGCACGTCCGCCGACGGCGCGTGGCCGTCTTCGAGATACTTGTGCATGGCGTCGTCGTCCATCTCAAGACAGGTATCGACGAGTTCCGTACGGTACTTCTCCACATCCGCGAGGAGCTCGCGATCCGTTGGCACATGGATGCCAAGCTTGTCGGCGAGATCCGGCGTCACGTCGAGCGTTTGCCATTCGGCATCCTTGTCGTCCGACTCCCACACCAGCGCCTTCATCTCGACGAGATCGATCATGCCCTTGAAGTTGTCTTCGGAACCGATCGGAATCTGCACCGGCAGCGGGCGCGCACCGAGGCGCTTCCCGATCATGTCCACACAGCGCGTGAAGTTAGCGCCACTGCGGTCCATTTTGTTGACATAGCAAATGCGCGGCACACCGTAGTTGTCCGCGAGACGCCAGTTGGTTTCAGACTGGGGCTCGACGCCCGCGACTCCGTCGAACACCACCACGGCGCCGTCCAGCACGCGCAGCGAGCGATTCACCTCGATGGTGAAGTCGACGTGCCCCGGGGTATCGATCAGGTTGATCTTTTTCCCGCGCCAGAAGCAGGAGACTGCGGCGCTCTGGATCGTAATGCCGCGTTTCTGTTCCTGCTCGAGGTAATCCGTCGTCGTCGAGGTCTTCAGATCCTTGGTGTCATGGATGTCGATGATCGTGTGCTTGCGGCCGGTGTAATACAGGATGCGCTCGGTCGTCGTCGTTTTGCCGGCATCGACATGGGCGATGATGCCGATGTTGCGGATATCAGAAAGAGCAGTCGTACGGGCCATGGCAAGTTTTCCGTTTCGGGTTTTCGATCCACACTGTCGAGCAGCGCGCCAGACGTCCTGGCCCGGCTCAGGTATACAAAATGATCTGCGCCGAAGAGCAGCGCCTTCCTCGCTCCCATGCCTGGCGCTGGCAGATCCGGGACTCGAGGGCAGAAGGGGTCGGCATCCTATAGAGATGGCAACAGAAGTTCAATCCTGTTCTGCCTGCCGCGTGAGCGGCGTAACCTATTGATTATATTGGAGTCCCTGAGGGGATTCGAGCCCTATGTCAGGGCCGTGAAAAAACCCGGCTGACTCTTAGATTGGCATGAGCTCGAGCGCGGTCAAGCCATCGGGGATCGCCGGGGCGTCTGGGGCGCTCCTGGATCACCCTAGAACGTTTGGGCACTACCTACCGAGAGTGCCGGCTCGCGCGGGCGGGTGATCTAAATGAGGCCGACGCAAAATAAATCCTGAGCTTCAGCAATGCGTTGCGACTTGGCTCGACGGCCAACCCGCTCGCCCTTCTCCAGCCTCGCCGTAGACCAAGCGATCGATAGCATCTCGAAGGCAGGAAGATCCGCTCATCGTTCCAGGACGCGCTCAACGCATCGCCGCCGATAACCTCATCGTTCCGGTAACTCGGCCCGCGGCACCTCAATCCACTCAGCATGGCGCGGGATGGACGATGACTTCGCCGCGCGGAGCTTCGAGAACGTGGGCGCCTGGATCATGGGAAGAAACATGTTCGAGCCCGTGCGGGGGCCCCGGCCAGATGAGACCTGGAATGGCTGCCGGGGAGATATTCCGCCGTTTGGTAGCCGTGTGTTCGTGCTGACCCGCATTGCGCGCGCGCCGATCGAGACGAGAGGTGGAACCGTCTTCCATTTGGTGACGGATGGAATTCACGCTGCCGACACTCGGTATCTGCGCCCGGGGATGTACCGGGCCGCCAAGCGAAGCCAAAGAGGAGTGCGTGTCCTGTCCCATCAGCGCTGCGCGACTAGTTCGCTCCTAGTTTGGAGCTCGACCAGTGCTTGTAACTGGGCGAGCTGCTGCTTCAGCTGATCGATCTCCTGTCGCTGCTGCTGCGCTTCGTTCAAAAGCATAGGCGCCAGCTCCTCGTAACGAACGCCTTGAATTTGCCCCGCCCCATCCCTGATCACGAGCTCCGGATACACCTTCGCAACTTCTTCAGCGATGAGACCGTACTGAACAACTCCCTTCGGATCGGCTTTCAGGCGGAAGACCACTGGGCGTAACCGGTTTAGCTTCTCAGTTCTCGAGCCCATGGAGGTAATGGCAGTCTTGTAGTGCTCGGACGATGCCAGTACCCCAAGCTGGCCAGTGGATGTGATGTAAACGGCGCTGCCCGTAACATGCGCGCTGGCAATACCTGCGATATACGCCGCGCTCTGCTGACCGGAAGTACCAATCCGAATGAGTCCGACGTCCATTGCGTTTCCGACGTTACCAATGTCGATATTGTACAGGCTGCCTCGGATGTAGTACCCGGCATTGGCTCCAATCGCAATGTTATTGGAACCGCCCTCGTTGGTTCCTAGCGCATTGATTCCGACTGCGGTGTTGTTACTGCCTGTCTTGTTGGAACCGAGTGACTGATAACCGGAGGCTGTGTTGTATTCCCCAGTCGTATTGAAAGTCAGCGCGAACGATCCGGCAGCGGTGTTTTCCTGGCCAGCCGTATTCGAAAACAACGCCTCAGAACCGTCGGCGGTGTTGTAGCTGCCGGTCATGTCAGGGTTGTTTCCGCCCGCGAGCGCCTGGTCGCCGGAGGCGGTATTGAACTGACCGGTGACGTTTCCGAACAGGGCTCCCGCTCCGATGGCAGTGTTGTGCACCCCACTCGTATTCTGTGCGAGTGCAGAGAGACCCGTGGCAGTATTGTTGCTTCCAGTTACATTCAGGGTCAGTGTGTCACTGCCCACCGCAGTATTCCCGCCACCTGTCGTGGTCCCCGCCAGCGAAGCCGCACCTACAGCCGTGTTGCTCGCGCCAGTCGTATCTTGGAGGAGCGCGTAGGCCCCAACACCCGTATTTTGTTGGGCTCCCGGCGGGATGAGGTTGGGAACTATGCGACCCAGCACTGCTGTTCCAACGGCCGTGTCCTGGTACCCATCGCTCGTGACGATATCCGGCGGCGATTGAGCATAAGACTGTCCGTCCGTAAGTAGGGCTACGGCCAAGGCTAGAGCGGGCATATAGGGAGGTTTCATGGGAGACGCTTCCTGTTGTGGTATTAGTTATTGAGGGTCTCAGAGGCAAATGGATCGGCCCCGAGCGATAGCGCTTTGGACATGGCTTGCCAAATGCTTCATCTGGCGCCGATGATTGGGTCTGACCAAATGGGATCGCCGTGATTGGCATGGCCCTTCGTCGCCCCGATGTATTTTTTTCTTGGTGCGACGGTTTAGTGTAAGCCGCGACGGTGTACTTGTCCCAGCCTCATGGCGAGCGGACAGTCCCTTGCATTGAGGCATCGCAGCATCGCGGTCAGACAAGAGTGCCGGGCGTGCAGGCAGGGAGAGGCTGACAGGCCCCGGCTCAGAGGCCCGGGCTACGCGCCGCGCTCCAACCTCCAATTGCGGCCAGCTGTTCACTGTGAATAAATGCCTCGGAGCAAGGAGCGGCCCGCAGCGTCTTCGGCGTGGAAGTCACCGGTAACTTCATCAATCGATTCCGCCTCCCCGGCGATCAACCGTTCAGTTTCCAGGGAACGTACCCGAGATAGGCCGAACTTAAGCGATGAGGAGCCGCTATTCAGCGCGAGCACGTGCAAGTCGGGATTAATATTCCCCGGAACCCAACGTCGGGCGCTCGATGGGCAGGAAGCGTGATTTAGCTAGCCTTGCGCTTGAGTTCCGGTTTCTCTGGCCCGCCTTCAAAGCCGACGTGGGGCTTTGAGGTTGCCAGCCGGCCTCCTCTGTCTGCTTGCCCCTGAATCCACTTCCAATTGCGGATCACTGGCATGTCTTGGCCGTGCTTGTCAATGTAATGCTTGTGCTCGATGAGCTCGTCCTGAAGCATCTGCTTTAGATACGCCCCGCGTGTGCCCAGCCCCGGCAGCCGATTGACCACGTCGATTACCAAGTGGAACCGGTCAATGTCATTCTGCACACGCATGTCAAAGGGCGTCGTAATCGTGCCCTCTTCCCTATAACCACGGACGTGCAGATTACGATTGGCTCGGCGATACGTCAGGCGATGGATTAGCCAGGGGTAACCGTGAAAGGCGAAGATGATGTGCTTGTCTCTCGTGAACAACGAGTCATAGTCCTGATCGCTCAATCCGTGCGGATGCTCGGTGCTGGATTGCAGCTTCATGAGGTCGACAACATTGACGACCCGCACTCTTACTTCGGGCAGATGCTCGCGCAGGATTGAGACGGCGGCGAGGACCTCAAGGGTCGGCGTATCGCCGCAGCAGCCCATCACGACGTCGGGCTCGGCGCCTTGATCATTGCTCGCCCATTGCCAGATCCCGATACCCTCCGTGCAATGCACCACCGCCGCATCCATGGTGAGCCATTGCGGAAGTGCATGTTTGCCTGCAACCACGACGTTGACGTAATTGCGGCTTCGCAAGCAATGGTCGAAGACCGATAGCAGGCAGTTGGCATCGGGCGGCAGGTACACGCGGACAATATCGGCTTTTTTGTTGATCACATGATCCAAGAAGCCGGGATCCTGATGCGTGAAGCCGTTATGGTCCTGTTGCCACACATGGGACGCGAGCAAATAGTTCAGGGAGGAGATCTCCCGTCGCCAGGGGAGTTCCCTGCATACCTTGAGCCATTTGGCGTGTTGACTGAACATCGAATCGACAATGCGAATGAACGCCTCGTAGCTGTTGTATAGACCGTGGCGCCCCGTCAGCAGGTACCCTTCCAACCACCCTTCGCACTGATGTTCGCTCAACATCGAATCGAGCACTTGCCCCTCGGGCGCAAGGAATTGGTCATTTTTCGCCTCCCGGGCGTCCCACTGGCGGTTGGTGACTTCGAACACGGCACCCAAAAGGTTGGAAAGCGTCTCATCAGGGCCGAATATGCGGAAGTTACGCTCCTCGTGATTCAGCTTGGCCACATCGCGCAAGAACTTACCCAGCACCTGTGTGTCGCAAGCCTCTACAGCGCCCGGGGAAGGCACCTGCACGGCGTGATCGCAGAAATCCGCCATTCTCAGATCGCGTAGCAAGAGGCCGCCGTTGGCATGCGGGTTGGCGCCCATTCGACGGTTCCCCTGTGGGGCGAGAGCCGCCAATTCGGAGATTAAGCGGCCGTTCAGATCGAAGAGCTCCTCTGCCTTATAGCTTTTCATCCAGCTTTCAAGCAGTGGTACATGCTCCGGATGCGCCTCATCCACCAGCAGCGGCACCTGGTGTGCCCTGAACGTTCCCTCGATCTGTAAGCCATCAACGACTTTCGGCCCCGTCCAGCCCTTTGGTGACTTCAGTACGATCATCGGCCATCGCCGACGAGAAAGCGGCTCCTGGTCGCGCGCCTTCGATTGGATACGCCGGATGTCCTCGATGGCCGTCTCCATCGCCGCGGCCATCAGTTGGTGCATTCTAATCGGGTCATCGCCTTCGACGAACAGCGGCGCCCAGCCGCAACCCCGTAAGAACTGCTCCAGTTCTTCGTGTTCGATGCGCGCAAGCACCGTGGGGTTACTGATCTTGTAGCCATTGAGGTGCAGAATGGGCAGCACGGCGCCATCGGTGACTGGATCAAGGAACTTGTTGGACTGCCAGGAGGTCGCCAACGGGCCGGTTTCCGCCTCACCGTCGCCGATCACGCAGGCGACAATCAGATCCGGGTTGTCAAACGCGGCTCCGAACGCATGACTCAAGGAATATCCCAATTCGCCGCCCTCATGGATCGATCCAGGAGTTGTCGGTGCGACGTGACTGGATATGCCGCCGGGGAACGAGAACTGCTTGAAAAGCTCCTTAAGCCCCGCTTCGTCCTGGGTCACGTTCGGATAGATCTCACTCCAGGTGCCTTCAAGATAGACATTCCCGACCACCGCCGGACCGCCGTGCCCGGGACCGGCAACGTAGAACATGTTCAAGTCATACTTATTGATGACGCGATTCAAGTGCACGTAGATGAAGTTCTGGCCGGGGGTTGTCCCCCAGTGACCGACGACCAGTGGCTTCACGTCAGACAGTTGCAACGGCCGCTTTAGCAGCGGATTGTCGTAAAGATAGATCTGCCCGACAGACACATAGTTGGCGGCCCGCCAATACGCATTGATCTTGTCAGCGTCGTCAGGTGTGAGTGTGTCGGTTCGCATGTGTTGGATCTTCCAGTTTTTGAACGCCGTAGGTTTCAGCAAGCGACATCACTCGTGGCGCGCGCGGCTGAAGCGCTCATGCAACCGCGCCTTCCACCGATGGTCACCCAAAAAACGCTGGTGGCTCTGTCCGGTGGCGGACATTCGGCCCTCACGAGGGCAAGGCGGCTTCAAAGATAAAAGCGAATACTCTTGGCGATCTAGAAAGCCCCCGAGTCCCTGCGCGCCCGGCTCAAACGTCGAGACGCGACCGCGTCGGCCAAGCTCGACCGATCGGCAGCCCTATCTACGGCCCGGAAGAAAGAAACACTCTGCCGCGGACTTAGAGACGAAATCCCGCCGCCCCGCTCTCGCGTTCCACTGCCCAATGGCCGGTCCGGCCATGGTCTACGTGTAGCCCGATCTCGTGTTCACGATCGAGCGCCACTATTTCGGCGTGGGCGCGTCCGTCTTAGCCGGCATTTTGTTTCCATTCGCCTTGAATTGATCCCCGGCCGGCGTGAGTGCGCCGCCACCCTTTGGATTTTGGTGGCATGCGGCGCACGACTGACCGGTTTGGGTAGCAAATTGTTGCGTCGCGGCGACGGGTCGACTGGTCGCCATCCATATCACACCGGTCATCAAGATCGGGGCAAGCATATAAAAAGAGGCCATGGCGGCCCTCCTAGCATTCACTTTCATGGTCGAGTATCTCCGTCGCCGATGTTTCTTCATAGATCGCACTGAATTTTGTGCCGAGCGCTCTGGCGATGCTCCGCATACCCATTTAGGCGTGCGCGGTCGATTCAGTCCGTTCGCCACCGCACACACTGAAGTCGAGGCCCCGTTGAAGGCAGGGTTGCGAGCTTGCGGGAACGACTTCAGCCGAACCGTTGCCGGAGGGAGCAGCTGTATGCGGACTACAAATTGCCGCTCGAAAACGGCGAACAGCACTTGAGGTGCATGCCTCATCGAGGTTGGCCGTGCCGATCTGGAGACCTATGGCGCTTTAGCTGCGGTATCCGCCTTGCTGTCGAATTGATATCGCACTGAGAGACCGAACACGTTCACGTTATCGCGATAGGGCTGCAATCCAAGGGCGAGCAGATTGGGGATGGTCGACGGTCCCACACCATTTAGCGCCCAGTCGCTAGAGTTGTAGCTCTCGTGAGTGAAGCTGAAATTGACCTGCAATGCCTTCGTCCATCGATAAGTGACCTTAAGATGTGCGGAGTTCAGTTTGGTCCAGGACTGCGGGAAAGCCTGTTGCAGGCCTCCGAGAGTGGAGTCGGTGTCCTCGTAGGACGGTGCCAGCAAGTAGTCGGCTGAAAGAATCCAGCGCTCCTGCGGCACCCACCGTCCGCCGAGCGCCATATTCCAGTAGTGCTCGATATCCGCGGCGAGCCAAGGCGGCGTGAGCATCCCGGTATAGCCGTTCTGCAACGTAGACAGGCGCTGGTAGCCCGCATTGATATAGACACTCAAGGTGTCGCGCGGTGTGAAGGTGAGCATCGTCGAGGCGCGTTGCTCGTGCGAGTTTTGCAGACCCAGCGGGGAGGACCGGTAGTCGTCCTTGGCGATAGAGCCCTCGATCGACCAAGTAAGCGTTGGGGTGGCAGCCCAAGAGGCCGTGAGCGTGGAGAACACCCGGTCGCGCGGCGCGTAGTCGAAGGCGCGGACCAGGGGGTTCTCCTCGGGCGGCAACGCTGCAGAATTGAACGGAGAGGCCTTGCGCAGCGCGTTGCCGATCTTCAACGTAAAGCTTAAGGCCGCAATTGGTGTAAGCGTACCGCGACCCCAGCTCTCCGTGTTCTGGGTGTTCCGGACGACCTGTCCCGGGCTGTAATGGCTATCGTCGAACTTACCCCCGACTCCGATGCGCACCCAGCGGGCGAGGTCATAGTCGGCCCCGCCGTCGAGACGCACGCGATCCTCCCCATAGCGGGGCGTGACCGCCGTTCCGCCCGGAAACGTGTCGGTAACGGTGTAGGTGACGGCGATGGGAGTGGTTTGGTCATCGCGGCCGTCATAAGCGGCGTTGCCGCGCAGATTGAGTTTCGGCAACGGTCGAGAGGCAATCCCGAATGCGTAATGGGAGAGGTGCACATCGCCATCGAGAGAGCCCGAGACGGGTACCGTCGAGCCGGGCAAGGTGCTGACGGGCAGGAAACCCGCGTTCTGCTTGAGGGTGCCGAGTGAGGCTGTGTAATTAAGCGTCGTCGCGAACCAGGGCAGCTGCACATTCCCCGTGGCTGCAAGCTGCTGCAGCGTGTTGTTCGGGGGCAACGCAAGACGGCCTTCGGTGGATCCTGCGACGAGGGGCAGATAGGGATTTGCGAAGGTCAGTGAATCGCTGTTGTCCTCGAACCAGGAGCCGCTGTACGTCAGCCGGAAGCTCGCCCGGCGGCCGCTCCAGGCAGCGCCTGCTTCAAAGGAGTCCGTGACGTAATCAATCGGTTGCGGCAGTTGCACCGCTTCGGTGAGGAAGCTCGCGCTCGTAAGGCCGGTGCCCTCCTTCTCCTGGCGCCGGAACTCTCCGAAGATCGTCCAGGTGGGACTGGCGAAGAAGCGGCCCAGCAGCGCGACCGTGCGACGGTCATAGCCAATGTCGACCGGCGCAAGGCTCGAGCCGAGCGCGCTCATGCCGCCCGTGCTGCCAGCCGCCACCCAGCTTGCAGGCAGCGTGAGGCTCGCGCCATCGCCCCGGAAGGGGGTGACCGCCGTGTCGTAGAGGCGCGTCGGTTGTCCGTCGTAGCTGAGGCGCACGTCGTAACGGCCCTCGCGCCCGCCTTCGACATAGCCCTCCCGCGAAGGCAGCCCGAGCTGCTCAAGATCGTAGCTCGCATACGAGCCGTTCTCGCTGCGTGCTTGTCCGGAAGCCGTGGCATCCACATACGTGCCGCTGTGATCGATACCTGTGTAGCGGCCGTAGGTTGCGTTCGCACCGCTCGCGACCAGCGCGCCCGCCTCCGCGTCGGATTCGTACCCCTGCAGGAACGGACACTGCGCGCATTTCCAGGCACTCGTATCCGTCGTCGGCGGATCGGCCCACGCCGATGCGAAGGCGAGCACGCCGGCCAGCCCGAACCCGAGCGAGGCCTGATGGTGCCTGGGGAGCCTCTTCACGTTGCCCTCTACCGCATCAGGTCACGACCCGAGGGATGGTTCGAGCCGTGAACCTGAGCGTGACAATTAATACAGCCGCCGACGAGCAAATACGCACTGGGCATCCCGCCGCCGGGCAAACCCTGGGGCGTATTCGCGATCGACGGATGACCCGCACCTTCGTGGCAGCTTTGACACAGAAACGGCGTGCGCATCTTAAGAAGCGACGCCTGCGCCGAGCCGTGCGGCTCGTGACAGTTGGTGCAGTCCTGGGTGACCGGCTGGTGCTCCCAGAGAAACGGCCCACGGTATTCTGCGTGGCAGCTCGTGCAGGTCTCGTTGACCGTATTCTTCACAAGCTGCGCCGGGGCTGTGGAGCCGTGCGGCGAATGGCAG
This sequence comes from uncultured Pseudomonadota bacterium, assembly GCA_963824395.1. Taxonomy (GTDB): domain Bacteria; phylum Pseudomonadota; class Gammaproteobacteria; order Steroidobacterales; family Steroidobacteraceae; genus 13-2-20CM-66-19. Next base: position 148,804 of record CAWGPF010000003.1, on the reverse strand, counting down.
TCGGTGCAGGCCATCTTGCCTTCGCGCAGTGGATGATGCGAAGGCTTGAAAAGATCGGTGTGCTGCGCCTGGTGACAGCCGGTGCAGACTTCGATCTGGGTGACAGGACTCAATATCGGATCTTTGGCCACATGCACGGTATGGCAGCTCGCGCATGCCACGTTACTGGCCGCGTGGGCGCTAGATGCCCAGTCGTGCGCGGCGTTCGACTGGTGGCACCCGAGACATTTCGCGTTTTGCTGCGCGACGGTCGCAAGCGCGTGGGCACCGAAATCCACCATGCCTGCCGGCGGGCCACCCCCCGCCTTCACGTGCGCGCCGCCGGGTCCATGGCACGCCTCGCACTGCAAACCGCCGGCGCCAAACGGGCCGTGCGGATCGTTTGGCCGAGCATGCTTAGTCCGGAACAACCCCGTGACCGTCGCGTTGTTATGGCAACCCAGGCAGGTGTCCGCGCCCAGGGGACTGTAAGCCGAATCAGTATGCGGCGGCGCATCTGCACTCGCCGCAGGCTCGGCTCTCGCCGGGGTATCGGCCGAGAACGCAGGCAAGAGGGCGCCCCACATCACAGCCACTGCGCCGGCCAGGCAAGCACGCGTTAACCGCCGCACTCAATTCGCCGTATCGGGAATGTTGTGGACGACCTTCACATCCGCGACTCCGCCGGCACCATGGCAGACAGCGCACGTTTCCGCGTTTGCCGGGTTCGGATTCGGAATGGTCCGCCCTTCCGCGTCTTTCGTGACCGTGGTTGAACCGCCGTTCTGCAGCATGTGTGAGCGGCTGACCGTATCAACGTGACAGGCCGAGCACACCGCCATATTGGCGGAGGTTGCGATTGGATTTCCGACGGTGGTGGGGTTTGGCGACTCCTTCGACAGGCCGGTGAAGAATGTGGTCGCCTGCACTACCGTATCGTCCACCGGATAATAGCTGGCCCCCACATGGCAGGCGTCGCAGCGGTTGAGCTGCCCCGGATAGACGACATCCGTGAAGTTATTCACCGAGCCGCCGTAGCCGTAGATCACAAAGGGGACCCCAGCCGCACCGCGCACGCTGCCGTCGTGGATCGCGTGAATCAGGTGCTTGAAGTCGATGGTCTGCTCCCACAGCCCATCCACTCCCGGAGTCGTGGCGCTGAGGGTCTGTCGCGAGCCAACGTCGGTGGACGCGGGATTGTGACAAGCCACGCAGACTTGCGCATTGTTATTGCGGTTATCGCCGTGTAGAGCAAGAACGCTGTGGCAGACATCGCATTTAGCGATGTCCACCACCATGCGCCGCGCGACCGGCGCTTGGCCTGCGACATTCCCGTAGCCGACCGCGCTCGTCACCGCAATAGCGGTCGCTCCAGGCCCCGTCACCCCCGGTCCACTCAGGACGACACCCGGGTGACCTTCAAGCACGGCCGCGACGTTCGCGATCGCGGGACAGGCCGTGGCGCCAGTGGGCGGACAGTTGGCCACCGGCGCCGCGGGCAGCGCCGTGGGCGACGTCAAGGTGAACGCTCCACTCGGGTCGGGTCCCGTGATCGCCGAGAGGGGTACCGCTGCGGCACATCCGGCGACTGCGAGCGGGTTCAGAGAAATCGGCTGGCCCCAGGCGGCAGGCGTCGTGCCGCTGCCCCAATTGGTGTAGTCGCTCGTCTCCCAGGCGATATCGATAGCGAGACGCGCGGTGCCGCCATTGGCACAGACGGGCAAACCGGTTCCCGGGTCGTTGCCGGCAAACGCTGCGGCGGTGAGGATGTTGTACGGCGCGTTGCCGTTGGTCGGATCGACTATCGAGAATTTCACCACCGGGTAGACGTTGTGGGACGCATCGGTCGTGAATGTCAGACTATTGATGATGTACTGGAACTTGCCCGCCGCGACCGCCGCAGGAATAGCGTGCGCTGCGACGACCTGCAATTGCCCGTTGTCGATGTTCGATGTGGGACCATGGCACGTGGTGCACTGGGTATCATTGGCAACGATGTTGGAGCCGTGATTCGCACCGGTGGCGAAGTTCACATTGTCGTGGCATGCCCCGCAGGCCTCCATCGTCGGCACCGTCTTGTAGTTTGCGGCGTCCGTCAGGCTCGGAACATTCTGTACATGGCAGGTCAGACAGTTACGGGTGTCCTGCGGATAAAGCACGGTGTTGAAATTTGACAGCGAGTCCCGGTACCCCACGATCCAGTAACCCAAGCCCAGCGTCGGTGTTGTGTTGGGGCCAGTCGGAGTCTGAATACTGGGCAACGTGTTCCCGGTGTGGATCTTGTGGACCATCACCTTGAAGTCGAGCGTATTGGCGCTGTTCGGATCAGTCGTTCCAGGGTTGTGACACATCACGCAGTACCGCACCTCGACGCGGGCACCGCCATGCGCCGTCAAGGAGGTATGGCAGCTATCGCAGCTCGCCGTCTCGACGATCTCGCGGCTGAAGATACCGGTGGTCGCCCCGGTGGAGGGCTGGAAGGTATAGGCGCCGTTGTTCGCCTGGGCGAGGTTGCGGATTTCAAAACCCACCCGATGCGTCAATGTCGCGCTGTAGATGACGAGTGGATCCTTCGTGATGTCCTTCTGGAATGTGTACTGATAGGTCCCGTCGCCGTGGTCGACCAACGTGCCACTGGTAGCGGCCTCCACCGTGGCCTGTGTCTTCGGCGTGGTTGCGCAAGCCACGACGCCCGCAGGGCATGGACTGGGTGCGACCGTTCCATAGATGTATGAATTCCATTGGCTCGCCGAGCCGTTTTGGCCCGGGACAAGCTGCGCGATGGCAAACCCCAGATCGGCGGCCGGCAGACCTTGTAGCGGCGCGTTGTTTTGATCGGTGAGTTCGAACTTCACCACTGGTGGGCCGCCGATCGCGACGCTCGTGATGGTTCCGGTGATCGTAGTGGCAGTGCTGATATTCAGCGCCGATCCCGTGCTCGTCGGCCCTGGCGGACCAGTCGCACCGGTGGCACCTGGCGCCCCTGCGGGACCGGTGGTCCCGCTGCAGGCAGCAAGGAGCGCGCTCAGGAGACTGGCGCTCGCGACGCTCGCGATACGGCCGGCGCGGAGCGAATCCCGTTTCCCGCTCAATGACCACATGCGCCAACCATCCCTAGGTCTGCGACGATCTTAGGAGTCGCTCAAAGGCACCGGTCGGGCCTCTTGGCGGGCCCAGCGTGCTTCTTAGGGAAAGCTACGGGAACGATCCGCGCTCGGTCCGTACGCTACCGCACAGAGCATGGCGCGCGAAAATGTGTAGAAACCGCTACCGGCAGTGCCCTCCAAACTGTCCCGGGCACCCATTGAATTGCGGAGCGCACATGTCCACCCCGAACTTTGCCTTCCGTCCGGCTGCCCTGCGGCTCGCTGTGCACGCGGGTCCCGGCGTCTCCGCGCACGGTGATCCGAGCTACCTGAGCGCGAGCGAAAGCTCAACGTGACGTCACCGGAGCCGGGAACTGCGCCAGCGTCGGAGTCCAAGGGCTTCGCCGCCTGGCTGTGGCGTCGTCCCCAACGCTGGTTCTTGCTTGGGATACCCGCCGGCGGCCTCCTGGCCTTTCTCGTCGGCATCGGATTTACCGGCAGCTTCATCGGCGGTCTTAAATACGCGGAAACCATCACGTTTTGCACTTCCTGCCATGAAATGAACACCCCTTTCCAGGAACTGACACAGAGCCCGCATTACTCGAATCAGTTCGGCATTCGCGCCACGTGTGCGGACTGCCATGTACCACCCCAATTCGTGCCCGGCCTCATACGGCATATTGAGGCGAGCGCTGAGGTGTGGGGACACCTCCGGGGCGAGCTCAACACGCCCGCCAAGTACGAAAGTCATCGCCTGGCGCTCGCACAGAAAATCTGGAAGGAGTTGAAAGCGAACGACTCCGCCGAGTGTCGCAGCTGCCATACGCCCGCCGCGATGGCGTTTGCGCAGCAACCCGCCGCGGCTGCCAGTGCGCACCAGGCTCTTGCCACGAGCGGCATGACCTGTGTCGACTGCCATAGGGGAGTGGCTCACACGCTCCCGGCGGGCAGTTGAGGACGCGTCGGGTTGAGGGATGCGTTCGCCGCCTTATCCGCCCGACTCGCGGCGCCCTGCCGCGAAATACCGGCCGAGGATGCGCAGGATTTCAGCCATTCTGAAATTAAACACACGGCGCGGCCAGAACAGTTCACGCTTGTCGCACACGGTCGAGATGCTGAAGCGCGATATTTCGCCTTTCAACGCAACCGCCGCAGCCCCGCCGTCGGCACTTGCGATCCCGGCATCGAGGCGCGCGCGCAACGCGCGTGCCTCGACGATTCCGCGCGCGACCCGAGCGCCACGGCGCTTCGAGAGGCGCCCGTGCTGAATCTTCAGCTGGTTCAGTCGCTCCGCCGCATCGTAGGTTGCATCGACCAATTCTCGGCGGGTCATCCATTTCGTCTCGTAGTTGAGAATGTGCTCCCAGGTCGGCTGAACCAAGAGCTGGCGGTGTTCCTCAAGCGTGCGCGCGAACAGGCGATAGCCAAATCGCTCCGGCTCCTCGAACCCGCGACTACCGGGGTCGATGAACGGACCCATCGGGGAAATAAAACAGGAGAGGCGCTTGTCTCCGAGTTGAAACAGATGACCACAATACTCAACGGTGTCCCGAACCGATGCGATTGTCTGCGCCGGCAAGCCAATCATGAAGAAGATGTCGATTCGCGTGCAGCGCAGGCGCAGCGCCTCCCTGATCATCGCCTCCATGTCCTCGGTGGTGTAGCCGGATTCACCTTCCTGAGCGTCGCGGACCGCCTGCTCGTGACTCTCGGGACTGAACTCCATGCTCCAGTTGCGTACACAGCGATCGATTTCCTGCAGGAACGCAGCCGGTGGTACGCCGAAGAATTCAAAGACGATCTCGTTCGGCAGATCCGCCTCGCGCAGGCGTTCGAGTACCTCGCGTGCGTGCTCAGGGGGCGCCATCAGCAGGTCACCAACCAGAATGATCGGCCCGTGCGCAAGACGGCAGATCGCCTTCATGTTCTCGACCAAGCTCGCCGGACCGCGAAACACGGGCCGTTGCCGCTTCGTCAGCTGTGTACAGGTCGTGTGCGAACTACCGCAGGTGACACATTCATAGGCGCATCCCTTGACCGTGAACACCGTGGTGATCGGATTACTCCACCAGCCGTTGAAGGGCAGCGTACTTTCCAGATCGCGGTAACGCATCACCATCTCGACCATCAGATCAGGTCGCAGATCGACGTAATCGAGGGACATCGGCAGGAAGGTGTGGGGATTGACGTGCACCCCAGTGGCATCCTTCCACGTGAGGTTCGCGATGTGGTGCAGGGAAGTGCCGTTTCGCAGTGCAAGGAGAAGCTCATGGAGCGGAGGTTCAGTGCTGTCACCGCGCAACACGAAATCCACCTGGGGATACGTGATCAGCTCTCGGTGATAGTACGTCGAGGACAGGCCGCCCATGATCACCGGAATGTTCGGGTGTATCTCTTTCACGATGCGCGCAACTTCCAGCGCGCCGTGGGCGTGCGGCAGCCAATGCAGGTCGATGCCGATCGCTGCGGGCTTCTGGCGCGCGAGGAAGCGCGGCACGTCGAAGCGGCGGCTATTCATCATGCGCAAGGCGAGATTGACGACGCGCACGTGCATCCCCCGATCGTGCAGGTAGCTGGCGATCGTCAAAAAACCGAGCGGGTACATCTCAAACACGGTGGACGAGGGAATCATGTCGCTCACCGGCCCGTACAGGATGGCGCGCTCGCGGAAGTCATAGACGCTTGGGGCGTGCAGCAACAGCAGGTCAACATTCATGCACTACACGCAGGCCGACAGTGAGCGGGCCCCATAGTTTCGTGTATTCGCAAATGCGTCAAGGCTGTTGCTCATCCAACTGCTGTGGCGTGGCAGCAGTTCGATGAATCGCGCGTGCATCGCCCGACTCAGAGGTGCCGGTTAAGTGTTGGCTCGACCGCGCTTGGGTCAGACGGATGGGTACTTTCCGGGGAATCGCCATGAAGCTCGCCAAATACACCAAGTTTCGTGCGGAGAAGTTCGGTGGTGTCCTGTTTGAAACGCGTTCCGAGAAGGTCTTCGCGCTTAACCCCACGGGGGCGGCCATCGTGCGAGAGATTGGAGCGGGCTGCGACGAGTCCCACCTGATCGTACGCATGCGCGAACTCTTCAGTGATTCTGGCGAGGCGATCGAGCCAGAAGTCATCGCATTCCTCGCGAATCTGAGGAAGCAAGGGCTGATTGAGGACTGATGCTATGGCGACGCAAACAGCCCGTGGCGCGGTCGACTCGGTGCTTCCCGGCACCACGCCGGCTGCCACCAGTTCCGGTGATCTCGGGGCCCCGCTTTATATTGCCTGGCAGGTCACTAACGAATGCAACCTCGCCTGCCTGCATTGCATCGAAGAGAGCGGCCCAGGAAAAGCGTTTCGTGACGAGCTGAATGAGGCACAGGTTTTCGAGTTCCTGGAGCAGGTGGTGGATCGTCAGGTTCCCTACCTGTCGTTCTCAGGCGGCGAACCGACGTTGCACCCGCAGTTTTTCCGTATGGTGGAATTCGTTTGTGCGCGTAACGCTCAGCTCAAGATCGAAACCAACGGCCACGGCCTGACTCGGGAGAAGTGCGAACGCCTGCAGCAGCTCGGCGTCAAAGCCGTACAGGTAAGTCTCGATGGCGCTTCGCGCGAGACCTTCAACCGCATGCGGGTGCGTGGCGACTTCGATCAGGCCATCGATGCGATCCGCAGTTTGCACGCCGCGGGTGTGCCCATCGAGATCAACTATTCCCCGACCCTGTTCAACGTCCATGAGATCGCTCGCGCCGTGGATCTCGCGCACGAGCTGGGAGCCTACAGCTTCTATACGGGTCGGACGATGTACACCGGCAATGCCGTAAAGACCTGGCACCGCCTGGTGCCCACCGAGGAGCAATACGCGGAGTTCTTTGCGACCCTGCATGCAAAAACCGCGGAGTATCACGGCCGCATGCGGGTGCATTTTCACGAGATGGGGCTACTGGAGGAGCTGCGCTACCGTCTGCAGCATCCGGCGGCGCTCCTCATCGTGCTTCCGAACGGTCTGGTGAAGCTCATCAACGCGCTGCCCTTCGTGTGCGGAGATCTGCGCCGGCAATCGCTCACGCAGATCTGGAGCAACTTCCAGACGGCGTGGCAGGATCCGCGCGTCGCGCAGTTCGTCGAGGATCTTGCCGCCGATCCCACCAAGACTTCGGCCTTACACCAATGGGTCTATCTGTAAGCGCACAGCCGCGCCCTCTTCCCAGGCAGCGCCGGTCCTTCGCCCGACGACTGTTTGCGATCGTCGTTCTGGTCCGTTATCGGTTCTTCTTGTATGCGGGCCTGCTGCCGTATCTGCTGGGCGCCGCCTGGGCGTACGGAATGGTTGGCGTATTCGACGCGCCGATCTTCTGGAGCGGACTTGCGGGTGTAGTGCTTGCGGTCATCGGGGTCGAGGCCTTTAACGAGTACTTCGATGCGCGCATGGGTACGGACCGCGTCTTTAATCTCAACGATGCACCGCCCATGAGCGGGTGGGTATTGGCGCTTGGCGTCGCAGCGTTCGCAGGCGCGCTAGCGGTCGGGATTTACCTCTCCGCCCGGGACGGCTGGCCGATTTTGCTATTCGCCGGGTTGGGCGGCGCGGCGGCGATCTTCTATGTGGCGCCGCCGGTACGCTGGGCTTACCGCGGCCTGGGCGAGCTTGTGATTGGACTGTCGTACGGGCCGTGGATGATGTTGGGAAGCCTCTACCTGCATACCGGGAGGCTCTCGTGGGGCGCGCTTTTTGCCTCTTTTGTTCCGGGCTTGCTCATCATGGCGCTGGCCGTCGTCAACGCGATTCCCGATTTTCATCAGGATCGCCTGGTCGGCAAGCGTAATCTCGTGGTGCGCCTCGGCCGGCGCCGCGCCGTGCAGCTGTATGTGGCGCTCGCCTCAGGCGGACTGTCGGTGATCGTACTGGGTGTCATCGCCGGCGCTTTCCCGAAGGCATGCCTGGCGGCACTTCTCGCCCTGCCGCTACTCTTCAGGAGTGCACGGCGTGCGCGACACACCTTCGAATCACCGCGGCAGTTTGTGCCCGCAATTCGCAGCATCGTCAGCTGCTACATGGTCGCCGTGTCGCTCTTCACCGTGGGGATCTTTGTACATGCCTGGCATTAAGGCATCCACGGCGCATCGGATCGACAGCCTGAAGGGGCCGCTCTTCGTTTCATGGCAGATCACCCGCGATTGCGATCTGGCTTGCGTTCACTGCTGCACTGGCTCCGCCCCGGGCAAGCGCCTGCACGACGAGCTTGATCTTGGCGCCGCGATGCGTGTGGCCGAGGAACTCATTCGCGGCGATGTCCCGTATGTGATGCTGTGCGGCGGAGAGCCCCTTGTCGTACCGCACTTTCTGGCGCTGGCGGAGCGCCTCGGGGCTGCGGGCATTCAGCTCAAGATCGAGACCAATGGCCATCAGCTCGATGACACACTCGCTGAGCGACTGGCCCGGCTGCCGGTGCGCTCCGTGCAGCTGAGCCTTGACGGCGATACGCCCGCGATCTACGCCCGTCAGCGTCCCGGCGGGTCACTCGTGAAGGCGCACGCGGCATGTCGCGCCGTGCGCGCGGCCGGGCTACCGCTCGAGGTCACCTTCGCCCCGACCCGGCTCAACATTCACGAGGCACAGGCGGTGATTGAGCGGGCGGTGGCGTTTGGCGCTTTCCGCTTCAACACGGGGCAGCTGATGCGCATTGGCACTGCGGCACGCTTGTGGGAGAAGCTCGCACCCAGCACTGCGCAGTACCAGGTGTTTCGCGAGACACTCGCGCGTGCGCGCAGTGCACCCGAAAACGTCGCGACGGAATTTTGCTACACTCCCTTCTCGATGACGGACGGGTTGCGCGTCAGCATCAAGGAACCGCCAGCGACGCTCTTGGTACTGCCGAACGGCTGGGTGAAGGTGGCCGCGGCGCTGCCCCACATCTGCGCGGACCTGCGTCGTGACACTCTGATGGAAGCCTGGAGGCGTTACCGGGACGCCTGGCGGGACGAGAGCATTCTCACAGCGCTGCAGCGCGCGAGCGAAGACGAAACCTGCCACGCTGACGCGAACCGGTGGCAGAACCCGGCCCTTGCACCCGCCTAGCCTTACGGAGACGTCGACCATGATCAAACCCACCCCAACGCCGCCAAGCCGTCAGCCTGCGCAGCCCGATGCCCCTCGCGATGCTCGAACGAGCAAGAGGCCGGATTGGGAAACGCCGAAATTGGAGGACGTCTCCGAGCAGGTGATGGCTCAGCCCTATATTCGCTTCACCTGACCGCCCGCCCACGCCGCGACGTGGAAGGCCGCTCGGTCGATGAGTATGCGGCGCCCCTTTTTGTCGCCTGGCAGCTAACGAATCGCTGTGGCGCGCGATGCATCGCCTGTTGCGAAGAGTCCGGTCCTGATAAAGCCTGGGGCGACGAGTTCTCGCGCCAAGAGGCTCTGAGCCTCGCACACCAGATTGCTGCCGCAGACATTCCGTATGTCGCCTTCGGCGGCGGCGAGCCGCTGGGAGTCCCTCACTGCTGGGAAATATTCGAGCAGCTCGCGCAGGCCGGGGTCGCGCTTAAGCTCGAAACCGACGGCAGGCATCTGGATGAAGACGCCGCAAATCACCTGGTGGCCCTGTCTCCCCAGTGTGTGCAGATCTCGCTCGACGGCGCCACTGCGTCGACCCATGAACGAGTGCGCCCCGGATCGAGCTTCGGCGCCGCGATTTCTGCTATCGAGCGACTGAGCACGCGCGGCTGCGCGCCGCAGCTCGTGTTTGTCCCCACCCGCTTCAACGTTCATGAAGCGCTAGCCGCCTTTGAGCTGGCGGTGGCCCTTGGCTGCGAGGCATTTGTCACCGGCCCCCTGATGCGCATCGGGCGCGCGGCGCGGGCGTGGGAGGATATCGCCTGTAGCGAAACGGCATGGCAGAACATCGTCAGGCAGCTGAGGGAGCGCGCGGAGACTCTCAGTGCCCCGACTCGTCTGTCGATTTACCCATGGGACATTCAGGCCGAGATGGAACGTCGCTGCGAAAGCCCGCAGGCGATGCTGCTGATCGTGCCAAATGGAAAGGTTAAGCTCCTGAACGCGCTGCCGTTTGCGCCCGCGGATTTGCGGCGCGACTCGCTGGTGCAGGCTTGGCAGGCGTACCGAGACGCCTGGCGCGCGCCGGAAGTGACTGAATTCATTGCCGCCTGTCGAGCGGATCCGGACCTGCTGCGTCACGCCAATGAAATCTGGCCGATGCGGCAGGCTCGGCAACCACTCGAGTGAGCGCCGCGAGGCTCTCCCCTACTGCACGCGAACCCGAATCAGTTCCTCGCCGTCCGGATCAAGGACATGCACGGCGCAGGCAAGGCACGGATCAAAACTGTGGATGGTGCGCAGGATCTCCAGCGGTTGCTTCGGATCGTAAAGACTCTGCCCCTTGAGTGCCGCCTCGTACGGGCCCTCAACGCCGGCGGCGTCACGCGGACCGGCGTTCCAGGTGCTCGGTACCACGGCCTGATAATTTGATATCCGTCCATCCTCGATCACGATCCAGTGCGCCAAGGCGCCGCGCGGTGCCTCGGTGAATCCCACGCCTTGCGCATGCCGCGGCCACATCGAGGGCTCCCACAACGCCTGGTTGAAAGTCCGCACATCGCCCGCCTTGATGTTCGCCATGAGGTTGTCGTACCACTGCGGCATGGCATCCGCAAAAATCTTACATTCGAGCGCGCGAGCAGCGGTGCGGCCCATCGTGGAAAACATCGCTTCCAGCGGCAGATCGAGCTGGGTCAGCGCCTTCTGGGCGAGTTCTCGTGTCGGCTCGTGGCCACTGGCATAGAGCATGAGGATCCGCGCTAGCGGTCCGACCTCCATGGCGTGACCCTTCCAGCGCGGCGACTTGAGCCAGGAGTAACTGGCCGAGGTATCCAGATGTTGATACGGCGGGGCCGGTCCGGAGTAGTTCAAGCTGGTCTCGCCCTTGAAGGGGTGCAGACCGGTCTCTTTGCCGCCCGTGTAGTCGTACCACGAATGAGCAACAAACTCCTGGATGTCTCCGTCGGCCTTGAGGTCGACTTCCCGCAGATGAGACAGATCGCGATTGAGAATCACTCCACGCGGGACGAGGAAGGTCTTGGGATCCTGCGTCCCGGCCGCCGGAAAATCCCCGTAGGTCATGAAATTCCCGACACCTTCGCCATGGCCGGTCTTGAACCAATCCTTGTAGAAGGATGCAATCGCCAGCGTATCCGGGAGATAGACCTGGTCGACGAATAGACGCATCTGTTCGATGATCTCAGCCACCTTCTGAAGTCCGACCTCGTTGACCGCTGTCGACCCGGTCCCGGCCCCGGCGTGCACGCTGATGGCGGCAGGGGAACCGCCGACCAGGAAATTCGGGTGTGGACTCTTACCGCCGAAGATCGTGTGCAGCTGTGCGACCTGGCGCTGCCAAGCGAGTGCATCGAGGTAATGCGCCACGGCCATTAGGTTCGCCTCGGGCGGCAACTTATAGCCGGGATTGCCCCAGTAGGCATTCGCGAAAATGCCGAGTTGCCCGGATTCCACCAGTTTCTTGATGCGATCCTGAACGTCCGAAAAATACCCGGGCGAGGAGCGCGCGTAGCTGGAGATCGACTGCGCGAGCGTCGAGGTCGCCTTGGGATCGGCCTTGAGCGCCGAGACCACATCCACCCAGTCAAGCGCATGCAGATGATAGAAGTGCATCACATGGTCGTGCACGAACTGCGCGCCAATCATCAGGTTGCGTATCAGTTGTGCGTTGGCGGGGATCTCGTATTTCAGCGCGTCTTCGACGGCACGGACGGAGGCGATCCCGTGAACGAGCGTGCATACTCCACAGATGCGCTGCGCAAACGCCCACGCGTCGCGCGGATCGCGGCCGCGCAGGATGATCTCGATCCCACGCACCATGGTGCCGGAGCTTGAGGCCCGCGTAATCACCGTGCCGTCGAACTCCGCTTCAATCCGCAGGTGCCCCTCGATCCGGGTGACCGGGTCGACGACGACGGTTTGTGAGCTCACGGCTGGCGCTCCGCGCCGCCGCTCAGATTGTCGGCCACGAGCTCCAGCAGGCTGTGCGGGGACTTCTCCCACTTGAAGTGCGCTTGCGCATCATCAAACGTGCGCCGGCAGTCCGAGCAGGTGGTCAGGAAGGTCTGCGCACCCGTATCGTCGATCTCGCGCAGTTTGTTCTCCATCGTCCGGTAACGCAGGGGCGCCGCCCGCTCAATGTCGATCACGCCACCTCCACCGCCGCAGCAGAAAGCGAAGCCGCCGTGATTCTTAAGTTCGTGCAGGTCAACGCCCATCGCCTCCATGAGGGCCCGCGGAGCATCGTTGACGCCGCCCTTGCGCACCAGCTGGCACGGGTCGTGGAAAGTTGTGGTACCCGTGCTTGCCGCGCTGAGTTTCAGGCGCCCCGCCTGCAGCTCTTCGGCAAGGAACTCGGTGACCGAGCGCACCTTGAAAGGCAACGGCTTACCGTAGAGGTCCGCCGCTTCCCAGCGCAAGGCGCTGTAGGCGTGACCGCATTCAGGGACAATCAGCACCTTAGCCTTACAGGCGATCGCCTGCTCGATTAGCCGGCGGCTTATATCGCGCTGCCAGGCTTTGCCGCCCGCAAAATAGCCATAGTTCTCCGCGACCAGGCCGTCGCTGCGGAACGTATGCGACACACCCAAATGGCGCATCACTCGCGCCAGTGCCGCGACCGTTTTAGGGTAATGCTCGATGTCGGTGCGAGGCACGCATAGCATGAGCTGCGCCTCGGGCTCATCGAGCGGGATCTCGACCCCGAACCGGATGCCGATCGCCAGTAGCTGTTCACGATACGGCTCCGTACTCACCTCCGGTTGTCCGGTCGCCTGCTGGTGTGCCGCCTTCTGGTACAGCTCCTTGGGCGCGAGCCCGGCCTCGAACATGGCGTGGCGCGCCTGCTCGATGAGGGCGGCGACGTCGATGCCCATAGGGCAGATGAGGCTGCAGCGACCGCACATGTTGCAGCTGTCGAACAGCAGGTGCTGCCAGTTCGCAAGCTGGTCGGCTGTGACCTCTCGCTTCAGTCCGAGCAACCTGAAAAGCGGCGCAAAGGCACCGGCCTCACGCTTGTAGGCCTGTTTGAACGGCTCAACCTTCCAGATGGGTGTGTACTGCGGATCCTCGGTCGCGATGTAGAAATGGCAGCTGTCCGCACAAATGCCACAGTGGATGCAGGACTCGAGCCGAAAGGCGCTCAGAGCACCGATCTCCTGCGCGAAACCGCGCATCGCACCGACGACCTGCGCTTCTGGCGTCCTCGCCTCTGCAGGTGCGAGATTGGCGCCGAGGGTGACCGCATTACCGCTCATGAAATCGCCCCTTTGCGCGCCAGTAACGCGCCATTGATCGCGCGCGATGGAAAGATATAGAAGGCGTGCATGAGCTTGCCGAATGGGAACCACACGAGTAGCGCATCGAAGCTCAGGATGTGTAGGCCAAGAAGCGTCTCGTACGGCCCCCCGATATGAGCGGTAGCGGCAAGTCCCGTGACGATGACCAGCATCGTGATGAACCAACTGAAGTAGTCATCGAAGTTGGAGAGCATCCGCATGACCGGATTCGTGACGCGCCGGAACAGCACCGCGAGAAACAGCGTAAACGTCAGCACCGAAATCACCGTGATCACGCTGCTCGGCAACGCCGGCCAAGTGAAGCCCAACAAACTTCCGAAGAAAGTGATGTGTGGGCCAAACAACAGCACGAGCGCAAAGAGGCCGAGGTGGTAGCTGTAACCGAGCGCCTCACCTGCACCAGTGCGGCCGATGAATTCAGGATGCGGCCACGAACGCGAGCCCACTGCCACCAGGCCCCCTAACACTGATTTTGGGAGCGACGCGCGTGGCTCATTGAGGTCACGGCGGATACGCAGCAGGGCGAAGGCGACGATGCGCCAAACCACTCCCAAGCAGAACACCACGACTGCGACCTTCAGACCTGGGCCGCGCGCAAAACTCAAAAGATCCATGGCTCTCAGCCTCCCTTGGGCTCGTTGTCGACCGACAGCTGTTCTTGGCGGTGTTGCCGCATTCGACCGACACCCGCGGCCGCGACACCGATGACGCCGCCCACCACCGCGGCGCCCGCCGCAAGCTTGAGCACGTCAATCGGGGAAGTCTCGCCGGCCTTACCCCACGCGGGGCTGGACAGCGCGGAATAGAAACTCCCCTTGTCCCAGAAATTGGGCTCCGAACAGCCAAGGCACCCGTGTCCGGATTCGATCGGAAAGCTCGTGCCACCATTCCATTTGAGCGTCGCGCAGGCGTTATAGGTAGTTGGCCCCTTGCAGCCAAGCTCGAACAAGCACCACCCGTTGCGGGCGCCTTCATCGTCAAAGGACTTGGCGAATTTTCCCTGGTCATAGAAGGGGCGGCGATAGCAGCGGTCGTGAATGGTGTTGCCGAAGAAGACCTTGGGGCGCCGATGCTCGTCCAGATCCGGAACTTTCCCGGTGGTCACGAACTGCAGCAACGTTCCGGTGATCACTTCCGGAATGGGCGGGCAACCGGAGACATTGATGATCGGCTTGTCGCCCACGATCCCAGTGACCGGCCACGCCTGGGTCGGATTGGGATCTGCGAAGGGAATACCGCCAAATGACGCACAGGTCCCGACGCAAACGATGGCCGCCGCGCCCTTGGCAGCCTCGCGCAAAGTATCCACGGCACTGCGGCCACCGGCTGTGCAGTACCCGCCGCCGGCTCCGGTCGGTATCGAGCCGTCCACGATCAGCACGTATTTCCCGAAGTTATCCTGCATCGCCTTCGTCCGCGCGGCCTCGGCGGCCTCCCCCGCCGCAGCCATCAGGGTGTCGTTGTAATCCAGGGAAATGATATTGAAGATCAGGCTTTCGACGGTTGGGGAGAAGGATCGCGTCAGCGATTCGAAACACCCCGTGCACTCCTGGAACGACAGATAGATGACTGACGGGCGAGGCGCGTTGCGCAACTGCTCGGCCATTACCGGCCCCATGAATGGCGGCAGTGCCATGGCGGATGCCGCCGCCGTACAGAACTTGATAAAGCCGCGCCGACTGATACCGTGTCGCCGCAGCATTTCGCCAACCGTCACGTCTTCATGGTCGTGTGGCACCGATGCCTCCCTAGGATGTGCGCAAGGTCGAGGCGAGCGTGATCTGCTCGCGCAGGGCGCGAGCTCCCGAGACGATCTCGTCGGAAGCGCTCGCGAGAATCTGCGGCACCCGAGTCACTTCGATCAATTCGGCAATCAGTTCTCCCTGTGGATCACGATGCTCAACCCACCAGACTCCCGGCACGCGCGTTTCATACATTTTTGAGATTCCCTGCGCGTTAAGCGTCGCCTGCACTTCGCCTTCTCCCAGCGCGCGCTGTAGCTCGGTGCGGTCCTGAGGACTCATCGGGAGGCTACGCAGGTCAATCGCAGCCGGCTCATCGACGGCTGCGAGCTGCTCAAGCAGACGGACAATCTCGTGCAGAATGGCGGTGACGCCGCCGCCCAGTCCGCCACTTGCGGGGGCCGTCTCGATCCGGATGGGTATGTCGACGAGGCGGCTCATGGGGTCTTCCAGCGTCGGAGCAGAGCCTGTGCCTGCGTCGCGGCTGCAGGCAATGCTTGCGCAACTGGCGCCGAGAGCGTCTGACTCCACTCGATGCAGTGGGGCTGGATGCACAGCAGTGCGCGATGACTCGGCAGGCAATCCTGAAGTCTCGCCATGTCGAGCAGGTCGATCAATCCTACCTCGTGCACCGTGCGCCGACGGGCACCGGCCAGGAACCGATCCATGGCAATGCCTTCGAAGAGCTGAGTGGTGCCCGGTTCGCTATCGAGATCGGCAGCATCAATAACGAGCATCGAGTCCGTCGACTCGATATACGAGAGCAAGCTAAAGCTTAGCGTGCCGCCGTCGACAAACGTAGCAGCATCGGCGCTGAGTTCAGTGCGCAGCCACTCGACCAGTTTCACACCGGCGCCGTCGTCACCGAGCAGCACATTGCCGAATCCGAGCACCAATACCATTGAGGAGGCTGCAGTCAGAGGCCCCCAGCCGCCATCCTCTCCGGCGGGCCTGCATCCATTCCTGTCTTGCCCGAGCCGTAACGGCACCACGCGACCTCAGCTTAATTTTAAAAATCTCAGCATTCGCCTCCGCCCGACGTCTGTGCGCCACCGAACATAAGGATCACGGCCGCTGCGGTAGCCTCCGGGTGGTGCACGAGTTGTCCGTCTGCCAAGCCCTGTTGACGCAGGTCACCGACATCGCGATGGATTCCGGCGCAAGCGCCGTCGTGCGAATCCTCGTGGAGGTCGGTCCGCTCTCCGGGGTCGAACCGGCATTACTCGCTCGTGCCTTCGAAGTGGCGCGCGCGGGTAGCTGCGCGGCGGGAGCCGAATTATCCATTGCAACCATGGCCATCAGGATCAGTTGCCTCATCTGCGGCGCTGAATCGCAGACTTCGCCGAACCGCTTGCTCTGCGCCGTATGCGGCGGGTATCGAATGCGCGTGCTGAGCGGAGACGAGCTGCGCTTGCGCTCGGTTGAGCTGCGCGTGCCGGAGCCGCGGGCGGTCTCGACCTTATCATCGTCTAAACTCATGCTCGGGTGAGCGGAGAAGTCCCTGTGTGCAAAACCTGTGGCTGCACCATCACCCCCGGCAACGCTCACCTGACGGTGGATCACCGCGGTAACGCCGGACCCGTCGTCGAAGTGCTGCAAGATCTGCTCGCCGCCAACGACCGGATGGCGATGCACAACCGCGAACACTTCAACGAGCATGGCGTGCTCGCGATCAACCTCATGTCCTCGCCAGGCGCCGGCAAGACGGCGTTGCTGGAGGCTACGATCGTGGCGCTCGGCGACCGATACCGCATCGCGGTCATCGAGGGTGATCTGGAAACCGACAACGATGCGGCCCGCATTCGCGCGCACGGTGTACCGGCCTTGCAGATCACGACCGGGACCGCCTGTCACCTTGATGCGCATCTCGTGCATCAGGCGTTGCACGATCTTCCGCTGGCAGGCCTTGACCTGCTGTTCATCGAAAACGTGGGAAACCTTGTGTGTCCGGCCAGCTTCGATCTCGGTCAACACCGCAACGTAGTCTTGCTCTGCGTCACCGAGGGGGACGACAAACCGGCGAAATACCCGGTCATGTTTCGCGCCGCCGACCTCGTTGTACTGAGCAAAGCCGACCTGCTCGAGGTCCTGGATGATTTCGATCCGGCACGCGCGCGGGCTGCGCTTCGCGCGCTCGGCCGCGACACGCCGATGATCCAGACCGCTGCGCGCCGCACCCCTGCGCTCGCCCCCTGGCTCGATTGGCTGGAGCATGAGCTCGCCGCACCGCGGGCAAGGCGGACGCCGCTGCTGCACAGCCACGCTAGCGTCTCCGCCTGACGTATGTGCTTGGCGGTACCGGTGCGAGTCGCAGCACTGCTCGATGATCAATGGGTCGAGACGGAGGTCGGCGGCGTCCGCAGTCGCGTTTCGATCGCGCTGCTTGATGGCGTCGGGCTCGGGGACTACCTGATTGTCCATGCCGGCTTTGCCATCACCCGACTTGATGTTGAGGACGCGGAAAAGACTCTGGCGCTATTCGATGAGATTGCCGCTCACCTTGGGGAGAGCGTCGATGCGCTACATCCGCGGCTTCCGTGAAGGCTCGGCGGCAGCCGCCCTGGCGCGGCTGCTCGCCGCGGAGGTTGATCCCGAACGCGAATATCACCTGATGGAATTCTGTGGCGGCCACACGCATGCGATCTTTCGCTATGGTGTGGAGGACTTCCTGCCCAGCAATGTTCATCTCGTGCATGGCCCTGGCTGCCCGGTCTGCGTGCTACCGGTCCCGCGGCTTGATGCAGCCATCAAGCTTGCCGGGCAACCCGACGTCACGCTCGTCAGTTACGGCGACATGCTGCGCGTTCCCGCATCACGCCGCCGGAGCCTTCTCAAGGCGCGCGCGCAGGGTGCGGACGTGCGCATGGTGTACTCAGCACTCGAGGCCCTGGAAATCGCCGCCGCCCTTCCTGAGCGGCAGGTCGTATTCTTCGCCATCGGCTTTGAGACCACGACGCCGGCGACTGCCCATATCATTCTCGAAGCGCGTCGCCGCGCACTTTCGAACTTCAGTGTGTATTGCAACCACGTTCTGACGCCGGCGGCGATTCAAAGCATCCTCGACTCGCCCGAGGTCCGCGAATGGGGGCAGGTGCGGGTCGACGGATTTATCGGGCCCTCCCACGTTAGCGCAGTGATAGGCAGCCAGCCCTACGAATACTTCGCGGAGGAATACCAGCGGCCCGTCGTCATCGCGGGCTTCGAGCCGCTCGATGTGATGCAGGCGATCCGAATGCTGGTGCAGCAGCTCAATACGGGCCGCGCTTGCGTGGAAAACGAATTCACGCGTGGCGTTACTCGAGAGGGCAATCGCAAAGCGCAGCATCTGGTCGCTGAGGTCTTTGAACTGCGACCGAGCTTTGAGTGGCGCGGTCTCGGTGATCTGGCCTACAGTGGGTTGCGCATCAAATCCAGCTACGCCGATTTCGATGCCGAGCGCCGCTTTGCCCTCGAGGTTCAACCGGTGCAGGAAAACGCGGCATGCCAGTGCCCGGCGATCATTCGAGGCATCAAAAAACCTACTGACTGCGCGATCTTTGGAACCGCATGCACACCGCGCAGTCCGATCGGATCCTGCATGGTGTCCGCCGAAGGCGCCTGCGCCGCCTATTACAAGTATCGCCGCGGCACGGTACAGACGGCGAGCTGATGCGCATTCTGCTGCTCGTGGAAGGCTTCAACAGCCTGTCGCAACGACTCTATGTCGAGCTCGCGCGCGACGGCCACGAGTTGTCGCTTGAGCTCGACATTCACGAACGGGTCACACGCGAGGCCGTCGAGCTATTCCAGCCGGATCTGATTCTTGCCCCGTTTCTGAAGCGGGCCATCCCGGCCTCCATCTGGCAGCGGCACATGTGTCTGATCGTGCATCCTGGCCCCCCCGGCGATCGCGGCCCTGCGGCGCTCGACTGGGCCATTCTGCGCGGCGCCCCCACCTGGGGCGTCACCGTCCTCCAGGCCGAAGCGCAGCTCGACGCCGGCCCGGTCTGGGCCAGCGTATCGTTTCCAATGCGCAGCGTACGCAAGAGTAGTCTCTATCGGAATGAAGTCACCGAAGGTGCCGTCGTTGCCGTGCGTGCCGCGCTCGCCCGCATAACGGCCGGCACCGGGCCACCCTCCGATATAAGGGGCAGCTCGGCGCACGGCTGGCAGCCACCGCTGCGGCAAGCTGATCGCGCCATTGACTGGAGCCGCGACGATACGGAAGCGGTACTGCGCAAGATCCATGCCGCCGATGGCTTTCCCGGGGTCGAAGACCTCCTTTTCAATCGGCGCTTCAGACTGTTCGACGCCCATGCGGAAGGTTCTCTAACCGGGAGGCCCGGCATGATCATTGCACGTCGTCATGGCGCCATCTGCCGTGCCACGCGCGACGGTGCCGTATGGATCGGCGCGTTGCAGCCGGCGGATGGGGTGCTGCGCAACTTCAAGCGTCCCGCGGTTGTCGCGCTCGGCGCACTGGTGGAAACCTTGCCGCCCAGCGAGAACGAGAACCCCGTGGACGGAAGGAGCACCCGCGGCTACCGCGACATCCACTATGAGGAGCGCGGCGCGGTCGCCTATCTGCATTTTGACTTCTATAACGGCGCGTTGAGCACTGAGCAATGCGAGCGTCTCCGCGCCGCTTATGCGCAGGCCCGGCGGCGACCGACCCGAGTCATCGTGCTAACGGGCGGATCGGACTTCTGGTGCAACGGCATGCATTTGCACTGCATCGAAGCCGCTGACAGTCCCGCAGATGCCTCGTGGGCCAACATCAACGCTATCGATGACCTCGCTCACGACATTCTGACGACCGACACGCACTTAACGATCGCAGCCTTGCAGGGTAACGCCGCGGCCGGCGGAGTATTCCTCGCCCTCGCGGCCGACCGTGTATTGGCGCGTGGCGGCATCGTGCTAAACCCGCACTATCGCAATATGGGGAACCTGCACGGCTCGGAATACTGGACTTACCTGCTGCCGCGACGCGTCGGCACCGAGCGAGCGCGCGCGATCATGACCGGACGCCTGCCGCTGGGCGCGCCGGAAGCTCGGACGCTGGGGTTGATCGATGAGTACGCAGAACCGGCAGTGGTCCGCTTCCGCACACTTGTCGACACCTGGGCTGATCGTCTCGCGCACAGCGACGGGTTCAACGACGCCTTGGCTGAAAAGTGCACGCGGCGCGTCCGCGATGAACGCGCGCGGGCGCTTGCGGACTACCGCGCCGACGAGCTCGAGGGCATGCGCATGAACTTCTACGGCTTCGATCCGAGCTATCACATCGCCCGTCATCGTTTCGTGCATCGCACGCCCCACGCCTGGACGCCGCTGCATCTGGCGCAGCACCGCCGGCTCGGATTCGCCGGACGACGCGAGACCCCGACCGCATGAACGCCCTGATCCTGCGGCAGCCGGTACGCGCCGCATCCCCCTCAGCTGCCCAGCGGTGGCGCATCGGCGGCCGGGTACAGGGCGTTGGCTTCCGGCCGTTCGTTTACCGCTTGGCCCACCTCTTCGAGCTCACTGGCTGGGTACGAAACGACGGCGGCGACGTTGAAGTCCACGCGCAAGGGCCCGTCGAACGACTGCACGCATTCGGGGAAGCGCTGCTGGCGCAAGTACCGCCCGCCGCGCGTGCAAAGCTCCTCGAGACGCGCCTGACGCGCGCTGAGTCAGTTAGCGACTTCCGCATTGTGCCTAGTGCGGTCGGCACGCGAGCGCACATCCATGTGCCGCCGGATTTGTTCACGTGCGATGAGTGCCTGATCGAGCTCCACGACCCCACCGCGCGCCGCTACCGATACCCGTTCATTAACTGCACTCAATGCGGACCTCGCTATACGCTGATCCGTGCGCTGCCGTACGACCGGAACAACACGACCCTCGAGCGCTTCATGCTCTGCCGCAAGTGTGCCACCGAATACACCGACCCGCTCGATCGCCGCTTTCACGCCCAGCCATTGGCCTGTGCGGCGTGCGGCCCGGTTCTCAACTGGTACGAACGGGGAAGCGAGATCAGCGGCAACACGCCGGCACTGGCCGCAACGCTTGCGGCATTGCGCGACGGGCGGATCATCGCCGTGCGCGGCATCGGGGGCTATCACCTTCTGTGCGATGCCAGCAATGAGAACGCGGTCGATCGCCTGCGCGCGCGCAAAGGACGACCGGCAAAACCCCTCGCGGTGATGGTGCCATGGCGCGGCATCGACGGCCTGGACTACGCCCGCACGCTGGTGCGGCTGTCGCCGCCGCAAGCCGCCGCGCTGCGCGACTCCGTGCGCTCGATCGTACTGGCACCGCGGCGCGCCAATGTCGCACTCGCCACAGCCATTGCACCGGGCCTGCGTGAACTTGGGCTGATGCTGCCCTACAGTCCGCTACACCATCTGCTGCTTGAGGACTTCGGCGCTGCGCTGGTGGCGACCTCCGGGAACCTGAGCGGCGAGCCGGTGCTGACCGAACCTGAGGACGCTCAGGCGCGGCTTGCCGAAGTGGCCGATGGATTCTTGCACCACGACCGCCCCATCGCGCGGCCGGCAGACGATCCGGTCGTGCGTATCGTGGCGGGAGTTGCACGCCCTATTCGCCTTGGGCGCGGTAACTCACCGCTCGAGCTCGACCTGCCCATACCCATCCGGGTACCAACGCTGGCGGTCGGTGCCTACATGAAAAACACGGTGGCCTTGGCCTGGGAGACACGCGCAGTGGTCTCGCCGCATATCGGTGACCTCGCAAGCCCGCGCGGGCGCGCGATCTTCGCCCAAGTCGCGCACGATCTGCAGCTGCTCTACGGCGTGCGCGCCGAGCATATTGCGCACGATGCCCATCCGCGTTTCCCCAACACTCGCTGGGCGCGCGAATCCGGGCTCCCAACCCAGGCCGTCTGGCATCACGACGCGCATGCTGCGGCTGTCGCCGGTGAGTTTCCAAGCGATACTCCGCTGCTGTGCTTCACCTGGGACGGCCTTGGCCTGGGTGAGGACGGCACACTCTGGGGTGGCGAGGCGCTACTCGGTCGGCCCGGTGCATGGACGCGCGTGGCGAGTTTTCGGCCGTTCCGTCTGCCTGGCGGGGAGCGTGCCGCGCGCGAGCCGTGGCGCACAGCGCTCGCACTGTGCTGGGAATGCGGCCAAACCTGGCCGGAAGGTGAGAAGCTTGGCGGCCCGCTCCTGCGTCGAGCCTTCGAGGGCGGCATCAATGCCCCTGCGACGACGGCGGTGGGTCGCCTGTTCGATGCCGCGGCCGCGCTCCTAGGAGTTTGCTTACGGGCGAGCTACGAAGGGGAAGCGCCGATGCGTCTGGAAGCGTTCTGCAAAGAAGCCGCACCCGCGCTTGCGCTGCCCTTGGCGCGCGATGCGGCGGGAGTCTGGCGGAGCGACTGGGCACCGCTCGTGTCAGGCATGCTTGACGCGCGGTCGACCATACCGGTGCGGGCCGCCGTGTTTCACGCAACTCTCGCGCAGGCCTTGTGCGAGCAGGCTCTCGCCATACGCGAGGACACGGGCGTTACGCGCGTTGGCCTCGCTGGCGGAGTGTTCCAGAACTCCATTTTAAGTGAGCAAGTGCAGGCCAGACTGAGAACAGCCGGGTTCGAGGTGCTGATGCCGCAGCTCCTGCCGATCAACGATGCCGCGATCAGCTATGGTCAACTCATCGAGGCCGCGGCAGCCCAAGCGACAGGCTGAAGCCGGCCAATGGCACGCACGATCGGGTTTCGCGACGCGCATATCAGCCTCGCACACGGCAACGGCGGCCGCTTGATGCGCGAGCTAATCGAGGAACTTTTCGTATCCGAACTTGCCAACCCACACCTGGACACCAGCGCGGACGCTGTCGCGCTGCCGGTACCTCCGGGTCAAGAACTCGTCGTGACCACGGACGGTTTTACCGTGCAGCCGCTTGAGTTTCCGGGCGGAAACATCGGTTCGCTAGCGGTCCACGGAACGGTTAACGACCTCGCCGTGAGTGGCGCGCTGCCGCGCTTCATGACCCTCAGCGCGTTCTTGGAAGAAGGACTTGAGATCGCGGTACTGCGGCGTGTGATCGCCGCACTCGCTAGCGCAGCGCGCGACTGCCAAATAGCCGTGGTTGCTGGTGATACGAAGGTGGTCGGTCGTGGTGATTGCGATGGAATCTACCTCGCCGCCACCGGAATTGGCTTCCGGACGATAGGTACTCGCTTGGGGCTGCAACACGTGTGCGCCGGTGATCGCATTCTGATCAGCGGCCCGATCGGTGACCATGGCGCCGCGGTAATGCTGGCACGGGAGGAATTTGGACTGCGTGGCGATCTTAGGTCGGACGCCGCGAGCGTACTGCCGCAAACACAGGCGCTGATGAGCGTTGCCGGGTTACGCTTCATGCGCGATCCGACGCGCGGTGGGCTCGCCACCGTCGCCCACGAACTGGCTCGGGCCACTAGCCTCACGGTCCGCCTAGAGGAGTCACGTATTCCGGTTAACGACTCCGTTCAATCCGTCTGCGAGCTGCTTGGCTTTGATCCGCTGTATCTCGCCTGCGAAGGGCGCATCGTCGCCGTAGTTGCACCGGAAGCGTCCGAGAACGCCCTGGCAAAGCTCCGCACCGTGGCACCACTGGCCGCGTTGGTTGGCGAGGTCAGTGCAGGCTCTGCGCAAGTCACATTGCATACCGCGTTTGGCGGTCAGCGTACGCTCGATGAACTCGAAGACGATCCATTGCCGCGCATCTGCTGAAGAGGATTAGGCGCTACTACGAGAACAGACTGGCGGATCGGCAATTGAGGTCGATCATCCCTGAGATAGCGGACGTGCTTAGTGGAAACACTTGGGCTCGCCATCGTGACCATGCTCGTTGGTCTGAACGGATGCTCATCCGAAGCGCTCTTCAATACGACCGAATTTCCATAGCGCCACCGACGTGCCCCAGGCGATGAGAAATACCCCGACGACGACGTAGCCCAGAATTCCAAAGTCGAGACCACGGATGAAATCGAAGAATCGCCCGTTAAGGTGCAGTAGGACGATCGAAACCTGCAGCAACTCGATGGTACCGATCACGAGGGCTACAGCGATTGACAGGGTAGTGATCGTGATGTTGTAGAAGATCTTGCGCAACGGATTTACGAACGCCCAGCCATAGGCTTTCGTCATCAGTACGCCATCAGTCGTGTCCATAGCCGACATACCAGCTGCAAATAGAATAGGCAAGGACAACACGGCAGCGACCGGCAAATCTCCAGTCACTGCTCCGGCGGTCAGGGCCAGCAGACCGATCTCAGACGCCGTATCAAAGCCAAGACCAAAGAGAAGACCCAGCGGATACATCTGCCAGCTGTGGCTGATGAACTTCTGTACGCGTCCTCCCAACAGGCGGTTGATGAGACCGCGTTGCGTAAGCAATTCTTCGAGGTGTACGTGGCTGTGGGCTTCTCGCTTTGTATGGCGCCAAACTTTCAGGACATTCACGAGCACCAGAATGTTCAGGATTCCGATCGCCCATAGGAAGGTACCGGCCACGGCCGCACCGATTGTTCCGCCGAGGATTTGGATCTCTGGCAGATACCGCCTCACAGTTGCGGCAGCGAAAATGATCGCAACTGCAAGAGCTAATACGATTGTTGAATGCCCGAGCGAAAAGAAGAACCCGATGCCCAAAGGTCGCTTTCCCTTCTGCAGCAGGTATCGCACAGTGTCGTCGACAGCCGCGATGTGGTCCGCGTCGAAGGCGTGACGCAGTCCAAGCATGTACGCCACAAAGCCGAGGCCTACCAGGGCGGAGTGACGAGTGGAGTAGTAGATAAACAGGCCCCAGCCACTTACGTGCAGCAAGGCAATGACGCCGTAGAACCCCGCCAGGCGCGCCCACTCGGCGCCGGTGAAACCCAAGCGGTGCCGCACCAAAGAGCGCAAGCGAGAACTCGCGAGCAGAGCCATTGCTGAGCGCACCTCTACTTAAGGGGTTTCTCCGCACCGCCTGCCAGTTTGACTTCGTGACTCGCAATCTCCTCGCGGACGGCGGTCAAAACCGTCTGCAGTAGTGCAATCTCACGCATCGCCTCGCCCGGCAGCGTATCGCGCTTCCCAGCCAACTCCTCTATTGCTTTAAGGCGTCGCGCCTCGAGTTTTGCACCTAAATCGTGTATGGGCATACGCTGAATCATCGCAATCTCCTGTGTCTGTTCGTCTACCTTTTGGCCGACTGCGGGCGCGACCCGCGCAACAAGCGTGCCTGTACTGCCCCCTCAGGTATTGCGTTTTGAGACGCCCACCGCGTGTTCTGCACCCAACGCAGATGACGGGTTAACCGGGACCCAAGATCCGATGCCTTTGCACCCGTTAAGAAAGTGCGCTCACCAGATTTTCCGCCTGCAAACCCCTCCCGGCTCGGTTTGATTACGCCACGCACGGCAAAAAAAAGCACCTGCGGTTTTCGATATGTCCAGCCTTAGACAAGGGCGGAGATTCGTCCGTGCGGCAGCGTACGGACGGGCGATTCGCATTACACGCAATCTGTATGGCCAACCGTCGGGCTAAAGCTTGATCTCGACACCAGTGCCTGAACCGAAGCGGCAGCAGACTCACGTAGGTGGCATCGTTGTCGTAGCTCGCTGCTCCACATTTTTCACTTCGCCTCCAAAGAAGACCTTACGAATGACCACCTTGTTCGATTCGATACACTTCGGCGATATCGTCGCGGCCAACCGCATCGTGATGGCGCCCCTGACGCGCAACCGTGCCGGTCCGGGCCAGTCGCCCACGCCGCTGATGGCGACCTATTACGGCCAGCGCGCCAACGCTGGGTTGATCGTTGCCGAGGCCACGCAAATCTCGCCCGCCGCTCAGGGCTATTTCGGCACGCCCGGCATCTATAGCGCAGAGCAAATCGCCGGGTGGCAGCGCGTGACCGATGCAGTGCACGCCGAAGGCGGCAAGATCGTCCTGCAGTTGTGGCATGTCGGACGCATCTCACACGTCTCCTTGCAACCCAACGGCCAGGCGCCCGTGTCAAGCACCGCACGCCGTGCGAGCGCCAAGACGTTCACCGCGAAGGGTTTTGAGGACGTCTCCGATCCGCGCGCGCTGCGGCTGGAGGAACTGCCCGGCGTCGTCGCTGAGTACACGCGAGCCGCGCGCAACGCGATCGAGGCGGGCTTTGACGGGATCGAAGTGCACGGCGCCAACGGCTACCTGATCGAACAATTCCTGCGCGATAGCATCAATGATCGTGCCGATGCCTATGGGGGATCGAAGGAGAACCGCGTACGTCTGCCGCTCGAGATCATGAGTGCCATCGTTGCCGAGATAGGAGCGGGCCGTACAGGACTGCGCCTGTCACCAGTGACGCCGGTCAATGATGCAAAGCAGGACAGCGACGCCCAGGGCTTATTCAACTACTTTGTCGAGCAGCTCGAGCCACTCAAGCTTGCATTTATTCACGTGGTAGAGGGCGCAACCGGCGGAGCACGGGATGCAGTGCCCTTCGACTATGTGGCGCTGCGCACACGTTTCAAGCGCGGCAACGCGCACGGTGCCTGGATCGTCAACAATGGCTATACGCGCTCGATGGCGATCGAAGCAATAGCCAGCGGCGCGGCCGACATGGTGGCGTTCGGCAAGCTCTTCATTAGCAATCCCGACCTAGTAAACCGGCTACGCCTCAATGCGCCGTTAGCCGCACTCAACAGCGACACGCTGTACGGCGGCGGGGTCGTTGGCTACACAGACTACCCACAGCTCGGTGGCGAATCCGCGCTGCACCCTGGCAATTTGCGCTCCGAGACAAATCCGAGGGGTTCGTTGATAAGTTCATAGACCCAGCTGGTTTGCCTTGTAGACTCGCACACCGTCCAAAAAAGCGTCTTGGCGGCGGTGGTCTAGTGCCGCGTCGCGCTGCGAGAAGACACCTATCTCATCGCCTTCATTAGCGCGTCTAGCTCCACGCGGATGGATTTGTCATGTCGCGTTACCGGGGGTATCGCACGGGAAATCCCAAGCAACTCGTAGACAGCCAGCTGCGCGGCGCGGACCGAGTATTCCACCGTGAAGACAGTATCCAGCGGCAGCTCTACAAACTGACTGATGAAGGCGAAGTTCTTCGTGTCGCGCGGGACCGGGAAGGGGCGATCGCCCGGAGCGCGCGGCATGAACATGCTCGTGATGTAGGGCATCCTGCAGGGAATGCAATTCGCTGCCTTTACCGTGTCGGGGTCGAAGCGCAGGTGACCACAAAGCTCTTGCAGTATCTCGGCTCCCGTGCAGTCGGCCATCGGCTTGGCGAGAAAATTGCCCACGCGGTCTGGAAACAGGCTGTAGCCCCAGAACACCTGCACGCCGGGCGGCTGGTTGGCGAAGTGCGGCTGGTGCGGCAGCACGATCGACATCAACCAGTTGGAGTCCTTAAAGGTCACGAGGCCCCCGGTGCCCGCCTCGTTACCGGTAAAGCGCTGCATCTGCGCGAACAACGCCGTGTCCTTCAATGTGACGGTAAATGACTCCCAGCAAGACTGCGCAATGCAACTGTTGAAGACAGCGGGCTTCCCGAACGATGGCCGGCCTTCGGCGAGCGTCTCCCACAGCGCCCAGCTGCCAGCGCGCGTCTTCGTCAACTTTGGAGGCGCGGCTTGCATAGACCCAAGGCTCGATGCATCGGTCATTGAGCCGTTTTGCACGAAGATAAGGTCGCCCTCCTCCAGGAGGACCGTCTCACTTCGTTCCTCCACCCTGCAACGCAAGGCCGTCGCGAGGAACCTTCCCCCATCGATCTTGTGTTCGATGCCAGCGACAGTGCACCCGGTAATCAGGTGCACGCCCTGGTCGGAGAGCCAACGCTGCAGGGGCAGAACCAGCGAGTCGTATTGGTTGTAGACCGTACGCTTGACCCCCGCGAGCGTCTCGATGCGCGAGAACTCCAGTATGAAGCGGTGTAGGTAGCGCCTGAATTCAACGGCACTGTGCCAAGGCTGGAAGGCAAAGGTAGTGGCCCACATGAACCAAAACTCAGTCGCGAAGAACGCCGGCGACAGATGATCGGTGATGCAGCTCGCCCCGAGGGACAGCTCTTCGGCGTCGCTCAGCTTAAGCAGTTCGAGGCGATCCCGCATCGAAAAGCCCATCGATTCCACGGGCACTTTGGCCCGGCGACCATCGATCAGACGCGCCGTCGCATGCGAAACGTGTCTCTGATTGAAGGCCAGCGTCTCTTCAAAGACGCTACGGTCAGGCTGGGTGAGCGAAGGAATCGACTTGAAGAGATCCCACGTACATTCGTAATTGTCGGTGGTGAACATGCGACCACCGCGCATCGAATAGCCGCGCTCAGGATCCCCCGCTGCATCCAGGGACCCTCCCATGAGAGGGCTGGCTTCAAGGATTGAAATGTTGCGACCGGGCACGGTGCCATCGCGCACCAAAAAGGCGGCCGCCGCCAATGAGCCGATGCCGCCGCCCACCAGGTAGGCTTTGCGCTTTGAATTCATAAGGCTACGTGCCGGCCCCGGGGGATTGGCTCTGTACGCGCAAGAACGCCGTTTGGACTATCTGATAGCACGAGCAGGAGGCTGCCTTGAGCCCCTTCAGATTCAGGATCTGTATTTTGCCGCGTTGATACTGAATTAACCTCCGGCGCTTGAACGCGCTGGCCGCTTCCGTAACTCCTTCTCGCCGCAGTCCCAGCATATGTGCCAGAAATTCGTGCGTCAGAGGAAATTCATCCGACATGACCCGGTCTCGGGTCATCAAGAGCCAGCGCGCCAAGCGCGGTTCTGCTTCGTGGAAGCGGTTGCACGCTGCGGTCTGCGAGATCTGTGCCATCAGTGCATACATGTAGCGATACAGCGCTTCCTGCAGCGCGCGATTGCGGGCGAATTCGATGCGAAAAGGCCCTGCGGACATACGTAGCGCTTCCCCGCCGCCCTGCACCAGTGCTCGCACACCGGACATACCCATCCCCAGGATGAATGGCATCCCGGCCATTCCCTCCCTACCCACCATGCCAACCTCCAGCGATCGACGCTTGTCGACGGTTGTAAGCAAGGAAATAAGGCAGTCGAGCGGGAAATACACGTGCCGGATCGCCTTCCCGGGTTCGTACAACACCTGCCCGAACTTCAAACGTACGGGGTCCAGTGCCACGCGAAGCCGCGCGAACTCCTTCTGCGAGAGGCTGGCCAGCACCTTGTTGCTCAGCCCCTTCGTATCTGTCGTCGCCTCGGCGTTCATCATGACCTCTCCTGACAATCGCACCCGGGCAGCTCGATGCAAACAAGCCCTTCGGAGTGCTCGTCTGGGCAACTAACCCGGCTTATTCAGCGCAAAGGTCGCACTCATCAGGGGGCGCGGCGTTTTCAATTCTGAGGATTAGGCTGAATGCTTTCCGAGCAGGCGTCGGTACGCTTCCGCACACTATCGATTGAGTCCCCTGTGATCTTGCCGAGCGCCTGCGAAGCTCAGCGTCGTAGCCGGCTTTTTCTGAGCGGTGAGCGAGTCAATCCGACTTTGCCGGCGGGTCAAGACCCCAACAACGAAGAGTCGTCGGTTCTGCCGATTAGGGATTGACCGGTGAGCCCTGCTCGATTGTCGGACGCTCGCACTTGGCGCCTCATTCCCGGCGTCTTACTTCGACTCGCGTCAAGCACACCGGGCGTGCCCAAACCGTCATGATCATCAATCCCTTGCGATACGCCCTCGTTCTCATCAAAAGGGTCTACCAGGAGGGCGCAGGCTTTATCGTACTTCTCCCCGACTTTATCCCCCTCGTCATCATCGGCGTGGTAACTCATCACCGGGGGCCAGCTCGCAGCGAGGGACGGCAATACAGCGGGCTAGTGTCGGCGAGTGCAATATCTTCCAAGAATTTATAGTCTTAGCGCATGAGGTAACTTCATAGATCACTCTGTACGGTATCGTACGTAGACCGGGCGAGAGCGTATGCTCGGCAACCGCTTCGTTTGCCATCGAGACTCGACTCCCAATGCCCGGCACACCCAGCCCACAGCAGAACCACATCCTGGATGCGTTGCCGCAGCCCGAGCGCGACCGGCTATTCCCCCATTTAAAGCTCGTAAAGCTGCCGCTCGGCAAAGTTCTCTACGAATCGGGGGATGCGCTGCGCCACATCTATTTTCCAACCAACTCCATCATCTCCTTGCTCTACGTGCTCAGGGGTGGCGAATCCGCCGAGATAGCGGTGGTCGGGAACGACGGGGCGATTGGCGTCGCACTGTTCATGGGCGGCGAAACCACCACGAACCGCGCAATCGTGCAAAGCGCAGGCTGCGCGTATCAGTTGACGGGTGCTCGACTGAAAAAGGAGTTCGAGCGCCACGGTGAGATGCTGCACATCCTGTTACGCTACACGCAGGCATTAATCACACAGATGTCCCAGACCGCGGTCTGCAACCGGCATCACTCGGTTGAGCAGCAATTGTGTCGCTGGTTACTGCTGTCTCTTGATCGACTCCCGTCGGCCCAGTTAAGCATGACGCAGGAGCTTATCGCCAACATGCTCGGCGTTCGCCGCGAAGGAGTGACGGGGGCCGCCAGCAAGCTGCAGAAGCTCGGCATAATTGCTTACCACCGCGGGAAAATCACAGTGCTGGATCGCCAGCGGCTAGAGGACCGATGCTGCGAGTGTTATGCGGTGGTCAAGGCGGAGACCGATCGACTACTCCCTCTGCGAAAAGCCCTCGACACTCAAACTTCGCCTTGACGCGACCCTTCCGGCAACTCGAAGCGCGGGAGAGACTGAGGAGGGTATCGTTTTCACCCGTTGCCCTCTGTGATGGGGTCTCACCGTTGTTGACGAACGCGAAGACTTCTGCGGGGGACTCGTCTACGGTGAACGAGACCGTGTGGTCATCGCTTTTCAGGGTTGCTCTCCTTGGTTCCTTCGTTGGATCAGGCGGCCCTCCCAAGAGCACAGGACGCAAACGGCCGCTTCACAGGGCTAGATGATCCAATAGTCGCGATCGAGATCATCCAGCTCGCGAGCCTATTACTGCGAATCGCCGAGCAACGATAGGCTCAATGCTCGTTATAAGCATGCGCAATCCTAGACTGAGAGCAATCTCGCTGGCGCGCGCTGGTTAGAATCGGACGATGATAGTTAAGAGATTCCTCGCGTCACACTAGGGTGGGCAAAAATTAAGTGATCGCCTTGCCCTGACTCGCCGCCTCAAGATCGCGATGCACTTCCGGCGTCATCCCAGCCGTAGGAAGATGGATGGAGCGCATCAGGAGCGGCGGCTTTAACGCAAGAATGACAAAGTCATCATAGAACCAGATGTACTTGATCACCGCCCACTTCACGAATGAGGCGGCTTGCCCAATGGCGATACGAACCCCGTCAGCCGAAGTTGTAACTTCGGCGGTCCTGTTCACGGGATCAGTCAGACGTTTCGCAATAGCTCTTGGTAACGTGAACCAATTGCTCCACTGCATCAGCAGATTGAGGAAGAGAAGAAACCCAGACGCGCCGACGAACCAATTCGCGCCTTGCATGTAATAAATGAAAGCGATCGCGCCAATGATGAGTGGGTATGAACCCAAATAGAACGCTCCGAAGGGCGTCCTGAATTTTCGCCAAAAGTAGGTGCGGGTCGCACGTACCGCGACATCGGGAGAGTATTGGACGGTACACGTGGCCACGCCTGCCCCTCCCGAAACTAGCTAGCAAAAATCGCAACTTCGCCAATGGGGTCCTGAACGAGCCACGCGCGCGCGGAGTTAGCGAAGCCAGTGCCCAACAGGAGGCGCTTTCATAGCGCCCAACAATAGCTGAAACGCTGCAGTAGGCAGCATCGCTGGAGCAAAAACTTCCGTACTGATTCCGTACAGCAAGCGTTCTGGGCGGTGATCCGCCGTATCTTGTTGTTTTAATTGGCGTCCCCAAGGGGATTCGAACCCCTGTTACCGCCGTGAAAGGGCGATGTCCTGGGCCTCTAGACGATGGGGACGCGGCGGCCTGACCGGAAACGAATGGTGGAGCCAGGCGGGATCGAACCGCCGACCTCTTGCATGCCATGCAAGCGCTCTCCCAGCTGAGCTATGGCCCCACGCGGAGGCGGCGCACGCTACGCAGCCGATTCGGACTTGTCAAGAAGCCACGCCCGGGCCCCCGGCGAGAGCCGCGTCGATCCTCGCAAGGCTGCGCTCCCGGCCCAAGAGAGCCAGCGTCGCATCGATCGGCGGTGACACGGAGGTCCCGGTTACCGCAACCCTCACCGGTTGCGCGATCTTGCCGAGGCCGGCCCCCGCCTGGGTCGCCAGATCATTGAGCGTTGCGTGAATGGCGACCGCATCCCAGCTGCTCAGCGCCGCGAGACGCGCGCGCACCTGGGCAAGCAGCTGCACCGCATCACCGGCCAGGTGCTTGGCTGCAGCCTTCGGGTCGATCTCCACCCGATCGGTGAAGAAGAAGCGGCTGTTGTGCGCCATCTCCTTCATGGTCTTGGCGCGTTCGCGCTGCGCGACGATCACACCTTCCAGGAGTGGCTGGTCGGTACTTTCCAGCCCGAGGCGCCGCAACTGCGCCTGCAGATACGGCACGAGAACCGCAGGCGCGGCGCGCACCATGTGCTGCTGGTTGAGCCACAGGAGCTTTTCAGGATTGAACGCCGAGGCCGCCTTGTTGACATCGTGGATGTCAAAGGCGGCGATCATCTCCTCACGCGTGAACACCTCCTGGTCCCCGTGTGACCAGCCCAGGCGCACCAGGTAGTTGAGGAGCGCATCGGGCAGGAAGCCCTCCTCCTCGTACTGCAGCACGCTCACCGCGCCGTGGCGCTTGGAGAGCTTGGCGCCATCAGGACCGAGGATCATCGGTACGTGGGCGTAGATCGGCGGGGTGGCGCCGAGCGCCTTGAGCATGTTCATCTGCCGCGGCGTGTTGTTAAGGTGATCATCACCGCGGATCACGTGCGTGATTCCCATATCCATGTCATCAACGACCACGCAGAAGTTGTAGGTGGGCGTGCCGTCGGAACGCGCGATGATCAGGTCATCCAGTTCCGCGTTCTGGAAGCTCACCGCGCCGTGCACCAGGTCCTCGACGACGACGCTGCCCTGCTGCGGGTTCTTGAAGCGCACCACCGGAGCCACGCCGGCGCGCGGCTCGCGATGCTCGCGGCAGATGCCGGTATAGCGGGGCTTTTCCTTGCGCGCGATCTGCGCCTCGCGCAACGCATCGAGCTCCTGCTTGGTGCAGTAGCAGTGATAGGCAGTCCCCGCCGTGAGCATCGAGGCGATCACGTCGCGGTAACGATCGAAGCGCTGCGTCTGGTAATACGGACCCTCATCGGCCCGCAGCCCGAGCCACTCCATGCCCTCAAGAATGACGCGCACCGCCTCCTCAGTGGAGCGTTCGCGGTCCGTATCCTCGACGCGCAGGATGAATTTGCCGTGCATGCGGCGCGCGTACAGCCAGCTGAAGAGCGCGGTGCGCACGCCGCCCACGTGCAAAAGGCCGGTCGGGCTGGGCGCGAAACGGGTGACGATGCTCATAGAGGTGCCTGCTCGGGTGAGGCGCCGGGCTCTACACCGGCGCGCGCGGACCGCTTGAAAGCTCACCGCGCCCGCTCACCCTTGTCTCGAACTAATGTCCGTCGAAATGATGGTGGGCGGTACTGGGATCGAACCAGTGGCCCCTGCCGTGTGAAAGCAGTGCTCTACCGCTGAGCTAACCGCCCTTTTTGGGGGAGCGGAAGTCTATAGGTGCTTGGGATGTAAGGCAAATTATCGCCCGGGGTCGCCGCAGGGCTCCCGCTCCCGCGCGCGCCGCGCCGGCACCGAAGTTTCCCCTCGGGGAGCGCGGACCCCCGGCTCACGCTTCGACTACTATCGTGGCAGAAGCGAGCACGCCTCCTGCCGGAAAGCCCATGACCCCGACCGCTCCAGCGCCCACCGACACCGACACGCTTCGCTATCCGTTCGAGGCTGTCCCGGCGCCGGGGGAGACGCTCGAGGTCGCCCCCGGGGTGCTGTGGCTGCGCATGCGCCTGCCGATGGCGGGACTCACCCACATCAACGTCTGGGCGCTCGCCGACGAGGAGGGATGGACGCTCGTCGATACCGGCATGCAGACCGAGGACACTGCCGCCAACTGGCAGCGCGCGCTCGCCGGTCCCCTGGGCGCCCGCCCGGTCACTCGCGTCATCTGCACCCACATGCATCCGGACCACATCGGCATGTCCGGCTGGCTGACGCGCCGGCACGAGTGCCGCCTGTGGACGACGCGCCTCGAGTACATCACCTGCCGCATGCTGGTGGCTGACACCGGACGCGAGGCTCCCGCGGACGGCGTGCGCTTTTACCGGGCGGCGGGCTGGGATGAGGCCGCGCTCGAGCACTACCGGGCGCGCTTCGGCGGCTTCGGCAAAGCCGTGCATGCATTACCGGACAGCTATCGCCGTGTCCGGGACGGGGAGGAGATTGCCATCGGCGCGTCTCTCTGGCGCGCGGTCATCGGGCGCGGGCACTCGCCCGAGCACCTGTGCCTGTATTCCCCCGCACTGCAAGTGATGATCTCGGGCGATCAGGTCCTGCCGCGGATCAGCTCCAACGTCTCGGTATTCCCGACCGAGCCGGACGCAGACCCGCTGCGCGAGTGGCTCGAGTCGCTGGCGCAGATCAGTACGCGTGTGGCCGATGACGTGTTGGTGCTGCCCTCGCACAACGAGCCCTTTTACGGGCTGCACGCGCGCCTGGCGGGGCTGATCGAGGGGCACGAGCGGCGCC
Source organism: uncultured Pseudomonadota bacterium (assembly GCA_963824395.1). Taxonomy (GTDB): domain Bacteria; phylum Pseudomonadota; class Gammaproteobacteria; order Steroidobacterales; family Steroidobacteraceae; genus 13-2-20CM-66-19. The sequence goes on along the minus strand of CAWGPF010000003.1, from coordinate 113,938 downwards.
TGGAACGCGTCCTTCAGGAACTCGCGCAGCCGAAGCGCGCGGTGGATGTCTTCAGCGCCCTCTTCCGCCGTCCGGTGAGCGTGGAGATGCTCGGCATGGCGACCGGGGAGAGCATTGCGCACCTGAACTGCCTGATCGGCCGCAACCTTGCGCAACGGCAAGCGGACCCGGCCGGCGTCTTCTGGTACAGCAGACTTTAGTGCCGGTCAAGGCCGCGCAGGAGTGCGCGGCCTTGCGTAAGATCCGCGCCCATGCAGCATATTCGCCCGCTCGCGGGCCGACCATGAGGGGACTTTGCGCGCCCGCAGCCCTGATAGTGGCCCTGCTCCTGAGCACCGCCCTATACGCCGACGAACCCCCGCTCCCGGAGCTTAAGCACGCCGTGCCTCAGCAACCCGACCCTGCGGACGTATCACCGCCCGCACCGCAGGAGGCCGATGAACCGCATGGGCCCACACTGACCTCGGACATCAAGGCTTACTTCACCGCCCCGTTGCACTGGGACCGGGGCGATTGGGGGTGGTTCGGCGCGAGCCTGGTGGCCATCGGCGCCGCGCACCACTACGACGAGCAGGTGCGCACGCACTTCATCAACAAGGAGGGCCCCAACGACGGCTCCAAGTCCGAGGACCTCCCGGATGCGCTCCCCGGAGCCGTGCTGCTGGGCGGTACCTGGCTGTATGCGCACTTCACCGATGATCGCGCCGGCCATCTTGAGGCCTACGAGATGCTCGAAGCCCTCGGCCTGAGTGCCGTGACCGCCGAGGCGCTGAAGTTTGCCGCCGGGCGGGAAACGCCTTATCAGTCGAGCAATGACGACGAGTGGGGCAAGGGCGGCAGCTCCTTCCCCTCCCTCCACACCACCGCCGCGTTCGCGATCGGCACGGTGCTGGCGGAGTCGGGCAATGACGATTACCGCTGGATACGGCGCGTCCTCGGCTACGGAGTGGGACTGGCCACCGGCTACGAACGCCTCAAGCACAACGCCCACTGGCTCTCCGACACCGTGGCCGGCGCCGCCCTCGGGGCGGCGAGTGCGCACTTCGTCATGAACCGCCACGAGGGCGACCTCGAGCACACCAGCCGCTTCGCAGTGGTCCCGGTGCCCGGCGGCGCGCTGCTCACCTACCGCCTGACTCTGAACTAGCCCGTCCTTCAGCGGCTCAGCTCATCGTCCGCCGCCTGCAGCTCGGGTGTCTCGCGGGGCGCGGGCGCGGCCTGCGCGTTGCGGCGCAGCTGCAGCCAGGCCTCGCGCGCCTGACGCCTTACCTCCTCAAGATCCGGTGGCACGGCTGCGCGCGGCGGCTCGGCCGTGTGCGCCTCCTGCGCCTCGCTGCGACGCCGCGCCAGGCGCTCGCGGTAGTCGGCGCGCAGGCGCTCGGCGAGTTCGCTTCTCACGCCGCGCTGCTCCATCTTCAGATGCGCCAGCGGAATGCGCGGCCGCGGCTCGCGCTCGATCCCCTGCGCGGCAAGGCTGCGGTGATCGATGCGCGCCTCGAGGTTGGCCGTGCGCAACGCCTCATTGGTGAGCGTCGCCCAGCGCTCGCGCACGTTGATGAACTCCTGGCGGTGGTCAGGCAGCTGACGCAGGCGGCGCTCGCGCGGCGCCATGTCCAGGCCCGCCTTGGCCCCGAGACCCGCCGGGGTAACTTCGCGCGTCGTGGCGAGCAGATGCGCGTGGAAGTTGCGCGGGTCGCTGTCATCACGCGGCGCGTGCACGGCGAGATCCACCGCGATGCGATAGCGCTCGGACAGCTCCAGCGCGAAGCTGCGCGCCAGGGCAATGCGCGCCAGCGGCGGCAGCTCCGCGGGCAGATTGACCTCGAACTCGCGCGCGACGCGCGCGTCGTGGCGCTTCTCGGCGCGCTCGGCCGTGTTCCACAGCCGCTCGCGGCTCGCGGCCCACTCGGCCGCCTGGGCCCCGGCTGGCTGCGGCAGGAAGATCTCGGTGTGCAGCACATCGCGCCGCCGGCTGAAGTTGTGCAGCTCGCCGCTGCGCTCATCGCGCACGCGCTCCCCGGCTCGGTAGGCGGCCGCGGCGGTGGCCCGGCGTCCGGCGCCGCGGCTGATCGAGCTGATCTGCAGGCGGAAGATCGCCATGGCCTTCAGGCGCCGCGCCGGAAGCTCACGCGCAGCCACTGCGGGCTGGCGGCGCTCTTGAGGTAGCCGGTGAAATCGGGCAGCTGCTCGAGCTCGGCGGCGAGCACGGCGCTCTCGATGACGTGGCTCTCACTCACGTTGGTGGAGCGCCGCGCGCCGCGTGCGACGAGGAAGCCCTCGCGGTCACGGCCGCGGGCGGTGTGGCGCCGGATCACCTCGCGCTCCCCGATCAGGCGCGAGGCAAACTGCGAGGTACCGCCGTGCTCGCTTCCGGAGCAGCGTAAAATCAGCGTGTTCCCGCAATTTTCCACGATCGTCTGCGCATCCGCCGCCCCGTAGGTCGAAGACACCTGGGCAATCGACTGGAAGCCGAGCACGCACCTCCCGCCGAATTTGCGCAGGCGCGCGAGCGCATCCTTCAGACCGTCAATCGCGCCCAGGGAGTCGAGCTCATCGACGATGAACCACAGGCGCTGGTCGCCTTCGCCCTGACTCAGGGCCTCGAAGATCGCAAGGCGCATCCAGGTGGCGATGATCGAGCGCAGCGCCGCGATCTGGGCGGCGCCGTAGGGCATGAACAGCACGCCGCTGCCGCAAGCGACCCAGCCGCGCACCGAGAAGGCGCGGGCGCGCTGCGCCTGCACATACTCGAACGCCGCCGCCGCCGAACCCGCCACCGAACGAATGGAGCTGAACATGCGGGCGTTCTCGGGCTCGAGGAACGGCTGCGCCGGGGTGCCGGCGAGCAGCGGACGCAGCTCCGCGGCCGCGGCCATGGTGAGCAGCCGCCACAGCTCGCGCGAGTCCCCGCAGCCGCGTTCGTGCAGGCGACGCATCGCGGCCGTCAGGAAGGTGCGGGCATAGCCGCGCCACTCGCGCCCCGAAGCGTCCTCGCAGGCCGGGATCAGGCCGCTGGCGAGCTGCTCGACGTCCCAGGGCGCATGGACCTCCGCAAAGGGGTCCCACTTCACCGAGCGCGCATCGAAGGGGTTGAGGATCACGTCCCCGCGCCGGCGCACATGGAAGCGGGCCGCGTAGCCTGCGTCCGGATCGGTGATGACGGCGCGGTCGCCGCGGGCGAGGGCGCGCTCCAGAAGCGCGGCGATGGCGGTGGACTTACCCGTGCCGGTGGTGCCGATGAGCTTAAAGTGACGCGCCTCCTCGCGCGGCTCGATGCTCACCCCGGCGAGCGCCACGCACTGCGCTCCACCGCGGCGGCGCCGCAGCGCGCGCCGCGCCTGCCGGCCGCTCAGGACCCGGGCACCGCGCTTGTGGGCTTCGGCGACTGCCCGGCGGGTGAGGATCACCGCGGCCGGCACGAGCCCTGCGATCCCGAGCATCCAGGGCTGCAGGGACAGTAGCCAGGCGGGCATATGCGCAGCGCTCACGGGCGTCGCCTCAGTAGCCCTTCACGATGGCGTATTCGCCGCCCTCGCCGTAGCGGGGGGCGCCGCGCTCGATGCGCACACACAGTCGCGGCCTGTCCCCGCAGTGCCGCAGCTGTACGCGACCGCCCTGGGCGGTGAGCTGTGCGAGGTTGGCCGTGAGCTCGGCGCGCGTCGCCCGCAGGGCGCCGAGCTCCGCCGCCGAGGGCGTCAACCACCACGACAGCGCGAGCGGCACGGCAGCGGCGGACAGCCCGATCGCGGCGCTCCACACGCCGAGGTGCGCATGGGCGGCCTGCCGCAGGCGCCTGAGGCTCGCGCTCGCCTGCCGGCCCTCCTCGGCCAGCGTGCGCAGCTCCTCGAGGAGCGTCGCGCGGATCTCGTCGCGCACCACGTCGTCGATCTGTGCCAGGTGCTCCTGCAGCCGCTCGAGTACCTGCGTCGCCTGCGCGCGCTGCGACTCGACGCTGTCGAGCAGCAGGCCGGTGCGCACCGTCAGGTCATCCACGGCCACTCATCCGCGCTCGCGCCCGAGTGCCGGCGCGGGCTCGGCCGCCGCCGCCAGCGCGGGGCTGGCAGCGCGTCGCGCCACGGGAGGCTGCAGGCGCACCCGGCGCCACTCGGGGGCGGAGGCGAGCTTGAGGTAACCCGATAAGTCCGGCAGCTGCTCGATCTGCGCCCCCATGACCGCAGCCTCGGTGCTCTGGTGCTCGCTGCGGGTGATGGAGGGCAGGACTTGCGCTGCGTGGTAGGAGCGCGAGGTGTGCACCTGCACGACCTCGCGCTCGCCGATCAGCCGCGAGGCGAACTGCGAGGTACCGCCGTGCTCGCTCCCGGAACAGCGCAGAATAAGCGTATTGCCGCAGTTCTCTACGATCGTCTGGGCCTCCCCTGCCCCGTAGGTGGAGGACACCTGGGCGATCGACTGGAAGCCGAGGACGCAGCGGCCGCCAAATTTGCGCAGGCGCGCGAGTGCGTCCTTCAGCCCGTCGATCTGTCCGAGGGCATCAAGCTCATCGACGACGAACCACAGCCGCTGCGCTCTCTCCTGCTCCTGGCTCATGGCCTCGAAGATGGCGAGGCGCATCCATGCGGAGATGGTCGAGCGCAGGGCGGCGATCTGACCGGCGCGATAGGGCAGGAACAACACGCCGCGCGGGCTGCACTCGCGCCCCGGCGCGGCGGCCGCGCGCACCCATTGCCGTACCGACACCGGCTCGCTGCGCTGGCGCGCGACGTAATCGAGCGCCCCCACCGCCGAGCTCGTGACCGAGCGGATCGACTCGAACATGCGCCCGTTGTGCTCCTCGAGGAACGGCTGCGCCGGCGTGCCGGCCACCAGGGTGCGCAGCTCCGCGGTGCCGGCGACCACCAGCAGCCGGTAGAGCTCGCGCACGTCGCGGCTGCCGGCCGCGTGCGCCTGCGAGGTGACGGCGCTGAAGAAGGTGCGCGCATAGCCGCGCCAGCTGCGGTCGGGCCCCTCGTGATCCGGGATCAGCGAGCGCGCCAGCTGCTCGACGTCGTAGGCATCGCCGAGCTCGGCGAACAGGTCCCAGCGCGCCGAGCGCGCCTCGAAGGGATTGAGGACGACGTCGCCGCGCCTGCGGTCATAGAAACTGTTCAGGTACCCGGCGTCGGGATCAGCGATCACCGCGCGATCCCCGCGGGCCAGAGCTGCGCGCAGCAGCTCGTGGATCGCGGTGCTCTTGCCGGTGCCGGTGGTGCCGATGAGCTTGAAGTGCTTGACTTCGTCGGCCTCGGGCACGCGTACGCCGGCAAGCGTGAGGCAGGCGGCAGTTCCCGCCGCCCGCGTCCGCCGCGCTGTCGCGGGCGCACGCGTCTTCTCATCGGTGACCAGGGCGCCGCGGCGGTGCAGCGTGGCCGCCTCAGCGGCGCGACCGAGCAGCGCTCCGGCCGCGTAGCCCATGACCGCCGTGGCGGTGACGGCGGCGGCGATGCCGAGGCTGCTGCCGGCGACGGCGCCCGCGCCCTCAAGGGCTGGACCGGCCGCGGCGAGCACCCCGCCCGCCAGTGCCGTCACCGGTATCGCGGTCAGGGGCGCCGCCAGCATGCGCGGCAGGGGTGCGCGGGCGCGTGCCAGCGCCACCAGCATCGGCGCCTCGACCGCAAGGTACCCCGACAGCAGCCCCGGCCAGCCGTGCAGCAGCGACATCCCGCCCCCCTCAGCGCGCCCGGGTGCCGGGCGCGCGGCCGCTGCCGCGGGCCGCGCGGCGCTTGCGCGCGGGGTCGAACCATACCTCGCGGATCACGCGGCGGTGCCCCTCAAGCCCGCACTGGATCACGACGTCGATCAGCAGGTAGAGGAGGCCCTTGATGTCAGCGCGCGCCAGGCCGCGGCCGGCGGCGCTCTGCTTCACCAGGAGCATGAGCTGCTCGAAGGCGAGCTCCGCGCTGCTGGCGTGCACGCTCGTGATCGACCCCGGGTGTCCGGAATTGACGTTACGCAGGTAGTCGAAGGCCTCCTCCGCGCGCAGCTCTGCCAGCAGGATGCGGTCGGGTCGCATGCGCAGGCAGCACTCCAGGAGCTGCTTCGGCGTCACGCGCGCCAGGCCCTGGCCGTCCTTGCTGTAGTAGAGCCGTACGTGGTTCGGGTGATGTTCGAGCACCAGCTCGCGCGCATCCTCGATGGTGACGAGCCGCTCCTCGCGCGGAATCTCGCGGATCAGCGCCTTGGTCCAGGTGGTCTTGCCCGAGCCGGTGGCGCCGGAGACGAGGATGTTCTTGCGCGTGCGTACCGCGAGGCACATGAAGGCGGCGTAGTCCCCTTGGGCGTGCAGCCGCAGCAGTTCCGCGTCCGTATCGGCGCTGTCGCAGGCGTGGACTCGGTCGGGCAGCGCGCCGCGGCGCGCGAGGTCCTCGATGGACCACACCGTGTCAGTCGGGCGGCGGATGGTGATCGCCACGCAGCCGGCGGAGGTCGCCGGGGGCAGCACGATCTGCACGCGCTCGCCGGTGGGCAGCCACGCCGAGAGCAGCGGCGCCGACTCATCAATGCGCTGGCGCGTGACGTTGGCGATGAGCTTCGCCAGCCGCCGGCACCACTCGAGGTCCGCGAACGGCAGTTCCTCGCGCCGCCAGCCGGCGCGGGTCTCGATGAATATCTCGCGCGGCTGGTTGATGCACAGCTCCGTGACTTCCGGGTTCGCGAGCAGCGGCCGCAACGCGCGCAGGGTGAGTTCGAGCGCGCTCAGCTCCGCGCCCGCCGCCGCCCGGGACTCAGCGCCCGGCACTGGCGCGCAGCTCATAGACGGTGCGGAAGTCAACGTCCCGCGCCACCAGCACCTCGATGCGCTCGCCATTGGCCTTGGTGAGCGTTGGCGGGATCTGGGCGCTGTCCTTGAGCGCTTCGGTGAGCACGTCCTGCGAACCCGCCGGTGCGTAGATGACCGTACCGTTTGAATGACTGGCAGCCTGCACGCCCGCCTGGATGCCCCCTTCGATGACCGAGATCAGCACCGCAGCCCCGAAGCGCTGCCAGAAGTGCCGCTGCACCTCGCCGCCGACGCCGGCGCGCCCGAGCTCATCGGTGCCCGGGGAATCCAGGGGCACCAGCACGCCGCCGGGTGTGCGCGCCTGCGTCCACAGCACGAACAGGCGCGCCTGCCCCTGCTGCAGCTGGCCCCGGGTCTCCCCGACGAGCTTGGTGCCCCGCTCGAGCAGTACCACTTTGCCATCGGCGCTGAAGGTGTCGGCGGCCGTCACGCAGGTCGTCATGCCCGGGAGCGTGGAGTCGATGGCGGTCTCGAGCGTGCAGTCGAGGAACGCCCCCTTCGGCAGCAGGAAATGCGAATCCGGCAGGCGCTGCGCCTGGGTGACCGGCGCCGGCGTGGCGTCCAGGAGTGCCGCAAGTGAACCGGGTGCGCGCTGAGGGGCGGCGTCGGACCCGGCGGGCGCGCTGACGGGCGCGGCGGCGATCGCCGGGTCTGTCGCCGGGTTCATCGTGCGCGTAAACACCGCGCCGGCGAGACGGCGCTCGTAGGCCAGTTGTGCGGGGGTCTTGGCATCAGCCCTGGCCCCGGCGGCCGCCGCGGCCGCCTCCGGCAGTGGCGCCGCGGGCACCTGAGCGCCCGCCGGTGCCCCGGGCGGGTCCGGCTCGCTCGCCGCTGCGGCGGACGCCGGAGCAATGACGGCGCCGAGCGCCGGCAAAGTCATCTCGGCCTGCGCACGACTCGACGCGCTCGCCTGCGCACTCTCTCGGCTGCGGGCCGGACGCGTGAACGCGTGCGCGTAGTACCAGGTGAGGGCTGAGACCCCGAGGGCGATCATCAGCGCCGCCGCCAGCACGCTGCTCGCGCGCGACTGCAGGCTGCGCACTGCACTGACGATCGCCGCCGCGCGCTCCCCGCGTACGCGGTCGGCCGGCTCGGGCCGCGCCACCGGGAGTTCCTGCTCGCTCACGGCACCGCCCCGCGGGTCACCCGCCGCACCTGCGGGGAGAGCGTGCCCGAGTCCAGTCGGTCGCCCCCGCCGGCAAAGCGCTGGTTCACGACGCAGCCCGCCAGGTGCCCGCGACGCACGATCAGCCTGCGCACCACGCGGTGCACGATGAGCTCGTCCGCCTCGACGGTGAAGTTGACGAGTGACTCACTGCCGTCCTCGTTGTGCACAAAGATCGCCGGCAGGTCCTGGCGCGCGCCGAAGCGCAGGTGCGTCTGCACGCCATCATCCCAGGCGGACTGCGGCTGCAGGGAGGGACTGCCGCAATAGGCGTAGTCGAGGTTGCGCGGGCGCTCGGGTAGCGCCTGCGCCGGGCGCTCTGCGGCGTCTTGGGGCGGCGGTACCGCCGCATCCTGATAGACGAAGCGCACGGCATAGACGATCTCACCCGCGGCCGTGTCGGCACGCCGCAGGCTGGCCCGGTACTCGACGTGGTAGGTACGGCGGTTCGTGAGCACGGTGAGATTGGTGTCGATGGGCGCCGCGCGGGGCTTGAGAAACAGGTGGTTCGCCTCGGCGGCGAAGGCGAGGCTCTCGACGTCACCGGCGCTCAGGCCGACGAAGGTCTCGCCGCTTTCGAACTCGAGGTCGATCTGAAAGCCCACATAGCCTTGCAGGCGGTACACCTCATCGGCGGCGTAGACGAGCGTGCGCAGGCGGGCATCGGCCGTCGCCGGCGGGCCTTGCGCCTTAAGGGCGGCGCCTGCTGTGCCGAGCATCACGAGCATGCAGGCACTGCAGGTGCGGATGCCGTATCTCATGAGCTCACCCACCGTTGCCCGCCGCGACCTGGTCCGGCACTTCCGCTTCGGTGCTGAGCTCGATCACCTTGAAGCCGAGCGGATTCCAGCGGCGCAGCCGTACGTCCTGCGAAGGCGGCGCGAAGGCGTACTGCACGGTGGCGATCCAGTGCGTGACGCGCTCGTCCGCGCCGCCCGCCGGGCGCTGCACCTTGAGGTAGCGCACCTGCGCAAGGTCGGTCACGCCGCTGGAGCGCTGGAAGAAACTCACCGCCTGCACCTCCACCCGCACCGTACTGCCGTCCTTGTGCACGTTCAGGGGCGAGGCCGGGTTGTGCGGGTTCCAGAGCGCGTACCAGGCCTGGTTGCGCTGGGCGGCGTGGAAGGCCCCGCATTCCTCGTAATCGCTCTCCGCAGTCGCGAAGTTGAAACGCTCGCAGACACTGATGTAGTGGGTGAGGAAGTAGCGCGTCACGGCGGGCTCGAGCGCCACGCCGCCGCGGTACGCGGGCACGACGTCGATCACTCCGGTGCTGCGATCGACGCGCACGACGTACGGCTCGACCTGCTTCAGCGGCATGAGCAGCACCAGGGCGAGGCCGCTCAGGCCCGCACAGGCCCAGCCGCAGGCCGCGGCCCACCAGGCGCGACGGGCACTGCGCGCCGCCTGCCGCGAGCGGTCCGTGTCCCACCCGGCGGCCTCGGCGAAGTAGGCCTCGAGCGGCTCAGTCCCCATGCCGCGTTCCCCGGGGTGCTGCCGTCACGCCCGCGCCCGCATTGATGGGCCGCAGTGCCCCGCGGCACAAGGGCTGGTGCGTCGCACAGGCGGCGATACCTGACCCTGCCAAGGTGAGGAGCGCCAGGCGCAGCATCGCCGCCGGCAGCCGGCCCTTGATCCGCGGCCTCACCGGATGCCCCAGTGCGTGCGCTCGAGGGTCGCCGGGGCGGGCGCGGCGGCGCGCGACGCGCCGAGCGCGCGCAGCGAAGCCCCGAGGGCGCCGCGCCCTGCAGCGTCGCCTTGGCGCATGCCCCAGCCGATGAACCGGCTCGCAAGGCCAAAGGTGCTCAGCCCCACCCCGCCGGCGAGTGCTGCGGCAACCGGCATGACCTGGCGCATCAGCAGAAACACCAGGACCGCCACCAGCACCATGTCGAGCGCGTCCACCGTGACGATGGCGGCGCCACGGGCGGCGGTCTGCGCCGCGTAGGACTCGACGATCTGCAGCAGCAGCGCCGCCATCAGCACGGTAAGGATGCTGATCAGCGCGTAGTTGGCGAGCTGCGCAATCCAGGCCTGGAAGAAACGCCGCGTGTCCTCGAACAGCAGCAGCGCCACGAACAGCGGCCCGAGGGCGAGCAGGACTGCGAGCGCGACGCTCGAGAGTGCCACCAGGAACATCGTATAGGCGCACAGCAGGCCGATCAGGACCCACACCACCCCTCCGGCCACGTAGTAGCCGAAGTCGCCGCTGAATACCCCACCGTTGTTCCACAGGTACCCGGCGACCGCCCCACCGCGGCTCCAGATCACATCGAGCGTGGCCACCGGGTCGGTGGTGCCGATGACGGCGGCAGCCAGCTGCGCGGGGGCACTGTAGAAGGTGTCCACGATAAGACTGTTGTAAAGCCACAGGTGCGTCGCGATGCCGAGCACCACCGCGAGGGTCACCAGACGCTTGAGTCCTGCGGTCAGGGGCTCCTCGATGCGGCCGGTGAGCTGCAGGTACCCCCACACCATCACGTACACCGTCGCCAGCGTCACGATGGCCGGCTCGAGCGCGGCGGCCACCCGGGCGGTGTTGCCGCCGATATAGTCGGTCAGCTGCCCGTTCAGCCAGTTCCAGAAGGTCGCAAAGAACCCCATGGCGGTGCGCTCCGGTCAGGGATGCGGCTGGAAGCGCCCGTCGAACTGGCCGTGGCCCGCGATCAGCAGCTCGTGCGCGCGCTGCGCGCCGGCCTGCTCATCGGCGTGCACGCCCTGGAACAGCACCTCGAGCTTGGTGTGCTCGTTCTGCAGCATGCCGCCCTCGGCAGCGATGCGCGCCTGCAGGTCGAGCGCGCCCTTCTGGTCGGTCGCGGTGCCGATGGCATCGATCAGCTGCTGCAGCCCGGCAAAGCGCGCGCTGGCGTTGGTGAGGGCCTGCTGCGTGAGACCCTGCAGGAGCGCCGCTGACTCTCGCTGCGACTGCAGTTGGGCGGCGGCGGCCGGCGGCAGCGTCGCCAGTTGCGCCGCCGTGAGCACCGACTCGCCCGCGAGTGCGCCCCGCACGCCGGCGGCGAGTGCCGGGTAGGAGCCCGCGCCCTGCCGCGCGGCCTGCAGCGCGGTTGGGCTCCCGGGCAGGTAATTGCGGTTGATTCCGCCCAGCAGCTGTTCCATGCCCCGGTTGCCGGTCATCGCCGTGAATTCAGCCTGCGCCTGAGCCAGCTGCGCCTGCGCGGTCTGCACCTGTTGTGCCAGCGTCTGTACCTCGCTGATCAGCTGTGCCACGGAGGCGACGTCGATCACGGCGAACTGCGCGTGCGCCAGTGGCGCACCGAGGGACAGCAGCAGCCCGATACCGATGGCGATATGTGCTCTCATGGGGGTTACTCCGGAATAGCGGTGGAGAAAGACGCGGCGCCGGCGGCGCCGCGCATGAAGGCCGACAGCCACAATTCGGGTGAGTCGCCGTGCTCGCGCATCAGCTGCTGCATGCGCGTGAGCTGGTGCGCGCGTCCTGAGATGACCGCCAGTTCCGCCTCGCAGCCCTTGAGGTCGAGCCGGCACACGACGCTGTGGTGCCCCTGCTTGAGGAGGAAGGTGCGGGAGCCGGGCTCGAGCTGCTCGCGGATGAGCTTGAACTCGCGCTCGCTCAGGCCAAAGCCCTGGGTGTATTCGGCGGCGTTGGCATCGCTGTTGGGAAAGAACACCTTGGTGGGCGTCTGTTCGATCAGCGTGCGGCTGATCGGGCTCGCCAGCACATCGCTTGCGCTCTGCGTGGCGAGGCACATAACGCCATTGAGCTTGCGCCACGTCTTGGGGCCGTCCTTGGCGAAGGCCTCGAAGGCCGGGTCGCCGAGCAGCCGCCAGAACTCGTCCATCCAGCACACCAGGCGGCGCCCGTCGAGCAGCTGGCGCACGAGGTGGAACATGTACAGGGTCAGGGGCGCACGACTCGCCTCGTGCTCCAGAAACTCCGTGACGTCGAAGCCGATGACCGTCCTGCCCTCGAGGCGGCTCACCACCGAGTCCGCCGGACAGTCGAAGGCCCAGGCGTACTCACCCTGGGTGCTCTCGCACCAGCGCGCCAGGCGCGCGTGCACGCCTTCCGGATCGGTCGGATCAAGAAAGTCGATCAGCCGCGACAGGCGGCGCAGCGGGCGCTCCAGGGCCAGCGTGCCGCGCAGCGCCTGGTCGAGGTCCGCGCCCTCGCGGGTGCTGAGCGCCGTGCTCTCACCGCGACGCACCAGCAGACGCAGCCAGCTGCGCAGGAACTCGGTGTGCCGGGGATCCTCGGGCAGCTGCAGCGGGTTGAACCCGGTGGGTCTGCCCTGCCGCAGCGCCAGGTACTCCCCGCCCAGGGCGCGCACCAGGATCTCAAGCCCGCGATCCTTATCGAAGATGACCTGCGTTGCGCCCTGACGCATGAGGAGCGTGACCAGGAAGCCGATGAACACGGTCTTGCCGGAGCCGGTGGGGCCACACAGGAGCGTGTGCCCGGTGTCCTTGCGGCTGCCACCGTCCGGGTCGCTCGGATCGGTGGCGTGGAGCGAGAAGTAGTAGGGCGAGCGCGCGCTGGTGCACAGGAGCGCCAGCGCCTCGCCCCAGTGATTCCCCGTGGCGCGCCCGCTCGGGTAGTTGTGGAACGGGGACATGGCGGCGAAGTTGCGCGAGGTGATCGGCGCCTTGCGCGGCCGCAGGGCGAAGTTTCCGGGCAACTGCGCCCAGAAGGCAGCCTCGAGCGCCAGGTCCTCGCGCGCCACCGTCATCCCGGTGTCGGCGAGATAACTGCGCGCCAGCGCCACGTGGTCGTTCAGGGCGCGCAGGCGCGGTCGATCGTGGCCCTGCGCGTCGTCAATCGTGGCGAGCACCTGCAGGGTGAAGTGATGGTCACCGATCGCGAACTCGTTGCTGGCGAGACCATCGAGGGCGTCCTTCAGCTGCGCCGCCTGCGAGACGGCAAAGTCACCGGCGTTGGCCATGCGGTAGAACTGCCGTTGCAGCAGCATCTGGCCGGCGGCGCGCGAGATGAAGGTGAAGGACTGTGCGAGCACCAGCGGGAACGGCGCGGAGAGCAGTCGGTTATACATGCCCACCAGCGTTGGGGTCGGGTATTCCTTGATGCCGAGCAGCGCCCCGACGCGCGTGCCGGCGGGCAACCGGTACTCGACCGCCTCGCTGCCAAACAACAGCCGCGTGGTGGCGAGGGCGGCATGCAGCGGCCCGCACGGCAGGGGCACCGGCCGGCTCTCGCCATTGATCAGGAGCGCCAGGTACTCGAGCAGCGCGGAGCACCAGCGCCCACCCGCACGGTAGGTGAGAAGAGGTTCCGGCTCGTATCGCGCGAGCGATGCGAGCAGCGTCTGTGCGAGCTTCTCGCAGTTCTCAAGCGCCGCGGCGAGCTCGCGCTGCGCGTCCCCGCGGTGCGTGCGACTGAGGAAGCGTGACAGCGCGCCGGCCGCGACCCCCGGCGCCGGACGGTACAACAGCGCCACGTAAAGCTCGTTGAGCATCAGGGTCTCACCGGCGAGGCGCTCCTGGTAGCGGGCCGCCAGCGCGGCGGCGAAGCCGCTGCCGGCCGCCGCGCGCGGCTGCGCGCCCACCGGCCGGCGGATCAGGTGCGTCCACAGGGCAACCTGCGGGCTCGCAAGGTTGCGCCACAGTACGTTCAGGCGCTCGTGCCAGACGTTCAGCTGCGCATCGTCGGCACTCTCGAAGCTCGCCCCGCCCAGGCGAAACGCCTGCAGGTAGTCCCCCGCGGTGGTCGAGACGATCCCGGGCGCGACGTGCGCGCTGTAGGGGATGTGCTCCCCGGCGCTGCGCTCGCGCCGCAGTGCCGCCCGGCGTGTCGCGTTGCTCACGGTGCCGCGCTCCCGGGGGCGACGGGAAGCTCCGCGACGCGGCAGCGGCGTCGGCCGGCAGCATCGGCTACATCGAGCAGCAGCGGGGAATAGCTGCTCGCCCGCCACAGTGACAGGGTGGTCGCCAGGGCCGACAGTCGCGTGCGTCCCCACAGCAGCGCCAGATCGAAGAACCTCGGATCGCGGGCACACAGAAGCGCGCACACGCCGTGCACCGGGACACACACGAGGAGCGTGAGCAGATTGCGGGTGAGGAGAAAAGCCTCCATTGTAAAAACGAGGTTGGCGAGCAGCGCCGCATAGGTGACGCCCCAGCGCATCGGCGGTCGCGTCGCGCCCACGAACAGGATGTCCGCGGTCAGCCCCGCATTGCGCGCGCCCATCATCAGACGCCGAACATGCCGCGCACCCAGGTCACGATCTGGGGGGCGCCGAAGGCGATGGCGATCCCGAGAATGGCACCGATGCACCACCCCCAGCTCATTCGGTTTGCCATGGCCATGGCGCCAAGCACCATGACCAAAATCACGGCGATGGGAGTGAGCCAGGCGAGGATGTTCGTCTGCAGCGCATTGGCGCCGGTCATGAACGGAGACGTGGCCTGCGCCACCGCCAGCGCGGGACTGAACAGGAGCACGCCCGAAGGCGTGAGGCGCGCGCCGTGGGCGGGGAAGCGGGAAGCAATGCCAGCGCGAGTAATCATGCGCAACCTCCGTGCGGTGCCGTGTTGGTTTCGTAGAAGCGGGGGACGGAAGTCTAGGCATGCTGCCGTTGATTGGAATTCGCATAGCCGTGCTCTTTGTGCAGAAAGTGCGGTGCTGGCGGCGGTACCGGCAGCGGCGGCAGCGTGCGTTGTGTATCGTCTGGTACCGACACAGCAAACGGAGTCCCCCGATGTCATTCACGCACGCGCGGCACGAAGATCATGCGGTCGAGGAATGTGTCGATCAGCTCGGGGACGCGCTGCGCGCACTCGATGCCTATCCGCCCACGGTGCTCGCGGTCGCGCTGCGCGTGCACCTCGGGACGCTGCTGCAGACGCTCCTCGAGGCCCGGATCTGCACGCAGGCCGAGGTACGCGCTTACCTGCGCGAGCTCGAGCACGAAGTCCTGCAGTACGAATGACGCCGTGCTGCGTGCGCCTTGCCGCCCTCGCCCATGGCCTTTGAGAAACAGCGCCGGGCTGGCTATGCTCGTTGTTTCCGCCGAAGATCCCCGGAAACGCCCGGCCCAGCGATGCGGAATGTTCTGCGCAGCAGCCCACATGCCCACCGCACACCGTAGCCGCGCCTCTCAGCTTCTGCCTTGCGCCGCCGGAAGCGCACTGCGCGCCGGAGTACGGTGATGGCCGACATCGAGAACTTCCTGTCAGGGCGGCAGCTGTACGGGGATGACTTCGATGCGGCGCAGATTGCGCTGTGGTACGCGGACGAGAAGGAGGGCTATGCCGACCTCGGCGCACGCGATGCGGCGAGCTACGAGTACGGCTATCACGCGCTCAACCTGCGGCACGCCTTCCGCCATCTTCAGTCGCCTAAGTTCCCCGAGGTGCTGGGGTTCGGCAGCGCCTATGGCGATGAACTCCTGCCGATCATCGCGCGCATCGGCCACCTCACGATCGTGGATCCCTCGGATGCCTTTGTGCGGCCTGAGGTCCACGGGGTGCCGGCCACCTACGTCAAGCCCGATCCTGCCGGCACACTGCCGATGCCGCAGGGAAGCTTCGATCTCATTACCTGCCTGGGCGTGCTGCATCACATTCCGAATGTCAGCGCCGTGGTGAAGGAATTCGCGCGGACCCTCAAGCCCGGGGGGCGCATCGTGCTGCGCGAGCCGATCGTTTCGATGGGCGACTGGCGCCGGCCGCGCGCCGGGCTGACCAAGCGCGAACGCGGCATCCCGCTGCCGATCCTGCGTGAGATTGTGGCTGCGGCGGGGCTGACGATCGAGCACGAAGCCCTGTGCGTGTTCCCGGTGACGCCGCGCCTGGCCCCGCTGCTGCGCACCCAGGTTTACAACAGCCCGCTGGCTACCGGCCTCGATGCGCTGCTGGCGCGTGCCTTCGCCTGGAACGTCAACTACCACCCGCGCAGCGCCCTGCAGCACCTGCGTCCGACCTCGGCCGTCTTCGTGCTGCGCAAGTCCTCCACGCAGGCTGCCTGAAGCGCACCAGCCAGCGCCGGCAGGGTCGCTTTTCAATGTGCCGCGTCGGCGTGCACCGGGCTTATGTGCGTGGAAGCCGCGGCGGGAGCGGCGGGGGCTGCGTGCGCGGGCGGCGGCGGTGGTGCCGGGTGGTAGGACGGTGGCAGCGTAGAGCGCGTCGCTGCAGGTACGTGATAGCGCTCGGCGCCGGAGAGCGGATCGCGAACCGCGCTTCGGGCAGGCGCACCGCCGGGCGTGCTCGACTCGAGCGCGCGTTCGCGCTCGGCGAGCGTCGGCAGCGCCGTGCTTCCCGGCGCAGCGGCCGGCAACGGCTCACTGCTCCTCGGCAGTACGCGCAGCGGCGCTGCCGCGGCCGCCGGCTGCAGGCGCAAGAGTGCGCCCGGTGACAGCGGTTCCCCGCCCGCCGCCTGCATGGCCCTCAGCTGGCGCTCGAAGGGCGCCGGTGCCCGCGGGGGTACCGTACGCACGAGCACCGCACGGTTCAGGTACGCCGCCGGCGGCGGCCTGACCGGGCGCGCGCCCGCCCCAGCCCCGAGCGCGCTCTGCGGCAGGGGCAGGATCGGCGGCGCGCTCGCCGACACGGCCGCTGTCGCAAGCGCCGCGCCGCTCACCGCCACCGCGCGGCCGCGCACCCGCTCACCGGCGGCGAACACCGCCTCGGCAACCGCCGTCACCGCGCCGGCGCGGGCATTGAGGTAATGCAGGTCGCCGGCGGCATCGCTCTGAGATACGCCCGTGACCCTGGCGCTGCTGACCACGGTGTTGGTCAGGTTGAGCGCGCGCGCGTAGCCGGCGCTCACCCGGTATGCAGGCACGTAGACTTCGTGCGGCGCGAGCGCGAACCAGCCCACGTTGCCGGCGAGGGAGCCGGTGCGACGCCCCGGACCACCGATCCAACCCACCACCGCCGGTGCATACACCGGGTGCACGTGCTTCGGACCCGGCACCCAGCACCAGGCGCTGTTCCATACCACCCAGCGCCCATAGTGGTAGGGCGCATAGCCCCACGGCGCATCGTCGATCCAGGTCCACCCCCAGGGGGCGATGAACACCCAGTGCCCGAAGCGATACGGCGCCCAGTCCGCTGCCACCACCACGGGCACCCAGACATAGCCGTAGTCGCTCGTGAGCTGCCAGGTACCATTGCCGTCCAGGTCCTGAGTGCCGGGCACGCCCTCGGGCACGTAGTCGCCCGAGGCTGAGTTCATCAGCCCGCGCTCCCGGGCCGCCGACCAGGCATCGAAGTCATCCGGGACACCGAAGGGACCCGTCTCGTAGCTGACGGCGTCGCGGCCCGTGAAGCGGGCCATCTGCTGCATCCCGAGCGTCACGCTCTGACCGCCGCCTTCGGCTTGCGCGCGCCCCTCACTCACGCGTACCACCGTGGTGTCGCCGTTCGCGCTGACCTCGACGCGGTATTCGCCCGGCTCGAAGAGCGCAACGGCAATGTTGGGCGTGTCGATCTCGTAGAGCTGACCGGCGAAGATCTCGCGCAGCTGCACGATCAGCGTGCCGGCGGTGAGCTGGATCTGCACCGCGCGGTCATCGAGATTGAAGAATAAGAACGACGTGCTGCTGCCGAGCCGTACCGCGGCGCTTCCCAGATCGAGCTCAGCGCGCGAATCCTGATCACTCCACACCCGGTCCCCGGTGGTCACGGGCCGGTTGAGCTGCGCTGCGCCCCAGGTGCTGACGCCTGCAGGCTGCAGTGCCACGGATCCTTCCGTGTCGCTCAGGCGGGCGATACGCCGGGGTGGATCGGGTTGCTGCGCAAGGGCGGTGAGGGGTGTCCACGCCAGGCACGCGAGGAGGCAGAAGGCTGCGCCGCCCCCGCGGCTGCACACGCGCCGCGCGACATTTCGTGTTATGGCAAGCAGAGCTGCAATGCGCACAATCAAGCGGGCTGCGTCCACACTCTTATATACCCCGAATGCCCCGTAACGCGCGGTGAATCGGCGCGCGCGGAACGCCACTCATCGCAACGGTGGCAGCGCTACAGGGTTCCCGGCAGCCGCGCGGCCAGGAAATCGATGAAGGCGCGCAGCGCCGGCAGCATGCCACGGCGGCTGGGGAAGACCACGTGCACGACACCCTGCGGGGTGTTCCACTCAGGCAGCACCCGCGCGAGCGCGCCGCTTTGCAGATCTTCACGTACCACGGTCTCGGGCAGGAGCGCGATACCCAGCCCGGCGCGCACGGCCGCGTGCAAGGGCATGAAGTCCAGGCACACCATGCGCGGCATGAACGGGATGCGCACGCTCTCACCGCGCGGGCCGACCAGCTCCCAGGTGCGGTGCTCGAGCTCATCGGCATGGTCCAGGATGGCATGCTCGGCCAGCTGCGCCGGTGCAGACAGGGGCGGCGCATTGGCCAAGTACCCGGGCGCGGCGACCAGGAACTCATCCACCTGGCGAAATACGCGCATCACGAGCCCGTCCTCCCCGCTCGGCCGGGTGCGCACCCGCAGCGCCACGTCGAAGCCCTCGTTCAGCACGTCGACCCGCCGGTTGCTCACGTCCAGCTGCAGGCGCACCTCGGGGTAAGCCTCGAGGAACTCCGGCAGGACGCGGCTCAAGGACCATTGGGCGAGCGCCACCGGTGAGCTCACCCTCAGGTTGCCGCGCGGCGCCGCGCGCGCGAATTCGACCGCCTCGCGGGCCGCGTCAGCCTCGGCGCGCATGGCGCGCGCATGGCGGTAGACCTCCTGCCCCACTTCCGTCACGGCGAAACGGCGCGTGGAGCGGTTGAGCAGCCGCACGTTCAGTTCGGACTCGAGCGCGGCGACATGACGGGAGAGGCGCGACTTCGGGATGCCGAGCGCCCGGGCCGCGCGGGCGAATCCGCCGTGGTCCACGACCTCGGTGAAATAGTAGAAGCCCTCAAGAGGTTGCATGGGCAGCCCTGTTAGTCACAAAAATAGAACTATATGTCCCATTTACGCCGGATTATCAGTCAGCGTCCCAGAATATAGCCTACTCCCACGCCATCCCGGCATCAGGAGTCGCTCATGAATCTTCTCCACCTCGATTCCAGCATCCTCGGAGACGCGTCAGCCAGCCGCGAGCTCACCCGCTCCATCGTCGAGCGCCTGAGGAGCGAGGACCCCGGCCTGCGGGTCACCTACCGTGACCTTGCGGCCGATCCGCTGCCCCACTACTCGGCCGAGTCGCTCACCGGAGAGGCACCGGCAACGGCCCGCGACGCCGCGGCGCTCGAGGAATTCCTCGCCGCCGACGTCATCGTCATCGGTGCGCCGCTCTATAACTTCACCCTGCCCTCGCAGCTGAAGGCCTGGATCGATCGCATCAGCATCAAGGGCCGCACCTTCCGCTACGGCGCGCACGGTCCGGAGGGACTGGCGGGTGGCCGGCGGGTCATCGTTGCCTTGTCGCGGGGCGGGGTCTACGAGCCCGGCGCCGGCACGGAGTTCGCAGAGTCGTACCTGAAGTTCCTGTTCGGATTCCTCGGCATCACCGAGCTCACCTTGGTGCGCGCGGAAGGGCTGAACGTCTCCCCGGAACAGCGCGCCCGCAGCCTGAGCGCGGCACGCGCCGCCATCGCCACTCTCGGACCCGCCCGCCCCGCCCTTGCCGCCTGAGCGGCGCGGCCCCATGTTGGCTTCTCCAGCAGGATCTTCTACCAGGAGCATTCCCATGGCCCAGACCTCGAGCGCGACCCGCTCCGTAGAGCGCGTGGTGCGCGGCATGCCGACTTCCGACGGCGCCGGCGTGAAACTGCGCCGCGTCATCGGCCAGCCGCAGCTGCCGGACCTTGATCCGTTCCTGATGCTCGATGAGTTCGGCACCGACCGCGCCGAGGACTACATCGCCGGCTTCCCCGATCACCCGCATCGCGGCTTCGAGACCGTGACCTACATGCTCGATGGCCGCATGCGTCACCGCGACAACCACGGCAACGAGGGCGTGCTGGTGCCCGGGAGCGTGCAATGGATGACCGCCGGGCGCGGTCTCGTGCACTCGGAGATGCCCGAGCAGGAGGCCGGGCGCATGCGCGGCTTCCAGCTGTGGCTGAACCTGCCGGCGCGCGACAAGATGAGCGCGCCGAAGTACCAGGAGTTCGGACCCGAGCGCATCCCGACCGCCGCCCCGGGCGCGGGCGTCACGGTCAAGGTGATCGCCGGCCGCGTCGACGGCATCGTCGGGCCGATCCTGCAGCCGGCCACCGACCCGACCTACCTCGACATCGCGCTCGAGCCGGGCGCACAGTTCGTGCAGGCGCTGCCGAAGGATTACGCGGCGTTCCTGTACGTGTTCGAAGGCTCACTGCGGGTCGGCGCGGAAGCCGGCACCGTCGGCACGCACGAGCTGGCCGTGTTGAGCGAGGGCGAGGAGATCCGCCTGACCGGCGTCACCGCCGGTGAGGGCCTGGCTGCCGCGCGCGCGATCCTGGTGGCGGGCCGGCCGCTGCGCGAACCGGTCGCCAAGTACGGGCCGTTCGTCATGAACACGCGCGCCGAACTGCAGCAGGCGTTCGAGGACTTCCAGATGGGCCGCTTCTGAAGCCGCAGCGCTGGCGTCGGACCCCGGCGCCGGCGCCCGCGGCTCTCAGGGCGCGGCGCTGAAGCCGTAGCGCGCGAACACCTGCCGGGCGTGCTCGCCGCGCAGGAAGTCAAGATAGCGCGCGCTCTCGGGCTGCGCTGCGCTGGTGGCGGCGGCGGGGTAGATGATCGGCGGGTGCGTGTCGGGGGGAAAGACGTCCACCACGCGCACGTGCTTGTCGGCCAGCGCATCAGTCTGGTAGACGATGCCCAGCGGCGCCTCCCCGCGCGCGACGTAGGCGAGTGCCGCGCGCACGTTCTCGGCCCGTGCCAGGTGTGGCGCCGCCGTCTCCCACACGCCGAGCCGCGTGAGCGCCGCGCGCGCATAGAGTCCCGCCGGCACGGAGTCGGGATCAGCACAGGCGAGGCGACCGCCGCCAAGGGATCCCACCAGTGCAAACCCCGGCGTGATCTTCAGCTCCATCGTGCTGTCGGCAGGCGCAATCAGCACCAGCGCGTTACCGAGCACGTCGCGACGCGTGCCGGAGCGCAGCAGCCCGCGCCGCTCCAGGTAGTCCATCCAGTCGCGGTCGGCCGAAAAGAACACATCCGCGCGCGCCCCGGCCTCGATCTGCTTGGCGAGCACGGAGCTGCCGGCGTAGGAGGTCTTGACGGCGATGTGGGTCTCGGCGGTGAAGACGCGATCGGCCTCCTCGAGCGCATCCGTCAGCGACGCGGCAGCAAACACCAGGAGTGAGGGCTGCGGCAGGGCCGCGGAGCCCGGTGCAGGCTCGCGCGCCGCCCCGACCCCTGCTGCCAGCAGGTACACAAGCCCTGTCAGAAACCGTAACCGCCATCGCAGCGTTTGTCTGATTGCCATCAACCGGCGCCTTCGCTAATACGTTATGTCAGATTCCTGAAACGGATGTCGCATCCGTGGCACTCGCGTGGCCGGTCGCTCCCGGCACCGCGCGAACTGCTACCTGCCGCACCGGGCGCCGCAAGGATGGCGCGCACAATGCCTCGATGTACACCCCGGCGCACTAACGGATCCAGGTGCTGACGGCCATGGCCGGCCGCCTCCCCTCCCCCTGCACGCCCCTGCGGCACGGCCACCGCGCCGCGCCGCGCCGCGCCCTGCCGGGGATGTGGCTGTTACTGGCAGGCCTCGCTCACGCCCAGGGACTGCCGCCGCCGGCGGCGCCGCAGTTTACCGCGGCCAACGTGGGCGGGCTGCAGGAGAGTGCGCCCGCAGGCGAGGAGGACCTCGAGCTGGCGATGGTGCGGCCGCGCTACGGACCCCCGGCCGAGACCCCGGGGCTGCCCTCCGATGCGGTACTGGAAAAGGACCAGGCCGTCATCGGCGAGGTGCTGCTCGACAACCAGAACATCTTCAACCTCGATGATCCCGCGGAGGACCACAAGATCTTCCGCCTCGCGGACAAGCTGCACATCAAGACGCGCGCGAGCGTGATCCGTGCGCAGCTGCTGTTCAAGCCCGGGGATCGCTACTCACATCGGCTGCTGGAGGAGTCCGAACGGCTGCTGCGCGCCGACTCGTACTTCTATGACGCCTGGATCCGCCCCGTGGCCTACCACGACGGCAAGGTGGATCTGAAGATCACCACCAAGGACGTCTGGACGCTCGACCCGGGCTTCAACTACGGCCGCAGCGGCGGTACCAACTCAACGGGCGCCAAGCTCGAGGATGCGAACTTCCTTGGCACCGGCTCCTCCATCAACCTCGGCTATCAGAGCACGGTCGATCGCTCCGGCTACTCGATCGATCTTGCGGACAAGACGGCGTTCGGCACTTTCACCGCGGTCGACCTCAACTACGGCAACTTCACCGACGGTGACATGCGCGGCTTCAGCGTCACGCGGCCGTTCTACGCACTCGACACGCGCTGGGCGGCGTCCGTGGCGGCGCTGGATGACACGCAGACCGATCCGCTCTACGACCGCGGCAACCTCGTGGATCAGTTCCAGGACCGCCATGAGCTGGTGCAGACCTATTACGGCTGGTCGGCGGGACTGCAGAACGGCTGGGTGCAGCGCTGGACCGCGGGCATGACCTACGATGAGCACCGCTTCGCCCCGGTCAGCAACTCCAACGGCACCACCAACCTGCTGCCCGAGGACCGGCGCTTCGTTTATCCCTTCATCGAGTGGGACCTGGTGCAGGATGAGTACCTGAAGCTCTACAACCACGACCAGATCGGCCGCACCGAGGACTTCACCCTCGGCACCACCGGGAGCGTGCGGCTCGGCTACGCCAACGCCGGTTTCGGCTCGAGCAGCACGGCGCTTCTGATGAATGCCTCGGCCAACAGGGGTTTCCGCGAGGGCGGCTCGACACTGCTCCTGGCGAGTGATTTCTCCGGGCGCCTCGAGACGCACGCGCTGCGCAACGGACTGCTCGATGCCTCGGTGCGCTACTACGTGGAGCAGAGCAAGAACTGGCTGTTCTACAGCACCGTCGCGGCCACCAAGGGCTGGAACCTCGATCTCGATGATCAGATCCTGCTCGGCGGCGACAACGGGCTGCGTGGCTATCCGCTGCGCTTCCAGAGCGGCACGGGCCGGGCGCTGTTCAGCCTCGAGCAGCGCTACTTCACCGACTGGTATCCGTTTCGCCTGTTCCGCGTCGGCGGGGCGATCTTCTACGACATGGGACGCACATGGGGCACCGCGCCGCTCGCGGCGCCGAGCCTGGGGCTTTTGAAGGATGCAGGCTTCGGCATGCGTTTCGGCAACGCCCGCTCAGGCCTGGGCAACGTCATTCACGTGGATCTCGCCTTCCCCTTCGACGGCGGCTCGGGGATCAGCAAGGTGCAGTTCCTGGTGCAGACCGAGGCGACCTTCTGAAGGCGCGCCCGCGTTCGACAGGCAGAGAGCGGCAGCCCTAACGCTTCGGCAGCACGCCCCCCGGTGGCCGGGGTGCGCCGGCGGCGGGGGTCTGGGGCGGCAACACTTCCACCGACAGCGTGAAAGTGCGCTTCTCGGTGCCGGCGAGGGAACCGACATTCACCACCTGGCGCGTCACTTCCTCGCCGCGGTCGTTGCGCACCGCGATCACCACGAAGTATTCCCACGCTTCCTGCAGCGGGGGATGACGGATGACGCCCTCGACACGCAGCGCCGAGGTGGCCGCCACCTGGCGCTTCGCCGCTTCCTGGTCGAAGCGCAGGTGGTGCATGCAGCCCGGGCAGATGCTCAGGCTCTCGAGAATGGCCGCCTTGCAGTGCGGACACGTGCGCGTCTTGCCCGGGGCGACCGGGCGAGAAGCAACGCTCATGCGTTGCCGAAGCCCTTGGTGTCACCCTTGGCGCGCGCCTCGCCCTCGTAGCCGAACTCGACCTGGCCGCGCATGCGCGAGCCCGCGGCGACGGTGAGCGAGCCGGCCTTGACGTCACCGTTGATCACCCCGGACTCGAGCAGCTCGACGCGCTTGGCGTTCTCGATGTTGCCGATCAGCTCGCCCGAGACGCTCACGACGGCGGCCTTCACGTGGCCCTCGAGGCGTGCCCCGGAATCCAGAGTCACGTTGCCATCAACCGCGACGTCGCCCTTGAACTTGCCGGCGATGCGCACGTGCCCGGTACCGCTGATCTTGCCCTCGATGGTCAGGTCCGAGGCGATATGGGATTCCTTCATGTCGTTACGCTGCGGCGCCGGTGCCGGGCGGCTCGCCGGGGCGGGAGTAAGAGAGGCCACGCTGGCCCGTTCCGGCTCGCGGTGCACCGGCGCCGGGGTCGGGGCGGGGCTGGCGGGAGCGGCGGAGCTGGTTCCGGTATTCGAGTCTTTCCAAAGCGCCATGGATAGTCCCTGTGGTAGGTGAACGGTGGAAGGTACCTTTGGCCCCCTCCGGGGGGAAGTGTCTCACGCGACAGACAGCGGTCCGCAACAGGACCGGCCTGCCAAGATGGAGTCCACGTCTTACCGGAAAGCAGCGACCTTGATAAGTGTAATGCCGCGGCTGGGTCCCGATCATGTCGCGGCTCTCACTCTTGAGGATTTGTGACGCGGGTCCCGTACGCCCGGGCGCCGTCTCAGGTGTCCAGCAGCCCGAGCAGCTCGGCGGTCTTCGCCTGCATCAGGGCCTCATCGGCGCGCGACTCGACGTTCAGCCGTACCAGGGGCTCGGTATTGGAGCCGCGCAGGTTGAAGCGCCACTGCGCAAACTCCATCGACAGCCCGTCGGTGAGATCAACCGTGAGCGCCTGGCCCTCGTAGCGGGCGCGCACCCGCGCCAGGATCGACTTGGCATCGGTCTTGAGCTTACGGTTGATCTCCCCGCTCGCCGGGAAGAGCCGCATGCGCTCTCCGACCAGGGCCGAGAGCGGCTTGCCGCTGGCGCTGATGACCTGCAGCACCAGCAGCCACGGAATCATGCCGCTGTCACAGTAGGAGAAGCGGCGGAAATAGTGGTGCGCGCTCATCTCCCCGCCGTAGACCGCGTCTACCTCGCGCATCTTGGCCTTGATGAAGGCATGTCCGGACTTGCACAGCACCGGCGTGCCGCCGGCGCTGCGCACGATGTCGAGCGTATTCCAGGTGAGACGCGGGTCGTGCACGATGCGCGCGCCGGGCTCCTGCTTGAGGAACGTCGCCGCCAGCAGGCCGACCAGGTAGTAGCCCTCGATGAACTGTCCGGTCTCATCGAAGAAGAAACAGCGGTCATAGTCCCCATCCCAGGCGAGGCCCACGTCGGCGCCGCTGCTGCGCACGAGGTCGGCGGTGACGGCGCGGTTCTCCTCGAGCATCGGGTTCGGCACGCCGTGCGGGAAGGTGCCGTCCGGGGCGTTGTTGATCTTGATGAACTCGAAGGGCAGCCGCGGCTCGAGGGCGTCGATGATGAGCCCCGCGCCGCCGTTGCCTGCGTTCACCACCACCTTGAGCTTCTTCAGGCCGCTGACGTCCACATAGCCGAGCAGGTGCTGCAGGTAGGCGGCCTTTATGTCGAGCGCGCGCTCGCCGCCGGACGTCGCAGCCCGGGGGGGCAGCGCGTGGCTTGCGATCAGGCGGCGCATCTCCATGAGCCCGGTGTCGCCGCTGATCGGGCGCGCGCCCTCGCGCACGAACTTCATGCCGTTGTAGTCAGGCGGGTTGTGACTGGCGGTCACCATCACCCCGCCGTCCAGCTGCTCGTGGAAGGTGGCGAAATAGGAGCCTTCCGTCCCCCACAGGCCGATATCGAGCACGTCGCAGCCGCAGTCCCTGAGCCCCTGCTTGAGCGCGGTTGCCAGGGAAGGACTCGAGAGACGGATGTCGTATCCCACCGCGACGCGGCGCGGCCGCACGAAGGCGGCATAGGCGCGCCCGATGTCGTAGGCGAGCGCCTCATTGATCTCATCGGGGATGCGCCCGCGCACGTCATAGGCCTTGAAGGCGTCAAGGTTCGTCATGCGTCTTAGTCCTAGCGGGTCGTTCCCTGGCGGCCGTAGCGATCCTCGAAGCGTACGATGTCATCTTCCCCAAGGTAGGCACCGGACTGCACCTCGATAATCTCGAGCCCGATCATCCCGGGGTTCTCGATGCGGTGCCTGACGCCCACCGGGATGTAGGTCGACTGGTTTTCCTCGAGCAGAAACTGCTCCTCGCCGCGCGTGATACGCGCAGTTCCGGCCACCACGATCCAGTGTTCGGCGCGGTGGTGGTGCAGCTGCAGCGACAGCGACGCGCCGGGCTTGATCTTCAGGCGCTTCACCTGGAAGCGCGGCCCGCTCTCGAGACTGTCATAGCTCCCCCAGGGCCTGAACACCTCGCGGTGCACGGAATGCTCGTAGCGGCCCTGCTCCTTCAGGCGCTGCACCAGCTTCTTCACGTCCTGCACGCGCGACTTCGGCGCCACCAGCACCGCATCCTTGGTCTCGACCACCACGTGGCCGGTGAGCCCGACGGTGGCGACCAGGCGGCTCTCGGCGTACAGGTAGCAATCGCGCGTGTCCTCGCTCAGCACGTCCCCGTGGGTGACATTGCCGCTGGCGTCGGCATCGCTGGCCGCGTGCAGGGAGGACCAGGAGCCTACGTCGCTCCACCCGGCGTCCAGCGGCACCACCACCGCCTGCGCGGTCTTTTCCATGACGGCGTAATCGATCGAATCAGCAGGACACGCCTCGAACAGCGCCGCATCGATACGGGTGAAATCCAGATCCGTCGCCGCCGCGCCGAAGGCCGCCGCGCACACCCGCGCGATCTCGGGCGCGAACTGCTCCAGCTCCTGCAGGTAGCGGCGCGCGCCGAACAGGAACATGCCACTGTTCCAGTAGTACTGGCCGGAAGCGACGAATTCGCGCGCGCGCGCGATGTCGGGCTTCTCCACGAAGCGCGCGATGCGGTAGGCGGTACCGCACGCCTCGCCGCGCTGGATGTAGCCATAACCGGTCTCCGCAGCGCTCGCCACGATGCCGAAGGTGGCGAGCGCGCCGCCCTGCGCTGCGCCCATCGCGGCGCGGACCGCCTGGTGGAAAGCCGCGGTATCGCGGATCACGTGGTCAGCCGGCAGTACCAGGAGGAGCGGATCGGCCGCCGCGGCGCCCGGGGCCGGTCCGGCGAGCGCTGCGTGCGCGGCGAGTGCGATCGCCGGGGCGGTGTTGCGCCCGAAGGGTTCAAGCAGCGTCGCGCGCGGCTCGATCTTGAGCTGCCGCAGCTGCTCGGCGACCAGGAAGCGGTGCGCCTCGTTACAGACGATGACCGGTGCTGCAACCTCGAGCCCCGCCAGGCGCTCGAGAGTCTGCTGCAGCATGGTGTGCGTACCGGTGAGCGGCAGCAGCTGCTTCGGGTACAGCTCCCGCGACAGCGGCCACAGCCGCGTTCCGGCGCCCCCGGACAGAATGACGGGCGTGATCATCGCGCCCGTTCAGGGGCCGGCCAGCGGCCGGCCGCGGCCGATGGCGTAGTAGGTGAGCCCGAAGCGCGCCAGCATCACCGGATCGTAGAGGTTGCGGCCGTCGAAGATCACCGGCGCCTTCAGGGTCTCCTTCAGGCGCTCGAAGTCCGGGCTGCGGAACTCCTGCCACTCGGTCACGATCGCCAGCGCATCGGCGCCGGCGGCGGCCTCGTAGGCGTTCTTGGTGAGCTCAAAGCCGCTGCGGCCCTTGAAAATGCGCGCCGCCTCGGCGGCGGCCACCGGGTCGTAGGCGCGCACGCTGGCGCCGGCCTTGAGCAACAGCTCGATGAGCGTGACCGCGGGAGCCTCACGCATGTCATCGGTGTTGGGCTTGAAGGCAAGTCCCCAGACCGCGAAGGTGCGTCCCCTGAGCGCACCGCTGAAGTGCTGCTGCATCTTGTGGAACAGCACCTCTTTCTGGCGCATGTTCACCGCCTCCACCGCGTTCAGGATCTGCGGCTCGTGGCCCACCTCGTGCGCGGAGCGGATCAGCGCCTGCACGTCCTTGGGGAAGCAGGAGCCCCCGTAGCCGGTGCCGGGGTAGATGAAGCTGTAGCCGATGCGCGGGTCGGAGCCGATGCCGATGCGCACCTTCTCGATGTCCGCGCCGAAGCGCTCGGCGATGTTCGCCAGCTCGTTCATGAAGCTGATCTTGGTGGCGAGCATCGAGTTGGCGGCGTATTTGGTGAGCTCCGAAGAGCGGATATCCATCACGATCAGACGGTCGTGGTTGCGCGTGAACGGCTCGTAGAGGGCGCGCATGAGCTCGGTGGTGCGCGGGTTGTCGGTGCCGATGACGACCCGGTCGGGCTTCATGAAGTCGGCGATCGCCGCGCCCTCCTTCAGGAACTCCGGATTGGAGACCACGTCGAACTCGACCTTCACGCCGCGCCCGGCGAGCGTGCCGGCCAGTTCCGCGCGCACCTTGTCCGCCGTACCCACCGGTACGGTCGACTTGGTGACCACGATACCGTAGCGCTTCAGGTGCGTGCCGATGGTGCGCGCCACCGCGAGCACATAGCGCAGGTCCGCCGAGCCATCCTCCCCGGGCGGGGTGCCGACGGCGATCAGCTGGAACAGCCCGTGCTCGACGGCCTTGGCGGCATCCGTCGTGAACTCGATGCGCCCCGCCTCGGCGTTGCGCTTGATGAGCGCATCCAGTCCCGGCTCGTGGATCGGGACCTCCCCACGCTTGAGCCGCTCGATCTTGGCAGCGTCGACGTCGACGCACACCACGTGGTTGCCGGCGTCGGCCAGGCAGGCCCCCGTTACCAGGCCCACGTAGCCGGAGCCGAAGATCGTGACGCGCATTATTACTTAAGTTCTTGAGTTGAAAGGAAGAACTGGCAAGCCTAAAGGATGGCAGGCCCCCGCTCAAGCGCGCTGCAGTGAAACTGGGACGGGCTCAAAGACTTACGGTCCGGGGCGCGGCACTCTCAAGGCCTCAGCGGCGGTGCTCCTCGGCCGATACAGGGCCTCGGTCTGGCGCGCGACGCTCGCCCAGGTGTAGCGGCTCTGCACGAGCTCTCGGGCCCGCTGACCATCCCGGACCCGCCGGGCGGGGTCCTCGAGGTACGCGCGCAGCGCCGCTGCGATCTCAGGCACCGAGCCTGGCACGACGAGGCCCGCACCGCTGCTGGCGACCTCGGGGAACTTGCAGCGGTCGGAAATCACCACCGGGCGGGCGGAGGCGAGTCCCTCGAGAATGCTGAGGCTGAAGCCCTCATCGCGGCTCGGCTGCGCCAGGCACAGCGCCTGGCTGAGCAGCCACAGCCGCTCCTCGCCCGAGACCATGCCGGTGAAGTGCACCCGCGTGTCCAGCTGCAGCTGGGCGGCGCGCGCCTTGAGGGGTGCGAGCATGCCGAAGTCCGGGCCGGCGAACACCAGCTGCAGCTGCGGGTGCGCGCGCGCCAGCTGCGCGTAAGCCTCCAGCAGCAGATCCGGCCCCTTCATGGTATGCAGGCGCGCAAGAAACAGCACGAACGGGTGGCTGCCGTCGGGCCCCGTCAGCGGCGCGCCCTTGAGACTGCCGGGCGGCAGCAGCGGCGGGTGCGCGAACTCCTGCAGCGACACGCCGTTCGGCACCACGAACACCGGCGGCACGCCGGCACCGACCGTGGCGCGGATCTCGCCGGCTTCGAGCTCATTGAGCGCGTGAAAGCCGTGCGCGCCGGCGAAGATCCGGTCCCAGATGAGCCAGCGAGCCAGGGCTTTCTTGGCGCGCTTCTGCCTAAGTGCCCAGGGGGACAGCGCCGTGTGCGGCGCGATCAGGTACGGCACGCGCGCGCGGCGTGCGGCATTGGCGCTCACCGTGGGCAGCAGGCGCCACAGCGAATGGATGTGCAGGGCGTCGTACTCGCGCACGTGCGCGTGCAGCCACGCGCGCAGCGCCGCCCGCCGCGCCAGCAGTGACTCCCCGATGCCTGCCGGGGTGTGCACGCCATCGGCCGCGAAGCCCGGTTCGTGCTCCTGCCAGTAGCGCACGTGCGTCGCCAGGCGCGCACCGTCGCCGCTCAGGATGTGCGCATCCATCCCAAGCGCACGCTGGGCCACCGTGAGGCCGGCCACCACCCGCGGCGGACCGCCCTCCTGGGCGCTCAGGGTCTCGATGACGTGCAGCACCCGGCGCATCGGCGGCCCCGCGTACTTCCCGCGCGCCCTCAGGCGACGCGGCGCCGCTGCGCGATCGCCGCTTCGTAGTCGGCGAGGCGCCGGCGCGCGATGCTGTCCCAGCTGAACAGCTCCACCATGCGCCGCGCGCCGACGTCACCGAGCGCGGCGCGGCGCGCAGGATCGGCAAGCGAGCGGATTTTCTCGGCCAGGTCGGCCGCGTCGTTGAGGCGGTAGGTGATGCCGTTGCCCTCGATACGCTCGCGTGCGAGCAGGGTGTCGTTGACGATGATCGGCAGTCCGCAGGCGGCCGCATCCAGCATCGACATGGATTCCTGGGTCGGCCAGACCCCGATGTCGGCAGCCCGGTAGTAGGCCGGCAGCTCGCGGTGCGGGCGGAACGGCAGCGCGATGCAGCCCTCGCTCGCGGCGACCGCCGCCTGCTGGGTGCCGTTGCCGATAAACAGGCCACGCACGGCGAGGCCCGCCGCGCGCAGTTGCCCGACGGCGCGCGCCAGCACCAGCGGGTTCTTGGCATCGCTGAATTGTCCGGTGTAGATACACAGCAGCTCATCCGCACCGATGCCGAGCTCGCGGCGCAGGGTGAGGCGCTCGGCGCGTTCGGCAGCGGTTCTGGCCGGATAGAAGTTCTCCGTGTCCACCCCCAGGGGCACGATCGACACCTTGCGCCCGGGCATGCCGTAGAAGCGCGTGGCGACCTCGGCGCAGTCGCTGGTGGCAGCGTAGCAGCGCTCGGTGACGATGCTGACCACACGCCCGGGCACGGCGCGCGCGGCGAAGTTACCGAGCAGCTGCGGGTCCCACGGCGGCGCCGCACGGCGCGCCAGCGGGAACACCGAGACGGTGGTATGGGCTGCGGAAAAGAGCGTGAAGCCCTGACGCAGCTTCGCCGCAGCGGTCTGCAGCGGCACCCAGCCGGCATTGATCAGAAGCTGCACGACGTCGGGCTGGATCTCGCGCAGCTTCTCGGTGAGGCCGGTGAACATCGGCACGCCGAGCACGTAGCGATGCCCGACGCAGTGCACGGTGTAGCCATCGTAACGCTCCACATCCCCTGGCCTGAGCGTCGCTTCGGCGCTGAAGCCGGTGTAGGCGGTGCGCGCGTCGCGCATCTTGTGGTAGACCGGCAGATCGGTCGCGATGTAGTGCACCTCGGCCCCGAGGCGCGCCAGGTAGCGCGCCAGCATGGTGTTGGAGTACCCCATGTCGCGCGGGAACGAGTAGAAAATGATCGCAACTCGCAACTCTTCGCTCTCCTCACTTGCAGCCACGCACCGGCGCTCGCGCGCTGCGGATATTGTCTCAGGTTGGAAGCCGCGCCGTGCGCGCAGCGAGGGGGCTCACGGCCGCCGGAGGCTTACGCCAGGGGGCTCTGCCCGGGTGTCGGCTTGGCGGCTTCCTGCAGGCGCCGCTTGGCGGCGAAGTCGGCAATCTTAGCGGCCGGGGCGTGTGGCAAGACGGCCTTGCGCGTCCACACGTAATCGCGGATGTCGGCGTCCGCCTCGTATTCGGCCACCGCCTCGGACAGAAGCGCCAGCGCCCGATGGCAGTCGAAGCTCGCCAGGGCCACCAGCAGTTCGTTCAGCACCTGTTCCATGCGCGGCCAGGCCAGGCGGTGCTCCATGGCGCGCATGATCATCGGGTGATCGGTGCCGGTGACGTTGGTGCCGATCAGAAGCTCTTCGAACAGCTTCTCCGCGGTGCGCAGCCCGGTGTACTCGATCTCGATGTCGCCTTCCGGGTTATTGGCATCGCGCACGGTGAGGCCCATGAGGTTCACCAGGCGCCGCGCCAGGTCATCGATGCGCACCGGCCGACCCATGTCGAGCACGAAGACATCACCGCCCTTGGCCATGGAGCCGGCCTGGATCACGAGCTGCGCCGCCTCCGGGATGGTCATGAAGTAGCGGATCACGTCCGGGTGCGTGACGGTGACCGGGCCACCGCGCCGAATCTGGTCCTGGAACAGCGGCACGACGGAGCCCGAGGAGGCGAGCACGTTGCCGAAGCGCACCATGCAGAAGCGGGTCTGGGTGGTGCGCTCCTGCAGAGCCTGCAGCACGAGCTCGGCGAGGCGTTTGGTGGCGCCCATGACGTTGGCCGGGTTCACCGCCTTGTCGGTGGAGATGAGCACGAACGTCTCGACTCCGGTCTCGAGCGCCGCTTCGGCCGCGTACCAGGTGCTGATCACGTTGTTGTGGATGCCCTCGACCACGTTGTGCTCGACGATCGGCACGTGCTTGTAGGCGGCGGCGTGGTAGACCGTCTGCACGCCGAAGGTCGAGAGCACCTCGCGCACCCGGTGGCGGTGGTGGGCGTTGCCGAGCAGCGGCACGATCTCGACCGACAGGTATTCGTGCGCCGCCACTTCCTCGAGCTCGCGCTCGATGCGGTACAGCGCCAGCTCCGACATCTCAAACAGCACCAGGCGGCTCGGGGCCAGGCGCACGATCTGCCGGCACAGTTCCGAGCCGATCGAGCCGCCGGCCCCGGTCACCAGCACGCACTTGCCACGGATGCAGGAGCCGAACAGTTTCGGCTTGGGCGGCACCGGGTCGCGCCCGAGAAGATCGCTCACGTCGACATCGCACAGCTCGGTGATCTGCGCCTTGCCGGCGATCAGGTCGGAGAGATTGGGGAGCGACTGCACGTGCAGGCCGAGCGGCTCAAGCTGCGAGAGGATCTCGCGCCGCCGGCGCCGCGAGGCGGACGGCATGGCGAGCAGGATCCGGTCGACGCGCCGCGTCCGCACCAGGTCGGGCAGCGAATCGGAGCCGTAGACCTTGATCCCGTTGATATTGCTGCCCTGCAGCGATTTCTTGTCGTCGATGAAGGCCACCGGCTCGAAGTCCGGGCCGCCGAGCAGCACCGAGCACAGGCGCGCGCCGGCGTTGCCGGCCCCGTAGATGGCAACGCGGGACACCCGTCGCCCCGCAGCACCTGTGTGCAGGAAGAGGAAGCGCGCCACGAAGCGGCTGCCGCCTACGTAGGGAAGCGCCAGTGCCCAGTAGATCGCGAGCGCCGACAGGGGCAGCTGGTGACTCGCGAAGAAGCGGTCGAAAATCGCAAGCACGAGCACCGAGAGCGTCACGCCGGCCACGACCGTAGTCATCGCGCGCGGGCCCATGAAACGCACCACCGCGCGGTACAGCCCGAAGACGGTGAAGAAGAACAGCGCGGAACTCACCGCGACCAGGAAGTAGGCGAAAGTGCCGTCGAGACCCGGATCCAGACGATCGGACTTCAGCGCCAGCGCAGCCCACAGCGCGGTGGGCACCGCGACCGCGTCGGCGACCACCATGATGAGTCGCTTGGTGCTGCGCGGCAGGGCGAGAATCGCCTGAGCGGCCGAGGCGCCAACGCGCGCCTGTCTGGCGGCTGCCTGGTTATCCTTCATCGCCCCTCCATCCTTATGATCGCCACATCCTGTGCCTGCCGGCGCGTCTCAGGTTGGTGTCGATGCCGGCCGATTGTAGTGTATTCGCCGCACTCAGGCGACGGTCCGCAACCAACGACAACGGGCGGGATGTCATTCAGTTGACGTTAAGCTCTGTACGGCAGCGGTGCGCGTGCCGGGCATTGCATAGCACCATTAGACTCACCCTTAACGGGCGGCTTATCAAGCTAACACTTCGTTACGGGCGCCGGAAAAGCTACGCCTCTTCGTG
This sequence comes from uncultured Pseudomonadota bacterium, assembly GCA_963824395.1. Taxonomy (GTDB): domain Bacteria; phylum Pseudomonadota; class Gammaproteobacteria; order Steroidobacterales; family Steroidobacteraceae; genus 13-2-20CM-66-19. The sequence goes on along the minus strand of CAWGPF010000003.1, from coordinate 80,342 downwards.
TCGGCCAGCTCCGACAAGGCACACCAGCACGCCCAGAACCGCAAGGGTGGCCAGGGCCACCAACAGGGCTTGGGAGGGGTGCCGGGCCGCCAGCCAGGCGAGCGGCAGCAGACAGGCGGTGTTAAGAGCGATGACGGCGAGGGTGGCCCTGAGGTGGCTGTCCCAGCGGCGCGTCAGCCATTGATAGGCGTGGGTACGATGGGGCTCATGCGCCGGTTCGCCCCTGAGCACGCGCCGCGCCAGGGTGACGGTGGCATCGGCGAAGAAGGCGCCCCCGAGGATGAGCCAGACCCAGGGGGCACTGCTGTCCGTGCGCGCCGCGGCGAGCGGCAGCACGGCGATCACGTAGCCGACGTAGCCGCTGCCGACATCGCCGAGGAAGATCCGGGCGGGCGGCCAGTTCCACAGGAGGAAGCCGGCGCATGCAGCGGCACCCATCCAGGCGAGCGTCGTGACCTCCCCCGCCCCGCCGGCCAGTGCCCCGCCGGCCGCCAGCACAAACACCGCCTCGGAACTCGCCAGCGCATCGATCCCATCCATGAAATTGAACAGGTTGAGGGTCCAGACGATGCCGAGGAACGCGAGCAGCTGCCCGCCGAGGCCGAGGTTGACCGTCGCCGCTCCGACGCGCAGCGGCGCGAGGCCCCCGAGCCACCACAGGGCCCACAGTGCCGCCGCGCAGTGCACGCCCAGTCGCACCCAGGAGGGCAGCGGGCGGCGGTCGTCCGCGAAACCGACCGCGGCCACCAGCATCCCGCCGCCGCCAATGCCAAAGGCCAGTGCGCCGCTCACGATGCCATACAAGGCGAGCCCCACGAGCGCCGCCGTGACCACGAGCACGATGGCGATGCCACCGCCTCTGGGGGTGGGGGCGCGGTGCGAGCTGCGCGGGTTGGGTACATCGAGGATGCCCTGACGCAGCGCCAGCCCGCGCGCTGCCCAGGTGAGGAGCGCCGTGGCGACAAACGCCGCCGTGACGATCCACAGCCTCTGGGGGCTCATGCCGCGCTGCGTCCTGCGGCCCGCGCCAGATGAGCGGGCGCCGCCTCAGCGGATCTTGGTGCGCATCCCCCCTGCTGGCACGCTGATGGCGTTGGTCCCCAGTTGCAGCCCGGTGCTGCCAATTGATGAGACGGCGATGTAGTTGTTGCTGAGCTCGTTGTTCTCAACCGTGACATTGGTTCCATGATTCAGTGCGATGGCGCCCTTGATGAGCGTTCCGTCATAGCGGTCGGTCTGGCCGGAGATTCGGTTGTTAAGGATACGCAGGTTCTGCGCGGTATTGACGTAGATGCCGCAGGAGACGGGATTCGTGATCACGTTGCCGATCACGTCGACGGCACTCGGGTGCACCCCGGGGCCAAAGCCTGCGCTGTTGTAGATGAGGACCGCGTAACGTCCGAGCTCCGGGTTCGCACCGCGCGGCAGATGCAGCCCGGTATCGGCTATCACGTTGTCCTTGATGGCCGTCCCGCTGGTGCCCGCCCACACCGAGATGCCCTCCTTCACATAGCCGGCGTTGAGGGTGTTGTTGGCGATCGTCACGTTGCTGATAAGGCCGGTATCGGGCGTCTTGTCCGAACCGTGTACCGAGAGCATCGTGCCGATATCGCTCATGAGCCCGCTCGCGACGCACCCGCCCTTGAGGTCCGCGTCGCTGCTGAAGACGTTGTTGGAAATGAGCACCCGCGTGACCCCGGGACTGTCGTCCATGGCGTTCACGTCCACCCAGCTGGTGCCGTTGAAGTTGTGGAACAGATTCTCCGTGATGGTGACACCGTCGACGCCCGCCGCCGCGGCGCGGTCGGATCTCACGTAGATCGCGTGCCCGTAGTCGAGGTGACGCGTGCAGCCGCTCTCGTAGGGGCTGCCCTCGAAACGCAGCCCGCGAATGGTGACGTTGGAGGCATTGCGGACCCACAACAGACCCTGGAAGCTGCCCTGAGGTCCGACCTGCAGCACCGTCGCCTGTGCGCCCTGGGCGCCATCCCCGGTGAGCGTGGTGCCGCTCGGCACCGGGATGCCCACGGCGAAACCGGCGGGACTGAACAGGTAGGTTCCCGCGGCGATGTGAACGGTGCGGCCCGCGCACTCCGTCAGCGTCTTGGTCAGCGCCGCCGTATTGTCGCTGCCGTCGGCGCGCAGGCCGTGCTCGGTGGCCTCGCACGGCGCCTGCGCACGCGCAAGCTGCGCGAGGCTCACCAACATCAGGCAGGCCAGTACGCGCAGCGCAGCGCGTGTCAGGGGCGTGTGCGGGGTCCCGGGGGCGGCAAAATCGTGTGTCAGTGTGTCCATGCGAATCTCCGTGGCCGTCAAACTACGGGCGGCCGCCTGCCGCCAGCTGTCGGGTCAGCGCCTGCGAGCGGTACCACTCGTACACCTGCGCCACGCCTTCGCGCAGCGAGATCCTCGGGCGCCAGCCGAGGGCGGACAGGCGGCTGATATCCAGCAGCTTGCGCGGCGTGCCGTCGGGCTTGCTGCTGTCGAATTCCAGACGGCCCGTATAGCCGGTCACCTGCATGATCGTCTCGCACAGTTCGCGGATCGTGACATCCTCGCCGCAGCCAACGTTGATGATCGACTCCTCGTCGTAGCGCTCCAGCAGCAGCAGCGCTGCGTCGGCCAGGTCGAACACGTGCAGGAACTCGCGCCGCGGCGTGCCGCTGCCCCAGGCGACGACGCGCGGATCGCCGCGTTCGGTCGCCTCATTAAAGCGTCGCAGCAGGGCCGGCAGCACGTGCGAGCTTTCGAGATCGAAGTTGTCCCCGGGCCCGTACAGGTTTGTCGGCATGAGACAGATGGCGTTGAAGCCATACTCGCGCCGATAGGCCTGGCACATCTTGATACCGGCGATCTTGGCAATGGCGTACCACTCGTTGGTCGGCTCGAGCGGCCCGGTGAGCAGGTACTCTTCCTTGATGGGCTGGGGCGCGAGCCGCGGATAGATGCAGCTGGAACCAAGGAACATCAGCTTGCGCACGCCGGCACGCTGGGCGGCCTCGATGACGTTGCTCTGGATCAGGAGGTTGTCGCGGATGAAGAGGGCCGGATGCGTGTTGTTGGCGTTGATGCCACCGACGCGCGCCGCGGCAAGAATCACCACCGCCGGCCGCTCTTGCCCGAAGAACGTCCGCACCGCGGCCTGCTCGGTCAGGTCAAGCTCAGCGTGCGTGCGCAGCAGCAGGTTCTGGTAGCCCGCGCGCCTGAGCGCGTCGCAGATCGCCGCACCCACCATGCCGCGGTGACCGGCGACGTAGATCAGGTCGTCCTTGGCGATCGCCATGTGCTACTCGATGTTGCGCGCCACGCGATAGCCCTCGCGGACCACCAGCGCATCCCGCTGCGCCAGCACCATGTCGGCCTCGACCATTTCCTTCACCAGGGCCTCGAAGCCGATCTCCGGGCGCCAGCCGAGCTCGTTGCGGATGCGGCTCGCGTCCCCGAGCAGTGACTCCACTTCCGCGGGCCGCAGATAGCGCGGGTCGATGCGCACCAGCGTCTCACCGCTGTTGCGGTCGACGCCGGTCTCCTGCGCTCCTTGCCCGCGCCACTCGATGTCCATGCCGAGGCAGCGGCCGGCAAGCACCACGAAGTCGCGCACCGCATGCTGCTCACCGGTAGCCACCACGTAGTCGGTGGGCAGCGCCTGCTGCAGCATCAGCCATTGCGCGCGTACGTAGTCACGCGCATGCCCCCAGTCGCGCCGCGCGTCGAGGTTGCCGAGGTGCAGGGTCGACTGCAGGCCGGCGCGGATGCGCGTCAGTGCGCGCGTGATCTTGCGCGAGACAAAGGTCTCCCCGCGCAGCGGCGACTCATGATTAAAGAGAATGCCATTGCAGGCGTAGAGGCCGTACGCTTCGCGGTAGTTGACGCAGATCCAGTGCGCGTAGAGCTTCGCGACGCCGTAGGGGGAGCGCGGATAAAACGGGGTCGACTCGCGCTGCGGCACCTCCTGCACCTTACCGAACATCTCCGAGGTGGAGGCCTGGTAGAAGCGCGTGCGCTGCTCGAGCCCGAGAATGCGGATGGCCTCGAGCATGCGCAGCGTGCCAATCGCGTCCGCGTTGGCGGTGTATTCGGGGGTCTCGAACGAGACCGCAACGTGGCTCTGGGCGGCGAGGTTGTAGATCTCATCCGGCTTCACCTGCTGGATGATGCGGATCAGATTGGTGGCGTCGGTCAGGTCGCCGTAGTGCAGCCTCAGGCGCACGTCGCTTTCGTGCGGATCCTGGTAGAGGTGGTCGATCCGGTCGGTATTCAGCAGCGAGGAGCGGCGCTTGATGCCATGGACGTGATAGCCCTTGGCGAGCAGGAACTCGGCCAGATAGGCGCCATCCTGGCCGGTAATTCCGGAAATCAAGGCAGTCTTCGGCAAGGGGCACCCGCTCAGCGCGTTAACGCCCACAAGTCTAGCACCGGCGCTGCTCAGCGACCCTTCACGGCAGTGCGGCGGCGAACGGCAACGCGATCATGCGCACGCTGCTCAGCGGGCGCGCGTCGCCGTCATCGGGATCGCTGCCACCGGTGCCAGCTGCGATCACAAGCTTCAAAGCACTCTCTGCGGGCCCGTTCACGACGCAGGTCGGAGCATGCCGCGGCTCAAAGATGCCATCATCCGGCAAAGCTGAGCCCACGTCTGGCTTGAGCTGCTTCCAGTCGCCGCCGTCCTTGGTGTACCAGAGGTCCGCGTGGTTCGCGCCGTAGCGGCGCTGGATGCCGTTGGTGTTCGTCCAGTCGGTCGGGGCATAGCCGCCCACGAGCCACACCACGCCGTCCCCGTTGGTGGCCACGCAGGGCCACATGCGACCCGACCATTGGGCGGGCGCCGGGCTCTGCGTCCAGTTGACGCCGTCGGGGGACGACCACACGTCGTTGTAGACCTGCGAGTAGTCACACGCCCCGCCGCCCACGACCCACAGCTTCCCCTGCAGGACAAAGCTGGCCGGGCCGCAGCGCGGCGTGTATCCGGGAATCGCGCCGAGCGAGGTCCAGCTCGCGGCATTCGCATCGGTGCTGACGTACACCTGGCCCGTATCCAGCTGCAGGAAGAAGAGTGAGTTGCCGAGAATTTCCGCGCGCGAATTCTCGGTCGCCCGGATGATTGAGGGCCCGGGCGCGGCGGTCACGCCGTCGGGGAGGTTGTTGCGCGACCACTTCACGCCATCGGCCGAACGCCATACCGTGGCACCGATCGCCGTGAGCTGGCCGTTCCAGACCACCAGCGCGCTGTAGGAGTCGTAAAAGTCAGTGGGTACCGGAGGGTCCTGAACGCCGTTGTTCACCACCGGCACCATGTCGCGCGGATTCGGGCTGCTCGCGGTCGCAAAGGACGCCGTGCTGTTCCATTTCGCGCCCAGGGAATCGCTGGAGGACCACAGGTCCCAGTAGCTGCAGGTGAGGAAGCAGCTGTCGGCCTGGGTCTGCTCGGCGAATCCGCCGCTCACCCACAGGCGGTCGAGGAACACCGCCCCGTGCGCGCTGTCGCGCGGCGCGAAGGGCGCGTTGCCCTCGGCGCTCCAGGCGGGCACTGCGATCGTGCCGTTGCCGCCGTCGAGGTTCTTGCCCGTGGGGCTGAAGTACACCGCGCCGCTGGTGAACTCGGCGAGGACACCCCCGCCGACCTGCACCAGTCGCTCGACCCCGACGCTGTGCGCCACGGCCTCCACGGTGTTGCCGCCGCCCCCGAGATTGCGGTTGTCGGGGCTGTAGTAGGCGCTGCCGTCGACGAAACGGGTGACGACGGACTCCGCTGCACCCAGCGCGATGATCTGGCCGATCTGCGGGGTGCCGCCGCTGATCTGCACGCTGTTGCCGCCGCCCTTGAGATTCAATCCGTCCGGACTGTAGTACGCCCCCCCGTTGCTCGCGAACACCGCGTCGACCCCGGTGCCCACTGCCACCAGGCTCAGGATATTCAGATTCCCCTTATAGGCGACCTGGGTATGACCGCCGCCGCCGAGATTCTGGCCATCGGGACTCAGATAAGCAGACCCGTCCGACATCAGCACCTCGAGGCCGTAGCTCAGCCCGATGATGTCGATCACCTGCAGGGTGCCGACGTAAGCGACCGTCGTCGAACCGCCGCCGCCGAGATTGAAGCCGTCGGGGCTGTAATAAGCCTGGCCGTCCGGAAATAGGGCCACCACGGCCGTACCACCCCCAGGCACACTGACGACCTTCGTGTAGGCCCCGGTCTCGAGCCCCGAGCCGGCCGCGCCGCTGTCGGAATTGGGAAGGTCCGCCACCACCGGCCCTGAGCCGCCGCCGCACCCGCCCAGGCTGAGCGCTGCGCCCAGCAGGCCGGCGAGGGTCGTGTCTCGGCTCCAGCGGCGCGCGTGCCGCAGCAAGAATGTGATGCCCATCAGATTCAGTACCCCGTCACCTTTGCCGGCGTGGCAGTGAGCGTCCCTTGTAACGCTGCCCCGCACGCGGCGCTTACGCCTGTGTCAGATTTTCAGCACAAACCCGGTGGCGGCCTCCTCCAGAAGCCACCGGCGAGTGAGCCCCCCCACTGTTCGTCCAACAGGCAACCGCGTGTCGGCGGGTGATAACACCTCAAGGCGCTGTCCGCCATTGCTCCGGCGCGGGCGGCACCCCTGCAACCCATGCTCGTCGGCATCTGAGTGCTAACGCTGCCACTGCTGGGTGGCGATGGGATCGCCGACCCGTGACCGCATGAGCGCGCGGAGTATATCAGCGCCACCGCCGAATCCAGCCCAGCCCCCAAGCAGCGCTACCATAAGAATTGCATAGCCCAACACGCGCAGGAACGGGGTGCCGAGCTGGTGTATCAGTACGCCCAGGCCGAGCGCTGCGATCACGGTGATGACTCCGGTGCGGCAGGCGTGCCGGAAATCCTGCAGCGGGAAGCCGCAGGCGAGGAAGGTCGTCAGAAAGTATGTCCAATAGTAAATCAACCCGAGGGCGCCGAATGCCCAGGTGACCGAGACTGGTTCCAGAAACCGCGACAATACCGCCACCAGCACGACGGCGGCAGCGGTAAAACTCGCCTCCAGCGCAAAGGCGACGTTCTGACGGCGGAAGGAATCAAAGGCCCGGTCCAGCCAGCACGTGGCGGCCAGCATCAAGGCCGGCGCCGCCAGCGCGCGCAGGTAAGGACCGGTGCCGTGCCAGCGCTCCGAGAGCAGGTCATCCGCGAGCGCGGGCGCCTCGATCGCGAAGGCGACGTAAGGCACGAGCAGCACGACGAACGCCGCCTCCACGAGTCCGGCCGCGAAGCGGCCGACTGAAGCGCGCGCGCCCCGGCTGGCGATGGAATAGAAGATGGGCGAGACCGCACTGTAGATCAGCGAGTTCGGCGCGAAAGCGACTCGGTAGGCCAGCGCGAAACGGCCCACCGCGGCCGTGCCCGCACCGATCCCGAGCACGATCTGAATCAACCGGTCACGCACGGTCGAGGCGAGCGCGTAGCCGACCATATAGGTGGGGAAGCGGCGGTACTTGCGCGCCGCCAGGCGGATGCCGCGCCACGACGCGCCGTGCAGCCAGCCTTCGCCGCGGCGTGCCGGGGGCGCGAGACACACGCTCTGTACCAGGAGGGCGCACACGTAGCCCCATACGAGCGCCGGCAGCTGCGCCATGAAACGCGCAAGAGCGAGCTGAACGAGCACCGTCACCAACGCCAGCGCGAACTGTCCGAGGCCGATGCGCAGAAAGCGGTTGCCGCGCACGCACCAGCTCGTGAGGCAGCGCTGCAGCCCGCCGATGGCGGTCGCGGCCGCCAGCCCGGACCCGAACACGCCTCCGAGGCTGCTCCCGGGTGCCCACAGTGCGGCGCCGGCGACCACAAGCGCGATCAACGCCGCCACCCCGACCGCGATCAGCATTACGAGCGTCGTGAGCGCCGCGGCGACGGGCTCGCTGCGCGGCAGCACGATGGCTGAGTCATAGCGCAGTCCCGCGAACACACTCACCACCGTGGTCGCACCGACAAAGATCACATACTCGCCGTACACCCCCGGGTCGAACACGCGCGAGTAAAGCGGCAGCGTGCCAATCACCAGCAACTGCCCGGCTGCGGTCAGGGCGCCCAGGCCCGCGGCTCGCGAAACAACACTCGCGGACATGGGGCTTCAGCGGATCCAGCGCAGTGTGTGCCTGAGGTAGCGGTACAGATCGAGGCCGCGCCCGAAGACCCAGTGATTCTGCAGATTCGGATAGTCCATGTAGCGCTTCTTGGGCGCCGCCATGATGGCGTCGAACTCCTCGCGCGAGATGCCGAGCTTCTTCGCCACAAATTCCTTATCCGGCTCGACCTGCTCGGGCGGGTAGGCGGGCGTGGCGATCTCCTCGAGCGCCTGCGCGCGCGTCATCTGTCCGCTGCATACGAGTGTCGACAGATGCATGCGCCGCTTGTCATAGCCGAACTTGTGCGGAAGGATCCAGCCCTGGTAGAACTTGGTGTACACCGATTCGTAGTGCTTGCCGCCGTAGTCTTCCCAGCCGTACTGCTCCATGAGCAGGCGCTTCGCGCCCTGCTTGTCGTAGTCCAGGTAATCGAGGAGGAATACGGTCTGCGGGCGGTGCAGCACGATGTTCAGCACCAGCCGCGTCACCGGGATCAGCGGAAAGTGCTGCAGTCGCTTGCCGGTGAACTCACGGTAGACGCTGCTGATGTAGCGGCTGTCGAGGTGGCCCTGCGACCACTCACGTACGTGGATGCCCTCGGTGCGGAAGTTGATGCCGTTGATGCTGCAGCCGACGTGGTGCCGGGCGCAGGCCGCGTAGAAGGAGGCCACGATCGCATGGTCGGAGGGGATCTCCGAATCCGGCGTCGAGGCGCGCAGGAAGGCCAGCTGCAGCTCGCGGAACTCCTTCCAGTTGAGCACCACGGTCGACAGGTCGATGTGCAGGGGATCCAGGATCCGCTTGATATTGCCGACGGCTTTTTCGGAGTTCCAGCCGTTGTCGACGTGGATCGCCAGCGGCCGCAGTCCGAGTTCCTTCACCTTGATGGCAAGGAAGCTCGAATCTACCCCGCCGCTCACCCCGATGATGCAGTCGTAGTCGCGGCCATGGCCGCGCCGCTTGATCTGCTCCACCAGCACCTCAAGCTGGCGGGTGCGTTCGGCGAGCGGCAGGGAGTAGAACTGCGCGCGTTTGAACCAGCCGGTGCAGTGATTGCACACGCCCGCGGCATCGAACACGATGTCCGGGTCGGTCGTGTCCATGATGCAGCGGGTGCAGACCTGATACGGCTTCGTCATCTATCCGTCCTTGACAGTGTCATGCAGTGCCGCGATCTCCGCCGGGCGCGGGTAGCTGATGAGGGGCGCGCGGTGCTTGCCGTGGAGCACGAACAGGGTGCCGGCCGCCGCGGCCGCCACCCCGGTAGAGCCCAGTAGCTGGCGAACGTCCTGAAGGCTGCCCGCCCCGCCGCAGGCAATGACGGGGATATCGACCGCCGCACTGATCTCGCTCATCAACGCCAGATCGTAGCCGGTGCGCGCGCCTTCGAGGTCTATCGACTGCACGAACAGCTCCCCCGCGCCGTACTGCTGCATCTGCTGCGCGTAGGCGCGCGGCTCGATGCCCGTGCCCTTGGTGGCGCTGCGCACATAGACCTCACGGCGGCCGAACAGCCCCTTGTAGACATCAACCGAGACCACCACGCTCTGCGAGCCGAACACGCCGGCGGCGGCCGTGACCAGTGCGCCGCCGGGCGCCGCAGAGCCGAGCACGACCTTCTCGATGCCGATCGAGAGGATGCGCCGCATCTGTTCGATGGAAGTGATGCCACCGCCGTAAGCGAGCGGCATGAAGGCCTCGGCGGCGAACTCCTCGATCATGGCGTAATCGGGCTCGCGACGCTCCAGGCTCGCCTTGATATCGACCACGATCAGCTCGTCGCACTCCAGGTCGTTGAACAGTTTCACCGCGTTGATCGGGTCGCCGAGGTACTGCGGATCCTTGAAGCGGCGCGTCTTGAGCAGCTCGCCGCCGGCGAACTGCAGGCACGGGATCACACGCGGGCGCAGCGAGCTCATGCGGTCGCGAAGTTCTTCAGAAGCTGCAGGCCAAAGCGGTGGCTCTTCTCCGGGTGAAACTGCACCCCCGCCACCGCACCGCTCGCGATGGCGGCCGCAAACTCGGTCCCGTAAGTGCACAGGGCGAGCGCATCGGCCGGGGACTCGCAGCTCACGCAATACGAATGCACGAAGTAAAAGCGGCTGTCATGGGTGAGCTCGCGCGCCAGCACGTGCTGCGGCGCCGTCCAGCGCACCGTATCCCAGCCCATGTGCGGGATCCGCAGCCCGGCTGCGGCGGAGAACTTGCGCGTATGCGCGCGGATCAGCCCGAGCCCGGGGAGGGTCCCCTCCTCGCTGCCGGCGGTCAGCATCTGCATGCCGACGCAGATACCAAGCAGCGGCCGGCCGCTGGCTGCGAACTCCAGCACCGTGTCGCGCAGCCCTGAGTTCTGCAGTGCCTGCATGCACGCATCGAAGGCGCCGATCCCCGGCAGCACCAGGCGCCTGGCGGCCTGCGCCGCGCGCCCGTCCGTGGCCACGGTGGCGTCCACGCGCAGCTTGCGCAGCATGTTGAGAATCGAGCCGGTATTGCCGATACCGTAATTAAGAACGGTTACCTCTGCCACTGTCTGCGCCCACGGTTCAGATCGCTGATCAGGCCGTCGCTCACCATCACCAGCAGCGGTATGAAGACCAGCCCGCCGGAGAGGAAGGCGGTGAACGCCGAAGTCACCATCAGCTCGAACAGTCCGTACATGCCGCTCGCGATCAGCGCCACTGCGATCGGTGTCTTGCCCAGGCCGGTGGCGTACATGTCGACCGATTTCACGAGCAACCCCACCAGGATCGCCATGCCGAGCACGCCGGCGTAGGAGAAATCGACCCAGGCGTCGGCGATGAAGAAGGCATCGAATGTTGCGCCCTCGGCGCCGAAGAAGTTAGCAACCTGCACGTACGAGGAGGTGAGCTCACCACTGCCAAAGAGGTTGTGGATGAGACCGATGTTCATGCCCCAGGTGTGCGGCAGATGCTGCGGGTACACATAGAAGGTCTGGTAGACGACCTCGTCGTTCACCTCAAAGAAGCGGTACGCGAGCCACTGCGCGAGCTTATCGGCGCCCATCTCCGGGAACGCGATGAGCGCTGCCCCAACCGCGCCCCCGATCAGCACCGCCAGCAGCACGAGGATGCGTCCCAGGCCGAAGGTCAGTCGCCTGGTGGCCAGCAGCGCCACCACCAGCTGCAGCAGGTAGACGAGCCAGATGATCTTCTGGAAGGTCCCAAGCTTGCCGGCCAGCACGGCGAGGGCGAGCAGCACGCCCACGCCGGTCAGGTAGCGCTCGCGGGTCACGACCCCTTTAACCAGCAGCAGGAAGCTCAGAAACGGGGCGACGCAGGCGAGCAGCGTCTGGTAGACGTAGCCGCCCTGGGCGCCGAGCTCGAGCCGGAACTTCTGCTTCTCCTTGGTGGACTCGAGCGCGACGAAGCTCAGGATCTGGGCCGGCTTGCCCAGGCCGAAGAACATGCCGAGGATGAACAGCGCGACGATCACCCCGAGGGCCGCGAGCAGCTGGTTGGTCGGCGCCCGGTCAACCAGGGGCAGGCTCGACCAGGAACGCACCGTGCGATCGGCCTGCACGGCGAGCGCGGGCATCGAGGCCCGCGCCAGTTCGATGCCGAGCACCAGCCCGATCCACATCAGGATCAGGCAGGTGGTCACCGTGTCGCGCACGTCCTGCACGGTGTCGGCGCCATTGAAGTAGATCAGCGTGCCGACGCCATAGAGCACGAAGAATCCGAGCAGCATCAGCGGGGTGAGCAGCAGGCGCGGCGGCTCGCGCAGCCGCAGATAGAGCGCAACCCCTACGAGGCAAAGTGCGTGCAGATAATCGAGCGGCTGCACGAGCTGCGCCTTACGGCTTCACCTGCTTGGCGCGGCGTTCGCGGGAGGCGGCCACGCCGATGCCGAGCAGCATGCCAGCCAGCGCCCCGAGCACGGCGTACAGCGCCTTGACCGGGCTGTCGATGTCCTTGGCGTCGGGCACCACCGCCGGATCGAGAATCTTGAACGCGTAGGCATCACGCGTCCGCGCCAGCATGGCGTCCTTAAGCTCCGATTCCATGGCCTTGTAGATTGCCGCGCGCAGCTCCACCACGGAGGTCTTGCTGGTTTCCCCGGTGAGGTAATCAAGACTGCGGTTGTACTCGGCGATGGCGCGCTGGCGCAGGGCGTCGTCGGCTTCGCCGATGAACTCATTGGCCCACTGCGCGGCTACTTCGCGATTGCTCCAGATGATCGCGAGCCTGACGATCCCCGTGCGCCGGTCTTCCGTGATCTGGCGGACCTTCTTCGAGAAGCGCCGCTCCGCGTCGGCGAGCGTCGGCGGGTCGTCGGTCTTCCACTTGCCCGCCTGTGCGTCCCACTTGCGCGCGAACAGCACCGGCAGCAGGTGGTGACGCTCTATGAATCCGCGCGTGAAGGCCTGCGAGCGCAGGTACTCCAGGAACTCATCCGAGCGCTTGCCGCCGCCGCCGATGCTGACACCGGCAAGCGCCGCCAGGCCGCCGAGGGAGCCCCCGCCGATGTCCCCGAGGCCACCGGAGCCGTTGGTCGGTGAGAACACCACCTCCGAGCGGTAGTACTGGGTGCGCAGGTACGCGAGCGCTGTGGCGGCCCCACCCACCAGCACCATGCAGATGAGGATCAGCCACACGTGACGCCACAGGAACCTGGCGATCGCGAACAGGCTGATCTGCGGCCGTGAAGATTCCATCGGGTCATTCATTTGGTAACTCACAGAGGTCACACAGGGCCTCGACGATTCGCTGCGCCGCGTGGCCGTCGCCAAAGGGACCGGTGCGCGCGCTGATGGGTACGGCAGGCGCAACACCGCGGCTCTCGCATTTCTCGAGCAGCTGCATCAGGCGCGCGCCGTCGGCCCCCGCGATGCTGTTGGCACCCCGCTCGAGGGTCTCCAGCCATTCGGTCTCGTTGCGCAGCGTGATGCACGGCCGCCCGAGAAAGAAGGCTTCCTTCTGCAGGCCGCCGGAGTCGGTGAGCACCCAGCGCGACGCCTGGACCAGGGCGAGCATGTCGAGGTAGCCGAGCGGCTCGATCAGCTGCAGCCGCGGGGCGGCGCTCCAGTCGGCCACCGCATCCCGCACCACCGCGGCGGTGCGCGGGTGCATCGGGAACACGATGCGCGCAAAGCGCGTGGCGGCCTGATTGAGCGCCTCGAGCAGCGCCCGCAGCTCCTGCGGCGCGGTGTTCTCGGCGCGATGCAGGGTCGCCACCCCGAAGTCGCCGGGGGCGAGTCGCAGCGTCTCGAGGATGCGCGAGTGGCGCGCGGCCTGGCGGGCGCTATGCAGCACCGCGTCGTACATGACATCGCCGCTGAGCTGCGCGCGCTCGCCGAGGCCTTCGCGGTTGAGGTTGTCGATGGCCGTCTGGGTGGGGGCGAACAGGCGCTGCGACAGGTGGTCCGTGACGATGCGGTTGAGCTCCTCGGGCATGCGGCGGTTGAAGCTGCGCAACCCGGCCTCCACGTGCGCCACCGGGATGTGCAGCTTGGCAGCTGCCAGGGCTCCCGCCAGGGTGGAATTGGTATCCCCGTAGACCACCACGGCGTGCGGCTGCGCCTCGATCAGGTAGCTCTCGATCGCCTCCAGCATGCGCGCGGTCTGGCGCCCCTGGGAGCCGGAGCCGACGCCGAGATTGATGGCGGGCCGCGGGATATCCAGCTCCTCGAAGAACACCCGCGACATCGAGTCATCGTAGTGCTGGCCGGTGTGCACGATCAGGTCGGTGATGCGACGGCGCGCCGCCGTCATGGCGCGCGCAACCGGCGCCAGCTTCACGAACTGCGGCCGCGCCCCCACCACGCTGACCGTGCGGATGTCGTCGTCGGCGGTGGCGCCCACTAGGCGCCACCCGCGGGTGCGCACACCCCAGCGTGCAGAACATAGGTCTCGCCACTCTCCTCGCAGCGCGCCGTGCCATCGCCCTTCAGGGGCAGCTGCAGCCGGCAACCGAAGCGACTCATCCAGCCGACCTGGCGCGCTGGCACCCCCACCACCAGCGCGTAGGCGGGCACGTCGCGATTCACTACCGCGCCGGCGCCCACGAAGGCATGTGCCCCGATCGTGATGCCGCAGACGACGGTGCAGTTGGCGCCGAGAGTTGCGCCGCGCTGCACCAGCGTGTCCCGGTATTCGTGCTTGCGACTCACCGCGGAGCGCGGGTTGTAGACGTTGGTGAACACCATGCTCGGCCCACAGAACACGTCGTCCTCGAGCGTGACGTTGTCGTACACCGAGACATTGTTCTGGATCTTGACGTTGCGACCGATTACCACGCGGTTGCCGACGAAGACGTTCTGGCCGAGCGAGCAGTCCGCGCCGATGCGGGCACCGGCGCATACGTGCACCCAGTGCCACACGCGCGTACCCTCCCCGAGGCTCGCGCCCGCGTCGATGATCGCCGTCGGATGGATCGTGACCACTCTTGTCAGTACTCCAGCGGCAGTGCCACACGCCGCCCGTCCCGCGCCGAGAGGTAGCTTGCGATCAGCACCTCGAGCGAACGCAGTCCCTCGCGCCCGTCGGTCTCCGGCTCCGCCTCGCCCCGCAACGCGCGAATGACGTTGTCGTAGTAAAGAGGGTGTCCGAACCCGTAGACGGAGGTCGTGGTGTAGCTCGCCTGCGCCACCTGGGCGTCATTCGCATGCGGCTGCGCGAACTCCCAGTGCTCGATGTTGTTGACCGCCACCCCGCCGATGCGCACCGTGCCGTGCTCGCCGAGCACCGTGATCGAGCCTTCGAAGTTCTTCGGATACGCGAGCATGGTGGCGTTGATGGAGCCCAGAGCCCCCGAGCGCCAGCGAATCCCGACCACGGCGGTATCTTCCACCTGGATATCGCGTGCCAGGGTCGCGGTGTAGGCCTGCACGCTCTCCACCGGGCCGATGAGCCAGTCGACGAGATCGACGTAGTGGCTGGCCTGGTTCATGAGCGCACCGCCATCGAACTCCCAGGTACCGCGCCAGCGCGCACCGTCGTAATAGCTTTGCGGACGGCTCCAGAATACGTTGAGGTTCACCATGTAGATGCGCCCGAAGCGCTTGTGCTCCACGGCGTGCTTGAGCAGCTGCAGGGTGGCGTTGCGGCGGTTCTGCTTGACGACGAACAATCGCACGTTCGCCGCGTCGCAGGCCTCCACCATGCGCTTGCCGTCCGCCCAGCGCGTCGCCATGGGTTTCTCGGTGATCACATGGCGGCCGGCCGCGGCGATCTGCACGGTCTGCTGCGCATGCTGCCCGCTCGGGGTGCACAGCACGATCACGTCGGCGTTGCTGTCCGCGAGCAGGCTGGTGAGCGAGCTGAACGCAGCTGCCTTGGTCTTGGTGGCCGCGGCTTCCAGCGCCGCGCGGTCGGTGTCGCATACCCCGACGAGTTCCATGCGCTCGCCGTGGGCCGCTATGGCCTCGAAGTGCCGCTGGGCGATGCGCCCGCACCCAACGAGCGCAACGCGGATCTTGCGCCCTACAACAACCTCGTAAGTGTTCATCAACTCTGTATCCCCCTCATCCTTACCTCAGGCGCCGGCATCGTGGGTGCCGGCCACGCGCGTGCCGCGCGCCTCACTCTCGCGGCGCAGCTCCTCGATCTCCGCGCGCAGCGACTCGTATTCGCGCATCTTGATCTTGAGGAAGCGCCCGGTAAGGAGCGTCTTGTGCTCAATCCCGCGCGGCGTCAGCAGATAACGGTAGGCGACCTTGTTGCGGCTGTTCTTGAAGCGCACCGCCTTGATCCAGCCCTTGTGGACCAGGGCGCGCAGGCAGTAGTTCACCTTGCCGAGACTGATTCCAAACTCGAAGGCGACGTCACGCTGACTGACCTTCGGGTTGGCCTCGATGAGGCGCAGCAGTTTCAGGGGCATCTCGTCGCTGGGCATTCGCAACCGGCCTGCCGGGGCGCGCCGGCTTCGCGTTCAACGATTGAACGCGAAGCCTAAGAGCGTCGTTCCCGGCTGTCAACGCGTCAGAGCGAGTGCACCGCAAGAACGGCAATCGCCACGTTATAGAGAATTGCCGTGACGGCCTGCCAGAAGGGCAGCGGCGGCAGGCGCTCGGTATCGAGCGGCACGACGATGGTATCGCCCGGCTTCATCTTGACGGACGAGCGGTCGAACCAGCGGCTGCCCTCACTCGAAACCACGCTGCCGTTGGCGCGCACCACGTAGATGCGGCCCTTGTCGGCGCGGCGCGTCACCCCGCCGCTCATGGCAATGTAGTCGTCGCGGGACAGGCGCGGGTTGTAGAGCAGTGAAGTGGAGTACTGCACTTCGCCGATGACCGTGACCTGCTGCTGGAAGCGCGGCACGATCAGCTGATCCCCGGTGCGCAGAACGATGTCGTCCGCGGAGCCCACCCGCTCGCTCATGAGCCGCGGCAGGTCGATCACCATGCGACCGACGGCCTTGGCGCTGCGTATCTGGCCAAGCAGCGTCTGCCCGAGCGCAAGGGTGTTGGTGCCGCCGCCGGCAAGGCCGCTGGCGGAGGCAGCGATCGCCAGCCCGGCAAGATCGGTCTGCATGCGGTTGGCGAGGTTGTCGAGCTGTTCCTGCTCGCGCTTGCGCAGCCACTCGCGCGTGAAGACACTGCCCTCGCCGAAGGCGAAGTTGGTGAGCCCGCCGGCGCGCTCGATCACGGACTTCAGAGTCTCGCCCCTGCGGATGGTGTAGGTGCCCGGGAAGCGCACTTCTCCCTTGAGTACCACCGTCTCCTGCTCGGTCCAGAACGGCACCTGCTTCACGCTCAGGGCGTCGAAGGGCTGCAGCAGGATGTTGGCCTGCGCGTCGCCGCGCATCGCGGCGGCCAGATCAACCTCGATCAGCTGGGTCTGGCGCGAATCGCTGCTGGTGATGCTGAAGCGCGCCAGCTCGGCCTGGCCGCCGTAGGCGGCATCCGCCGCGCCGCCGCCGGCGCGGATGAGGTCGGCGATGCGCATGCCCGGCTCGAGCGGGTACTCGCCCGGCACCTTCACCTGGCCTGCGACCTGCACCGTCTGGGTCGGCTGCGCGGAGGTGCCCTGTACCCGCAGCTCCGTAAGCAGCGGCTGTATGACGTGGTCGCGGCCTGAGGCGAGGTCGAACACGGTGATGCGGTCGCGTGGCATCAGGGCGATGTCAGCGCCCGAGCCCGGGGCACTGAGCGCCGCCGCCAGGTCCGCAGACAGCACGCTGATCTGCCGGTTGGGTGGCAGCTCACGGCGGATGAGGAGGTAGTGGATGTCGGCATCCGGGCGCAGCTGGTCCACCGAGCTCACGACGTCAGTCAGGTGTATGCCCGGGTGATAGGCGAACGTGCCCGGCACGAACACGTGTCCCTGCACCGTTATCCCCGAATCGAGCGTCGGCCGCAGGCGCATGACGCGCACCTTGTCGCCGTTGTGCACCGCCTCGGTGCGCGAGCCCGTCGACAGTTCCACCGGCACCACGATGCGGCGCTGCGACGCGTCGATGCGCGTGAGCATCGCGTTCGAGCGGTCGGCCTCGGGCGTCAGACCGCCGGCCAGCTGCAGCACGTCGGCGACCGTCGCTTCGCCCTTGACCTCATAGATCGCGGGCCGCCGCACCTCGCCGTCGATGCTGACCGTCGGCCCCACCGGCGGAATGAAGATGACGTCGCCCTGCAGCAGCTTGGCATCGTCGCTCGTATCGCCGCGGATCAGCAGGTCGTACAGGTCGAACTGCCGCACCAGCGCACCATGGCGTTTCAGCTGCACGGTACGCAGGGAGCCGGCGCGCTTGGCGCCGCCGGCCGCGTACAGCGCCGAGGTGATCGTGCTCAGGCCGCTGATGGTGTAGGTCCCCGGGTATTTTGCCTCACCGACGACGAACACCCGGATGGAACGCGTATCGCCCATCGAGACGCTGGCATGCACGCCCATCATCTGGTGCTGCACCCGTGCCTCGATGCTTTCGCGGGCGGCATCGAAACTCTCACCGCCGACGCTGATGGGCCCGATGTCGGGAAGATTGACGCGGCCATCACGGCCGACGATGAGCTGCAGGCGCTTGTTCTGCGTGCCATACAGCTGCACCACCAGCTGGTCGCCAGGGCCGACGACGTATTCGGAAGGCACCGGGACGTTGGTGGCCGGGGCAAACGTCGACAGGTCGTGGTCGAACAGGTCGTAACCGAAGGGCTTGAGCGCCTCGGTGCCGGTCTTCTTGAGCGGCAGACGGGTGATGCGCACCTCGATGCCGCGGAAGGCCGGCTCGACCTTCAGTCGCAGCGTGGCCTGCTCCTCGGTGAGGCCGAGCAGCGCCATCGGTGCGAAGCCGGGCAGCGTCAGGGAGCCATCGGCGCCGAGCTGATAGGGGTTGCGCGCGCGGATCAGGTTCATCAACGAGTCAAGGCGCGAACGCTCATCGTCGGTGAGCGAGAGCTGATACGGGGTGAGCGGCACGCCCGAGGCGTTGGGCGGCGGCGTGGTGCCGGATGCGGAACTGCCACTGGCTCCGGAGCTGCTCCCCTGCGCTTTCTGGGTATCCGCGTTCGCCGTTGCGGCCGCGGCCGCCGCGGCGGCCTGCGCGCCCTGGGGTGCGTAGAGGGACTGCTGGTAGAGGGGCACCTGGCGCGGCGGCAGCTGGTAGTCGATCTCGACGATGATCCAGTCGCGCGCCTTCATCACCGGGATGAGAGGCTCCTCCTCTTCCTGGTCCTCCTCATCGAGTTTCTTGCGGTTGCGGGTATTGCCCTTCTGGTCGCCCTGACCGTACTGGTTCGTGCTGCGAGTGCGCCCGAACTGGTCCGTCGAGGTGCGATCGCCGGCACCGAACCCGGAGCTGGAGCTGGAGGACTGGTCCCCGCCGCCCTTGCCCATCTGCTCAAGGATCGACTGCTGCTGCTCCGGGGACAGCCCCTGGAAGATCTGCAGCTCCTCGGCCGTGGGCGCGTTCTGGCCCAGAACCGTCGCACTCGGCAGCAGCAGATACGCGGCAAGGACGATCAGGCCCTGCAGGAGCCCGCGCAGCGGTCGCATCAATCGCATCGTTAACCTTTGTTCGTACGCAACGGGCATCACGCAGGGGGCTGCGGACAGCCATGGAACCGCTCTTCGGACCCCCGCACGAGCCGGGGATTGTACTGGATGCGCGCACCGCCGCGGGGCAGATCGCGAGCCGCGTCGCCCCGGGAGCGCCGCGCTGAGCGCGCCTGGAGCTGCCGCCGCGCACGGTCGCGCACCGGGGCAGCCTCAGAACTTGCGCGAGACGTACAAAGTTCCCAGCGAAATGTCGTAGTAGGCGTCGGGGCGGTAGCCACCCTGCGGGTCGGTCGGCAGGCTGCGTATCCGGTCCACCTTGGTGGCGTAGCGGTAGTCGATGCCGATATCCCAGTGCGGGAGGATGTTGCGCCACTGCAGGCCCGCGCCGAAGTAGAACCCGTAGGCGGGCGTCGCCGCGGCATAGCGGGCCGCGCCCCCGAACAGGTTGAGCGCCAGTGGGTTATTGAAGCGGTAACGGTAATCGACGATGCGGGCACTGATGAGCGAGACGCCGTGCACATCGTCGCCCTCGAACGCCACCCCGAGGTCCTGATGCTCCGAGACCGCGCGGCGCGCGCCGATGGCAATGTGTGGGCCGGCGGCGATGCCTGAGTTGAGGCGCGGAGTGTCGGAGGTGATCTGGGACTCAATGCGGGTCGCGCTGGCGCCTACGTCCACGAACATCTCGGCATGGTCGGGGCGCGGCATGTCGATCGCCGCGTCATCGGCATAGTCACCGTCACGCAGCGCGTCGCCGTAACGCAGGAACCCCGCGAAGCGCGAGTAGCTCGCGCCGTAAACGTCGCGGCCGTAGTCCACCTCGGTGCCGATGACGTAATCCTTCCACGGGTGCGCGTAGCTGATCGAGCCCATGTACTCGTGATGGTAGGGAATCGCGGAGTAGTAGGAGTCGTTGACGAGTGCGCGGAAGGTGCCCTCGAAGCGGCCACCGAAGTGCGGCTCCCAGCCGATACGCAGCATGTTGCTCTGCCCACCGACGGCGTCGGCGAACTGGCGCTGATCACCGAACCAGCTGCCGATGATCAGGTGATCGTTGGTGATGCCGTCGCCGTAGCCGTTCTGCACCGAGCTGTAGCCTTTGACGTACCAGGTCGGCTGCCACTCGGAGAACTCGTAGGTGAAATCAAAGGGCCCGACCTTGGGGAAGTGCAGGCCCGCGGAGAGCACGGTCTTGGAGAACAGCAGCCGCTGCCCGCTCGTCGAGTCGTTGCCGGCGAATTCGAAGTACACCGAGAACGGATGCTGGCCGGGGAAGATGAAGCGGCTGGTGAGCGATGCTTCCTGCTTGCCGATGACCTGGACGTCGTTGCCGAATCCGGTCGTCTGGCTCTTCGTGGGATTGAAGAAGGCCTGCAGGATGTCGCTGAAGGACTGGCCGCCGGCGGCGCCGCCGCCGTAGACGATGATGCGGTTGGCCCCGAGTGACCAGCCGCCGTTGCCCGGCTCGATCTGCAGGCGTCCGCCGGAAAACTTAGGATAGCCTGCCGTCAGGCTGCCATCGGTGAGCTCGATCTTGTCCGTGTAGGACATGCGGGCCGCGAACACCTCGTACTGGATGCCCAGCCGCGTGAACGGCTCGTAGTTGGAGATCGTCACCGAGGGCATCGTCGGCGCCTCGGTACTGATGAGCACCGAGCTGTCCGTCATCGGCGACCACCAGTGGTCGCGATAGCCGATGTCAAGCTGCGCCCAGTCAAAGCCGAGACTCAGGAAGGAGCCGGTCGCGGTCTCGCGGCCCTGGTAGGCAACGCCGCCAACATTGATCAGCGCGTAGTCGCTCGGCTGGAAGTAGGCAGCAGCGGCCACCTGGTAAGGACTCTGCTCGGTCTGGCCGTGCTGGTTCGGCATCAGGGTCTTGGCGCCGTTCGAGAGCGCCCCCTCGACGCTCACGAACTCGACCGCCGTCTCCTTCATGTACTGCTTGAGCACGCGGCGCACGCGGTTGCACAAAACCGGGTCGATCTCGCAGGCTTTCGGCAGTGCATCGAGCACCAGGGCTGCGGGTATCGGCCGGGTCATCACCGGCTTGTCGCCCAGCACCAGGACACGTTCAACCTCGCGCTCGACTTCCGGGTCGAGGTTCAAGGGCAGGTAGGGCGTGACGCCGCGCGCCTCGGCCGGCGCCTGCAGCAGCGCAAGCAGGGCCAGAAGCAGAACTCTACGTACTGTGATCATCATGTTGACTTGGCTTAAATGAGGCTAGCCGCGCGGCCCGGTGGCCGAGCGCTGCGGGCCGCGGCCTGCGCGCCGCACCGCGGTGTCGGCGCGGCTCGTGTCCCCCGCACGCTGTCCCGACGAAGCGATTATGGCGCGTTGCTATACCCGTGACTGGCGCGGCGGCCTGCAGTGGCGCGCCATCCTGCCGTATCTTGCTGCCCGCGTCGAGGCGGCCCGGCGCGCCGACAACGTTGCCGCCGCGAAGTTCCGCAGCCTCAGGAGCGGCGCCAGGCGTCGACGGTGGCGAGGAGTTTGAGCACCGGGGCCGGGGCGCCATGGCCGGCGGCGGGATTCTCGACCGCCGGCACCAGCTGCGCGGTGAGCTTCTTGCCGAGCTCCACCCCCCACTGGTCGAACGCGTTGATGCCCCACACGACGCTCTGGGTGAATACGCTGTGCTCGTAGAGCGCGATCAGCCGCCCGAGGGTGGCCGGATCGAGACGCTGGAAGAGGACGATGGTGTTGGGGCGGCTGCCCGGGTCGACCTTGTGCGGGATCAGCTGCTCGATGCGCGCCGCCGGCATCTTCTGCGCTTCGAGTTCGGCGCGTACGGTCTGCGCGGACTGGCCGTTCATGAAGGCCTCCGCCTGCGCCAGACAACTGGCGATCGCGAGGTTCTGCTGCGGCTGGTTATTGCAGGAAGAGCGCGCCGGCACCAGAAAGTCGAAGGCGGCGCGCGGGGTGCCCTGGTGCAGCAGCTGGAAGAAGGAGTGCTGCGCGTTGTTGCCCGGCTCGCCCCAGATGACCGCCTCGGTCTCGCAGCGCACCGGGGCGCCATCGAGCATCACCGACTTGCCGTTGCTCTCCATCTCGAGCTGCTGCAGGTAGGCGGGGAAGCGCCGCAGCGAGTCATCGTAGGGCAGCACCGCCAGCGTCGGCAGGTGCATGAAGTTGATGTTCCACACGCCAATGAGGCCCATGAGCGCCGGCAGGCTGTCGGCCCAGGGACTGGTGCGGAAATGCTCATCCATCTCGTGGCCGCCGGCGAGGAACTCCAGGAAGTGCGTCTCGCCGATCGCGATGGCGAGCGCTACGCCGATCGAGGACCACACCGAGTAGCGTCCGCCCACCCAGTCCCACATCTGGAAGCGGTACTGCGGGTGCACGCCAAACTCGTCCATGGCCTTATGATTCACCGACACCGCCGCGAAGTGCTTGGGCACCGCCGCATCCCCGAGCCGCTCGGCGAGCCAGGCGCGCGCGCTCTTGGCGTTGGTCTGGGTCTCGAGCGTCGTGAAGGTCTTGGAGGCGACGATGAAGAGCGTCGTCTTGGGATCGGCGCTCTCGAGCACCTCGGCGAGATGGCAGCCATCGACATTGGACACGAACTCGCAGCGCGGCGCGCCCCCGGTATAAGCGCGCAATGCCTGCACGCCCATCGCCGGCCCCAGGTCCGAGCCGCCGATCCCGATGTTCACCACCAGCGTAAAGGGCTCGCCGGAGCTGCCGCGGATGCCACCGCCGCGCACGCCCTCGGCGAAGGCCAGCATGCGGCCGCGCTCCTCCATGACGAGTTTCTCGATCGCCGCGCCGCCGATGCCCGCTCCCGGGGGCTGGCGCAGCGCGACGTGCAGCACGGCGCGGTCCTCGGTGGTATTGATGTGCTCGCCGCGCCACATGGCGTCGATGCGCTCGCGCAGACCGACCGCATCGGCGAGCTCGAGCAGCTTGGCGAGCGCTGCCGCATCGAGCCGCTGGCGCGAGAAATCCATGCACAGGCCGGCCGCCGTGTGCGACAGGTGCTCAAAGCGCTGCGGATCGCGCGCGAACAGCTCGCGCACCGGGACGCTCGCAAGGCGCTCGCTGAGCCCGTTGAGCTCGCGCCACTGCGGGGTAACCGGGCCGGGACGTAGCGTGAAGCTCATGGTGCTCTCCTTGGCAGGCGCGGCTGCCGCCACGCTTCAGCTGCGGTAGAACGCGGCGACCGTATCGACCACGTACTGCAGCTGCGTCTCTCTTAACTCAGGGAAGATCGGCAGCGCCAGTGTCTCATGAGCCGCGCGCTCGGACTCCGGGCAGGCCCCGGCACCCTCGCCAAGATACGCAAAACACTGTTGCAGATGCAGGGGCACCGGGTAGTAGATCTCCGTGCCGACGCCCTGCGCGCTCAGATACTGCCGCAGCGCATCACGGTCGCGCACTCGCAGCACGTACTGGTTGTAGATATGCCGGGCGCGCGGATCGCTTAAGGGAGTGTGCACCGCAGCACCAAGCTTGGCGCGCGCGAAGGCGGCGTCGTAGAACGCCGCATTGCGCTGGCGGCCCGCGCTCCAGGCGTCGAGGTGCGGCAACTTGACGTTGAGCACGGCGGCCTGCAGCTCATCGATGCGGAAGTTGCCGCCGATGAGTGCGTGGTAGTACTTCGGCTTGCCACCGTGCACGCGCAGGATCTCCATGCGCTCGGCGAGCGCCGCATCGTTGGTCACGCACATGCCGGCATCGCCGAACGCCCCGAGGTTCTTGGTCGGGAAGAACGACAGGCAGCCGACGTCGCCGAAGCCGCCGGCGCGGCGCGCTTCGGCATCCGCCGCCCCGATCGCCTGCGCCGCGTCCTCGATCACGCGCAGACCGTAGCGGTGCGCGATCCCCATCAGCGCCGTCATGTCCGCGACCTGCCCGTACAGATGCACCGGCATCAGGGCGCGCACCCGGCCGCCCGTGGCGGTGTGAATCAGCGCCCCGGCGCGCTCCTCGCAGTGTTCGGAAATGAAGGCCTGCACCGCGGCGGCCGACAGGTTGAAGGTGACCGGGTCGATGTCGCAGAACACCGGCCGGGCACCCACGCGCGCGATCGTGCCGGCGGTGGCGAAGAAGGTGAATGGGCTCGTAATCACCTCATCACCGGCGCCGATCTCAAGCGCCATGAGCGCCAGCAGCAGCGCATCAGTTCCGGAGGAGACCCCGATGCCGTGGCGGCACTGGCTGTAGGCGGCCACGTCGGCCTCGAGCTTCTTCACTGCCGGCCCGAGGATGAAATGCTGGCTGGCACACACCCTGTCGAGGGCCTCGCGGATCTGCGCCGCCAGGGGCTCGTACTGCGGCTTCAGGTCAAGCAGCGGCACCTGCATGCCCGGCTGGGTTGCATTGTTCGCACTGCTCGCCATCGCTTGCTTCCTCATCAGGGCTGGTAGCCGTAGTAGCCGCAGAACCAGTCGACGAACTTGCGCACTCCGACCTCGATGGGGGTCGCGGGGCGGTAGCCGACGTCACGCACCAGATCGTCGATGTCCGCGAAGGTCTCCGGTACGTCGCCGAGCTGCATGGGCAGAAAGTTCTTCTGCGCCTTGCGACCGAGACACTCCTCGATCACCTCGATGTAGCGCATCAACTGTACGGGCTGATTGTTGCCGATGTTGTAGAGCCGGAACGGTGCGCTGCTGGTGGCCGGATCGGGGGCATCGCTGCGCCACGCGGGGTCCGGCTGGGCCACGCGCTCGCTGACGCGGATCACCCCTTCGGCGATGTCCTCCACGTAGGTGAAGTCGCGGCGGTGATGGCCATGATTGAAGACGTCGATCGGTTTGCCCTCGAGGATATTGCGCGTGAACATGAACAGCGCCATGTCCGGGCGGCCCCACGGTCCGTAGACGGTGAAGAAGCGCAGCCCCGTGGTCGGCAGCTTAAAGAGCGCCGAATAGTTGTGCGCCATCAACTCGTTGGCGCGCTTGGTGGAGGCGTACAGGGACAGCGGATGATCGGCGATGTTGTGGACCGAGAACGGCATGTTGGTGTTGGCGCCGTACACGGAGCTGGTCGAGGCGTACACCAGGTGCTCGACGCCATTGTGGCGGCAACCCTCGAGCACGTTCAGCGTGCCGGTGACGTTACTGCGGATGTAGGTGTGCGGCTCCTGCAGCGAATAGCGCACTCCGGCCTGGGCGGCGAGGTGGATGACACGCGCGAACTTCTCGCGCGCGAACAGCGCGCGCATCGCCGCGTCGTCGGCAAGATCCAGACGCTCGAAGCGAAACCCGGGCTGCGTGGTCAGCCGTGCAAGACGCGCCTCCTTCAGGGTGACGTCGTAGTACTCGTTCATGTTGTCGAGCCCGACGACCTCGTAGCCGCGCGCCAGGAGCTTGTGCGCGGTGTGCGAGCCGATGAAGCCGGCCGCACCGGTGAGGAGGATCTTCACAGCCGCCCGTCGGTCGCCGCCGCCGGGAACACGTGCTTGATGTCGTAGACCACATGATTCTTCTTGCACAGCCGTCGTACGCCGCGCGCCCCGAGCTCACGGAACTGCCGATGCGCGACGGCCACGATCGCCACATCGTAACGGCTAGGCTTAAGCTCACGCACCGTGCGCAGCCCGTACTCGTGGCGGCATTCGGCCGGGTTCGCCCACGGGTCGTAGATGTCGACCAGGGCGCCGTGGCTTTTCAGCTCGCGCACCACGTCGATCACCTTGGAGTTGCGGATATCGGGGCAGTTCTCCTTGAACGTCATGCCCAGGACGAGCGCCCGCGCGCCCTTGACGTGGATGCGCTTGGTGGCCATCAGGCGCGTGATCTGTCCGGTCACGTAGAGCGCCATGTTGTCGTTGAGGCGCCGCCCGGCGAGGATCATCTCGGCGTGATAGCCGATCTCCTGGGCCTTGTGGGTGAGGTAGTAGGGGTCGACGCCGATGCAGTGCCCGCCGACCAGACCCGGGCGGAAGGGCAGGAAGTTCCACTTGCTCCCCGCAGCCTCCAGCACCTCCTCGGTGTCGATGCCGAGACGGTTGAAGATGAGGGCCAGCTCGTTGATGAGGGCGATGTTGACGTCGCGCTGGGTGTTCTCGATCACCTTGGCGGCCTCGGCGACGCGGATGCTGGAGGCCCGGTGGGTACCGGCGGTCACGATCGAGCCGTACAGGCGATCGACGAACTCCGCGATCTGCGGGGTGGAGCCCGAGGTCACCTTGCGGATCGTGGTGAGCCGGTGCTGCTTGTCGCCGGGGTTGATACGCTCCGGGCTATAGCCGGCGTAGAAATCACGGTTGAACTTGAGCCCGGAAACCTTCTCCAGGATCGGCACGCAGATCTCCTCGGTGCAGCCGGGGTAGACCGTGGACTCGTACACGACCACCGCGCCGCGGCGCATGACCGCCCCGACCGTCTCGCTGGCGCGCCGCAGCGCCGTCAGATCCGGGCGCTTGTAGTCATCGATCGGGGTAGGCACCGTGACGATGAAGACCTGGCAGGGACGCAGGCGCTTTCGGTCGGTCGTGAAGCTGAGACGCCGCGCCGCTTTGAGCTCCGCGCCCGTGACCTCGAGCGTCACGTCGCGCCCGCGGCCCAGCTGCGCGATGCGCTCGGCCTTGACGTCGAAGCCGACCGTCTCGTAGTGCTTGCCGAATTCCACTGCCAGCGGCAAGCCGACGTAACCTAAGCCGACGATGCCGATGCGGCACTTTCTGATTTCGGGGATCATGGTTCTTTCAGGCACTGGAGCGTTGTGCGTCCGCAGTGCGCTCGTCCATTGGAGGGTCAGGTAGCTGCGCCGCCCACAGGCAGCGCCCGCCGCTCGCCTTCGCGATGATGGCGAGCATCGCCTCGTGCGCGGCGAGTTCCGCTGCGCTCGCCGACACCACCGTCAGCGGCACGGCGCTGCGCACCGGCACGCGCACGGCGCGGCTGCCGTCGGCGGCGCGGGCCGCCGTATCGCTCTCCACCAGCTCGAGCGCCGCCTGGCCGCCGGTCATCGCCAGGTAGACGTCGGCGAGGATGCGGGCATCGAGCAGCGCGCCGTGCAGCTCGCGCGCCGAGTTATCGACGTCGTAGCGCTTGCAGAGGGCATCGAGGCTGTTGCGCTGCCCGGGGTGCAGCTCACGCGCGAGCGCCAGCGTATCGAGGACCTGGCACAGGATGCTCACCTGGCGGCGCTCACCGGGCAGGCGCGCCAGCTCGGCGTCGAGGAAGGCCACGTCGAAGGCGGCGTTATGGATGACGAGTTCGGCACCGCCGATGAAACCGACCAGCTCCTCGGCGACGTCGGCGAAGCGCGGCTGGCCGTCGAGTTCGGCGCGCGAGATGCCGTGCACGGCGAGCGCGCCGTCGTCGATGTCGCGCTCAGGATTCAGGTAGCGATGGAAGGTGCGCCCGGTGGAACGCCGATTGACGAGCTCGACGCACCCGATCTCGATGATGCGGTGGTTGAGTTCGGGTTCGAGGCCGGTGGTTTCGGTGTCGAGGACGATCTGGCGCATGGCGGTGCGAGTCTACCGCATGCCGCTCTGCAGGGCGTCGATGGCCTCATTGGCCAGACGATCAACGCGTTCGTTGCCCGGCACGCCCGCGTGCCCCGGCACCCAGCGCCATTGCAGCTGGTGCGCGGCACTCACCTCCTCCAGGCGCTCCCACAGGTCCTGGTTCTTGACGGGCTTCTTGTCCGCGGTGCGCCAGTTGCGCGCCTTCCAGGCGGTGAGCCACTCGGTGATGCCGCGGCGCACGTACTGCGAGTCGGTGTAGATGCATGCCGCCACCGGACGCTTGAGCGCCTCGAGCGCCCGGATCACCGCGGTGAGCTCCATACGATTGTTAGTGGTGAGCACCTCGGCACCGCTCAGCTCCTTCTCATACTCGCCCATCATCAGCAGCGCCCCCCAGCCGCCCGGCCCGGGATTGCCGCGGCAGGCGCCGTCGGTGTAGATCTCGATCACGTGCCGCTGCGCGTGGTGGGTTTGACGAGCCCGCCGATGACGCCGGATTTCTCGCGGGCGCGCGGCCGGATCGGGGTCACGGTGTAGATGCGCTTGCGTGCCTTGAGCAGGTACGCGCCGCCAGGCAGCGGATAGGTGAGGCCCGGGCGCAGGATGCGCCCCGTGCCCTCCCCGGCCGCAAGTCCACCGCTCCAGGGCCCGAGGTACAGGTAGCGCTGCTCAGCGACCACCTCGTAGCCCAGCAGCACGAGCCACTCGCGCACCAGGCGCTCGGACAGCAGGCGGCGCATCCCCGGGGGAAAGCCCGCACGACTCCAGCGCGCGCGCATGCCCCACAGGCTCCAGGGATGGAAGCCGAGCAGCAGCAGTTGCCCCTCCCCGACCAGCACGCGATCGGCCTCGCGCAGGATCGCGTACGGGTCGGGCGCGAACTCCAGGGTGTGTGGCAGCAGCGCTGCATCGATGCAGTCGCTCATCACCGGCAGCTGCGCCGGGCGCGCGAGGATGTCGGCGCTGCCGGCGAGCGCCGGGGCGCTCAGCAGGCTCTGGCGCCGCGTGCGGCTGCCGGCGAGCAGCTCGCGGGCATTTCCCCAGGCACCGATCTGCAGCAGTTCCCAGCCGAAGACGTCCTCGAGCGCCGCCGCCAGCAGCTCCGATTCCGCCGCCAGGAGGGCCCGCCCGAGCGGTGCGTCCCACCAGGCCCTGAGAGCTGCGTCACGATCCGCGATTCCTGAAGTGCGAACTGGCACGATAGAAGTGCTGGTAATACTGTGAAATTAACGGTTAAATTCGCGGCCTTGAACCAGTAGCGTCCTTAGATTGATAAGGACCCGTGCCCCGGCGCGGGCAAAGTAGCACGCCGACAGAGGGTACGGAACTTTGACGACGCCACCACTGAGAGCAACGCGTCACACTCTCCTTACTGTGCTGCTGCTGGCGCTCGCCGGGTGTGCCCACGGTCCGGCGCGCCCGAAGGGCGCCGCCCCGCAGCTCGCCCAGGTACCCGCCCAGGCCGCCGCGCCGCTGACCCCGACGCCGAGCGCCCCGCCCTCGCAGCCCGCCATCGAGTCGAGCGCGGCCGAAGGCGCCTCGGCGGATGCCAATGCCGGAGCGACCCCGACGCAGGTGGCCGGCCTCACCCCGGCACAGTACGCGGACCTTTTCGATCGCATGCGCGGCGGCTTCAAGCTCGATGACGGCGCCGACCGGCGTGCAGTAGATGACCAGCTGCGCTGGTACGCCTCCAACCCCGCCTACCTGCAGCGCGCCTTCGGGCGCGCGGACCTATACCTTTATTACATCGTGGTCGAGCTCGAGCGGCGCGGCATGCCACTCGAGCTTGCGCTGCTGCCGGTGGTCGAGAGCGCCTTCGAGCCCTACGCCTACTCGCGGGCGCGGGCGGCGGGACTTTGGCAGTTCATCCCCGGCACCGGCTCGCGCTTCGGACTGAAGCAGGACTGGTGGTACGACGGACGGCGCGACATCGTGGAGTCCACACGCGCAGCCCTCGACTACCTGCAGTACCTGCACGATGAATTCAACGGCGACTGGCTGCTCGCGATTGCCGCCTACAACTGCGGTGAGGCGATGGTGGAGCGCGCGGTGGAGGCCAACCGCAGCGCCGGACGCTCGATCGACTTCTGGAGCCTGTGGCTGCCGGGCGAGACCCGCGCCTACGTGCCGAAGCTTTTGGCGATGAAGCGCCTCGTGACGGACCCGGAGACTTACGGGCTCGCCTTCAGTCCGATCCCGAACCAGCCCTACTTCGCGCGCGTGCCGACCGACGGCCAGATCAATCTCAAGCTCGCCGCGGAGATCGCCGGCATCAGCCCGGAAGATCTCTACGAGCTCAATCCGGCCTTCCATCGCTTCGCCACTGACCCCTCCGGTCCGCACTTCCTGCTGCTGCCGGTGGAGGCCGCCGACGTGTTCACGGAGAACATCGTGCAGCTCTCCGAGGAGCAGCGCCTCGGGGTCACCCGTTACACCGTGCGCCACGGCGACTCGGTGGTCTCGGTGGCCAAGCGCTTTCAGACCACGCCCACCGTCATCCGCCAGATGAATGACCTGCCCGGCGGTCCTTTGACCGTGGGCGAGGACGTGCGCGTACCGAGCGCGGTCACGGAGCTGCCGCCCAAGGTGATGCTGGCGGCGGCGCAGGTGGATGGCCACGGACACGGCACCCACCGCACGCACGTGCAGGTCGTGCGCCACGGCGACTCGCTGTGGACCATCGCGCGCCGCCACGGCATGGACGTGCACACGCTGGCACGCATGAATGGCATGCATCCGGATGACGAGCTGCGCGCCGGGCAGCGCATCAAGCTGTCCTCCGACGCCACCGCTCCTGCGCACAAGGTGCGCCACATGACCTACACGGTGCGCGACGGCGATACGGTGGCGCAGATCGCGCGGCTGTTTCAGTGCAGCGTGCCGCAGCTTTTGGCCTGGAACGGCATGAGCTCCAAGTCCCACATCCACACCGGCCAGAAGCTGCACATCCACCTCGGCAGCCACCACGGCTGAAGCCGGCGCGCCTGCGGCTGCCGCAGTTGCGGCATAATCCCCGGCCGGAGGACACACACATGGGTTTTCTCGCCGGTAAACGCGCCTTCATCGTGGGCGTCGCCACCGACCGTTCGATCGCCTGGGGCATCGCGCAGGCCATGCACCGCGAGGGCGCCGAGCTCGCCTTCTCATACGTCAACGACAAGATGAAGGAGCGCGTCGAGCCGCTCGCGCACTCCCTCGGCGCAAAGCTCACCATGCCGCTGGATGTCACGGCGGATGAGCAGATCGACGCTGCCTTTGCGCTCCTCAAGCAGGAGTGGGGGCAGATCGACATCGTGGTGCACGCCGTCGCCTTCGCGCCGCGCGAGGCACTCACCGGCACGTTCCTCGCGGCCACCACGCGCGAGGGTTTCCGCCTCGCGCACGACGTCTCCAGTTACAGCCTGACCGCGCTCGCGCAGCGCGCGCAGCCCCTCATGAGCGGGCGCAACGGCGCCCTGCTGACGCTCTCCTACCTCGGCGCGGTGCGCTCGATCCCCGGTTACAACGTGATGGGGCTCGCCAAGGCGAGCCTTGAGGCCAATGTGCGCTTCCTCGCGGCAGACTTAGGCCCGCACGGGGTGCGAGTGAACGCTATCTCCGCAGGCCCCATCAAGACGCTCGCGGCCGCTGGTATCCCGGGTTTCAGGAAGATGCTGGGCCGGGTCGCCGAGGTCGCGCCGCTGCGGCGCAACGTGACGCCCGAAGATGTCGGCAACGCCGCGGCCTTCCTGTGCTCGGATCTGGCCGCCGGGATCACCGGGGAGATCCTCTACGTCGACAGTGGCTTCAGCACCGTCGGCATGAGCTTCCCGCTGGAAGCGGAGGGCTGAAGGCCGCCCCGGGGCTACTCGAAAGCCTTCGGATTCTTCTTGACGTCCGCGGCGCGGCGCATCTCATCCAGATACGCCACGACGTCGTTCTGACCCTGGTTCTGCGCCTCGCGCAGGCCGCGCTCGAACTGCGCCTTGTCATCCGCAGCCGGCGCCGTGCGCACCGCACTCACCTCGAATACCGCCGCACTGCCGTCCTTCAGGCCGAGCGCGCGGAACTGCGGTTTGCCAGAGGGCGGCGTCACGGCGAACACCGCCGCGCGCACTTCGCCCTGCAGCGAGGGGTCATTGCGGCCCACGAAGTGGGCCGGCTCGGCGCTCACCTTCAGTCCCTGCGCCACCGCCTCGAAGCTTGCGCCCGCCTGCAGCTGATCGCGCGCCGCCTCGGCGGCCTTGAGCGACGCCTGGGAGGCCTCCTCACGGGTCATCGCGGCCACGATGGCGTCGCGCACGTCGGCGAGCGCACGCGGTCGCGGCGCGCGGTGCTCGAGCACCTTGGCGAGCACCAGCCGATCATCACCGAGTAGCACCGGGCCTGCGATCTTACCGGCCGCGGGCGGCGGGTCGGCGAACAGCAGCTCCTGCAGCTGCGGCGCGGCCCCGAGCGGGGGAGCGCCCACGCCCTTGGCGAAACTGTCGATCTGCCCGTGGTTCAGGTGGAACTCCTGGGCGAGGAGATTCAGGTCCGCACCCGGTTCGGCGAGCTTGGACTGCAGCTGCTCCTGGATCTCCCCGAAGCGGTCCGTCGCCCGGTCGCGGCGCAGCTGCGCCTCGAGATCCGCGCGCGCGTCCTCGAATGTCTTGCCGTGTGCGGCCTGCACCTCATCGAGGCGGATGATGTGGTAGCCATACTGCGTCTTGACCGGCCCCTTGATCTCCCCGACCGACATGCCGAACAGGGCATCGGCAAAGGGGGCGACGAAGCTGCCGCGCTCGGCCCAGCCGAGGTCCCCGCCGTTCTTCGCAGAACCGGGGTCCTGGGAGTACTGCTGGGCGAGCTCGCCGAAGTCCTTGCCGGCCTTGGCCTGGGTGAGCACCTGCTGCGCCAGGGCAAGCGCGGCGGCATCGTCCTTACCTGTGACGAGGATGTGGCGGGCGTGGCGCTTCTCGGGGATCAGCAGGCTCGCCTTGGCCTTGTCATAGGCGGCGTGCAGGTCCGCATCCGTGATGGTCTGCTGCGCGGTGAGCGCATCGAGGCGCAGCTCCGCGTATTCGATCTTGTCGGACTCGTTGCTGAGGTACTGCTTCTCGTGCGCCTTGTAGTAGGCCGCGACCGCCGCATCGTCGGGCTTGTAGCCGGCCGCGTACTTGTCCTCGGGCAGCACCAGGTAGCGCACCTCGCGCTGCTGGTTCTCGAGCGCATTCAGGCGATTGAGCTCGGCGGCGGTCATGAAGTTGGAGGCCCGGATGCCGGCCTCGAGCTGCGTGCGCCGGGCGTCATCGCGCAGCTGGCCCTCGAAGTTCTCGAGCGTGATCCCCGCCTGCGCGAGCGCCATGCGCGCGGCTTCGGGGGAGTACTGGCCGCCGATCTGGAAGGCCGGCTCGCTCGTGACGGCCTCGTGCAGCTGCGCGGCGCTCACCCGGTAGCCGAGCTTCTGGGTGCGCTCGGCAATGAGGGCGTTCTTGATGAGGGTCTCCAGGGTCTGGTCCTGCAGCTGACCGCGCATCTGTTCAGGCAGCGCTGCGCCGCCGAGGCGCTGCTGCCACATGGCCTGCTGGCGCAGCCAGGCCCCGCGGGCGTCCTCGAGCGAGATTTTGGTGCCATCGGCCTCGGCGGCGTAATTGGACCCGCCCACCGAGAGGTTGACGATGCCGTAAGCACCCCAGGCGACGAACACCAGGATGATCGGTCCCAGCACCACCCAGGCAAGGGGCCCGTGGAGCTTGTCTCGGATCCGCTGAAGAAGCATGTTTTAGGCTGGCTGAATTAAGGAAAAATGGCGGAGCGGACGGGACTCGAACCCGCGACCCCCG
The DNA here is from genome assembly GCA_963824395.1 of uncultured Pseudomonadota bacterium. Lineage (GTDB taxonomy): Bacteria > Pseudomonadota > Gammaproteobacteria > Steroidobacterales > Steroidobacteraceae > 13-2-20CM-66-19. The sequence goes on along the minus strand of CAWGPF010000003.1, from coordinate 47,070 downwards.
GCGTGACAGGCCGGTATTCTAACCAGCTGAACTACCGCTCCGAATTTGGGGGGCGAATCCTAACGGATTGATCAATAAGGCCACAAGCTGTTTCGCGCCGCCGGCCCCGGCGCAGGCGCGGAACCCGCAGCCGCGCCGTGAGTCAACCCCAGCGCATCCTTCGCGCTGTGCTTCAGGGAACAGGCGCGGCAAATGCGCCCCAAGTCGCCATTCGGGTACAGGTTCGCGCATCCGGCGTTGCCATGGTGCACTATTGCGCTCAAAGGACTTTAAGGATCTCCCGCATGAATCTGACGCGCTTTGCTTTACCCCCCGTAGTGGCACTCCTCTGCGCCACCCCGGCGCTGGCCGCTCTGGGGGCGGACGTGAGCTCCGTGCAGGCGGACCTTGCGCATATGAAGGGCGCGGTTCGGGTCACCGAGTCGACGGGATTCTCGGTGCACGAGATCAGCACGACCTATGGCGTACACGTGCGTGAGTTCATCGGCAGCGACGGCAAGGTGTTCGCGGTGGCCTGGGATGGCCCGGTCAACCCGGACCTGCGCCAGGTGCTCGGCAGCTACTACGACCAGTTCCTGACCGCGGCCGCCGCGGTGCACGGCAACCACCGGCATCTGGCGATCGAGCAGCCCGGGCTCGTAGTGCAGAACAACGGGCGCATGCGGGCGTTCAACGGCCGTGCCTGGGTGCCCGGGATGCTCCCGCAGAACTTCTCGGCCGACGAGATTCAGTGACCGGCTGCCGCCGGTCCTCCAAAGGAATGATGCGCTATGCGTAATGCAGTGATTGCGGGTCTCGCCTCCTTGTTGCTCCTGAGCGCCTGTGGCGGCGGGGGCGGTTCCTCCTCCAGTGGCGGGGGCGGTGGGGGCGGGGGTGGTGGTGGTCAGGTGATCGCGAAGGCAGGGCCCCCCAACGTCGAGCCGGTGGTGATGGACGCCGGGCCTGCCAATGCGCTGAATACTCCCTTCATCACGATCAAAATCTGCGCACCCGGCAGCACCACGACCTGTCAGACGATCGATCACGTCGAGGTCGATACCGGCTCCTCGGGCCTGCGCCTGCTGAGCTCGGTGCTCACGATCAGCCTGCCCGCGGTGATGTCAGGCAGCAGCACGCTCGCGGAGTGCCTGCAGTTTGCCGATGGTTCGGCTTTCGGGCCGATCGCCACGGCGGATCTGTATCTGCCGGTCTCGGGCAAGTCCGCCGCCGGGCTCAACGTGCAGGTGATCGGCGCGAGCGGCTACACCGTCCCGAGTGACTGTCCGGGTACGCCGGAGGATACCGTCAGCGCCTTCGGCGCCAACGGCATCATCGGCGTCGGGCCCTTCATGCAGGACTGCGGCGCGGCGTGCGTCGGCGAGACCCCGCCGCTGCCAGGCACCTACTACACCTGCCCGAGTGGCGGCACCTGCAGCGGCAGCAATGTGGCCGTCTCCGCGCAGGTCTCAAATCCCGTGATGTTCTTCAATGGCGACAACAACGGCGTGATCGTGGAGCTGCCCGCGCCGCCTTCGGCCGGGACCGCCTCCCTCACCGGCGGCGCACTGGTGTTCGGCATCGGCACCGAGAGCAATAACGCGCTCGGCAAAGCCGCCGTGCTCTTGGCCAGTGACGCCACCGGCTTCGTCGCTGCGAGCTTCAACGGTGCGACCGACCTCAACGCTGCGCTCGACAGCGGCTCGAACCTCAACTTCTTCACCGACAGCGGCATCACCGAGTGCACCACGGCGGTCGGCTTCTACTGCCCGCCCTCGACGGTCAACCTGAGCGCCACGCTGACGGCGAACTCCGGCGGCGCCATGGCCACCGCGCCCTTTGCGGTGGCCAACGCCGAGAATGCCCTGAGCTCCAACCCGAGCGCCTTCGTCATTCCCAACCTGGCAGGCGTGCTGAGCGTCGCCAATTCCAACTCCAACACCATTCAATTCGACCTCGGCATACCGTTCTTCTTCGGTCGCAACGTGTTCACCGCGATCGAGAACAAGGCCACCCCCGGGGGCACGGGACCCTACTTCGCTTACTGAGCGGTGCCCGCGGCCGGCACCTGCCGGGGCTGCGCCTCACGGGCGGCGCGTGAAGCGCCGCCGGTAACGCTCCGGGGTGGTGCCAACGCGGCGCCGGAAATGATGGCGCAGCGACTCTGCGCTCCCCATCCCGACGCGCGCCGCGATCACCGCGGTCGCAAGGCGCGTGCTCTCCAGTAGCTCCTTGGCGCGCTCGACGCGCTCCCCCGTGAGCCACTTATGCGGGCCCTGCCCGGTCGCCCGCACGAACTCGCGCTGCAGGGTGCGCGTGCTCATCGCGGCGCGCTTCGCGAGTGAGGCAAGCGTGTGGGGCTCGTGCAGGTGGGTGCGCAGGAAATCGAGCAGCCGCGCGAGGCGGCCGCGCTCGTCGCGCGCCACGGGGCGCGGCACGAACTGCGCCTGGCCGCCCTCGCGGTGCGGCGCGATGACCAGGCGCTGCGCCACCTGATTCGCAACCCTGGGGCCGTAGTCGTGCCGTACCAGGTGCAGCAACATATCCAGACCCGCCGCCGAGCCGGCCGAAGTCAGCACCTGTCCCTCGTCGACGTAGAGCGCGTTGGCTTCCACGCGGATCTGCGGGTAGCGCTCGCGTAAGCGCTCGGCGTAGCGCCAGTGGGTGCTCGCGCGTCGGCCGTCGAGCACGCCCGCCGCCGCCAGCACGAAGACTCCCGAGCAGATCGAGCACAGCCGTGCCCCGCGCTCATGTGCCAGGCGCAGCGCGGTGAGCAGCGCCGGCGGGGGCGGCTCCTCGGGGGAGCGCCAGCCGGGGATCACGATGGTGTCGGCGCTCTCAAGCAGCTTCAGCCCGCGCGGCACGCGCACCTCGATGCCGCCGGCGGCGCGCAGCGGGCCGCGCTCCGCCGAGCACACCGCGAACTCGTACCACGGTACGTGAAGTTCGGGCCGCGGCAGCGCGAACAGCTCCACCACACAACCGAACTCGAACGTGCACAGCTGATCGTAGGCGAGCGCCACCACCGTATGAGCCATGGCGTAATCTTAACGTAGTATGTCATTTGCGCCAGTAGCGCCGCCGGTACCGGCGTGGACAATGGGCCGCAGTTTCGCAGACCCGATCCGGAGTCAGCCATGCCCAGCACGGTCACCGAGGTTCCCGCCGCCGACAGTGCGAGCGCGCTCGAGCATTTCGCGAGCGGGCTGCGCTTTGAGACCGACTGCTCCGACGTGCAGCGCGCGCTCAGCACGACACCGGACTTCGTGCTGCTGGACGTGCGCTCCCCGGCGTGCTTCAGCCGCGCACACGTGCCCGGCGCCATCAACGTCCCGCACGCCAAGATCATCGGCTCGCGCATGGCCGCCTATGCACCCGGCACCCTGTTCGTCGCGTACTGCGCCGGCCCGCACTGCAACGGCGCGCAGCGCGCCGCCATCCGGCTCGCGCGCCTCGGGCTGCCGGTCAAGATCATGGTGGGCGGCATGACGGGCTGGGCCGCGGAAGGCTTCGCCGTGGCAACCGGCACCGGCGACGCCGCTCGCCCCTGAGCGGGGGGCAGGCTGCGCCCGCAGGCGCGAGCGGCGCCGGGCGCGTGGCATGATAGGCGGATGAGCTCACTGCAGAAGACCACGGCCACGGTGCTGACTGTGCTCCTGGCCGTAACGCTGTACGGCCTGTGGCGCAGCCAGGATCCCCCGCCCCCGCCGGCGCCCCCGGCGGTGACGCCCAACGGGGCGGTGCCGGTCATCGACCAGGCGACGCTCGCCACGGCGCAGCGCCTGGCGCGACGCGCGACGACGACCGAGGAGCTGCCTCTCGCGCAGTCGGCGGTGCAGACAGCCGACCACGAGCTCGACCTCGCCTTCAGCGGCGCGCTGCGGGCCATCGAGGCCCACCCGCCGGTGCTAAGTCCCGCGGCCCTGGCCCTCCAGGCGCGCCTGGATGAGGCGCAGAAGCGCCTGACGGCCGACGCGGACACGCTCAGCACCCTGGCGCAGAAAATGGGCCAGGCGGCCGAGGCCGACAAGGCCGACCTGCAGGACCAGCTCGATCTCATCGGCTCGCAGGTGGAGCTCGACAAGGACCAGATCGAGGATACCAACAGCGATCTGCTGGCCGCCGGCGGCAACGTGCACCAGCGCATCCAGAAGGCGCAGGAGGAGCACGCCGCGGCCGAGCGCAACCTCGCGGCGGCGGAGGCGCCGACGGCCTCAGGGGCCCTGGTCGCGAACCTGCACGGCATGGTGGCGCAGATCCGGCAATGGCTGACGCTGCGCGGCAAACGCCGCGAGCTGCAGCAGGCGCGCGCTGCGGTGAGCGCGAGCGTCGCGAAGCTCACCGCGCATCGCGCGCAGCTGGTCGATGACTTCCAGAGTACGCAAAAGCGCCTGGCGGAACTGAGCGCCAGCCGGCCCGCACGTGCCGGCGCCGCGCCGCCCAAGGCGGCCACGCCCGCCGCCGCAAACGCCGATGCGGTAGCGGACACCCCGCTCGCGCTCACCCGCCGGCTCGCCGTCGATCAGAGCCGCCTGATGCTGCGTGATCAGCGCATCAGCGCCCGCAACAAGCTCGCCGGGATCTACGGCAGCTGGGACGACGTCGTCGCCACCCAGCAGCGCCAGGTGACGCGCGCCATCCTCACCGGTACCGTCATCGTCATCGGCGCCCTGATCCTGCTGTTGTTCGCGGACCGCTGGCTGAACCGCCTGCTCGGGGGCGCGCGCATCGACCGGCGGCAGCTGGCGACGCTGCGCGGCGTGATCGGGGTCGCGCTGCAGCTGGTCGCGGTACTTTTGATCCTGTTCGTGCTGATCGGGATGCCAGGACAGTTCGCCACCATGCTCGGTATCGCAGGCGCCGGCCTCACCGTGGCGCTGAAGGACTTCATCGTCGCTTTCATCGGCTGGTTCGTCCTCATGGGGCGCAATGGCATCCGCATCGGGGACTGGGTGGAGATCAACGGGGTGAGCGGCGAGGTGGTGGAGCTTGGCATGTTCCATACCGTGCTCCTCGAGACCGGCAACTGGACCGACGCGGGTCACCCGACCGGGCGGCACGTCACCTTCACCAACAGCTTCGCCATCGAGGGCCACTACTTCAACTTCTCCACCTCGGGCCAGTGGCTGTGGGACGAGCTGACCGTGGTGGTGCCCTTCGGGCACGATCCGCACGTCATCGCCGACGCGATCCAGAAGCAGGTGGCCGAGGAGACCAAGGACAGCACCCGCCAGGCCGAGCAGGAATGGCAGCGCGCCTCGCGCGGCGAGCGCGGCACCGCACTCTCGGCCCAGCCGGGCATCGCGGTGCGCCCGGCCGCGGGGGGCGTCGAAATCGCGGTGCGCTACGTCACGCGTGCGAGCGAGCGCTACGCGCTGCGCGCACGTCTCTACCAGTCCGCGGTGCGCCTGCTCGCCGAGAGCGGCAGCAAGTGAGCACGCTCATGCCCGCCGTATTCCTCGGGCATGGCAATCCTTTGAATGCGCTGCGCGTGAACGACTGGACGCGCGCCTGGGGCCAGCTCGGCGCGCTGCTGCCGCGCCCCAAGGCGGTGCTCGCGATCTCCGCCCACTGGTACCTACCCGCCTGCGCCGTCACCGCCATGGCTGCACCGCGCACGATCCATGACTTCGGCGGCTTCCCGCGCGAACTGTACGCCACGCGCTACCCGGCACCCGGGGACCCGCAGCTGGCGCGGCAGGTGCAGCAGCTGCTCGCCCCGCTCAGCGTTGCTCTTGATGAGTCCTGGGGGCTCGACCACGGCAGCTGGTCGGTGCTGATACACCTCTACCCGGAGGCCGACGTGCCGGTGCTGCAGCTGAGCCTCGATGCGCGCGCCACACCGCAACTGCACTACGAGCTCGGCGCGCGCCTGCGGCCGCTGCGCGAGGCCGGCGTGCTCATCCTCGGCAGCGGCGATGTCGTGCACAACCTGGAGGCTTATGCCTGGGGGGTGCACGAGCGCGCGCCCTACGAATGGGCGCTGCGCTTCGAGGCACGCGTGCGGGCGCAGCTGGATGCCGGCGAGCACGGGCCGCTCATCGACTACCCGGCTCTCGGCGCGGACGCGCGTGCCGCGGTGCCCACCCCCGAACATTACCTGCCGCTGCTCTACGTCATGGGGTGCAGCGCCCCGGGGGAACGCGTGAGCTACCCGGTCACCGGGATCGACGGCGGTTCGGTCTCGATGCTGGCGGTGCAGTTCGGCTAAGAGCGCCATGGACAGCTGGGATAACTTCTTCGTCGCCGAGGCGGGCGCCGCCGCCGCCCTCGCAGGTCTACTGTTCGTGTCGGTGTCGATCAACCTGACGCGCATCCTGCAGCTTCCCTCACTCCCGCCGCGGGCCGCCGAGGCGCTCGTGCTGCTGCTCGCGGTGCTGGTGCTGGCGCTGCTCGCGCTGGTGCCGGGACAGTCGCCCGCGGTGCTGGGCGCTGAGGTCTCAGTCCTCGGCGTGCTGTTGTGGATCGGACTCACACTGACGCTGGCGCGCAGCGGTCGGCCGCGGCAACGCGTCGTGATGCGCGTGCTGATCAACCAGCTGCCGCCGATCATGTTCGTGATCGCCGGCGTCATGCTCTACTCCGGTCACCCGTCGGGGCTGTATTGGCTGGTGCCTGCCACACTGCTCGCCATCGCCGCCGGCGTCCTGGGCGCGTGGGTGCTCCTGATCGAGATCCTAAGGTGACTTCCCGCCCGGCAGCGCGAGCGCGGCCTGCACCGGCTGCAACGCCTCCTGGCGCGGCTGGCGCGCGGTAAGCCAGCGCACGATGCGCCGCCCCTGCGAGGCGTGCGCCCATTCCCCGGCGCTGATCAGCGGCTGTGACTGCGCGAAGGCGCGGCGCAGCTCGAGCGTGTCCGCGCGCGGGCGCACGCGCCGCACGGCATAGGCCATCGCCTCGGCGAGAGAGCCTGACCATTCGATGCCCGGGAAGGCACTCACCCACAGATAGGAGAGCGACACGTCGGCGAGTCGCCGGCGCCGTGCCGCCCGTCGCAGGGGCCAGCGGCAGTCCTGCCGCAGACGTTGCAGCACCGCCGGCGGCACGCAGCCGAAATAGCGCTCGGTGAGCGCGAGCGGCGGATAAGCCCACCACAGGCTTGCGGCGGCTGACTGCGCGCCGAGTGCGAACAGCGCCTCCCACTCCGCGGGCTGCATGGCGCGCGTGAGCCGTGCGATGTCATGCAGGTGCAGGAGGCGCGCGGTCCGGTCGACCATGGCCCCGGCTGCGTGCAATAGCACGTGCAGCAGCAGCGCGGCGCGCGAGGGATAGGACTGCAGGCCCGCGTGCGGCGCGGCACCGAGCACCTGTGCGGTGATGTCGACCGCGCGCAGCGGCAGCCGCTCGCACACCTTGAGGTGCAGTTCGATCTTCAGAGGATTGCCGCTGTGCTCGCCGAGCCGCGCCACGCCCGCGGCACCGGCCTCCGCGTAGGTGCGATGCTTCCAGGTGACGGTCCCGGGGTCGAAGCCGAGCCCGACGAGCAGCTCCTGCGCAGCGGCCTCCTGCGAGCCGGCGATGAGGAGGTCGACGTCTGCCATCGGGCGCTCGCCTGACTGGTAAAGCCCCTGCGCCAGGAGCGCGGCGCCCTTGAGGCCGATCAGGGCAATGCCCGTCTCACGCGCGCGCGCGTCGATGCGCTCGAGCAGCGCCGCGATGCGCAGCTGACGACGCGCGATCTCATGGCGCTGGCCCTCGAGAAACGTGCGCCAGACCGGCGGTCCCTGCCAGCGCAGCCGTTGCGCCAGCAGGCCCGAGACCCCGTGCACTGCCGCGACGGCACGCGCCACGTCCCACTGCGTGTCGCTCCAGGACGGCGCCTCGGCACTCGGCACAGCGAGCTCGTACGCGAGCCGCTCGGTAATCAGGGTCAGCAGGCGCTGCAGCTCGGCAAGGCGCGGGCCCGAGGCACTCACGGGTTCACCCGCCCCTCACGGCAACCCGCGCCAAGCTGCAGTTGTTGCGAGTTGTAAACACCCGGACACCGCAACGATCGCGGCGCAGTCTGACAGGCCCGCACGCGCTTCCCTGTTAGCATTTTCGCATCAGTGTCAGAAAAGGATCCGCACACGTGAAGTCAACCAAGAGGATTGTCATCCTGAGCGCCGCTTTCGTCGCGGCAACCTGCGCCGGCGTCGCGAGTGCCCAGGAGCATGCCGAGCACGCAGCGCCCCCGGCCGCGCACAGCGGCCCCGCCCCGCGTCCCCAAGCGCACGGCGAGCCGCATCCCGGGCCGAAGGGTTACGAGCGCGTCACCGAGCCCAAGGGCTGGAATGCGCGCCCGGCGACGGTGGATAAGAACGTCTACCAGCACAACTACCAGGCCGCGCGGGTCTACCACGTCGGTGTCTACCGCCGCCCGCCGGGCTGGGCAGCGCATCGCTGGGCCTACGGACAGATCCTGCCGCGGGCTTACTGGGCGGCCCCCTACATCCTCGCGGACTACTGGCTGTTCGCGCTCGAGGTGCCCCCGGCAGGCTACGAGTGGGTACGCGAGGACACGGATGCGCTCCTCGTGAACGTGAGTACGGGGGAGATCCTGCAGGTGGAGTACGGCGTCTTCGGCTGACGCGCGTCCGCGCTGCTGCGTGCCGCGCGGCCGCGGCACGCAGCGCACACCCGCTTCGAGGTCAGCGACTGCCGCCGCGCCAGGCATCGCGCACATAGCTGAGCGGCGTGATCAGGGTCTTCAGGCGATTGATGCCCGAATAAAGAATCTCGTTCGGGTTGTCCGGGTGGGACTTGGACAGCGCTCCGAGCGCACAGCCCTTGAGCCGGTCGCGCAGCGCCGATGCGCCGGGCGGCACGGGCTTGAGCCCCAGCTTGCGCAGATAGTGGTTGGCCTGATAGATACGCGCCCGCGCATCCACCGGGCGCATGCAGAAGCCGATGCTGACGCTCACTGAAGGGGCCTCGCCGTTGCGGACCCAGTGCGGTGACAGCGGCGGGTGATGCGCTGCGAGCCCCGGGATCAGATGGTAGGCGCGGGCACGCTCCTGCAGCTGCGCTTTGTGGCGGGCAGCGCGGAAGTCCCCGGCGTAGTAGCTCTCGATCTCCAGCTCCGTCAGCACGGTGCGATCGTTGCAGTCAAAGAGGTACAGCTCCTTCTCGCCCGACACCTGAAAGAGGAAGTTCGATTCGTGGTCGATGTGATAGGGCGTCACGATCCGCGGTGAGGCGAGGAACACGGTCAGGGACGACCAGGTAATCTGACTGAGCAGGTCGCGCCCCGTCAGCGGTGCGAGTTCCCCGAGCACGGCCGCCAGGAGCTCGCGATACTCCGCATCAAAGCTGTCGGCGCTGGAGAGCTTCACCCAGTTGCGGCTGCTGCCCAAGTCCTCCACCGTGCGGGCGAACCTGGCCTGTCGCGGCAGGGACTCGAAGGCGCTGTCCGCGGTCGCGTCCTCCCCGCCCAGGGCCAGAAACTTACTCTGGTCACCGGCGGCCAGCATCGTCTCAGCGAGCTGCGCGAGTCGCGGCAGCGTGAAGAGCGGATGACGGTGCAGCGCGTGTTTAAAAGAGAAGGAACTGTGGTTGAAGCGCTCCCGGAAGAGCGCCGGATCCGCATCGATGATCCGGGCGATTCGCGCGTTGAGGTTGGGGTTGCGGTCCATGTTCGGCAGCCGGTGACACCGGGGCGGTGCCATGACGACCGCCCGCATGGTAGCACCCAGGGCCGAAACACAGCCTTGGCCGCACGTGACCTATTCCCGCACACCGCGCCGGCACGGGCAGCCCCTGCGGGCGCAAGCCTCGCGCGCTGTCATAAGCGGCCGGCCGTCATAAAACTGACCGACACCGCAGTGAAACTGTTCCCATGCGACTTGCCCTTGCGTGTGCCTTAAGCGTGCCGCTCCTGTGCGGCTGCTCGAGAAATGTCGGCCAGATCGAAGCGTGCGCCGCGCCCATGACGCGTGGCCTGGAGTTCGAGATCGTGAGCCTCGAGCGCACCGAAGCAACGCTCTCGGGCGGCCAGGTGACCTACACGCTGCGCAAGAGGCCGGACGATGGCACCCGCTACCGGGTGAAATACCTGAGCGGCTGCCGGGTGAAGAGCCTGGAGACCGAGGCGCGCTTCGCCGGCCGCTAGGGCAGCCGCGCCCGCGGCGCGCGCCCCCTCAGACAAGACTCGCGGCATGCGCGAGCACCAGCGCTCCTGCGACGACCGCCACGACGCCTGCGCCCCTGGCGATGCGCGGGCCGGCCGGCAGGAGACGCTCCACCGTGATCGCCCCCGACACGAGCGCCATCGCGCGCAGATCCATGACGCCGATCACGAGCAGGACGGCCATCTGCGGCGCGCAGCAACAGCTGCAGTGCAGGCCCAGGCGCACGCCGCTGCGCCAGGCGCTGCGGGGACCCGCTGCGGGTGCAATGCAGCGCCCGGGACTGCGCCGGCAGCACTCGAGGTGATGCGCCTTCCAGCGCGTCAGCTGCACCAGCCCCGCCACGATCACGACGCCGCCCGCGGCGGCCGGCGCGGCCTGCGCCAGATACGGCCAGTGCATCTGCAGTGCGGCGAGCGCTGCACCCAGTGGAAAGACGGTCGCTCCGAGCGCCGCCGACACGGCGAAGTATCCGAGTCCGGCCAGCAGGGCCAGGTCCAGCCGCCCGACGCTGTGGCGATAGCGCTGCAACGCCGGGGTCAGCGAGGGCAGCATCATCGCCCCCATCATCGCGACCCACATGACGAGGAAGGCCCCAAAGGCGGCGCCCCAGCTCTGCCCGGGCATGCGCGTCCAGGCCATGGACAGCATCCAACCGCCCGGCATCTGCACCCCGGCCATTGCCGACATGGCGGCGCACTGCGCCACGGTCACCGCAGAGCTGGCTGCGAAGAGCAGCGCCGCGACGCCAAGCAGGACGCGCCCGGAGCCGGGCGCTTCGGGGCGCAGGCCATCAGCCCCGGGGATATTCATCGTGACGGCGCCACCAGACGCCGTGCTCGTTGCGACCCTGCGGCGCACGGTCGAGCCACTGGTACATGCCCCACAGGCCATCAAGGCCGCGGGCGTAGGTGGAATAGGTGTGATAGACGGCCCCGTCCTGCAGCGCAAATGTGCTCATGCCCGGCCGGTCGCGCGTATAGGTGGGTACGTCGGTCCCGGTCATGGCCGCGATCTGCGCCACCGGTCCCTCAGCGCCGCGCAACTGCCACTCCTGCACAGTCTTGCCGGCCAGGGGCTCGCGCACCGACGGCGCCTCGCGCCGGTAGTTGTACTCGATGCCGCCGGCACGCTGCTGCTCCTGCGTGAAGCCGACACTGAAGTCGGCATTGAAGTCCGTGGTGCCTGAGGATACCCAGGGGAATCCCCATCCCATGCGGCGCTTGTAGGCCTGCAGCTTCGGCAGCGGCGCCCGCGACACGGCCGCCAGGGTGACGTCGTGATTGGCAAGGTGGACGGCGAAGCCATCGAAGCCGTCGGCGATCGAGGAGCAGGACGGACACCCGGCCGTGTAGTCGGGGCCGAACATGAAGTGATAGACCATGAGCTGCGAGCGGCCACTGAAGAGGTCCGCGAGCGTCACTTCACCGGCATCGGTGGCGAACCGATACTCCTTCTCGATACGCACCCAGGGCAGCTCCTGGCGCCAGCGTGCCAGCTCATCGCCGCGCCGTGTGTGCTGCTTTTCCGCTTCCAGCAGTTCAAGACGCGCGGCGAGCCACTCGCTGCGCGTACCGGTCATGTGTTTCGTCATCGCCTGATCTCCTGCCTGTGTGTGTGTTCCGCCGGCCGTCGCCACGTCCCGTCTCTTACGGTCTGTCCCGGTGCGGGGCCGCCGGTTCGCCAACCGATCCTGGTGAGATAGTCTGGACGGCAGCCGGCGGCAGCGGGGAGTTACAAGTGTGACGGGATTGCCATGGACTCAATGATCACGGCCGCGGCCCGCGCGCTCGCGGCGGGCGATCCGCTCGGGGCACTGAAGCGGGTCGCACTGCGCGAGGACGCGCCGGCGCTGGCGTTGCGGGGCCTCGCCATGGCCCAGCTCGGGGACCTCGAACGCGCCAAGACGCTGCTGCGCCGGGCGACGCGCGCCTTCGGGCCCAGGGAGGCCCTGGCGCGGGCGCGCTGCATCGTTGCCGAGGCCGAGATCGCGCTGGTTTCGCGCGATCTTAGCTGGCCGGCGCGCAGTCTCGCCGCGGCGCGCGCGCTGCTGGAGGCGCACGGTGACCGGCTGAACGCGGCGCATGCGCGCCACGTCGAAGTGCGCCGCCTCCTGCTGCTCGGGCACCTCGGTGAGGCCGAGAGCGCACTCGCGCAGCTGGATCCGGCGCCTTTACCCGCGGCCTCCCGGGCCGCCCACGAGCTCACGGTAGCCGGCATCGCCATGCGGCGCCTGCACACCCGCGTCGCGCACGCTGCGCTCGTGCGGGCCGAGGCCGCGGCGCGCCAGTCGGGCATTGCGGCGCTCGTTGCGGAAGTGAGCCAGGCGCAGCGCGCCCTGGTGACTCCCGCAGGCCGCCTCATCGTCAGTGGCGCCGAACGGCTTCTGCTGCTGCAGGATGTCGAGGCGCTCGCCACCTCAGGAGCGCTCGTCGTGGACGCGTGCCGCTACGTCGTGCGCGATGGGAAGGCCGAAGTGTCCCTGGTGCGACGGCCGGTGCTGTTCACCCTGGCGCGGGCGCTTGGCGAAGCCTGGCCCGCGGACGTACCGCGCCAGCTGCTCGTGGCGCGGGCGTTCCGCGCCAGGCGCGCCGATGAGTCGCAGCGGGCGCGCCTGCGGGTGGAGATGGCGCGGCTGCGCACCCTGCTTCGCCGGCATGCCCTCGTCAGCGCTACGGCGGCCGGTTACCAGCTCCTGCCCCGGCGCGCGAGCTCGGTCGTGGTGCTGGCACGGCCGCTCGAAGACAGACACGCCGCCGTGCTCGCCTTCCTTGCCGACGGTGAATCCTGGTCGAGTTCGGCGCTGGCGCTGGCGCTCGGACGCAGCCAGCGCAGCATCCAGCGCGCACTCGATGCGCTCGCGCGCGCGGGCAAGGTGCAGTCCTACGGGCGCGGCCGCACCCTGCGCTGGGTAATGCCGCCCGTGCCCGGATTCACGACGAGCTTGTTGCTCCCCGCCTCCGTCACGGTCGACTAAGATCATTCGCATGACAAAAAAAGTGGCGAAGATCCTGCGCGAATACGGACCGTTCCCGGGCGCCGACCGGGTGGGCGGGGTGACCTTCGATGGTCAGCACGTCTGGTTCGCCTCCGGCGACCGGCTGAACGGCTTCGATCCGGCCAGCGGCGAGCTCAAGCGCACGCTGGCAGTGGCGGCACACGCGGGCACCGCCTTCGACGGTCGCCACCTGTTCCAGCTGACCGAAGACCGTATCGATAAGATCGATCCGCACACCGGGCGCACGCTCGCGACGATACCCGCCCCCGGGGGCGGCGCGGACTCGGGGCTGACCTGGGCGGAAGGGACGCTATGGGTCGGTAACTACCGCGGCCGCAGGATCCATCAGGTGGACCCGGCGACCGGGGCGATCCTGCGCACCATCGAGTCGGACCGCTTCGTCACCGGCGTCACCTGGGTCGAGGGCGAGCTGTGGCACGCTACGTGGGAGGGTGATGAGAGCGAACTGCGGCGGGTGGACCCGGCGACCGGGGCAGTACTGGAAAGTCTGCAGATGCCAGCCGGCGTGCACGTCTCGGGCCTGGAGTCCGACGGCGCGGAGCAGTTCTTCTGTGGCGGCGGCGGCACGGGGAAAGTCAGGGCCGTGCGCCGACCCCGGCGGGGCTCGGGAGAGGGCTGAGCGGGTCGTAGGCGATCGCTGAGACGGCGATGGGGGCGGCGCCTAAGGACGCCGCTGCCGGACGGGGCAAAACTGATGCGCCCAAGGTGCAGATCAAGCGGCCCCATGCCCACCCGATCAGGTCGCCAAGCCGCGTGAGGACATCCCGCAAGCCACCGGGCCGTTCGGCGGCCGATACGAGCAAACCCCGGCTCGCGCGGATGCTGGGCCCGGGGCTCGTGACGGGTGCCGCCGATGATGATCCGAGCGGCATCGCCACTTATGCCCAGGCGGGGGCTCAGTACGCCTTTCGCCTCGGGTGGACGCTGCTGCTGACCTACCCGCTCATGGTGGTCATCCAGAGCATCAGCGCGCGCATCGGCCGGACCACGGGCGCAGGGATTGCCGGGAACCTGCGCAGGCACTATCCGGGCTGGATGCTCCAGGGCGTGGTGGCCCTGCTCTTCGTCGCCAACACGCTCAACATCGGGGCAGACCTTGCCGCGATGGCCGAGGCGAGCCGCCTGCTGGTGCCCGCGCCGCCCAGCTGGGGTTACGTGCTCGGCTACGGCCTGCTCACAACCCTCGGCCAGGTCCTCCTCAGCCACACCCGTTACGTTGCCGTCCTCAAGTGGCTCACCCTCTCCCTGTTTGCCTACGTCGCCACGGTGTGCGTGGTGCATGTTCCGTGGCGCGCGGTCCTCATCGGGCTCGTGTGGCCGCGCTTTTCGCTGGACCGGGACTTGTGGCTCACGGTGGTCGCCATCCTGGGGACCACGATCAGCCCGTATCTGTTCTTCTGGCAGGCGGCGCAGGAGGTGGAGGACACCAAGGCGCTGCCGGTGGAGGAGCCACTGCTGAGCAAGCCCCTCCAAGGGCCCGGTGCGCTCGCCCGGATCCGTCTCGATACCCTGATCGGCATGGGAGTCTCCAATCTCGTCGCGCTCGCCATCCTGGTCACCGCCGGCGCCACGCTGCACCGCGCCGGGATTCATGAGATCGCAAGCGCCGCACAGGCCGCCGAGGCGCTGCGGCCGCTCGCCGGACGAGGCGCGTTCGTGCTCTTCGCACTGGGGATCATCGGCACCGGCCTGCTGTCCATTCCGGTTCTCGCCGGCTCGGCAGCCTATGCGCTCGGGGAAGCGCGCAAATGGCCGGTGGGACTGGCGCGGCAACCGCTGCAGGCGAAGGCCTTCTACGCAACGATCGCGCTCGCCACGTTCCTCGGCGCAGGCGCCAATCTCATCGCACTCAGCCCCGTCAAGGCGCTCATCTGGGCCGCGGTCATCAATGGCATCGTGGCCGTACCGGTCATGGTGCTGCTCATGCTGATGGGCGCGCGGCGCGACATCATGGGCCAGTTCTGCATCTCGCGCGCCGCACGGGCGGTCGGATGGATCGCCACCCTCGTCATGGCGATCGCCGCGACTTTCTTCATCGTCCTGTCACTCGCGGCCTAGTCCGTCTCCACCCCGCCGGCTGGCTACCTGAGGTCGAACCGGTCGAGGTTCATCACCTTGTTCCAGGCGGCGACGAACGCGCCGACGAATTGCTCCTGTGCGTCCGAGCTGCCGTAAACTTCCGCCAGGGCGCGCAGCTGCGAGTTCGAGCCGAACACCAGATCGGCGCGCGTCGCCGTCCACTTCAGCTCCCCGCTGTGGCGATCGCGGCCCTCGTAGAGGTCCTTGGCCGGTGAGGTCGCCGTCCATTGCGTGCCCATGTCCAGCAGATTCTTGAAGAAGTCATTGGTGAGCGCCTCCGGCCTCCTGGTGAAGACGCCGTGCCTGCTGCCGGCGACGTTGACGTTGAGCACGCGCAGGCCGCCGATCAGTACCGTCATCTCCGGCGCCGTCAGCGTGAGGAGCTGTGCCTTGTCGAGCAGCAGCGCCTCGGCCGCACCCGTGGTGCCACTCTTCTGGTAGTTGCGAAAGCCATCGGCCGCCGGCTCGAGCACCGCAAAGGACTCGACATCCGTCTGCCCCTGCGAGGCGTCCGTGCGCCCTGGCGCAAACGGGACCTGCACGTTCTGACCGGCATGGCGTGCGGCCTGCTCGACGCCGGCGCAGCCGCCAAGGACGATCAGGTCGGCGAGTGAGACGCGCTTGCCCCCCGCCTGAGACGTGTTGAAGTCGGTGAGGATCTGCGTGAGCTTCGTGAGCACCTGCGCCAGCTGTGCCGGCTGATTGACGGCCCAGTCTTTCTGCGGCGCCAGACGGATGCGCGCGCCATTGGCCCCGCCGCGCTTGTCGGAGCCACGGAACGTGGACGCCGCGGCCCATGCCGTCGAGACGAGCTGCGCGATCGTGAGCCCGGAGGCCAGGATCCGGCTCTTGAGCGTCGCGATGTCCTGCGCGTCGATGAGCGCATGGTCCAGCGCCGGAACCGGGTCCTGCCAGAGCAGCTCTTCCTTGGGCACCTCCGGGCCGAGGTAGCGCGAGCGCGGACCCATGTCGCGGTGCGTGAGCTTGAACCAGGCGCGCGCGAAAGCATCCGCGAACTTCTCGGGATGCTCAAGGAAGCGGCGCGAGATTTTCTCGTAGGCCGGATCGAACCGCAGCGCAAGATCGGTCGTCAGCATGGCGGGCGCCAGGCGCTTCGACTTGTCGTGCGCGTCCGGGACCGTGCCGGCGCCGGCGCCGTTCTTGGGCTGCCACTGGTGAGCACCCGCCGGGCTGCGGGTCAGCTCCCATTCGTACCCGAACAGGTTGCTGAAGAAGTCGTTGCTCCAGCGCGTCGGCGTCGACGTCCACGTCACTTCGAGACCACTCGTGATCGCATCGCCCGCCCAGCCGGTGCCGAAGGTGCTCTTCCAGCCGAGGCCCTGCGCCTCGAGGTCCCCGTCTTCCGGATCCGCACCGACGTGGGAGGCGGGACCGGCACCGTGAGTCTTGCCGAAGGTGTGGCCGCCGGCGATCAGCGCCACGGTTTCCTCGTCATTCATCGCCATGCGGCCAAAGGTCTCGCGGATGTCGCGGGCCGCTGCCACCGGATCAGGATTGCCGTTGGGCCCTTCCGGATTCACGTAGATGAGGCCCATCTGCACCGCCGCCAGCGGATTGGCGAGCTCGCGCTCCCCAGAGTAGCGGGTGTCGGCGCCGAGCCAGGTCTTCTCCGTGCCCCAGGAGACGTCGTGATCGGGCTCCCAGACGTCCGCCCGCCCCGCACCGAAGCCGAAGGTCTTGAAGCCCATGGTTTCCAGGGCGACGTTACCGGTGAGGATCATGAGGTCGGCCCAGGAGATGCCACGTCCGTATTTCTGCTTGATCGGCCACAGCAGCCGGCGCGCCTTCTCCAGATTGGTGTTGTCCGGCCAGCTGTTGAGGGGCGCAAAGCGCTGCTGGCCCCGGCCGCCACCGCCGCGGCCGTCGCCGATGCGGTAGGTGCCGGCGCTGTGCCACGCCATGCGGATGAATAACGGACCGTAATGGCCGAAGTCGGCCGGCCACCAGTCCTGCGAGTCCGTCATGAGTGCCGCGAGGTCGCGCTTCAGGGCGGCGAAATCGAGGTCCGCGAATGCCTTGGCGTAGTTGAAATCCGCCGCCATCGGGCTGGACTTGGACGAATGCTGATGCAGCAGGTCGAGTGGCAGATGTTTCGGCCACCAGTCCTTGTTGGACGTGCCGCCCCCGAAGCTGTGGCTGAAGGGGCACTTGGCTTCCGCGACGCTTTCCATGGTGATGCTTCCGCTCAGAAGAAGGTAGTGCGCTCAATATATGACCGCCAGCGCAAGCGCGCTGTCGTTTGTGTCAATGACGCTGATAGATGGCATCAATGGCCGCAAGAATCTCGTGGTATTTCATCTATGCCGCCCCCGGCCTCAGTCTGCAAGCGAGGCTGTGGTGCGGCGTGACGGTGCTCTTCGCTGTTTCCGCGCGCCGCGGTGCCGCATCGCTGACGCGTTGCAAACGCCGCGTGTCACATGCTCAGATGCACGCCGCGGCGCACGCTACGCCGGCCAGGGCCACCCGCATGAGCCGCCGAACGATCGTTTACCACTCCTGGGACGCCACGCGCGAAATCGCTGCGCCACTCGAGGTCACCGAGAACCGCTTTCCGACGCTGTTTGAGCTGCGACGGATTCTCTATCCGCTACGAGTCGCTGTCGGACCCCGCGCTCTTCGAGCAGAGTATCGCCGGATTCTTTACCCACGTGCTGCGGCAGAATTTCGTCGCCTTCGTCGAGCAGGCCCGCGCAGCCGGAGGCGCGCTCGAGGAGTTCGAGCGGGTGAGCAGGAGCGGCCGTTCCACGGCACTTACGCCCACGCTGCTGGAGTGCGCCACCACGCTGCTGATAATCAGCTTTGATTCATTCAGGACCGGCAGCAGGCGACGCCCGCCGAGGTGGCCGCGTTACGGCAGTTCCTCGAGAACCCCGGGCACCTGGTGTTCGTCTGCCCGCATCACGATATCGGCGCTCCGGAGCAGCTTTCCGTTGAACTGCAGCGGGCGCGGCAGCAGAGCAGTTCCACCACCACGGCGACCGGGCCATACCGCCTCAGCAGCGCTTTGGCGGCTTCGCCCGCGAGCTGCTGCACGCTCTTGGTGTTGCGGTGGAGAATCGTTTCGGCCTGCGCCCCGCCGCCGCAGCCGACGGGGCACCCGCGCCCATCGAGACCGACGCCGCACTGGATCGGCTCGGGATCCTGCACGGGGTGAACACTTTCAATCTGCACCCGCACCTGCCGCATCTTGAGCCGCTGGCTGATGCCGCGGCGAAGCTCGACGTGCTGGCGCGACAGTCGGTCAGCGCAGCCGCGCCACCCCGCCCCTTTACCGCGGACGGTCGCGCGAGCTTCAACGCACTCCTGCAGTCACGGCCCGGAGTTTTCCCCGGCACGCTGCTGGTTGGCGACGCAACCTTATGGAGTTCCACGGCCGGAGGTCTTGAGAGCCTGCGCCGGCTGTGGACTAACGTGCTGGAGCGTCAGTAGGGCTCGAACCCCTGTGCCTGGCTCACGATCCCAAAGCCTCTTCAGGCTGATGGAGTCAGAGCCTGCTCCGCGAGCTGCACCAGCTGTGGGGTGGTAACAGCCGAGAGATCCGCTTCCACCTCACGCACCACCCGCCCATACGTTTCGCGGTGATGCGTGCGCAGATACTCCATGAGGTGCTGCGCCGCATTGCTCTTGCCGGTCCCATGCCCGACCACGACAATCCTACCGGCGCTCGCTAAGGCCTCGGCAATGCGCTGGTAGAACTGAGGCTCCTCCGGCGCCCGCTGGCCCTGCTCCCGCGACTGATCCTTATGCGTGAGGTGATGCAGGAAGTGGTGCGGATCGTACGGTCTGATTTCGAGCCTGGCCGAGTCACCCGCCGCCGCATCGATCCGGTAAATCCGGGCGCCGTGATGATCCACCGCCACCATGAGGCTCAGCGCTGCCGGCGCAGGGACCGCCGCAGCCGACTGTCCCGCGGCCGACCAGCCCGCCCGCTGCAGGAAATGCCGCAGGTCCGCGACCTCAGAACTGCTGAGCTCCTTGGCGTGCGGCTTGTGCATCACGTAATGCTGACCGGCGACGTCGAAGGCGAACTTGTTATCGGTGCGCCGGTGCACGACTCCGATCTTCTCGATCAGCGTGACGACATTCATCCACTCAAGATTGTGAGCCGCCGGATGGCGAAACAGGTCTTCGAGCGTCTTCAGGTGCGCCCCGTGTAAGGCCGCGGTGCCGTTCGAGCGCGCCTCTTGGCCGCAGCTATTTGTAGGAGTTTCCATGTGGGGCTCTTTCCAGGGGGTTATGACTCGTAGGGCGCACGATCCTAGCAGTCCCCTCGGTTCGGTGCGCGCGCAGGTTTCCACGTGGAAGTCCCCACGATGGGGCCTTACCACGCCATACGTTGTCTTAAACGATCACAAAGGACCGATGTGATCGTACCCGGAGCTAGGCAGGGCCCATGGGCCTCACTTCCATCACCTGGATAGAGGACTGCGGGATCGTGAGATGTGGATGGTGAGCGAACGCCTTGGCGGCGCTCTCGTGACTGTCGGCCTCCACAATCGAATACAGCATGACGTCATTCTTGATATCTGTGATACCGGCTGAGGTCACGGCCTTGGTCTTACCCGCGGCCTCCATCAGGGTGATCATCTTGGCGTGCTCGCCCATCCAGCGTTGCCACTCGCCTTGCATCTTTTCTTCGGCGGCTTTCCTCGTGGCCGGATCGGTCTTGGCCCAGTCCGCCATGACGGCTACCGGCACCAGATAGAGGACCAGGAATTTCTTTAGCGTGACCGTAGCCATGAGTTCTCCTTAGCGGGCTTAAGTGTTGAGACGTCTGCAGACCTACGACGAACGATGAGGGTGGGTTTCGACATGAGGACCTGCCGATGTCGATCAGGCCAGGGCGCACGATGGACGCTTTCCGTCGCTCGTGTCGAAGACCGAGGTGCGGCTCTCACACGCTGCACAACCGCAGATTCAGATAACTGATTGAATTTGGTGGGTGCTGACGGGATCGAACCGCCGACATTCGCCTTGTAAGGGCGACGCTCTACCAGCTGAGCTAAGCACCCGACTTCCGATCGAAATCCGCCGTCCGGCGCGTCAGCGCTGCGGAGCCGCCTCAGGCGCGGCGAGCGCCGCCGCAAACGCAGCCCGGAACTGCGGCAACGCCGCGCCCGCCAGATGATTGCTGTCGGAAAACAGCGAGCGCCCGTCGCGCACATAATAGCATCGGTCTGCCTGGCACTGCGTGAGGTCAGGCCGCACCAGGGTGACGTCACCGCGGTGCTCGAAGTGCGCGAGGGCCCTCCCGAAGCGCGCATAGAACTGCGCACTCGGCGCAAAGGCCGGCCGGTCGGGCACATGTCCGAAGGCGAGCTGACGGGCGAGCGTCGAGGGCACGTCCCAGCCCGGCTCCGCCAGCGGACCGATCAGGATCACGCGCCGTCCGGCGGTGTGCAGGCGGCTGATGAGGTCATCCAGCCCCGCGAGCAGGGTCGTTGAGTCGCGGTCATCGACCGCGCGGCCTGCGGCGTCGACCAGGTCATCGTGCACCCAGTTGAGCCCGAGAATCACGGTATGCGCACGCGGCAGCGCCATGACGGCGGCAAGATTGCCGGCGGCGGTGGCGGCACAGGCGCCGGAGATGTTCACGGTGAGGGTCGGCAGACAGCCGTTCACCGGTACCAGAAGGCCGCTCTCCCCGCGCTGCGCCAGAATCCCCGCCCACAGCGGCGCATACATCTGCGCATGGGAGTTGCCGAGCAGTACGACCTGCGCGTCGCGCGGCTCGCGCGAGGGCAGGTTCATCAGGCAGGCGCGCGAGCGCCCGAAGGGCAGGTAGTCGGAGATCGGGCAGCGATAGTTGGTGCCGACCGCCGCGTTGAGCGCCGCGGCGGCCGCGGAGAAGCGCGCCGGCAGGCCCTGCTGCCGCAGCAGGGCCCCCGCCGCGGCGCCGAGCGCCGCCGCTGCCACCGCAGCCACGAGGCACACGGTGCGCACGCTCAGGGCCTTGTTGCGGAACGGCCGCTCCACGTAACGCCAGGAGAGCACCGCGCAGGCGCCCATGAGCGCCAGCGCCAGCGCCACCTCGGGCACGGTGAACGGGCGCACCAGGTAGTACTGGCCGAGCACGATGATCGGCCAGTGCCACAGGTAGAGGGAGTAGGAGATCAGCCCGATGAACACCACCGAGCGCCGGCTCAGCAGGCGGTTGGGGAGGGGCGTCTCGCGCTCACCGCTCAGCACCAGCAGCACCGTGCCTGCCACCACCGGCAGGGCCACGGGAACGATGCTCTCCTCGAAGGGCACGAAGATGCCGGCGAGGACCAGCGCGGCCCCGAGCCACGCCGCCACGCGTGCCCCGCGCCCCTGCGGGGCGAGCGCGGCGGGCAGCACCGCGAGCGCCGCGCCGGCGCCGAGCTCCCAGGCGCGCGTCGGCAGCAGGAAGAACGCCGGCAGCGTTGCGCCGGCGAGGTTGGCGAGCACGTTGGCCGCGAACGACAGGAGCGCGAGCAGCACGATCACCGGCAGCGTGCCGCGCGGCCACGAGCGCGCGAGCGCCACGAGCAGCAGGGGAAAGACGATGTAGAACTGCTCCTCGACCCCGAGCGACCAGATGTGCAGCAGCGGCTTCTGCGCCGCGGCGGCGGCGAAGTAGTCGGTGTCGCGCCAGAAGTAGAAGTTGGCGCCGAACACGAGCGTCGCGAGCAGACTCCTGGCGTAGCCGATCAGGTCCGAGGGCAAAAGCAGCGCCACCGCGGCCAGCGTGGTCACGGCGAGCACTGCGAGGAGCGCGGGCATGATGCGGCGGATGCGCCGCTCGTAGAAACGCCGCAGCGAGAACTGCTGCGCCTGGGCCTCGCGGTGAATGATCGCGGTGATCAGGTAGCCGGAGAGCACGAAGAACATGTCCACCCCGAGGTAGCCCCCGGGGAGTCCGCGGCGCAGCAGGTGGAAGAACACCACCGCGAGGACGGCGATGGCCCGCAGGCCATCGACGTCGGCGCGGTAGCGTATGACGTGGGAGTCGGCGCTGCCGCTGTTAGCGACGATCGGTGGCGGCTCTCAATGCGCCGGTGGCGGCAGCGGCTTGGTGCGCCGCCCGTTGCGCCGGGCGCGCTTGTCGTCGGCCTCCGGGCCGGGCGTGACCACCGGGGCGGGCGGCACGTCGGCGTGCTGCTGGGGCATCGGCTGCTCGGTGAGCGCCATGGCCAGCACCTCGTCGATCCACTTCACCGGCTTGATCTCAAGGTTGCCCTTGATGTTGTCCGGGATCTCGACCAGGTCCTTCTGGTTCTCATCCGGGATCAGCACCGTCTTGATGCCGCCGCGATGGGCCGCCAGGAGCTTCTCCTTGAGTCCGCCGATCGGCAGCACTTCCCCGCGCAGCGTGATCTCGCCGGTCATGGCGACGTCCGAGCGCACCGGAATGCGGGTCAGGGCCGACACCAGCGCCGTGCACATGCCGATACCGGCGCTCGGGCCGTCCTTCGGGGTCGCCCCTTCCGGGATGTGCAGATGCACGTCGAGCTTCTGGTAGAACTCCGGCTCGAGCCCCAGCACCTGGGCGCGGCTGCGCACCACGGTCATGGCGGCCTGGATCGACTCCTGCATGACTTCGCCCAGCTGCCCGGTGTGCTGCAGCTTGCCCTTGCCCGGCACCACGGCCGCCTCGATGGTCAAAAGCTCACCACCGACCTCGGTCCAGGCAAGGCCCGTCACCTGGCCGATGCGGTTCATGTCCTCGGCCTTGCCGTAGCGGAAGCGGCGCACGCCGAGGAACTTGTCGAGGTTGCGCGGGGTGACCGCGACCGACTTCTGTTCCTTCTTGTGCAGCAGCATCTGCTTCACGGCCTTGCGGGAGATCTTGGCGACCTCACGCTCGAGGTTACGCACGCCCGCCTCGCGGGTGTAGTAGCGCACGATATCCATGAGCGCAGCGTCCGAGACCTTGAGCTCATCGGGCTTCAGACCGTTGTTCTTCATCTGCTTCGGCACCAGGTAGCGCCGCGCGATGTTCATCTTCTCATCTTCGGTGTAGCCGGGCAGCCGGATGACTTCCATGCGGTCCAGGAGCGGCGCCGGAATGTTCAGCGAGTTCGCTGTGCACACGAACATCACCTCGGAGAGGTCAAGATCGACCTCGAGGTAGTGATCGTTGAAGGTCGAGTTCTGCTCAGGATCCAGCACCTCAAGGAGCGCCGAGGAGGGGTCGCCGCGGAAGTCCATCGACATCTTGTCGACTTCGTCGAGCAGGAACAGCGGGTTGTGCACGCCCGCCTTGGACATGTTCTGCACGATCTTGCCGGGCATGGAGCCGATGTAAGTGCGGCGGTGGCCGCGGATCTCGGCCTCATCGCGCACGCCGCCGAGGGACATGCGCACGAACTTGCGGTTGGTGGAGCGCGCGATGCTCTGGCCGAGGGAGGTCTTGCCCACGCCCGGCGGGCCGACCAGGCACAGGATCGGGCCGCGCAGCTTGTCGACGCGCTGCTGTACCGCGAGATACTCGACGATGCGCTCCTTGACCTTCTCCAGGCCAAAGTGGTCCTCGTCCAGAACCTTCTGGGCGCGCGCGATGTCCTTGATGATCTTGGTGCGCTTCTTCCACGGCACCTTGACCAGCCAGTCGATGTAGTTGCGCACGACGGTCGCCTCGGCGGACATCGGCGACATCATCTTCAGCTTGTTGAGCTCGCCGGTGGCCTTCTCGCGTGCCTCCTTGGGCATGCCGGCCTTGGCGATCTTCTGCTCGAGCTCGTTGATCTCGTTGCCGCCCTCGTCCATCTCGCCGAGCTCTTTCTGAATGGCCTTCATCTGCTCATTCAGGTAGTACTCGCGCTGGCTCTTCTCCATCTGCGCCTTGACGCGGCCGCGGATGCGCTTCTCGATCTGCAGCACGTCCATCTCGCTCTCGATGGCGACCAGGATATGCTCGAGGCGCTTCCTGACGTCGAGGATCTCGAGCACCTTCTGCTTCTCGGCGAGCTTCAGCGACATGTGCGCGGCGACGGTGTCGGCCAGGCGTCCGGCCTGCTCGATGCCGGCGAGCGCGGTCAGCACTTCCGGGGGCACCTTCTTGTTGAGCTTCACGTACTGCTCGAACTGGGAAATGACCGAGCGTGCGAGCACGTCCATTTCCTTCTCATCGTAGCTCTCGGCATCCGGCAGGAGCGTCGCATCGGCGGCGTAGTACTCCCCGGCGTGCAGCTTCTCGATGCGGGTGCGGTCGACGCCCTCCACCAGCACCTTGACGGTGCCGTCGGGGAGCTTCAGCAGCTGCAGCACGGTGGCGAGCGTTGCGATGCGGTACAGGTCGTCGGCCTTCGGGTCATCCACGTCGGCCTGTTTCTGCGCGACCAGCATGATGCGCTTGTCGGTGCGCATGGCCACATCGAGCGCCAGGATCGACTTCTCGCGCCCGACGAACAGCGGCAGCACCATGTGCGGGTAAACCACCACGTCACGCAGTGGCAGCACCGGCACGTTCTGCAGCTCGGCGGTGGGCGGGGAAACAGTGGTCGGAGTAGTCGGTTCGGACACGCTCAAGCCCTCGATGGACCCATGGGGAGCCGGCTGCGGCGTCTGTCGGACCGCGGCCGGATGGCGCTGGTGGCGCTAGTGTAGCGGGAATTGAGGCGCTGCCACCCCGTTTCAAGGGTGACGCACTTCGCAGGCGGGGCGTTCCGCGCGCAGATGGGCGCGGCGGCCGCCTCAGTGATGGTTCGTTCCTGCGGCGCGGCGCGGCTCGGTCTCTTCAGAGCCGTACACCACGTAGGGCTTGGTCTGCCCGTCGATCACGGTCTCATCGATCACGATGCGGGCCACGTTGCGCATGGAGGGCAGCTCGTACATGGTATCGAGCAGCACCGTCTCCAGGATCGTGCGCAGGCCGCGGGCGCCGGTCTTGCGCTGCATGGCGCGGTGCGCCACGGCCCGCAGCGCCTCGTCGCGGAACTCAAGCTCGGCGCCTTCCATCTCGAAGAGGCGCCGGTACTGCTTGGTGAGCGCGTTCTTGGGCTCGGTCAGGATCGAGATCAGCGCGCCCTCATCGAGCTCATCGAGCGTCGCGACCACCGGCAGGCGGCCGACGAACTCCGGGATGAGGCCGTACTTGATGAGGTCCTCCGGCTCCACGTCGTGGAACAGGTCGCTGCCGTGCGGCCGCGTATTGAGGTCGCGCACCTCGGAAGTGAAGCCGATGCCCGACTTCTGCGTGCGGTTGAGGATGATCTTCTCAAGGCCGGCGAAGGCCCCGCCACAGATGAAGAGGATGTTGCTCGTGTCCACCTGCAGGAATTCCTGCTGCGGGTGCTTGCGGCCGCCCTGGGGCGGCACCGAGGCGATGGTGCCCTCGATGAGCTTCAGCAGCGCCTGCTGCACGCCCTCGCCCGAAACGTCGCGCGTGATGGAGGGGTTGTCGGACTTGCGCGAGATCTTGTCGATCTCGTCGATGTAGACGATGCCGGTCTGCGCCTTCTCGACGTCGTAGTCGCACTTCTGCAGAAGCTTCTGGATGATGTTCTCGACGTCCTCGCCGACGTAGCCGGCCTCGGTGAGCGTCGTGGCATCCGCGATCGTGAAGGGCACGTTGAGGAGCCGGGCGAGCGTCTCGGCGAGCAGCGTCTTGCCGCAGCCGGTCGGCCCGATCAAGAGGATGTTGCTCTTGGCGATCTCGACCTCGTCCTTGGCGCGGGCGGTGCCGGTGCGGGTCTGCAGGCGCTTGTAATGGTTGTACACCGCCACGGACAGCACCTTCTTGGCGCGCTCCTGGCCGATGACGTACTCATCGAGCACCTTCTTGATCTCGTGGGGCTTCGGCAGCTTGTCGCGGGCGCGCTCGGCGCGGTCCTCGAGCTCCTCGCGGATGATGTCGTTGCACAGCTCGACGCATTCGTCGCAGACGAACACCGAGGGGCCGGCGATCAGCTTGCGGACTTCGTGCTGACTCTTCCCGCAGAAAGAGCAATAGAGGAGCTTGCCGTCGTCGTGACGGTTGCGGGAATCTTCAGTCATCGAGGTCCCTCATATTCTCCGCGTCGCACGGGCTGGAAAAGCGCTCGCGCAGTTTGTTATAGCACGGTGCCCGCACCCTACGCAAAGCACTGCCGCCCCTGTATTTCCCGGTCAGGGTGCGGAAAATGTAGACGCGGTTCACCACTTTTACATTTGCTGGGCGCAGGCCCCCGATATGGGGACGCTCAGGCCTTATTCGAGGGCACCGGAACGATCGAGCCGCGCTTGTCCAGGACGCTGTCCACCAGGCCGTACTTCACCGCCTCGTAGCAGTCCATGAAGCGGTCGCGGTCGGTGTCCTGCTTGATGCGGTCGACACTCTGGCCGGTGTGCTTGGCGAGGATGCGGTTCAGGCGGTCGCGGGTATCGAGCATCTCCTTGGCATGGATCTCCATGTCCGCGGCCTGCCCCTGAAAGCCGCCCAAGGGCTGGTGAATCATGACCCGCGCGTGCGGCAGGCAGTAGCGCTTGCCGGCAGCACCCGAGGCCAGCAGCACCGCACCCATGCTGGCCGCCTGCCCTACGCAGATGGTGCTCACGTCCGGCTTGATGAACTGCATGGTGTCGTAGATGGCAAGACCGGAGCTCACCACCCCGCCGGGGGAGTTGATGTAGAGGGCGATGTCCTTCTCCGGGTTTTCCGACTCCAGGAACAGCATCTGGGCGACGACGATGTTCGCCATGAAGTCATCGATGGCGCCGACGATGAAGATGACGCGCTCCTTCAGGAGGCGTGAATAGATGTCGTAGGCGCGCTCGCCGCGCGCGGTCTGTTCGACGACGATGGGAACCAGATTCAGATTACGCTCGTTCATGTGCCGCTCACCTCGTGCTGTTGCTGGCCCTCTGCGGGCGCGGCGTGGTGTTCGTGTCCGTCCTCGTGCGCATGACCGCTGTGGTCGTGGTCATGCTCATGTTCGTGTTGGGCCTCGCCGAAGCCGGTGAGTTCCTTGAAGGTCATCGGCTTCTCGCTCACCTGGGCGTTGGCCACCACCCACTCGATCACCTGGTCCTCGAGAGCCGCCGACTCGATCTGGCGCATCGCGTCCTGGTTCTGCAGGTAGGCGCGGCGCGCCTGCTCGGGGTCCGGATAGCTCTCGACGAGCTCGGTCAGGCGCTCGCGCACGCGCTCCCGGTCGACCGCCAGGGCCTGGCTCTGCACGATCTGCGAGATCAGCAGGCCCAGGGCGGCGCGGCGCTGGGCCGGCTCCTCGAAGCGCTCGCGCGGCGGCAGCGCGCGGGCATCCCGGATGCCCATGCGGCGCGCCGTATCCAGCTGCAGCTCCTGTACCTGCTCGTCGATGAGCGCGCGCGGCACTTCCAGCGGATTGGTGCGGTACAGCCCCTCGAGCACCTGCACCCGCAGGCGATTCTTGATCACCCCGGCCAGCTCCCGCTCCATGCTCTTCCTCACCTCGCCGCGCATCTCCTCGATGCCGCCCTGCTCCACACCATAGGCGCGGAAGAACTCCGCGTCGACCTGCGGAAGGGACTGCTCCTCGACCGCCTTAATGGAGAGGTGCAGGTCCGCGGACTGCCCGGCGAGGCGCTTGTTCGGGTGGTTGGCGGGGAACGTGGCCACGATGTCACGGCTGTCCCCGACACGGGTGTCCTTGAGCCCCGTCTCGAGCTCCGGCATTGCCTGCCCGGCGCCGAGCACCACGCGCACGTCCTTCAAGTCCCCGTCCTCGATCAGCTTGCCGCCGATGCGGGCCTGGTAGTCAAAGAGCACGCGGTCGCCGTCGCGGGCGCTGCGCTCGACCGCGGTGAACAGCGGCCGCTGGCGGCGCATGTTCTCGATCATGGCATCGACGTCGGCGTCGGTTACGGTGGCGACCGGCTTCTCGATCGTGATCGCGGCCGGGGAGGCGACCTTGACCTCCGGCAGCACCTCGAAGGTGGCCGCGTATTTGAGGTCGGTCTCAGGGCCGAGCGCGAGGGGCTCGATGCGCGGGCCGCCGGCGGGCCGCAGCTTTTCCTGATTCACGGCCTGGGCGAAGGAGCTCCTCATCAGGTCATTGAGCACCTCGGCACGCACCTGATCACCGAATTGCTTGGTGATCACCGCCAGCGGCGCCTTGCCCGGACGAAAGCCCTTCAGGCGCGCGGTGCGCGAGAGCTGCTTCAGGCGCTGCTGCACTTCCTGCGCCACTTCGGTGGCAGGCACCGCGACTTCCATACGCCGCGTCAGGCCGCCGGTGTCAGACAAGGAGACTTCCATCAATTCAATCCTTCAGCCCGCCGCAAACCCCGGAATAAAGAGCGGTGAGCCAGTAACCAGACCACTAGAGCTAAGGAGAACTGGTGCGAAAGGAGAGACTCGAACTCTCACGGGTTGCCCCACTGGGTCCTAAGCCCAGCGCGTCTACCAGTTCCGCCACTTTCGCCCGTGCCGTGAGCACCGCACCCACTTCGGGTGCCCCGCACCAGCCGGCCGTGCTTTGGGGTGTGAAGATTATAGCTGATACGGTCAAGCGGCCTGCCTGCACCCTTTGGCGCGCCAGGCACCGTGCGGGCGGCCGCGGGCCCTCGAGGGAGCGCGCGGTGCACCGCGCCTGGGAGGGCAAATAACACTGTAATGAGGAGTACTCGGTGAGACTGTGTTTACTGTTAAAAATCAGTCTCTTATATTGCGCGTATATTGCGCGCGGTAGCGCTGCCGCGCCGCGACCGGCCAGGGCGGGCGCCGGCTGAACCCAAACCGGTGGACGGGGGCACTTACGGGATGCCGTACAGCAGGTGCGGCGGGGCCGGATCCTTAGTAGCTTGTGGGCTTAGTGGCACTCCGTGACAATCCCCTGACGGCGGCTGTAAGGGATTGTCACAGTGCCCGCGGGACAAAGAGAACGAAAAAATGCGCTCCATCCTGGTAGGGCACTCCTACTACCTGCATCTGGACCCCAAGCAGTTCGAACGCGCCAAGCCCTATCCGCCGCTGGCCACGCTGCAGGTCGCGGCGAGCCTGCGTGACAGCGGCCATGCCGTCACCCTGTTCGACGCCATGCTGGCCACGGGCGTCGCCGAGTACCACGAAAAGCTTCAGGAGTCGCACGCTGAGGTCGTGGTGCTTTATGAGGACAACTTCAACTTCCTGACCAAGATGTGCCTCGCGGCGATGCGCGAGGCGTGCTGCGAGATGATCCGCGCCGCCCGCGCTCGCGGGGCGCGCGTCATCGTCGCCGGCTCCGACGCCACCGATGCCCCCGAGGCGTACCTGCGCGCCGGGGCGGACGTGGCCCTCATCGGCGAGGGGCTCGCAACGCTCGCCGCTCTCGTGAAGCGGCTCGATGCGCGTGCCGACCTCACGACCGCTGAGCTCACGGCGGGACTCTCGGGCCTCGCCTACCTGCACGCCGGCAGCGTGCACCACGTCAACGCAGCGCTCGCCCCCGCCGCCGCGGCCCCTTACCCGGAGCTGCCCGCCTGGGATCTCGTGGACGTCGAGCGCTACCGGGCGGTGTGGCAGAAGGCGCACGGCTTCTTCAGCCTGAACATCGCCGCCTCGCGCGGCTGCCCGTTCCGCTGCAACTGGTGCGCCAAGCCCATCTGGGGCAACCAGTACGCGCAGCGCACCCCCGAATCCGTCGCCGCGGAGCTCATCTACCTCAAGCGCCGCTTCAACCCCGACCATCTGTGGTTCGCCGACGACATCTTCGGCTTCCGCCCCGCCTGGGTGACGCGCCTCGCGCAGACGGTGCGCGCGCAGGACGCACGCGTGCCCTTCACCATCCAGATCCGCGCCGATCTCACCACGACCGCGATGGTGGAGGCGCTGCGCGAGGCCGGCTGCGTCGAGGCCTGGATAGGGGCGGAGAGCGGCAGCCAGCGCATCCTCGATGCCATGAACAAGGGCACCACGGTGCCGGAGATCCTCGCTGCGCGCGCACTGCTTAAGGAGCACGGCATCCGCGTCGGGTTCTTCATCCAGCTCGGCTACATCGGCGAGCAGCTCGCCGACATCCTCGCGACGCGCGAGCTGCTCGAGGCGGCTCTGCCGGATGATGTGGGCGTGAGTGTCTCCTACCCGCTGCCGGGCACGAAGTTCTTCGAGCAGGTGAAGGGTCAGTTCCTGAACGGCAAGACGCACTGGAAGGACAGCGGGGACCTGGCGATGATGTTCCGCGGCACGTACAGCTCGAACTTCTACCGCGCCGTGCGCAACCTCCTGCACGAACAGGTGAGTCTCGGGTGTCTGGACCGCCCCGGCGGCGCCGAGGCCCGGCGCAGCCTCGAGTTGCGCTGGACGAGCCTGCAGAAGAGTGAAAGCGCCTTCCGGGTGAGCCGCGCCGCCGTCTAAAGGCGCGCCGGAAGCCCCCATGGGACGGATCCTGCTGACGCACGGCTACTTCCTCTCGGAAGACGAGAAGGAGCAGCAGATCATGAAGCCGTACGCGCCGCTCGGGCTCCTCTACCTGTCGGCCTACCTCAAGTCGCGCGGCCACCGGGTCGAGGTCTACGACAGCACCTTCGGGGAGCGCGGCGAGCTCACCAGCCAGCTCGAGCACGCCCCGGGGGGCATCCTCGGGCTCTACACCAATCTCATGACGCGCCGCTCGGTGCTGCGCATCATAACCACGGCCAAGGCCTGCGGCTGGCGGGTGATCCTCGGCGGGCCCGAGAGCGCCAGCTACGCCGAGGAATACCTCGGGGCGGGCGCGGACGTGATCGTCATCGGCGAGGGCGAACTGACCCTCGATGAGCTGCTGCTGGCGCTGCCGCAGGAGGGCCCCCTGGCGCTGAGCCACGTGCGCGGCATCGTGTTCAAGGACGCCTCGGGCGCCATCGTGCGCACCCCCGAGCGCGCCAAGATCCCCGACCTCGATGCGCTGCCGCTGCCGGACCGCGCCGCCATCGATCTTCATCGCTACGTGGACGTCTGGCGCCGCCACCACGGCGCCGGCAGCGTCAACCTCATCACCGCGCGCGGCTGTCCCTACAAGTGCACCTGGTGCTCGCACGCCGTGTACGGCTACTCGCACCGGCGCCGCAGCCCGCAGGCAGTGGCGCAGGAAGTGGCGGCCATCGTCGAGGCCTACCGACCCGATCAGCTGTGGTATGCGGATGACGTGTTCACGATCAGCCACCCCTGGCTGCACAGCTACGCCGCGCAACTGCAGGCCCGTGGCCTGCACCTGCCGTTCGAGACCATCACCCGCGCGGACCGGCTGCAGAGCGAGGCGGCGGCGGCGACCCTCGCAGCGCTCGGCTGCTATCGCATCTGGATCGGCTCGGAGAGCGGCAGCCAGCGCATCCTGGATGCCATGCAGCGCGACGTGACCGTGGCGGAAGTGCACCGCGCGGTCGAGCTCGCCCAGCGCCACGGGATGCAGGTGGGCATGTTCCTCATGTGGGGCTACGAGGGGGAGGAGCTCGAGGACATCGCCGCCACGGTGGAACTCGTGCGCAGCACCAACCCCGACATTTTCCTCACGACGGTCTCCTACCCGATCAAGGGCACGCCCTACTTCCAGCGCGTGGCCGAGCGCGTGCGCCTGGAGCTCGACTGGGCGGAAGCCTCCGACCGCGACTACCAGATCGCCGGGCGCCGCGGACGTGACTACTACCGCCTCGCTGATGTCTGGCTGCGCAGCGCCGTGGAGGCCGGCCGCCTTGAGCACAGCAACCCGCACCGCGCCGCGGAGCTGCTGCAGGCTGCGCACCAGGCGCGCGATGAGCTCGCGCGCGCGTCCTGAAGATGCGCCGGCCGCGGCCGGCGGCGACGGCGTCCCGGTGGTGACCGCCGAGAGCGGGCGCGGGCGCAACATCACGGGCGCCGAGTACGTGCGCCTGCTGAGTGCCCACGAGTCCGACCGCCAGGCGCGCGCCGCCTTCCGGGCGCGGGCGCTGGCACTGAGCGCCCCGGGGCAGCGGCTCTATGATTTCGGCGCCGGCCCGGGGCTCGATGCGCGCTACTACGCCGAAGCCGGCCGCACGGTCGAGGCCTACGACATCGACCCGGACATGTGCGCCTACTTCAGCGAGTACTGCGCACCGGAGATCGCACGCGGCACGGTCACGCTGCACCCGCCGAGTTTCCCGCAGTTCCTGGCAAGCCCGCCGCGCACGCCTGTGAATCAGGTCGACCTCGTCACGTCGAACTTCGCGCCCCTGAACCTCGTCGAGGACCTCGGTGCGCTGTTCGCAGCGTTCGCCGCGCTCACGCGCCCCGGGGCTTACGTGCTCGCCAGCGTCCTCGGCCCCTACCACCTGCGCGACCTGCGGTATGGCTGGTGGTGGGGCAACCTGCCACGCTTCCTCGCGCACGGGCGCTATGCGGTCGAGGGCGCGCAGGCGCGCATCTGGCGGCGCAGCCTGCGCGAGTACGCCGCGCGCAGCGCCCCGCACTTCACCCTCAAGCGGGTGTTCGGCGATGCCCTGCCCGGTAGCGGCACCGGGGACGGCGTGGATCCGCGCAGTCCGCTCGCCTTTGCCCGCCTCGCCACCTCGCGGTTCATGTTCCTGGTGCTGCGCCGGGCGTGAGCTCGGCGTATAGCGCTTCGAACGCGCGCGCGGTGTAGTCGGCATCCTCGGCGAGCGCACGTGTCTGCGCGGCGCGCGCGAGCGCCAGCCGCAGCTCCTCATCCGCAAGCACGCGCGCCACGGCCGTGGCGAGGGCCTGCGGGTCAGCGGGCGGCACCACCTGTGCGGCCGCGGGCGACCACTCCGCCAGGTGCCCGACCGCCGTGCCGACGCTCGGGACACCCGCGACCGCTGCCTCCAGCACCACCATCGGGCCCGCCTCATGGCGCGAGGCGAGCAGCATCAGGTCGGCGGCCTCCACGAGCGGGCGCAGCTGCCGCTGGGTGAGGAAGCCATGAAAGCTGACCCGGGATGTGAGGCCAAGCTCCGCGGCGAGCCGCTGAATCGCCCCCTGCAGCACGTCCTCGCCGACCACGTCGAGGTGGAACTCGAGGCCGGCTGACTGCAGCAGCGCCAGCGCCCGCAGCAGCGTCGCCTGGTCCTTGACGCGATTCAGGCTTGCCACGTGGATGAGGCGCGCCGGGGAGCCCGGCTGGCGCGCCACGGGCGCGCGTGCCGGCCAGTGCCTGAGGTCCACCCCGAGCGCGACACGCCGGGCCGCAAAACCAAGCCGCGCAAGTTCAGCGACGAGCGGCGCGCTGGTGGCGGTGATGCAGCTCGCGCCGCGCAGCACCAGCTGCTCACGCACCCGCCCCTTGAGAGAGACTGCGCTGCCGTAGCCGATCTCCGGCAGGCTCACCACCTCACCACCGGTGAGATGGACGAGGCTCGGCAGGCCGAGGAAGCGGGCGGCCCCGACCGCCACCATGCCGCTCGCGCCCGACCAGAGCGCGTGCACCAGGGCAAAACGCCGCTGCCGGTGTGCGGCGCGCAGTGCGTTGAAGGCGCGCAGGCGCGTGCCTGTGAAGCCAATGTTGTGCACCTGAGCGCCCAGCAGCGGCCAGCTGCGCGGCTGTGCCTCCTGGCGCAGTGCGAAGACCTCCAGTTCATGGCGCTGCGCGAGCCGCTCTATGAGCGCCAGCAGCGCCGGAATTACCCGGTATTCCAGCGAGGCGTCCACGCCCCCGGGGACGATCAGCGCGATCCTCACCGCCTGAGCTCTTGCAGCAGCGACCTCAGGGCGCCCGCCTGCGCGGACGGCGCAGCACGCCGCAGCTCGAACGCCCGCACGCCGCGCGCCGTGCGCAGGAATTCGCGCCAGCCGGATTGCCCGGCGGCGTAGCGCTGTCCGCGCGCCAGCCGCGCCGCGGCGTCCGCGCCCGCGAGGGGCTTGAGGAGTGCGGCCCCGGAGGCCGGCGCGGCGCTCAGGAACACGAGCGCGCGCAGCGGCAGCGGCGCCGCCGCCAGCCGCAAACCACCGTTGCGCAGGTCGATCTCGAGCTTGCGCACACCGCTGCGGCGGCGGATCACCGGCGCGCCCCGCAGCCGGCGCGCGAGCGTCCGATCGGCGAGGAAGCGCAGCGAATCGGGCCGCACGTGCAGGAAGTTCGCCACGCCCGTGGCGGCCAGGGTCCGCGGGTTCACGAGCACGCTGTCCTCGGCCAGAAAGTCGAGGCCCGCCGCAAGACTCGCCAGTGCCAGGGTCGACTTGCCGGCCCCGCTCGCGCCGAGCAGCAGCGCGCCCGCACGCGGCACGCCCACGCAGGCGGCATGCAGCGGCACGAGTCCCTGGCAGCGCGCGGCCAGCATGTACACGGCGAACTCGATGAACTCATAGCGCAGGTGGTAAGGGAAGCGCAGCAGCGCTGCGGGTACCACGAGCAGCGCACTGCGCTGGGCCGGCGTGACGGCGATCAGGCCCGAACCGGCGGTCACGCCCGCGAGCAGCCCCCGCGCCCCGAGCGGCACGAGCGGCGGCGGCATGCGCCGGCCCGCGACGGACGGGATGCACGTCAGCCGCAGCGTCAGTCGCGCGCGGCCCGCGAAGCGCTGCGGCGGCAGCCGCGCGTAGGCGTGCCGCACCAGGCCCATCAGCGCGGCACTGTCGCTCTCGAACAGCAGCTGCGCGCCGAGCAGGGTAAGACGCAGCCGGTGCGCGCAGCGGCGCTGTTCGCCGAAGGGGTCGGGCGCCGGCTCGCCGGTGCCCCGGGAAGTGCGCGCCTGCCTCATGCGGCCAGTTCCTCGTAGGCGTGACGCAGCTTCCTGCCGAGCGCCCCGAAGGACAACTCGCGCTCGAACTGCGCGGCCGCCGCCGCGCGCGCCGCGGCGCGCGGCTGGAGCGCCACGCGCAGGAGTGCCGCGCACAAGGCGGCCGCATCCCCGCACGGCCACAGCGCCCCGGTACTCGTGCCCACGAGCGCGCGGAACGAGGGGATGTCGGTCACCACGGGCGGCAGCGCGCAGGCGAGCGCCTCGATGAGCGCGTAGCCGCTGCCCTCGCGGTGGCTGCCGAGTACGAACACGTCGGCGGCGCGCATGGCCTGCTCGATGCACGCGTGCGCCGCGCTGCCCATCAGGTGTACGCAGTCGCGCAGCGAGGGATCCGCGGCGATCTGGCGCTCGACCTGCTCACGCAGCGGCGCGCCGCCGAAATAGCACCACAGCTGCGCGTGCGGCAGCTGCCGGCGGGCGGCGCTGAATCCCTTAAGAACCGTGAGCGGGTCCTTGTTGGCATCGAGATGTCCCACCCACAGGACGCACGGATCCCCGGCGATGCCGGTGGCGCGGCGCGCCTGCTCCTGGTCCCCGGCGCTGAAGCGGCTGGTGGACTCGGGGATCTCGTAGAGGCGCTGCGCCGGAGTGATCAGCCCGGCGCGGCGGAAAGGCTCGGCCTGCGCACGCGCGCAGAAGGCGAGTCCGGTCGCGGCGGCGAAGCCGCGCCGCCACACTCGCCGGCGCCACCAGCGCGGCGGGCGGTCGGCATGATCCTGCAGCAGGATCGGCAGTGCCGGGGCGACCGCGGCGAGTGCGACGACGTCGGCGCCAAAGCTCAGGCCATGCACGTGCAGCACGTCGGGGCGCAGCGCGGCGAGCAGTTCCCGGAACGCGGGCGTCCCGGCGAGCGGCGCCTGCGGCGACGGCACGAGGAAGTGATAGTCGACCCCCTCCTCTTCGAAGCGCGCCGCGTGGCTACTCGCCTGCAGCACCGAAACGCGCACCCCGGCCGCGCGCGGCGCCTGCGCCACGTCCACGAGCGAGGGCCAGTCGCGCAGGAGCTGCCGCGGCTCGCGCCGCTGCGGGTCAAGGAAGAAGCTCAGCTGCGCTACGTGCAGCGCACCGGTCGCGGCGGAGGGCTGCGGCAGCACCGGCACGCTCAGAGGCTGCTGACGCGCGGGTCCATGAGCTGCACGAGCCGCCGGGCCGCATCGAGCTCCCAGGGGCGGTCGTAGACGCCGAAGTGGTAGCGCCAGGAGGCAGCGGTGCGCAGCAGCGACTTGGCCCAGGGCGGGGAGCGTGCGTCCTGCAGGGTCGGGTAGCGGCAGTTGAGTACGGTGACGAAGTCGCGGATGCGCCGCAGCAGCCGCGCGTTCACCCACGGCGCATTGGCGTGGCAGGAGTACTCGACCCAGCGCCGCTCGGTCCACTCCTCGGGGTTTGCGGGGAAGCGCACGGGCTGCCCGTCCCGATCCTGCAGCACCGCGGCGCGCTCACGCACGCCCGGCGGCAGGCTCGAGGCCGGCAGCGGCGTGTAGACGTAGACGATGACCT
The DNA here is from genome assembly GCA_963824395.1 of uncultured Pseudomonadota bacterium. Taxonomy (GTDB): domain Bacteria; phylum Pseudomonadota; class Gammaproteobacteria; order Steroidobacterales; family Steroidobacteraceae; genus 13-2-20CM-66-19. The sequence goes on along the minus strand of CAWGPF010000003.1, from coordinate 10,782 downwards.
CGGCCTCAGGATTGGTGTGCTTCAGGCGGCGAATGAAGGCGAAGGTGCGCTCGGTCTCCCCTTCCGGGTCTTGCGGCGGTGCCACCATGAACGAAAGTTCCGGGATCACGCCGTTGCGGCGGCACAGCTCTGCGACCTCGAGCGTCTGGTCGGCGCGCGTGCCCTTCCTGATGGCGCGCAGCATCTGGTCGTTGGGCGTTTCTGCGCCGATGTAGGCCATGCGCAGGCCGCTTTCGCGCACCAGTGCCCAGCTCTCGCGCGAGAGATTGATCAGGGCGTCGGCGCGCGCGTAGCACCACCAGGGCATCTTGAGGCGCGCCAGCACCTGAAGCAGCGGCACCATGTCCTCCTCGCGGTCGAAGAAGTTGTGGTCGTAGAACTGCAGCGAGTCTGCGCCGAGCGTATCGCGCAGGTAGGTGAGATCGGACTCCAGGCGCGCGGCCGCCGGCAGCGCCGTGGCGCCGCGGAACATGGCGGCCACGCCGCAGAACGTGCAGCGGAAGCGGCAGCCGAGCGCGGCCTCGTAAGAGGCGGTGCGCGCGCCCATGAAGGTCTTCACGAGGTAACGCTGCGGCTGCGCCAGCTTGTGGTACGGCAGCCGCGTGCGCACGGCGGGCGTCTGGAAGGCGCGCGCGCGGTTGTGCACCGGTGCGCCGGCCTGCTTCCACGACAGCCCGTCGATCCCCTGCAGCGCGCCGTCCCCGTGCAAGGCCGTGAGCAGTGCCGGCAGGGTCTCCTCGCCCTGGCCGCGCACCAGGAAATCGACGTACGGGGCATTCAGGGCGGCGTCGGGGTACAGGGTCGGAAAGTAGCCGCCCCAGATGATCGGCAGCCGCGGAAACCTGGTGCGCACCGCGCGCGATACCGCGATCGCGGTCGCCACCTGCGGGCCACCCATCACGGTGATCCCGACGGCCGCGTGATCGCGGGCGTGCAGCGCGCGTACAGTGGCCTCCGCAGCGTCGCGCTCGTGGTTGCCGTCGATGAGCCCGGCCTCATGCCCGCGCGCCTCGAGTGCGCTGGCGAGCGTCAGCAGTGACAAGGGGAAGCGCGCGCGACGCCTGGAGGTGATGCGCGGGTTGACGAGCAGCGTGGGCGCGGACCCGTTCACGAGAGGCGCTCGCGGGGCTGCAGCCAGTTCATGAGGCTCATCTCGAGCGGGAAGCGGTACTCATCGCGGCGGCAGCGGTAGCGCGCCAGGCGCTGCAGCACGTCCCAGCCGGCCGAGGCGCGCTTCCAGGCGAGCTCCTGGAAGAACTTGAAGCGCTCGATGAGCTGGTACTTCGGCTGCGTCACCCACGGGCCGGGGAGTCCCGCCACGTAGTCGAACTGCGACCACTCGGCGAGGCTGTCGGGCAGGCGGAACCCGTTGTTGACCGCCTCCAGCACGATGGCGCTGCCCGGGTAGGGCTTGAAGTAGAAGATCGGCGTGCTGAAGTCCGGGCTCATGGCACGCAGGCGCTTCACGCAATCGATCGTGGCCGCCACGCTCGCGTCGCTCTCCTCCGGGAAGCCGACGATGAAGGGGAAATTGCCGGCGATGCCGAGGTCGCGCATGCGTTCGGCGACCTGGTACACCTGGGAGATGGTGATGTCCTTGCGGATGCGCTTGAGCATCTGGTCGTCACCGGACTCGACCCCGACCAGGAGGCGCCGCAGGCCGGACTTCTTGACGAGGTGCCACAGTTCCTCGGGCAGGCGCACGCCCTGGTCGGCCCGCATGGTGGCGGCCCAGGTGATGTCGACCTTCTCATCGATCAGCCGCTGGGCCATCGCCTGCACGCGCTCGCGGCGCGTGAAGAAAGTCTCGTCCTGGAAGTTCACGTCCGTGAAACGGTAGCGCAGCCACAGCTGCTTGAGCGACATCGCGACGTTCTGCGGGTCGAGCCCCACCCACTTGCGCCCGTAGACGAACGGGTCGGAACAGAAGGCACAGCGAAAGTTACAGCCCTGGGAGGAGATGTAGTCCAGCTGGCGCTTGCCCTTGAGCTCGAAGTAGCGCTCGACGTCGATGAGCCCGTAGTCGTGCGGCCGGAAGTTCTCCAGCGGCAGCAGCGCGCGCGGCGGGTTCTTCACGACGCTGCCATCGCCGTTGCGGTAGATGCAGCCCTCGCAGTCCTCGAGCGAGCGCCCGCTGCCGAGGCGCTCGACGATGTCGAGGAAGGTGGCCTCGCCCTGACCCTGCACGGTCACGTCGACGCACGGCTCGGCCAGGCACTCGATGCCGAACATGGAGGGGTGCCAGCCGCCCCAGATGACCGGCAGGTCCGGGCGCACCCGCTTGGCGGCGCGGGAGATCCGCAGCGCATCGGAGATCGGCGCACCGGTGAGCACCGTGACGCCCAGGCACACCGCACCCTCGAGCTGCGCTGCCACCTTAGCCTCGGCGTCCTCTTCCAGCCGCCCGTCGATGATCACCACCTCGTAGCGCTGCGGGTCCAGTTCCGAGGCAATGGCCAGCAGCGCGAGCGGCATGGTGAAGAACACCGCCTCGGGGTTGTAGAGCACCACCTTCTTCCTCGGGACGTTCACCCGGGCACCGCTTTGAAGATCACCACGTGCTCGCCGACGTAACGACGCCGCGCCCAGGGCGTGAGCGTGAAGCCGCGTTCGGCGAGTTCCCGGACGAAGCCCGCGCCGTCACCGTAGCTGGACAGCAGCACCAGCGCGCAGCCGCCGGGCTTGAGGTGTCCCGGCAGCTCGGCGGCGAAGCGCTCGGCCACGTCCAGCGCGCGCCAGGCGCGCTCGCGGTCGCTGCACGCGGCGGCGCGCACGAAGGGGGGATTGAAGAGCACGAGGTCAAAGCGCTCGCCGGCGACCGCCCCGAACAGGTCGCCGTGGCGCACCTCGACGCGGCTGTGCAGCTGGTTCATCAGCGCGTTGATCTGCGCGCAGCGCACCGCTGCGGCATTGATGTCCACGGCGATGACGCGCCGCGCATGCCGTGCGGCGAACAGTGCGCATACCCCCGAGCCGGTACCCATGTCGAGCACCTCGAACTCGGGCCGCACCAGCCGGGCATCGATGCGCGAGGCGAAGAACGCCCCGGTACGCAGCAACTGCGGGTTGAAGACCGTGGGCGTGACCAAAAGCGGTGTGCCAGCGACGTGCTCGAGCCGGAAATCATCGTACCGCTGCAGCCCGCGCAGGCGGTAGAGCAGCGACACGACACGGTGCGCCAGCCGGTCAAGCCACGGAAACGCCGGCGGCGCGGCCAGCAGCCGCGTGCATTCCAGCAACTGAGCCTCCGGTTCAGACACGGGGCTGCCCGGCGCTCAGGTGCGACACCCTCGCCTGCGCCTCGGGCGAGCGCCATAACGAGCACACGCAGGTGCGACATTCGGCGCGCTCGCCGGCACGGATGCTCGCGCGCAGCTCGCGCGCGGCGGCGCCGTTCAGCGCACCGCTGAGATCCGCCGTGGCGAGATCGGCTTCGGCGGGGCCGCGAATGAAGAAGCAGGGGCTCACCCGCCCCTGCGCATCGATGACGGCGGAGAACTCCGGAGCATTGCAGCGCACCGGAGGATAGGCGTCGGCGCCACACACGGCCGCGAAGTAGCGCGCGATGTGACGCAGGCGCGCCGCGCTCTCCGCGATGAAGCGCGTGCGAAAATCGTCGCCCTGCTCGCGCTCGAGCTCGGCGATCAGCTGCGTGAGCTCGCGCACCTCGGCGGGCCGCAGCGCGAGCTCCGCCGCCGGCCCCTCGCGGCGCGCGAAAGCGTGCGGATTGGCGACGTCGACGGCGAGAAACGAGACCTGCCGGGCGCCAAGGTCGCGCGCCAGCAGGACGAAGGAGCGCAGCTGACGGAAGTTGGCCCGCTGCAGTGTCACGCGGAGGCTCACGGACGCGCCGGCCGCAGCCGCCGCGCGGATCCCGGCGCACACCGTGTCGAAAGCGTCGAGGCCGCGGATCGCGGCGTAGGTGGGGGCGTCGGTGCCGTCGAGGGACACCGTGACGCTGTCGAAGAGCGGCGCCACGGCGCGCGCATGTTTGGCCAGTGACAGCCCCGAGGTGAGCAGCCACAGCCTGATGCCCGCGCGGTGCAGCTGCTCGGCAATCTGGCGCCACTCGGGGTTCAGCAGCGGCTCACCGCCCGAGAGCAGCACGGTCTCCGTTTCCAGCGCCGCCAGCGCCGGCATCAGGCGACTGACCGTCGCAAGATCCAGGTCCGCAGTGCCGTAGCGCCAGTAGTCGCAGGTGACGCAGCGCGAATTGCAGCGCTCGCTCAGGTAGAGCGTCAGGAGCGGCAGCCGGCTGAGCGGCGGCGCTGCCGCGGGTTGCACACCGATCCGCATCCTCAGGCCGCCCGCCGCGTGGCTTCCACGATGTAGTGATCCGAGCAGGACGCGAGCAGCGGCCAGCGCTGCCCGGCGCGCTCCAGACGATGCAGGACTGCGAACAGGCGCGGATTACGACTCAGCCAGCCGCCGGCATAACTCGGAGGCAGCGCAAAGCCGAGCGGGCGCACGCGCTCGATGTGGAAGTGCGGCGCCAGCACGGCGCTGATTTCCCGCGGCGTCGGATAAGCAAGCGTGAGCCCGCGCCACGGCAGGCGCTCGCGCCGCAGTCGCCGCCACGCCTTGGCAGGCTGCCCGTGCAGCAGGTACCAGCTCCATTCCCAGGGCACGTAGCGCCCCATGGGAACCCACAGGAGGCGCGCCCCGGGGCGCAGCCGACCGGCCAGCGCCGCTGCGAGTGCCGGCAGATCCTCGACGCAGTTGAGCGCGCCGAAGTTCGACAGCGCGCCATCGAAGGCCAAGCCAGTAGCGGCATCCTTCAGGTCCTGCATCGGCAGGCACTGAAACTGCAACCGTGCCTCCCAGCCACGCGCCCGTGCCTTCTCCCGGGCGCGGCTCAGCATGGCCGAAGACGCATCGAGAGCCAGCACCTCCTTGCCGCGCGCCGCCAGGTGCAGTGCGTCCTCCCCGGTGCCGCAGCCAAGGTCGAGGATGCGCCGCGCGTCCCGGAACACGACGTCCAGCCGCGACCACACCAGGCTGCGCAGCGCAGACCCCAGTGGTGTCTCGGTAAAGGCGGCGTCGTAATCCGCCGCCAGGGCGTCAAAGGCCGCGGCGTTCAATGACTGAGATCCCTCCGAAGGAAGGCGGTTTGTTCGAATTCTCCTGCGGATGAGTGTGCCCGACTTGTCGGGGGGTTCAAAGGGTGCCCCCGGGGCTCGCGCCGCGGGACGCAAGGGACTGAATTTGTTGTGGATTCGCGGGACTGCCGGGCGTGGGCCGCAGAGCAGCAGCACCTTTGCATTACAAAGCCTGCCTCCCGGCAGGACGCATACCACGGGATCGACGGCACGGTGGCGATTTCACGAGCACCCGCCCATGGCCCCCGTAAGAATTGTGCATGGCGCAGGCGAGGCCCCGGAGAAGCCTCGTGCGCGGGACTTTCCGTCGCCATGGGGCGCGCGCATAGTTGGCGCGGGGGCGTCCTCGCGGCGCCACGTTTATGACAACAAGAAGCTGTTCAGGCTCTCAGGGTAAGTGGCACTTGCCGCTCGCTGCCGCTGCGCTGGCGGCTGGCCTTGCCGGTTGCGGCCAGGTCAGCACGGTGGACGGCAGGTCCACGGCCACCAGTGTCCCGCCTGCCTACGGAACTGCGAGCCTCAGCTGGACGCCCGTTACGCAGAACACCAACGGCACGCTCGCGACCGACCTTGCCGGCTATGAGATCCACTACGGGACTTCCCCCACGGCGCTCGATAACACCCTCATCGAGGCAGACCCCGCGCAGACCTCCTATGCCGTAACGAATCTTCCACCCGGCACCTGGTACTTCGCCGTGGCCGCGTACGCCACCGACGGCACGACCGGCGTGCTCTCCAACATCGCCTCGAAGACCATCAACTGATCAAGAAAACTCGAACCGCAAGGTCGCGAAGGTTCGGTCAGAGGCTGAGGAAAGATCAAGGAGCTGAACCCCTGGGCCGAGCGGCCGACTCAGTCGTTATCCTATTAGGTCGTGCGCGAGCCGCCACGCAGGGCGGGACGTTGAGTGTCCTCAGAGGGCGTAGACTCGAAAGACTCGTTGCTCCGGACCTCGCCGTATGAAAAAAGACATTGAAGACGCTTTCGCCGAGATATTTCGCGCGCGGGATGAAATCGAACAGGTTGCGAACCAAAAGAGGCAGGACGCCACGACTCGCGAAGAAGCGTTCCGGTTGGCATTCAGTGAGCGTGTGAAAAAAGTCATAAAACCGACTTTTGATGCGCTCAAACAGCTGCTGGAGAGCCATGGCATCGGGGCCATGGTCGTCGAATCCGAGGTGAGCTCCGGTGGGCGGCGTTCCGAGCCCTGCATCGGTCTTTATGCCTTCAGCGACGATGCCCGGGTTTCAAGTGGCGCCAGGCGGGCTTCGGATGCCAACGTGCAGCTGCAGCTGTCGTGCCAGTCGCAAAAGGGAAACGTGGGTGTGCACGTATGCCGCCCCATGCCCGGTGGCCGGGCGGCCAGCCCGGAGAGTGATACCTCACTCGAGAGTGTCACGGAGGAGTGGACGCAACGCAGTGTTCTGGCGCTGCTGCAGAGACCCTGAAACGGCGGGAACCGAGCATCCACTCGCGATGGTGAGGGTTCTCATGGTGCCGTTCTCCCTCGGCCTTGTAAGGCAAGTCCCAAGACGCGTTCGCGAACTCTGTCAGGGACTCTGAGCGCGGCGGCGACGCCTCGTCAATTGCGACGACGCCGCCGAGTGTCGCCGCGCGTTAGTCCGCCTGGCGCGCGCGCTTGGGAGTGATAGAGACCCGGCCTTAGCTTCAGCCAACCGAATGAGCGCCGTGCCCGCGGAGCCGCTCCTTGTTGGCGTCGCACCGCAACGGCGCAAACATGAACTCCGAACTTTGCTGCACCCGCGTCGCCGCAAGATTCGTCGTAATGAAGGTACCCGGTCGCGCCCATCCGCACTCTATTACAGCTGGGGGCATTCTCAGGTTGAGAAGCTCAGAGTGGGCGCTCAAAGCGCGCGACCCGAGAAATGACAGCTCACGGAGTATCGCCATGCCAGGTTCCTCGTTGAGGCAGATTGTGCCGGCCGTCCTCGCGTGCGCGCTGGGCGCGTGCGGCGGATCCTCTTCTTCCCCGGGGACTGCCTCGCTCACGATTTCCGCCGAGCTGCTGAGCGCAGCCTCCGACACCACGAGCGCGAGCGCAGTGTTGAGCGACCCGCTCACGATCACCCTGAGCAAGCCAGCCCCCGGTGCGAACTATTACTACAAGATTTCCTTCGTCGGGACGGCAATCAGCTCGATCACGGCGCAAGGCATCGCCGAAACCGTTGCACATACGGGCAATCCTGCGGCCGCAAACCCGGAGTTCCTCGGCTATGCCATCGGTGCTGATCTTTATGGACCACTACCCGCCGGCGGATCGCAGTCGATCGGTCAGATTGCTCTGGTATCTCCCGCCAGACTCGGTGCCGGCACCTACAAGGACGCCATCGCGATCTCGGTGTGCACCGACGCCGCCTGCACGCACCCGATAGCGGACAGCCCGAAAACGGTGTCGCTGACGTACACGGTAACGGGGAATCCAAAATCATCGGCAACCGCAAGCATCGCCAACAGTCCCGTGAAGGTGGAGTCGGCAACGACGCAGAGCGCCGCTTCGGCAGCACTCGCGCTGTCGGCCCTGAACCTGCCGCCGACCGGCGCGTACGTGAGCTGGAGCGACGGCAGCGGAGGCCTGGTGTCCGCCGCAGTGCTGCAGGCGAAACTCGGAGCGGCCGGCGCCACCGCGGTGCAGGCCAGCCTCAACCTGACACTGACTCCACCTTCGAATATCGGGGCCGGACAGTACCAGGACATCGTCACGGTCAATGTGTGCCTCGACACAAAGTGCGCTCAGCCTCTCGCGGGCAGCCCTTTGAGCGTACCTATCAATTACCTGGTTAACGCAGCGGTGGTCACCGGACTTGCGCAGCAGATACTGCCGCTGGATGTCGCAGGCCTCGCGTGGAGTGCGAAAACCGGCAAGCTGTATGCGTCCGTTGCCAGCAACTCGCCCCAGAACCCGAACACGTTAGCCCGGATCAACCCGGCTTCAGGCACCGTCGAGACCGCGGTGCAGCTCGAGGGAAGTACGCAGCTTTTGGGAGCGCTCGCGATCTCTGACGACGGGGTGTACCTGTATGTCGGGGTTCAGGACTCGAGCAACTCCACCTACCACGTGGACCGCGTGCGCACCGCCGACCTCGGCATCGATCTCCGGATTCCGCTGCCCGCCAACGTGTTGGATTCGGATCTCAAGCCCGCACCGGCGATGCCACATACGCTCGCTGTCATGTACGACGACACCTCGAGTGCGAGTTGGATCGTGATCTATGACGACGCCACGCCCAGGGGACCGCCGCTTTCAGCGATAGCGATGAGCGGCGATCCCAGCGAATTCGTGATCGGCGGATTTGTCTGGTCCAGTGACGCCGCCGCGATATACGTGAGTATTTTCGGCTTCCACCTGCCAACAGTCATGGCATCCCTGACGACGGTCGCCCCCGGTCCTACAGCGGGAAAATCGATGGTCTTCCCCAATAACAATGCCGTCGGGGACATGTACAACGCGAATGGCCTGGTGCTGTTTGGCAGTGGCGACATCTTCAACCCGACGAGCTTCGCATTCGAAGCGCCGTTCACCCCGGCGGTCCCCGAGGGATTTGTAGGCGGCGCTGCGGCGTTCGATACCGGGCTTAACCGTGCCTACTTTGCCGCCAACGTGCCCCCCGACCAGCTACAAGGCGCGCCCATACTCCTGCAGACCTTCAACCTTACGACACGGGGCCTGCTGTGGAGCGCGCAACTGCAGGTCACGGAGGCTCCCGCATACCTGACCCGGTGGGGCTCGGATGGCCTGGCGTTCCGGGCCACCCCGACCGGCAGCAGCCCAGCCGAGCTGGTCCTGTTGTCCGGTGCGGCCATTGCGCAGTGAACCCGCGCGGCCATGCGGGAGTCGTCTTTGGATCGATCCTGCACAGTGCGATCCAAAAGACATTCGTCGGCGGCGCCGCCGACGGAGCCCAACGCGTGACCGGCCGACACTCGTCCCGGACCTGGAGCCGTGGGTGCTAGTTCACCTGAATTGACTGCACGCGCCCGTCATTGCGCATGCTGTCGACCACGGCATGGCACCGTTCCGCCGGCCCCGGGCCCTGCAGCTGCAACGTAACGTGCGTGTCGTCATCACGGCTCAGCAATAACAGCTGATACTCCGCGTGGTCGCCCAGCAGTGAACTGAGAAATCCGCTGTTACTGGGATCTGGCACGTCCGGCGTCACCGCAACAGAAAGACGCACCGCGCAACGCGGAGCGGGCATTGGCTCGTCGGCGTTTGCTGCGCCCATGCCGAGCACCATCGAGAGCGCGACGCCGATGGCGCACAAACCGACGCCGAGTCTCGCACGTGAGCTCAATTGTGTGCCGTATACCAAGGGCGCCTGCAGCGCACGTGCGTCCTCGGCGCGGCGTTCAATAGCCGCCCTGGAGACTCCTGCCGGGGTCCCCGTGAGGTCACTCGTCGGCATTGCGATTCTCCCTTGCGCCCAACTGCGCGTCGGCCGCGCTGTCCCGTGATTATCGGGTCTCCAGTGTAACTATACTGACAACCGGTAATTCATAAGAAATTCGGGAGCACCATGACCTCACGCCGCCACCTGTTGCAATTGGCCGCAGGTCTCGCGGCGAGCGGCGTGCTGCCCGGGTCGAGGGCGGCCCAGCCCCGCTCCAAGACCCTCCTGATCCTGGGCGGCACCGGTTTCATCGGCCCGCACCTGACCAAGGAGGCCCTGCGCCTGGGCTGGAAAGTCACGCATTTCAACCGCGGCAAGCGCGCACCCGAGGGCGTCGCCGACGTCGAGACGCTGCTCGGCGACCGCAACGGCCAGCTCGATGCGTTGCGCGGCCGCAAGTGGGATGTCGTCATCGACGACACCGGCCAGATCCCGAAGTACGTCAAAATGTCGGCGGACCTGCTGGCGCCCAACGTAGGCTACTGCCTGTTCATTTCGAGCATCTCCGCGTACTCGAGTTTTGCCAAGCCCAATGACGAGAATTCGCCTGTCGGCCGCCTCGACGATCCCAACATCGACAAGACCACGAATGACACCTACGGCCCGATGAAGGCGCTGTGCGAGCGCTATTCGATGGAGGCTTTCAAGGGCCGCGCGAGCGTGGTCCGACCGGGCTACATCGTGGGGCCGCTCGATGGCTCCGACCGGTTTACCTACTGGCCAGTACGTGCCTCAAAAGGCGGGGAAATGATGGCGCCGGGCACGACGCACGATCCGATCCAAATCATCGATGTTCGGGATCTGACGGTGTGGATGATGCAGCTCGCGCAACAGCGTACGACCGGCTACTTCAACGCCGTGTCACCGCCACGCGCGTTTACCATGGGCGATATGGTCGCGGCGAGCGTGCGTGCGTCACCAGCGGCGGGCACCAAAGTCACCTGGGTGCCGGAGGATTTCCTGGCGACGCAGTGGAAGCTCGAGGATCTGGATTTGCCGCCCTGGTCGCCGATGAGCGGAGAGACGGCAGGTGCCTCGCTGACTGCCACCCTGCGGGCACAAAAGGCCGGATTAAAGGTACGTCCGATGCAGGAAACGGTGAGCGACACGCTCGCCTGGTTTCATACCTTGCCGCCCGAGCGCCAGGCAAGACTGCACGCAGGAATAGACCCGCAGAAAGAGGCTGACGTGCTCAAGGCCTGGCACGCGAAGGATAACGAGAGCAGGTCTTAGGGTGGCAAGGCGAATGTCTACACCTTGGCTCATCGAAATG
>CAWGPF010000002.1:0-24482 GCA_963824395.1 uncultured Pseudomonadota bacterium | reverse complement strand
TGTCACCGCGCTGAAAGGCCGCGGCCGTTTCAGGTGTAACCCCCGCGGGGCCCCCCGGCGTTTCCGGGGCGCGGGGCCTCCCGGTTAGACTCATCGCCATGAACCAACGCTTCACCGGCACCGATCGCTACATCGCCACCGACGAACTCATGATGGCGGTGAACGCTGCGATCATCCTGTCGCGACCGCTCCTCATCAAAGGCGAGCCGGGCACCGGCAAGACGCAGCTCGCCGAGGAGATCGCACGTGCGCTCGGGCGGCCGCTCTACGAGTGGCACATCAAGTCGACCAGCAAGGCGCAGCAGGGCCTGTACGAATACGATGCGGTCTCGCGCCTGCGCGACTCGCAGCTCGGCGACGCCCGCGTGCACGACATCGGCAACTACATCCTCAAGGGCCGGTTGTGGGAGGCGTTCGAGGCGCCCGAGCAACCGGTGCTGCTGATCGACGAAATCGACAAGGCCGACATCGAGTTCCCGAACGACCTGCTGCGCGAGCTCGACCGCATGGAGTTCTACGTCTACGAGACGCGTGAGCTCGTCAAGGCGCGCCACCGCCCGATCATCATCATCACCAGCAACAACGAAAAGGAGCTGCCGGATGCGTTTCTGCGCCGCTGCTTCTTCCACTACATCCGCTTCCCCGACGAAGCCACTATGCGCGCCATCGTTGCCGTGCACTTCCCGGATCTGAAGAAGGAGCTGCTGGCCGAGGCCCTGAATGCCTTCTTCGAGGTGCGCGCCACACCGGGGCTGAGGAAGAAACCCTCCACTTCCGAGCTCCTCGACTGGATCAAGTTGCTGGTGGCCGAGGACATCGAGCCGGAAGTGCTGCGCAGCAGCGACGCGAAGAAGACCCTGCCGATCCTGCACGGTGCGCTGCTGAAGAACGAGCAGGACGTGCATCTGTTCGAGCAGCTGGTCTTCATGCACCGCCGCGCACGCTGAGCGTCCGGATCAGGATACGCCGTGCTGGTGCAATTCTTCTTCGAGCTGCGCCAGGCCGGGGTGCCCGTCGCGATCAATGAGTTCCTGATGCTGCTCGAGGCGCTGCGCGCGCGCGTGGCGCAGCTGTCCGCGCAGGAGTTCTACTACCTCGCACGTGCCTGTCTTGTTAAGGATGAGCGCCACTACGATCGCTTCGACCGGGTGTTCGCCGAGGTGTTCAGCGGGGCCGAGAAACTCTTCGCGCAGCTCATGGCGCAGGTCCCGGCCGAGTGGCTGCAGTCCCTCGCCGCGCGGGTGTTCTCCGAGGAAGAGAAACGTCGTATCGAGGCCTTAGGCGGCTGGGACCAGCTCCTGGAGACTTTGCGCCAGCGCCTGCGCGAACAAGCCGAGCGCCACGAGGGCGGCAACAAGTGGATCGGCACGGGCGGCACGTCGCCGTTCGGGGCGCGCGGCTACCACCCCGAAGGGGTGCGCATCGGGGAGGGCAATGGCGGCAACCGCCGCGCGGTGAAGGTCTGGGAGCGGCGCGAGTTCCAGAACCTCGACGATGCGGTCGAACTCGGCACGCGTAACCTCAAGCTCGCGCTGCGCAAGCTGCGCAAGTTCGCCCGCGAAGGCGCAGCGGAGCAGCTGGATCTTGAGGGCACGATCGATGCCACCGCGCGCAACGCGGGACTGCTCGATCTTAAGCTCGTGCCCGAGCGCCACAATGCCGTCAAGGTGCTGCTGTTCCTGGACGTCGGGGGCTCGATGGACGACCACGTGCGGGTGTGCGAGCAGCTGTTTTCCGCGGCGCGCGGGGAGTTCAAGCACCTCGAGCATTTCTACTTCCACAATTTTCCCTACGAGAACCTGTGGAAGGACAACCAGCGGCGCTTTGCCGCGGTGACGCCCACCGAGCGCGTGCTGCGCACTTACGGGCACGACTACCGCGTGATCCTGGTCGGCGATGCGACCATGAGTCCGTACGAGATCACCCAGCCGGGCGGCAGTGTCGAGCACTGGAACAAGGAGGCAGGCGCGCTGTGGATGGAGCGCCTGTGCGCGAGCTTTCCGCGCCTGGTGTGGCTCAACCCCGAACCGGCCGCGCGCTGGGACTACACCCCGTCCGTGCGCATCACACGCGAACTGGTGCGCGAGCGCATGTTTCCCCTGACGCTCGCAGGACTGGATCTCGCGATTCGTGAACTCAAGCGCCCTCTCGGGGGCCCCCGGGGGCCGCACGCGGCGCCGCCCGCGACGTCCGTCACACAGCGCTCCCCACCGCCGGTTTCATAATCAGCGGCGGGATGTACGCACCAATGGATGGACTCAGCGACACCGCCCTGCGACCCGGCCCCCGGCAAACCGTGGGGCTGGTCCTGACCGGCGGCGGCGCGCGCTCGGCCTACCAGGTGGGCGTGCTTCTCGCCCTGGCGGAGTTCCTGCCGCGCTCCCGCAATCCCTTCCCGGTGATCGTCGGCACCTCCGCCGGCGCGGTGGCCGCGAGCGTGCTCGCCGCCGAGGCCCACCAGTGGCGCCGGGCGGTCGCCGGTCTTGAGCACGTGTGGGCGAACTTCCGCTCCAGCCAGGTGTTCCACGTGGACACCCGGCACATGCTGCGCGCCGGGGCGCACTGGGTGTTGTCCCTGATGTCCGGCGGCCTGGTGCTGGCGCCACCCAAATCCATGCTCGACAACAGCCCGCTGCGCGAGCTGCTCGGCGTGCACGTCGACTGTGCCGGTATCAGGCGCAGTATCGCCCGCGGCCATCTGCGGGCGTTCGCGCTGTGCGCCACGAGCTACAGCACCGGGCACTCGGTGGCCTTTTTCGATGGCATCGACTCGATCCACGACTGGTCGCGCGTGCAGCGCCTCGGCCAGCGCACCGACATGTCGCTCGATCACCTGATGGCGAGTGCGGCGATCCCGCTGCTGTTCCCACCCATCAAGATCGGCGATGACTACTTCGGCGACGGCGCCATGCGCCAGCTGCACCCGCTTGAGTCCTGCCATTCATCTCGGGGCCGACCGGCTGCTGATCATCGGCGTGCGCGCGCGGCGCGCCGCCGGCGTGACGGTCAGCCGTTACAACGTGCCGATGCCGACCCCCGGGGAGATCTTCGGCTACATGCTCGACACCCTGTTCACCGACCAGATCTACGGCGACCTCGAGCAGCTCGAGCGCATCAATGACCTGGTGCACAGCGCCCCCGAGGCGGCGCACGGCGAGCGCAACATCGAGACCCTGATGCTGGCCCCGAGCGTGGACCCGCGCGAGATCGCCGCGCGCCACGCTCTTGCCATGCCCGCCGGGCTGCGCTCGCTGCTGCGCGTGATCGCCGGGCGCGAAGCGTCGAGTTTCCAGCTCGCGAGCTATCTGATGTTCGAGGCCGCCTATACGCGCGCGCTGATCGAGCTTGGCTACCGCGATGCGATGCAGGCGCGCACCGCGCTCATCGCCTTCATGAGCGGCGAGCGGCTGCCGCAGGTGATGACCTCGCCCGGGGTGGCGCAGGTGACCTGAAGGGCGTCGCGCGGGGCCCTCGGGCCGTCAGGCGGTCCCGCCGGCGAGCTTTGCCGACTGCGGCTCGAAGAGCTTCGCCCCGGGAAGGCCGCTGTGACGCGCCGTGACCTCGTCAAACTCGGCCGCGAAGATCTCCGCCAGGCGATCGACGATGTAGACCGAGCGGTGCTGCCCGCCGGTGCAGCCCACCGCCACCGTCAGGTAGCCACGGTTGCTCGCCTGGTACTCCGGTACGCGGTTGCGAACGAAGTGGGCGATGTCGTTCACCAGGTTCTTCACGTGGGTGTGCGTCTCGAGGAAGCGCACCACTTCCGGGTCGCGCCCGTTGAGGTTGCGCAGGCCCGGTTCCCAGTAGGGATTCGGCAGGGCGCGCGCGTCGAAGACGAAGTCGGCATCCCCGGGGATGCCGCGCTTGAAGCCGAAGGACTCGAACGTGATCGACAGACGGCCGGCGCTGCGCTGTTCCACGCGGCGGTGAATGATGTCGCGCAGGGCGTGTACCGAGAGGCGCGAGGTGTCGATGAGCAGGTCCGCGATCGAGGCGATCGGCTCGAGCAGCTCACGCTCCATGGCCATGGCCTCGCGCAGGCCGACGTCGCTTCTGGCCATGGGATGCTTGCGGCGCGTCTCGGCGAAGCGGCGCAGGAGCTCATCGTCGGCGGCGGTCAGGAACAGCACCTCGCACTGCAGACCGCTGCGCTTGAGCTCATCGATCAGCCGCGGCACGCTCGCCACTTCGGCCGCGGTGTTGCGCGCATCCAGCCCGATCGCGGTGCGCTCGTAGCGCGGCTCGGGGCTGCGCACGGTGTAGGACACGAAGGGCTTGAGGAGCGCGGCGGGGATGTTGTCGATGCAATAGAAGCCGAAATCCTCGAGCATGTGCAGAGCCACGCTCTTGCCGGAACCGGACAGCCCGCTGAGGACGATGATGCGCACGGCTAGATGGTATCCACAGGGGCCGCCGTTGCAAGTTCCGGCAAAAACCGCCGCGGGCTAGGTCTTGAGCAGCCGCGGCTGGGCGGTGCGGTGGACGGCGCGCTTTTCCTTGTGCTTCTTCAGGCAGCGGTCGAGTTTGTCGGCCAAAAGGTCGATGGCCGCGTACATATTCTCCTCGGTGGCGTCGGCATGGATGGCGCTGCCGCTGACGTGCAGCGTGGCTTCGGCCTTCTGGCGCAGCTTCTCAACGGTCAGGACGCAGTGCATGTCGATGACTTGGTCAAAATGTCTGCCGATACGCTCGAACTTCTTCTCCACGTAACCCCGCAGTGAGGGGGTGACTTCGACATGGTGGCCGGTGACGTTGAGCTGCATGACCGTCTCCTGTTCGTTGTGTGGCTTCCAGATTCCGAATCCTGAAATGTGTCCTGAGGCGCTTACATAGGTTTCAGTCCCGCGCGGCGACGCTCATTGGAAGCCGCGATGCCCATGGCTTCGCGGTACTTGGCGACCGTGCGCCGCGCCACCGGGATGCCCTCGCTCGAGAGCACTTCCGCGATGCGGCCGTCGCTTAAGGGGCTCTCGGGGTCCTCGTCCTTCACGAGCTTGCGGATCTTGGCGCGGATGGCGGTCGAGGAGGTGCCCGAGCCGTCCGCCCCCTCGACCTGGCTGGAGAAGAAATAGCGCAGTTCGAAGACCCCGCGCGGGGTGTGCATGTACTTGCCCGAGGTCACGCGCGAGATGGTCGATTCGTGCATGGCCACTGCCTCGGCGATGTCCTTCAGGATCATCGGGCGCATGTGTTCCTCACCCTGCTCGAGGAAGGCCGTCTGACGCTCGACGATGGAGCGCGCCACCTTCATCAGCGTCTCGTGGCGGATCTCGAGGCTTTTCAGCAGCCAGCGCGCCTCCTGCAGCTGCGCGCGCATGGAGGCGTGGCTGGAGTTGCGGCCGATGAGGCTGGCGTAGCCCTGGTTGAGGCGCACCCGCGGCAGCGTCGCCGGATTGAGCTCCACGCCCCAGCCGTGGTCGGTGCGGCGCACGAAGACGTCCGGTACCACGTACTCGGCATTGCCGGCGCTCACCGTACTGCCGGGACGCGGGTGGCAGGAACGCACCAGCGCGAGCGCGCTTGCGAGTTCCTCCTCGGTGGCGTGCAGCTCGCGGCGCAGCAAGGACAGCTCGCGACCGGCCACGAGCTCCAGGTGATGGCGGGCGATCTCGATGGCGCTGGCGTAGCCGGGGGTAGAGGGATCCAGCTGGCACAGCTGCAGCTCGATGCACTCGCTCACCGAGCGCGCCCCGACCCCGGGGGGATCCAGTGCCTGCACGCCGGCGAGCACCTGGGCGACCTCCTCGGCGGAGGCCTCCACTTCCGGGCGCAGCGTCTGGGCGATCTCCTCGAGTGACTCGGTGAGGTAACCGTCATCGCTGATGGCGTCCACGATGGCGCGCGCGATGGCGAAGTCGCGCGGGGCGAGGCTGGCGAGCTCCAGCTGCCACAGCAGGTGTTCCTGCAGCGACTGGCCGCTGTCATCGGCATAGTCCTGCTGGCGCTCGTCGTCATCGGCGTTCCAGCTGCTCTCGGCGGGGCCGGCGCCGTGGGAGTCCCACGGGCCATCGAGCACCTCGACGGTGCTCTCCGGTTCCTTGGGCTTGGGCTGCTCGGCGGCGGTGACCAGGGCTTCGAAGGTGCCGGTGGCCTCGGCCTCCTCCATCGGCTCGAGCATCACATTGCTCTCGAGCAACTCGCGGATGTGCGCCTGCAGCTCGAGTGCGGGCAGTTGCAGAAGCCGGATCGCTTGCTGCAGCTGCGGGGTCATCGTCAGTTGTTGACCCAGCTTCAGCTGCAGAGAAGGTTTCAGCATGGTGACTTGCGAAAGGCTGGTCGCAGCCCTTCCAATTTCATTCCGTAATTACTTGAAAAACAATGTATTTGGCTTTAGCGCCCCGAACGATTCAGAGCTTGAATGACTCGCCCAAGTACACCTCACGGACTTGGGGGTTGGCAAGGACTTCTTCCGCAGTGCCGGCGGCGATCACGGTGCCCTGATTGACGATGTAAGCGCGCCCGCACACCCCGAGCGTCTCGCGGACATTATGGTCAGTAATGAGGACGCCGATGCCGCGCTGCGTCAGCTCGCGGATGATGCGCTGGATGTCGAGCACCGAGAGCGGATCGACCCCGGCGAAGGGCTCATCCAGCAGCATGAACCTGGGCTCGGCCGCAAGGGCCCGCGCGATTTCCGCGCGCCGGCGCTCACCGCCGGAGAGCGCAAGGCCGAGGCTCTTGCGCACATGGCCGATGCGCAGCTCCTCCAGGAGCTGCTCGAGGCGCTCCTCGCGCGCCGCGCGGTCCATGTCGGGGCGCATCTCGAGGACGGCCATGACGTTGTCCTCGACCGAGAGCTTGCGGAAGATCGAGGCCTCCTGCGGCAGATAGCCGAGGCCGAGCTGCGCGCGGCGGTGCATCGGCAGGAGCGTCACGTCCTCGTCGCCCAGGTGAATGCGGCCCGCATCGCAGGGCACGAGGCCCACGATCATGTAGAACGCCGTCGTCTTGCCGGCCCCGTTCGGGCCGAGCAGTCCCACCACCTCGCCATTGGCGAGCTCGAGCGACAGATTGCGCACGACCTGGCGCGACTTGTAGCTCTTGGCCAGGCCTGCGGCTTTGAGGACCGTCATGACTGGGGTGGCGGGGAGGAACTGGGACCGGATGGCGCCGGGCGCTTGACGCCGTCGGGCTTGCTGTTCGGGTCGATGGTGATGCGGATGCGCCCGGAGTCTCCCGGCACGCTCTCGGCCTTGATGGTCTGGGCACGGATGTTATAGACGAGCAGCGGTCCCTTCATCTCGCCCTGGCCGTCGGAGAGCCAGGCGTCCTTGGACAGCCGCACGGTCTGCTCGTTCACGTCATAGACGATCTCGTCCGCGTGCCCACGCGCGAGCACGCCCTCGCGCTGCTGCTGGAACTCGGCCGGCTTGCCGGTCACCGTGGCGCGTGCGATGTGGTTGTCCTTGAACTCCACCACCGCCGCATCCGAGCGGATGCTGCCCTTCTGGTCGGCGTCTATGCGCACGTTGCCGTCGAAGGTCCAGCGGCTGTTGGCGAAGTTAAGCCCGGTGGCGCGCGCGTGATCGGCGGCCACACGCATCGCACACTGCGAGATGACCACATCCTTGAACACCACGGTGTTGGTCTTGTAGTCGACTTCCGAGGAGGCCGCATCCAGGTTGATCGGCTGCTCGCAAGCACCCGCGGCGATGCCGGCGGGTATCTGCGCCAGCGTCAGCGGCAGCGGCACCATGGCGCACGCGAGCACCGCGAGCAGCCGGGGGGAATTACGGGTGATAAGTGCCATGCACCGAGGATTCTAACTGCAGATGCCGCTCCTTCAAGTTCAGCACCAGGCCGGTCGCATCGAGCTTGCGCCCGGTCATGAGGAGGCTGACCGGGTCGCGGCTGTCGACGATCTGCGTGTTGGTATCGAAGGTGGCGCGCTCGGTGGTGATCTCGGCCGGATCCTCGGTGCCCGGCACGATGCCCGAAACGTGCACCGCACCCTCGAGCGTCACGATGCCGCTGTTCTGCTCGAGCTGCCCGTGGTTGCCACGCGCGGTCCACTGATCCCCCGAGGAATCCTTGAACCCCATGACGACCTGCTGCATATCGATGACGCCGGCCTGCGGCTGCTGCTGCACTTCCTGGGCGTCGAGCGTGTAGGTCGGCGCGCCATCCGGGCCGGTCTGGATCAGGTGCGCCTTCTTGGCCGAGTAGCCCGGGTCCGGCGGCGCCTCCTCGACCGCGACCGGGGCGGCTCCCTGGCGCTCACCGCCGGAGAGCACGACGACGCCGACCAGCAGGGTAAAGAAGGCGAGGATGGCGATCAGGCGGTAGGTCACCGGCGCTGACCCCGCAGCAGCTGCTCGCATACCTCGCGCACGGCACCGCGGCCGCCGCGCGCGCGCGTGGTACGGTCGGCCCGGCGGCGCACCGCGGCGCGGGCGTCGGCGACCGCGAAGGAGAGCCCGACGTGCTCCATGAGCGCAAGGTCCGGCAGGTCATCGCCGACGCAGGCGCACTCGAGGGCGTTCAGTCCCAGGCGCCGCAGCAGCCGTGTGAGCACCGGGAGCTTGTCGGGGACGCCCTGGAACACATGCCGCACGCCAAGCTCGCGGCAGCGCGCGCTCACCATCGGCGAGCGGCGCCCGGAGATCACCGCGACCGCGATGCCGGCACGCTGCAGCTGCTCGATGCCAAGGCCGTCGTGGACGTGGAAGACCTTGAGCGCCTCGCCGCGCGGCCCGTAGTACAGCCGCCCGTCGGTGAGCACGCCGTCGACGTCGAGCACCAGGAGCCGGATGCGGGGCATGCGGGGCGGCAAGTTGCGCGGCCGTCCCTCAGACGACGCCGGCGCGCATGAGGTCGTGCACGTTGAGCGCACCGACCAGGCGCCCTGCCTCGATCACCGGCAGCGCGGTAATGCGATGCACTTCCATCAGACGCACGGCCGCGGCGGCCAGCTCCTTCGGTCCAATGCTGCGCGCCTGCGCGGTCATGACCGTGCGCATGTCGGTGGCGTGCACGTCGATCTGGCGGTCGAGCGCGCGGCGCAGGTCACCGTCGGTGAATACGCCGAGGACCTGGTCGGCCGCATCAACCACGACCGTCATCCCGAGGCCCTTGCGCGACATCTCCAGCAGCCCGGCACTGAGCGGCGCCTCCGGGGCGCTGCGCGGCACGGCCTCGCCCGTGCGCATCAGATCCTCCACGTGCAGGAGGAGCTTGCGCCCGAGGGCGCCGCCCGGATGCGAGCGCGCAAAGTCCGCTTCCGTGAAGCCGCGCGCCTCGAGCACCGCGACCGCCAGGGCATCGCCCATCGCAAGCGTGGCGGTGGTGCTCGCGGTCGGGGCAAGGTTCAGCGGGCAGGCCTCCTCGTCCACGGCGACATCGAGCAGCACCGTGGCGGCGCGCCCGAGCGTCGAGTCGGGCCGGCCGCTGAGCACCATGAGCGGGACCCCGAGGCGCTTCAGGTGCGGCAGCAGCAGCACCAGTTCCGGGGTCTCCCCGGAGTTCGACAGCGCCAGCACCGCATCGGTGCGCGTGATCATGCCGAGGTCGCCGTGGCCGGCCTCGGCCGGATGCAGGAAGAAGGCCGGCGTGCCGGTGCTGGCGAGGGTGGCGGCGATCTTGCCGGCGATGTGCCCGGACTTGCCCATGCCGGTGACGACCACCCGGCCCTGACAGTTCAGGCAGATGCGGCAGGCGCGCGCGAAGGCGGCGCCGAGCCGCGGGGTCAGTGCCCGGACGGCATGCATCTCGATGTCAAGCGCGCGCCGCGCCGAGGCCAGGAGCTGCTCGTCCGAGGACTCACCGGCGACAGCGGTGGCGGTCTGCGAATCCATCGGCTCATTATAGGCGCCCCCGCAAGCGGCCCATGTAATATCGCGACCATGAACCCCGAAGAAGTCGCGCGGCTGATCCGCGCCGGGCTCCCCGGAGCCGAGGTGCAGGTCGCCTCCGAGGACAATACCCACTTTGCCGCGCGCGTGATCGCGCGCGAGTTTGCCGGCAAACGCAGCCTTGCGCGCCACCAGATCATTTACCGCACGCTCGGTGAGCTCATGGGACGCGAGATTCATGCGCTCTCGATCGAGGCCCTGACGCCGGAAGAGTCCGGGCAGGCCTAGGGCGGCATGGACAAGCTGCAGATTCAAGGCGGCGTGCCGCTCGAGGGCGAGGTGCGCATCTCCGGTGCCAAGAACGCCACCCTGCCCATCCTCGCCGGCGCGCTGCTCGCGGATGACCCGGTGGTGGTCGCCAACGTACCGCACCTGAAGGACGTTACGACGACGGTCGAGCTCCTCGGGCGCATGGGAGCGACCGTCACCATCGATGAGCGCATGCGCATCGAGGTCGACGGCAGCACGGTGAAGGAGTGCTTCGCGCCCTACGATCTGGTGAAGACCATGCGCGCCTCGATCCTCGTGCTCGGGCCGCTCGTGGCCCGCTACGGGCGCGCCGACGTGTCGCTGCCGGGCGGCTGCGCTATCGGCGCGCGCCCCGTGAACATCCACGTGGCGGGTTTGCAGGCCATGGGCGCGGACATCACCATCGAGGGTGGTTACATCCGCGCGCGCGCCGCGCGCCTGAAGGGCGCACGCCTGGTGCTCGATACGGTCACCGTGACCGGGACCGAGAACCTCATGATGGCGGCAACACTTGCCGATGGTGAAACCGTCATCGAGAACGCCGCGCGCGAGCCAGAAGTGGTGGATCTCGCCAACTTCCTGATCGCCATGGGCGCCAAGATCCACGGCGCAGGCACCGACAAGATCACCGTCCAGGGCGTCAAACGCCTGCGCGGCACGACCTACGAGGTGCTGCCGGACCGCATCGAGAGCGGCACCTACCTGGTCGCCGGCGCCATCACGCGCGGGCACGTGCGCATCAAGAGCACCCGGCCTGATCACCTGGACGCGGTCATCGCCAAGCTTCAGGAGGCGGGCGCCAAGGTCGGGATCGGCGACAATTGGATCGAGGTCGACATGCGCGGCCGGGCACTGAAGGCGGTGGATGTGCGCACCGCGCCCTATCCTGCGTTCCCGACGGACATGCAGGCGCAGTTCGCCGCGCTCAATACGGTGGCCGCGGGCGTCGGCACCATCACCGAGACAATCTTCGAGAATCGCTTCATGCACATGCTGGAGATGCGCCGGCTGGGTGCCGAGATCCGTCTGGAGGGCAACACCGCCATCATCCACGGTGTGGACAAGCTGACGGCAGCGCCGGTGATGGCGACCGATCTGCGCGCCAGTGCGAGTCTGGTGCTTGCCGGCCTGATCGCGGAAGGGCGCACCGACGTCGAGCGCATCTATCATATCGACCGTGGCTATGAGGCCATCGAGGAAAAGCTGGCGCAGCTCGGTGCGCAGATCCGGCGCGTACCCAACTAGGGCAGGCGCGCCGCCCTCGACGGGCTTTCCTGAAGTTAAGGAGTCAGGCAATGCAGATCGGGATGATCGGACTTGGGCGCATGGGAGCCAACATGGTGCGGCGGCTGGTGCAGGGCGGCCACGAGTGCGTGGCCTACGACCCCAAGCCCGAGGCCGTCGCCGCGGTCGCAGGCTTCGGCGGCCGCGGAGTCGGCTCAGTGGCGGAGCTCATGAAAGCGCTCAAGCCACCGCGCGCGGTATGGATCATGGTGCCGGCGGCCATCGTCGACAAGGTGATCGAGCAGCTGCGCCCGGCGCTTGAGGCCGGCGACGTGCTGATTGATGGCGGTAACTCCAACTACCACGACGACATCCGCCGCGCCGAGGCGCTGAAGGGCGCCGGGATCCACTACCTCGACGTGGGCACGAGCGGCGGCGTGCTCGGCTTCGAGCAGGGCTACTGCCTCATGATCGGCGGGGACGAGAGCGCCGCGGCGCTGCTGGAGCCGGTATTCGCAACGCTCGCCCCCGGCGGGCGGCTGCCCGCGGCGCCGGCACCGGGGCGCGCCGCGAGCAGCGCGGCCGCAGCGCTCGGTTACCTGCATTGCGGGCCCTCCGGCGCCGGGCACTTCGTGAAGATGGTCCACAACGGCATCGAGTACGGCCTGATGGCCGCCTACGCGGAGGGCCTGAACGTCCTGCACCACGCCAATGCCGGCAACAAGAGCACGACGGTAGATGCCGAGACCGCGCCCCTGTCCGAGCCGCGTTACTTCCAGTACGACCTCAACATCGCCGCGATCAGCGAGGTGTGGCGCCACGGCAGCATCATCGCCTCGCGCCTGCTCGATCTGACCGCCGCGGCCCTCGCCAAGGACGGGCAGCTTGAGGGCTTCGCCGGCCGGGTGGCCGACTCGGGCGAGGGCCGCTGGACGGTGCAGGCGGCCATCGAGGTGGGCGTGCCGGCGTACGTGCTGAGCGCGGCGCTCTACTCACGCTTCGAGTCGCGCGGCCAGGCCGAGTTCGCCAACAAGGTGCTCTCTGCCATGCGCTTAGGGTTCGGCGGCCACGTGGAACAGTCGGCCTGAGGGCCTGCCATGGACCGGGAGGCAAGCTTAAATGGAACGCCGTGACTGTGATGCCCTGGTGCTGTTCGGAGCGACCGGGGACCTGTGCTACCGCAAGATCATCCCGGCGCTTTACCAGCTGGTGCGGCGCAATCATCTGAACGTGCCCGTGATCGGCGTGGCGCGCCAGGGCTGGAAACTCGAGCAGCTGGCGCAGCGCATGCGCGACAGCATCAAGGAGTTCGTGCCGTCCGCCGATGAGGCCGTGGTGGCCCGGTTGCTCGCGCTGCTGCGTTACGTGGATGGTGACTACAACAACCGCGCCACGTTCGAGTCGCTGCACCAGACCTTAGGCGAGGCGCAGCGCCCGCTCAATTACCTGGCGATCCCGCCCAGCATGTTCCCGGTGGTGATCCAGCACCTGAGCGCAACCCAGGGGAAGGGCGCGCGCATCGTCGTGGAGAAGCCCTTCGGGCGCGATCTCGCGTCGGCGTGCGCGCTGAACCGCACGCTGCACGAGCACTTTCCCGAGAGCAGCATTTTTCGCATCGACCACTACCTCGGCAAGGAGGCGGTGCAGAACCTGCTGTTCTTCCGCTTCGCTAACTCCTTTCTCGAGCCGGTGTGGAACCGCAACTTCGTCGCGAACGTGCAGATCACGATGGCCGAGACCCTCGGCGTCGGCGGCCGCGGCAAGTTCTACGAGGAAACCGGGGCCATCCGCGACGTGGTGCAGAACCACCTGCTGCAGATCATGGCGCTGCTCACCATGGAGCCGCCGGTCACCGCCGCCGGCGAGGCGGTACGGGATGAGAAGGTCAAGATCCTGAGGGCGGTACGGCCGGGAAACCCGGCGGAACTGGTACGTGGCCAGTTCAAGGGCTACCGCGAGGAGCCAGGTGTCGCGCGCGACTCCAATGTCGAGACCTACGCGGCGCTGGTCCTGCACATCGACTCCTGGCGCTGGAGCGGAGTGCCGTTCTACCTGCGCGCCGGCAAGCGCCTGCCGGTGACGGCCACGGAGGTCGTGGTGGAATTGAAACCGCCCCCAGCCAACGTGTTCGGGGATCAGGCGCCCGAGCAGCCCAATCACGTGCGCTTTCGCGTAGGTCCCGACGTGGCCATCGCGCTCAACGCCCACGTCAAGAAGCCAGGTCCTGTGATGACGGGCCGTGACGTGGAGCTCTACGCTGCCCAGCAGCAGGGGGACGACATGGATGCCTACGAGGTGCTCATCGGCGCGGCGCTCATCGGTGATACCGCACACTTCGCGCGCGAGGATGAGGTCGAGGCCGCCTGGAAGATCGTCGATCCGCTGCTGAATCTGCCTACGCCGGTGCTCGAATACCTGCCCGGCAGCTGGGGGCCGCGCGCGGCGGATGATCTGATCAAGGGGCCGTGCAACTGGCACAACCCCGGCGCCCGCCCGCAGGACTGGACGCGCTCGTGTGCTCCGGCGCAGGCGCAGCCCTAAGTGCGGCGTGCCTTTCGCATCGGCTCAGGGCTCGCGGCGCTGCTGCTCGCGGGCGCGGTGGCGGCGGCCGCGCCGACGGACGGCGCGCGCATCGAGCGCATCCTCGCGCAGACGCCGCTCATCGACGGGCATAACGACCTGCCCTGGGAGATCCGGGCGCGTTTCGCGGGCGATCTCACGCGCATCGATCTGAGCTCCTCCACGCTCGCCCTGCCCACGCCGCCGGGTGAGCCGCCGCTCATGACCGACATCCCGCGGCTGCGCGCCGGACGGGTGGGGGCGCAGTTCTGGTCGGTGTTCGTTGACCCGGCCATTAAGGGCGCGGCGGCCGTGCAGGCGACGCTCGAGCAGATCGAGCTCGTCAAGGCGATGTGCGCGCGCTACCCGAAGGACCTGGCGATGGCCTACGACGCGGCCGACATCCTGCGCGAGCATCGCGCGCATCGCATCGCCTGCCTGATCGGCGTGGAGGGTGGCCACCAGATCAATGACTCGCTCGCGGTGCTGCGCGCCTACTACGACCTCGGCGCGCGCTACATGACGCTCACCCACTCCTCCAACACCGCCTGGGCGGATTCCGCCACCGATGCCCCGGCGCACCATGGGCTCACACCCTTCGGTGAGGCGGTAGTGCGCGAGATGAACCGCCTCGGCATGCTGGTCGACCTGTCGCACGTCTCCGAGGAGACCATGCGCGCGGCGTTGCGGGTGACGGCGGCGCCGGTCATCTTCTCGCACTCCTCGGCGCGCGCGCTGGTAGATCATCCGCGCGATGTGAGCGACGCGGTGCTCAGGCTGGTCGCAGCCAACGGCGGTGTCGTGATGGTTAATTTCCTGCCCGACTACGTCTCCGAGGCGCGGCGGCGCTGGAGTGCCGAATTCGCTGCCGAGCAGGCACGCCTCAACAGTCCGCCCTTCGGGGGTCTCTACATCGGGCAACCCGAGCGCATCGCCGCGGCGCTGGAGCGCTGGCAGGCCGAGCACCCGGCGCCGCCCGCTACGCTCAAGGACGTGGCCGATCACATCGAGCACATCCGCATCGTGGCCGGCGCGGATCATGTCGGCCTCGGCTCGGACTTCGATGGCATCCCGGCAGGGCCTGAGGGACTCGAGGGGGTCGACAAGTTCCCGGCGCTCCTGGCAGAGCTTGCGCAGCGCGGCTGGAGCGACACTGACCTCGCCAAGCTTGCGGGCGCGAATCTGCTGCGGGTGTTAACCCAGGCGCAGGCCGTGAGTGCGCGACTGCGCGGCGCGAGCGGCCCCTCGAACGCAACGCTGAGCACGCTCGACGGCGCGCCGCCGGCCGCCTCACTGCGCCGCAAGCTCTCCCAGCGCCTCCTGCAGAGGGCCGAGCCAGGGCTCGAAGTTGCGCCACTGCTCGAGGCCTTCCTGGTAGATGGGGCGCCGCACCTGCTCGGAACTCACCGTTTGCACGACGCGGCGTGTTTCGTAAAAGCGCAGGCACTGCTCCTCGAACGGCAGGCCGCAGTACTCGAGAAGCCGCCGCACCTCCCCCTCCAGATCCCCCACCAGGTTCTCGTACTGGACGCGATACACTCGTCCGGGCAGCACCGCGTCGAAGTGCGACATCAGTTGCACGTACGCGCGGTAGAAGCGGCCCAGATCCCCGAGGCTGTAGCTGAACCACATGCCCTGCTGGAAGTGCTGCTTGAAATTAGCGACGCAGCAGGCGAGGGCGGCGCGGCGCGCATCGATGATGCGCGCCTGGGGCAGCATCAGCTGGATGAGACCGATATGCATCCAGTTGCTCGGCATCTTGTCGATGAAATGGGGCCGGCCGAGCGGCCGGTGCACGGCCGCCTTCTCCAGGTATCGCTCACCCAGTGCGCGCAGCTGCAGCGCGTCGAGCTTCGACAGCGACTGCGGATAGGGGCGCTCGCTGCCGGGGGTCTCGAGCGCCCCGAACTCACGGGCGATGCTCAGCACATAAGGCAGTTCTCGCGTCCCCTCAACCTCGGAGTGGCTGGCGAGTATCTGCTCGATCAGAGTCGAGCCGGAGCGCGGCAGGCCGACGACGAAGATGGGGTCGGTGGCCGGTGAGCCCGCATGGCTACGCGCGGCCAGAAATTCCGGCGTGTAAAGGCGGATAGTGCGCTCCACGAAGCGTTCCGTATCCCCGATATCGAAGGCGATGACGGCGCGGCGCAGCGCGTTGCCGCGCTCGTAGTGAGCGAAGGAGTCGGCGAAGGCGCCCTCATCCTCACGCGCCTTGCCAAGTGCGAACTCGAACATGATGCGCTCTTCGTCGCGTGCCTCGGGCCGTACTGCCAGCGCTTGTAGAGCGGCGAGTTCCGCTTCACTGAAGCGGAAGGTCTTAAGGTTGGCGAGGCTGAACCAGCTCTCGGCAAACTGCGGCGCAAGTTCCGCGCTGCGGCGGTAGGCTTGGATCGCTTCGGCGCTGCGCCCGGCTGCACGTAGCGCATGGCCATAGAAGGTCCACACGCGCTCGTCCCGCGGGAAGTCCTTGAGCACATCTTTGAGCACGGCGAGGGACTGCTCGCTGCGACCGAGCAGGTTGAAGGCGATCGATTGCAGCGTGCGGTAGGTGAGGCTTTCAGGCTCCAGCACCAGCAGACGTTCGAGCAGTGGCAGCATGGCCTCCGCCTTCTGCTGTTCGCTGTAGACACGCGCGAGCTCGAGTCGGGCCGCACTGTCACCGGGCGCAAGGCGCAGGCACTCCTCGAGCAACTCTTCAGCCTCGCCGTAGTCCTCGCGCAGCGTTGCGCACTGTGCGAGCAGCCGCAGCGCCACCGGATCGTGCGGCGTGCGCTCGAGCCGCCGCCGCAAGAGTGCCTCCGCGGTGCTCAGGCGACGGTTGTAGAGCAGTCCCTCAGCTTCATTGAGTTCCTGATCTGGCCGCGTGAGGTTGCGGTAGCGTGCGTAAGCGCGGTCGCAGCCGGCTGCATCGCCCGCGCGTGCATAAAGCGCGGCGAGTTGTTGCCAGCCCTGCGCCAGCTTGGGCTCCAGGCGCACAGCCTCCTCGAGCGTTGCGCGCGCCGCGCCGTCCCGGCCCTGCGCGGCCAGCGCGCAGCCGTATTCAAGTTGGATGACCGCAGAGTGCGGATGCAGGTGCGCGAGCGTGCCAAATGCCTCGGCCGCCGCTTCCGCGTCACCGCAGCCGCGCCGCGCGGCGCCGAGCAGCAGTGCCGCCGAGATATTGTCCGGTTGTTCGGCCAGGATCGCAGCCGCCTCGCGTGCCGCGGCAGCTGGATCGCTGTCGAGCAGCGCGGTCGCCCGCATGAGCCTTAAGTCGACCGCCGCGCCCTGAAAGGCCAACACATTCTCCCAAGTGAATCGCCCCGCGCTAGAATCCGCGCGATGCAAAGCACGGACCATAGGGGAATCGATTGAGTAAGGTCAACGCCGCAGCCGCGGACAACGCAACGGTGCTACGCCTGCTGCAGGCCTCCAAGGCCGCAGGTGCCGCCGGGCGCGGCGGTGAAGCCGATCAGCTGCTGACGCAGGCCGCGCAGCTTGCCCCGAATCATCCGGCGGTGCTGAACGAGCTCGGCCTTCGGGTCATGCAGCAGGGCGATGCCGGTAAGGCGCGCGAGCTCTTCGGGCGCGCGACTCAGGCGGATCCCGGGCATCCGTCGCTGTGGTCCAATCTCGCCGTCGCGCTGCACGAGGTCGGTAGCACGGACGAGGAGATGGAGGCGATCGAGCGCGCGCTGACACTTGATCCGCGCCACCTGCAGTCGCTGCTGCAAAAAGGGGTGCTGCTCGAGAATCTCGGCGATCCGCGCAACGGCGCCCGTACCTTCCGTAACGCACTGGCGACCATCCCGGCAGGAGCCACGCCGCCTGCGACCGTCGAGGCGGCGCTCGCGCACGCGCGCGAAGCGGTGCGTAAGGACGATGCGGAACTTGCGCAGCTCCTCGAGCAACGCCTGGCCGGGATCCGCGCTGAGCACGGCTCCGCATCCTACCGCCGCGTAGACAAGTGCCTGCGACTGCTCACCGGCCAGCGCCGGCGCTTCACGGCCGAGCCGACCTTCCTCTATTTTCCCGAGCTGCCGGCCATAGAATTTTTCGACCGCGCCGACTTTCCGTGGCTGGATGCCATTGAGGCGGCGAGCCAGGAGATCAGCGCTGAGCTTACCGCGACGCTCATCTCCGACCGCGGGGGGCTCGTGCCCTACGTGTCCTACCCGGACGGTGTGCCCCTCAATCAGTGGCAGGAGCTCAATAAGTCGCGGCGCTGGAGTGCGTACTTCCTGTGGAATCAGGGCGCACCGCAGGACGCGCATATGGCGCGTTGCCCGCGCACCGTGGAGGTGCTGAGGGGCGCCCCGCAGTGCGACGTCGCCGGCCGCGGCCCGACCGCGTTCTTCTCGATCCTGGACGCGAAGACCCACATTCCCGCGCACACCGGCGTCACCAATACCCGTCTCACGGTGCATCTGCCCCTGATCGTGCCACCCGAGTGCGGATTTCGCGTCGGCGGCGAGGTGCGCGAGTGGGTGGCAGGCAAGGCGTGGGTGTTCGATGACACCATCGAGCACGAAGCGTGGAACCGCTCCGAAGTGCCCCGCGCGATACTCATCTTCGATATCTGGAATCCTCTGCTGAGCTCGGCTGAACGCGATCTGGTACGCGCAACGGTCGAGACAGTCGCTTCCTATTACCGTCTGAGCGGAGACAGCGCGCTGTGAGCCGATCAATCCGTTTCCTCGCGGCACTGCCGCTGGCAGGTCTTGCTACGTTCACCCTGATACCGGCGTCCGCCCAAACCCCCGGTTCGGCCGCGGCCTGTGCTTCGATCGAGGATCCAACGCAACGCCTGAGCTGCTATGACCGGGCAGCCGGCCGGCCGGCCGCGCCCCATGCGCCGCCGGTACCCGCGGCGCCCGCCGCCAGCGCGGCCGCTGTCGCTGCGCCCGCTGCGGCCGCCCCGGCGGCAGCCAACCCTCAGTCCTTCGGTCTGTACCAGGCCGAACATCCAACCCCGCCTCCTGCTGCCTCCACGATCACGGGCACCGTGGTCTCAGTCAGCACCAGTCCCTCGGGCCGCGCTACGGTTACGCTCGAAGGCGGTCAGCTCTGGGAGCTCGTCGACTCCGATCCGCTGCTCGCGGCGGGGGATGTAGTGACTATCCGTCGCGCGGCTCTCGGATCCTTCCAGATGACGACGCCCTCCAAGCGCACCCACCGCGTCCACCGCCTGCACTGAGCGCTCCCCCGGGGTGCGGCAGGACCGCCCGCCGCGGGACAGACCTCCAAAAAAAACGGCGGGCCGAAGGCCCGCCGTTAGTAAGGTCTCGTGACCTTTGACTTGGCGTTAGAACTGCGCCGTCACGTGGGCGAAGAGATAGCGCCCCAGTGCGTCGTAGGTCCCCGGCCAGGTGTTGCCGTTGCAGGGCACGCCCGGGGTGCCGGACACGGCTGCGCAGTCCGCACCCGTGATGAGCGGCGGTGTCTTGTCGGCGATGTTGTTCACACCGAGCTGCAGACGCACGATCTTCGTGATCGCGAAGGAGGTCTCCAGATCGATGTAGTTGTATGCCGCAATCGCCGCGCCCGGGGGCGGAGTCAGCTGCTTGTTGAGGATCGGGTTCGGGCTCGTCGTATCCGAAGCCACGGCCCCGATGTAGCGCCACCGCAGCGTGACGTCCATGCCATCCCACGGCGTTGTCCACGTCGTGTTCAGCACATGCCGCCACTTGGGCTGACCCGCGCCGCAGGTCTGACCTTCGTAGCCGACGCAGTCATAGTTCGGTCCGCCGGTCAGCGGCTGGGTCAGCAGCTCGATGACCCGGGTGCCCTCCAGTGCGAAGGCCAGCGAGCCGAGTCTCTGCATCGGGATGCGGTAGTTGGCCTTGACGTCCACGCCCTTGGTGCGGGTCGAACCCACGTTGATGGTCGTGTCCTGGACGTAGCCAGACTCCGAATTCCACAGAGAGCCTGTGGCATTGCGGTGGATCAGGTCGCAGTAGAGCGATGAGCCGCCGGTGAGGCACTGCTGCAGGATGACGCCGCCACCGACCGAGGCGATGTCGCCCACGATACGGATGTCGTAGTAATCCGCAGACGCCGTGAAGTTCGGCAGCATGCGCGGCTTGACGGTGATACCGACCGACTCGGTATCCGACACCTCGGGCTGCAGTCCCGGGTTGCCACCGAGCAGACCGTTGTACTGCTGCGATGGGTTGGGGTTGATGTGACCGAACTGATTCGGCTTGACGCCGGTGAGCGCGCACTGCGCGGCCGTGAAGCCGTTGACCTTGCCACCGACCGCCGCGCCCGCGCACGGGTCTGCCGTGAAGTCCAGGCCGATTGCCTGCGGAGCGTAGAGCTCGCTGACGTTCGGGGCACGGACTGCACGCTGGTAGCTGCCGCGGACGATGAGATCCTGCACCGGCGACCAGTTGATACCCAGCTTGTAGGTGTTGGTGGAACCGAAGCTGAGGTTGTAGTCGGAGTAGCGGTAACCGGCTTCCAGGTCCAGCTTGTCGGCAAAGGCGATGTGGTCAGCCAGCGGCAGGCGCAGTTCCGTGAAGGCCTCCCCCACGTGGAAACCACCGGTGACCGGAGGTGTGGGACCACCGGCGCCGGCGGCGGCACCGATCTGCTCCTCGTAGTCGGGGTTGAAGGCCGACTTCTCGGAGCGGTATTCCGCGCCGACGTTGACCTGCAGACCCGAGTCCGCGATCGGCAGCTTGAGGCCGTACTTGCCGAGGTCGCCGGTGATCGAACCGTCCACGACTTCTTCCGTCGTCGTGTAGTTGATGAGCAGCGGTATCGCCAGGTAAGACAGGGCCGCAGGCGTGACACCACCGGGGGTCCAGATGTTCCACGGTACGCACTTGGCGTCGGCGCCGGTGTAGGTGACCGTACACTCCGGCTTCCCGGCCTGGGGGTTCGGCTGGCCGTTAGGCAGCAGCGCCGGCCCGGTGATGACGTTCAGTGAGTTCGGGATCAGGATGTTCGACAGGTAGTTATTCTGGACCGAGGTGCCATCAACCGTGCTGTGCTGGGCATAGACGTCGTACGTCCAGGCATCCAGGAAGTCACCCTTCACGCCCAACAAGGTCCGGATGGCATCGTTCGCGAACGCCTGCTGACGTCCGCCGCCCTCAACGTTACGACGGTAGGTGTAGACGTTCAGTCCGTTGAGTACGGTGCCGTTCGGCAGGGTCTCGGTCGGATTGCCCTGCGCCGCCTGGTTGGTGGGTGAGCAGATCGCTGCAGATTCGGAAGCATTCAGCAGCGGGTTCGCGCAGGGGATGAAATGCGAACCGGTTTCGCCGAAGTAGCCACCCGGGGCCACCTGCGTCTCGACCGTGGTGCGCGTCGCCATCAACTCGCCGTACACGTTGACGTGCGAGTTAACGTCGTAGTTTACGAAGCTGCCGGCCGTCCAGCGGGTCTGCGGTACCTGGTAGAAGTTCAGCGGGCCGTAGTTGTACTCATCAGCACCAGTGAAGGGACGGAACTGACCGGTCTTCTGGTCCACGGTATTGACGAACAGCGACGTGCCGCTGTTGCCGTAGGCGGAGAAGTAGCCGCCCTTGGAAATGACCGAGCCGCCGCAGCGGCGGCCACCGGCACCATCGGGGTTCAGCGTACAGGCCGAATAGTCATACTTGGCCTGCAGCACCGGGGCGAGGACATCGAAGGTCGCATAGGCCGTCGCGTTGCCCTTGTTGTCGGCAAAGTTCGAACCGATGATGACCGACACGTTCTTGCCGAAGCCGGTGTTGACGCTGCTGTCGGGCAGCGGATCGCCCGCCGCAGCGACGAGACCGCGCGCGTACGTGTCGTTGTTGTCGTGCTGGTAGAAGTTGTAGCCGGCATCGACCTTCACACCCTCAAAGTGAGTGTTGAGGACGAAGTTCACGACGCCCGCGACCGCATCGGCGCCGTACACCGACGAAGCACCGCCGGTGAGGATGTCGATACGATCAACGAGCGCGGCCGGGACCTGATTGATGTCGGAATAGTTACGGCCGTCGCCGATTCCGGGACCCAGACGTCGGCCGTTCACCAGCACCAGGGTGCGCTGCGGACCTAAGCCACGCAGGTCGACCGTCGCTGTACCGTCACCGCCGTTGGAGGTCGTCGAGTTCATACCCGCGAATACCATCGGCAGGTTGTTAAGAACGTCCTCGACGCGGGTGAGACCGGTGGCCTGCAGGTCGGTGGCGGTGACCGTGGTGATCGGGCTGATCGATGCCTCTTGGGGCGTCGACAGGCGCGATCCGGTTACGACCACCTCCTCGACAGGCGCTGCGGCACCGGCGGGCGCTGGCGCCTCCTGAGCGTACAACGCCGAAACGCCGGCAGCGGCGGTCGCCGAGGCCAACGCCAGGCGCACCGCTCGTTGCAAGCTGCGACTATTAGCCATGTTTTGTTTCCTCTGGATGAATTCGCTAATTGAATTTATCTTCTAGACCCCGTCACCCATCCGCTCGCGCGGAACCTTCCCTGGGTGCTCGGAGGACTTGGGGCCGCATTTAAGCACGGCACCTTTGTGTTGCCAACCCGCCTCTGCGGCCGAAACTGCGCTCGAACTGGCCTTTAAAGAGCGGGAAAGACCGGGGAAGGGCTGATGTTGTAGCCAGGCAACAAACTGGAGAGTCCGAGGCCGAGGGGTCCCGGCCGGGGAACGGCGTCTAGACGAACCAGCAGTTGGTGGCCACCGTGATACGGGTGTCACGACCGTAGAAGGGCGCGACCTCGTGATAGAGATAAGCGGGAAAAACCAGCAGCTGTCCTGCCTCGAGCCGTGCGTTGAGCGGGCCGACCGCAAAGGCGGATTTCAGCCTGCGGTTGGCAGGATCGAGGTAGGCATCCGCCCCGACCCGGGTATCGAGGAACCTCAGTACGCCGCTCTCGGGGTGCTCCGCGGGCTGCTCCCCGGCACGCACGCAGTACACCGCCGACCAGGATGCGAGCGCGTGGTTGTGGGCGACGAATGAGCCGGCGTAGCGGGTGACGTGAAACCAGGTGTGGTTGTGCAGGGTGAGGCGCGACAGGTCTTCCGGCTGCAGATCAGAGGTGTGGAGCGCCGTCTGAACGATGGAGTCGAGTACGAAGGCCCGCAGCTCCTGCACGCAGGGTTCCGGCCAGCGGAAGAGATTGAAGCGGCTCTCGAACGTCTCCTCCTGGGGGGTCTGGCTGGGCGTCGGATTGCGGTTCTCGTCGTTCTCCCGGGCGAGAAACAGCGCCTCCAGT
Organism: uncultured Pseudomonadota bacterium; assembly: GCA_963824395.1. Classification (GTDB taxonomy): domain Bacteria; phylum Pseudomonadota; class Gammaproteobacteria; order Steroidobacterales; family Steroidobacteraceae; genus 13-2-20CM-66-19. The sequence continues at coordinate 1,419 of CAWGPF010000002.1, read as the reverse complement.
TCCCGGTTCAGGCGCTCGCAGGGCCGCAGGAAGGTCTCCGCGAGGGGGGTCGCGAAGACAGCGCTGATCCTGAGGCCCTCTACCATGGCAGCGCGCTTTCCTGGCCTGCCGCCTCGAACCGGGCCCGTGCAATCACCAGGATGATGTCTTGCGGGGTCCGGTTGAGTGCCACTTCGTAGCCGATTCCGCTCGGAAAAGCAGTCATGTAGCCCGGAGTTGGCTGCCAAATGTGGTGATTTACGCTGAACGCGGGCCTAAGCATCGCATTTCCGGCATCCACATATCCGGTCCGCATCCTGAGGTCGTAGAGCCTCACCGCGCCGCTGTCCCAGCGGGCATCGGGGGGGCGTGGCGCGGCCACGCAGTAGATCATGCACCAGGAGCTGTTGTGGGCGGCTGAGCCGGCGAGGCAGCCGTCCGGGCGTATGAGTACGAAACGCGCCCGCGCCTGCAGCCGCAGGGCGGCGATATGGTCCTCCGGGTAGAGGCTGGCCGCGTTTACGATCGCGGCCAAGGCGCCCAGCATCTCAGCCTGCAGCTGGCGCATCGGCTCATCCGTCCATCCGAAGAGGTCCTCGCGGCTGCGGAATGCGAGTGCGTTCTCGAGCGTCGAGGGTTCGCGTTGTTCGGGCTGCGCGCGTGCCCGCAGCAGCGCTGCCAGCTGCGGGTTCAGGCCGGTGCCGCTCGTCAGGGGCAGGGAAGCAAAGGGCGTGGCGAAGATTGCCCGCAGGGGCGGCGGCGCAGTCATGGGGGCCTCCCCTGGCCGAGCTGAGCGGCCAGGCCGGCGAGTTCTGCAGCGTAGTGGCGGGCACGGCCGGAGGAGCGGCGGTACAGCCCCTCGCGCACCTGCCAGACACTCGCGGTCTTGATGCTCGCCGGGCGCGCGGCGAAATCGAGGTAGGTATCCTTCCACGGCAGTCCGCAGAACTCAAAGAGCCGCTGCGCGGTCTCACGCGGGTGGCGGACCAGGGTGTCGTAGCTCAAGTCGAACATATCCTCGCGGTACAGAGCTTCCCAGTGTGCCATCAGCCGGCGGTACTGGCGGAAATAGTGGCCGATGTCATCCAGATCGAGGGCGTAACTGAGCCGCGGATCCAGCGGCAGGAAGTAGATCGACAGGCACGTGTCCAGGGCGTCGCGGATGGTATGCACGATGCGCGCCTGCGGAAACAGCGTTTTGATGAGACCGATATAAAAGAAGTTGTCGGGGCGCTTATCCGTCACCCAGCTGGCGCGCGGGTAGAGCCGGGCCAGGCTGTCGCGGTACTGCTGTGCAAGCGGCACGAGGCTCGCGGCCGGGAGTCGCGACATGGCCGCCGGGAAGGGCGAGAGGTGCGCCTGCACCAGGCGCGGCAAAAGATCGAGCTCCCCGGCGGCCGCCACGCGCGCATCGGCGCCGAGCAGATGCTCGGCGAGCGT